>NZ_PHUL01000001.1:2115000-3522500 GCF_002813425.1 Cellulophaga sp. RHA19
GCTTTAGATGTGCCATATATACCTGCACCAGGACCTCCTGCGGTCCAACCTGCATTAGAGGTATAATTGATGATAGAAGGGTGTTCTCCTTTTTTTAGGTAAGGTATAGCTGCTCTTGATGCAAAGAAAACTGAGTCTAAGTTTAGAGCCATAACAAACCTGTAAAATTCAGTTGTCATTTCTTCGAATCTAGATCTACCACCTAGACCACCAGCATTGTTCACTAGGACGTCTATTCTTCCATATTTCTCACCAATTTTAACTATGTTATCTGTTACAAGATCTTCTTTTGTTACATCAAAACCAACATATTCAGCTGTTATTCCTTGTTTTGTTAGTTCATTTACTCTATCAGCACCTGCTGTATCATCAATACCATTTAAAACAACAGTATATCCATCTGATCCCAATCTTTTTGCAACTTCAAAACCTATTCCGCCTGTGGCTCCTGTAACAATTGCTACTTTTCCTTTATTTTTACTCATTTTTATGTGTTTAATTTTTATTTAATTTGTTTTTCTATGTTTATATTTAATATTATTAATTTTTAGGTTTTAATGGTTGTATTTTAGGACATAATATCCAAACAGCTAATAATGCTATTATTGCTAATGCTCCACCTATTAAAAATGCAGGTGTATAGTTACCACCTTTAGTGATAAAAGTAACTAATAGCGTAAGCCCAGCTGCACCAAGTTTAGCTGCCATACCAGAAAAGCCTGAAAGAGTACCTACTATTTTTCCGCTAAAGAGATCACTTGGTAATGTTTGTATATTTCCAATTGCAATTTGAAATCCAAATAACAAAATAGCCATAATTACAACTGCAATTAATGCTGCTGTATTTCTAGCATTATTAATTTCTGATAAATAGGCAAGAGCTGCAATTCCAGAATCTGTAGGTGCTCCATATTTCGGCAATAAACGTTCTTCTTTTGTTGCTTCTGCTTTTGGTGTTTTCCAAACAGCAGATTGATATGCTTTCTTAAATGTAGGGTTAGATTTAATTTGATTAATATTTTTTCCAGCAATGTCTTGAATAAAATTTTTATCCGCTTTTAAGTCTTTAAATGCGTCATTATCCATTATCTTTTTAACTTGTGGATCAGCCATTGTTAAAGCAGCAGATTTCTCAACTCCAAAAACTCCTAAAATTTGAGGTGCACCAGGGTATTTTAATAGAATAAAACATGGAATCATTATGATACATCCCAATGTAATAACATACTTACGAGTCTTGTCTACAGTCCACGAAGAATTAAGTTTCTTTTGGGCAAGTAAACCTCCATACCATGCACCAATCATTGCACCTACATAAGGAACCCAAGCTGAAAATGCAATTTCTTTTACATTCATACCAAATACTTCAGATAGATATATAGGAATCCAAACTATAAACAACCACCATATAGGATCAAGTGCTGCCGAAGCAATTATTACACCCCAACTTTCTTTATGCTTAAGTAATTCTCCTGTATCAGGTACATAGCCATCATCATGATTACCATCTTCATCAAGATCTTGATTTTTTTGACCAGAGAGGATGTATTTTTTTTCGTCATCTGTTAGCCAAGGATGAGTTTTTGGTCCAGATTTAACAATATATAACCAAGGTAATAACCATAATAATCCAAGCAATCCTACCACTATAAATATTGACTTCCAATCTAAGTATGCAGATAACAGTCCAATTACTGGATAAGCTATAATACCACCAATTGCTGCCCCTGAATTAAAAACTCCTTGTGCAAGTGCTCTTTCTTTGGTAGGAAACCATTCTGCATTAGCTTTTGCCGCCCCTGGCCAGTTACCAGCTTCTGCTAAACCTAATATTGATCTAAAAATAGAAAAGCTTAACATTCCTTGAGCAAAGGCGTGCAGCATAGTTGCAACGGACCAAACCCCAATAGAGATGGCAAACCCAATTCTAGTGCCTATCCAGTCAAAAATTTTACCAAAAAGTGCTTGACCACTAGCATATGATATTATAAATACCGTAGATATTGTACCAAATATAACTTTATGTCCATCCTTATCCATTTCTGGGAATAAGTCTTGGGCAATGTCAGACCAAAGTGCACCAAAGGCTTGTCTGTCTATATAATTAATAACTGCAGCCAAAGCAACAAGTCCTACTACCCACCATCTTAATCCTTTTACTTTCATATTTTTTAATATATAAAAGGAGTGTATAGAATGTATAAATAGATGAATAACAATGATAATTTGTTACTTTTCTAATTATTTTTACTTCCCTCCTTAATGTGTTTTTTTATAAAAAGATACTACGTGCAATAGGTATCTCTTTACTATCATTTTTTATTTAATATTATAGCAATATTGATATAATGCATTGAAGTGTTCCTTCATTTTTTGTTTACCCAATTTTGGATCTTGTTTTTTTATAGCTTCATAAATAGCTGTATGTTCTTTAATTCCTTTAACAGTTTGGTCTTTATCACAGACGTGGTATTTTTCGAAATCTATAATTATCTGCGGTGTTATAGTTAACATAAAAGTGTTAATAGTACTATTGCCACATGCTTTTGCAATTGCTAAGTGAAACAATAAATCTTCCTGTACCGCATCTTCATTACTTAAAGCTTTAGCTTCGTAAGCGTCTAAAGCAGCCTTAATATTTATTAAATCCTCTTCTGTTCTCCTTAATGCAGCTAAACGAACCGTTTTTAATTCTAGTAAAATTCTAGTTTCTACTAGAGATTTAAAGTCTTGATTTTCTAATCTTAAAATGTCATCAATCATTCCGTTTAAAGCAATAATACCTATTTTAGCTACAAATGTTCCGCTTTGTGGAATTGATTTTAGTAAACCATAAAATTCTAATTTTTGAATAGCATCTCTTACGTTACTTCTACTAACTTCAAATTTTTCAGATAGCATACGCTCTGAAGGTAATTTATCCCCAGGCTCCAAATTTTTTAAGTTTATTAAATCTCTAATATTGCTAATTATTGAGTTTAATATTTGCTTATTATCATTTGTAGTTTGTACATCTAACTTCATAATTCAAAATTTTAAATGGCTTTAAATTGACGTCTAAAATAGTTAAGTTTAATGAGTGTTTTTCTATTTTTAATAGTTTTGTTAACACCAGGACTAACTAGGAACTGGTGCTAACAAAAACTAGAACTAACTCTACGTTTTAAACGTAACTTCAACTTTATATTTGATTTATTACTCTGTTATTTCTAACTCATAATATTTAACTTTAGCATAAGAGTTTTCATCTCTTGATTGAAAATAATTACCAGCTTTAAAATAGTTTTCAAAAACACCCCATCTTTTCATATGAATATTTTTGTATACTTTAAATTCATTATTATTTAGTGATACTATCATTTCTCCATCAGACACTTTAACTTCTATTGTAAATTTGCCAAAACCTACATTTTCTTTAAAAGTATGTCCTTCATCATCTGTCCAAGCTGTGTCATGTAAAATTTCTGTATCTGTTAAACTTAAGCTTATTAATTTTTTTGTTTTTACTCGTACTTTACCATTTTGCCAATATATTTTTAACATTGGAGGCGCATTATTGTCTTTTTGACCAATAAGTTTTTTTTGTTCATTGGTTAACCTACCGTGTATTTGCATAATAATGGTCTTGTGATATTTACCATTCCTATCTCTAGAAATATCTTCAACAGCAAGTTTTCCTTTTAAGCCTCTACCTTGTTTAAAAGTCCAGTTTACATTATTATTGCCTGGTTCCATTTGCTCCCTTAGTTCTGTTCTAGAATACTTAGTGTTAGCTGTTGTAGCAGCAGTAGGATATGCATAGAAAACAAGCGCACCAGAAACAGAATCATTATACATAAATGGCTTTAGTGTTTTGTTTGTGGCATAATTTAGTATCTCTGGTGGCTCTACTTCTATGGGTTTGCCAATAGGTAAGGTTACTTTCCAATGGCTTAAATCTATTTTTGGTAATCTGTATTTTTTCTTCTTATTTTTCTTTTTTAAAATTTTAGTATCCGATTCTACTACGCTACTTTTTGTTGTTTGGCAAGCAGCGTTAGTAGTAAGAAATACAATTGATATTATGGTTATTATTTCTCTTCGGAAATTCATTATTTTATATATTATGGTGCAGGTATAATACTAACATTATCTAAGTAAGTATCGCCAGTACTTACATTATCAATCCAAATAGCAATTTCACCTGTAGCATTTGCTTCAAATTCAAATGTAACTTCTGTAAAGTTATTTTTACCTAATGCCACATCACCATCAGCCTCAGCAATAAAACCAGTAGCTTCTAATTCATTTGCATTATCCATCCATCCGTTTAGGATACCAACTCTAACTTTATCTCCATCATTTTTAAGTGCGTAATGAAAAGTTACAATATATTTAGCGTTAGGGGTAACGGTTAAAGCTTGATAAGAAGCTCTGTCATTACCAGCGCCAGTTGCAGGGTATTTAGCACCTTGAGTTTTACCAGAAGTATTGTCAAAAGGAACAGTATAGGCACCATCACTAGTAGTTTGGTGTACTGTTGCCCCTATAATTCTCCAACAATTAGTACCGTCGTTTTTTGGGGTTTTAGGTGTACCATCTGATTGAATAAATATGCAGCCAAGTGTGTCTCCACCTTCATCAGTACCGTCTTCAAAAGCCCATTCTGATATTACTGGTGTAATTACAGTAGGAACTATAGGTTCTACCACCGTAACTGTTTCTGTGTACACACTTTTTACACCTAAATTATCTGAAGCAGTTAAGCTTACTACAAAATCACCTTCTCCAGGAAAAGTATGTTCTGGTTCTGCCTCAGTAGATGTTATTATTTCTCCAGAACTATGTGTAAATTCCCAACTGTATTGCGTTGCGCTGTTAGATTGATTACTAAAGCTATACGTTTTCCATGCATCATCTGAACCAGTATTTTGGGTAGCAGCAAAAAATGCAGTAGGAGGGGTAGCGTCTTCTATGGATGCAGTATCAGCTATATCATAATCTAAATCACAAGATGAAAAAGATATGGTTAGTAAAAAGATGGCAGTCAATAGTCCTGCTGTACCTTTTAATTTATTTATTTTTCTATTATTTTTCATAATTATATGTTTTAACTATTGTTTTTAGTAACCAGGATTTTGTGTTAATACACCTTTACTTAATCCAATTTCTCTTTGTGGAATAGGTAATAACAAATCTGTAGAAGAAAAACTATAGCCATTTTCTGTGGCAAATGCAGATAATACATTTGTTGCTTCTCCCATTCTAATTAAATCAAATAAACGCTTGTTTTCAAATGCAAGTTCTACACGTCTTTCATTTAATAATTCTTCCTTTGTAATGACTCCGTCTTCATCATCATTTAAACCAGCTCTTTCTCTAATTGCATTAAAAGATGCAAGCGCACCGCTGTTAGATGTAGATTCACCACCACCTAATATTGCTTCAACATGCAGTAAAACAACATCAGCATATCTTAAAACTATCCAATCATTACCAGATGCTTGTGCATCAGCGCTAAATGTTCTACCATTATCTCCACCATCTTCACCATTAGGCAAGTATTTAATAGCTTGGTTTTCTGTAGGTTGAAAAGGATCTATTCTGTAGGTATGTTGCGTTCTATCTCCTCCCATTTCTTCTAGAGCAGCAACTACATTTGTAGTAGCATAGTTAACGCCACTTGTTCTCCCAACAGAGTTTAACCATTCTGCTGAAAAATTTTGACTGTTATTGTTATCGCCTTGCTCGTAACCAATAGCAAAAATGATTTCATCATTACGCTCAGAAAAGAATATATCACTGTAATTATCTAGTAGGGTAAAACCTCTAGCAGGATCTAATATCTCTTCACATAATAATTGTGCTTGAGCGTAGTTTGGTGTTGGTAGAGTTAAATAGACCTTAGCTAGTAATCCTTGAGCTGCAGCTTTAGATGCTCTATCTTTAAAAGAATCATCTAAATTATCTACAGCAGTCTGTAAATCTGAAACAATTAGACTATAAATTTCAGAAGAATTAACTCTAGTAAAAGCAGTTTCAGTATCTAAAGGAGCAATAACATTTGTAACTAAAGGTATATCACCATATAGACGTACAAGGTTAAAATAAGCATATGCTCTTAAAAATTTTGCTTCACCTTCTAATTTTCCTGCAGCAGCATCAGATGCAGCATTTATGTTGTCTAAAACTATGTTAGCTCTAAATATTACATCATAAAAGCTTCTGTAATAATCTGCAACAATACCATTTGTAGATTCTATAGCAAAGCTTTCAAACTGAGCAGCTTCACCTTCCTGGCTTTTAGACCTTGTATTATCACTACGCATTTCTGTTACGTAAAACTCTACTTGAGTTGCGTGATTTAAGTTAGAGTTTGTAATTTTAGCTGCGTTTACACCTTGTAATCCGTCATAAATATTAATTACGGCAGCCTCTAGTTCTTCATCATTAGAATAAAATGCTTCTCCACTTGTTCCAGTTTTTAAGTCTGGTGATAAAAATGAATCTTCACAAGATGTAGATAAAATTGTAATGACTATTAATGTTAAAAATTTTAGTTTTTTCATGATTATATATTTTTAAATTAGTAGTTTAAAATTCTATGTTAATACCTGCTGATAGTGTACTAAACACAGGAGAACCAGCTCTTTGGTAACCATAAGTTGTAGCAGATGTTGTATTAATAGACTCTGGGTTAAAACCAGTATAATTATCTGCTGTTAGGTACATTACATTTTGTGCAGAAAGATAAATTCTAGCGCTTCTAATTTTTAATTGAGATGTAACATCTTTACTAAAGTTATATCCAAGGTTTATATTACGTAATGCTATATATGATGCATCTTGTATAATATCATTTGTAAATATTTTTTGTTTGATAAATTCTTGGTTTGGAGTACCTAAAATATAGTCTCCGGTAGGACCAGTAACAAAATCTTGAGAGCTATTAAAATGGTTAAAAATATATTGATCTCCCATATTTCTTATTTCAGCTCCATGACTTCCTTGGAACATAAAACTAAAGTCAAAATTTCCTATTTTAAAGTCATTAGACATACTCCAAACAAACTCAGGGTAAGGATTTCCTAAAATTGTTTTATCATCATCATCTATTATACCATCACCATTTAAATCTTTTACATATACATCTTGTGCTTCTGCTCCTACAGGGTGAAAAGGGTTTTTTAGAAATTCTAAAGGAATATCTCTTTCTACAACCCATCCATAAAATGATGAAATAGGGTTACCTTCTAAGTTAATCCATTCTGCAGCTCTTTTAGAATCTACATTTTGAATTTGTCCGTTGGAGTCAGCAAAGTCTGTTAATTCATTTTTATTAGTAGATGTAATAAAAGTTGTAGTCCATTTAAATTTAGGGCCAGCAACATTTCTTGTTCTTAATTCTACTTCTATACCAGAGTTTTCTACTTCTCCTATGTTAACAAGAGCATTTGTAAAGCCTGTTGTAGATGCAATAGGGTTGTTTAACAGTAACTGGTCACTAGTTCTTTTGTAGTAATCTACAGAACCAGATAATACATTGTTAAAGAAACCAAAATCAACACCAGGATTAAACTCTACTTGTCTTTCCCATTTTAAATCTGGATTAGATATGTTTAAAGGGTTAGCAGCATTTGTAACAGCTCCGCCGGTTACACCAGAAGCAATAGAGTTGTCTATTAAAGATAAATAAGGGTAATTGTTAATTAAGTTGTTTCCTGTTCTAAAAGAGTTATTACCAGTTACACCATAACTAACCCTAAATTTAAGGTTGTTAATTACATCACTATTTTTTAAGAAATTTTCTCTAGAAATGTTCCAACCCAAAGAGCCGGCAAAGAAATTACCATATTTATTATTTGGTCCAAATACAGATGCACCATCTCTTCTAAAGCTAAAAGAAGCTAAATATTTATCTGCATAAGCATAATTTACTCTTGTAAAAAAAGATAATAAAGTACTTTCGTATTCTTCTTCATATTCGTTTGTAATATCGTCTTGGTTAATGTAACGAGAACTATCATCTGTATAACCTTGAGAACTAATAGTTTCAAACTCTGTTTTATATTTTTCGCCAGAAGCACCTAAAACAACACCAAAGTCATGCTTATCAAATGTTTTATTGTATGATAATACGTTATCTAAGGCTAAATGCTGTGTTCTTGTATTTGTGCTATCTAATTGTGCTGCACTAGCACCGTTTCTGTTAGATTCTACACCTTGCCATCTTTGTTGTCTGTATCTTTGGTAATCTCCAGATAACGTTGTTTTAAAGCTTAAATCGTCGTTAATTTTGTATTTAGCGTAGAAGCTTCCTAAAATTTTACTTCTGTAATCTCTTCTATCTCTTTCTAATACTTTAGCAGCAGGATTTGTATTAGAGGTATTACTAATGTTTGTGCCACCACTATCTGCATTAACAGGAGCCCCAGCATCTAAGTCATATCCATCAAAATGGTATTGTAAAGCATAATCACCTACTTGTACGTCTGCCCATTTACCACCATCTTGTACTCTGTTTACAAATTGTATTGTGTTTTCATCGTGGTATACTGGCAACCAAGATGGTTGTCTTAATATATCGTGTGTAGATCCATCAAAACGTCTACGTTCTGTGTAAGATGGAGTAGCACTAAGACCAACTGTTAAATTATCTGTAACATCATAATCTAATCTAAGTTTTACACTGTACTTTTTAAAATCATCAGTTAATAAAACACCTTCATCATGATTGTAGTTTAAGTTTGTGCTAAATCTTAATTTATCATTACCACCTCTAATACCTAAAGAATGATTTGTAATAATACCACCATCAAAAATAATATCTTGCCAGTTTGTATCTACACCTATTAGTTGCTTGTATTTAGTACGATCTGATAGGCCATGCGTAAATTGTAATTCTGCAGCAGCAGTAGCCGCGACAGTAGAGTAATAAGCATCACTTTGTCTAGCAGTTTTAACACCAGTTAAAGTAGAGTAACTAAATCTAGTTTCTCCAGATTTACCAGATTTTGTTGTAATCTGAATAATACCATTACCACCTCTAGAACCATAAATTGCACCTGAAGCAGCATCCTTTAAAATCTCAAAAGATTCTACATCATTCATATCTAAAGAACCTAAGTAATCGTTTGGTACAACAACACCATCTACAACAACTAAAGGACCAGAGTTACCAGTAATAGAACCCGTACCTCTAATTCTAATAGTAGGGTCAGAACCAGCTTCACCTTCTGTAGCTTGTATGTTAACACCAGATACTTGCCCTACTAAGGCATCATCTACCCTAGAAACGGCAATCTGACCTAAATCTTCGTTTAATACCTTAGAAATAGACCCTGTTAAGTGAGATTTTTTTTGTGTTCCGTAACCAATAACTACAACTTCTTCTAGTTTACTAGCATCTTCTTCTAATGATACATTTAAGTTTTTTTGATCTGCAATTGTAATAGATTTTGTAACAAACCCTATGTAAGAAAACTGTAGTATGTCTCCTTTTTTTACTTTAAGTTCATAATTACCATCAAAATCTGTTGTAGTTCCTGCAGTAGTGTTTTTAATAATAATGTTAACACCAAGAATAGGTAAGTTGTCTGCCGTAGAAACGACCTTTCCTTTTACCGAAAAACTTTCTTGTGCTAAAGTTATAACACTGTAAAAGAGTGTTATGACTAAAATTAGCTTTGTTTTTAAGTTCATAATTAATTGTTTAGTTTAATTGAGTTAATATGGTGCAGTACTTAAAAAACCATTATCTCTAGGCCTAAAGCAAAATATTATTACTTTTGCAAAAGAATATGTTTTTTATACTACATATTTAATACTTCCCTCCAAAGAAGTAGTTACTAAAAAGGATAGGCGTGCACCTGTCCTTTTTTTTGTGCTCATCTTAATTTGGTTAACCAAACTGGTTAACCAGTTTATACTTTTCGAATATATGCAAAAATTTTGTTAAAAAAAAATTAAATGCTCATTAATAAGTTTTTTTGTAAAACTCTCTATATTAGGGCTAAAGGCATTTTATTTTTTTCATATCAATAAATTATGTTAATTGTAAGTGTAAGGACCTACCCAATTAAATTCTTTATTATTTATTGTGATTGAATGTGCTGTAGATTTGTCTGGGTTTGTATTAGATAAAATAAATAGTTTAGATTGTTTGTTGTTATTTGTAATACGTATTGCGGTATAGTCTTTACTATTTAAAAGGGTTTCTATTTTAGCTATACTACTATATGCATTTACAGAGAACTCTGATACAGGACTGTAGCTACCATGTGCTTCTATGGCATTTACGTATAATGCATTTTTAGTATTATTTTTTCTGATGATTAAAGTAGGATCTCTTCTTAAGTTATACTCTGGATCGTTAGCACCAATTCTAGCAAAAATAATTTTGTCTGTTGCTTGTGTAGCAGATGTTAATGTATAAAATACATTATTGTGCATCCAATTAAATTTTAAATTACTATTTGGTGCATCTGCTAAAGCCTCTACAAATAAATGTTGGTAACCATTTTTGTCTCCCAATGTTTTTAATGTAGCTTGTTGTGTATACTTAAAGTTTGTTTGCATTATTTGACCTTTGTAATAAAAAGGCAAATCGTACTTGTTTGATGAGCTACCAGTAACATTAAAAATATCTAAAACAAATGGCTCATTAATAAACAAAGAGTCTGAAACTATAGCCAAAGTTCTGTGTAATTCTGTGTTAGGATATGCGTTATTTTCTTTAGCGCTAACTACTGTAATTTTTTTAGAAACATTAAATAAGTATTGGTTAGAATGGTTTTTACTACCTAAACTATACTTACCATTAAAATGAGAAGTTTGGTTTTGTATAATGGTATTATGTGCTATTGTTTGTTTTGCCCAAGTAGTATTTTCTTTTAAGTAATTACCACCACCTTTTTGTTCTATGTTAACAAATCTTGCTAAACCATAATCTTGTACAACCTCTGTACCATCATTAAACATAAAAAAAGATAATTTGTCATAATGACCGTGACTAAGACCTTGTGCTGTATATTTAAATATAACTTCTAAATTGTTGTTACGCAATACACTAATGCCACCTTGTTTACCATTGGGACCATCTGTTAAAGTAATAGATTTTTTTGTAAAAGGTTTCTCTAAATTATTTTTTAAACCTAATGCAACAGCTAAACCCGTATCATCTAAATTAACTTTATTTTGTTTTTTAGCAATACTTAGTAGTTCTGGGTTGTTGCCTCCGTAATGATAAGCAATATCTACAGCGGTTACTAATTCTCTAGAGTAGTAAGACATTCCTTTTTGCGCATCATTAATTGTGTAAAACTCTCCGTCTTTATCAGTAAGGTTTATTAATGCTTCTACTGCTTTTGTTAACACTGCGTTTTTATGCTCAAAAATTTTAAGTTCTGGTTTTTTGTTTTCTAATGCTTGTGCAAAAATTAAAAACGGGTACATAGCATATCTTTGGTAATAAGGACCTTCAGTATAATATCCGTCAGGAGAAAAAGGCTCATCTAAATTTGCTAAAAAGCCAACTTTTTGATCTTTATTTTTTATAAATCCACCATCATCATCTTTTAAATTAGCAGCAATAGAATCTGTTTTTAATCCGTAAAGTGCTTTTTGCAAAAGCTCATCATTATCCATAACCAATGCAATCATCCCAACTGCAACATTACCCCAAGTACTGTGGTTATGTACTCTATTAAAAAATTGAGGATTTTCTTTTGATATAAAATTAGCAAACGGAATAAATAAATCGTTTTCTAAATGTTCTCTTTCTTCTTTAGATAACCAATTGTAAATACAATCGTAAGCTTGACTAGCATATACCAACCAATTAGAGTCATTTAAACATTGCCAAAAAAGTTTACCTCTTGCATAAGACCTTTCTTGTGGGTGTAAAGGTAGTGTAGGGTACAACTTTGCATACTCTAAAAACATATCTCTAACGTATACTGCGTATTTCTCATCATCTAAAATTTGATAAAGCACACCAGCTTTTTGTAGTATTAGAAAGTTTTTTTTGTGCTGTTCATGTGTATAACCGCCAGAAAAATCTTTTGGAACAGGAACGTCTATACCTTTACTAATTTCAGCATCTACTTCTTGTTTAACATCTTCTAAAGTTTTGTCAAACAAAGGAATTGTTCCTAACTGAGCTTTAATATTTTTTACACCTTCTTTAGTTAGTATTAAACTTGGGTGATTAGTTGTTGCTTGTTCTGTTGCTGTTGTAGCAGTTACTTTATCTTTTTTACAAGCAAAAAGACTTAATACCAATACAAAACAGATGTATTTTTTTAAAAACATTAGTTAGTTGTTTATAATTAAGCCTAAATTTTTACCATCTGTAGCCTTACTAGCAAGATCAGAGTTGGTAGATAATGCATAAGAACCCTCTTTAAAGCCAGGATCTAAGGTCCATAAGTTTTCTACATTATATTTTTGGTCTCCTGTAATTTCTAAACCTTCAGACTTGTAAAAATTATTATTTAAAATATTTACAATAGGTTCACCAACCACCAAATGCATTTTTAAAGACTTGGTTTTATTAAAAATATTATTAGTAATGGTGTTTACTTGTACTCCATAAAGATTAATTGCGGCATTATACTTGTTTCTTTTACCGTAACCAATAGCATCAAAAGTATTGTGGTCTAATTCTAAAAACGGCCCAAAAGTACTCTCGTCCTTGCCGCCTCTATGTAAACTTAAAACAGCACCATTTACATTGCTAAAGCTATTATTTTTTAAAATTACATACTCAGCATTATAAATTCCAATATCCTCTGTCTCTTTGTCTAATGCCAAAACATTACCACTAATAGTATTAAATTTAGAGTTTTTAATACTAATTGTATCTGCAAATGTGTTTTTGTAAACCATTACAGCATCAAAAGAATGGTTAACATCTAAATTTACAAAGTCACAATTATCTATAAACAATTTGTAATTTTTGTTCATAGAATATTTACTGGTCGTAATAACAGAATTTCCTGTCCTGTCAGGGGCGTTTTCACCATCAAAATTAATTCCTTTTAGATTTAAACTACCTCCATTTTTAATTTCAAAAAGTGTTTTCTTTTCAAATAAAATAGTTGGTTTTTCTGTTGAGTTAGAAACAAAACTCAAAGGATGATTAATGGCTATTGTTTTAGATAACGTGTAAGGTTCGCTAGCGCTAAGTTCTAATACATCTCCTGCTGAAGAGTTATTTACTGCCTCAAACAAAGTGTTTAAACCAGCTTTTACTTTTATGGTTTGTCCAGAGCCAAAAGCAACTGTTGTATCTTCTTTAGAGTACCAATTTACGCCAGTGTTTTCTTTTTTTAGAATAGCAGCTGGTAATGTAGCTCCAGTATTTAAATTAGTATTAGTAGGAACCAACAAGCCATCTGCATTCTTGTTCCAACTTATTTCTTTAGCCTCAAAACCAGTTTCACTAATTGGTTTAATATTTTTACTTATGATGTTATTTTTAAAGGCAATACCACTTATGTCATCATAAACAGTAAAAATATTATCTTTATTTTCATTATAAAAAATGTTGTTTTCCATAACACAGTTTTCTGGTGGAGCACTACGTTCTGCATCACTACCAGCGCAAAGTTGTATATGATTACTGTTTACAAAAGTGTTATTTTTTATAACAGCATCTTTTGCTTGATCATATCTGTTAATAGGGGAGTTGTAAATTCCGTTCATTATTACAAACGCACCTCTAAAGCGATAACCAGTTAATCCAATACCATAATTATTAACCACAGTTTGTTCACCATTTATTACTCTTATACCACCGGTACTAGGTTTGTTGTTACCAATAAAAATATTACCATCTACCATTGTTCTATTTCCGTGGCGCATAGTAAGTGTACCTGTACATTCGTAAAAAACGTTACTTTTATATGTGTTTTGACAAGATTTGTTTGATATTATTTCATGTTCACCATTACATCTATCAAAATAATTATTTTCTACAATAGTGTTTGAGTTTGTTCTAGAAAAGTGACTAGTTCCTATACGTAAAGTTTCTCCGCCGTTAGAACCTAAGTTTTGTCTAGGGCCAAAATAATTATGGTCTATTTTATGATCGTTTTCTTGACTTTCCTTTGTATTTAGTCTCACCGTCATAGTTACACCTCTGTTTTTTTTACCAGAAAGATGATTATGATCTATTCTATTGTTTTTACCATAAATTGCAACCCAAGTATCTGGTTCATGACGTTCTGGGTTACTAAAGTTATCTATAACACATTCTGTTAGCCTAACATTATTTGCTAGTGTTTTAGAATCTTCTTTAAAAGAGATTACTTCATTAGTAGGAGTATAACCATTTTTAAAAACTAATCCTTTAATAATTAGGTGTTCTCCAGAAATACGTAAATTAGATTGTCCTTCTAATGTAACTTTTCCTTTTTCTTCTACAGTCAAAGTAATAGGCTTTTCTGCAGTTCCTTTAGCAGCAAAAAGAAGCTCGGTATTATTCCATACACCATTTGCTAGTGTTAGTACATCGCCAGGTTGTGCTTTTTTTACTGCAGAGTTAAATTGTTCTACATTAGATATTGTATTCTTTTTTTCGGTACAAGATATAATACTAAAAAGTACTATAAATGCTATATATAACGTATGTTTTTGCATAAAAATATAAATTGGTTAACCAGATTGGTTTACCAAATATAAAAATTATAAATTAAAAACGTAATTTATTGGCTTTTAATTTATTAAATACATAAAAAATAAGCCCTAAAAATATGTAGTTGATAATGCGTTATTTAGGTGTTAATTTTACGCTAGTCCTTTGTTAATACTAAGGTAGCGGAAGATATCACTCTTATGAATGGCAAAATTATGTAAATAAGAAATTTAACTTTATAACAGAAAAGTTATAGAAAGTTAAAAAATGTTTGGGGTGTATTTTTGTGAGCGAAACATTAAAAAGAGTACTGGTTTTATTTTATCTCCTAATTTAGACCTTAAAATTTTAAAAGCTTTTGTTATTTGGCCCTCTACAGTTTTAATAGTAACATCCATTTTATGCGCTATTTCCATATTAGATAGTCCATCTTCTTTACTTAGTAAAAATGTTTTTTTACAGCGTGGAGGTAAGTTTTGTATTTCTATTTTTAGTAATTCAATTTGCTTTTTTAATAAGGCTTCGTTTTCATCTTTAATAAGTTCTTCTAATGCATTTACATGTTCTACTTCAAAAGCTAATATTTTTTTATCTTTTCTATATTGACTAATAAACTCATTATAACAGCATTTGTACAAAAATCTTTTTAGAGAAGTAATGGCTTCTATTTTATCTCTTTTTTCCCAAAGTCTAATAAAAATATTTTGCACTATATCTTTAGCTCCGTCAGAATCATTACAAAAGCTGTAAACGTATAAACATAGGGGGTGGTGGTAGGTATCCATTAAATAAGATAGCGCTTTTTCGTTCCCATTTTTTAATTCTTTTTTTAACTCTTTTTCATTAGTAAACATCTCTTTCATTTTGTTAAAAATTAATATTAATCGTTGCAATGTAAAAAAAAAATTAAAAAAACGTTGGGGTAGTGTTAAATAGTTGCGTCATTTATATAAAAGCGCATAGGAATGCCAAAATCAGAAAAAATAGAAAAAATAATAACCAAGTATTTATCAAAATCTACCACTAAAAAAGATTTAGATAAATTATTAGACGCATTAAAAAGTGAGTCTACTAAAGAACTATTTAAAAGCTATATAAAGACTAATTATTTAGTTGATTATCACATGAAAGATTTTCAAACAGAAGAAGAAAAAGAAAAATTATTTAAGTTATTAAATAGTAACACTAAAATTTTAAAAAAGAAAAAGCAATTTCAGTTTTTAAAATATGCAGCTTTATTTGCTGTTTTGGTGAGTTTAGCGAGTTATTATTGGATTTCTAAGAAAAACTTTAATATGGCTGATGATGTAATTGTATCTCAAGAGCAGAGTGTATTACCTGGCTCTTCTAAGGCTATTTTAACTTTAGAAGATGGTTCTGATATAGTTTTACATAAAGACAGTGTATATACTAACACAAATAGTAGTGCTGTAAAAAATAAACTTATCTACTCTAAAAAAACAAGTGAGGAATTAGCTCAAGTAAAGTATAATTTTTTAACTGTACCAAGAGGAGGGCAGTACTATGTAAAACTTGCAGATGGTACTGCAGTGTGGATTAATTCTGATTCTCAGTTAAAATACCCAACAAGTTTTAAAAGTGGTGAGACAAGAAAAGTAGAGTTAGTGTACGGAGAAGCTTATTTTGATGTATCCCCTAGCACAGAACATAATGGTAGTAGGTTTAAGGTTTTATCTAAATACCAAGAAGTTGAGGTTTTAGGAACAGAGTTTAATATTAAAGCTTATAATGATGAGTCTTATGTGTATACCACATTAGTAGAGGGCAAAGTATCACTAACAGCAAATGCAAAACAAGATATTTTAAAGCCAAATGAGCAAGTTACACTTAATGTAGATACTAAAGAGTATGCTAAAAATATAGTAGATGTTTATGATGTTACCTCTTGGAAAAATGGAGTATTTAGTTTTAAAAGAAAGCCGCTAAAAGAGATAACAAAAGTCTTGTCTCGTTGGTATAATGTAGATTTTAAGTTTACTAATAAAGAGATAGAAGACGTTAAGTTTATGGGAGTAGTTAGTAAAGATTCTCCTTTAGAAGATATATTGTTATCAATTAAAAATTCAGGATTTATTAAATCATATCAAATAGATAAAACAAGTGTAACCTTAAATTAAATATAAAAAAGTAGCGAAAAAAAAGAACAGAGTCTATGCCGTGGAAAGTTAAGACCCTGTCCCTTAAAAAATTATTAATTAATTAACCAAATGGTTTAACCAACTAACACTCAAATTTATGAAAATAAAAATTATTAACCCCATTTACTTTCGAAAGAGAGCAGGTGTCTTGAAGTTTATTATGAGAATATTTCTGTTTCTATTTTGTACAACCGTATTTAGTTTTACTTCTAATGAAGTATTTTCTCAGAACGCCAAGGTGTTTATAGAAAAAGACAAAGTAATATCTGTAGACGAGGCATTTACTATTATTAGAAACCAAACCGACTATACATTTCTTTACCACGAGGATTTATTTAAAGACTTTCCTTCAATAGTGGTAAAAAAAGGAAGTATAAGAACCAATGAGTTATTAAGTAACTTTTTTGAATTGAAAGGGTACCATTTTTCGTTGACCAAAAACAACACTATTATAATTAGTTCTAAACCAGCTTTAAGTCAGCAAAAAATTACAGGTAAAATTACAGATGTAAACGGTGTACCATTGTTAGGCGTTACAGTTTTACTAAGAGGAACTAGAGATGGTGTTGTTACAGATTTTGATGGTAATTACAGTATAAATGTAAGTAAAGGTAATACTTTAGTGTACTCATATATAGGCTTTGATACAGTAGAAAAAATAGTAGGCGCAGAAACTACTTTAAATATTGTAATGAAAAGAAATGCGACACAGTTAGACGAAGTAGTTTTAAGTACCGGTTACCAAAAAATATCAAAAGAACGAGCTACAGGTTCTTTTGACAAGGTAGATTCTAAAGTGCTAGATACTAAAGTGTCGCAAAGTATTTTAAATAAAATAGAAGGAGAATTGTCTGGCCTTTTATTTGATGATGTAGATGGCCCAGTAATTAGAGGTATAGGTTCCTTAGAAGTTGCACCTACACCATTAATTGTTGTAGACGGTTTTCCTATATCTCAGGGTATAGAATCTATTAACCCTAATGATGTAAAAGATATTACAGTGCTAAAAGATGCCGCAGCAGCATCTATTTGGGGTATTAGAGCAGCAAATGGTGTTATTGTAATTACTACTAAAAAAGGAAATAGAAGTAGAAAACCAGTAATAGAGTTTTCAACAAACTACTCTATAACGCCCAAAAATAATTTAGAGGATTTAAAATATGCTTCTACCAATAGTTTTTTAGAGTTTGAAAAGCATAGAGCAGATAATGAGTGGAGTTTGTTACCAGAGGGTAATAATCAGCCTGCATTAGGAGCTGGTATAGAAACATATTTAAAATTAAATGAAGGATTAATTTCCCAGGCAGAAGCAGATGCTATTATTAATAGTTTAAGAGGGTTAGATAGTCGTAAAGAGTTTCAGAACTTGTTTATGAACGATTCTTATTGGTCTCAGTATAATTTTGCAATTAGTGGAGGAGGAAAAAATAGTGTGTATAGAAGTTCTATATCATACAATAAAAATGAAAATAATAATTTTTTTAAGAATAATGACTCAGACCAACTAATTGCAAATTTAAGAGGCATTTTTAACGTAACTCCTAAGCTAACAATTTCTAATGATTTTAATTTTACTTCTAGTAAAAGAGAATCAAACGGTATGTCAAGCGGAGATTATAGTAATCTTTTTCAATACCAAAATATTTTAGATGCTAATGGCAACCAAGTAGCGCAACCATATGGATTAGGACAAGATTTTAAAGATGAAAAAGTAGCAAGTGGTTACCCATATAATTGGGATCATAATTTAATGCAGGAATTTAATAATAAAGATAATTCTATAGAAGGTACCTCTATACGTATACAAACTGCTGTAGATTATAAAATACTAGATAATTTATCTGTTAGAGGATCTTACCAATATGAGTGGAACAATTCAGAAGGAAATTCTCTTTTTAATGAAAATACATATTATGTTAGAGACCTTGTAAATACATATACAAGAGTAGAAAATGGTGAATTTATTAACCATGTAAATAAAGGAAGTATTTACCGTTTTAACAACGCAACAAATAAAACAAGACAAGGAAGAATACAATTAAATTATAACGAGTCTTTTAATGATAATAAGCATAGAGTAACAGCATTAGCAGGGTATGAACTAAGGCAGGTTAAAAATACATTTAATAATAATACATTATATGGTTTTGATCCACAAGCATTAACTTCTGCATCTATAGCATTTGGAGAAAGGGTGCCTGTTACAAGCAGTGGAGTAAACCCTACTAGGGCTTTATTAAACCCATCATCTGTAGCATATGAAGAAAATAGATATGTGTCTTACTATGCAAACGGTGCGTATACTTATTTAAACAAGTATACATTAACTGGTAGTATTAGATTAGATGATACCAATTTGTTTGGAGCAAGTAAAGATTATAGAAACATACCTCTATACTCTATAGGTGGTAAATGGGATATTAATAATGAAGGTTTTTTTAAAGGAAAGGTATTTAATACCCTTTCTTTAAGAGGTACATACGGTGTTAATGGTAATGTAGACCGTAATACAGGTCCTTATTTAATTGCAGGAAACTCTAGAAACTATGTGACAGATGTAGAGTTTGCTTACATTAGAAATGTTAAAAATCCTGAGTTGCGTTTAGAAAAAGTTTATGTAACTAATTTAGGAATAGATTTTGGTTTGTTTAATAATACCATAAGTGGTAATGTAGATTATTATCATAAAAAAAGTACAGATTTATTATCTCCAGTTTCTTTTCCGTCTGTTTATGGGTTTAATAATGCCACAATTAATGTTGGTGAAATGGAAAACGAAGGTGTAGATGTTAATTTGAACATTAATGTTGCTCAAAAAACAGATCTTAAATATAATACAACACTACGCTTTAGTCATAACAAAAATACAGTTACAAAAGTAGATGTTCCAGAGGAAACAGTAACAACATATTTAAGAGGGCAACCTTTAGTTGGTAATCCTTTAAGATATATTTATAGTTATAAATCTGCAGGTTTAGACGCAAACGGAGATCCGTTAACATTAAACGAAAACGGAGAATTAGTAAATGTAGATGGTAAAGTAAATGTTGCTGGGACCTTAGAAGAAGCTGCTATAGAAAATACAGATGCTTTAGTATACAGCGGTACAACAACACCTAAATATTATGGTTCATGGGTAAACAATATTAGTTACAAAAACTTTTATGTAAGAACATTAGTTACCTATAAGTTAGGACACGTATTTAGAAACACTAATATTCTAGATTATACAAATGCGTCATCTTATATAACAGCTAATATTCATTCAGATTTTGAAAATAGATGGCAAAACCCTGGAGACGAAAACACTACAAGTATACCTAGGTTACCATTGCTTCGTTCTGATGCTTATAAGTTAGGTTACTCTTATTACGCTTCTGGAGATCAATTTGTAGATTCTGCATCACACATTAGATTTAAAGAAATAATTCTTGGTTATAATTTTGATAAAAAGGTATTAAAAAATACAGGGATAGATGCTTTTAAGGTTAGTTTACAAGCAACAAATATTGGTTTAATAAACTTTAATAAATGGAATGAAGATCCAGAAAGTTTTGTCTTACCTACCACACCTACTTTTACTCTAAACTTTTCATTTAATTTTTAAAATACAGTATATATGAAACTAAAATATTCAGTATTAATACTTGTATTAGTATTAATTTCAGCTTGTAATAAAGAAGAATGGTTAGATATTAAGCCTAAAGGGCAAGTAATACCTACAAATGTATCAGATTATAGATTGCTTTTAGATCAAGTAGACCGCAACGGAGAAGGGTTTCCTAAAATTTCTCCTGGTTTTGGAGTTACGTATGCCAACACAGATCTTATGTCTGATGATTTTACAATTAATGACAATATATTAAATCAATTTTCTCCACAAGCAATAAGAGAATATACTTGGGATAACGATTTATATTTACCTAATGAAGAAGATGGCGATTGGGCAACATTGTATGGGCAAATATACCCAGCAAACATTGTTATAGATGAAATAATGTCTGCAGAAAATGGGTCTGAGTTAGAAAAATTAGAAATTTTGGCAGAAGCAAAAATACAAAGAGCATTTAGTTATTTTGCTTTGGTAAATATGTATGGTTTGCATTATAATGAAAATGCAGCTTCTAACCCAGGAGTACCAATGCGTTTAGACTCTAATCTAGAAGGGACAGATTTATCTAGAAAGTCAGTACAAGAAGTCTACAACTTAATAATAGAAGATGTAGAGAGTTCTTTACCTTATTTGCCAGACCTGCCAGAATCTAATAACCACAAACACAGGCCATCTAAATCTAGTGCTTATGCGTTTTTAGCAAGAGTTTATTTGTATATGGCAGAGTATGATAAAGCTTTAAAAGCAGCAAATAGTTCATACGCAATATACAATGCCATAAATAATTATAATGATTATGGTTTTTATTTTGATGTTTTATATCTAGATCAACCACAAAATGACAAACAATTATTATGGGTAAAAGGATCTCCTAATCAATATGATTTATTAATTGCTAGCGATGAATTGTTTTCTATGTATCAAGATGATGATTTACGTAAAACAATGTTTTCTCCAATTTCTTTCTTTTTTGGTATCCCTGAAGATGGCTATGTACTAGGTGCATCATTTTTTACAAACTATAGAGGTTCTGGTTTTACAGTACCAGAAGTGTTATTAATTAGAGCAGAGTGCAATACACGCCTAAATAATTTAGACTTGGCTTTAGCAGATATAAACTTAATTAGAGAAAATAGATTTAAAACAGGAACGTACACACCTTTAGTAAGTACAGATAAAACAGAGGTTTTAAATATAGTTAAGAATGAAAGAAGAATGGAGTTAGCGGGCGCTAGCTTACGCTTGTTTGATCTTAAACGTTACAATGAGTTTGATAATGCAAATATTTCATTGTCTAGAAACTTAAACGGACAAACATACAGCTTACAGGCCAATGGTAACAACTGGGCTTTACCAATTGCAAGAAAATATATTAACGCTACACCAGAAATAGGTGAAAACATAAGAGATTAATTTAATCTCTTATGTTTTAAAAAAAACACACATTTAAGATGAAAATAAAATTTATAGCACTTATGCTATCTGTATTTCTATGCAGTGTAGTTAGCTGTCAGTCAAAAGAAAAAGTTAGTAAAACACAAGAATGTATTATTACAATACAAACAGGAGAAGTAAAAGAAGGTAAAGTAGTAATTTACCCATATCAAAGTCTATCTTCTAGAGAAGAGGCAGAGAGGTTAACAATAACTAAAGATATAAACTCTTCTAAAACCATACTAAAGTTAGATGGCTCTAAAGTACTACGTAATGTAAATATACAATTGGCCAATAAAAATTATAGGTTAGAAGTATTTACGGGTCCCATAGCTATAAATATTAAACTAGAAAATGGAGAATTTATAATTGATGAAAATGAGTACCAAAAAGAGTTTTTAAGTATTAGTGAAGAATTGGGATACCAAAGAATGTCTAACTTAAAATATAAGAGAAATTTAGCAACTAATGATTCTATTTTTATGGCAGACTATGCCCAATCTTTATTAACAGCTATAGACAAGTACCCTAATAGTTATGTTTTGCCAGCAATAATTAATAAGGAGTTTTGGGCAGCAAAAGCAGTAACACTACAACAAATACTTAATGGTTTCTCCCCAGCAGTTAAAGATTCTTATTACTTAACATCTTTAGATAAAAGACTTAAGTCAGAATTAACTACTGCAGTTGGTCAAAAAGTTCCTTTGTTTACAATTCCTTATGCAGAGAAAGAAGGCAATTTTAAAATATCTGATTATAAAGGTAAGTATGTTTTAATAGATTTTTGGGCGTCTTGGTGTGGTCCTTGTCGTCAAGGAATTCCTAATCTAAAAGAAATACATAAGTCATTTAAAAATAAAAATTTAGAGATTGTTAGTATATCTACAGATGCTGTAAGAAAAGATTGGGAAAAAGCTGTAGAGCAAGAAAAAATGCCTTGGATACAATTACTAGACACCAAAGAAGTATCTAATAGTTTTAACATAACGGCAATTCCTCACATTGTTATAATAGATCCAGAAGGTATTATTGTTTCTAGAGGTAACTTTCATGAAGAAAAACTCTGGGAAGAGCTTGCAAAATATGGTTTTAAAAAATAATCTAATAGTTAAAAATGAAAGAAATAATATATATACTTTGTGCTTCGTTTTTAATAGCGTCTTGCAAAAATACTAAGCCAGAAACTATAGATTATGTTATAGTTTCTGGTAAAATAGAAAATGCATCTGTGCCTAGTTTAAAAGTTAAAAAAAATTATAAACCAGTTAAGGAAATAACATTAAATAAAGATGGTTCTTTTACAGACACATTAATGTTAGATACTGGTGCTTATGATATTCAGGCAGGTAAATATTTTTTTCCGGTTTACATAAAAGAAGGTCACAATATTAATATTAATGCGAATGCAACTAATTTTAAAAATAGTTTAACTGTTACTGGTATTAGTGCGCCTGAGACTAATTTTTTAATCTTAAAATCTAAAGAAAAAGAACAGTTTTACGGCGAAGCAGGACAAAAATTTTATGCTTTAGGTGAAGATGCTTATAAAAACAAAGTAGCATCCTACAAAAAAAGTTTAATTAAAAAGCTAGATGAAAATCCAGAATTTAATAAAAACTTTATAGAGTTAGAAAAAAGAGATTTAAACTATTATTACATAGATATGCTTTTAAAGCATCAAAGAATGCACAGGTACTTTGCAAAAGATTCTCTTTATACAGTATCTGATAGTTTTTTAAAAGAAACAGAAAGTTTGTCTTATGAACTAGAGGAGGATTATAAATATTCACAAACATATCAAAATCTGGTTAGAGGACATTATCAAAATATAGCAAAAAAAGCGAGTGAAAAAGGAGAAGATTATAATATTACTTACTTAAATGCTTTAGGAACTAATAAAAACGATTTTATAAGAAATTCTCTTTTAATAGATGTTGCTTCTGGCTCTATAACCTATGTAAAGGACAGAACCACATATTATAATAACTTTATGAAATTCTCTACTAATAAAGAGGATAAAAAAGTAATTACAGATTTGTATAATAATTTACAATTAACTGTGCCAGGAAAAATATCTCCTAAATTTACCAACTACGAGAACCATAAAGGAGGAACAACCTCTTTAGAAGATTTTAAAGGTAAATATGTGTATATAGATGTTTGGGCTACTTGGTGTGGACCTTGTTTATATGAGGTTCCTTATTTACAAGAAGTAGAAAAACAATACCACGGTAAAAATATAGAGTTTGTAAGTATTTCTGTAGACGCAGATAAGGACCACGATAAGTGGAAACAAATGGTTACAGATAAAAAAATGGGAGGTGTACAGTTGTATGCAGACAATTCTTTTGATTCAGATTTCGCAAAAGATTATATTATAAAAGCTATACCTAAGTTTATTTTAATAGATCCAGAAGGAAAAATTGTGAAAAGCAATGCACCAAGACCTTCAGATAAAAAATTAATAGATTTATTAGAAGAACTAGGAGTTTAGCTACATTTTTTTAAAAATTAAAACGCCTGAAGAAAATAAATTCTTCAGGCGTTTTTTATAAAAAAAATCTTTATTAAAAGTCTATTTTTAAACCAATAGGGCAGTGGTCAGATCCCATTATATCACTAAAAATAGTTACTTCTTTTATTTTATCTTTAATAGATTTACTCACTAAAAAATAATCTATACGCCAACCCGTATTTCGTTCTCTAGACTTAAAACGATAACTCCAAAATGTATATGCAACTTCATCTGGGTGTAATAGTCTAAAAGAATCTACAAACCCATCAGCAATAAAATTATCCATACCATCAATCTCAGTTTGGGTGTAGCCAGCCGTTTTGTTGTAGTTGCTTTTATCGTTCTTTAAATCTATAGCTGTATGTGCTACGTTAAAATCGCCACAGGCAATAACAGGTTTTTTCTTTTCTAACTCCTTTAAATAGTTTAAAAAGTCTTTATCCCATTGTTTTCTATAGTCTAGCCTGTCTAATTTTTGTCCTGAATTAGGTACATATACATTAACTAGGTAAAAATTTTCATACTCCGTGCAGAGTACTCTGCCTTCTGTATCGTGTTCTTCTATGCCGATATCTGCTTTAACGCTTGTGGGTTCAATACTACTTAATGTTGCAGTACCAGAATACCCCTTTTTATCAGCAGAATTAGACGCTAAATTAAAGTTTTCTAATGGAGAAAGTGCCTTGGCAACCTCATTGTCTTGTGCTTTAGTTTCTTGTAAACAAATAATATCTGGTTTCATAGATTTTACAGATTCAAAAAACTCTTTTTTTACAACAGCACGTACACCATTTACATTCCAAGATACTATATGCATTAGTTTATACTTTAGGGATTAAAATAGAATATTATATTTCTAGGTTGAAATTAAAAAATTGAATTGATTTAACCTTAAAAATAAGCGTATTTTAAGTGATATTATTTTAAAAGTGAAGCAACAAGTGCTTAATATTGTATTTTAGAAAAATTGATTATGAAAGTTGACAAATTTGTATTGTTTATAATTGGTGTTATTATTTTCTCGTACTTTTTTCCACAATGGGGATCAAAGGAAATTATAAATACAATTAGCAGTGTTGGTATATCCTTAATTTTCTTTTTCTACGGGTTAAAATTAAGTCCAGCTAAGTTAAAAGCCGGATTAAAAAACTGGAAACTACATATAGTAATACAAGCATCTACTTTTTTATTATTTCCGCTGTTGGTTTTATTGGTTAAACCATTTTTACAAAGTCAAGAACAAGAAACTATTTGGTTGGCCTTCTTTTTCTTGGCAGCCTTGCCATCTACAGTTTCTTCCTCTGTAGTTATGGTATCTATTGCCAAAGGAAATATGCCTGCAGCCATTTTTAATGCAAGTATTTCTGGCTTAATAGGTATTTTAGTTACACCCTTATGGATGGGGTTATTTGTTACTAATGAACAAGCAAGTTTTAGTTTTATAGATATTTATACCAAGCTAATTGTGCAAATAATAGTACCTGTAGTAATTGGTTTATTATTGCAGCGTTACTTTGGAACATTTGCGCAAAAACACAGTAGTAAAATTACCTTGTTTGATAAGTTTATTATCTTATTAATAATATATAAGAGTTTTGCATCATCTTTTAAAAACAATATTTTTAGTGCTGTTTCTGTTTTAGATTTAGTTTTGCTTTTAATTGGTGTACTTGTACTTTTTACTATTACTTATTTTAGTACAGGTTTTATAGCTAAAAAGCTAAATTTTAATACAGAAGATCAGATAACAGCACAATTTTGCGGTACAAAAAAGTCTTTAGTACACGGTACGGTTTTTTCTAAAATTATATTTGGTAATATGGCAGTTATAGGAATTGTGTTGTTACCTATTATGCTTTTTCACGCAACTCAAATTTTAATAATAAGTGTAATTGCTAGTAAATTAGCTAAAAGAAAAGTATAAAAAAACCTAGCGCATTATGGCTAGGTTCTATTCATATTATAAGCTACTCGCTATCTATTATTTCTTCAATAGTTTTGGCTAGTACAAAGTCTTTTTCTGTAATGCCATCTGCATCGTGCGTATTTAAACGTATGGTTAATGTGTTGTATACATTGGTCCAATCTGGGTGATGACCTTGTAATTCGCATTCAAAAGCAATACGGGTCATTACGCAAAAGGTTTCTTTAAAATTTTTAAATTCAAAAGTAGTTTCTAAAGCACCATCGTTATAATCCCAACCATCTAAATTGTTTAATTTACTCGTTATTTCTTCTGTTGTATATTTTTGCATCAGTATTAAATTTAGTGTTTTACAAAGTTACAAGAAGTAGCAACGTTATATCTATTATTAAGAAAAAAGATGATGGTCTATAGTATCTTGGTATGTTGTACGTAAATGTTTTGGTAATTTGTTACTCTTTGGTAGTACAGCTAAATACCTGTCTTCATTAGATGTAAATACCCTTTTATACACAGGATTATACAATCCAATTTTAGAGATTATTTCTTTTATAAAATCTTCATGATGTACTAAATCTTTACTTCCTAAATGAAAAATTCCAGTTTTTTTATGATTAATAATGTAATGCAATTGCTGGGTAAGCTTGTTTATATGCGTAACATTAAAAACCAAATTAGGAAAAACCTCTATTGGTTCTTTATTTTGTAGTAGAGTTCTAATCTCTTTAATTCTGGGAGTGTTGTTACCAAAAACCATTGGTAAACGTATAATTATGGCTTTGCTTTTAGGTAGCCTAAGTAGCATATTTTCAATCTTAATTTTTAAGCGCCCATAAATACTTAAAGATAAAGTTTTGTCTAACTCGTATGATGGGTATTTGCTATAAGCATCAAAAACGTTAGCAGAAGATAAAAATAAGAGCTTGGTCTTGTGTGTGGCAACATATTCTACCATATGTTGATGAGCCAATACTTGTGCTGCAAAATTACCACGAATGGCAGATATAATATAATCTGGCTTTACAATTTCTAATAATTCGTATATATCTGTTTCTTCAACATTATAATAAAAAAACTGACCGTTATCTTTAAATTCTTTTTCGTTAAAGCAATAAGTACCATAAGTATCATAAAAGGCATATAGCTCCTTATATATAGCATTACCTATAAAACCACTTGCACCTAGAATTAATATTCTATTTTTAGATTTTTTTTCTTTCATTACTCAGTTATCGTCTTAAAAAATAGAGAGCTTAGTCTGAGTCGTAAATTGTTCTAATGCTTGCATTCCTAACAAAGAATTTCCTTTAGGATTAAGACCTGGGGCCCAAGTAGAAATAATAAAATTATTGGGTAAAAAAGCAACAATACCTCCGCCAACACCACTTTTGCCTGGTAAGCCTACTCTAAAAGCAAATTCACCTGCCTCATCATAAAAGCCACAAGTTAGCATAATGGCATTTATACGTTTTGCTTGGCTAACAGGTATTTGTTGTACATTATTTACGCATTTACCACCATTTGCAAACAAATAAAATGCTTTGGCTAATTGTGCGCAAGTCATATCTATAGAGCATTGATGAAAATAAAAATCTAAAACATCCTCTACATTATTTTTAAGATTGCTAAAAGATTTTAATAGGTTAGCTGCTGCAAAGTTTTTGTAGCCTGTTCTTTTTTCTGACGCAGCAACATCTTTATTGTAATTAATAGTTTGGTCATTGGCAATAGTTCTTACGTAGTTTAAAAAATCTTCTTTCGGGTTTTTTAAATGTGTAACTAAAATATCTGCAACAACTAAAGCACCAGAATTTATTAACGGATTTCTAGGAATGCCGTTTTCTAGTTCTAAAAGAGATAAATGATTAAATGGGTTACCAGATGGCTCTACGTCTACGCGTTGCCAAATACGGTTATCTTCAAAGGCTATTGCTTTAGACAACGCTAAAACTTTAGAAATACTTTGTATTGAAAACGGAATATCTGCATCACCAGCCGCAAAAGAATCGCCGTTTAAATGTTGTAAAAAAATACCAAGGCTGTTTACACTTTGTTTAGATAGTTCTGGTATATAACTAGCAACAACACCCTTAACCTCCTCTTTACTAAGGTGGTCATGAATGTTGTTGATAATGCCTTGAAAATCTGTCATAAAAAATTATGCCTTGTAAAAAGGTAACTTTACTACAGTTGCAGCAACTGCTTTTTTTCTAATCTGTATATAAATTTCAGAACCAGCTGTAGCTACCTCTGTTGGTACATAGCCCAAGCCAATACCTTTGTTTAAAGAAGGAGACATAGTACCAGAAGTTACAATGCCTATTTTAGTACCATTGGCATCTACAATATCATAATCGTGTCTAGGAATACCTCTTTCAGTAAGTTCAAAAGCAATTAATTTACGTGTAGGACCATTTGCTTTTTGCTCAGCTAATGCTTCACTATTTACAAAGTCTTTTGTGAATTTGGTAATCCAACCAAGACCAGCTTCAAAAGGAGAAGTGGTGTCATTAATATCATTGCCATATAAACAATAACCCATTTCTAAACGTAAGGTATCTCTAGCAGCTAATCCAATAGGAGCAATACCAAAATCTGCACCTGCTTTAAAAACGTTATCCCAAATTTGTTTAACATCTTCATTTTTGCAGTAAATTTCAAATCCTCCAGAACCAGTATAACCAGTAGCAGATATAATTACATTATCTATGCCAGCAAAATCGGCAACCTCAAAAGTATAAAATTTAATAGCAGCTAAATCTACAGATGTTACAGACTGCATAGCTTCAATAGCTTTAGGACCTTGTATAGCTAAAAGCGAATATCCTTCAGATATATTACGCATTTCAGCATTTATAGTTTCATTGTATTTAGAAATATGATTCCAATCTTTATCTATATTAGAAGCATTAACAACTAGTAAATATTGCTCATCTTTAAGTTTGTAAACAATAAGATCATCAACAATACCACCAGTTTCATTAGGTAAGCAGCTATACTGTGCTTTTCCTATAACTAATTTAGAAGCGTCGTTAGAAGTAACTTTTTGTATTAAATCTAAAGCATTTGGACCTTCAATTAGAAACTCACCCATATGAGATACATCAAAAACACCTACACCTTTGCGTACAGTTTCGTGTTCTATATTTACACCAGCATAAGAAACAGGCATATTATAACCAGCAAAAGGAACCATTTTAGCGCCAAGAGCTTCGTGAGTAGATGATAATGCAGTATTTTTCATTAAAACAATTTATATAATTAGACTATTGTTAGTTTTTTGTCAAAGGTATCGAAAATTGTTTGTTTTATAAATCTGCTGTAGCATTAAAATAAGTTGTTTTTAGGTTGATGTAACTGTAACTTTTAAGAGTAATTCTTTAGTAAACTATACCCTTAACTACTTTGTTAATTTATATTAAACTAACGTTAAACAAGTTAAAACGCTAGGAATTGGCACTATTGAAAGTTATACTAAGGGTATGGAAAACATATTAGTAGCCGGTGCCAATGGTACCACAGGAAAACAAATAGTGAACCTTTTAAAAGAATCTCAATATTTTAACCCTATAGCAATGGTTAGAAAAGAAGAGCAAAAAGAATATTTTAAAGCAAAACAAATAGATACAGTTCTTGGAGATTTAGAGGGCGATATTAATAAGGTATTTAACGAAGTAGAAAGTGTAGACAAAGTTTTGTTTGCTGCAGGGTCTGGTGGAAAAAAAGTAATAGAGGTAGACCAAGAAGGAGCAAAGCGATTAATTGATGCATCTAAAAAAAATAACATTAAAAAGTTTGTAATGTTAAGTTCTATGGGAGCAGATAAGCCTGAAGAAGCAGAGCAATTGCAAGAGTATTTAAAAGCAAAGCACAATGCAGATGAATATTTAAAAACAAGCGGATTAAATTATAGTATTGTACGTCCTGGATCTTTAACTAACGAGAAGCCCCATAATGAAATAGAGCTCCAAGAAAAGTTAAATAAAAGTGGTGAAATTAGTAGAAACGATGTTGCACAAACATTGGTGAGAACACTAAATGATGATGTTGCCAACAAAGCTACCTTTGAAATTATTAAAGGTGACACTTTAATTGGTAAAGCATTAGATAAATTCTCTACTATTAAGGCTTAATTATTTTTTAGTAAATAAGATTTTAACTCATTGTAGCTGCCAATTTTGGTGGCTACTTTTGTTTTATGCATTACTGACTGTATTTGCGGTGGCAATGGCTGTTTTTCTTTAATTACTTCTTCAACCACATCTAAAAATTTAGTTGGGTGCGCTGTTTCTAAAAATACACAATGTGTATCATCATTATTATTTAAATACGCCTTGCAACCTAAATAGCCAACAGCTCCGTGTGGGTCTGCCACATAGTTGTGCTCTTTGTAAATACTTGCTAATGCATTTTTAGTTTCTTCATCAGTAAAGCTAAAAGACGATAAATTTTCTTTTAAGGCTGAAAAATCATTTTTATGTAACTCCTGTATACGTATAAAATTACTTGGGTTGCCAACATCCATTGCATTACTTATAGTTTGCACAGATGGTTTAGGATTATAATCTTCGGTTTTTAAATAGTTGGTTACTACGTTATTCTGGTTGTTAGATGCTATAAAATGGTAAATAGGTAAGCCTAATTTTTGTGCAACCATACCAGCACATATATTACCAAAATTGCCACTTGGTACAGAAAAAACTATTTTTTTATGAGTTTTATGTAACTGCTTATAAGCAAACATAAAGTAGAAAAGTTGAGGTAACCAACGCGCTACATTAATAGAATTAGCAGAAGTTAATTGCATTTTGCTGGTTAACTCTTCATCTAAAAATGCACGTTTTACCATATCTTGACAATCGTCAAAAACACCATCTATTTCTAAAGCAGAAATATTTTCACCTAAGGTAGTAAGCTGTTTTTCTTGTATATCACTTACTTTTCCGCTAGGGTAAAGGATAACAACATTTACACCTTTTACACTTAAAAAGCCATTTGCCACAGCACCACCAGTATCTCCAGATGTAGCTACCAATACAGTAACCTCATTAGTATTATCTTTATTAAAATAACCAAGGCAGCGCGCCATAAAGCGTGCGCCAACATCTTTAAAAGCCATTGTTGGCCCGTGAAAAAGTTCTAGTGTAGATATATTTTTATCTAACTGAACCACTGGAAAATCAAAAGATAATGTTTCCTCTACAATAGTTTTAAGAATATCTTCAGGAATTTCTGGTGAAACAAATTGTTTAATGGCAGTAAAAGCAATTTCTGTATAAGATAAGTTATCTATATTTTTAAAGAAATCTGTAGGTAAAGGTGTAATACTTTCCGGAAAATATAGTCCTTTATCTGGAGCCAAACCTTTAACTACTGCATTTTTAAATGTAGTATTAGGAGTTTTTTTGTTTAACGAGTAATAATTCATTTTTAAGGTATTCTAATTTATTATGTGTGCTAACTGTTCCAGATTCTCCAAGATTCTTCGGCTTGGTATTCTAGCATATGTTGCCCGTTACTTATAGTTGCGCCTTGTGTTTCCCCAGCTTTTAAAAAGGCGGTTTTATTAGGATTGTAAATTAAATCGAACAATAAATGTTCTTTTCCTAAATACTCATAAGGTAAAGCCGCTTTGTCTGTAATATTTGGGTGTGTGCCTAAAGGCGTACAGTTTATAATTACTGTATTTATTTTAATTATATTTTTGTCTAAATCTGTATACGTAAATTGATTTTCTTTAGCTTTTCTAGAAACATAAGTACAGGTTATTCCCAATTCTTCTAAAACATATTTTACTGCTTTAGATGCACCACCTGTACCTAAAATTAATGCTTTAGTATGGTGTTTTTTAAGATGAGGTTCTATGGATTTTTTAAATCCGTACGCATCTGTATTGTAACCCACCAGGCCATTTGCTGTAAACTTTATAGTATTTACGGCACCAATAGCTTTTGCTTTAGCATCTAAACTAGTTAAAAACGGAATAACACTTTCTTTGTAAGGTATAGTAACGTTACAACCTTTAATATTAGAGTTGTTTTCTAGTGTAGTTTTAAACTCATCAATATTCTGGTAATCAAAATTTACATACTCACAGTCTGTTAATCCAAGATCTTTAAACTTGTGTGTAAAGTAATTTCTAGAAAAAGAATACTCAATATCTTTTCCTATTAAACCATATTTATGCTGTTTTTTTTCTGTTTTTTCCATACCAATCTAGGCCTAATAAAATACTTATTCCTATAACTACAAAAAAAACAGCCCACCAAGTTTCAGAAATCACAAAATCGGGAAAATAGCGAGAATAATTCTTAATAATTTCGTTTCCGTTAGAGTCTATTAAAATATTCCCAAGAGCATCTACTTTATAAACCGTTTTTTTCCAAGGCCAAACAACGCCTAAAGATCCTGTTATAAAGCCCAAAATTACAGCTGTAGTTATGTGTTTAAAGTGTTTTAATACGTAACTTATAATATGAGACAAACTTACCAAGCCTACCGCAGACCCAGCAGTAAAAACACCAAGTATTGTTAATGTATTTAAGCGTTCTGTATTTTTTGTAAAACTAAAATCACCTTTAAATATTTCAGCAAAAGTATCATACAAAGCATTTACAGAATCTACTAAAAGCAATACGTAGTTGCCTAGTAATATTAGTATAAAAGAACCAGATAAGCCAGGAAGCGTCATACCAGAAACACTAATAATACCACAGAAAAAAATAAAAAACAGATTGTCATTTTCTTTAGCAGGATTTAAAAAACTGATAGATACACCTATGATTAACCCAATTATAGCAGCAAAAATGGTTTTCTTATTCCAATAGTCAAAGTCTTTAGCAATGTAATATATAGAGCCAATTATTAGGCCAAAAAACCAAGCCCAAACATTAAGTTCATTATGTTCTAAAAAGTAATCTAAAATTTTAGACACACTAAAGTAACTTACAAGCATACCAAAAATTAGCAGCGTAATAAACGTACCATTAATATATTTGTAAAAACTTTTTAATCTGCCGTTTAAAAGTAATTTTAAAGCTTTAAAATTAAACTTTTGTAGAGAGTATATAAACTCTTCGTAAAAACCACCAACAAAGGCAACAATGCCACCAGAAACACCTGGTACTTTATTTGCAGCACCCATACATAGCCCTTTAACAACAAGGAGAAACTTGTCTATAAATGTTCTAGTATGTTCCATTGTTTAGTTGTTTTTTGAAGCTACTTTTTCTAGTATAAAAATAGTTAAAAAACCAGTAACCATTAACGCAATAGCAACCATTGTTTGTGGATCTATATAATGGTTTAATTCTGAGTATTTTATTGGTATAATACTTTGTTCTGTTACTGTTTTTAGCGATTCAAAATTATTTATATTTTTTTGATGAACAGCTAGTGTGCCAAGGTCAGATATTGATGCAAAAGGAACAATTTCTCCTGTTTCATCTATCATTACGGTTATTGTTTTTTTCCAAGGCCAAACTTTGTTTAAAGAACCTAAAATAAAACCAGTTAAAAGAGCTAGAGTAGTGTTGTGGTAGTTTTTAAATAACCATTTTAAAATTCTACTAAAACTCAATAATCCTATTAAAGCCCCTGTTGCAAACAAAGCTATTTTTTTTAAATCAAAATCATGAAACGCATCACTTAGTGTTTTATAGGCGCCCATTATTACCAATATAAAAGAGCCGGATATACCAGGTAAAATCATTGCACAAATTGCAACAGCCCCAGCAAATAGTAAATAATAAGGATTAGAATTAGCTGCCAATGCAGGTAAACTTGTAATATAGTAGGCTAAACCAGCACCAATTATTAATGCAACTATAGTTAGTGCATTCCATTTTGTAATTTGCTTACCAACAAAGTAAATGCTCACTACAATTAAACCAAAAAAGAACGACCATATTAAAACAGGATGGTATTCTATTAAGTATTTAGCCAAACGCATAAACGAAATAAAGCTAATTATTATTCCGGTTAATAAAGCCAATATAAAGTTACCATTAGCTTGTTTCCAAAATGCTTTTAATCCATCGTTTTTTAGAGTTTTAAATAATGATAAATTAATATTGCTAATACTATCAATTAACTCTTCATAAATTCCAGAAATAAAAGCAATTGTACCCCCAGAAACTCCAGGTACAGCGTCTGCTGCTCCCATAGCTAAACCTTTAAGAGTAATAATTAAATACTGTAGTAAGTTACGTTCTTTCATAATTATAATAAAAAACGTAAAAATATAGATTTATTTGGAAGAGTTGCTAAATTCTAGAATAATGTTGTTAATCCAATCATTATTTTTAAACTGAGGAAAATCTGACATAAATACACTAGCTTTTTTAGCGTTAACTCCTAATGCTTTAACCAGATACTCTTTTGTTTTAATGGTTTGATCTAGTATCATATGCGAGCCAGCTATTTTAAATAAAATGCTTGCATTATTAGGGTAGAATTCTAAAGCTTGTTGAAGAATTTGAATAGCGGAATGTGGATCTCCTTTTTTTATTGCTAGACTGCTCCATTTTAACCACGTTGTTAACTCACAATCTCCCAGGTCTACCATTTTTTGATAGCATTGTTCTGCATCTTCAACTAAGCCAAGTGCTTCATTAATTAATGCATTTTTCTCCCAGTAGAACAAGTTTTCTTCTTCTATATTAATAGCTTTGGTAATGTATTCTTTAGCCTTAATGTAATTTTCTTGTTTAATATAAAAGTTAGTAATTGCAAGCCATCCTTTATCTAATAAAGGGTCTTCATGTACTGTTTTATAGTAATTTAGTTTGGCTAATTCTGTGTTACCTATTTTCTCATGACATTTTCCTATACGTAAGTAAGCAAAAGCAGAAGGGTCTTCAATTTCTATAGTAATTTCATAATTTTCTATAGCCTCGTTGTAACGTTTTAATTTTTCTAATATTTTACCTTTTTCAAAGTAAGCACCAACAAAACTATCATCAGAAATAATAGCAAAGTCAAAAGCAGAAATAGCTTCTTTAAACATTCCTTTTTCTATGTATTGTTTTCCTAATTGATGCCAAGCAACTTCGCAATACGGATTTTTCTCTAGGTATTCATTTAAAAATACAATAGCACCATCAAAATCTTCTAAAAAGTCAAAACAGTAAATAATATTGTAAAGCGATGCATAATCATGCTCATCAAACAAAACACATTGTATAAAGTGCTTTTTAGCCTCTTCAAAATTATCCATAAAAAGGTGCTCCATACCAAGTAAAGAGTGTATATCTATAGAATCCTCAGATAAAGACAATGCTTTTTCTAAAAGTTCAATAGCCATATTATGATTATCTTTTTTAGAAAATATATTTGCTCTTTGTATGTATATTTCTTCGTTATTGCTGTCTATAGTTTGTAAACTATCTAACATACTTTCAGCAAGTTCAAGGTTGTTTTCAAAAACGTGAACCTCTACTTCTAAAAGTTTTAACTCTATTGTACTTGGGTGTTGGGTTAGTCCAATTTTAATGGCTTTTTTTGCCAATGCCATTTTACCATTATTTAAGTAATGGTGAATAATGTCTTCAAAATCTTCCGCGTCAAAGAAGTAGACGTCATCTGTCTTTAGCATTGACTCAAATTTTGCTATCGGTCTGTCTGGTCTTTCTTCAGCTTCAAATGCCATATAAATTCTTTCTTGCTTGATAAGATTAAAATAAAAGTAAGGTTTTAGGTTACTTTTTTTAGACTGTAGTAGTCTATATTATTAACAAAGTAGTTAACAAATTACTTTTTGTAGGAATTTAAAGCTTCTATAATTAGCTTACATCCTAAGGTAATTTCTTGGTTAGAAATGGTTAAAGGAGGGGAAATACGTACCGCCTTTGGCTCAAACAATAACCAAAATAATATTAGTCTGTTTTTAGCACAGTGCATTACAACATGATTAGTTATATCTGCATTTGCTAACATAACAGCTAACATTAAACCTTTACCACGAATCTCTTTTATATACTCGTGTTTTAATAGCTTTTTAAATAATTTTTCTTTTTCTAAAGTATCATTAATTATGTTACTTGTAGTTAATTCTTGCAATGTAGCTAAACTGGCAGCTGCAATAACAGGATTACCGCCAAAAGTAGTTATATGGCCTAGTTTAGGCTGTGTTTGCAGGTTTTTCATTAGTTTGTTAGACGCAACAAAAGCACCTACAGGCATACCAGAAGCCATACCTTTACCAATTACTAAAATATCTGGAGTACAATTGTAATGCTCAAAAGCAAATAATTTACCTGTTCTACCAAATCCGGGTTGTATTTCATCTAAAATTAATAAAGCGCCAACCTCTGTACACCTAGCTTTTACTTTTTGCAAATAGGTGTTTTTTGGTACTATAAAACCAGCACCACCTTGTATGGTTTCTAAAATTACAGCGGCTGTTTCTGTTGTAATTTTTGCTAAATCTTTTTCAGAATTAAAAGTGATAAAAGTTGTGCCAGGAACTAAGGGTCTAAATGCACTTTTTTGAGATTCTGCTCCAGAAACACTCATACTACCCATAGTATTACCGTGATAAGAATTGCATGCGGCAACTATTTTGTGTCTTCCTGTGGCTCTTTTAGCTAATTTTAAGGCGCCCTCAATGGCTTCTGTGCCAGAGTTAACCAAATATGTGGTTTCTAGATTAGAAGGTAATAGTGACGCTAAAAGTTTAGTGTAAGCTACCGCAGGCTCTTGCACATATTCGCCATATACCATTACGTGCATGTATTCTGATGCTTGCTTAGTTATTGCGGTTACTACTTTTGGGTGACAATGACCTAAAGTGCAAGCAGAAACACCCGCTACAAAATCTAAATGTGCATTGTTGTCTTGATCATAAATATAACTGCCGCTAGCTCTAGAAACTTGTAAAGTTAAAGGATGCGGACTAGTTTGTGCTTGGTAGTGTAAAAAGTCCTTTTTCACCTGTAATTTATTTTTGTTGCTTTAGTTTTGTACTTGGTACTGGCTTAGATAGTGTAGGTTTAGGTACTCCTTTTTTTCTTGTTGCCTTGGTATTGGGCGGGTTATTTATTGGATCTCCTTGGTTTTTATGACGCTCTTGTTCTTCTGCATCTATATCTATTGGGTTTGTAATTCCCCTTATAACTGGCAGAACAAGGTTGTTATCATCTTCGCCAAAAATATCGTCCTTAGTGTAAATGCGCTGATCACCATACCAAACAAAACCTTTTAATTTTACACCTCTTTCTGGTTCTTGACCTTCTGGAAAAGTTTGGCCACTAGGGTTTATAAAGTAGGTAATAACATCTATAGCATTCTCTTGCATAAGCATACTTACTTTGCCACAAAGAGATTCATCTATACCTATAAATTCATTTTGATCGTTATAGGAATAGTAGATAACCTCTACGTTTTGTACAAGGTCTATCATATTTAGCTCGTTATTTATAAACTTGCCAAATAAATTTTTACCTTTTGCTTGGTTATACCTCGTTTTGCTTATAGTATCTAGTGATATTATAAATGCATTATTTATCACTTTTAAGGAGTCTAATTTATCAGTCTCTAAATCGCTAATTAAATGTATGCTGTCCCCTGTCATTTGGTTGTCAATATTCCAAATAATAGGATTGGTAATAAGTTGTGTTATACCAGTTTTTTGATCAAAGTGAATAGAATCACATTTACCACTTATATCAGTTTTAAAAAATTTAGCATCTCTAAAAGCACGTATAACTCTATTGTCTGGTTTGCCAGTAATCATTAATGTATCTCCGTGCATATACAAAGAGTCTTTCTCCATTACATTAATAGCAACTGCTCTTTTTGTGGCAAATATGGAATCTTTTTCTTTGTAAACTTCTGCATAATGAGCTCTAATAACACCATCATTAACTGTGTCTGTAACCACTATGTTATTGGTAGCAGAGGCAAATTTTTTGCGTTTATTAAAGTAAACGCTATCGCCTTCAATAATTTTATTACTATAGTCTATGCGTGTATTTTTTATGCCATAACCAGTTTCTACTCTAGAGTCATAATAACCACGCTCACAATACATAACATAGTCTTTACCTGTAATTGTAGAAGGACCATACATATATACGTGCTCAGAATCTGTGTAATAATCCATTTGCTCAGACAAAACGTGGTATTTAGGATTTTCTACTGTAACACTGTCTTGTAATTGGTATTTGTTGGTTTCCATAAAAAACCTGCCAATTCTACTTTTTATAACGTTAGCAGTATCTACAATTTTACCAAAATGTCTGTAGTAAGACTCTTGTTTTTCTCTGTCAAAATATAAAGTATCTGTAGTAAGTGTGGCATCTGGACTTTGTAAAACTACATTTTTAGATGCTTTTGCTAATTTAATGTCACCAAAATATTCTAGTTTGCCACTATCCATTTGTATAGAGTCTCCCTGTTGCATACGAACATTATCTATAGCAATAAGCTTATTTTTTTTAGGATAAAAAACAGCAACATCACACCAAAGTGTAGCACCTTGATGCTCAAACTCTACCTGTCTTTGGCTATCTCTACTAAATATAGATGCGCCTGGGTACTTAACTTCATTCTTGGTAAAGTTAGCACCATGCACTATGTTTATTTGTTTTTTTTCTACGGGTTTATCTTGTGCGTTAACACCAAAAACAAATAAGATTAAACCAATAACTAATTTATATTTAAGCAATTCTTAAAATTTTGGTCAAAAATAGGTTTTTTTTGATTGTTCTGATAACAGATTGGCATAGATTTATGAATATGAAGCTATGTGCCTAAAGAAGAGCAAAAAAAAAGCCACATTTTAAAAATGTGGCTTAGTATGTTTATCTATTAATTGTCTGTTTTCTATCTGGACCAACAGAAACAATTTTAATAGGAATTTCTAATTCTTTTTCTAGAAAATCTATATACTCGTTTAGTTCTTTAGGGAACTGAGAAGGATCTGTCATTTTAGTTAAATCCTCTTTCCAACAAGGGAACTCTGTGTAAATAGGGTTTACATTTTCTGGCTCTATGTTGTATGGTAAATGAGATATGGTTTCACCTTTATACTCGTAAGCAGTACATACTTGTAGGCTGTCAAAACCAGAAAGTACATCGCCTTTCATCATATTTAATTGTGTAACACCATTAACTTGGCAAGCATATTTTAACGCAACAAGGTCTAACCAACCACAACGGCGAGGTCTACCTGTTACAGCACCAAACTCATGACCAACTTTAGCCATATTAGCACCAACTTCATCAAACAATTCTGTTGGGAATGGGCCAGAACCTACACGTGTGGTATATGCTTTAAAAATACCATATACTTCTTTTACTTTATTAGGAGCAATTCCTAAGCCAGTACAAGCACCTGCTGCTGTTGTGTTAGATGATGTTACAAATGGGTATGTACCAAAATCTATATCTAATAAAGAACCTTGTGCACCTTCTGCTAATATAGTTTTTCCATCTTTAATAGCTTGGTTTAAATACTCTTCACTATCTATAAAAGTTAATTCTTTTAAACGCTCTACAGCATCAAAAAACTCAACTTCCATTTCATCTAAGTCATATTGTATATCTACATTATAGAAACTAATCATAGTTTCATGCTTGTCTGCTAAATGACGATATTTTTCTTTCCAAGATTCTAATTCTAAGTCTCCAACACGCATACCATTTCTACCAGTTTTATCCATATAAGTTGGACCAATACCTTTTAATGTAGAACCAATTTTTGCTTTTCCTTTAGATGCTTCAGAAGCTGCATCTAGTAAACGGTGCGTTGGTAAAATTAAATGTGCTTTTCTAGAAATAATAAGTTTAGCCTTATAGTCAATATCAAACTGGTCTAAACCTTCTAATTCTTTTACAAAAACAACTGGGTCTATAACAACACCGTTACCAATAACGTTCATTGCTTTTTTGTGGAAAATTCCTGATGGAATAGTTCTAAGTACGTGTTTAATACCGTCAAATTCTAAAGTATGTCCAGCATTTGGACCACCTTGAAAACGCGCAATAATGTCGTAATCTTTAGTTAATACATCAACAATTTTTCCTTTTCCTTCGTCTCCCCATTGGAGTCCTAGTAGTAAATCTACTGCCATTACTTGTAATTGGTTAGTTGTTTTCTTTTTTGTTTTTTGTTCCGTAGAAATATAGTGAGTGGTTTGTTATTTTAATATCAAACACATCTTCTATTGTTTTTTTAATTGACTGTATTCTAGGGTCACAAAATTCCATTACCTCTCCCGTATCTGTTAGTATAACATGATCATGTTGTCTATCAAAATACGATTTCTCATACTGAGCCTGATTTTTTCCAAACTGGTGCTTACGTACCAATTTGCAATCTAATAAAAGTTCAATAGTGTTGTACAAGGTTGCTCTACTTACTCTATAGTTTTTGTTTTTCATTTTGATATAAAGAGATTCTATATCAAAATGATCTTCACTTTCGTAAATTTCTTGGAGTATAGCGTAGCGTTCGGGAGTTTTTCTGTGTCCGTTTTCTTCTAAAAAAGTCGTGAAGACATTTTTTACAATGTCTTGATTTTTGTTACTACCCATAGTATTTCTACAGCTTTTCGGTTTGCAAATGTAGTGTAAATTTTAAAGTCTAACTACTTTATCTATACCGTTAATTTTCTTTAAATTGTTAATAAGTTTAATTAAGATGGAATTATTTTTAACTACAACCGTAATTTTTCCCGAGAAAGTACCGCCATCTGTACTAAAGTTAACACTCTTCATGTTAACGTGCATTTGTTGAGAAATAATTGAAGTTAAGTCACTAATTAAACCAATGTTGTCTATTCCTGTAAGTTTTATATTGGCAGTAAATTCTTGCTGAGAAGAATCTATCCATTTGGCCTGTATAATTCTGTAGGCATAGTTAGACTGCAAAGATATGGCATTTGGACAGTTTTTAGAGTGTACTTTAATACCTTCGTTTACACTAATAAAGCCAAATACATCATCACCAGGTATTGGGTTACAACATTGTGATAGTTTGTATTTTAGTTTTTCTTCTTCTTTACCAAAAACAAGCTGATCATATTTTGCTGTAATCTCTTCCTTATCTATATTCTCTGGAGTAGGATTTCTTCTAATTCTATTTTTAAAAAAACTGATAAAAGCATTACTATATGACGATGCAAAATCTTTTATTTTGTTGTTGTCTATAGAGCCAGTAGCTATTCTGTAAAATAAATCTAAACTTGTTTTTAACTTAAAGTGGGCTACCATTTTATTAATAGTATCCTCATTAAAAGCAATTTTTTGCGATTTTAATTTACGACGTAAAATTTCTTTACCTTCTTCAGCAATTTCTTTTTTCTCTTCTCTTAAAGATGATTTAATTTTAGATCTGGCACGTGCTGTAGTTGCATAATCTAGCCAACTTTGATTGGGTTTAGATTTGTCTGATGTTATTACCTCTACCTGGTCACCACTATGTAAAATAGTATTTAAAGGCACAAGCTTACCATTTACTTTAGTCCCTCTGGTTTTTAAACCAATTTCTGAGTGTATATGAAAGGCAAAATCTAAAGACGTAGCACCTTTTGGCAACGATTTTAAATCTCCTTGTGGTGTAAAAACAAATATCTCTTTAGAATATAGGTTTAGCTTAAATTCTTCAACAAAATCTACAGCATTAGTATTTGCATTTTCTAAAGCCTCTTGTAGTCTGTTTAGCCAAACTTCAATGCCTTGTTCTTTTTGTTCTCCGTGTTTGTATTTAAAGTGAGCAGCATATCCTTTTTCTGCAATTTCATGCATACGCTCACTACGTATTTGTACCTCTACCCATTTGGCATCTGGTCCCATAACAGTAATATGCAAAGCTTCATAGCCAGTAGATTTGGGAGAAGAAATCCAATCTCTTAAACGCACTGGGTTTGGTGTAAAGTTATCTGTAACTACAGAGTAAATTTTCCAAGCTAAAAACTTTTCGTTTGCTTTGTCAGACTTATAAATAATACGAATAGCAAACTTGTCATAAATTTCATCAAAAGGTACATTCTGAACTTTCATTTTTCTACGAATAGAAAAAATAGACTTCATTCGGCCTTTAATGGTATAATTTAAACCTTCTTTATCTAAGGAGTCTTCTATAGTATGTGAAAAAGAGTCAATATATTCTTGTTGCTCTTCTTTTGTTTCTTCAATTTTATCCTGAATGTCATTATAAACTTCAGGTTCTGTATACTTTAAACTTAAATCTTCTAATTCAGTTTTAATATTGTAAAGTCCAATTCTATGAGCAAGTGGCGCATAAATATATAAAGTTTCAGAAGCTATTTTTAATTGCTTGTACTCTGGCATAGAATCCATAGTAAGCATATTGTGGTAACGGTCTGCAATTTTTATAATAATAACCCTAACGTCATCATTTAAGGTTAGTAGCATTTTTCTAAAATTCTCTGCCTGTTGAGATACGTTCATATCTTTTTTAAGGTGAGCAATTTTTGTTAAACCATCTACAATTTTAGCAACCGTTTCTCCAAACATACGCTCTATATCTGCAAGTGTATACTCGGTATCCTCTACAACATCATGCAATAGGGCAGAGGCTATAGAAACAGCATCTAAACCAATTTCTGAAGCTACAATTCTAGCAACAGCTATTGGATGAAAAATATAGGCTTCGCCAGATTTTCTACGTTGGTCCTTGTGTGCATCCACAGCAATCTCAAACGCAGATCTAATAAGCTTTTTATCATCATCAGAAAGTGTTAAGTAACTAACGCGCAGTAATTCTTTATACTGGCGTGTAATTTCTTTATTTTCTTTTTCTATTTCCGCTTCCGTCATATAAACTAAAATTACATTAAAGTTTGGTAATAATCAACAAAAATTATTTTTTTAAATTGTTAATTCGGTCAATTAGCGTAGGGTGGGAGTAGTTCATAAAAACATACGCAGGGTGTGGCGTAAGATTGCTTAAACTAGTTTTAGATAGTTTTTTTAAGGAGGTAATTAACGGGGAAGAAGCATATGTTTTTTTTGCGTAATCATCTGCTTGGTATTCAAATTTTCTAGATAAGTAATTCATTATTAGGCTTGTAATTTCTGATATTGGACTGTATAATATTCCAAATCCTATTAAAGCCGCATGAAAACTAGGTACAGTAACACCAATTGCCAAAGAAATACTTGGGGTATTTATAAAGATTGATAAAATGTACAATGTTAAACCAGTAAGCAAAATTGAAGCCGTTAAATTAAATAGAATATGCTTGCGTTTGTAATGACCAACCTCATGCGCTAAAACGGCAATAATCTCTTCTTCATCTAAATCTTTAACAAGTGTATCATACAACGTAATTCTTTTTTGTTTACCAAAACCAGAAAAGTATGCATTTGCTTTTGTAGATCTCTTAGAGCCATCTATTATAAAAATATTCTGTAGTTCAAAGCCAACTTTTTTAGCATACGCTTCAATCTTTGTTTTAAGGGTTCCATTTTCTAAAGGTGTTTGCTTGTTAAAAAGCGGTACAATTAGCTTGCTATAAAACATATTCATAAAAATAGAAATAGTAGCAATTACTGCCCAAGCATACACCCAAAAATTAGTGCCAGCCCAATTATAAAACCATATTACTAATGCCAAAAGTGCACCGCCAATAATGGCAGTTAAAAACCAACTTTTAATTAAATCTATAAAAAACAGTTTTTTAGTGGTTTTATTAAAGCCAAATTTTTCTTCAATAACAAAAGTGCTATAGTAAGATAAAGGAACATTTAGTATACTGTTGCCTATCATTATTATCCCAAAAAATATAGTGGCAATTAAAATAGGGTTGTCTGTTATGCTACGCGCAAGATTATCTACCCAAGCAAATCCTCCAAAAAGCAAAAAGGAAAGTGTTAATAATACAGAAAAACTACCAGAAAAAATACCGAACCTGTAATTAGCCGTTTTGTATCGTTGAGATTTTATGTACTCTTCTTTATTAAAGATACCATCTAATTCTTGAGGTATAGCTTCTTTAAATTTTTTAGCATTTAAATAATCTACAATGGCATCTATTAAAAATTGAAGTATAATAATACCAAGTATTACGTAAAAAAGAATACTCATAAATATAGTTATAGGTGGTGGTTTGGTTTCGTTTTGTAAAAATAGTAAATACTAGCCTCTTTGTCGCTTTGCTTCAAAAATAACTATAGCAGCAGCAACAGAAACGTTCATAGAATCTATTTGTCCTTCCATAGGAATTATAATATTCTGGGTAGAATTGTCTAGCCATTGGTTAGATAAGCCAGTTGCTTCTGTACCAACTACAATAGCAGAGCCACTAGTGTAATCTATAGTAGTATATGTTTTTGAAGCAGTTAACGCAGCACAATAGGTAGCAATATTATTTTCTTTTAAATAAGTTATAATTTCTGTTGTTGTGCCAGTTGCAATTTTAGTAGTAAAAACACAACCAACACTAGAGCGTATAATGTTTGGGTTATAAAGGTCTGTTTTAGGGTTAGCAATAATAACAGCATCTAAATTTGCTGCATCTGCCGTACGTAACAATGCACCAATATTACCTGGTTTTTCTGGCGCTTCTGCTATTAAAATTAAAGGTTTTTTAGTGCTAAGTTGTAAACTGTTTAAGTTGTGTTCTTTACTATTTACAAGTGCAACAACGCCTTCTGTAGTAGATCTGTATGCTATTTTTTGATATACATCTAAACTTACTTCTATTACCTCTGCAGAGCTGTTTTTTATAAGTGAATTTAGCGCTTCATTAGAAATTAAATCTTTACAAAAAAACAAAGTTTCTATAATATAACCACCTTTTAAAGCGAGTTGAAGCTCTCTAGCGCCTTCTAAAACAAATATGTTAGTTTTTTTGCGTTCTCTAGACTTATCTTTAAGTACTAAAGTTTTCTTAATTAACGGGTTCTGGAGGCTGGTAATTTGTTTAAATGTATTCATTGCAACAAAAGTAATGTAATATTGTAAATTATATATTAGCATTACGACTATTTGTAACTTATAATTATAGATAACTAATAATTTAAATTTTAAAGAATGAAGTATTTAGCATTGGCCTTATTTTCTATTTTTATTGTTTCTTGTAAACAAGAGAAAAAACAAGCTCCAAAAGAAGAAGCAAAACAAGAAAAAACTTTAGAGGTAGAGGTAACAGCATACCCACAAGAGTTACAAGAAGTTTTTAAAGCTCACGGAGGTTTGGATACTTGGAAAAGTATGAAAAGTTTAACTTTTGATATTCCAAAGCCAGATGCTAGAGAAACACATACAATTAATTTACACACCAGAGAAGACAAGGTAGTTACTCCAAACCACACTATAGGTTTTTCTGATGAAAAAACGTGGTTGTTAGATGAAAATAAGGATTTTAAAGGCGATGCAGTATTTTACCATAACCTTATGTTTTATTTTTACGCAATGCCATTTGTTTTGGCAGATGACGGAATTATTTATGGAGAAACAGAACCTGTAGTATATGAAGGTAAAAGCTACCCAGGAGTTAAAATTAGTTACAATCCTGGTGTAGGGGCATCATATAAAGATTTGTATTTTATACATTTTGACCCAGATACTAAGCAAATGGCTTGGTTGGGATATAGTGTTAGTTACAGAAGCGGAGAAGTTTCTAATAATTATAGTTGGATACATTATAACGATTGGCAAACAGTAAATGGTTTAGTGTTACCAAAATCTATTAGCTGGCATAAAGCAGATGAAGGAGTTATAAAGGAGGTAAGAAATACAGTTCCTTTTGAAAATGTAACGGTAAGTAAAGAAGCTAAACCTGCGTCATTTTTTGCAAAACCTGAAGCCGCAGTTTTTGTTGAAGGTAAAGTGCAAGAGTAATATACTCTAGCAACAAAATAAAAAGCCTCCAAAACAATAAGTTTTGGAGGCTTTTAAGTTTAGTACTATAAACAGCTATTCTCCTCTGTTGTATTTACCCATATACCTTTTGTACAATTCGGTTTGGTGTGTTTCTAAAGACACGTCTCTACCATCTATAAAGGCTTTTTGTAACTTATTTGTACGCATTTCTAAAGCGTCACCTTCAGATATAAACAAGGTAGCACTTTTGCCAACAGCTAATGTACCGTGAGTTTTATCAATACCTAAAATCTTTGCAGTATTACTCGTAATTAATTGTAAGGCTGCTTCTTTATCCATACCGTAAGCAACTGCATGACCTGCATAAAATGGCAAGTTTCTGTTCTGGAAATTAGCTTCGCCATTATTTTGTATACCTACAAGTAAGCCTTTATCTGTTAATAGCTTTGCCATTTTGTATGGTAAGTCATAATCATCATCATTGTTACTAGGTAAATTGTGCATAGCTCTAACTAAAACAGGAATATTATTCTCTTTTAAAAAGTCTGTTATTTTGTAAGCATTATAGCCACCAACTAAAACAACATTTTTAATCTTGTTTTCTTTTAGGGTAGTAATAGCATCAATAATTTCTTTTTCGCCATCTGCATACACATACATTTTTTGCTCACCAGAAAAAAGGCCTTCCATAGCAGCAAATTCTTGATGAAATGGTTTTGCAGTAGTTTCATTGTATGCCTTTGCGTTAACTATAAAATCTACAATTGAATTAATATCTTTTTTATAAGTTTTGTTAGGCTGTAAACCTCTTGGCTCACCCATCCACCAACGACCTCTTCTGTAAGAACTTGGCCAATGTAAATGTATACCTTCATCTGTTTTTACAGCAGCGTCTTCCCAGTTCCAAGCATCTAATTGTACAACAGAAGATGTACCTGGTATAACACCACCTCTAGGTGCTATTTGTGCCATAAGCACACCATTAGGACGCATACTTTCAATTACTTTAGATTCAGAATTGTAAGCAATTAAACTTCTTACGTGTGGTATCATTCCGCCAATTTCTGCTTGGTCATCACTAGCTCTAACGGCATCTACTTCTACTAATCCTAAAACGGTACAAGCAGCAATAAACCCAGGGTATACGTGCTTGCCTTTAGCATCTATAACTTGCCCTTTACGAGCAATTTTCATTTTAGCATCTCCTACAAAGGTAATTTTACCACCTTCAAACATAATAAGAGAGTTTTCTATAACAGTACCATCTCCTAAATGTGCAACTGCACCTTCTATGGTAATAGCTTCTTTTTGTGGACTAGCAGGTGTTTGTTGCGCAAACCCATTTGCTGTAAAGCAAAATACTAGCAGTATATATATAATTTTTTTCATTTTTATTATTTTATATGTTGTCTATTAGATTTACCACTCCGTATCCATAGTGTCACAATGGAACTTAGGTTTTTGTTTCTTAATAGGCTTTTGCGTTGGTTTTCCACCTTCTTTTTCTTCAAGCATCATTGCAATAAGCTTGTTTCTTTCGTTTTTAATAGCCGCTCTTTGTTGTTTGTCTTTTTCTAAATCAAAATAAACAACACCTTCTATTAATGTTTTTTCTGCTTTTGCATAAACAGATAATGGGTGGTTGTTCCAAAGTACTAAATCTGCATCTTTACCTTCTTTAATACTACCTACGCGGTTGTCTAAGTGTAATAATTTGGCAGGATTAATTGTAACCATTTTCCAAGCTTCTAACTCGGTCATATCTCCGTACTTTACAGTTTTAGCAGCTTCTTGATTTAATCTTCTAGACATTTCTGCGTCATCACTATTAATAGCAACGGTAATACCTTGACTTTGCATTATAGCAGCGTTATATGGTATAGCATCGTTAACTTCGTACTTATAAGCCCACCAGTCACTAAATGTAGATGCACCAGCTCCGTGTTCTTTCATTTTGTCAGCAACTTTATATCCTTCTAAAATATGCGTAAAAGTATTTACTCTAAAGTTAAACTTTTCTGCAACCTTCATTAACATATTAATTTCTGATTGTACGTAAGAGTGACAACTAATAAAACGTTCTCCATTTATAATTTCGGCAATAACTTCCATTTCCTCATCATAACGATATGGTTGTCCGCTTTTCTTTTTTTCATCGTATTCCTTACCACGCTGAAAATAATCTATAAACATCTGCTCAACACCCATTCTAGTTTGTGGAAAACGAGAACGGCTACCCCAGTTACTTTGCTTTACATTTTCACCAAGCGCAAACTTTATGTACTTAGGAGAGTTGTCATAAATCATTTCATTTGCACTTTCTCCCCATTTTAATTTTAATAAGGCAGAACGTCCTCCAATTGGGTTTGCAGAACCGTGTAATAATTGAATAGATGTTACGCCACCAGCAAGGTTACGGTAAATATCTACGTCTTCATTATCTACTACATCTTCCATTTTAACCTCTGCAGAAGAATTTTGCCCGCCTTCATTAATACTTAAACCAGCAATATGTGAATGCTCATCTATAATACCAGCAGTTAAGTGTTTGCCTGTAGCATCTACAACTGTAGCACCACCCGCACTTAAATTAGAACCAATTTTTACAATTTTACCTTTTTTAACAAGTACGTCTGTGTTTTTTAAAATACCAGCATCTTCACTTGTCCAAACCGTAGCATTTTTAAATAAAATGTTTTCTTGTTTAGGTTTAGTTGCGTAACCATAACCAACATTAGGGTAAGTTATAGGTAATAACTCTGGAGTATCATTATCCTTTTTAGTCTTATCTTTTTTGTCTACATCACCTGTTTTTGTAGCAATAAAAGTAGATTCTGATCCATTTGGTAATACAAGCTTACCACTAATATTATCAGATGCAGGCGACACAACACCTGTCATTCTATATCTTTTTTCTCCTTCATTAGTAGTAAAAGCAAGATCTATCCAGTCTTCTTTATAAGAAAATTTAGATTTTATAGTTGTAGAATCTTGTTTTAAGGTTGCAGAAGGTTTATCAGCAGCACCTTTAATTTCTAACTTATATGTAATACCATTTATAGCAAGGTTATACTTGCCACTAATATCTTTAACATCTTTGTTTGTAATTACATTTTTTTGACCTTGAATCCAGTTTTCATGAAGAGCAGTACTTTTATCAAAAATATCACCCGAAGTAATTAAAAAGTTAGCATAGCTACCTTTTTGTAAAGAACCTATTTGATTAGATTTTCCAAGTATTTGTGCAGGTACCGTTGTTAAAGCTTCTAGAGCTTTAGTTTTTGGTAAACCATAAGCTATAGCTCTTAATAATTTATCTTTAAAAGCCGCTGGCGACTTAAGATCGTGAGTTGTAAAGGTAAATGGTACACCATTATCTGCTAATACTTTAGGGTTAGATGGTGCTTGGTTCCAACCTCTCATATCAGCCAAAGAAACATTGTCTGCTTGGTATGGGTTAGAAACATCGTAAGCTACAGGGAAATTTATAGGTAGAATGTAAGTGGCATTTGTTGCTTTAATGTCAGCAATGCTTTCGTACTCATTACCACCAGCTAATATTACATATTGTATGTTATTAGCGTCTCCTATTTTATCAGCTCTTAGCGCGTGCCCTTTGTCTCCAGCTTCAAAAATTTGTACCAAACCTTTGTTCTTATTAAGAGCTTCTAAAGACAAATCTTTTGTGTCACTATTGCCGTTTGCATACCAAGCAGCATCAGAATACATTTGTCTTAATAAGGCCAAAGATCCCATTAACGAAGATGGGTAAGATTGATTTTTTACAGCACTTCTTGTTAAAGAAAAGTACTGAGCAGATCTGTCATCTAAAATACGGTCACTATTAGTACCGTCATCATTTAACGTAACAAGTATACCAGTACCACGAGCAATACCATCTTGTATATGCGAGTTTACAACACCAAAGCCTGCTTTTTGGTATTCAGCTGCTTTTTTAGCATCAAACTTAAAAACAGATAGCGCATTGTTTTCTGGCATAACGTGGTCATTCCAATAATAACCGTGTCTTGTAGCTTCATATTGTGTAGATCTTCCACCAGAGGCTTTTGGTTTAGCAATACCAAAATCCGAGTAAATATCAATAAAAGAAGGGTAAATAGATTTTCCTTTTAAATCTACAGTAACAGAATTTTTAGGAACAGTTACACTTTTGCCTACTTGTATAACTTTTCCGTTTTTAATAAGTAGTGTACCGTTTTCTACAATTTGTGTAGGAGTAACAAATATTTTTGCATTTGTAAAGGCGGTGTAATTGTTGTTTTTAGATTTTACACCAGTGTTTGTAGGGAAATAATCCTGTGCAAACACAGTAGCACTTGCCAAAAATAAGGCAAGCGATAGGAGTCGTATTCTCATATCGGTTTCTTTTTGAGTTGATTAGTAAATTAGTCTGTCTAAAGATATGTAAACAGGTATTTGAAAATCGTAATAAAATGTTAAAATTACTGATAGTAAATGTGTAAATGCACCACTATAACAGAGGATTTCTAATTATAAGGGATATTTTTGATGATAAGCCACGAGTAAAGTTACTACTCTACTATAGCTTTTCATTCCGTCTTTTTGGTTATTTGCTTTTAAAAAAGTACTGTACACAGATTTTAAAACTGGCTCCATTGGGTTTTCATAATTATCCCAAAAAGTACTTAGCTCTTGGTAATTTTTTTTAACTCCAACATTTAAATTAGCATATAATTCATCAAATAACTCGGGATTATTTCGCCTAATATCACTTAAACAATAACTAAGTGCATAAGAGTATGCAGCATATTTAAAGTACGTATCGTTGTTGTTAACAGTTACCAAATACCCAATAAAATTGGTTTCATTTTCTGCAGAATATCCAATTTGGTGACCAGCTTCATGGCCGGCAACTACAGGAAACCTATACAGAGGTATTTTGCCATTTACTTGAGCTTCATTAGTAAACGGATTTAAATATCCGCCATAACCAGCATAGCTTAACCCGGTGCTAAATAATGACGTTTTTAAACTAGAAGTTTGGTAATTAAATAATGGGTATGTTTTTTGTAACTCTTTGTATCTTATTGTGGTTAAATTGTAAATTTCGTCTTTACTATAAGGCATAACAACAGCTTTAGTGCTATCTTTTGTAATAGTCTTATGTATCGTATTTGTTTTTTCTATCAACCTATAAACAAAAGACTCTAGTTCTGGTAAAGAATGGCTCTCTTTAATTTGTAACGTTTTATATAAAGGTTCTCTGTAGTAATTTAATCCCCAACAAAAATGAAATGTAAAATAGGCTATAGACAATACTACCCCTACATTTCTTAAAAAAATGAGAGGTTTTTGCTTTATATATTTTCGTTTTGTGATAAGGTAATTAATGGTAAGTACAATAAGAATAGCGTATAAAATGTCGCCAACAGAAAAAGGAATCCACCCCAGTAAATATCTAAAAAACTTAGAAGTATATTGATAAATACCATTGCTATAATATTCTTCAATAAAAGTAGGGTAGTTAGCTAACCATTTTACCAATACTATTTGTAGCGGTAAAAATAGAACAATACCATTTTTTAGTTTAGACTTCATTATATCAAAAATAAGCAATACAGGGCATAAAATCGTTTTCTATTATGTAATTTTGAAGCTTAGAAAATAAAACGAAATGAGTAAAGATATAAGAGAGTTAGAACCAAAAGCAGTTTGGAACAAATTTGCAGATTTAAATGCAGTACCAAGACCTTCTAAAAAAGAAGAGCGTGTAATACAGTTTATGCTAGACTTTGGAGCTTCTTTACAATTGGAAACTTTAAAAGATGAGGTTGGTAATGTTATTATAAGAAAGCCAGCTACTCCAGGTTTAGAAAACAAAAAAATGGTTACGTTGCAGTCTCATTTAGATATGGTACACCAAAAAAATAACGATACTGTTTTTGATTTTGATACTCAAGGAATACAAATGTATGTAGATGGTGACTGGGTTAGAGCTCAAGGAACTACTTTAGGTGCAGATAATGGTATGGGTGTTGCTGCAATTATGGCTTTGTTAGAAAGTACAAATATACCACACCCTGCTTTAGAGGCTTTGTTTACTATTGATGAAGAAACTGGTATGACAGGTGCAATGGGTTTAAAAGGAGGTGTTTTACAAGGCGATATTCTTTTAAATTTAGATACTGAAGAGGATGATGAAATTGATATAGGTTGTGCAGGAGGAGTAGATGTTACTGCTAGAAGAATTTATGAGTTAGAACCAGTACAAGCTAATTTTACAGGTTACAAAGTAACGGTTAAAGGTTTAAGTGGCGGTCATAGTGGTATGGATATTCACCGTGGCTTAGGTAACGCTAATAAAATAATGAATAGGTTACTTTACAACACAAGTTTAGCCACGGATTTGGCTATTTCTGAGATTGATGGTGGTAGTTTACGTAACGCTATACCAAGAGAAAGTAATGCTATTGTAGCTATAAAAGTAACAGATACATTTTTGACTAATTTTGAAGAGTGGGTTACTACAATAAAAGGTGAATTAAAAGTTACTGAGCCTAACTTAACTATTACATTATCTGAGGTAGCATTGCCAGAAAATGTAATGGAGAAGGATGCACAGCATAAAATGCTACGTGGTTTATATGCAGCGCATAATGGAGTGTATGCTATGAGTGCTAGTATTGTAGATTTAGTAGAAACGTCTAATAATATAGCAAGAGTTATTGTTAAAGATGGTGCTGTTAAAATAGGTTGTTTAACTAGATCTTCTGTTAACTCAGGCAAAATGGATTTAGCCAATGCCTTAAAGTCTGTTTTTGAATTAGCAGATTTTACAGTAGAGTTTAGTGGTGAATACCCAGGATGGAATCCTAATCCAGATTCTGCTATTTTAAAAGTATTAAGCGCACAGTATGAAACTGTTTTTGGAGCTAAAGCTAAAGTTGTGGCTTGCCACGCAGGTTTAGAATGTGGTATTTTAGGACAAAACTACCCAGATATGGATATGATTAGTTTTGGACCAACTATAAAAGGAGCGCACTCACCAGATGAACGTGTAAGTATTTCATCTGTACAAAAGTTTTGGAAATTTACTTTAGAGGTTTTAAAAAATAGTCCAGAATAAGAATATATAACTATAATATAAAAGCCCCATTTGGAAATTTCCAAATGGGGCTTTATAGTAAACTTCATTTTTTACCCTAATTAGAACTTAGGATTTTTTTCTATTAATTCTGTTCGTACTAATTTTCCAGATTCAGTTACTTGGTCTAAACTCCAATTACCATTTCCACTAGCTCCAGGAGTTAATGCAGCAGATTTCTCGTTTTTATCTGCAATAGACCAGTTACACCATGATATTTTGTTATCATCTAAAAATTTCCACCATGTTTTACTTTCTGCAGAGTCTACATAACCATCTCCAGTATATTGTGTTGTTCCGTATTCTGTAACAAAAATAGCCAAGTCATTATCTATAGCTTGCTTAGCAACATCTCTAAGATATTGTTTGTGACTTGCAGCATAATAGTGTAATGTATAGGCAACGTTATCATCATTAATTTCGTTACCAATTACTTCATCTACACGTTGAGACCATACTCTTGTTCCACATATTACAATGTTATCTGGATCATATTTTCTAATCTCTTTAATAACAGCTTCGTGGTATGGTTTAAGTGTGTTATTCCAAGAAACACCATCTAAAGGTTCGTTATAAATTTCGTAAATAATGTTTGGCGCGTTACCATATTTTTGAGCAACTTCTGCAAAGAATTTTTTAGCCTCGTTTAAGTGATCTTCTGCGTGGTGACTATGCCAATCTACAATTACATAAATACCTTGTTCTATAGCAGCGTCAATTACTGTAAATACTTTAGCTTTTTCTCTTTCAGGGTTACTAAGATAACCATCGTTATCTTCTACAGCCATAGCTGCTCTAACAATAGTAGCGTTCCAGTCATTTTTTAACCAAGAAACAGTACCTTTTGTGTAGTATTGAGGCATCCATTGGCTCCAAAATAAAGACATTCCACGTAATTGAATAGGTTTGTCGTTTTTGTTTACAATTTTACTGCCTTTAACGCTTAATTGTCCGTAAGCATCTACAACTGTTTTTGCTCTTGCGCTACTTGTTTCTTCTTCGTCTGTAGTCTCTTCTTGTGTATCGTTACCATTAATTATATCTGATAAGTCGCTGGACGAGTTGTCACAGGACAAAAAAGATAGTATAAATGCTAATAATACTGTTTTTAATGCAATTGTTTTCATAGTAAAGTTATTAAATTAAAGGTTATATGGGGAGAATTAATTTGTAGTAAATGTACTACAAATAAAAAGGACCGCCAAACGCGATCCTTTAATTTAATGGTAAATTTTGTTAAGAGAATTCTACTTTATTGAATGCCAGTAATTTCTACATCAAAAATTAAATCTGCATTTGGAGGTATTGGTCCGCCACCTTGTTCACCGTACCCTAAATGTGGAGGAATAAACAAACGAACCTTGTCTCCAACCTTCATACGTAATAAGCCTTCTTTAAAACCAGCAGTTAGCCTAGATTCTGGACTGTACTCCATTGGATAAGGACTTAAGTCGTTACCGTGCATTTTATAAATAATATCATATTGGCCAAACTTTTTAGCTACGTCCTCCATTGTAGTATCAAACAAAGTACCGTTACTTAACCAGCCAGCATAATTAACTAAAGCTTTTTGTCCTATTCTTGGTTTTTTCCCAGTTCCTTCATTAAGTACTAGTACTTTTAATCCAGAAGGTAATGTTTCTGCTTTTTTAATTTGTTCTGCAGTTTCCGCAGCAAAAGCAGCTTCAGTTTTTTTAGCTTCTTCCGCTAGGGCAAGTTGTTTTTTCTCTTCTTCTTTTTCCTCATCAAAATAAGCTGTCATCACTTTAATAGCGTCGAACTTTTTAGCTTCTTTACCTTTTTTTACTATTTCTATAGTAGAAATTACAACATCTTCTATAGGTCTGTTTTTTGCTGCTACTTTTACATTTGCAATAGAATCTACAACCTCTATGCCTCTAATAACTTCGCCAAAAACAGAATGACAACCAACTCTTGGGTTATCGCAATTTTTTAAATTTCCAAATTCATCTAAACCATCAAGAAAAGGAGTAGGGGCGTGAGTAATAAAAAACTGGCTACCGTTTGTTTTTGGACCAGAATTGGCCATAGATAAAATACCTTTTTTAGTATGACGAAGAGAATCACTAAACTCATCTTTAAATTTATAACCAGGGTTGCCCATACCACTACCAGTTGGGTCACCACCTTGAATCATAAAATCTTTCATTACTCTATGAAAAATAATACCATCATAATATTTTTTTCCTTTATATTCTTCACTAACAAACGGACTTTTTCCTTCTGCCAATGAAACAAAGTTAGCAACAGTAACTGGTGCTAATTGGTATTCTAATTTAACTAACATATCACCTTTATTGGTTTTTATGTCAGCATATAAGCCATCTTCTAAATCTGCATATTGTCCAGATTTACAACCTACTATTGCAGTAGCGGCCATTAATAATATTAAAAAACTTTTTCTCATTTTACTTTTTTTGTTTGTTGTTAATTTAGAATACTATCCTTTTCTACTTTTAATATTGATACAACTGCTTTTAAAGGAACATTAGTGCCAATTTTATGGTCATCTCCGTGGTAACCATAACCTAACGAAGACGGAAAAAAGAAGGTAGCAGTTTCGTTTTCTTTTAAAAGTTTAACGCTTGTGCGTAAGCCTAAAAAAAGTTCTTGCTTGTCCACCTTATATTGTATAGTTCCAATATCATTAAAGCCGTAAATAGTATCGTTATTTAAATTTAATAAGCTATAGCGCATTGTAACCAAATCATCTGGTTGTATGGTCTGTTTTTCTTGCTCATTTTTAGTATTGTAATAATACCAAGAACCATTTGTACCACTTACATAGGTATTTGTAGAGTCTTTTTTAATAATAGCCTGTATAGCAGATTCTTCTTTAGCTAGTAATAATTTATTACGTTCTATAGATTGTTTAATGTAACTACCTGTTTTAACTTTTATTGGTCTACGTGGTTCTGGACCGTCACAACTAATAAAGCATAAAACTAAAACTAAGTATATAATTTTTTTCATCCTTTTAATTGATCTTTATATTTGTCTAACAACCCAACAAACTTGTCTGTTGTTTCCTGTAGAGATATATCACTTTTTCCGCCAGCTGCATTATCGTGCCCTCCACCTTCAAAATTAGCTCTTGCAAATTCGTTCACAGAAAAATTTCCTTGAGATCTAAACGATATTTTTATAATTCCTTCGTCTTTATTTTCAATAAAAATAACGGCAAAAATAATATTGTCTAACGTGAGTCCGTAATTAACAATCCCCTCTGTATCTCCCTTTTTAAAGCCATTTTCATCTAATTCTTCTTGGCTAAGAGTAATGTATGCGGTATTGTAATCTTCTAGAATAACCATATTTTTTAAGGCACAACCTAAAATATGTAGTCTACTAGGAGAGTTGGTGTCAAATACCTTATTATGTATGGCCATATTCTCTGCACCCTTATCTATTAGATCTGCAACAACACGGTGTGTTCTACTTGTTGTAGATGAGTACTTAAAAGAGCCAGTATCTGTCATTATGCCTGTATACAAGCAATTGGCAATATCTGCAGTAATTTTAGAAGTATCTTCTATAGCTTCAATAAAATTGTAAACCATTTCGCAAGTAGAGCTCATATGCACATCAGAATAGGTAACTTTTGCATAGTCTGATGGTGCTTGGTGGTGGTCAATCATTATAAATGTACCTTCTGCAGCTTCTAAGCTTTCTTGCATAAAGCCTACACGAGATAAATGATTAAAATCTAATGTAAAGATTAAACCAGCCTCCGTAATATGTTTTTGGGCAAGATCTTTATCATTCTCAAAAATGATAATTTCTTCTTGTCCTGGCATCCATTTTAAAAACTTAGGAAAATCGTTAGGAGCAATAACTACAGCATCTTGACCTCTGTTTTTTAGGTAGTGCATTAAGCCTAAAGTAGAGCCAATTGCATCACCATCTGGATTTTTATGTGGTATTATAACTATTTTTTGTGGTGAGCTAAGTAACGACTGCACCACTTTACTATCTTCTATATTCATAAGCACCAAAGATAGTGTTTTTAGTAAATGCTCAAAATACAGAACAGTATTTATAAACTTGCAATCTTATGTTTAAGTTAATACCTTATATATTGCTTTAGTATGTAAAAAAATAGTCTTAAAATTGTTACTTAAATTATAAATTCAATATTTTGAAGAAAACTATTTTTGTTCTTGGTTTGTTAGTTGCTTTTGCATCTTGTAAAACAGTAAAAACTATAGAACCAGCAGTAGCATTAAATACTAAAACAGATTTTACAATTGCTTTTGGATCTTGTAATAAGCATGATGAGGTAAACCCTTTGTGGGATGATATACTTTCTACAAACCCTAATCTATGGATTTGGGGAGGAGACATTATCTATGCAGATACAGATAATATAGAAAAAATAAGAGCTATTTATGCTGCTCAAGATAATGTTCCGGGATATAAACAATTAAAAGAAAAGGTTCCTGTAATTGGTACTTGGGATGATCATGATTATGGTTTAAATGATGGTGGCGCAGAGTTTAAGGCAAAGAAGGAAAGTGAACAAGAGTTTTTGGACTTTATGGATGTGGCTAAAGATAGTCCTCGTAGAACAAGAGAAGGTGTTTACGCTGTTCATAATTACAACTTGCCAGAGGGGAAAATAAAAGTTTTGGTTTTAGATACACGCTATTTTAGAACGGCTTTAACACCATCTACAAGTAAAAAAAGACGTGTACAACCTAATGTTTACGGAGAGGGAACTATTTTAGGTGAAGAACAGTGGAAATGGCTAACAAACGAGCTTGTAAATTCTGATGCAGATTTTAACGTGCTAATTAGTAGTGTACAGTACTTGTCTAATAAACACGGTTTTGAAGGCTGGGGGAATTTTCCGCATGAAGTAGATAGGTTGAAAAAATTATTAGTAGAAAGCAAGGCTAAAGGAACAATTATTTTATCTGGCGACAGACATATATCTGAGTTTTCTGTAGATACGGTAAAAGATCTAAATTATCCTTTGGTAGATTTTACAAGTAGTGGTTTAACTCATACTTACACAGGCTTTAATGGAGAAGAAAACCCATATAGAGTAGGAGAGGTAGTTTTTGTAAAAAGCTTTGGACTTTTAAATTTTGATTTTAAAACTAAAACTGTAGACTTTAAGATGATGGGAGATAATGGGCAAGTGTTAGGAGAATTAAAACAAACGTATTAAGTAGCTTGTAATCATAAACCTAACAATCTATTAACGGTTGCTTTACAAGCTTTTAAGTTAATTTGTTGCGTGTTATATTAAAAGCATTATTTTTGCAAAAAATTAAAAAGACGATGATTACAAACAGAACTTTTACAATGATTAAGCCAGACGGTGTAGAAAATGGTCACATTGGTGGTATTTTAGAAAAAATTACATCTGCAGGTTTTAAAATTGTAGCTATGAAATATACGCAGTTAAGCACAAGAGATGCAGAAGCATTTTACGCTGTACATAACGAGCGTCCGTTTTTTGGAGAGTTAGTAGAATTTATGACTAGAGGTCCTATTGTTGCTGCTATCTTAGAAAAAGATAACGCTGTTGAAGATTTTAGAGCTCTTATTGGTGCTACTAACCCAGCTGAAGCTGCAGAAGGTACTATTCGTAAATTATATGCAACTTCTATAGGAGAAAATGCAGTACACGGATCTGATAGTGATGAGAATGCTGCTATTGAAGGAGCTTTCCATTTTTCTGGAAGAGAAATTTTCTAGATCTCACACAAAAAATACTAAAAAACCATCAAGTATTACTTGATGGTTTTTTTATGCTTTAAAATAAAATTTAGTTTAGCGTAGTACTAGTTTTTTAACTACTTCTTTTCCTAAATCTTCATTTATCATTTTTATTATTTTGGAATTTCCGTGACTTAATTCTTCTCTTAAAACAGAAGAACTTAAAGACACATACAAAGTTCCGCCTCGCAACTCTACAGCGGTAGTGTAGTTGTTTACGCCCGGCCCCATAAGGTTTTTCCATGCAGTACGCGTATCTACAACGTTTATACCACGGTCTAACTTGTTTTCTTTAATAAAATCTTGTAAAAGATCTCCTAGTTGTAGGTTTTCTTTTTTTCGTTTTGCCATTATTAGTCTATTTGTATAGGTTGGTAGCGTTTGTAAACGTATGTAATTTGTTCGGTATCCTTTACAGTAAAAGAGTCTTGTGTAAGATTTAGTAATTCTTCTTCTCTCTGGGTAAGGTCGTTTGTGTATAGTATGGTAAAAGTAGTTTCTTTTTGGGTAATTAATACCTTGTCTATATCTTTATTTGTGTTAAAAGTGCCTCCTATTTTTGGCTGTAATTTTGTTCTAAATCCTTTTAGATTATCAATCTTAAAAAAATCTACCATAGGACTAGCTTTATAATTTTTGCTGCTACCGTCTGCAAAAAAAACTTGGCTAATTTCCCAATATCCGTTTAGGAGGTGCAAATCTTCTTTTTTTACAGCGGTTTTACTGTTACATCCTATAACCAGTATTATAGCAAGTAAAAAGATTATTTTTTTCATTTTAAGACTTATTTTTTAGGCAGATGATACGCTTGTTTTGCAAATTTAGGTATAAAATAAGAGTAAGTTTTGGTCTTATTTTATTTTCTGATAATAAAAACGAAAACCGTAATACTTAGCTATTAAAGTTTAAATATCTTGTAACTCTGGTGTATATTTTTTACCACATTTTCAGTACGGTCTGCGTGTGTGTCACTAATAAAAATTTGTCCAAAATTATCATCATCTACTAAAGATACAATTTGTGCTACTCGGTTCTCGTCTAGCTTATCAAAAATATCATCTAATAATAAAATAGGAGTTGTTTTAGCTTGTTCTTTTATAAAATTAAACTGCGCTAATTTTAAAGCAATTAAAAATGATTTTTGTTGTCCTTGACTACCAAATTTTTTAACAGGATATTCATTAATCTCAAAAGATAAATCATCTTTATGTGTACCTACAGTTGTGTATTGTACAGCTCTGTCTTTTTCTAAACTTTCATCAAACAACTGCAATAAACTTTTTTCTAGTAATTTACTATTGTAAGTAATGGTAACATTTTCTTTGCCTCCAGAAATAGCTGCGTATTGCTCTTTAAAAATAGGAATAAAAGCATCTAAAAAAGCAACACGTTCTTTGTGTATTATACTCCCGTATTCTTGCAATTGTTCATTATAGACACTAAGTGTTGTTTTGTCAAAAGTATGGTTTACAGCAAAATATTTTAGTAAAGAATTACGCTGTAAAAGTATCTTGTTGTATTTTAAAAGGGCAGTTAAATACTCTTTGTTAGATTGTGATATTACACCATCTATAAACTTACGTCTTGTGTCACTACCTTCTAAAATAAGATCGCGATCTGCAGGCGATATAATAACTAAAGGTAAAAAACCAATATGATCAGAAAACTTATCATATGCTTTACCATTTCGTTTAATTACCTTTTTTGCACCCTTTTTTAAGCTACAAATTATTTTTTCATCTCTTTCTCCTTTAAAAAACAAACCATCTACAACAAAAAAATCTTCACCGTGTTTTATGTTTTGTGAGGCAATTGGGTTAAAATAACTTTTGCCAAAAGATAAGTGGTAAATAGCATCTAAAATATTTGTTTTTCCTACGCCATTACTACCAACAAAGCAGTTTATTTTAGCATCAAAATCAAATTCCTTAGAGTCAAAATTTTTATAATTTACAAGAGATAATTTCTTTAAAAGCATTCTGTTTTTGGCAAGTTTTATTTTGAAAATATAAGAGAAGTCGCAAATTATTGAAAAATAACGAATAAATAAGGTTTTAAATTTCAATAAAAACTTTATTTTTGCGCGATTAACAAAATTAACTATGGCTACATATAAAAAGCGAGGATACAAACCAAAGACTAAAGAAGAAGAAGTAGAAGTACAAGAACAAGATAGCACAACTGCAGAAGTTTTTAATACTTTAGATGAAAGTGCGTCTAAATCTGAAGAATGGGTAGCAAAGAACCAAAAAGTAATTTTAGGTGTTATTGGTGTTATTGCCGTTGGTATTTTAGGTTACTTAGCTTATGTTAATTTTGTACAAAATCCAAAAATAAACGATGCTAATAATGAAATGTATTACCCAGAGCAATACTTAGACCAAGCATTAAACAATACATCTGCAAACAAAGATTCATTATTAACTTTAGCTTTAAACGGTTCTGAAGGTAAATACGGATTTTTAGATATTATTAAGGACTACAGTGGTACACCAACAGCTAACTTAGCTAGTTACTCTGCAGGTATGGCTTACTTAAACTTAAAAAATTATAAAGAGGCAATTAACCATTTAGAAGACTTTAGTACAGATAATGTTACTTTAGGCGCTTTAGCAAAAGGTGGTATAGGAGATTCTTTTATGCAGTTAAACCAAACTGAAGATGCTTTAGGATATTATGAAAAAGCAATTGCACAAGGAGATAACGATTTTACAACTCCAAGGTATTTATACAAAGCGGGTATTGCAGCTTTAGAATTAGGAGAAAAAGATAAAGCGTTAAAATTCTTTGAAAGAATTAAAAACGAATACTCTGCATCTATAGAAGCAACAACTATTGATGCATTTATAGGAAAAGCAAAATAAGAAAGATATGGCTACGGCTAATAAAAATTTATCAGTTTACGATAAGGCTTCAATCCCAAACGCGAAAGATTTTCGGTTTGGGATTGTTGTTTCAGAATGGAACACAGAAGTTACAGAAGGATTATATAATGGTGCAATAGAAGCATTATTAGATTGTGGAGCAGTACAAGAAAACATTATACGTTGGGATGTTCCTGGTAGTTTTGAACTTACTTTTGGTAGTAAAAAAATGATTGCAACACAAAAAGTAGATGCAGTTATAGCTATTGGTAGTGTTATACAAGGAGAAACCAAACATTTTGATTTTGTATGTAGTGCAACAGCGCAAGGAATAAAAGACTTAAATGTACAAACAGATACACCAGTTATTTTTTGTGTGCTTACAGACAATAACTTACAACAAGCAATAGACCGTAGTGGTGGTAAGCACGGTAATAAAGGTACAGAAGCAGCTATAGCAGCAATTAAAATGGTAGCTTTAGGAAACTAAGCTCTGTTTTAAATATCATATAATTACTCCTAAGAGTCTTTTTAATAAAGATTTTTAGGAGTTTTTTTTATATTGATTTTAGCCTTTTTATGCTATTTTGACTTGTTAACAAGTTTTGGCATAGTATCTGTGCTATTTTTTGTGTTTTTAAGTACCTTTGAAAATCTAGCTATTATGGGAAAATTTACAAGATTACGGAAGAATAAATCGTACGAATACAAGCCTCGTTATTTTGATGATAAAGGTGAGGGTAACCCGTATAAAATTCAACATAAACTAGATCAATACCGTACAACTGTTGGCCCAAGGCAAGGATTAAAAAGTAAGTTTGGAAACGCTTTTTCTGACTTACGCAAAGAGGGAGACAGAAATATGAAAATAAGAATGGCTATTATTATTACCATTTTAGTTTTCGCTTTTTTATACATTATAGACTTTGACCTTTCAATATTCTCCATAAAATAATGGCAGATATCATAAAACTTTTACCGGACCACGTTGCAAACCAAATTGCAGCTGGTGAAGTTGTTCAGCGACCAGCATCTGTAGTTAAAGAACTACTAGAAAATGCAATAGACGCAGGAGCAACAACTATAAAATTAATTATAAAAGATGGTGGTAAATCTCTAATACAAGTTGTAGATAACGGTGTTGGTATGAGTGCTACAGACGCTAGACTTAGTTTTGAGCGCCACGCAACATCTAAAATACAAAGTGCAGAAGATTTATTTAATCTAAACACAAAAGGGTTTAGAGGTGAGGCTTTGGCTTCTATTGCGGCAATTGCTCGTGTAGATTTGCAGACCAAAACAGCTGACGAAGAAACAGGTACGGCTATAGAAATAGAGGGTAGTGAAATTAAATCTCAAGAGGTTGTTGCTACACCACAGGGTACTTCTTTAGCTGTAAAACACTTGTTTTTTAACATACCTGCGCGTAGAAATTTTTTAAAGTCTGATGCTGTAGAATTGCGTCATATTACAGATGAGTTTCATAGAGTAGCTTTAGCGCACCCAACAATTGCTTTTAATTATTACAATAACGGAAGCGAACTTTTTAATTTGCCAGAGTCTAATTTTAGACAGCGAATAGTAAATATTTTTGGTAAAAAATCTAACGAGAAATTAGTACCTGTAGAAGAAGAAACTCAGGTTGTAAAGGTTTCTGGTTTTATATGTAAGTCAGAGTTTGCTAAAAAGAGTAGAGGAGAACAGTATTTTTTTGTAAATAATAGATTTATAAAAAGTCATTATTTGCATTACGCAGTACTTGCTGCTTTTGAAGGGTTAATAAAACCGGGTACACATCCTGGTTACTTTTTAAATTTAGAAGTAGATCCTTCATCAATAGATATAAATATACACCCTACAAAAACAGAAATTAAGTTTGATGATGAGCAGACTTTATATGCTATTTTAAGGTCTACTATAAAGCATAGTTTGGGGCAGTTTAATGTAGCGCCAACTCTAGATTTTGAGCACGATAGTAATTTGCAAACACCATATGATTATAAAAATAAGAATGCAGTGTTGCCAAAAGTAACTGTAGATTCTACTTTTAATCCGTTTGCAGAAGAAACAAAGGTAACTTCTAGTAATTCTCCAAAATCATCATCTACTTCTTCTTTCTCATCATATAAAAAACCTAGTCCACAAAGTTGGGAGAGTTTGTATGTAGAAACTGCACCAACAGAGGTTAAAGCTTCTGGTTTTGAAGGATTAAGTTTTGAGTCTGAAGTTAGTACAAAGTCTATTTTTGATGATACTGAGGATGATTTAGATACAACAGCAATTACATTTCAGTTAAAAAGAAAGTATATTGTAACTACTATTAAATCTGGTATGGTTGTAATAGACCAAGGAAGAGCACACCAACGTGTGTTGTACGAGAAATTTTTACGTACTGTTACTTTAAATGAAGGATTAAGTCAGCAATTACTTTTTCCAATACAACTATCGTTTTCTTTAGCAGAAATAGATATACTTAAAGAAATAAAGGATAATTTAACTACTATGGGCTTTGTTTTTGGCAACATCAGCGAAAGTGTAGTAGAAATAAATGGTATTCCGCCAATGGTAGCAGAGGCAGAAGTAGATGCTATTTTTGATGAGTTAATGGCAGATTGTCAGCAAAATGTAGGAGCAGATGGTTTTTCACAGGCAGATGTTTTAAGCAAAGCATTGTGCAAATCTTTAGCTGTTAAAACAGGAGATGTACTAGATAAATTATCACAATCTGCGCTGGTAAACGATTTGTTTGCGTGTACAGAATCTATGGTAAGTCCGTTTAACAAGCCAATTTATGTGACTATCACAGAAAATGATATTGATAAAAAATTTATATAATGGGTAGACTTACAGATGTTATTAAGCATTTAATTATAATAAATGTTATTTTCTTTTTGGCAACAGAAACCCTAGGGGACCAAATGTACCAGTGGTTTTCTTTGTGGTTTCCAGAAAATGAAAATTTTCAATTGTGGCAATTGGTGTCACATATGTTTATGCACGGAGGTTTTATGCATATAGCATTTAATATGTATGCTTTGTACGCTTTTGGTACGCCTTTAGAACAAATGTGGGGTAAAAATAAATTTTTATTCTTCTATTTTTCTGCTGGTATTGGCGCAGCATTAATACATACAGGTGTTAACTATTTTTACTTTAATAAAGGTTTAGATGCTATTGTAAATTCAGGGGTTAGTAAGGAGCACGTAATGAGTATTATAGCAGAGGGTAAATATATGCCAGACTGGTATAATGTGGCGTCTAAAAGTACAATAGATAATTTTTTAAGTGCTTATAATACGCCAGCAGTAGGTGCTTCTGGAGCCATTTATGGTGTTTTAGTAGCCTTTGGTATGATGTTCCCAAATGCCGAATTAATGATGATATTTTTACCTATTCCAATAAAGGCAAAGTATTTTATTCCTGTTTTAATTGGTATCGATTTATTTTCAGGCATAACAGGTTATTCTTTATTTGGTGGCGGAATTGCTCATTTTGCACATATTGGTGGTGCCATTTTTGGATTTATTATGATGTGGTACTGGAAAAAAAATCAGTTTAACAACAATCGCTGGAATTAAAAATGAATGGAGATTTAAAATATCAATATGCAAGATTAAACGTTGCTGAAAAATTAATAGCTATTAATGTTGTTGTTTTTTTATCTACTCTAATCTTTGTTAATTTATTTAGGCTGCCAAATATTGTGCAGTGGTTTAATTTGCCTGAAAACATAGGTGATTTTATTTTACAGCCTTGGTCTATTGTTACATATTCTTTTTTTCATAATGGTTTAGGACATATTTTTTGGAATATGTTGATGCTCTATTTTTTTGGGAGAACTTTTTTAAACTTATTTAATGCCAAAAAGTTCTTAAATGTATATTTTTTAGGAGTAATAGTAGGTGGCTTATTGTTTATGCTAGGTTATAATACTATACCAGCTTTACTTGGACAAAATAGTGTTTTAATTGGTGCATCTGCAGGTGTAACGGCGGTTTTAATTTTTGTATGTACTTATTTACCAAACCAAACAGTGCGTCTGCTAATTATAGATTTAAAATTATGGCATTTGGGTGTTATAATAGTTGTTTTAGATTTAGTTAGGTTATCTACGGGGCAGAATGTAGGCGGAATGTTAAGTCATTTAGGTGGTGCAGCTTTAGGTTATGTTTATGCAAAACAATTAACTAATGGCACAGATATAGGAGCAGGTTTTGGTAGGTTTATGGATAGTTTAGCTAATATTTTTAAGAAAGAAAAAAAGGCGCCTATGAAAACAGTTTATAGGAATACAGCATCTAAATCAGCATCAAATAAGACAGTACATAATACAGCAACAACTATAGATCGTAAAAAGGCAGATAAGCAACGTAAAATTGATGCTATTTTAGATAAAATTAGCAAGTCTGGCTACGAGAGTCTATCTAAAGAAGAAAAAGATTTTTTATTTATAGCGGGTAAAGAGGACTAGTGAAAAAGCAATCGTTTTTTAATAGAATTGTATTTGTTCTCAATTATTTGTTTGCATTACTACTTTGTGTTTCTTACTTAGCACCATATATATCTGTGAAAGTACTTCCATTTTTATCTGTATTTAGTCTGTCATTACCTTTATTAGTTTTAGTTAATGTTATTTTTTGTTTGTATTGGTTACTTGCTAAAAATAGGCGAATACTACTTTCTGCGTTAGTACTTATTCTAGGTTATTTCTTAATAGATTCTTTTTTTAAGTTTTCTTTTAAAAGTGAAGAGGCTAGTAGCAAGGATTTAAAAGTGATGAGTTACAATACAAGAGGTTTTAATAAATATGAATGGTCTAGTGATAAATCTCTCGGTGATAAAATTATTGATTTTGTGTTAAATGAAGATCCAGATGTAGTATGTTTTCAGGAATTTAGTAGAGTTCGTTATCATCAACTAAAACATAGATATAAATATAATTATGTTGCACCTGGGTTTTATGTGAATAAGGTAAACCAAGCAATTTATTCTAAATATCCAATAGTAAATACGGGCGAGTTACCATTTAAGCACACAAACAACATTGCCAGTTTTGCAGATATACTTTATAAAAATGATACCGTAAGAGTTTATAATTTACATTTAGAGTCTTTAAAGGTTGTACCAGATATTGAGACAATTTCTAATGAAGAGTCTTCTAAATTATATGGCAGAATAACAAAGTCGTTTAAAAAGCAACAAGACCAAGCTAAAATAGTGCAAGAACACAGAAGAAAGGTGGCTTATAAAACCATAGTTTGTGGTGATTTTAATAACAACCAATACTCTAATGTGTACAGGACTATAAAAGGAGATTTACAAGATAGTTTTATTAAAAAAGGAACTGGTTATGGTAGAACTTATAATTTTAAATACTATCCTGTTCGTATAGATTTTATTTTGGCTAGTAACGAATTTAGTGTTACTGGGCATAAAAATTACGATATAAAACTATCGGACCATTTTCCTGTAATGGCTACTTTTAATTTAAGAGCTAATAAATAAACAGTCTACAATATCTGCTAGCATATGTAGTAGTAATGCTATTCCAAAAATTCTTGTTTTCTTAAAAAATAACAAACCAATATAAACAATCATTGCCCAATAGGTGTGTAATGGATGAAAGTTAATACTACATCTGTTAGCTTCAAAAATAGGTGTGGCAAGTAAGTGGTCTAAATCTATTAAAATAGCGGCTAAAAGTATTATAATAGCTCTAGAGCGCTGTTCCTTGTAAAAAAAATAACCAATTAATATGGGTACAATAAAGTGTATACCGTAGTGTAAGCAAAACCTAAGCATTGTTTAATTTAAGTGTATGATTTTGCAAATAGGTAAGTGCATTTGTGCCTTCATTAAAAAGTAAATCTAAAATACTGCAGTTTTCTATAAAGCCATTACGATCGTTAAAAACCTGAAAGTATTCTTCTTGTTTAAAATCTATTTTGCTTTTAGATGAAACAAGCAGCCTGCCATCTATTATATCATTAGGATTTTTTTGAAAAGTAGAAGTTTTTTCTTGGGGCATATCAACCTGAAGAAAATCACATATTAGTGATGTTGTTTCTAAATTTAGATCTAATAAAAAAGTATGTTTTTTTTCAAATAAAGAAATAAGTTCGTCTTCATAAAACTCAAAAAAAGCAGATGTTCTATAAGCTGTTTCTAGTGTTCTCCAATGTTGGCGTTGCCAAGCATAATCATTCTCTACTTTTACATCTTTGTATAGCTGTTTACCACTAGATTTACCTATGTGTTTAATAGGTATGTTTAGCATATGCTTGCCAATGTCAGCAGCAATATATGTTCTGTTTCTAAATGTTTGCTTTTGGTAATTATCATTCACTTCCCAACATACTTTATTGTTTGCTATAGCAATAAAGTTTGCAATATTTAAAAAATACCCAGGGTGTAATAAAACAGACATTAAATTTATATGTTAGTGTAATTAAAGGTGAGTATGTAAGTAGATTTACACACCCATCTTTGATATTATTATTATTATTTAGTGTGTTATTAACTAGTTTTTTTCTTCTTTTTTCTAAAGTAGTCAAAGGCAAAGTACGCAACTAATGCTATTAAAAAATATTTTAAGTATGATACAGGTTCTCCAGAGCCTCCAACTGTTGTAAAGAAACGATTCCAACGAGGTTTCCAATTAGAGAAACCATCATTAATACCATCTATACTCATCCAAATAAATATAGGTTTACCTACAACGTGGTTTTCTGGTACAAAGCCCCAGTATCTACTATCTTCAGACTGGTGTCTGTTATCACCCATCATCCAAAAATAATCTTGTTTAAAGGTGTACGTATCTGTTACTTTACCATTAACAGTAATTTGGTTTCCTGCTTGTGCTAGTGTGTTACCCTCGTACTCTGTTAGTATTTTTTTGTAAATAGGCAGGTTTTTAGTGTTTAATTTAATTGTAGCACCTGCTTTAGGAATGTAAATAGGGCCAAAATTATCTTCCGTGCCTGCTAAATTTGCATTTTGTGGAAACACCTTTGTAGTAGGGTTTTTGTAGCTAAACTTTTTAACGCTCACTACTGCGGATAACTTTTCAATTTTTTTAGCTTCAGCTTCCGTAAGGTTAAACAAGTTCATTGTTCGTACATCTTCAGCTTTTAGGTAATTTTTTATTTTTTCACTTCCAAAGTTACCTGTGTAATAAACGTAGCTAGAGTCTTGTTTTATTTCATCTAAATTAGTTCCTTTTTTCATTAACTCAGGAACGTTGTTTTTTTGTAAAACCTCCTTTGGTATACGTGTGGTATATCCTGTAAAGTTTTTTCTTCCTAAGATGTTAAGAACAGTATTGTCTAAAGGCGCTTTTGTAGTTACTACATGAAAAAACATAGGTTTTGCTCTGTCTGGTAAAACAGTTTTTTTTCCATTAATGTGCACATAGCCATCTACAACAGAGATTGTATCTCCAGAAATACCAACACAACGTTTAACGTAGTTAGATTTTTTATCAATTGGTTTTTTCACTCCTTTTTCCCTAACAAAAAACTGCCTTACTGTATCTGCTGGCCAGCTAAAAACAACAATGTCATTTCTTTTTATTCTCTGAAAACCAGGTAGTCTAAAATAAGGTAATTGCGGTTTGTTTAAGTATGATTTTAATCCTAGTACAGGTAGCGTATCGTGTACCATAGGAGCCGCAACCGTTGTCATTGGAGTACGTGCACCGTAATTAAACTTGCTTACAAATAAGAAATCGCCAACTAAAAGTGTTTTTTCTAAAGATGAAGTAGGTATTACATAAGGCTGTATAAAATAAGTGTGTACAAAAGTGGCTGCAACAATTGCAAATACTATAGAGCTTACCCATTCTCCTAAACCAGTAGTTGGGTGTAAACTTCTGTCTTCTATATATTTTACATCTAACGCGTAGTTTACATAGTAGATATAAAACCCAAGTGTTAATATAACTAACCAAGTGTCTAAAAGACTATTTTTACCGTAACTTCTAATAGTTTCTACCCAAATTACAGGAAACATTAAAAGGTTAATTATTGGAATAAAAAGTAGAATTACCCACCATTTTGGTCTTCTAATAATTTGCATTAAAACAATAGCGTTGTAAACAGGTATTGCTGCTTCCCAAGCTTTTCTGCCCGCTTTAACGTATAGTTTCCACGTTCCTAAAAAGTGTATTACTTGTATTATTAGGATAAAAATGATCCACTGAGATATATTCATTTTTTTAATTTATGGGTTTAAGTATACTATTATTGGTGTCGTATTTTTTAAAACTAAATTATTTTTTACGAAACAGTCTACTTTGTGTTATTTTTTAACTTTTAATTAAGTTCAAGAACGTCTTTCATAGTAAAAACACCTGTTTTACCAACAATCCATTCGGCAGCAATTACAGCTCCAAGCGCAAAGCCTTCTCTGTTATGTGCTGTATGTGTAATGTCTATACTATCTACATCGCTATTGTAACTTACTGTGTGTGTGCCAGGAACTTCTGGAATCCTTTTTGCTACAATTGGAATGTTATTTTCGTCTGCCTCATTAAGCTGCCAGCCTTTGTATTTGGAGTGTTCTAAAACACCTTCTGCTAATGTAATAGCAGTTCCACTTGGAGCATCTAATTTTTTTGTATGATGAATTTCTTCCATAGTAACATTGTACTGTCCTAACGTTTTCATCATTTTTGCTAAGTAACTATTAAGTTCAAAAAATATATTTACACCTAGGCTAAAGTTTGATGCGTATATAAAAGCACCTTTTTTGTTAGTACACAATGCAACAGCATCATCATATTTATCTAGCCAACCTGTTGTACCAGATATTACAGGAATGTTATTGTTTATACATTTTTCAATATTACCAAAAGCAGCATTTGGCAAGCTAAAATCTATAGCTACATCTATGTTTGAAAAATCTATATTTGTAGTATCTGCATCTATTTTTGCAACAATAGTGTGGTTTCGGTTAGTGGCTAACTGTTCTATCATTTTACCCATTCTTCCGTACCCGAACAAAGCAATATTCATACTCTAAAATTTTATTTGTAACGCAAATCCGTAATTAGGATCTGCTGTAATAGGATTGTACTCTAAATAAGGTTTAATGTTTAAACTAAGATTGTCATCTACATTAAACTGTCTAAGATGCGCTTTTACATTAGCTTCAATAATATTTAAGGCATACAAGCCAATAGTAATAAGTAAAGATAAATCTCTGTCTTCTTGGTAGCGTTCTTGTGCTCTTTGTAAATCGTCATCACCTAACCTCGGATTTCCAGGATCTATTTCTTGACCGTTAAAGGTGTAAAACTCATCATCCATAAAACCAGCTTTTCTTCTTTTAAAAGCATCTCTGGTTCTATTGTATTGCTTATTGTTATAAGTATATGCATATACACCAGTACCAATTGCAGCGTAAACCAAAGGAACTTTCCAAGTATCACCATTATAAACCTGACCTAAACCAGGTAAAATAGCAGAATAAAATGCAGCTTTACTAGGAGCTAACGGGTCTATTCTTCGGTTTTTGCTTAAAAGAACTTCGTCTACAAGTACTCCTTTTTCTTTTAAATCTTGTGTAAGTGAATCCTTTTCTTGTTTAGTTTTTTTTTGATCTTGTGACCAACCTAAAACAACAAAAAAACTAAAAAACAGTAGTGTAATTAGGTTTTTAAGCACCAGTAATTATTTTTTTTAATCGATCAAAATCTTCAGCAGAAGTAAAAGAAATTGTAATTTTTCCTTTTCCTTTTTCAGTTGCTGTAACAGCTACTTTTGTATTTAGATGTTTTTCTATTTTAGCAGAACCATCTTTTACAAAATCTGGAGATTTACTTACTTTTTTAGTAGCGGCTTTAGGTGTGTTACCACCTTCTTGATGCTCTTTTACAGCTTTTTCTGTGTCTCTAACAGATAAATTGTTTGATACTATTTTCTCGTACAAGTCTATTTGGTCAGACTTTTTATCAACGTTAACTAAAGCTCTACCGTGCCCCATACTAACAAAGCCATCTCTAATACCGGTTTGTATAATAGGATCTAGTTTTAATAGACGTAAATAGTTGGTAATAGTAGACCTTTTTTTTCCAACACGCTCACTCATTTTTTCTTGAGTCAGTTGTATTTCATCAATAAGTCTTTGGTATGATAAGGCTATTTCTATAGGATCTAAATCTTGTCTTTGGATGTTTTCTACCAAAGCCATTTCTAAAGACTCTTGGTCATTAGCAATTCTAATATAAGCAGGTATAGTCTCTAGTCCAAGTAATTTAGAAGCTCTAAATCTACGTTCACCAGAAACAAGTTGGTACTTATTAAATTCTAATTTACGTACAGTAATTGGTTGTATAACACCTAATTCTTTTATAGACGTAGATAATTCTACTAACGCTTCTTCATTAAAGTGAGATCTTGGCTGAAAAGGGTTAACTTCTATTAAATCTAAATCTAACTCAATAATATTACCAACAACTTTGTCAGCATTTTTATCTTCAGCAGAATTAATATCATTTTCAGGATCTTTAAGTAAGGCAGATAAACCTCTACCAAGAGCCTGTTTCTTTGTTGCTTTCGCCATTATACTTTCTCCTTATTTTTTTTCATTATTTCGTTCGCCAAATTTAAGTAATTGGCAGCTCCTTTACTACTTGCATCATACTTAATAATGCTTTCTCCGTAACTAGGTGCTTCACTAAGTCTAACGTTTCGTTGTATTATAGTTTCAAAAACCATTTCAGAGAAATGTTTTTTAACTTCTTCTACTACTTGGTTAGATAGTCTTAATCTAGAGTCAAACATTGTAAGTAACAAACCTTCAATATCTAATTCTGGATTGTGAATTTTTTGAACACTTTTAATAGTGTTTAATAATTTGCCAAGCCCTTCTAAGGCAAAATACTCACATTGTATTGGAATTACAACAGAATCTGATGCTGTAAGTGCGTTTAGTGTTAAAAGTCCTAAAGATGGTGCGCAATCTATAAGAATATAATCATATTTATCCTTAATTTCCGCAATTGCTTTACGCATCATATACTCGCGCTGCTCCTTGTCTACCAGTTCAATCTCAATTGCAACCAAGTCTATATGAGATGGTATAAGATCTACATTTGGTGATGTAGTAGGCATAACTGTTTCAGAAGCAGATTTGGTGTGCTCTAACAATTCATACGTACCAACGTCAACGCTATCAACATCTATACCTAAGCCAGAAGTTGCATTTGCTTGTGGATCAGCATCTATAAGCAATACTTTTTTTTCTAGTACGCCTAGGGAAGCGGCTAGATTAACAGAGGTGGTAGTTTTTCCAACTCCGCCTTTTTGATTAGCGATGGCTATTATTTTGCCCATTGTCATAGTAAGTTTAGTGGGGCTAAAAATACACTTTTTTACGACTATATAAAACCGAAGTTGTTAATAGTTTGCAAATAAAAAGCAGCTATAGGTAGCTGCTTTTGTTTTTTTAGTGCCAAAATCTGAGATAAATTTTAATTTTTTAACTCATTTTCAGCGTATTTTATTTTAAAATGAAATAAGTTTTACTCCATTAAAATTTCTAAAATTTGAATGGCAGCATCACTAATTTTTGTTCCAGGACCAAAAACGGCAACTGCACCAGCATCAAACAAAAATTGGTAATCCTGTTTAGGTACTACACCACCAACGATAACCATAATATCTTCTCTGCCGTGTTTTTTGAGCTCTTTAATTACAGCAGGAACAAGTGTTTTATGACCAGCAGCTAATGAAGAAACACCTAAAATGTGTACATCATTCTCTACGGCTTGTTTGGCAGCTTCTTCTGGTGTTTGAAAAAGTGGACCTATATCTACATCAAAACCTAAGTCTGCATAACCTGTAGCTACTACTTTGGCACCACGGTCGTGACCATCTTGTCCCATTTTGGCAACCATAATTCTGGGTCTTCTACCTTCTGTTTCTGCAAAAGCATCTGCCATAGCTAATGCTTTTTTAAAACTTTCGTCGTTTTTAATTTCTTTAGAGTACACGCCTGTAAATGATTGTATTTTTGCTTTATGTCTGCCAAAAACAGTTTCTAGAGCATCACTAATTTCACCTAATGTAGCTCTGTGCTTAGCAGCTTCTACAGCTAAAGCTAATAAATTTTTAGAAGTACTGTTATTTTCGCTAGCATTTTTACTCTCCTCAGCTGCTTTTGTTAAGTTGGCTAATGCCGTATTAACTAACTTAGTATCTCTTGTGGCTTTAATATGCTCAAGTCTTTCTACTTGTTGTTTGCGTACTTGTTCATTATCAACCTCTAAAATATGCAAGTCATCTTCGTTCTCTAATTGGTATTTATTTACCCCAACAATTACATCTTCATTACTATCTATACGTGCTTGTTTTTTAGCAGCAGCTTCTTCAATTCTCATTTTTGGTATACCAGCCTCAATAGCCTTGGTCATACCACCTAATTCTTCTACTTCCTCAATTAACTCCCACGCTTTTTGTGCAATTTCTTTGGTTAGTTTTTCTACGTAATAACTACCTGCCCAAGGATCTACTGTTTTTGTTATCTTGGTTTCTTCTTGTAGGTAAATTTGAGTGTTACGAGCAATTCTTGCCGAAAAATCTGTTGGTAGTGCAATTGCTTCGTCTAATGCATTGGTATGCAAACTTTGTGTGCCACCAAATGCCGCCGCCGCCGCTTCTATGGTTGTTCGGGCAACATTGTTAAACGGATCTTGCTCGGTTAAACTCCACCCGCTGGTTTGGCAATGTGTACGTAATGCTAAAGATTTTGCATTTTTAGGATTAAATTGTTTTACCAATTTAGCCCATAACATACGACCAGCACGTAGTTTTGCAACTTCCATAAAGTGGTTCATTCCTATAGCCCAAAAGAAAGATAGGCGAGGAGCAAAACTATCTATATCCATACCGGTTTTCAGTCCGGTTTTAATATATTCTAATCCGTCTGCTAAGGTATAGGCAAGTTCTATATCTGCCGTTGCACCAGCTTCTTGCATATGGTAACCAGATATACTTATGCTATTAAATTTAGGCATAAACTCACTAGTATACTCAAAAATATCTGCAATAATTTGCATAGAAGGTGTAGGTGGGTAAATGTAGGTATTACGCACCATAAACTCTTTTAAAATATCATTTTGTATAGTCCCAGCCAGTTGGTTTAAAGCAACACCTTGTTCTTGCGCGGCAACAATATAAAACGCCAAAATGGGTAAAACAGCACCATTCATAGTCATAGAAACCGACATTTTATCTAGAGGAATACCACCAAATAAAATTTTCATATCCTCAACAGAGTCAATTGCAACACCTGCTTTACCAACATCTCCAACCACACGTTCATGGTCACTGTCATAACCTCTGTGTGTAGGCAAATCAAAAGCAACAGACAATCCTTTTTGTCCTGCAGCTAAATTACGCCTGTAAAAAGCATTACTTTCTTCTGCAGTAGAAAAACCTGCATATTGCCTTATTGTCCAAGGTCTGCGTACATACATAGTAGAGTATGGGCCTCGTAAATTTGGAGCTAAACCAGCAACAAAATTTAAATGTTCTACACCATCTAAATCTTGTTTAGTGTATGTTTTTTTTACAGGAATACCTTCTGCAGTGTTAAAAATAGAAGTATCAGATTTTTTAGCACTGTCATCTATATTTAGTTCTAAGTGTTGTAAATCTTTTCTACTCATCTTTTAATCTGTTTTGTTCTAAGGTTTCTGCCAATCTTTTTTCAATAATTGGTTCTATAAGTGTTTTACGGGCATTTGTTTTTACAAACGGGTACAACTCTAAATCTTCCTTTATTTTGTCAGCTTTATTTATATACTTGTTAGTACCAACCAAGACTTCCTTTTCGGTATTAAAAAGCTCTTGTTCTTTAGCTGCACTTTCTTTAATTTTCTTTTGAATGCTGTGGTTTTTTAAGTTTGATAAAAATCCGCCACTAGCTTCTATCGATTTAAAAAGTTCTAATGCTTTTTCTGCTAATTGATGCGTTAGAGACTCTATATAATAAGCACCATCTGCAGGATTGGTAACTACATCTAAATAGCTTTCTTTTTTTAAAATAAGTAACTGATTCCTTGCAATGCGTTCTCCAAATTCATTATCCTTATGGTAAATAGCATCGTAAGCCAAATTGTATATGGTATCTGCACCGCCCATACTTGCTGCCATACACTCTGTAGTGGTACGTAGCATATTTACATTATAATCATACAATGTTTTATTTCGCTTACTTGGTACAGCTAAAATAGTACAGTCTGCATTTGTGTTGTATTCTGCAGTTAGTGTTTTCCACAGTAAACGTAATGCTCTTAGTTTAGCAATTTCAAAAAAGTAATTACCAGAAACACTAACTTTAAATGTAAAGTTAGGAATGGTATCTTCTATAAAATAATTTAAATATTCGTTAGCGTGTGCCACAGCAAAAGCCAACTGCTGTACCATTGTGGCTCCTGAATTTTGGTATGTACTTACATTAACACCAACTGTATTGGTTGCTTTTTTAGATATCTGAGTAAGTACCTCGTGGTCTTTCTCTAGATTATAATACCAATTGCCTGTAATGGCTAAATTGCCAATTATGTCTACATTGTAATGTATATTTACTTCTTGTTTTTTACAGAATTCTTCAATTTTAGAAATATATTCTGATGATAAAAACTGTAGAAAAAAGTAAATTGTTTTATGTTTTAAATCGATGTTTTTTAAGAGAACGTGAATCTTAATTTCATCATTAGGAATCGTAAAAATTAAGTCTTCAGCACCTCTTTCTAAAGCATTAATAGCTTTTTTATTTGCAGCAGCTTCGTTATGCACAAAAATAGCCTGACCAACTTTCCAGTCTGGTGTAGCTACATTTGTTGTTTTACCAGCAAGATCATCTTCATTGTAAAAAGGTTTAACCTTAATACCTTCTGGGGATTCCCAAACAAGCGTGTCATTATAGTCGGCACCTTTTAAATCTACCTGAATTTTTTGTTTCCATTCTTTGGTAGACACTTCAGAAAAATCATTAAACAATGTTTTTTTACTCATCTTCTTTAGTTTTAATGCTGTCTTGGTATTCTATTAAATAAATTTCTTCGTCTTTCTTTTTTAGAAAGTACTGCTCACGTGCAAATTTTTCTAATTCTTTAGGATCACTTAGTTTTTCAATAATTTTTTTGTCTCGTGCAATTTCATCCTTTAAATATTCTTTCTGCTTTTCTAGACTTTCAATCTGGTTTTGCAGTTCGTTGTGTATAAAGAGAGAGTTGGTGTCAAAAAAAATCATCCAAATAACAAAAACAGTAAGTACTAGCACATACATATTTGTAGCTACGCCAAACCATTTTTTACTTCTAAGCTTTTTAAAAATCATCTAAAAATTAAACTAATTTCTCGTTTATAATTGTACGTACAATATCTATGGCAACGGTATTGTGTTTGTTGTTTGGTATAATAATATCTGCGTATTCTTTACTAGGTTCTATAAACTCTGCGTGCATAGGTTTAATAGTACTTTGGTATTTTTCTAGAGTTTCATCTAAATCCCAACCTCTTTCATTAACGTCTCTTTTAATACGTCTAATTAAACGTTCATCAGAATCTGCGTGTACAAATATCTTAATATCCATCATTTTTCTAATTTCTGGATCTGTCATTATTAAGATACCTTCTACAATAACCACTTTTCTAGGTTGTGTAGGTACGGTTTCATCTGTTCTGTTACATTCTAAAAAAGAGTACACGGGCTGTTGTATAGTGTGTCCTTTTCTTAATTCTTCTAAGTGTTGCTTTAATAATTTAAAGTCTATTGATAGTGGATGGTCAAAATTCGTTTTTCTTCTTTCTTCTAATGATAAATGAGAAAGATCATTGTAGTAAGAATCTTGAGAAATTACGCATACTTCATCATCTGGTAATTCATTAATAATCTGGTTTACAACCGTTGTTTTACCACAACCTGTACCACCAGCTATCCCTATTATTAACATAAATTTAGTTTTTTTTGTCAAAAATACAATTTTGCTATTATATATTTTTGATTATTCCGTTTAGTATTGATTTTATTACGGTAAACGCACTTACTTTAACTTAAAATTTAATGGGGTTAGCCTGTTATTTTAAAGCAAGTAGGTTATTTTTGCAGGATGCAAAAAAACTCTTCAAAAAAACAATTTGAATTTGTTGCCTTAATGGCCTCCTTAATGTCTATAGTTGCTTTAACAATAGATGCTTTGTTACCTGCAATTTCTCATATAGGAGAAGCTATACATAGTTTAGACCCAACAAAAAATCAGATGTTAATTACAATGATATTTTTGGGGTTAGGAGTAGGGCAATTGTTTTTTGGACCATTATCAGACAGTTATGGTAGAAAACCAATTGTATATGCAGGTTTTACTATTTTTACTTTAGCAAGTATAGTTTGTGTAAATGCTACTTCTTTAGAGGTTATGATTGTTGGTCGTATTTTTCAAGGAATAGGATTATCTGCGCCTAGAACTATTACAATTTCTATTATAAGAGATAAATATAAAGGAGATTATATGGCAAAAATAATGTCTTTTGTTACTGCTTTTTTTATATTAATTCCTGTAATAGCTCCGGCAGTTGGTAAAACTGTATTGGATGTTTACAATTGGCAAGCAATTTTTTATGTACAATTATTTTTTGCTTTGGTTGTTTCTATTTGGTTTTGGAAACGACAAGAAGAAACACTGAAACCAGAATTTAAAATTCCTTTTACAGGGTCTATATTTTATGATGGATTAAAAGAGTTTGTTAAGCACAAAGAAACAGTTGCTTTTACATTTGTGTCTGGACTTATTACAGGTGCTTTTTTGGTTTATTTAAGTGCAGCGCAACATATCTTTGAAGATCAGTTTAATTTGGTTGATGAGTTTCCATACATTTTTGCAGGCTTAGCTATATCTATTGGTTCTGCTACCTTTTTAAATGGTACTTTAGTTTTACGTTTTGGAATGCGTAAATTAATATTTATAGCACTAAGTTTATTTTGCGTAATTAGTATAACTTATTCACTTTTATTTTGGGGAAGTGCAAACCCACCTTTACCCGTTTTAATAGGCTTTTTAGCAATACAGTTCTTTTGCTTAGGCTTTATTTGGGGTAACTCTAGATCTGTGGCAATGGAGCCAATTGGCCATATAGCAGGTGTAGGTGCTGCAATTAATGGATTTGTGGCTACAGTAATTTCTATACCAATAGCAACCTTAATAGGTAGTTATGTAGATACTACAGTCTTGCCTTTATTTATTGGCTTAGCGGTTTGTGGTAGCTTATCACTTTTGCTATTTATGTCTGTTAAAAAAACAAGAACAGCAGCTTTGTCTAAATAAAATTTACTGCGGAATATAAATTACACCACAACTAGAGTCTTTTTTTGCACCAGTAACCGATGCCAATGCATTAGGTTTTTCTAAGTGACGTAACACTCCCATAAATGCAAAAATTAAAGCTTCTTTAAATTCTATCACAGTTTTAGATGTAGTGTCTATTGTAAAGTTAACGCCTAATTTACTTTTTAAAGTATTCATTAAAAACCCATTTAAAGCACCGCCACCAGTAACTAATAGTGAGTTATTTGTTTTGTTTGAAGCATTTAGTAAGTCTTTAGAAATAGTATCACAAATATGAATTACAGAGGTATGTAAAATATTCTCTGTAGCATCTTTAGTCTTTTCTATAATTGGAATAATCTCTTTTTTAAACCATTCATAGCCTGTAGATTTAGGGTAGGGTAGTTTATAATATTCTAAATTGTTTAATTTATGTAGTAATTCAGTATTTACAAAACCACTCTTAGCTAGCGCTCCGTTTTTATCGTACGCTAAGTTAATAGTATTAGTTACATAGTTTAGTAGCATATTAGCTATGCCAATATCATAAGCTACTCTTTTGTTATTTTGCTGAAAAGATACATTACTTATACCACCAAGATTTAGACAAAAATCGTGTTCAGAAAACAAATGCATATCACCAATAGGAACTAAAGGAGCACCTTGTCCACCAAGAGCAACATCATTGGTTCTAAAATCAGCAATAGTTGTTATACCGCAAGCATTAGCTATATGTTGTCCAGAACCAATTTGTAAGGTGAAGCCTTTTTCTGGTTTATGGTGTGTAGTATGCCCGTGACTAGCAATAAATTGAACTTCTAATTTATGCTCTTCTCCAAATAGTTTTACTTGTTCTCCTAACCAACTCCCGTAGGAGTTATGCAACTCTGTAAACTCTGGTACAGCTAAATTTATAGCATTTTTTAATTGTGCTTTAAATTGGGTTGTGTAATCTACACTTTTTGTGTTTAGGATTTTAAACTCCCAAGTTTCGTTTTTTTTTAAAAACTGACAATAAGCAAGATCTAAACCGTCTAAAGAGGTCCCAGACATTAGCCCTATTACGTTGTATGTTTGCATAAATTAATCTATTGTAACAGATAGTTTTCCTTTAGCGTTTACCTTATCTAAAAAGTGTTCTGCTGCATTTTCCTGAAAAACAGGAAAGTCCTGGTATGCTACAATTATATTTTTAGCATTACTAGTGTCTATTTTTGTTAATACATAAGGGTTACCAAATACATATAATATTATATTTTTATTAGCCATTAAATTGGTTAATAATTCTAATTCATTATCAGATATACCAAAGTTATTTTTTGGTTTTATACTTGGCGGATATAAAGCTATAACCACATTTTCTTCAGTTTTTACAGCTTCTTTTATTTTAGATATTGTAGTTTTACTTGTGTTGTGGCTAACAAATTTTAATTCTTCTTTTATCTTATTAAAAAATGGATTTTCTTTATTACTGGTTATTTCAATACCAATAAAACCATCAGACTTAAAATTAGCAATAGTATTGGGATTACCTTTAACAACAGTTAAACTTTCGGTTGCTAAAAAGGTATTTAAACTTTTAGCAGTATAGTAGTTTTTAGACGGGCTAACAACAGTGTTCATTGCTTTTTCCTTAAGTTGCCAAACTCGTTTAAAGCTTTCTTCAATTTGTTGCTTTGTAGCATTTTTTAAAATAGTGGCAACACCTTCTTTAGGGTTTTCAGCAAAACATAAAACATCATTTCCAGCATTAAAAGCAATCCATTCTAATTCTCCTTTAACAGGGTATAGTTTAGAAACACTTTTCATATTTAAGGCATCAGAAATAACAACATTATTAAAATTCATTTCACCTCTTAAAAGTCCTTTTATTGTTTTTTTTGATAGGGTAGTGGGCGTATTTTTTTCTTCGGTTAGTGCAGGTACAGCTAAATGACCTATCATAACACTTTCTACTCCATTATTTATAAGTTGCTGAAAAGGGTATAACTCATTTGCTAGCAAAGCTTCTTTGGACTTATTTATTACAGGTAATCCAATATGTGAGTCTGTAGCTGTATCTCCGTGACCAGGAAAATGTTTAAGACAACTAATTATTCCTTGACTTTGCATACCATTAACAAAAGCAATGGCATTTTTAGTTACTAGTTCTTTGTTTTCTCCAAAAGACCTATAACCAATTACAGGATTATTTGGGTTGTTGTTTATATCTACAACCGGAGCCAAGTTCCAATGTATGCCTGCTTCTTTACAATCCTTAGCAATGTTTTTGCCAACCTCATATATAAGAGAATCTTTATTCTGCATTGCACCAAGTGTAATAGCGTAAGGATATTGCGGAGTATTATCTACACGCATTGCTAATCCCCATTCTGCATCAATAGCAATTAAGAGAGGATATTTTGCAGCTTTTTGATATCTTTTAATTAAAGATTTTAGCCTACTTAAACTAAGCGTATCGTTTTTATTTTGTCCGTCATAATTGGCAGCTGCGCTAGTTCTACTTTTAAAAAAGCAAAGCGCACCAATATTCTGGTTTTTTATAAGTTGCTCTAGTTTTACAATTTCTTCTTCAGTATCATTTATATAAGCAGCAGGCATAAAAAGTTGTCCAATTTTTTCTGCATTAGTAAGCTGTTCAGTAGCTTCGGTATATGTCTTAATTACTTGTAAACTTTTTGGTTTTTCTTCTTTTGCAACAGTTACTTCTTTAGGTTTGTTATTGCAACTAGCAAGTAAAATTACTGCAAAAACAAAATAAATTTGAATAGTGTTAAAGTAAGCTCTTAATTTAGTGTAAGTATGCATATCTAATTAAATAAGTTGTTATGCTAAAATAGGTTTTTTATAGCTTGATATTAAATGGACTTCTTAAAAAAGAGATATAAACAAGATTAAAAAACTTAAATTTGATTAATTTTTGATAAAACACTTCTATAAATGTTAGACTATACTAAAGTTACCGAAAGCTCATCAAACTATACAGATCTAGAATTAATGGACACTAGTACCATATTAACTAGTATGAATAATGAAGATAAAAAAATTGCAGATGCCGTTGCATTGTGTATTCCAGAGATATCTAAATTGGTTGATGCTTTAGCAGAACGATTTAATAAAGGAGGAAGGTTGTTTTATATTGGAGCAGGTACTAGTGGAAGATTAGGTATTTTAGATGCTTCTGAAATTCCGCCAACTTTTGGATTGCCACACACTAAAGTTATTGGTATAATAGCTGGTGGAGACGTAGCAATTAGGTTGCCGGTTGAAAATGCAGAAGACAATAAAGAACAAGCTTGGAAAGATTTAGAAGCTTATGATATTAACCAAAATGATACCGTTGTAGGTATTGCAGCATCTGGTACAACACCTTATGTAATAGGAGGGGTAACAAAGGCTAAGGAAAACGGATTGCTAACAGCTTGTATTACTAATAATCCAGGTTCGCCATTAACAAAAGCAGTAGAAATTGCAATTGCAGCTTTAGTAGGCCCTGAGTTTGTAACAGGTAGTACACGTATGAAAAGTGGAACATCACAAAAATTAGTGCTTAATATGATTTCTACAGCGCTAATGATAAAAATAGGTAGAGTTAAGGGAAATAAGATGGTTAATATGCAACTAAGTAATGATAAGTTGGTAGACCGTGGAGCACGTTATGTGGTAGAAGAATTAAATATTCCTTATGCAGAAGCAGAGGCTTTGCTAATTAAACACGGCTCTGTTAAAAAAGCAGTAGAATCTTATACTAAATAATTTTTTTAAAAAGAATTAAAAAAGGGTTTGTAACGTCTATTGTTTAAAATAGGTGTATTTATTTTATACGTAATAAAATTAATTTAAACATAAAGTTTTAAACGCAGTAATTCATATATTTTTAATGAGTTACTGCGTTTTTTATTGCACATAAGTTACACTTGTAACTTAAAATTAGGTGTGACGTTCATCGAATTTTAAGTGATAGTGTTAAAAATAGTTGTTATTTTTGTAGTAAATTACTTACCTTGTAAGGTTGTGAAATACGGCGTTAACTGTTGTATAATGTGCTTTTATAGATTAAATACATAAGAGCAGACACTATTTTACATTTTTTGGCGTTTATATAGACCTAAGAGTTTTAATAATTTAAAAATAAAGTTTTTATAAAATTACTCTAAGAGTTTATTGCAATTCCCCAAGTTGCCATACTCTTTACAAAAATTGACTTAACCTATGCAACCAAGTAAAAGAAAACTTGCGTTATGTGCTATGCTATTAGTTTTTGGCTTTATAGTATGTACTAGCGCTATTGCTAACCCTAAAGTTTACGACTTTATAACAGACGTAATAACTTTTGATGATGCTTTATTTAAAGCACTAACATTGGAGGAGAAAAAAGAAACTCCTGCCAAAGAAAAAACAAACTTTTCCAAGTTTACTACTAAAACAGAGGCAAAAGCCAATACGCTGGCAGCACCTGTAATGTTTGCAACTATTATTAATGGAGCAAATGAAGAGAGTACTTGTCCTGATGATGGTAGTACACTTGCAAAATTCTTTTTATGTGGTACTGGGGATGATAGAACTGTGTCATTAAGTTCGTCAGGGGGATCATATGTATGGCAAAAATTAGGTTCAGGTTGTTCTTTTGTAGGAGCAGATGATTGCCCTACTTACAACAGTGCTTGTAGTGGAGATTGGGTTACAGTAGGTAATGACCCAACTTATTTATTAGATGCTAGTGATGCAGGGGTAGAAGGGGAGTATAGAGTACGTATAGGCTCTGGAGTTTACTATCATTTTAGAGTAACATCTAACCCATTAGATCCTCAAATAACATCAAAAAATATTATTTGTGGTAACTCAGGTAATATAGAAGTTACTAATGTACCTGCTGGGTATGAGTATAGTTTAAATTCTTCAACAGGACCTTTTCAAGATAGTCCTTCTTTTGATATTACAGCACCTGGAGATTACCAAGTGTTTGCACAGTTAAAAGATGCGCCAGCAACATCTTGTATTTTTCCATCAGAAGTAATTACTATTACAGAGGAAACAATGACAGTAGATGTAACCAAAACAGATATTGTTTGTAGTGGTGAAAAAGGGAACGTAGGAGTATCTGTTTCTGGAGCAACAGGTTTTTATAGCTATAGACTTTTAAAAGGTGGAGTAACATTAGATACCTTTGGTCCTAGTGCTAATACAAATCATACTTTTAATAATTTAGGTCCTGGTACATACTCTGTACAAGTAGAAACTAATGATTGTGATGTAACCGTAACAGAAATTGCAGGTGACCCAATAACAATAGGTAATGGTTTAGATCCTATAGAAGCTACAGCTTTTGCAACAGATAGTTTTGGTTGTGGAGCAACAAGTGTAGATGTAACTTTAGATGTATCTGGAGGAACGTCTCCTTTTCGTTATAGTTTAGATGCAGGTACAACTTATAGCTCTACTTTTGCTAGTTCGGTTGTATTTACAGTAAGTTCTGCTGGTACTTATAATATATTGGTAGAAGATGTAAATGGTTGTACAAAAGAAGCAGCCGTAGAAGTACAAAATATACCACCACCAGTATTTAATGTAACGGCAGATGATGCTAATTGTGGTGGAGCCAATAATGGTAGGTTAACGGTGAACGTTACAAATAGTAATGGTTATGCATTAGAGTATAGTAATGATAATGGTGTAACTTTTCAAAATAGTAATGTGTTTTCTAGTTTAGCACCAGGTTCTTATGATGTTGTTGTTAGGTACGAGCAAGATACTTTTGTGTGTACAACAGCACCTGTAACACAAACAATAGGCACGCCTTCATCTATAATTTCATCTACATCAACAACAGCAGAACCAAGTTGTGGAAATGAAAACGGAGGAGAAATTACGTTTGCACCAGCAACAGGTGGTACAGGACCTTATGAGTATAGTATTGGATCTGGCTTTGTATTGGGTAACACTGTTTTTCCAGGGTTATCACAAGGAAGTACATATACGCCACAAGTTAGAGATAGTAATGGTTGTGTAGAAACATTGCCAGATGTAACTTTTGCGGCATTAAATAAACCAACAGATATAGATTTTACTGTTTCTAGTATAGACTGTGCTACAGGTACAGCAACTGTAACTTTAGCTGTTACAGACGGAGGAACAATAACAGATTATGAGATTATAGCTCCAAGTCCAGTATCAAACGGTACAAACAATATATTTACAGGTTTAGGTATAGGTAGTTATACATTTAGAGTAACAGATGCAGGTGGCTGTTCTTACACAGAAAGTTTTGCTATTACAGATATCAGTTCTATTAAAGTTACTGCGCAATTACAAGATAATGTTACTTGTGTGGGAGATTCTGATGGGCGTGGACGTTTTGTTGTAGACGGTTTTTCATCTTCATACTCATATCAAATTGATGCTAATCCAGTTGTTTCTGGAGAGACAGATAATCTAATAAATGTATCTAGTTTAGCAGCTGGTAGCTACACAATTACTGTAACAGATGATGAGACCAGTTGTGTAGAAACTGCAACTTTAACAATAAATGAACCTACAGCAGCTTTGGCAATGGCTCCTACGCTAACTCCAATGAGTTGTGATAATAATAACAGAGGATCTATTAGAGCAAATGCATCTGGTGGATGGGGAGGTTATTCATATACATTAGAAAGACCCGGAACATTGTCAGATATAGGTCCAAGAAGTAACCCTAATTTTACAGGGTTAAGTTACCCTGGTGCCTATGTTTTAACTGTTGAAGATAGTGAAGGGTGTTCTACATCATTCAATTTTACGTTAACACCATTAAGTTCACCGTCATTAGTGATAGATACTAGTGCATCAGATTTTTGTTTTGATAGTACAGATGCTGCAACTATAAATGTAACAGCTTCAGGAGGAGACGGAAATTATGAATATCGTGTAAATGGAGGAGCTTGGTTTGCAGGTTCAGCTACCGAAAATATTCCTGCACCAGGTCCTGGTAGTTACCAAATACAAGTTCGTGATGGTAATGGCTGTACAGATACAGTAGGTAGAAACATTAGACCACAAACAACAACAACAGTTGCAATACAAAAAGAATTAACCTGTAGTTTAGTTCCGGGAGACGGAGATGCAGAAATAAGAGTAAATGTTTCTAACGGTAATACGCCTTACCAAACTTATGAAGTAAGTTATAATGGAGGAACTTACTCTGCAACAGTACCTTTTACAGGAGCTTCATTTGTGTATACTACTGCTTTAGAAGGAACATATCAATTTAGAATAACAGATAATGAGGCTTGTACAGTAGAAACAAATGTAATAACATTAAATCCTACAGAGCCAATTGCTGCTACTGCCAATGTTACTGATCCTACTTGTGGAGATGATAGTACAGGTAGTGTAGAATTAATAGCAGATACCACAGTTGGTGTACCTCCTTATCAATATAGTGCAGATAACACAACTTTTACAAATCAGCCTGTATTTAGTAATTTATCTCCAGGTAATTATACATATTATGTAAGAGATAGTAGAGGCTGTAATATAGCAGTTCCTTTTACAGTAGGTCCTGCAGCACCGGCAGTAGATGCAACAGTAGATTTTACACCTCCAACTTGTGGTGTAGCTCCAGCAGACGGAGAAATAAATGTTACAGCCGTATCTAATGGTACAGCGCCATTTACATACACATTATTAGACACAGCGGGTAATGTTTTAGCAACTGTTGGTCCTACAGCGGCAACAACAGCTAATTTCCCTGGTTTAGCAGAGGGAGATTATGTTGTAGAAACTACAGATGCTAGTACTTGTGAAGACAGAGACGTAATTAATTTAAGACAAAATAGTTTAACAATAACTCCAGTACCAACACTAGGGCCAGATTGCTCTACAGCTTTTACTTTTTTAGTAGATATTGCAGGTGGAACAGCGCCGTATTTAATAGGTTTGGTTGGTGAAACATTAGTGTCTCCAAATGTAGATGCAGATACGCACGATTTTACAGGGCAAGTTGAGTATGGAATAACATATTTTGTTGAGGTTGTAGATGATAATGGTTGTAGATATATACAACAGATAGATCCTTTACCAACACTAGACCCATTAACTGTAGACGCTTCATCTTCAGCAGCATCTTGTTCTGTGCCAGACGATGCAGATATAGATTATGTAATAGATGGTTTACCAAACGGATCTGATATTATCATTAGTTTAACAAATACAGATACAGGAGCAGTTATTAGTGGTCCTATAACAGAAACTAATGTTACATTTCCACATTCTGGAACTTTTACAGGCTTGCCTATAGGTAATTATCAAGTAATAGTAACAGAAGACACAGGTACAGCTAATTACTGTAATGCAAGTGCTTTGGTTTCTATAACAAATGATAATCCAACACCAGTTGTGGAGCGTAATACAAATGCAAACTGTTTAAATCCAAACGGACAGTTAGTGTTGCGTGGAGTTGGTGGGTCGCCAGTATATACTTTTGGAGTAGTGCCAACAGGAGATCCAGCACCAGCCTTAACAACAAATAATGTATACGATTTACCACCAGGAACATATGATGTTTATATACAAGATAGTAAAGGATGTACTTCTTTATTAACAGGTGTTGTAGTAGATATGGATCCAGCCTTGGCAGATCCAACAGTAGATGTAACTAACCAATGTGTTGCCGTAGCAAATTATACTATAGATGTTACTTCGCCTTTAACAACACCAGGTGGTCCAGAAACTACTTTTCAATATGATATTGGTAATGGTTTTCAAGATAGTCCTAACTTTACAGTGCCAAATGCAGGTTCATACACAGTAACTGTGCGTGATGGTAATGGTTGTACAAGTAGTACGATTGTAGAAGTTTTCGATTTCTTTTCAATCTCAGCAAGTGCTTCATCACAACCATCATGTAATAATGCAGATGGTATTGTAACAGTAGAAACCACTGGCGGTAGTGGTAGATTTAGGTATGAGTTAAATGACGGTACAACTACAGTAACTCACGAGCCTACAGATACAGATCCAGAAGTTTTTACAGGTTTAGCACCAGGTAGTTATAGTATTACTGTTACAGATTTGGACTCTAATACAGCTCCATTATGTTCTGATATTACTACGGTAGAAATTATTACAGTTAATACACCAATCATAAGTAATACTGTTGTAGAAAATGTGTCTTGTAATGGCGCAGATGATGGTAGTATAACAGTAGAGTTAGATCCTGCTTCTGCTACAGATGCACCATTTACATATAATATTTATGTAGGGGCAAGTACAACACCATTACAATCTATAGAAGATCCAACTTTTGAAAATTTAGCACCAGGTACTTATCAAGTTGAGGTAGTTTCGGATAGAGGTTGTGCAGTGAGGTCTTTAGATATTGTTGTAGATGAACCAACTGTTTTACAAGTAGCTGTAGATGCACCAGATTTTACTTGTAATCCTTCAGCAAATTCATTTAGTACAACAACCATTACTATTTATACAGATGATAATGGAGATGGTACAGGAACACCAACAGGTAATGGCTCATATAGCTATAGCTTAAATGATGGTACTCCTTTTTATGACGGTACTAATTTTCAGTCTTCAAACACTTTTGAAATTATTGATAGAGGTGTAGACCAAACTATTGATGTTATTGTAAGAGATGATAAAGGTTGTGAGACTATAGAAACTATTACAATATTAACGCCTACAGACCTAACATTTAATTTTAATTTGTTAAGTGGTATTACTTGTGATGCTACAGGTGCAGGTTCTGCTCCAGGACAGTTAGAAATAATAATAGATCAGGGTCCTGGTAATTATGAGGTGCAAGTTTTGCCCCTTGGTTCTCAACCAGCGCAATTATCTGGTGGTACAGATCGTGTAGTTTGGGATGTAACAGTTCCTGGAGATTATATTTTTGCGGTAAGGGATATAGATAGTGGTACGTGTTTATTTGTTACACCAACAACAACAGTTCCGGACTTTAATATTATAGATGCCGTAATAAGTGAAGTTAAACCAGTTTCTTGTTTTGGTGCTAGTGACGGTGAAATAGGTATAGTAGTTAACAACTACTCTGGCGCTTATAATTACGAAGTGTTTTTAGTAGATAATACAGGAGCAGAAGTAACTACAGGTGTTACAGGTTCTTTTGATACTACAGCACCAATAACAACACCAGAAATTATAACAGGTTTACCTGCGGGTAATTTAATTGTAAGAGTAGAGGCTTTACAAACTCCGTTTTGTGATACATCTAGTAATACAGCACCAGTAAGATCACCAGATAGGGCATTAACAACTATGGCAGAGCAGACTGCTTATGTTACTTGTGAGGTTCCTGGATTGGGAGAAATTACAGCAACAGCAGATGGTGGTTGGGGTACTTATGAGTATCAATTAGAGAAAGAAACAGCAACAGCAGGTACATACACTGTTGAGGTTGCTTATGGGACTTCTCCAATTTTTAGTGACCTATCGGAGGGTAATTATAGAGTTAGTACAAGAGACGATGGTGGTTGTATTGTTTTTGATGATATAACACTTAGTTTACCAGTTGCAATAAACTCAGATATAGAAATAGTACAACCTTTACTTTGTCCTGGAGCAAATGATGGTGTAATTAGAGCATTTAATGTAACAGGTGGTGAAGATTTAGATGGTGACGGTGAAGAGTATTTATTTCAATTAAATAGATTAGATAGTTCTGGTACAATTACAAACACAAGTGGATTACAAGAGTCTGCTACGTTCCCTAACTTACCAGCAGGTTTTTATACCATTACGGTTTTTGATGGGTGGAACTGTAGCTTTACAACACCACAAATATCAATAATAGATCCAGAACCAGTAGAGGCGGAGCTAGTGGAAATTACACCTCCTGGATGTGGAGATTTAGGAAGAATTGGTCTTAGTGTAACTAACCCAGTAGCCGGTATGGAGTATTTTTATAGAAGGTCAGGAACAACAGATGCTTTCGTTAGCTTTGGCGGTCCAGATGTGATATCAGTAGTTATTACTATTCCAGATATTGATGTAGATCCAGGACCATTCCAGTATGATGTTCAAAACGGAAACGGATGTCCAGAGCAACAATCTAATGAGGTTGGTTTGGATAAAGCACTTCCTTTGGTTGTAGCTTTAGATTTAGTTGATGCACAAATTAAGTGTCAAGGAGAAGCAACAGCAATTGTTAGATCAGAAGCATTTGGAGGAATAGGAAACTACAGGTATACTTTAGTTAATAACAATTTAGGAGGTGTGCCTACAGTACCAACCGCTGCAGATATAGTTAGTCCAGAACAAGAGTCTGGTGTATTTAGAAATTTATCACCAGGTACATATTATGTATATGCTACCAGTGGAGGTTGTTCTGCAATATCTGATATTATAGAAATAGAGCCAAAAACACCTTTAGAGGTATTAGTAGCTGAGTCTAACCCAGTTAGTTGTACAGGAGATTTTGATGGTAGTATTAGAATTGAAGCTATAGGTGGAACAGGGGAAATTAAGTTCTCTATCTCAGATACTTTAAGTGAATTTTTTGTTGGAGATGAAAATCCTAACACAATTACTTTCGAAGATTTAGCACCAGGTACATACTCTGTTTTAATACAAGATTCTGTAGGTTGTAGTATACTAAGAGAAATTATTGTAGAAGAACCAGAAGTACTTGTTGTAGCAGATGTAGACACTACACCAGAGTTGTGTATTAACGCATCAGACGGTACAGCTACCTTGTCTATAGATGGTGGAACTCCTTTTGTAGACCCGGTAACTGGAGTTGAGTATTATGAAACAAGTGTAAACTCATCAGACCCAGCAGATTTTGTTAGAAATGACAACTTGTTTTTTGATAACCTAGCAGGTGGAGAAACGTATGTTGTGTTTATTAGAGATGCTAATTTCTGTGATACTAATGCTATTATAAATATAGATTACGGGGTAGATTTAAGTGCAACACCAATTATTGAATACGGTTGTAGTGGTATATTCCCTTTTAGTACAGTAACTATAGATATGGCAGATAGTAGTGTTATGTCAGATTTAATGTTTTCTTTGGATGTAGATGATATTGCTTTGGCAACGACACAAAATGTATTTGGAGATTTAGCACCTGATACCACGCACACAGTATACATATATCATAGTAATGGTTGTTCTACTTCAGTAGACTTTACTTTAGATGCTTATGATCCGTTAACTTTATCAGCAATTAAAACTGGTCCTAATGAGATAACAGCTTTAGCCCAAGGTGGGTACGGAGGATATACATATTTCTTTCAAGGAATTTCACAAGGAGACAACACAATATATCAGTTAAATGAAGACGAAACAGTAACTGTACGTGTAGAGGATGCTCAAGGTTGTGTAGTTGAGGTTAAGTTAGAGTTTGAGTTTACTGGTAAAATAGAAATTCCTAATTTCTTTACACCAAATGGTGATAATGAAAATGATAGATGGGCACCTAAAAACAGAGAGTTTTTTCCAGACATAGAAATTATAATTTATGATAGGTATGGTAGAGTAGTAGCAAGGTTAGATGATGTTACTTCTTGGGATGGTACTTATGAAGGTAACGAGGTTCCTACTGGAGATTACTGGTATGTAGTTAATGCCAATGATAAAGAAAAACAACGTTATGTTGGTCACTTTACACTATATAGATAATTTTAAATTTAAAAGGCGCTTTTAGCGCCTTTTTTAGTTAATAGAGTCAAAAGTATTGGGTAATTTTGTACTGTAATTTATTGCTGTTATGAATGAAGAAAGATTAAACACTGCCTCCCACGCTATAGGAGTTGTTTTAGGTGTAGTAGGTTTATTTGTATTGCTCTATTTTAATACTAATAAAACAACATTTGCATTATTTAGTTTAGTAGTTTATGGAGCTTCTATAATAGTGCTTTACACAGCATCTACGTTGTATCATGCAGCAACAACCAAAGCTTTAAAAGAAAAATATAGAATATTAGACCATAGTAGTATTTATGTGCTAATAGCTGGCACATATACACCTGTGGCGTTAATAACATTAGAAAGTGGTAATGGTTGGCTTATTTTTTGGGTTGTATGGGGTATTGCGCTTTTAGGTATTATTTTAAAGCTTTTTTTTACTGGTAGGTTTGAGGCTATTTCTCTATTGCTTTACTTAGCAATGGGGTGGTTAATTGTTTTAGACTACAGTAGCTTGGTAGCAAGCGTAAGTCCGTTTGCATTAAATTTATTAATGTTAGGAGGAGCGTTTTATACTTTTGGTATTGTATTTTATGCTATACATAAAATACCTTACAATCATTTTATTTGGCACTTGTTTGTGTTAGCAGGTAGTATTTCTCATTTTTTCTTTATTCTAACACTTTTATAAAGTTATTTTAAGATTTAATAATATCACTATAATCTTCAAAAAAAGCTTCAAACTTTTGCATATTTTCATTTAAAAAAACCATAGTTTCTTGCCATGTGTTTTTGTTGTGTATGCTAACATTTTCTTTAATTACATAAATTCTAGAAATCTCTTTTTTATTATCTAAGATATAAGAATCTTTAAAAATGGCACCGGGTAAAAAATCTGAAGTTAAAATAGACTTTAAAGAGGCTAGTTTTTCCCAAGTATCTATTTGTTTCTCTAAATCGTTATGTTCTAAATCTAAAGTAACCATTGCGTTTTTCTTATCAAAATAGAACTTAAAAGATAAATTTTTAATATCAGTGTTATACAAAGTCCATTTTCTTGGAAACGATTTTCCAAAAGAAATCCAGAATTCTTCACGCAATTTTTTAGATTCTTCTCTACTAAACATATCTTAAATAAAATAAGCAATGGCTATACCAAAAATAATAACTAATAACTTTCTTAAATTAAATTTGTGACCTTCGGAACTTTCAAACAAAATAACAGTAGAAATATGTAGTAATACCCCAATAACCAAAGCTGTTATTTGTATCTGGTATGTTTTTAGTATAGTTAAATTATTACTTAATAAACTACCTAAAGGAGTCATAAAAGCAAATAGGGTAATAAACAATATTGCTTGTGCTAATTTAATTTTAGAATTAAGTAAAAAAATACTTAAAATTATAGCAATAGGAATTTTATGTACAAGTATGCCATACACAAAATTATGATTGTGGTGGTGTCCTAATGGCATACCTTCTAATAAGGAATGTATAGATAAACTTATAAAAAGCATCCAAGGCAAATTAACTTTATCAATATTTAGGTGTACATGACCGTGTTCTGCTCCTTTAGAAAAAAACTCTAAAAATATTTGTAGCAGTATACCTAACATAATAAAAACACCAACTTGTTTTGGGTGTCCGTGCTTGTATACCTCTGGAAAAAGTTCAAAAACAGTTATAGCCAATAAAAAAGCGCCACTAAAAGCTAGTAGTAATTTAAAAATTTCTTTATTTTTTGGTTTGGTAACGTAAACAAAAATAAAACTAAGTAATACCCCAAGAATAGGTAAAATATAAATCATATAAATACAATTTTGCAGACAAAATGCAATAAGGGGCAAAATTAATGTATTTTTGCGTATTCTTTAATATACCTATGGATAATTATAAAATGATAGCCAAAACCTTATTTGGTTTTGAAGAGATTTTAGCAAAAGAATTGCGCAACTTAGGCGCTTTAAATGTAAAAGAAGGCGTGCGTTGTGTCTTTTTTGAAGGAGATAAGGGTTTTATGTACAAAGCAAACTTATGCTTGCGTACAGCTATTAAAATTATAAAACCAGTAACTTCTTTTAAGGTTTATAATGAGCAAGATTTATATAGAAAAATGTACGCTATAGATTGGGGAGAGTTTTTAACAACTGATACCACATTTGCTATAGACACAACTATAAAGTCTGATATGTTTACACACTCTTTATACGTGTCTCAGAAAGTAAAAGATGCTATTGTAGATAAATTTAGAGATACAGAAGGCGAAAGACCAAATGTAGATGTTAAGTTCCCAGATGTACGTTTTAATATACATATTCAGAATGATACTTGTAATGTAGCTCTAGATTCATCAGGAAGATCTTTGCACCAACGTGGTTACAGAACGGCAACCAATATAGCGCCAATAAACGAAGTTTTAGCAGCCGGTTGTTTGTTGTTAAGCGGTTGGGATGGTCAGTGTGACTTTATAGACCCTATGTGTGGTAGTGGTACTTTTTTAACTGAAGCTGCAATGATTGCCTGTAACATACCGGCAAATATTAATAGAAAAGAATTTGCTTTTGAAAAATGGTCGGATTTTGATGAAGATTTGTTTGAGAAGATTGTAGATAGTAGTTTAAACAAAACAAGAGATTTTCATTTTAAAATAAAAGGTTTTGATAAAGCACCTTCTGCTGTACGAAAAGCTCAAGACAACGTAGAAAATGCAAATTTAGATGATTATATAACTGTTGAGCGTAAAAACTTTTTTGATACAGAAAAAGAGATCAACGGTCATTTGCATATGGTGTTTAATCCGCCTTATGGTGAAAGACTAAATATAGAGATGGAAGAGTTTTATGCGAGCATAGGAGATACGCTAAAACAAAAATATCCAGGAACAGATGCTTGGTTTATAACATCTAACTTAGAGGCATTAAAACACGTAGGCTTACGTCCGTCTAGAAAAATAAAAGTGTTTAATAGTCACTTAGAATCTAGGCTTGTAAAATATGTTATGTATGAGGGTAGTAAAAAGGCTAAATTTAATAAGAGTGTAGATTAGTATTAATTAACTTTTATAAAGATATAAATACTAAAAAAGGTCAAAAACATATGTTTTTGACCTTTTTTTATGTAAAAAATAACTTTTTATATTGTTTACTATTTTTTTAGAGATTTTCTAGGTTTGCTATCTTCTGCAGGTTTAGATTCTTCTTCGGTTTGCACAGGTTCCTTTTTCTTTTTAGCTCTTTTATATAATGGTATTAAGTAGCTAATACTGTAATTATATCCAGTTCCAAAATTACTCCCTTCTGTAGTTTTATTAAATCCTGGTATCCATATATTAGCAAAACCATCAGCTGTTTTATTACTTAATAAATAGCCTAAACGTACACTAGCGCCTAAATATAAATTTTTAAATATCTCTACTTTAGTGCCTAAAACAAACTCTAACCAAGATGCATTTAAACCATCAAACTCAGATAAGTTTTCTGTACCAGGTAAAAAATCATCTTGCCAATACCTATTACTATCATAAATTTGATAACTGTTTACTTTTTGTTTAAATGTACTGTATGCGTATCTACCTCCAATGTAAATAGAGTTGTTCATTCCATACCAATTATCGTATACATTTATATCTACACCTAGTTTTAGATAGCTACCTGTAGTGGTAAAATTAAAATTATCCTCATCTCTGGTGTTTTCTTCGTTACCAAGTTCTGCTGCAACATATAGGTTTTGAGACAGTCTATAATCTCCTGTAATTTCTAAACCCTTGTAATCTTCTCTGTAGAAATTTTGAGCAAGCCTATTTAAATCAACCCCTAAACGTATACCGTAAGGTTGCTCATAAACAAGCGTATCTTTTTTGTTTAAATCAATTGTTTTACTCTGGGCAAAGCCGTTAAAAACAATACTAAAAAGGAAAATACTAGTGATAAATTTTAACATGTGTTACGGCTATGTTTTCTACTTTGGTTTCTACTACTTCTACATTTTTAATCCAATTATCTGCATCTGCAGTAAGTGTGCTTGTTAAATCATTGTAATGAATAACATATCCACAGGCTCTAGAAATATAGACTTCTTTAGTAGTGTAATTAAACGTTACAGTATCTGTGTTACCTGTTTCGTCTCCATCTTCATTATCAGCAGAATTAGAGATTAAATTATAGGTTGTAGAGGTTTCATTTATACGCAAAGGAATACTAATGGTTTTTAAATCGGTCCTGTCTATGTTGTTTTCATTATCAAAAGGAGAATCTTGTCCTTCACCAACAACTCTAAGTTTAGCTACTGCTTTTTCAGTTTCTTCCTCTGCTTCAAAATCATAAAAATTTATAATTAATAAAGCAGTGTCACCGTCTACACAAATATCATCTTTTTCACAAGATGTAAAGCCTGTAAACAAAAGAATTGCGGCTAATATTCCTATTTTTTTCATCAATATATAGTTTGATTTCTTTTTAATTTGGAACAACTATTATGCCCTCTTTTTTAAAAGTACAACATTTTCTACGTGATGCGTTTGCGGAAACATATCTACGGCCTGTAATCTAGTAATCTCATACATATCATTCATTAATTCTAAATCTCTTGCTTGCGTAGCACTGTTGCAACTTACGTAAACCACTTTATTAGGGGCGATAGCTAAAATTTGTTCAACTACATCTTTGTGCATACCTTCTCTTGGTGGATCTGTAATAATTACGTCTGGTGTACCGTTTTGAGAAATAAATTCAGGATTAAAAATCTTTTTCATATCACCTGCATAAAAAACAGTATTATCTATTTTATTATGCTTAGCATTGGCTTTAGCATCTTCTATAGCTTCTGGTACAGCCTCTATACCAACTACTTTTTTTGCTTTTTTAGATACAAACTGAGCAATAGTTCCTGTACCTGTATATAAATCATATACTAGTTCATCACCGCTAAGTTCTGCAAAATCTCTAGTAATTTTATACAACTCATACGCTTGTTCTGAGTTAGTTTGATAAAAAGACTTTGGATTTATTTTAAACTGAAGACCTTCCATTTCTTCAAAAATATGGTCTCTACCAGCAAAACAGACAATGTCTTGATCGTAAATAGTATCGTTATGTTTTTGGTTAATTACATACAATAAGGCAGTAATTTCTGGAAACGTAGTAGCCAAGTGGTTTAAAAGTGCTTCTCTGTTTTCTTTATGATCATCAAAAAACTGAATAAGTACCATAATTTCTCCTGTAGAAGAAGTACGTATCATTAACGTACGTAACTCACCTGTATGGTGTCTAGGGTTAAAAAATGTCATATTAGTTTTAGTAGCAAACTCTTTAGTTTCTAACCTAATTGCGTTAGATGGGTCTGCTTGTAAATGACACTTTTTAATGTCCAAAATTTTATCCCACATACCAGGAATATGAAATCCTAGGGCATTACGGTCTTCAATTTCTTTGTCTGATTTTACTTCGTCTAAAGTTAACCACCTACTATCAGAAAAAGAAAACTCCATTTTATTGCGATAAAAATATTGTTTCTCAGATCCTAAAATAGGAGTAATGGTAGGCAATTGTAAGTGTCCAATTCTTGTTAAATTGTTTTCTACCTCTTTTTGTTTGTAAAACAATTGGTGCTCATAACCCATATGTTGCCACTTGCAACCACCACAAACGCCAAAATGTTCGCATTGTGGTTCTGTTCTTTTATCAGATAAAGTATGGTAATTTATGGCAGTACCTTCAAAATATGCCTTTCTTTTTTTTGTGGTTTGTACATCTACAACATCACCAGGAACGGCGTTGTTTAAAAAAATAACACGTCCGTCAGGAGCTTTTCCTATAGTTTTTCCTTTTGCACCAGCATCTACTACTTCTACATTCTCAAAAACTACTCTTTTTGTTTTTCTTCGCATAGCGCAAAAATAGTAGAATTATTTGTTATCTAAATACTTGCTTATTATTAATTATGAATAAAATTACAGCTAAATTTAATTTATTAGTTTCAATATTATTTTGACGAATTATAAATTAAAGACTAATTAATTATTAATGTCTTAATTTTTTTATGCCCCGTTAGCAATTTGTAATTTGCAGCACATTAAAAAATAAGGTTGATTTCTCTCCTTAAAGCAGGAATCGTTTAAGTTTTATATTTAAAAGAATTAGATTATGTCAATTATTCAAGGATCGGCATCTGCAGACGCAATTGCATTAGAAGAAAAGCACGGAGCACACAACTACCACCCATTACCTGTTGTATTAAACAAAGGAGAAGGTGTGTATGTATGGGATGTAGAAGGTAAAAGATACTATGATTTTTTATCTGCTTATTCTGCAGTAAATCAAGGTCATTGTCACCCAAAAATAGTTGGTGCAATGGTAAACCAAGCACAAACACTAACACTTACATCTAGAGCATTTTATAATGATATGTTAGGTAAATTTGAAAAATTTGCCACAGAAACATTCAACTATGATAAGTTATTGCCAATGAATACTGGTGCAGAAGCAGTAGAAACGGCACTTAAAATATGTAGAAAATGGGCTTATGAAGTTAAAGGGATACCTGAAAATGAAGCGGAAATTATAGTTTGTGAAAATAACTTTCACGGACGTACTACTACAATAATATCATTTTCTAATGATCCTGTTGCTCGTAAAAACTTTGGACCATACACAGATGGTTTTATAAAAATTGAGTACGATAATTTAGCAGCATTACAAACAGCATTAGAGGGTAATAAAAATGTTGCAGGATTTTTAGTAGAGCCTATACAAGGAGAAGCTGGCGTTTACGTTCCTAGTGAAGGCTATTTATCAGCAGCTAAAGAATTGTGTAAAAAACACAATGTATTGTTTATTGCAGATGAAGTACAAACTGGTATTGCACGTACAGGCCGTTTATTAGCTACTTGTGGTAATTGTACTTGTGCAGATAAAAATTGTTCTGGAACTCCAGAGGTTAAAGCAGATATTTTAATTTTAGGTAAAGCATTGTCAGGAGGATCATACCCAGTTTCTGGTGTTTTAGCTAATGATGATATTATGAATGTTATTACTCCTGGTAACCACGGTAGTACATTTGGGGGTAACCCTGTAGCAGCTGCAATTGGTATTGCTGCTTTAGAGGTTGTTAGAGATGAAAAATTAGCAGAAAACGCTCAGGTTCTTGGTGAGTTGTTTAGAGAAGAATTAGGTAAATTTATAGAAACTAGCGATTTAGTTACGTTAGTAAGAGGTAAAGGTTTATTAAATGCTATTATAATTAACGATACAGAAGATAGTTCTACTGCTTGGGATATTTGTATGGCATTAAAAGAAAACGGTTTACTAGCTAAACCAACACACGGTAACATTATTAGATTTGCGCCACCATTGGTAATGACTAAAGAACAGTTGTTAGAGTGTGTTGCTATTATTACAAAAACTTTAAGCGAGTTTAAAAAGTAATAGTTACTTCTAAAAAAAATAATAAAATTAAAGCACGGCTTTTTCTGTGATGGTTAGCGTCATAGAGGCCGTGCTTAATTTTGCATTTACGCCAATAGGAAATGTAAAATTTGCAGGTATATGCCCAAAAGACATTCCGTATACCGTAGGTATATTTAAAGGCTCTAACCTATCTGTAATAACTTCTTTTAACGTAAATGTTTTTGTTTTGTGTGTTGTTTCACAACCAGCAAAAACTCCTAGAACTAATCCTGCTGCATTTTTAAAAGTTTTGCCTTCTATTAATTGCGTTAACATACGGTCTATACGGTAAGGAGACTCTTCTACATCTTCAATACATACAATTTTATTTGTAAAATCTATTTCATGCGGTGTGCCAATTAAAGCGTTAATTAATGTTAAGCTTCCGCCAACCATAATACCTTCTGCATTACCCGGTGTAATAACATATCTATTGTATTCTGTATCTTGTTTTTGCTCTTCCGTTAAGTCAGAATTATGAATAACAACATTCTTTTTAGGATTAACAACAAGTTGCTCTAGCATAGAAATTCCGTACTCGTTATCTAACGTAGTGCCAACAGGGCCGTGAAAACCAACCAAGCCAGTTTCTTTATAAAATCCGTTTAGTAAGGTTGTGATATCACTAAAACCAATAAAAACTTTAGGGTTGTTTTTAATGATGTCATAATTTATCATTTGCATAATACGTGTACAGCCATAACCACCACGTGCACATAAAATACCATCTACATTTGGGTTGGCAAACATTTCGTTTAAATCTGCAGCTCTTTCTGTATCAGTATTACTAAAATAACCATAATTGCCAATAATACGGTCTGTGTGGTAGGGTATAAAACCCATTTTGCGTAGTGTAGTTTTGGCGTGTTCTAGTCCGTCTGAAGAAACAGCATAACCAGGAGCAACCAAACCAATAGTGTCTCCTCTTTTTAAATTTTTACCTTTTAATATGTGATTTTTAGTAGTGTTAAAATCACTGTTAATTATAGTAATTGGCAACAAACTAGCTGCAGCCGTACTAAGGGTAGATGTAATAAATTTTCTTCGTTTAAGCATAGTAATAAATTGTATTTCTACTACTAATATACTCTTTTATGGTTTTACATCAGAACCATTACCTTTTGATCTTTTTAACTGTCTATTAATTTTTTTTATAGCAGACTCAATAGATTTTTCTGGTTCTATAATGTTGTATTCTCCCCAAAAGTTAGGATCTGAAAAACCTACAGCTTCATCACCTAAAATTATAGACATTTTAACTTTGTCTTTTCCTTTAGGTAAAACATTACTTGTATTTTTTTTCCAATCTGTAACTGCCATTTCACAGCTCATACTATAAACAGAGTTAAATAAACGACTATCCCAATCAATTTTAAATTCTAAAATAGCGCTACTGTAGCCGTAGTACCATTTGTTGTTTTTTTCTCTGTAGTCTACACGGTAAGCAACATCTGTTGGCCAAACTTTAGCTTTGTTTGGTTTTTTACGTACAAATAATTTAGCAGCTTTTTGTTTATCTGTAATGTTTAAAGAGTAAATAGCACTGGTAAGTATCTTTTTTTCTGCATCTATGTAAAGTTTTCCTTTATAAAGTGGGTCACTAGTTTTATCGTTTTGTTTAAAACTAATAACATATACTAGTCGGTTATTAATGCGCGTAGAGTGGTCAAAAGCAAACTCGTAATATTTTAATGCATCTAGACCAAATATATATTGCGGATACTTCATTACATCTACATACAATGCATTAAAAGGTCCGCCTTGTAATTTTAAAGCAAGCGTATCCATTTTAGAGTAATTGGTGCTCTTTCTTGTTTTATAAAGCTCAACCGCATCTTTACGAGAATTAGAATAAGGAGCTTTGTAAATATTAACTACAGCTTCAGACAGTGATATGTTTTTTCTTCTTTTTTTTATGCTTTCTCTATAAAAGGCTGTCATTAAAGTAGGGTCTTCAAAATAATTTTCACCTCTTTTTTTAAGTGTTTCCAAAACTAAAGTTCTAGGATCTTTTGGTGCAGATATATTTATTTCAGTTAAAGCAGTCACTGTAATGTCTAAATATATTTTATTGTTTCCAGATGTTTTTAAATCTTTAATAGCTATGGTTTTAGTTTTATAGCCTAAAAATGAGATAACCAATTGCTTTGTAGAATTCTCTTTTGGTATTTTTAATGAAAACTTACCTTCTGCGTTACTAATACTACTTATGTTAGAGTTTGCAACAGATAAAGTTGCAAAAACAAGTGGTTTTTTAGAGTCACTATCTAATATTTCTCCTTTAAACAAATTAAAATCTTGGGCACTAACATTCATCACCCCTAAAAAAAACAGCATAAAACTGAAAAGAAAATGGTGTAAGACCGACAATTTTACGGGTTTAGTTTGTAAGAGTATCATAGAAAAATGGTTTTTAGTTTATTAATTACTGAGAATCACAGCCTTTTAAAGATACGTTTTTTTAACATATATTAAGGTTTTTTTAGCAATGATTTATAATAATCTAAGTCTAAAAACAATAAGAAACTTACAAATGAATGCTTAGTTTTATCGTTTTTTAAACACAGTTTTTATTTAGAATAGATTGGTAAAGAGTTTTATCTTTGCCGTTATATAATCGTATTTATGAAAGTTAGCAATATTCCGTACCACAAAACAGGTTACTTCTCTAGTTTAATGTGCGATTATTTAGAAGAGAAGAAAGAGTTACAACCTTTTTATAATAGATTTCCTAATCTAGAAAATTTTAAACTTCAGATTGAAGAAAAGGCCAAAAACTTTCCAATAGATAACAGGCTAGTACTAGCCAATGCTTTAGTAAACCAGTATGCAAACATTAATGCATCAGAAAAAACTAAAACAAATATATCTTTATTACAAGAGCAAAATACGTTTACCGTAGTAACTGGTCATCAGCTAAATTTATTTACTGGGCCTTTATATTTTTTATATAAAATTATATCTACCATTAATTTAACCGAAGAGTTAAAAAGGACGTATCCAGAGAAAAATTTTGTTCCTATTTATTGGATGGCTACCGAGGATCATGATTTTGATGAGATTAACTATTTTAATTTTAAAGGGAAAAAGTTACAATGGAATAAAAATGCATCTGGCGGAGTAGGGAGGTTAAAAACAGATGGTTTAGACCAAGTTTTTAATGCTTTTTCTAGTGATATTGGAGGAGGTAAAACAGCAGAAGAATTAAAATCTTTATTCACCAAAGCCTATTTAGAGCACTCTAACTTAACAGAGGCTACAAGATATTTAGCTAATGAGCTTTTTAGTAGCTACGGTTTGGTTATTGTAGATGGAGATGATAAGGAATTGAAGAAATTACAAATTCCGTATGTTAAAGAAGATCTATTAAACCATACAGGATTTTCTAAAGTTGAAGAAACAATTACAAAGCTTAGTGCAGTTTCTGAGAGTTACAAAATACAAGTAAATCCACGAGAAATTAATTATTTTTATTTGGTTGATGGTGTAAGAGAAAGAATTATTAAAAAAGATGATTTGTATCTTATTAATAATACAGAAACAACATTTACTGAAGAGGCTATTTTAAAAGAGCTAAATGAGTTTCCTGAACGTTTTTCTCCTAATGTTGTTGGTAGGCCATTGTTTCAAGAAATTATATTGCCAAACCTTTGTTACATAGGTGGCGGCGGAGAATTAGCTTATTGGTTAGAGTTGAAAACATATTTTGAGAGTCAGAATGTTACATTTCCTATGTTATTGCTTCGTAATTCTGCTTTATTAATAACAAAGAAGCAATCAGAAAAACTAGAAAAATTAAATGTAAGTATTGAAGACTTATTTTTAAAGCAAAATAGTTTAGTCAATAAAAAAATAAGAGAAATATCTAATGTAGATATAGATTTTGCTCCTCAAAAAAAGCATTTAGAGGAGCAATTTAAAAATTTGTATACATTAGCAGAACAAACAGATAAAACTTTTTTAGGGGCAGTAAAAGCTCAAGAAATAAAACAAAAAAAAGGATTACAAGCATTAGAAGACAGATTAATGCAAGCACAAAAGCGAAAGTTAAAAGACCACGTTATTCGCTTAACAGATATTCAAAACCAATTATTTCCAAATAAATCCTTACAAGAAAGAAGTCATAATTTCTCTGAGCCCTATTTGGAATTTGGGCCTAATTTAATAACACAACTAGTAGCACAATTAAAGCCATTAGATGGTAACTTTTTAATATTAGAATTATAAAATAAATGCATAAGATAGATTTAGGTTTAGTAGAAATGACAATGGATGTAATGAAATATGCCATTGACAGAATATCTGCAACCGAAAGGGAAATAGGAAAACCAGTTAATGCTGATGAGTTAAAAAAAATGGTTGGCGAAACCATTACTAGTACAGGAATTGGTGGCGAAAATGCATTTAATTTATGGAAAAAACATTTGGCAAATGCAAATGTACAAATAGACCATCCTAGACATTTAGCATTTGTACCTGCATCACCAACAAGAGCATCTATAATGTTTGATTTGGTTACTTCTGCATCTAGTATACACGGAGCTTATTGGATGGAAGGCGCAGGTGGTATTTTTTGTGAAAATGAAGCAATGAAATGGATTGTTTCTTTAACTGGTCTGCCAGAAGGTGCTTTTGGTGTTTTTACAAGTGGTGGTACGGCAGCAAATTTATCTGCATTAGTTACAGCAAGAGAACATTTTAGAGAAAAAGAAGAAAACAGAGGCAAAAAAGGTTTAATAATAGCATCAATTGGCGCGCACTCATCTGTAAAGGCAATGGCCAAAGTTATAGATGTAGATATACTTTTAGTAGATTCAGAAGAAAGTTTACATCAATCAGAATTAGAAGAAACAATTGCAAATTTATCTACAGAAGAGCGTAACAGGCTTTTTGCAGTAGTCGCAACTGGTGGTACAACAAATGCTGGTATTATAGATGATCTAAGTGGTATAGCAACAGTTTGTAAGCAAGAAAATTTATGGTTTCACGTAGATGCTGCTTACGGTGGTGGAGCTTTGGTTGCAGATTCTGTTAGGCACTTGTTTAATGGTATAGAGCAAGCAGATAGTATAACTATAGATCCGCACAAATGGATGTTTTCTCCGTATGATTGTGGAGCTGTACTTTATAAAAATATGCAGTTAGCTAAAAATGCGCACTCACAACAAGGATCCTACCTAGATATTTTTAAAGATGAAGGTGCTCACGGATTTAATCCAACAGATTATCAAATACAGTTAACACGTAGAGTAAGAGGGCTTCCTTTATGGTTTTCATTAGCAATGCACGGTACAGATAGGTATAAAGAAGCTGTAGAACGCGGATTAGAACTTGCCCAAATAGCAGGTAAAATGATAGAAGAACACCCAGATTTAGAATTGGTTAGAGAACCAAGTTTATCTTGTGTCTTGTACAGAAGAAAAGGATGGAAACCAGAGGATTATACGCATTGGACTTATGAGAATCATAAAAAAGGATTTGCTTTGGTAACACCAACAAAATACAAATTAGGAGATACTTTTGAGACTGTTTCTAGATTCTGTTTTATAAACCCTGATACTACAGAAAAAGACATAGAAATGATATTAGAAACTATGGTTTAAATTTTCAATAGTTTCGTTTAACTTTTTTATAATTAAATATTACTTTTGCGCATGCAACATGACAAGGTATTAATATTAGACTTCGGATCGCAGTACACACAACTTATTGCGCGTAGAGTTAGAGAGCTTAACATCTATTCCGAGATTCACCCATTCAACAAAATTCCAACAAACTTAAAAGAGTACAAGGCGGTTATCTTATCTGGTAGTCCAATGTCTGTACGTTCAGATGATGCTTTTCATCCAGACTTAAAAGGTATTAGAGGAGAAAAACCAATGCTAGCTGTATGCTATGGCGCACAGTATTTGGCACACTTTTCTGGTGGCGAAGTAGCCCCTTCTAATACAAGAGAGTACGGTAGAGCAAACCTAAGTTTTGTAAAAGAAGAAGAAACTTTTCTTAAAAATATAGAAGTAGGTAGTCAAGTTTGGATGAGTCATAGTGATACTATAAAGTCATTACCAACAAACGGAACTTTGCTAGCAAGTACACATGATGTACAAAATGCAGCTTATAAAATAGAAGGTGAAGATACGTATGCAATACAATTTCACCCAGAAGTTTACCATTCTACAGACGGAAAACAATTATTAGAAAACTTTTTAGTAGATATAGCAAGTGTAAATCCAGATTGGACACCAAATGCTTTTGTTGAAGAAACAGTAGAAGCACTACAACAAAAAATTGGAGACGATAAGGTTGTTTTAGGTTTGTCTGGAGGAGTAGACTCTTCTGTAGCAGCAATGTTATTGCACAAAGCTATTGGAGAAAACCTGTACTGTATATTTGTAAACAATGGTTTATTACGTAAAAACGAATTTACAGATGTATTAGAGCAGTACAAAGGTATGGGCTTAAATGTTAAAGGAGTAGATGCTTCGGCACGCTTTTTGGATGCTTTAGCTGGGTTAAGTGACCCAGAACAAAAGCGAAAGGCTATTGGTCGTGTATTTATAGAGGTTTTTGATGATGAGGCACACCAAATACAAGGTGTTAGTTGGTTGGCACAAGGAACAATTTATCCAGATGTTATAGAAAGTGTTTCTGCAACTGGTGGTCCTAGCGCAACAATTAAAAGTCACCATAATGTAGGAGGCTTGCCAGATTTTATGAAACTTAAAATAGTAGAGCCATTAAAAGCTTTGTTTAAAGATGAAGTAAGGAGAGTAGGAGCATCTATGGGAATGGAAAAAGACCTTTTAGGGCGTCATCCTTTTCCAGGACCAGGACTTGCAATTCGTATTTTAGGTGATATTACTCCAGAAAAAGTAGCTATATTACAAGAGGTAGACGCTGTTTTTATTGGAGAACTTAAAAAAAGTGGCTTATATGACAAGGTTTGGCAGGCCGGAGCCATACTTTTACCCGTAAATAGTGTAGGAGTTATGGGAGATGAGCGTACATATGAAAAATGTGTAGCTTTGCGTGCTGTAGAAAGTACAGATGGTATGACCGCAGATTGGGTTAATTTGCCATATGAGTTTTTACAAAAAGTGTCTAATAATATAATAAATAAAGTAAAAGGTGTAAATAGAGTAGTTTATGATATTAGCTCTAAGCCACCTGCAACTATAGAATGGGAATAATTATGAATAGTAAATTTTTTAAAACAGTTCTTTCTTTTTTGTTTATTCTTTTGGTTACAGCCAACTCTTATGCACAAAAGTATAAGACACACCCTGTAAAAAGAGGAGAATCTTTAGAGAGTATATCTAAAACGTATAACGTATCTATTGATGATATTTTAGTTTATAATAAAGAGATTAAAAAAGGACAAAAACTGACTCCTAATACTATATTAATTGTTCCGTTAGATAAAAAAATGGCAGCTGTAACAGCTTCTTTATCTGGAGATAAACCAGTTGTAGAGGTAAAAAAGACAGTGCAAGAAGAACCGATTCGTTTTATAGAACACAAAGCTAAAAAACGAGAAACCTTGTATAGCCTTGCAAAACAGTACAATGTTACAGAAGATGATATAAAACGATACAATAAACAATTGTATGCAGAGCAGTTAAAAAAAGGAACTGTTTTAAAAATTCCTGTTTATAAAAAAGAGGTTGTAGATACTTCTGTATCTACAACAACTAATACTGTTTCTGAGGTTTATGAAGATACTCCGTATAAATTTACAGATTATAAGGTTAAAAAAAGAGAAACACTTTATGGTATTTCTAAGCAATTTAAACTTACTCAAGAACAAGTTAAAAAGTACAATACTAGTTTGTATGCTGGAGATGTAAAAAAAGGAATGGTGTTGAAGATTCCTCACTTTAAAAAGGTAGAAGCTAAAGAGGTTGTTTTAAAATCTTACGTTGTAAAAGCAAAAGAAACACGTTGGAGCATAGCAAACAAGTACGGTATTACCGTAGATAGTTTGTTGTTGTTAAATCCAGAATTGCCAAAATCATCTAGCTATTTAGCAGTAGGACAAGAATTAAAAATACCAGAAAAAAATATTTTAGTTAGAGATAGCATTGCTAAAACAGGAGCGCAAGAAGTACCTGCTTTTGTAACGTATACAGTGCCTCCAAAAATGACTTTTTATAGGTTAGAAAAAGCGTATGGCGTTACTGAAGAAAAAATAAAAGAAGTAAACCCATTGGTTAAGGAAAAGGGTCTTCAGGAAGGAATGAAGATAAAAATTCCAACACTTAAAGGTCAGGCTTCAGTAGATAGTCAGGCGGTAAACTCAGAGAATTTTATTTTTTACGTAGTGCGTCAAGGTCAAGGAGAAATGGCTTTAGAGAGAGAGTTAGGAGTTTCTTACAGTGAGTTAACAACATTTAATCCATCATTAAAAGATGGTATTAAGTCTGGTATGGTTTTAAAGTTGCCAAAAACTAGAAGTAGTAACTTTACGGTAAAGAACTCGTTAATACTACCAAAAATTAATTTGGCAGATAGTGTAAATGTTGCTATTAGACCAAAAGTAATGGTTTTATTGCCATTTAGGTTAGATTTAATTGATGTAAATAATTCTTCTTCAGCTAAAAAAAATATAGAAAAAAGAACAGATACTAATATTAGTTTAAGTCTATACTCAGGTATGCAAATGGCTTTAGAAACAATGAAGAAGAAAGGTGTTTCTATAGATGTTAGTGCATTTGATACTCAGTCTACCAGTAGTGTTGATAAAGTAAAAGAGATTCTAGAAAATGAAAATGTATCAGATTACAATGCAGTCATTGGACCTCTAGATCCTAAGTCTATACAAGAAGTTGCTAAAAAAACTTCAGGATTACATATTCCTGTTATATCTCCAAATTTAACAGAGCAGGAAATAGGTTTTGGTAACACTTTTTATTCTTTGCCATCAGATGAAGCATTAAGAACAAAAGTACTAGATTATGTATCTAGCATTTACACAAATCAAAACATTATAATTATTGCAGATTCTAAGCACAAAGCAGAATCTGATGCAATAACGGCAAGATTTCCAAAAGCTAAAAAAGTTAGTTTGATTAAAGATTTAACCATAAATATTAATAAATTAAAGTATTTATTGGTTAGAAATGCAGATAACTTTGTTTTTGTAGAGACTAGTAATTTGGCTTTATCTAAGCATGCTACTTCTGTTGTAAACTCTTTAAATACAAAGCAGAATAAAATTAGAATGTTTACAACAAACCTAAACAAAGCTTTTGATAGAAATAAAGTAGATAATATGCTTTTGTCTAATTTAAACTTTACTTATCCATCAGTTAATAAGGAAATTAAAGATGATGAGTTTAATAAAAATTATAAATCTAAATTTGGGACTAATCCAAACAAATACGCTGCAAGAGGTTTTGATATTATGTATGATGTTTTACTAAAGCTAGCTTATAAAAACGACTTATTTGAAGTTTCTAAAGTTGTAGGAGAAACAGAGTATGTTTCAAACAAGTTTAATTACGTAAATAAGAAAAATGCAGGCTTTACAAATACAGCTGTATATGTTATGCAATATAATGATATGAAGATTGAAGAAGTAGAACCTAAAAAATAAAGGTATGCTTTTCTTTAAAAAAATAGTTTTTTTAATAATTGTGTTTACATTTTTTAATGTTTCAGCTCAAAATCAAGAAACTATTATATGGAAACCAGGAGTAAAGTTATCTTGGTCTAATTTTAAGGGTAAAGCACCAGTAGGTAACAGAGCAGCAGCAATGACCGCTAGTGGGGTAAACTACAAATACACAACGTACTTTGATAAAAAAAACGGCAATAAATTCACTTATGAAGTTATTGCCATTTTTTATCCCAGAAAATCTTGGTATAGACCTAAAATATGTACAGATATTACATTAAGTCATGAGCAAATACATTTTGATATTGCAGAGCTTTATGCACGTAAAATGAGAGAAAAGTTAAGTAAAGTAGTGCCTTCATCTAATACATACAAGCAAGCAAGGGCTATTTATACTTCTGTAAACAAAGAGTTAGAGGCCTATCAAGATTTGTACGATAAAGAAACAAATTATTCTAGAGACCTAGAAAAACAACTCTTTTGGCAAGAAAAAGTGAAGAAAGAGCTTCAGTTGAAGTAGCTCATATAAAAAAAGCGACACAAAGTGTCGCTTTTTTTATATGAGCTATAGTTATTTAATCTATTCTTTACTTAATGTAATAACCAATGTTCCTTTAGTGTCTAAATCTACACCACCAGTAGTTACAATTCTATTAACCTCAGTTTGTAAAACTAAGTTTTCATTAGTTAAGCTAATTACTTTGTAAGTTCCGTTTACAGTGTCATTAGCATCAAGTTGTAATGTATCATCATCAAATGACCAATCTCCAGAACTCAGTGGGCTCTCAGATGTTATGGTTTCTGTATAATCAGTTCCTAAAAAAGAAAAATTAATCAATGTAGTATATTCACCAGTACTAACAATTTTATTTGGATCTTCTGTAAAGGTAGCGGTAGAAGTTTCATTAGTAGATTTTGCTGTATACTCTAACGGATAGGTTTGATTGTTAACTACTGTACTTGCAGTACCGTTATCTATTGTTGCGCTAACTAATACCCAAGTACCAAGTAGAGGAGATTTTACATCAACTTCATCTTTAATTAATGGGTTTGTTCCTGCGTTTAATTCATCAATGTTACTAAAACCATCTGCATCACAGTCTAAGCTGTTCCAAATATCACTAGTATCAACTGTTTGGCTATCTAGTAAAAATGAACAATTACTTAAAGGGTCTGTACTATTGGTTAATTCTGTGCCATCAATTACACCATCACCGTCTGTATCTACTATCAAAGGATTTGTTTTATTTTCTTTTTCGTCACCATCATTTAAACCATCATTATCAGAGTCAGAATTTAATGGGTTAGTATTGTCCTTTTTTTCATCGCCATCGTTAACACCATCCTCATCAGTATCTGATACTAAAGGATTTGTTTTGTCTGTTTTTTCAATTCCATCATTAACACCGTCGTTATCTGTATCTGGTTTCTCAGGGTCAGTTCCATCTTTTTTTTCATCTTCATCAGTTACACCATCATTGTCAGTGTCTAAATTAGAATTGTCTTCGTTAGAGTTTTCACTTTGTTCTATTAAATTAAAGAGTTCTTGGCTATCTTTGCTACAAGAATTTAAGACTAATAATAATAGAAATAAGATTGTTACATTTTTCATAGTTGTTCTGGTTAATTGTGTTTTTTTATAGTAATTCACTTGCCGATTTCACTTTTTTTATTGTAATATATTGATTTACTTAGAAATATACGTCTAAAAGTTGCTTTTGGACTTTTAAATATGTTAAAAAACGATAATAAAAAGCTAATAGAGCTAGCACATTACAGAATGCCATTTGGAAAATACAAAGGTTGGTATTTAGTGCACTTACCAGAGCGGTATTTAATATGGTTTAATCAAAAGGGTTTTCCTGAGGGTAAACTAGGTGTTTTGTTAAAATCTATGTTAGAAATTAAAATAAACGGATTAGAAGATATCATTCTAAAAATTCAGAAAGATTTTCCTAAAGAATAGACCGCTTTTGTAATAGCAATTTGCTATTTTTGCTTGCGTTAAGAAAACAACCTAACGCTACATGGCAAACACTAAGTACATATTTGTAACCGGAGGGGTTACATCTTCTCTAGGAAAAGGAATTATAGCTGCATCTTTAGCTAAATTATTACAAGCTAGAGGATATAGAACTACTATTCAAAAATTGGATCCATACATAAATGTAGATCCAGGAACATTAAACCCTTATGAACACGGTGAATGTTACGTTACTGACGATGGTGCAGAAACGGATTTAGACCTTGGGCATTACGAGCGTTTTTTAAATGTTAGAACTTCACAGGCAAACAATGTTACAACTGGTAGAATTTATCAAAGTGTAATAGAAAAGGAGCGTAGAGGAGAGTTTTTAGGTAAAACAGTACAGGTTGTACCTCATATTACCAACGAAATTAAAGAACGTATTCAAATACTTGGAAAAAGTGGTGATTACGATATTGTAATTACAGAAATTGGTGGTACTGTTGGTGATATAGAATCTTTGCCTTATATAGAATCTGTTAGACAATTATTATGGGAGCTAGGTGATAACAATGGTATTGTTATACATTTAACCTTAGTACCATATTTGTCTGCTGCTGGGGAGTTAAAAACAAAACCAACACAACACTCTGTAAAAACATTAATGGAAAGTGGTATTAAGGCCGATATTCTTGTATGTAGAACAGAGCACGAAATTTCTGATGAAATAAAACATAAACTTGCTTTATTTTGTAATGTTAAAAGAGAAGCGGTTATACAATCTATAGATGCATCTACTATTTACGATGTACCTTTATTAATGCAAGAAGAAGGCTTAGATACTGTTGTTTTAGAACGATTAGCTTTATCAGATACAGAAAAACCAGATTTAACTACCTGGAACCAGTTTTTAAAGCGTCATAAAAATCCAAAAAATCAAGTTACTATTGGTCTTATTGGTAAGTATGTAGAGTTACAAGATTCTTATAAATCTATTTTAGAAGCATTCATACATGCTGGTGCAGAAAATGAGGTAAAAGTAGTAGTTAAGTCTATACATTCTGAACATATTTTAGGTAAAAATATGTCTGAAGAGTTAAAAGGTTTAGATGGTATTTTAGTAGCACCTGGTTTTGGAGAAAGAGGTATAGAAGGTAAAATAGAAGCTGTACAGTTCGCAAGAGAAAATAAAATTCCGTTTTTAGGTATTTGTTTAGGTATGCAAATGGCAGTTATAGAATTTTCTAGAAACGTTTTAGGTTTAGCAGATGCTAACTCTAAAGAAATGGATGAGGAAACTCCTAATCCTGTTATTAACTTAATGGAAGAACAAAAAACCGTAGTAAACAAAGGAGGTACTATGCGTTTAGGTACTTGGGCTTGCCATTTAGAAGATAATAGCTTAGTTAAAGAAGTTTACAGTGGTAAAGCAGATATATCTGAACGTCACAGACATAGATACGAGTTTAATAACAAGTACAAAGAACAAATTACAGCTGCAGGTTTACAGGCATCTGGTATTAATAAAGATACAGGTTTGGTAGAGATTGTAGAATTGCCAAAAGAAGTACATCCTTGGTTTATAGGTGTACAGTATCATCCAGAGTACAAGAGTACAGTTGCAAACCCGCACCCATTATTTGTAGGTTTTGTTAAAGCTGCATTAGAACACAAAAAGCAATAAAAGAGTGCCACTTTGGCATAAAGTGTACATTTGGACATATATTTGCAAACTGTAATTTATTATTAACAATATAGATTTATTAGTTTTTACTATAAAATCTTTGACATATTAGAATGGAAGAAAAGAAATTTGATGTAAAAACCCTTATTGGTTTTTTACTAATTTTTGGATTGTTTGTATTATGGTTTAATACCACACAACCAACTGCAGAGGAGCTAGAAGCACAAAAACAAGAAGAGCAAAAAACAGAAGCAGCAGCAACTGAAAGTAAAGAAGAGAGTGAAAAAGTTGCTGAAGAACCTGTATTAAATTTAGCAGATTCTACTGCAGTTGCTAATTATAAAAGCAAAATAGGTGCTTTTGGTTATACGCCAGCAACAGAAGGTACAACGGTTTTAGAAAACAATGTTCTTTATTTAAGAGTAAGCAATAAAGGAGGACAAATAGTAGAGGCAAAGATGAAAAACTTTGTAACTTATGATTCTCTTCCTGTACATTTAGTAAAAGATAACAACGCTAGTTTTGGGTTAACTTTTTCTACTTCTGATAATAGAGTTTTAGATACTAAAGATTTATTTTTTGAACCTACAATATCTAAAAACGGAAACAACACTGTTCTCTCTATGAAGGCAAAAGTTTCTGCAACAGACTTTTTAGAATACAGATATGAGATTAAGCCAGATGAATACCTGTTAGATTTTAATATTAGATCTCAAGGTTTAAATGGTGTATTAAATAGTGCTGCACCAATTGCTTTAGTTTGGAAACAAAAAGGAATTAGACACAGTAAAAGTGCAACTTATGAGAATAGGTATACACGTTTAACTTATAATCATGATGATGGTGATATTAGTAAATTATCAGAAAGTAGTGATGATGAGGAAGATGAAGAAGTGGATATCAAATGGTTATCATACAGACAGCATTTCTTTAGTTCTATTTTAGCATCAGATAAACATTTTGAAACTGCTAAATTAAGTTCTGTAAATCTAGTTGAAGATGACACTCCAGAAACTAAGTTTACAAAAGAGAATACATCAATATTACCTTTAAAAACAGAAACAGGTGAGTTAGCTTATAATATGAACCTGTATTACGGGCCAACAGATATAAAAGAGCTGTCTAAATATAAAGAGCTTGGTTTAGAAGATTCTATACCTTACGGATGGGGTATATTTGGATTTATAAACAGATATGTGTTTACACCAGCGTATACGTTTTTAAGCGGATTTTTACCTTACGGTATTGCTATTATTGTAATGACAATTTTAGTTCGTTTACTAATGTCACCAGTAACATACAAATCTTACTTGTCACAAGCAAAAATGAAGGTTTTAAAGCCTGAAATTGCAGAATTAGGAGAAAAGTACAAAGATAATCCAATGAAAAAGCAGCAAGAAACTATGAAGCTGTATAACAAAGCAGGAGCCAGTCCTATGAGTGGTTGTTTGCCAGCATTGGTGCAGTTACCAGTTTTTTATGCTTTATTTATGTTCTTCCCAACTTCTTTTGCATTACGTCAAAAGCCATTTTTATGGGCAGACGATTTATCTTCTTATGATATTATAGCAGAATTACCATTTAAAATTCCGTTGTATGGAGATCACGTAAGTTTATTTCCAATATTAGCTTCTATTGCTATTTTCTTTTATATGATGATGACATCTGGGCAAAATATGCAACAGCAGCCAGGAATGCCAAATATGAAGTTTATACTTTATTTATCTCCATTAATGATGTTGGTATTCTTTAATAGTTATGCAAGTGGACTTAGTTTGTACTATTTTGTATCTAACTTAATTACAATATTTATAATGTTGGCAATTAAGAAGTTTATTATAGACGAAGATAAAATACACGCTAAAATTCAAGAGAATAAAAAGAAACCTAAGAAAGAAAATAAGTTTCAGAAGAAGATGCGTGAAATGATGGAGCAAGCAGAAGAGCAAAAAAAGAATAGATAATATTCTTTAAACTACATATAAAAAAATCCTGCTTCGTAAATGAAGCAGGATTTTTTTTTAGTTGTTTATTTAAATAAAAAAAGCTCCTATTTCTAGGAGCTTTAGCACTAAGTAGGTTAAGCTTAGTAACATTTGGGACTCCAAAGATGCAACCTATTAGAAGCTTAAAAAAAGTTTAGTTGTAAAAGCCGCTTTTTTGTATGTTAATTAGAGTCATTTTGTTGTTTGGTTTACGACTAAGTTTTTAGTAGATTTTTAATCGATTTAAAACATCGATAAACGGTATATTTCTTTATGAAAAATTAAAGATTTATGGGTGTTAATAGAAATACAAAGCATTTTAGATTTTTGTATTTTTGCAATTCAGAATATAAAAAATGAAAAAAGTAGTAGTAGGACTTTCAGGAGGTGTAGATTCTAGCGTTACAGCTTATCTTTTAAAAGAACAAGGTTATGACGTAATTGGGCTTTTTATGAAAAATTGGCACGATGATTCTGTAACCATTTCTAATGAATGTCCTTGGTTAGAGGATAGTAATGATGCATTAATTGTTGCAGAAAAATTAGGTATTCCTTTTCAAACAGTAGATTTAAGTGCAGAATACAAAGAACGTATAGTAGACTATATGTTTAATGAGTATGAAAAAGGAAGAACACCAAACCCAGACGTACTTTGTAACAGAGAAATTAAGTTTGATGTGTTTATGAAAATTGCAATGCAACTGGGAGCAGATTATGTTGCTACAGGTCATTACTGCAGAAAAACATCGTTTGTAAATGAAGAAGGTAAAGAAATTCATCAGTTATTAGGTGGTAAGGATGATAATAAAGACCAGTCTTACTTTTTATGTCAACTATCACAAGAGCAACTAGCTAAAACATTATTTCCTATTGGAGATCTGCTAAAGCCAGAAGTACGTAAAATTGCAGCAGAAAACGATTTAATTACAGCAGATAAAAAAGATTCTCAAGGTCTTTGTTTTATAGGTAAAGTTCGTTTGCCAGATTTTCTTCAACAAAAACTAAAACCAAAACAAGGAGTTATAGTAGAGGTTTCTTCTAATTTAGAACAATACAATACTGCAATACCAGAGTTTACCACCAAAGAAGAAGAACTGTCTTATTATGCTACAAAACCAGTTTACAATGTAGCAGACGGTAAAGTGGTAGGTGAGCATCAAGGAGCGCATTATTTTACTAAAGGACAGCGTAAAGGTTTGGCTGTTGGTGGTACCAAAGAACCTTTGTTTGTTATAGAGACAGATGTTAATGAGAATGTAATATATACCGGTCAGGGTAAAAAACACCCAGGATTGTACCGTAGAACACTTTTTGTTTCTAATGAAGAATTGCACTGGGTGCGTACAGATATGGCTTTACAGGTTGATGAAACAATGGAGGTTATGGCACGTATACGCTATAGGCAAGCTTTACAAAAAGCAACTTTATATAAGGTTGATGCTGGTTTGTATGTAGATTTTGAAGAAGAACAATCTGCTATGGCAGAAGGACAATTTGTTGCTTGGCACATAGGAGATGAACTTATAGGTTCTGGAGTTATATCATAATAATTTTTAAGTTTGATAAAATAAGAATATGCAAAATAGAATAACATCATTATTTAATATTGAATATCCAATTATACAAGCCGGAATGATTTGGGCTAGTGGTTGGAAACTTGCGTCTGCTGTTTCTAATGCAGGTGGTTTAGGAATAATTGGTGCTGGGTCTATGTATCCAGATGTCTTAAAAGAGCATATTTTAAAATGTCAAAAAGCTACAAACAAACCTTTTGCCGTTAATGTTCCAATGTTGTACCCTAACGTAGAGGAGATTATGAAAATAATTGTAGACTTGGGTGTAAAAATAGTATTTACATCTGCAGGTAATCCTAAAACGTGGACAGGTTATTTAAAAGAAAACGGAATTATAGTAGTGCACGTTGTTAGTAGTTTAAAATTTGCATTAAAATCTGAAGCTGCAGGAGTAGATGCTATTGTTGCAGAAGGTTTTGAGGCAGGCGGGCATAACGGTAGAGATGAGACTACTACCTTGGCATTAATACCAGCTGTAAAAGAACAATTAAAAATACCATTAATAGCAGCAGGAGGTATTGCTACAGGTAAAGCAATGTTGGCTGTTATGGTTTTAGGTGCAGATGGTGTGCAAATTGGTAGTCGTTTTGTGGCAAGTGACGAGGCATCTTCTCATCAATTATTTAAAGAGAGTGTAGTAGCTGCACAAGAAGGAGATACGCAGTTAACATTAAAAGAACTTGCGCCAGTACGTTTACTTAAAAATAAGTTTTTTGTAGAGGTACAAGATGCTTACGCAAAAGGAGCAACACCAGAAGATTTAAAAACACTTTTAGGTAGAGCACGCGCCAAACGTGGTATGTTTGAAGGCGATATGGAAGACGGTGAATTAGAAATAGGACAAGTAGCCGCTATTATTCATAAAATAATGCCAGCGGCAGATATTGTTAAAGAAATAGTAACCGAGTTTCAGTTGGCTAAAAATGCAGCTGTAAATTTATAATCTAGTAGTGTAAAGACTTAAAATAGATAAATGCATCTAGTAGTCTGCTACCATACCAAGAAAAGTATTCGCCATCTACCAGCTCAACAGTTGTAGATGGCATTATTTTTTTAATCTCATCTATATGTTCTCGTTTAAATGGATAAGGTTCTGATGATAGTAAAATGTAATCAGGGTTTAGTTCTTTAATAGTTTCTAAAGTAGCTTCAGGGTACCTTAAACTGCCTTTAAAAACATTTTTATACTTGTTTAGGCTAAGCATATGATCTATAAAAGTTTGTTTGCCAGCTGCCATATATGGATCTTTCCAAATTAAATAGGCTACTTTTTTAGCAGGTTTGTCTTTTATAAAATTTTTAAAAGAATTTGCTTCGTTTCTAATAGTGCTAACAATTTTTGTAGCATCTAAAGAGCTATTAAAAATAACACCATATTGGGTAATTAAATCTAGCGCATCTTCTAAGTCATTAATGTCTGATACGTGTACGGGGTATATTTTTTCTAGCTGCTCAACAATTTCTTTTGTATTTTCTTCTTTGTTGCATAAGATAATATCTGGTTTTACAGCTTCAATTTTAGCTAAGGAAATTTTTTTTGTACCACCAACTACTTTTTTAGACATACGTAGATGTTTAGGATGAATACAAAATTTTGTAACACCTACAATGTACTCTTCTAAACCTAAATCTACCAACAGCTCAGTTTGTGATGGCACTAGAGAAATAATTCGTAAGGGTCTTTTTGGGCATTCAAATTGCCTCCCCATTTGATCTGTAATCTTTTGCATATGGGTAAATATACCTTAATTATTAGCTGTAATGTTTATATATCATCAGGAAACATAAAAAAGCTTTTAAGTATATCTCTTAAACCGTCTGGCGTAAGTGGTTTACTTTTAAAATCGTTTATTTGGGTAAAACCTAAAGCTCTAGCTTTATCATCAGGATTTAAAGATGTTGTTAGCATAACAATTACTGTTTCTGCCATTTGGTTTTCTTCAAGCTTTTTATACTCTTGTAAAAACTCCCAACCATTCATAATAGGCATATTAATGTCTAATAAAATTAAGCTTGGTTGCGGAAAAACACCATCTTTTTCTGTTTTAAGGTAATCTATGGCTTCTTGTCCGTTAGTTTTAACAATAACATCATTTGTACAATTAAGCTTTTTAATAACCATTTTGTGCAAAAAATTAGTTGCCTCATCATCATCTATTAACAATATACTTTTTAGCATGTTCATTCTTGTTTTTTAATAGTAAATTTAAATTCGCTCCCTTTATTTGGTTCAGATGTTACCCATATTCTACCTTGGTGCATTAGTACAATTTTTAAGCAATGCGTAAGCCCTATTCCTATTCCTTCATAAACGTCTTTAGAATGTAAGCGTTGAAACATAGAAAATATTTTATCTTGATGCTTTTTTTCTATACCAATACCGTTGTCTTTTATACTAAATTCCCAAAAATCTCCAAGGTCTTTTGCTTTTATTTCTATTACGGGTGTTGCGCCTTCTTTTTGGAATCTAATAGCATTTGATAGCAGATTTTGAAATAGAATACGTAGCTCTGTTTTTTGACCTTCTATTTTTGGTAACTTTTTATAGTGTATTACAGTATTGGTTTCTTTAATAATATGGTCCATTTCTGCAATAACCTCATTAAGTAATTTATTAGTTTTTACCTTGCTAATTTCATTTTTGGCTCCAATTCTAGAATAGTCAAAAACAGCTTTAATAAGCAAGCTCATTCTTGTAGATGCTTGTCTAATAAAGTTTAAATACGTAATACCATTTTTATCTAACTTGTCACTATACTCTTCTTTAAATAGTTGAGTAAAGTTCATTACAGTACGTAAAGGTTCTTGTAAATCATGAGATGCAATAAAGGCAAACTGTTCTAGTTCTTTATTTTTTTGACTAACAGCATAATGAGCATTTTTTAATGCGGTAAGTCGTATTTGTTCTTTTTTATGGGTAGATATATAGTCTAACATAATTCCAATAAATGGTATAGCATATGATATTGCTTTTAAAGAATGGGCTATGTTAAAGTTAGAATCATGTAAATGTTCAGACCCAAAAGCCATATACATTTGCGTAGCTATAGCAGGTATCATACTCCATAAAAGAGCATTAGAAAATATATTGTTTTCTTTTTTATGGAACTTTGGAAATAAGTATAATGCTAAAAATGAGAATAATACAAGCGGAATTAAATCATAGGGCCTTGTAATAAAACTATCATGTATTGTTGTAGTTGGTAAAGATTTACTTAGGGCAGAAAAATATACAGTTAAAAATACAATTAGACCAAAAATTAAGGTCACAATAAATACAAAGCGCCTTCCGTTTTTTGGAAGCATCCTTTTCTTTTGTAACAAAATTATACTAACACCCAAAATTAAAATTACACTATTAAATATTCTAGATAGTGCCCAAGTAAATGGTAAAAAATTTTCATTACCAGTAGCTGGATTTATTATTTTAATAGCTGCCAAAGCATGAAAGGCATCTATAAAGCCAGCACATAACAATGCGCCTCCAATAATAGGAGTAGTTGGGTTGTTTGTTATTCTGTATTGTATAAAGGCTAATACGGCAGTTGCAATGGCAATACAAATTGCTGTCCATTCTAAAATTAAATGTGTAAAAGTACCTCTTAAATGAGTTAAAACTAGATCTTGAGAAGCATGGTCTAAGGCGACTTTTTCTCCGTTAGCATTAAATATGATATTTATGTTTCCAAAATCAACTCCAATTAACTGAAGTATAAAAGGAAAAATACATATAACTAAAATGGTAAGAATTAAAGTTTTGGAAAACCTTAATTCTTTAAACTGGGGGGAAGTTTTCATATGTAAATAAATACTTACTTGTAATTAAATATTACGTGTAAGATATTACAGGTTTTAGTTTTATTGCCTAACACTACTACTTTTTATTGTTTTTAAGCAGTAATTAGGTAATATTTCTGGTTGTTATTTTTTAAAATGACTTTTTATTAATTCTAAAGCTTTTTCTACTTCATCATTATGTACATATAAGTCTTGTTCTCCAGGTATAGCAGAAGCAAAACCAGCTAGTCTTCCAGATTCTGACTCGTCTTTTACAACGCCTTCTATATTTATTGAATGTAATTTTTCTACAATAGCTTTTACATCAAATTGGTTTCCGCTATATATTTTTTGGTAGTTTGATTTTAACATAGGTTGTAATTATGGTTTAAAATATATAATATAGGGAAAAATAAAGAAATTTTACATTAAAACTATTTATTTGTAGTACTTTTTTAAGTATTATTTGTAAGTGGTTCTGTTACAGAAGCTAACTTTTTAGTTTTAACTTTTATAAGAGTCCTCTAGCTTTAATTTCTAAGTATTTATTAATGGTGTTAATAGTAAGCTCTTCTGGCTTGGTAAGTATTGTTTGTATGCCGTATTGTTGCAGTTCTTTTTGCATTAACCTTTTATCCATAGAAAACTTTTCTGCAATAGTTTTATGGTAAATACCCTGTATGTCTTCTGCATCAGAATTTATTAAGCTTTCTAATTCTGTATTTTCAAAAAATATAACAACTAATACATGCTTTTTTGCAATAGCAAGCAAATATGGTAACTGCCTGCGCATTGCTGTTATATGTTCAAAATTAGTATATAGTAATAATAAGCTTCTATGGTTTACTTTACGTTTTAAATGTGCATAAAGTAATCCAAAATCAGAATCTACGTAGTCTGTAGTAATATTATAAAGCTTTTCTAGTATGGCATTTAAATAAGTAGGCTTTTGCATAGCAGGTAAAAATGACTCTATGTTTTTAGAGAAAGATATCATTCCTGTTTTGTCATTCTTTTTAAGAGCTACATTAGAAAATGCTAACGTACTATTTATGGCATAATCTAAAAGTTTTAAACCATTAAAGGGCATTTTCATTACTCTACCAGTATCTATTACAGAGTAAATGGGTTGTGATTTTTCATCTTGATATTGGTTAACCATTAACTGGTTACTTTTAGCTGTAGCTTTCCAGTTTATGGTTCTAAAGTCATCACCAGGAACGTACTCTTTAATTTGCTCAAACTCTTGCGTATTACCTATACGTCTAATTTTTTTCATTCCAAATTCTGATAATTTATTGCTGATAGCTAAAAAATCATATTTCTGCATTTGAATGATAGATGGATATACTGGAACCATCTGGTTTTTAAGATACAAAAATCTACGTTTTACAATGCGTAGGGGAGAAGAAGCATAAATATTTAAGTTGCCAAAATAATATTCACCACGTCCTACTGGTCTAACTGTATATTCAAAAGTTTTAGGTTCTTTTTTTGTAAGTATTGTATTGTATTTAAAATCTCTTTTTTGAAATTGAATAGGCAATTCTTCAACAACAGAAACACCAGTTTTAAAAGCATAAGTACTTACAAACTGCATAACAATAGGGTTATGGTCACTGTTTGATAATTTTTGCGGTAGTGTTCTGCTTGCTTTTACACTATTTTTTGATGCGAATAGTAAAACTATATCAAATAAAAACAAGGCAATTAAAACCATAGTACAAAGCCATGCAATAGGGTATAGCCATTTGTACCAATACGATGTCATGAACATTGCGGCAAGTATGGCTAAGTACCAAAAAAAGGTGTTATGTATGTAAAACGATTTTAAAAAACGCATGTATTATCTAGGTATTTCTACAGATTCCATAATCATATGTACAACACTTTCTGTTGTCATACCTTCCATTTCGCGCTCTGGAGTTAAAATAACTCTATGGTTAAGTACAGGTGTTAGTGCTTTTTTTACATCTTCTGGAGTAACAAAGTCTCTACCATTAATGGCAGCAAAAGCTTTTGCTGCATTTAAAGTTGCTAAGGATGCTCTAGGAGAACCACCAAGGTATAAATGTGGGTGGTTACGTGTTTTAGAAATTATTTCTGCTATGTAGCGTAGAATTTTTTCTTCAACAATTACCTCTTGTATGTTTTTTTTGTATTCCTTTAATTTTGCAGGAGACAACACATCTTTTATAAGTGTTTGCGGCTTTATGCCTTTACGTTGGTGGTGTGTTGTTAGTATTTTTATTTCTTCTTCTAGTGTTGGGTATTCTACTTTAATTTTAAACAAAAAACGGTCTAATTGTGCTTCTGGTAGGGCATAAGTACCTTCTTGTTCAATTGGGTTTTGTGTAGCTAAAACCATAAAAGGAGCCTCCATTTTATAGGTTTTACCGTCCATAGTTACTTGTGTTTCTTCCATAATCTCAAACAAAGCAGCTTGTGTTTTAGCAGGAGCTCTATTTATTTCATCAATCAAAATAATATTAGAAAAAATAGGCCCTTGTTTAAACTCAAATTCAGACGATTTTACGTTAAAAATAGAAGTACCTAAAATATCACTAGGCATTAAATCTGGTGTAAATTGTATACGACTAAATTCTGTTTTTAAAGTTTTAGCAAATAATTTGGCAGTAACCGTTTTTGCTATTCCAGGTACACCTTCTATTAAAACGTGACCATCTACTAATAGCGAAACAATTAACAACTCTACAAAACGATCTTGACCAATAATTACCTTAGCCAGCTCTTGCTTAATTTCGGTAACAGCATTTTTTAAATCTTCTAAAGGTATTCTATTATCAAAATTGATATCGTTATTTGCTTCCATTTGCTTTGTCTTTAAATTGTTCTATTTTTTTATCTAATGCTATTAGTTGGTCATTAGTTATATTTTGTTGTTGTAAAAGTTGATCAAAATATGAAAACAACTTTGTAATTTCTTCTTTGGTATGAAAACTTCTTGCAGAAACGGTATTGTAAAAATCATCGTTCTTTTCTAGGGTATTTACATGAAATTTAGAGCGTACATAGTCCATAAAAAAGTTAATCTTGTGCTCTGCAATTTCTTTTTGCCTGTTTCTTTGGTAATACATATCTGCAATGGTACGGGTAAATGCCAAAGTCTGATTTTTTAAAGGAGTAACTATTGGTATTGCACGTTGTTTTCTTTTTCCTTCAAAAAAGACATAAAATAAAGCACCAATTAGGGCTATATAATATGCCCATTTTAATTCTTTTGCGCTTAAAAATATACGCATTGGAGATGTGTAAAAGGTTTTTCCTGATTTATGGTGATTATCTATGTAAATATTTTTAGAAGTGTCTACATAAGCTAATAAAGACGATGTGTAATCTGTATTGTTTTCATTATCTAAAATAAAAAAATTGGTAAATGCGTAAGGAAAATGATTTAAAATAACGGTTCCTTTACCATAGTCTTGTTTTATGATGTTTGCATTTTTTATAGAGATTGTTTCAAAATCATCTATAACACCCAACACTTTTGCGTTTAGAGTATCTATTTTAGAAAAATAATTAATATCGGATTTTTTACTAAAAACAATAGGTTTTTTAGTTTTTATAGACGGATTAACTAAATGCATATAAAATTTATGATCTAATTCATCTGTGTAAAGTGTTTTTGTGCTAAAATTAAGCTCATGTTCTAAAGCGTTACCAAAACTAGAGCCTGCAAGGTAAAGTGTATTTCCTTTGGCAGTCCACTCTAATAATTTACTTACTTCGCTTTTATCTAATTCAAGGTTGTTATTTATTAGCAAATATGTACCTGTTATAGTGTCGTTTTTATTTAAAAATATAAAAGGTGGTTCGTAAACAGATGTTGTTTTATCTCCTAATTTATTTTCTAAAATATCATTAAAAACCTTAGTGCCAAAAGGAATTTTATGGTGAGTAGCAAAAGAAGGAAACCAGTTGACCTCTTTAGGTTTACTATACTCTAAAGCCAAGTAAACAATAAGTGTTACTGCTATAATGATGATATATGAGCTTCCTTTTTTTATCACTTTTTAATGATGCTATTTTGTAGTTTAATAAATTCTTCTGCTGCTTTATTGTACTTAAGTTCATCTATAGTAAAATCTCCATACCAAACATAATCATATAATCTTGTTATGGTTATAAAAGACTTAGCGTAAGTAGAGCCGCTTAGCTCTTGTTGGTAATCATCATTAGTTTTTTGTAATTGCCAATCTATGAGCTCTTTGTCGCTCATTATTTTTAAAATATGCAAGTAGTAATATCTAATGGCTAATCTGTAATTTTTATCCTCTAAAGCCTTTTTTATAAGTTGTTGTATGTCTTCGTTCTTAATAATATTTTCTTCTTCAGACAAGGTAACAGAACTTTGATTTTTTTTAGATAAGTGTATACTGTTTGCGTTTACCTTTAAAAAGAATTTTATACCAATAAAAATTAATATTCCAAGCAGTACGTACGGTATAATTTTTAAAAAAGCAGCTAAATAGCCTACAGCTTTTGTTCCTCCAAATAGCCATTGAAAAAAGCGTAACCAATAAGAGTAAAGCCAAGATTTAAATTTATCCCACCAAGAGTTATCTGCTTTTTCTAAGGTGTAATTATAACTAGAGTCATCTTTGTAAGATTGTAAGTCTTCTTTTGTTATTTTCTTTACAGATAAAGGTGCATCATCATAATCTACCATAGTAGAGTCTTGAAAACTATACGCAGATAAAGAAAACGTGATACTAATAAGAAAAGAAAAAAGAAGTTTTTGCATATTATAAATCGGTAGTATTTCCTAAATTTTTAATACGCTCCATAGTACCCGTTAAATTTTTTCTTTCGTTTAAATCAAAATAAATAAGAGCGCCAGAAATGACCGTTAAAATACTTAATAGGTATTGGCACAAGCTACTTAAGGCTTGTATTATTATGCTAATAGGATCGGTTAAATTGTTTCCCATAGTACTAGGGTCTACTTCAGCAGAAAACACTCCCATTTTTGCCCACATATATATGGCAGAAGGTATTCCAAATGCCATACCTGCAACAAAAACAACAATAACAATTACTAAAAGAGTAGCAAAAGTTATCCACCAATAATCTTTAACTAAACCAAAGCTATCACTAAAGGCATCACCAACAGATTTTTGGTTAAAAATTAAAATACTAAAGGCTAAAGACATTGGAACATAAAGATAAATAGTGCCCAAACCACAAGGTATTAGTCCAATAATTAGGCAAATACTAGCTAAAAATGATAGTCCAATAAACTTCCAAAAACTATTGTAAACTTCAGATTTAATTTGATTGTAGTTTATAGAACCATTATTTTCTATATAACTTTTTATATAATGTAAGGTAACAGATTGTGCCATTGAATAAGCAACTATCATTGATATAAAAAAAAGAAAGAAAGAAAGAAAAAACATAAAAAGATCCGAGGATTTCCTTGCTTTTTCTATGTTAAAATCAAACAAGTCTCCGGTAGAATATGAGTAAAATGCGTGACAAATTAAGTAAACAACCAAATACGGACCAGCTATTTTAAAAAAGGTGTTAAAAAATGGTTTTAATTGAGTTCTTAAAAAAGCAAAAGTGTCGCCTAAAATTTCACCTAAATCTCTTTTCTTTTTAAACTCTACGTAATTGTTATTCTGCATGGTTGGTTCTTTTGTGTAATAAATAAGGATAAATAACGTAATAATATAATATTAAAACTAATGAGCTTGTAATAATTAATATAGCAAGCCAATCTGGCATTTCTGTATGTCTAGTAACAAAACCCTCTAAAAAGCCAGCTACAACAAAGAAAGGAACAGTAGATAGCATTATTTTTAAGCCGTTTACAGTGCCTCTTTTAAAAGATTCTAGTCTTGTATAAGTGCCAGGAAAAAGAATCCCTTTTGCTAAAACAAGTCCGGCACAACCAGCAATTATAATTACAGATATCTCTATAGTGCCGTGTATCCAAATAGTACGTGCAGACTCCCATAGCAATCCTTTTTCATAAAACATATACTGAAAACTACCTAGCATAATGCCATTTTGCATCATCACAAATAAAGAACCTATACCAAGCAAAATGCCATATATAAAAGCCATCATAGCTACTTTTATATTGTTAATAGTAATCCCTAAAAACATTTTAAATTCACTTTGCTGTTTGTAAACAGCCATAGGATCATCATTGGCAATATTTTCTAAAGTCATATTTACATAGCCATCGCCTAAAAAAGATCTAACAAAATCACCATCATTAGCAGCAGAGAAAGCTCCTACTGCGCAAAAAAATGAAAAAACTAGAAATGCAATTAGTAATTCACGACGATTGTGATAAAATAATGTGGGAAATTCTGTTTTCCAAAAGCTGATTATTCTGTTTTTTGGCTCTTTTTTGGTCTTATATATTTTTTGATGAGCTTCTGAAGCCAAAGAATTTAAAAAAAATGCGGTGTTGCTACCAGGGTAGAAAGTCTTGGCATAGCTAAGGTGATCGGTAATTTCGATATACAAATCTGATAATTTGTTTGGGTCAATTTCCGTTTTCTTTGCCAGGACACTTTCAAAAGTAGTCCATTTGTCTTTATTTTGCTTTACAAAGGCAGCTTCGCGCATTGGCTTTAAGATTTGTACCAAAGAAACTAAAATATGAACGAAATTCAAATAGAAACTGCTCAAAATATTAGCATTCATCAAAATGCTGCACATTTGGGTGATAGGATGCTGGCCTATATTATAGACAGCATTGTTATTTTTGTTTACACGTTACTTATGATTCTTTTGTTGGTATATATGAATATCCATTTTAAAGATATGTGGCATTTATATTTAATAGTAACATTACCAGCTTTCTTCTATTATTTATTGTTAGAGTATTTTATGAATGGCTCTACGGTTGGTAAAAAAATAATGTCTATTAGAGTTGTAAAATTAGATGGGTCTAAACCAAATTTTTCTAGCTATTTTATACGTTGGATTATGCGTATTGTAGATGTAGTTTTGTCTACCGGAGGTGTTGCTGTACTTACAATATTGTTAAGAGGTAACGGACAGCGTTTGGGAGATATAGCTGCAGGAACTACAGTAATTACGGAAAAGAAAAAAGTGAAATTGCAAGATACAATGGTGGCTAATTTACCAGAAAATTACTCGCCAAGTTACCCGCAGGTAACTGTTTTTAAAGATCCAGAGATGCAAACTATAAAAGAATTATATAGCTCTGCAAAACGTAATGGAGACCACAACGTTATAGTATCTTTGTCTAATAAAATAAAAGAAGTTACTAGTATAACTACAGATAAAAAACCTTTAGAATTTGTAGACACTGTTATTAAAGATTATATCTACTATACTCAAGAATTATAAGCTTATGTTTTATCTAGTTATAGATATTTTAGGAACAATAGCATTTGCTATATCTGGTGTTTTGGTAGCAATGGATAAAAAACTGGATCCTTTTGGAGTTTTTATTGTTGCCTTTGTTACAGCTGTTGGTGGTGGTACATTAAGAGATTTGTTGCTTGGTAATACACCAGTAACTTGGTTGTTGCAACCAATTTATATTTATACAATTTTAACTACGGTAGTGCTCTCTATCATTTTTAGAAAACAATTAAAATACTTAAGAACTTCTCTTTTTTTGTTTGATACCATAGGTATTGGTCTTTATACTTTAGCAGGAGTAGAGAAGGGACTAGATGCAAATCTACTGCCAATTATGTGTATTGTTGTTGGTACAATAACTGCCTGTTTTGGAGGTGTTATACGCGATATTTTGTGTAATGAAATTCCTGTGATATTTAGAAAAGAAGTGTATGCAACAGCTTGTATAATAGGGGCTAGCAGTTATTTTTTATTGATAAAATTACCTGTGAAACCTAATTATATACACGTAATTTGCATTTTTATTGTAATTACAGTGCGTTTGTTGGCTGTTAAATTTAAAATTGCTTTACCAACTATTTATCCGCCAGTAGAAACTAAAAAATAAGCATAATTTTTAATTAAAGTAATAACTACAATCTACTTTATAACTTCAGCTTTAATTATAAAAATATTTTTTTTAGGCCAATCTCCTTTGTCAACAGGTTGTCTGTTAATTAAATCTACAACATCCATACCTTCTATAACACGACCAAAAGGAGTATAATCTTTATCTAAATGATAAGAGCCAGGTTTTGTTACCACAATAAAAAACTCATAAGGAGAGGCTAATTTATGCGGGTTGTCACTTTCACTGCTTGGCATAGATATCACGCCTCTATGGTGTTTGTGTCCTTTTTTTGTATCAGGAGGTAATAAATACCTGCCAATTTCTCCTCTTTTTTTAGCTGTTTTTATATTATCTGCATTACCACCTTGAATAATAAAATTTTTGACTACTCTATGAAAATAGGTGTCATTAAAATAGCCTTTTTTTGTTAGGTAAATAAAATTAGCTTTGTGGTAAGGTACATTATCAAATAATTGCAAAGTAAAGCTACCAAGGTTTGTGGTAATTTTTACTTTATCTTCTTTTAATGTTTTATTGTATTCATAAAAAAAAGGAATAGCATTTTCCTCGGTAAGTACAAACTTTTCTTCTTTTTTAGTAACTTTAGAACTGTCTATTGCAAGAGTGTCTGTTTTTACTTTAGCATCCTCTGTTTTTTGCTTTTGTTTTGCTGCGTTGTTGCAACTGAATGTTAAAATTAGTAGTAATAGTATAGTGTAAGATAGTACCTTTGTATTCATGAATTTTGATGATTTTACCAAGAGAATTTCAAAAATAAAGAATCTTCCTTTACTAGGTGAAGAATCTCATAATAAAATGGCTCCATCTATTAGAATAGATGAGTTAAGTAGAATGAAAAATCAGCGTGATAAAGCACGTAAAGCAGCTGTTATGGCTTTGTTTTACCCAACAGAAGAAAACAGTACCAACTTGTTGTTAATGCTGCGTAAAACTTATAAAGGTGTGCACTCTAACCAAATTGGTTTTCCGGGTGGTAAGGTAGAAAAAGAAGATAAAAATCTATTAGCTACAGCATTAAGAGAAACGTATGAAGAAGTGGGTGTACCACAACAAAAAGTACAGGTAATGGCAGAGCTATCATCTATATACATACCACCAAGTAATTTTGAAGTGCAACCCTATATAGGATTATACCCTAATCCAGCTCCTTTTGTTATTCAAGAGTCAGAAGTAGAGCATTTAGTAGAGGTTTCTTTGCTAGATTTTATGGATGATAGTAAAATTAGCACTCAAAATTTAACAACTTCTTATGCTGTAAATATAGATGTACCAGCCTTTAAATTAGGTGGTTATGTTGTTTGGGGTGCAACTGCAATGATAATGAGCGAACTTAAAGAGCTACTAAAACAATTGTTATAGTTATATAAATTTGTAGATTTGGCAACACAATATTAATTATGGGTTTATTTAAAAAGAATCCTTTTGGGCATATACTATTTTTAAAAAAATGGTTAATAAGAATTGCGGCTTTATTTACACACCGCAGGTACAAAGGGTTTAATAAATTAGAAATAGAAGGATCACAAATACTAAGAGACTTGCCAGACAAAGGCGTACTATTTGTATCTAACCACCAAACATACTTTGCAGATGTAGTTGCAATGTTTCATGTTTTTAATGCCAGTTTAAGTGGCAGAGAAGATAATATTAGAAATATTGGTTACATCTGGAAGCCTAAGTTGAATATGTACTATGTAGCTGCTGCAGAGACAATGAAAAAAAGTCTTTTAACTAAGATTTTGGCTTACGCTGGTTCTATTAGTATACAACGTACGTGGCGTGCAGACGGGCAAGATGTAAAAAGGCAAGTAAAAATGAGCGATATTAGTAATATTGGTACCGCTTTAGATGATGGTTGGGTTATTACATTTCCGCAAGGAACAACCACTCCTTGGAAACCTTTACGTAAAGGAACTGCACATATTATAAAAAAATACAAGCCTATTGTTGTACCTGTTGTAATAGATGGTTTTAGACGTTCTTTTGATAAAAAAGGACTGAGAATAAAGAAAAAAGGTATTTTACAGTCTATGGTTATAAAAGAACCTTTAGATATAGATTATGAAAATGATTCTTTTGAGTCTATTATAGATAAGCTAGGGCACGCTATAGAGCAAGATCCTTCTTATTTAAAAGTAATTTCTAAGGCAGATTTGAAAGCGCTAGAAGAAGAAAATGAACTTAGAAAGTGGAAACTAGATTAATTGTTTAATATTTCATTTTCGTATAAAAAAAAACCATCTGATTAATCAGATGGTTTTTTTTTTTTGGTTGTATAATAGGGTCGTTTGTTTAAATCTCCATTTTTTTTAATTCGTAGTAGTTTCTGTTTAATTTTTTAAGTAATAACCCGTACAAGAGAAAATAAATTAAAGCAAATACAACAGTAGTTACAACAGCTACAACAACAAATGTTATTGTCATTATGGTTTTAAATTTTTCTGCAGATACGTTTGTAGGCAATTCTTCAGGATAAATTGTGGTGAGCATTACAGGATCAAAATAAACACAAACTGCTTGTGCAAGCATTGTAAACATTAAGGTAGCTAAACTAAAAATAACATAGTGTTTTACCGTTTTTCTAGTCCGTATAATATTTTTCATTAACGTCTTAGAGTCATCTAAAACAGAAATCTCTTTATATCTTTTATAAAATTGATAAATAAAATAGAATATAACGGTGTATTGTATAATAGACAATGCTATAAAAAATACACCATATGTATTGCCATAGTACATTTTAGCAATATGTTCTCTTGTACTAGGGAAAATAAAGAGTAAGTTGGGGAGTACAAATTCCAAAATACTAATTATAAATATCCACTTAACAATAGAGGAAGACTTCTTCCATATCATTTTGTAAATATCATTGTACGACAATTTAGGAAGTTCGTCTCCCTTTTTTTGCCAATCTTTTTTTAAGATATCCAATTCATCCATACAATTAAGGATTTAAAATGGTTTTTAATTTTTTCTTTATTCTGTTCATCTTTACCCTAGCGTTTACTTCGCTAATACCTAGTGTTTCAGATATTTCTGTATAATCCTTATCTTCTAAGTAAAGAAAAACCAATGCTTTATCTATGTCTCCCAACTGCTTTACAGCTTTGTACATAAGTTTTAGTTGTAATTCTTGTGTTTCATCATATTCATCAGCCTTGATTTTAAAAATTACAGACTCATAACTTTGTGTGCTAACTTTTCTTTTAGATTTTCTGTAAAGTGTAATAGCAGTGTTTAAAGCCACTCTATACATCCAAGTACTAAATTTAGAATCGCCTCTAAATTTTGGGTACGCTTTCCATAGTTGTATAGTTATTTCTTGAAACAAGTCGTTATGAGCATCCTTGTCATTAGTGTACAGCGTACAGACCTTGTGAACAATATTTTGGTTGTTCTCTAGTTCTGTTACAAATGCATGTTCTAAGTCTTTGCTCACTTTTTTGGTTGGTAGTTGTACTTGTTAGTATTGGTTATTTATAATTTGTTACATTATAAAGTAAAAATATTATTTTCTAGGATGATAGTTAGCAATTACGCTTGCCAAGTGTGTACGGTCTACGTGTACGTAAACTTCTGTAGTTGTAATACTTTCGTGACCCAACATTTGTTGTATTGCTCTTAAGTCTGCTCCATTTTCTAGCAAATGTGTTGCAAATGAGTGACGTAAGGTATGCGGACTAATTGTTTTTTTTAATTCAATGGTTTCTGCTAATTGTTTAATAATAGTAAAAATCATAGCACGTGTTAATTGTCTTCCTCTGCGGTTTAGAAACAAAATATCTTCAAAACCTTTTTTTATATCTAAATGATTTCTAATTTCATCTTTATATATAGTAATGTACTTTTTATTAATATTACTAATAGGAACAAAACGTTGTTTATCTCCTTTTCCTGTAACTCTTATAAAATCTTCATTAAAGAATAAATCTGATAGTCTCAAATTTGTAAGTTCGGACACACGTAGACCACAACCATATAAAGTTTCTAGCATTGCTCTGTTGCGTTCGCCTTCAGGCTTGCTTAGGTCTATTGCGTCTATCAAATTATTAATTTCCTCAACAGACAAGGTATCTGGCAGTTTTCTACCAATTTTTGGAGCCTCTATTAAATCCATAGGATTGTCTGCTCTATAATCTTCAAAAATTAGGTAATTAAAAAAACTCTTTAGACCAGATAATATTCTTGCTTGTGACCTTGGGTTAATACTGGCAGATATCTCGTATATAAACCTTAGTGTAGTTTCTTTAGTAATAGTAATGGGAGTTTCTGTTATATTTTTTTGCTCTAAAAAGGAAATTAACTTTTCTACATCTAATACGTAATTAGTGATAGAATTCTCCATTAATCCTCTTTCTATTTTTAGATAGTGCTGATAATCAGTTAGTCCCTGTCTCCATTTCATATAGGTTAAAATTAAGTTAATAATTTGGTTAAAAAAAGAGTTTTTTATCGGTCTTTTTTCTTCACAACTGTTTGTTGTTGGTTTACAACAATTACTTACATTTACACAACAAACATTGTAAGTGAACAAGATTAACAATCTATGTTTACTGCATAATTATAAACTAAAAATTAAAATTATTTTTATGAAAAAGTTATTTATTGTAGCTATCACAGCTCTAGGATTTACTTTTGCTGCACAAGCACAAGATGCAGCTACTTCTACTAACGGTGGTCAAACTGCTCAAGGTAAATGGTTAATTGAAGCTAATACTGGTTTTGGTGGTCAAGCTGGAACTCCTGCAGCAAATACAGGATTTAATTTAAACTCTTCTGACGGAGAAACTTCTTGGTCGATAGGTGCAGAAGGTGGTTACTTTGTAGCTGATGATTTAGCTGTAAAAGTTGGTTTAGGTTTCCAGGATTATGAAGGAGATGGTTCTTCTTTTAACTATAAAGTTGGAGCTAAATATTACATCGCTAGTATGATTCCTGTACAGGTTGATTATGTAGGAATTAGTGAGAAAGATGCAGATGAAAACCCTAGCTTTTTAGGTTTACAAGGTGGTTATGCTATTTTCTTAGGAGAAAATGTTAGTATTGAACCAGGTTTGCGTTATAGCATAGCTTTAAATGATGATTCATATGCTACAGAAGATGTTTTTCAATTCCAAATTGGTTTCGCTTTACATTTCTAAGTAAAACTTGCTAATAATATTTAAAAGGCTGTCTATGTTATAGATGGCTTTTTTTTATAAAATTAGGTTTGTTAATTCTACGTTAACTGTGGTTTTTGCACTTCTATTTGTGTAAGTTTATTCTGTATATTTGTTTTTGAATTTTTAAAGAAAATATTTATTTTATGAAAAAGTTATTTATTGTAGCTGTTGCAAGTTTGGGGTTTGTTATGGGAGTTCAGGCCCAAGAAGAATCAACTGATGTTATTAATGGACAAACTAGTAAAGGAAAATGGTTAATTGAAGCTAATACTAATTTTGGTAAATTAACTGAATCAAATACTTCTTTTAGTTTAAGATCTGAGGACGGTGATACTTCTTGGAGTGTTGGGGCAGAAGGAGGTTATTTTATAGCTGATGATTTAGCTGTAAAAGTTGGTTTAGGATACTTTAAAGGTAGTGGAAGTGGCCGTGGTAGTAGTTCTTTTAATTATAAGTTAGGTGCTAAGTACTATATTGCTAGTATGATTCCTGTACAAGTAGATTTTTCAGGAGTAAGTATTAAAGACTACGATGATAATGCAACCTTCGTTGGTTTACAAGGAGGATATGCAATTTTTTTAGGTAAAAATGTTAGTGTAGAGCCTGGTTTACGTTATAATATATCTTTAGATGAGGATGTAACTGATAGTCAGTTTCAGTTCAATATTGGTTTCGCTTTACATTTCTAAGCAAAACTTGCTAATAATATTAAAGGCTACCTAATTTAGGTAGCCTTTTTTATTATAAACTGATTTTGTTAAATAATCTATAAATTAATATAAATACTACTTTTTCTGTAGGCCGATTAAATTATTTAATTAAGTTTATACTATAATTATAAACTAAAAATTAAAATTATTATTTATGAAAAAGTTATTTATTGTAGCTATTGCAGTTTTAGGATTTACTTTTGGAGCGCAGGCTCAAGAAGGTTTTGGAGCAGGTGTTAATTTAGGTATTCCAATGGGAGATTTGGATGATTTTTATGGCTTTAACGCAGGTGTGGATGTACAGTATTTGGGAGCTGTTTCAGAAACTTTTTACGCAGGTGGTACTATTGGGTATTCTCACTATTTTGGTAAAACTTATGATGCAGGTCCTGGTATTGAAATAGAGCAAGATGATATTCAGTTTTTGCCAATTGCTGCCGTAGCTAAATTTATGATTACTGAAGATTTTTCTATAGGTACAGATTTAGGTTATGCTCTTGGCCTTAAGGAAAATGTAGATGGTGGTTTTTATTACCGTCCTAAATTAGGTTACAGAATTGCAGATTCAATTGAGCTTAATTTATCATATGCTGGTATTAGTTTAGAAGATGATATAAATGCATCTACTTTTAATATAGGATTTATGTTTCAGTTGTAAAAATAACTGATATAGATTATTTAAAAGGAAGCCAATTTGCTTCCTTTTTTTATGCGTAATATTTAGTATTTTTACCATATGAAAATACTTATAATTAACGGGCCAAACCTAAACCTTTTAGGTAAAAGAGAGCCAACAATATATGGTAATACTACTTTTGTAGATTATTTTTCAGGCTTACAACTAACTTATAAAAATATAGAGTTAAGTTATTACCAGTCTAATATAGAGGGTGAGCTTATATCTAAAATACAAGAAGTGGGCTTTAGTTATGATGGTATTGTTTTAAATGCTGCTGCATACACGCATACATCTATTGGTATTGGTGATGCAATAAAAGCTATAGAAACACCTGTTGTAGAGGTGCATATTTCTAATACATTTGGGCGTGAAGAATTTCGTCATCAATCTTATATATCTCCTGTTGCTAAAGGCGTGATACTTGGTTTTGGCTTACAGAGTTATGATTTGGCTATACAGAGCTTTTTAGCATCAAAATAAATATTCTTAATGCATAAAACATATTTTAACTGGAGTAGTGGTAAAGACTCTGCCTTGGCACTGTATAAAATGCAACAATCTAAAACACATAAAGTAGATAGACTTGTAACTTCTGTAAATGCTAGTTTTAACAGAGTGTCTATGCACGGTTTACGTTTGCCGCTTTTAGAGGCGCAAGCAAAGGCTATTGGCTTGCCTTTAGAAACTATTATGTTAAATGCAGATGTATCTATGTCTGCATACAATAAGGTTATGAAAACCGCAATGCAAGGCTTAATTACAGAAGGGTATACACACGCAGTTTTTGGAGATATTTTTTTAGAAGATTTAAAAAAGTATAGAGAAGAGAAACTCCAAGAAGTTGGTGTAAATGGAGTTTTTCCGCTTTGGAAACATGATACAAAAGAGTTGCTAAAAGAGTTATTGCAATTGGGGTTTAAAGCAATTACAGTTTGTGTAAATGCTAAATTACTAGATGAGTCCTTTGTTGGTAGAGAGGTAGATGAAAGTTTTTTTAACGATTTACCAGAGAATGTAGATCCTTGTGGAGAAAACGGAGAGTTTCATACGTTTGTGTATGATGGTCCTATTTTTAAAAATCCTGTACGTTTTACAGTAGGGGAGAAAGTACAAAAAGGATATACGCCAACGACAAATAAAGATGACAATTGCTTTAAAAAAGATGAAGATACTACTTGGGATACTTCCTTTTGGTATTGTGATCTTCTTCCTAATAAATAAAAAAAGCCCTACGCTTTTAATGCTTTAGGGCTAAAATATTTTTCTTCAATGTAAAATGTTCCAAAGGGTAGTAGGGAGGCTATAAATAGTATAGCGTATCTTTTTATACCCCATTTTAATTGTCTGCATACAAAAAATGCCAATATAGCGTATGCTATAAATAGTATGCCGTGTGCATTACCAATGTATATGTTAGGATCTTTAATCCCTGCCATATATTTTAAGGGCATACCAACACCAAATAGTAATAAGTAAGATATTCCTTCTAATATTGCAATAAGTCTAAATGCTTTAATCATATTTTAATATTTAAAAAAGCCTAAAACCTAAGTGTAAAATACGCTTAGACTTTAGGCTTTGTATAAGTAAGTTTAATTACTACTACAAGTGTATTACCTCGTCATAAGCATCTGCTACGGCTTCCATAACAGCTTCACTCATTGTTGGGTGTGGATGTATAGCTTTTAGTATTTCATGACCTGTAGTTTCTAATTTACGAGCAACAACAGCCTCAGCAATCATATCTGTAACACCAGCACCAATCATATGGCAACCTAACCACTCACCATACTTAGCATCAAAAATAACTTTAACAAAACCTTCTGGAGTACCAGAAGCTTTAGCTTTACCACTAGCAGAGAATGGGAACTTTCCAATTTTTAAATCAAATCCTTTTTCTTTTGCTTGTTTTTCTGTTAAACCAACAGAAGCAATTTCTGGAATACAGTAAGTACAACCTGGTATGTTACCGTAATCTATAGGTTCTACGTGCATACCTGCTATTTTTTCTACACATAAAATACCTTCTGCAGAAGCAACGTGTGCTAAAGCTGGCCCAGGAGTAACATCTCCAATTGCGTAGTAACCAGGTATGTTTGTTTGATAATAATCATTTACCATAATTTTATCTCTGTCTGTAGCAATACCAACATTTTCTAAGCCAATGTTTTCAATGTTAGTTTTAATACCTACCGCAGATAAAACAACATCTGCCTGTATAATTTCTTCTCCTTTACTAGTTTTAACGTGTACACTAACACCGTTACCAGCAGTATCTACTTTAGTAACTTCAGACGAAGTCATTACTTTTATACCTGCTTTTTTAAAGCTACGCTCTAATTGTTTAGATATATCTTGGTCCTCTACAGGAACTACACTTGGTAAATATTCTACCACTGTAACCTCTGTACCAATAGAGTTGTAGAAGTATGCAAACTCCATACCTATAGCACCACTACCAACAACAACCATTTTTTTAGGTTGTTCTGGTAAAGACATTGCTTCTCTATATCCTATAATTTTTTTACCGTCTTGTGGTAAACTTGGTAATTCTCTACTACGTGCACCAGTTGCTACAACAATATGGTCTGCACTATATTCGGTTTCTTTACCGTCTGCATCTTTGACAGATACCTTTTTGCCAGACTTTAAAGTACCATAACCGTTAATGACTTCAATTTTATTTTTTTTCATTAAAAACTGAACCCCTTTACTCATACCTTCAGCAACACCTCGGCTACGCTTAATAATAGCACCAAAGTCCTTGTCTACATTATCAGCATTTAAACCGTAGTCGCCCGCGTGCTTTAAATACTCAAAAACCTGAGCAGATTTAATTAATGCTTTGGTAGGGATACAACCCCAATTTAAACATACACCGCCTAAACTTTCTTTCTCTACAATAGCTGTTTTTAAACCTAATTGTGAAGCTCTAATTGCAGTTACATAACCACCTGGTCCACTACCTAAAACAATAACATCAAAATTGCTCATATATATACTTTTTTTGTCTCTAATTTTAATCACACAAATGTACAAAACCAATTATCAATTAGCAATTACCAAAATCTATAAATATGAATAATAACATATTGCTAACTTTTTAGTACTTATCTTTATATTTTACACATAAAAACAATCAATTTTTAAGGGAGAGAATAATAAAATTTAGTTTTTTACGACCCTTTTTTATGTTATAGAAAATTAAACAATTATAATTTCTGATTTATTGTAGTTGGCTTGATGCTACTTATACCTTTAGTTTTATAACTGCGGATAAAATAAAAACAACTTTTTATACAAGTTTAACAAGTAAGTAACAGTTACTTGCTAAACATTTGTTTGTTAAATTCATCAGATTTTCCTGCTGGTATAGAGAGAGATTGCCATTGCTTACCTTTTAGCATTCTGCCAACGTAAGCAATTTGTGCAATATGCCCAGCGTAGTGAGCTAATTGCCTGCTTACAGCTGCCATAACAGAATGCTCTACAGCTCTAATTTTAATTTTATTGTTAAAATTATCTTCATTAATACTATCTATTGCAGCAAATAAGCAATCCCAGCCTTTGTTCCAATGTACTAGCATTTCTTCTTTATTTTGGTAAGGAGCAACAAACTCGGACTCTCTATTGCGCCATTCTTTTTCGCCATCTTCAGTAAAAAAGTTTGTCCATCTACTTAGCATATTGCCAACCATATGTTTTACAATAATGGCAATGCTATTATCAGCTTCACCATAAGTCCAATGCAAATCTTGGTTGGTAAGTTGGTTAAATGTTTTTTCTGCCATTGTTTTGTTTCGGTGAAACTCAAACAGCATACTTTCTTTATAGTCATTAACAAAACTCATAAATTACTTTTTTAAGACGGATTAAAATTTAAACTAGCAGAGTTTATGCAGTAGCGCTGTCCTGTTGTTTCTTGTGGTCCATCATCAAAAACGTGACCTAAATGTCCGCCACAATTAGCGCAAACAGTTTCAACTCGTGTCATTCCGTGGCTTGTATCCTTTACATATTCAATAGAGCCTTCTATAGCTTTATCAAAAGAGGGCCATCCACAACCACTTTCAAACTTGTGGTCTGCTTCAAAAAGTTTAGCATTACAACCTTTACAGTTATAACTACCATCTTTAAAGTGCAGGTTAAATTCGCCAGTATGCGGGTATTCTGTCCCTTTATTTCTTAAAACGTTGTAAGATTGCGCGGGAAGTTCAGCTTTCCACTCTTCTTCTGTTTTTTCTACAGTATATTTTTTACTCATTATTTTGTAGGTGTAAATTTTAAAGCAGCACCGTTAATACAGTGTCTTTCTCCTGTTGTTTTTGGTCCATCATTAAAAACGTGACCTAAATGTCCGCCGCAAACAGCGCAATGTTCTTCTGTACGCTTATATCCAATTTTATAATCAACATCAAAAGCAACATTGCCTTCTATTGTTCTATCAAAACTAGGCCATCCGGTACCAGACTTAAATTTATGTTCACTTTTAAACAAAGGAGTGTCGCAAGCAGCACAACTATAAATTCCTTTTTCTTTAATTTGTAAAAGATTGCTAGAAAAAGCACGTTCTGTACCTGCTTTGCGTAATACGTTATATTGTAAAGGTGTTAATTCTTTTTTCCACTGAGCATCTGTTTTTTCAATTTTTGCTAAGTCTTGTTTTTTTGTAGCTTCTTTAGTTTTTTGCGAGTTTCCTTTGCAACTTATAAATAGCGCTACTACACTTAAAATTAGTAATTTTTTATACATCATCTTTATATTTTAAGGTTATTCAAATTTAGTCGATTTTAAACGCAATTCCTATCAAATTAAAGACATAAAAAAAGCCCCTACTAATAATAAGTAGAGGCTTATAATATTGTAAGCTATTCTTATTTTAAAGAAACCTGTATAACATCTTCTTCTTTGGTATCTAAAATACCCATAACATCATTAATATTGCTAGTATCTAATTTGCCGTTAACAGCATCTGCAGGTAAAATAGCAACTCTAAACGTTTGATTGTCTGTGTCACCAGTAGCTAAAGTAGATAAGTCAAAATCAGACTCTAAAAAGAAATTTGCATCTACAAAAGTATGGTCATAATTATAAATTAAAGTACCTTGGTCTAATAATCTAGTTTGGGGCATTAAGCGCCATACATTTATAGGTTGCCCATCAGTACCATCAACTTGTTCCCATAAAATATAAACTAAAACAACATCAGACTCAAAAACTTCTACAGCAGTAGGAAATTCAAAAGTTAATGTGTAATTGTTTCCAATGTTAAAATCTCCAGTAACCTGGTAGACACTGCCAATTGCATCAACTCCGTCTAGTCCGTCAATTCCATCTCTTCCGTCAGAGCCACTGCAAGCTGTTAATACTAATGCAAATATTGCTGCTATTGTTAAGGTAATTTTTTTCATAAGATATCTGTTTTATTTCGTTTTCTTTTTTGATGTTTCAAAAAGCGTTCCAAATTTAAAATTAGAAAATTTATTTTGCATATCAACTAAAGAATTAAGATTATATCTATGATATTATAGCAACATAGAATATTTTTGTATTTTTAAAAGCACACTAAACACATTACTATTATGAAGAAGATATTATTAGTATTAACTATTTTTTTAGCAGTTTCTGCTTGTAAAACAAATCCGTTTACAGGAAAGAAAACATTAAATATGTACCCAAACAGTTCAATATTTCCTACTGCTTTTGCGCAATATGATCAGTTTTTAACTGAAAACAAAACAATAACAGGTACTAGTGAAGCAAGGATGATTGCCTCTGTAGGGCAACGTATAGCTTCAGCAGCAGAACGTTGGTTAACAGCAAATGGGTATCCTGGGTATTTACAAGATTACAAATGGGAATATAACTTGGTAGATGATAATACGGTAAACGCTTGGTGTATGCCAGGAGGTAAAATTGTTTTTTACACAGGTATTTTACCAATTTGTCAAGATGAAACAGGTATAGCTGTAGTTATGGGGCATGAAGTAGCGCACGCGTTAGCAGATCACGGAGCGCAACGTATGTCTGCAGGGCAGTTACAGCAAATAGGTGCTGTTGCAGGTAATGTTTTAATTAAGGATGAAGGAGCAAAAAATACATTTAACCAGGCATACGGTGTAGGATCTCAAGTAGGGGTAATGTTACCTTTTAGTAGAGGTCATGAAACAGAAGCAGATCGTATTGGTTTGCAAATTATGGCAATTGCAGGTTATAACCCAGACGAAGCAGCAGAGCTTTGGAAAAGAATGAAAGCCAATAGTGGAGGACAATCTCAGCCAGAGTTTATGAGTACACACCCATCTAACGATACTAGAATAAATAATTTAACAGCTTGGGCGCCTGCAGCTAAAGAAGAAGCTAAGAAATTTGGTGTAACTACTTTTAAGTAATTGTAGTATAAAAGTAAAATTCATTTATAATTGTATATTAGAGCTGTTCAAAACCAAATTTGAACAGCTCTAATTTTTTTATATGACCAGTATTGCATTAGTAAAAGGAAGTAAAAAGCTATTAAACGCCTGGGCTTTTTATGATTGGGCAAACTCAGTTTACAGTTTAGTAATAGCATCTGCTATTTTTCCTATTTTTTATGGAGCACTTTTTAGAGCAGCAAACATAGAAAAAGTAACCATTTTTGGAGGCGAAATTGCTAGAGCTCCTTTAATTAGTTATACTACATCTTTAGCATTTGTATTTATTGCCATTATTACACCTTTAATTTCTGGCGTTGCAGATTATCTAGGGAATAAAAGAATGTTTATGAAATTCTTTTGCTATTTAGGCGGAGTTTCATGTATTGGTTTGTATTGGTTTTCATTAGATAATTTATACTTTGGTTTGCTTTGTTTTTTTATGGGGTTAGTTGGTTTTTGGGTGAGTTTTGCTATAAACAATTCTTATTTACCAGATGTTGCCCACCCAGAGCAGATGGATGCTATTAGTGCCAAAGGTTTTTCTATGGGCTATGCAGGCAGTGTTATATTATTGCTTTTTAATTTGTTGATGGTGATGAAACCGGAGTTTTTTGGAATTGAAACAGATTCTGAGGGTATTGCAGAGCTAAAAGCAATGAAATATTCTTTTGTTACTGTTGGTATTTGGTGGATTATTTTTAGTCAATATACATTTTACTACTTGCCTAAAGGAAATAAGCAGGAGGGCGACCGTAAAAATGTAATTTTAAATGGTTTTAAAGAGTTAAAAGGAGTTTGGGGGCAACTTGGTAGTCAGGTTAAATTAAAGCGTTATTTAATAGCTTTTTTTGTATACAGTATGGCTGTGCAAACAGTAATGCTAATTGCTACTTATTTTGGAGAAGAAGAAATTGCTTGGGGGACAGACAAGGAACGTACAACAGGCCTAATAGTAAGTATTTTAGTGATACAAATAGTTGCTATTCTTGGAGCATTAGTGACAGCGGCAGCATCTAAAAAGTTTGGTAATGTAAAAACACTTGTGGTGGTAAATATATTGTGGGTAGTAATATGTATTTATGCATTTTATATGATAACGCCTATAGATTTTTACATAGGAGCTGGTTGTGTAGGCCTGGTTATGGGAGGTATACAAGCGTTGTCTAGGTCTACTTATTCTAAATTTTTACCAGAAACAAAAGATACTACGTCCTTTTTTAGTTTTTATGATGTTGCAGAGAAAATAGGAATTGTAATAGGAACCTTTTTATATGGTTTTGTAGCACAAGTAACAGGTAGTATGCGTAATGCTATTGTGTTTTTAGCCATATTTTTTATAGCAGGTGTAGTATTGCTTTTACGAGTAGATAAAAAATAAATATTTTAAATCTATTGATTTTAAATAAAAAGGAGGTTGCAAAACGCAACCTCCTTTTTTGTATTATTATTATTATTATTATTATTATTATCCTTTAGAAATACCACCAGAACCAGAAGTTTTACTTTCTATTTTTTTAGGATTTCCTCGGTATCTAATATCACCAGAACCAGATACTCTAGCGTCTATAGTTTCTTTAGCGGTAACTTTAATATCTGCAGAACCAGATACCAATGCTTTTACATAGTCTGCTTCTAAATCATATGCAGAGATATCTCCAGAACCAGATACTCTAACAGTAAAGTCGGTTGCAGAGCCACTTAAATTAATATCTCCAGACCCAGACATAGATGCTTTTAGTTCTTTTGTTTTAACTTTTAGGCTTATGTCTCCTGAGCCAGAGATGCTAGTTTCAAAAGTATTGCTAACTAAAGTTGTTTTGCCAACTATGTCGCCAGAGCCAGATAATGTTGCTTCATTTATGTGTTCTACAGGTACAGTAACTAACAATTTGCTGTTTCTAGACGGAGTTAAATTCATTCCTTTTTCAGCCTTAATTACCAGTTTTCCGTTTTTAACTTCTGTTTTAATATGATTAATAATGTTTTCATCTCCTTGGATAGTAATTTTTCCTTCTTTACCATCTACAAGTTCTACATCAAAAAAACCAGATAAAGAAATTGCTTCATAATCTCCAACATTTCTAGTATCTGTAGTAATATTTCCGTTTCCTTTTACACGCTTTCCCCACTGTGCATTTGCTGCAAAAGTTAAGGTTAGAGCTAGGCTAAGTGTTATTATTTTTTTCATTTTAAGTGTTTTTTTAGTTTTTATGTATTGATATGCTTCCGTATTCGGTAGCTATGTTTACAAAGTTATTGCTGTTTTCTGATCCGCAAGAGCCTTTATAATATTTTTGTGAGTTTTTAACTTCTTTAACATTTATGTTACAATTGTCTACACCGTTTATTCCCCCGTATGAAGATTTAAGTTCAAACTTAAAGTTGTAATTAGGGTTGTGTCCAATTTTTACTCCAGTATAATCGGCATTAATAGTAATGTTGCCAGCGTTTTCTGTGAGCTCAGCAATTTTAATAGAGCCATAGTCTGCATTTAAAGATACGTTGCCATTAATTTTACCTAGCTTAATACTAATATAATCGCCATTACCTTCAATATTTTTTGCCTCGCTTACAGATAAACTCCCGTAATCACTATTGTAAACTAAATTTTCCATTTTGATTATAGAGGCGCTAGTGTAATCTGTATTTAAATCTAAATTACCAGCTTTTGTAATGGTAAAGCCAGAGTAATCTGCATCAATTTTAGCACTATTAATATAATCTATTTCAGATTTAGAAGTGTAATCAAAATTTAAGTTGTTGTTACGCCCTCTAAGTTCGCCAATATCTAGTCTGCCATAATCACAGTTTATAGTTGCGTGCCCATCAATTCTATCTAAAGTAATAGAGCCATAGTCATTAGTTAAGTCAATATTATTTTTAACAGGTAGTTTAATGGTGTAGTTAATTTGCATATTAACATTGTTGCTATTACCCCAACCCCAACTACTGGTTTTATTTATATTAGTTTTTGCAGATACGTTGCTGCTAGAACCTTTAAAACTAATTGTAATATCATCTAATTTACGCTGTACTTTTTCCTCATTATTTCCACTGGTTTTTATGTGTACTTCTATTTCTATACGGTTTTGATCCCAAGAGGTAATATTTAGGTTGCCGTACTTATTATTTACTTTTAAAAATGCATTTGTATTTACACTAAATTCTTTTTTAATGGTTTTTTCCTTAATGTATTTTCCCTTATCATTGTTAGCAATGCTTAAAATAGGAATGGTTAGTAGTAGTAAAGTTATAAACTTATAGTGTAGAGTTTTCATCATTATATTTCTTTAAATTTTTAATAGTATCAATTTGTGCCATTACATCTTTTATAAGATCTATTCTGGTTTGGTAATTGGTAATTATGGCGCTTAGTATTAATTTGGTGTTACCACCATTTAATAGGTTTTTTTCTAGCTTTTTATAGTCGCTCTCTAATTTATTTAGTTGTATAAGAGTATCATCTATAATTTTTTTTGTGCTAGGGGATGTTTCTTTTTTTAGTTCGTTTACTTGAGTGTTAATTAAGCTGGCAAAATAAAATTTAGTTTCATTTACCTCTGGAGCTATTTCTGCAATTTGCTCGTTAGTGGTTTGCTTTTGGTAAAATAGTGTAAAACCTATTGCACATAAAAATGCTATAGATGCTGCAATTGCAAATGGTTTCCAAGAGAATTTTTTAGGTGTTTTTTTTGTAGCATTAAGCTTCTCTATAAAATTAGCAGTATGTGTAGTGCTAGGTTCTTGAGTGTCAAAACTACCTTTTAACTCTTTAAATAAATTATCTATGTCTGTATTGTTTTTCATATGCAAGCGCTAGTTAATTGTTTACGCAAACTTTCTTTAGCTCTAGAAATTGTAGTTCTACAATTTGCATAACTAATATTCATTATTTCACTTATTTCTTCATAGTCATACCCTTCAATTAAATGTAAGGTCAAAGAAATTCTATAGTTGTCTTTTAAATGTTGCATGGCATCCATCACTTTTTGAGCCTTCAATTGTGTTTCACCATCATCTTTTGTACTACTATCATTATCTTTGACCCTGTACATAATATCATCTAAAGCAACTACTGTGTTTTTTTGTTGCTTTCTGTATTGGTAAATACTATTGTTAATTACTATTCGTTTTAACCAAGCACCAAAAGCTACTTCACCTTTATAGGTATGTAATTTTGTAAATGCACTTAAAAACGATTCTTGCATAATATCCTCTGCTTCGGCGCTATGTTTTACAATTCGGTATGCAGTGTTGTGCATTGCTTTATAGTACCGGTTATAGATCTCTAGCTGTGCACTTTGCTTACCTTGCTTGCATTGTAGCAATAAAGTATTGATATGTTCTTTTTGTTGGCTCAAAAAAATGTATGGTTTGTTTTATAGATGATAGATTGATTTAATTGTTACAATTTTTTTTCAATCTGCTTGGTATTGGCATAAGAATTGACTTTATATAAAGGATTAAAGTACGGTACAAGCTACGTTATATAGGCTTTTACTTAGTATTGATAAAAATAAATAAAATTTAATAATAGATTTCTGTTTTTATTTTATGACAGAATGACTGAAATATAACTATGCGAGATTCAGAATTTGACAATTTGGCGCTGCAAGGTATTAATGAGGAGGCGGAGCTTATACCATTATTAACACCTGAAGACGAGGAGGAAATGAGTAAAGAGCAATTGCCAGAAACATTACCAATATTACCATTGCGTAATACGGTATTATTCCCAGGAGTTGTTGTGCCTATTACTGCAGGTAGAGATGCGTCTATACATTTAATAAAAGATGCTAATAACGGATCTAAAGTTATTGGTGTTGTTGCACAAAAAGATGAAGAAACCGAAAACCCAGGTGTAGATGATATACACACCTTAGGTACTGTTGCTAGAATATTACGTGTTTTAAAAATGCCAGATGGTAACACAACGGTAATAATACAAGGGAAAAAAAGGTTTGAGGTAGCAGAAGTGTTAACCGAGAAGCCTTATATGACCGCTACAGTACGCGAAACAAAAGAGGTTAGAGGAGAAGAAGAAACGCCAGAATTTAAAGCTATTATAGAGTCTATTAAAGAGATGGCTTTAAAGGTAATATCAGAAAGTCCAAATATTCCTAGTGAGGCTTCATTTGCTATTAAAAACATAGAAAGTAACTCTTTTTTAATAAACTTTGTATCATCTAACTTAAGGTTACCTGTAAAAGACAAACAAGAACTGTTAGAGATAGAGAACTTAAAAGAAAGAGCATTAGCTACTTTAAAGTTTATGAATGTTGAAATGCAAAAACTGCAATTGAAAAACGATATTCAGTCTAAGGTACGTACAGATATGGACCGCCAGCAAAGAGAATACTTTTTGCACCAACAAATGAGAACCATACAAGAAGAATTGGGTGGTGGTGCTACGGCAGAAGATGAGTTGGCAGAATTAAGAGAAAGAGCTAAAAATAAAAAGTTTACTAAAAAGGAAAGAGAGTATTTTAATAAGGAAATTAGTAAAATGCAACGTATGAATCCGCAAGTAGCGGAATATGCCATACAGCGTAATTACTTAGACTTTTTTGTTGATTTACCTTGGGGAGATTACTCTACAGATAAGTTTGACTTAAAAGAGGCTCAAAGAATATTAGATAGAGATCATTACGGGTTAGAAGATGTAAAAAAGAGAATTATAGAGTATTTAGCAGTTTTAAAGCTAAGAAATGATATGAAATCTCCTATTTTATGTTTGTACGGACCTCCAGGTACAGGTAAAACATCTTTAGGTAAATCTATAGCAGAAGCCTTAGGTAGAAGTTATGTTAGAATGTCTTTAGGTGGCTTACGAGATGAGTCTGAAATTAGAGGACACCGTAAAACATATATTGGCGCTATGCCAGGTAGAGTTCTAAAAAACATTAAAAAGGCAGAGCACTCTAATCCTGTTTTTGTTTTAGATGAAATAGATAAGTTATCTAATAGTCATCAAGGAGATCCTTCTTCTGCAATGTTAGAAGTTTTAGACCCAGAACAAAACAACGAGTTTTATGACAATTTCTTAGAAGTTGGGTACGATTTGTCTAAGGTGATGTTTATAGCAACTGCAAACAACCTTGGTGCAATACAGCCAGCGCTTAGAGATCGTATGGAAATTATAAACGTGTCTGGTTATACTATTGAAGAAAAAGTAGAAATAGCAAAAAGACACTTGTTGCCTAAGCAATTAAAAGAGCACGGTTTAAAAACCAAAGACTTAAAAATAGGCAAGGCGCAATTAGAGAAAATAGTAGAAGGTTATACAAGAGAGTCTGGTGTACGTTCTTTAGATAAGCAAATAGCTAAAATGGTACGTTTTGCCGCAAAATCTATAGCAACAGAAGAAGAATACGAGGTTAAAGTAACCAACGAGATTGTAGAAAAAGTTCTTGGCCCAGCAAGGTTAGAAAGAGATAAGTACGAGAATAACGATGTTGCAGGTGTTGTAACTGGCTTAGCTTGGACAAGTGTTGGTGGAGATATTTTATTTATAGAGTCTATTTTATCTAAAGGTAAAGGCGCTATGAATATTACAGGTAACCTAGGAAAGGTCATGAAAGAGTCTGCAACTATAGCTTTAGAGTACATAAAATCTAATTCAGATTATTTTGGAATTAAAGACGATATTTTTGACAAGTATAATGTGCACATACACGTGCCAGAAGGTGCTACGCCAAAAGATGGTCCTAGTGCAGGGGTAACAATGTTAACTTCTTTAGTTTCTTTATTTACACAACGCAAGGTTAAAAAGAGCCTAGCAATGACAGGTGAAATTACATTACGTGGTAAAGTATTGCCTGTAGGTGGTATTAAAGAGAAAATTTTGGCTGCCAAAAGAGCAAGAATTAAAGAAATAATTTTGTGTGAAGACAACCGCAAAGATATTTTAGAAATTAAAGAAGATTATCTAAAAGGACTTACTTTTCATTATGTAACAGATATGAGTCAGGTTATAGATATTGCTGTAACAGACCAAAAAGTAAAAAACGCAAAGAAAATCTAGCATACCAAAGGCTATTTAATTAAATTTAGATAGCCTTTATTTTAAGCATATTAATATGAAGAAAATTACAATTGCTATAGATGGGTATTCATCAACCGGAAAAAGTACCATAGCAAAACAATTAGCTAAAGCACTGAGTTATGTGTATGTAGATACAGGAGCAATGTATAGAGCAGTAACGCTTTATGCAGTAAAAAAAGGTTTTGTATCAGAAACAAGTGATGATTTTGCTGCATTAATAGCAGATTTGCCTAACATCAATTTAAAATTTGTGCATAATGAAGATTTAGGATTTTCAGAAATGTATTTAAATGATGAAAACGTAGAAAAAGAAATTAGAACTCTTGCGGTTTCTAAATTGGTAAGTAAAGTTGCTTCTGTAAAAGAAGTGCGTGTAAAGCTTGTGGAAATGCAACAAGCAATGGGTAAGGAAAAGGGTATTGTTATGGATGGCAGAGATATAGGTTCTGTTGTTTTTCCTGATGCAGAGTTTAAAGTTTTTATGACAGCCTCACCAGAGACAAGAGCACACAGGCGTTACAAAGAATTAATAGATAGGGGAGATGACGTAACTTATGATGATGTTCTTAAAAATGTACGTAGCAGAGATCATATAGACTCTACCCGTAAAGAATCTCCGCTTATATTATCTAAAGACGCAATAGAGTTTGATAATAGCGATATGGGATTAGCAGAACAGTTTGAGCGTATGCACAATTACGCATTACGAGTAATAGAAAAACAATAAGCATAAAAAAACGGCAATCTAAATTTAGATTGCCGTTTTCTTTTAAACCGCTGTATTTTATAAATTTGGTATTACCAAAACTTGGTCAGGGTGTATAACATCTGGATTTTTAAGAAGACCAGTATTGGCTTCAAAAATCTGCTTGTATTTCATTGGGTCACCGTAGTAATGTTTTGCAATTTTACTTAAAGACTCTCCACCTTGTACAGTATGTCTGTGGTATACAGACTCATCTGCTACAGTAATGTTAGCTTTAACATCTGCAGGACTATCACCACCAACTTCTTTAATTTTATCCCAAATTAAGTTTTTTTCGTACTGTGTTGCAGCTTGTCCTTTTATTTTTAAAACGCCACCTTCTTCAGTAACATCTCCGTCTTTAATGGCTAATTTTTCACCTAGGTCTAAAACAGACTGGTATTTCGCTTTTACGCTCATAATGTTTATTATTTATAGTTAATTACTAAAGCCTAATATAGTAAATATTAGATCAATTGTAAAGTAAAAAATCTAAAAAAGCATATAGATTTTGTAAATGCCTGAAAATTAGTTGAAAACAGTACTTGTTTTAATAAGTAATAAGTTGTATTTTTGCACCCCTTTTTAACGGTAGTGTAAGAGGAAAAGGGAGTAAACAAAACTTATATAACATCTTTTGCAGTGGAAGTATAACTCTTATAACATTGCAAAATACAAATTTTAATCAGCAAATGGCTGAAGAGAAAAACAACGCCCAAGTAGAGGAATCTACACCGGCAACAGAAGTAAAAGCAGTTACACCTAAGCAAGATCCAAAAGAATTTTTGGCTGAATTTGATTGGGATAAGTACGAAGAAGGAATTGAGCGTGTAGACGATTCTAAATTAGAAGAGTTTGAGGCAATGGTTGCTGAAAACTTCGTAGATACTGCAGATGAAGAAGTAGTTACAGGTAAAGTTGTTCATTTAACTGAGCGTGAAGCTATTATTGATATTAACGCTAAGTCTGAAGGTGTTATATCTTTAAACGAATTCCGTTACAATCCAGATCTTAAAGTTGGTGACAACGTTGAGGTTTTAATTGATATTCGTGAAGACAAAAGTGGACAATTAGTATTATCTCACAGAAAAGCTAGAACAATTAAGGCTTGGGATAGAGTTAATAACGCTTGTGAGAAAGAAGAAATCGTTAATGGTTTTGTTAAGTGCAGAACTAAAGGTGGTATGATCGTAGATGTATTTGGAATTGAAGCATTCTTGCCAGGTTCTCAAATAGACGTGAAGCCAATTAGAGATTACGATCAGTATGTTGGTAAAAACATGGAATTCAAGGTTGTTAAGATTAACCAAGAATTTAAGAACGTAGTTGTTTCTCATAAAGCTTTAATTGAAGCTGATATTGAAGAGCAGAAGAAAGAAATTATAGGTCAATTAGAAAAAGGACAAGTATTAGAAGGTGTTGTTAAAAACATTACTTCTTACGGTGTGTTTATTGATCTTGGTGGTGTAGATGGTTTAATCCATATTACAGATCTTTCTTGGTCTAGAATTAACCACCCTAATGAGGTTGTTGAGTTAGATCAGAAAATGAACGTTGTAATTTTAGATTTTGATGATAACAAATCTAGAATCCAATTAGGTCTTAAGCAGTTAGAGAAGCACCCATGGGAAGCGCTTAGCGAAGAAATGAAAGTTGGTGACAAAGTTAAAGGTAAAGTAGTTGTTATAGCAGATTACGGTGCATTTATTGAAGTTGCTGAAGGTGTTGAAGGTTTAGTACACGTTTCTGAAATGTCTTGGTCTACGCACTTGCGTTCAGCTCAGGATTTTGTAAAAGTTGGTGATGAGATAGAAGCTCAAATCTTAACTTTAGATCGTGATGACCGTAAAATGTCTCTTGGTATTAAGCAATTAACTCCAGATCCATGGACTGATATTGTATCTAAATACCCAGTAAACTCTAGACATAAAGGTATAGTACGTAACTTTACTAACTTTGGTGTGTTTGTAGAAATGGAAGAAGGTATAGATGGTTTAATCTATATTTCTGATCTTTCTTGGACTAAGAAAATTAAGCACCCATCTGAGTTTGTAACTGTTGGTGAAACTTTAGAAGTAGAGGTATTAGAATTAGATGTTGATGCACGTAAACTTAGTTTAGGTCATAAACAAACTACCGAAAACCCTTGGGACAAATATGAGACTGAATTTGCTTTAGACTCTGTTCACAAAGGAACTATTGATGAGATAGTAGACAAAGGAGCAATTGTTAACTTTAACGAAGACATTGCAGCATTTGTACCAACTCGTCACTTAGAAAAAGAAGACGGTAAGAAAATTGCTAAAGGTGAAGAAGCAGACTTTAAAATCATTGAATTCAACAAAGAATTTAAGAGAGTTGTTGCTAGTCATACTGCAATCTTCAGAGAAGAAGAGCAACGTAATGTAAAAGCAGCTGTTAAAAGACAATCTGCTGCAGCTGATGAAGCTAAGCCAACTTTAGGTGATGCTAACGAAGCTTTACAAGCGTTAAAAGATAAAATGGATGCAGCTAACAAAAAGTAAGCTCACATTTTAATAAATTTAAAAGCCTAAACGAAAGTTTAGGCTTTTTTTATGCTTAATTTTTTAAGTTAAATTGTTGATATTGGCTAACGTAACCAACATCAGCCTAAAAAAATAATAGTAAAGTAAAAATAAAGAGGTTACTTTCTTTAACTAGTTTACGTATAAATTGCTATTTTTGTGTAACAAAAGCGTTGGTATCCTAACCTATGAGTAAAAAAGTACTACTTTCCTCTAAAGAAATCCAAATCATATTACATAGATTGGCTTGTCAGTTATTAGAAAATCATACAGATTTTAAAGACACAGTCTTAATAGGGTTACAACCACGTGGTATATATTTAGCAAAAAGACTATCAAATCTTTTAACACAAGAGTATGGTGTTAAAAAAATAGATCTAGGATCTTTAGATATTACATTTTACAGGGATGATTTTAGAAGAGGAGATAAAACCCTAGAAGCAAGTAAAACCCATATTAACTTTTTAGTAGAAGATAAAAAAGTGGTTTTTATTGATGATGTACTTTATACAGGACGTAGCATTAGATCTGCTTTAACAGCAATACAATCTTTTGGTAGACCTGCAGAAATAGAATTACTAACCTTAATAGATCGTAGATTTAGTAGACACTTGCCAATACAACCTAATTATAGAGGTAGACAAGTAGATGCTATTAACGAGGAAAAGGTACAAGTACTTTGGCAAGAGAATGACGGGCAAGACATTGTCTATTTAATAAATGAATAAAACAACGAAAATGAGCGAATTGAGTGTTAATCACTTATTAGGAATAAAATATCTTAACAAAAACGATATTAATCTCATTTTTGAAACCGCAGACCATTTTAAAGAAGTAATAAATAGGTCTATAAAAAAAGTCCCTTCTTTAAGAGATATTACTATCGCAAACATTTTTTTTGAAAATAGTACCAGAACAAAACTTTCTTTTGAGCTAGCAGAAAAAAGATTGTCGGCAGATGTAATTAACTTTTCGGCATCACAATCATCTGTAAAAAAAGGAGAAACGTTAATAGATACTGTAAATAACATATTATCTATGAAAGTAGATATGGTTGTTATGAGGCATCCAAACCCTGGTGCAGGTGTGTTTTTATCTAAGCACGTAAAAGCTGCAATAATTAATGCTGGTGATGGTGCGCATGAGCACCCAACACAGGCATTGTTAGACTCTTACTCTATACGAGAAAAGTTAGGAGATGTAGGAGGTAAAAATGTTGTTATAGTAGGTGATATTCTTCATTCTAGAGTGGCTTTGTCTAATATATTAGCACTTAAATTACAAGGGGCAAATGTAAAAGTATGCGGTCCAAAAACATTAATTCCAAAACACATAGAGTCTTTAGGTGTTACGGTAGAAACAGATTTGCGTAAAGCGTTAAATTGGTGTGACGTAGCTAATATGTTACGTGTACAAAATGAGCGTATGGATATTAGTTATTTTCCAACTACCAGAGAGTACACTCAGCAATTTGGAGTAAACAAAGCTTTGTTAGAAAGTTTAGATAAAGAAATAGTAATAATGCACCCAGGACCAATAAACCGTGGCGTAGAAATTACTAGTGATGTTGCAGACTCTAATCAATCTATAATCTTAGATCAGGTAGAAAATGGTGTAGCTGTACGTATGGCTGTTATTTATTTGCTTGCATCTAAAATAAAATAATTTACTATGGTTTTTGATAAAGATGGTACAACTACAATTGTAGACCAAGAGAATATCTCTTTGGCTAAATTTTTAGAAAATTTAAACAATGCTTACGAGAAAATAAAGAACGATAATATTATTGTAAACCTTTTCTCTTTTTCAGCTTTAACAAGTTCAGATGTGTTAGAGTTTTTAGATTTATCTAACCAGCACAGAGGAGCTAATAAATCTTTTGTTTTGGTTACTAATAAGGTTTCTTATGATGACGTGCCAGAAGAAATATCTGTTGTTCCTACCATACAAGAAGCTAGGGATATTATAGAAATGGAAGAAATTGAACGTGATTTAGGCATCTAATTTTAAATTAAATAATACTTTTTTTAGCAAATAAGCAATGTTTGTTTGTTATAAATACTAACAAACAATAACTACTATTTTGCAATTAACTGTACTAGGTTGCCACGCAGCCACACCACGCTCACTGGCTAACCCTACATCTCAGACATTAGATATAAGAGGACATCTTTTTTTAATAGATTGTGGTGAGAGTACACAAGTACAACTAAGAAAAAGTAAGCTTAAGTTTTCTAGAATTAAGCATATTTTTATTTCTCATTTACACGGAGATCATTTTTTTGGACTTCCGGGTTTGGTATCTACCTTTAGGTTGTTAGGTAGAGAAAAAGAGTTACATATTTACGGACCAAAAGGGATTAAAGAAGCAATTACAATGTTGCTAAAACTTGGGGATTCTTGGACAAATTATCCGCTGTATTTTCACGAGTTAACTAGCAAAGAATCTACCGTTGTTTTTGAAGATGACAAAGTAAAAGTATCTACCATACCATTAAATCACAGAATTTACACAAATGGTTTCCTGTTTCAGGAAAAAGAAGTAGACCGTAAGTTAAATATAGATGCAGTAGCCTCTTATAAAATTGACAAGTGCTATTATCAAAAAATTAAAAACGGGAAAGATATTACTTTGGATGATGGTACTTTGGTTGCTAATGCAGATTTAACTTTTGATCCGCCTAAACCTAAAAGTTATGCCTTTTGTAGTGATACCGTTTTTGAACCTAGTATAATACCAGTTATAAAAGGAGTAGATGTATTGTATCATGAAGCTACTTTTTTAAATTCTGAAGCAGAATTAGCAACAAAAACAAAACACTCTACCGCAAAACAGGCTGCAACAATAGCTAAGCAAGCTAACGCAGGCGCTCTAGTTTTAGGTCATTATTCTACACGTTACAAAACTACCGAATTGTTTAAGCAAGAGGCAGAAGAAGTATTTACTCCAGTGCTATTAGGAGAAGATGGTAAATCGTTCGATTTTTAAAGGTATACACTGTTATCAATTTTTTAAGTTTTATCTTTGCCGGCTTTTTAAAGGCTAAATAGGCTTAATTTGTAGTGTAAAATTATTACAAAACTACATCACAAATGTCTTAGCTTTTAAAAATATAATTTATAGATATGGAGAAGTTAAAAGGAGCGCTATTTGTTTTAATTGGGGCAGCTAGTTATGGTGTGTTGGCAACATTTGTAAAGAAAGCAAATTTAGAAGGATTTAGTACCAGCGGATTAAATACATTGCAATATTTAATAGGTTTTATAGGGGTGGCTTTATTGGCATTACTTAATAAAAAAAATCGCACGGTTGCAAAAACTAAAGAAAATAAAAACGGAAAACTTAAGTTAGTACTTTTTGGTACAGCAGCAGGTTTAACAAGTTATTTTTATTATTTAAGTCTTAATTATATTCCTGTTTCTGTGGCTATTATTTTTCTTATGCAAGCCATTTGGATGGGGGTTGTTTTAGAAATGATTTTAAGTAAAAAAGTAGACAAACTTAAACTGTTTGGGAGTTTATTAGTAATTATAGGAACTTTATTTGCTGTTAATGTTTTTAATGAAAGCAAAGCTATAGATCCAACAGGTTTTATTTTGGGAGTTATGGCAAGTATGTGTTATACTGCTACTTTGTATGCATCTAACACAGTTGCTGTTAGTTTACCTAATATGGTTAGGAGTAAGTATTTAGTTTTAGGTGGTTTGCTAATAGTATTACTTATTTGGAATACAGACTTACTTACGGAGTTTGACTATGCCAGCTTAAGTTTTTGGCAATATGGACTGTTTTTAGGCTTTTTTGGTGCAGTTTTGCCTCCAATAGCCTTTAATAAAGGATTTCCTATTACAGGTATTGGTCTGGGTAGTATTTTAACATCATTAGAAATTCCGGTTTCAATATTAACTGCAAGTATAATTTTGGGCGAAGAAATTAAGGGTATACAATGGATTGGTGTTTTAATTATTATAGTCTCTGTCGCAGTTATTAATTATAAGAGTATTGTTAACGATATTAAAAACAGTAAAAACCAGCCAACTTCTGCTTAAATAATTAGTAAATTTGTAGTTGTAAAATTACAGTTGTTTTATGTTTTAGAACGATGTTATTTACGTTGTAAAAATAGAGATTACACTATGAAAAAGGATTTAGGGAACTACAGAAAATCATACCAAAAAAGTGAACTTTTAGAAGGCGGAGTATCTGACAACCCAATAGAATTATTTCAAAAATGGTTTTATGAAGTAGAAGCTACAGATGGCGTGGAGGAACCTAATGCTATGACAATTTCTACAATTGGTTTAGATGGTTTTCCTAAAAGTAGGGTAGTATTACTTAAAAAATATACACATGAAGGTTTTATTTTTTACACAAATTACAATAGTGAAAAAGGTAAAGCAATAGCAAACAACCCTAATATGTGTGTGTCTTTCTTTTGGCCAAATTTAGAAAGACAGGTTATTATTAAAGGAAAGGCAGAAAAAATAGCAGAGAATTTATCTGATGGTTATTTTGAATCTAGGCCAGATGGTAGTAAACTAGGTGCAATAGTGTCTGACCAAAGTACGGTGATACCTTCTAGAGAGTTTTTAGAAGATAAATTAAAATCTTTAGAGGAAGAGTATGAAGATAAAGAAATAGAAAGACCAAAGCATTGGGGCGGATATATTGTTAAGCCTGTATCTATAGAGTTTTGGCAAGGGAGACCAAATAGGTTACATGATAGAATTAGATATGAGTTGCAAGAAGATTACAATTGGAAGATTGAAAGGCTTGCACCGTAAAGGTCTAGAAGTAATTTGTATATTTGCACCCCAATAAAAATGCTGTAATTAATTAAAAATGAAGAAGAAAGTAGCTTTTTACACACTAGGTTGTAAACTTAACTTTTCAGAAACTTCTACCATTGCTCGTAGCTTTGTAGATGAAGGTTTTGATAGAGTAGATTTTGCAGAAGCTGCAGATATGTATGTGATTAATACGTGCTCTGTAACCGAAAATGCAGATAAAAGATTTAAATCTATAGTAAAACAAGCTCAAAAGAAAAATCCAGATGCATTTGTAGCAGCAGTTGGTTGTTATGCACAGTTAAAGCCAGAAGAACTAGCAGCGGTAGATGGTGTAGATTTGGTTTTAGGTGCTACAGAGAAATTTAAAATTACAGACTATATAAACGATTTATCTAAAAACGATTTTGGAGAAGTACACTCTTGCGAAATTGAAGAAGCAGATTTTTATGTTGGTAGTTATGCAATAGGAGATAGAACACGTGCTTTTTTAAAGGTACAAGATGGTTGCGATTATAAATGTACCTATTGTACAATTCCGCTTGCTAGAGGAATTTCTAGGAGTGATACTTTAGAAAATGTTTTAAAGAATGCAGCAGAGATATCTGAAAAAAATATAAAAGAAATTGTACTTACTGGTGTAAATATTGGTGATTATGGTAAAGGTGAATTTGGAAACAAAAAACACCAACATACATTTTTAGAGTTGGTAAAAGCTTTAGATACTGTAGACGGTATTCATAGGCTTAGAATATCTTCAATAGAGCCAAATTTATTAAAAAATGAGACCATAGATTTTGTGTCTAAAAGTAATTCTTTTGTACCTCATTTTCATATTCCTTTACAGAGTGGTAGTGATGCTATTTTAAAATTAATGAGACGTAGGTATTTAACTAATTTATACATAGATCGTGTAGCTAAAATTAGAGAAGTTATGCCACACGCCTGTATTGGTGTAGATGTTATTGTTGGTTTTCCGGGTGAGACAGAAGAACACTTTTTAGAAACGTATCATTTTTTAAATGAATTAGATATTTCTTATTTACACGTTTTTACTTATTCTGAAAGAGATAACACGGTAGCTGCAGAAATGGAAAATGCAGTACCTAAAAATGTAAGAGCTAAGCGTAGTAAAATGTTACGTGGCTTGTCTGTTAAAAAGCGTAGAGCATTTTATGAAAGTCAACTTGGATCTACAAGAACAGTTTTGTTTGAAAGTGAAAATAAAGAAGGTTACATAACTGGTTTTACAGAGAATTATGTAAAAGTTAAGGCACCTTGGAACCCAGAGTTGGTAAACACATTGCATACAATACAACTAACGGAAATTGATGAGGATGGTTTGGTACGATTTGACTTTGTTAAAACCGAAGTTACGGTATAAAAAAAAGGTGCTTTTAAAGTAGAACAACTTTTAAAGCACCTTTTGTGATTTTATTAGATACGTATACCAATAGGTAACATTTCTTTGTAGAGTCTTTTGTTTTTTCTTAAAAAGCTAGCGACATCAGGACTAGTAGGAACAACTCGCATATTCTTTTCTTGTATATCGTTTAAAACAGCCTTAATAAAGCCTTCTTTAAATTCAGTTTCGATAATTTCTTCAGGAATAATAAGTTTTGTTAAAAACACTTTACGTTCTTGTGATGAGTATTCTAATTTGGCCAAATGCCCATTAACTCTAGTTTCATACTGACGTAAAAAACTATTGTCTTTAATTTCTACTGCATTCATATAGTATTTATTTTAAATTGAAGTTAAAATATGCGCTATTGTGTTCTAAAATAACGATATTTAGTATCGTGAAATCATTATATTTTTCAGAGAAAAAAATGATAACAACCTAACAAAGTTACGTTAAAAATACGTAAAAACCTAGTTTTCAATTTACTAAAGAAATAGTTGTATTAATATATGGTTAACGTTTACTTAATGCCAGGTATGGCTGCAAACCCATCGATATTTAAAAACATTAAATTACCAGAAGAAAATTTTAATCAACATTTATTAGAGTGGTTTGTGCCTGCAAAAAATATGACATTAGACGAGTACGCAAAGGAGATGTGTACTAAAATTAAAGAAACTAACGTTGTATTAATAGGTGTATCTTTTGGTGGTATTTTGGTTCAGGAAATGGCCAAACATATTAAAGTTAAGAAAGTTATAATTATATCAAGTGTAAAAACAAAGTATGAGCTTCCTAAACGTATGCGTTTAGCAAAGTATACCAAGGCATATAAGTTATTGCCAACAGGTTTGGTTACTAATATGGAAGTGTTAGCAAAGTATGCATTTGGAGAAACGGTAACCAAACGTTTAGAGTTGTATGAGGAATATTTATCTGTTAACGACAAATATTACATAGATTGGTCTTTAGAACAAATCATAGAGTGGAATCAAGAAAAATATAGTCCAGATTTAGTTCATATACACGGAGATAACGATCCTGTTTTTCCTATAAAACATATAAAAGACTGTATTATAGTACCAAAAGGAACTCATATTATGGTAATAAATAGATTTAAGTGGTTTAATGAGCATTTGCCACAAATAATTTTAGAATAGATAAGGTATTTAATACCTTTGGTAGCAATTGAATTTAAATAGAAATAGATATAGGATGAAAATAGTAAAAAGTATATTGATGTTTTTGGGAGTGGTTTTAGTGGCAGGCTCTTTAATGTTTGCTGTACAGAGTACTTCTGTAATACCACAGTTAAAAGAAGATGTAGATGTTGTGACACCAGAAAATGGATATAAAGTTACTTCTATTGATATTCCTGCAGATTTAAATTTTGCAGGTGAAGCTGTACCATTAACAGATCCAGAAGTTATGGAGCGTATAGACCGTGAGTTTTTAGTAAATACATACTGGCAATCTAATGCTTTGTTGTTAATGAAAAGAGCTAATAAATACTTTCCTATAATAGAACCAATTTTAGCTAAAAACGGAGTTCCGGATGATTTTAAGTACTTAGCGGTTGCAGAAAGCGGATTACAAAATGTAGTGTCGCCTGCAGGTGCAACTGGATTTTGGCAAATTATGAGAGCTACAGGTAAAGAATATGGTTTAGAGGTTAACAGTAATGTAGATGAGCGTTACCACATTCAAAAATCTACAGAGGTTGCTTGTAAGTACTTAAAAAAGTATAAAAATAAATTTGGAAATTGGACTTTGGCAGCTGCTTCTTATAATGCAGGCGCAGGAGCTATTAATAAATATCTAACGCAGCAGAAGGTAGATTCTTATTACGATTTATTATTAGGGCAGGAGACAGGGAGATATTTATTCAGGATTATGGCGATAAAAGAAATTTTATCTGCGCCAGAAAAATATGGTTTTGAAATTTCTGAAGATGAAATGTATAAAGCTGTGCCTAGCTTTACGGTAGATTTAGATGTTCCTGTATCTAATTTTGCTGACTTTGCAAATGAGTACGAGATTAACTATAAGATTTTAAAACGTCACAATCCTTGGTTAAGAGAGCCTCATTTAAATAATAATTCTAGAAAAAAGTATACTATTGAAATTCCTAATAAAGGATATTATAAAGTAGATTAAGTAGTTATTACTATTAATTTAAAAAGCCCATTAAACTAAGTTTAATGGGCTTTTTAAATTAAAAATACTTTTCTATATAATTAGATTTTCTTCATTTGTTGCTTCATCATTTTTATCTGATCTGCAAGCATACCTTGTTTGTCTAATTTTTTAGCTTCGTTTAAAAGCATTGTAGCTTCTCTTTTACGTCTTTTTTGCATTGCAATACCTGCTAAGCTTAATTTAGCCATAGCAACATCATAATCCATTGTTAAACCTAATTTAAGAGCTTTTTTAAAGTATTTTTCAGACTGAGTTAAATTTGTTTGAGAAAAAATAATTCCGTGTAAGTAATTATAGTACCCTTGTTGTTTAACTGTTAAAGCACCTTCAGGATTTTTAATTTTAGTTAACCATTTTTGAGTTCCAGCAAGGTCTTGCTTTCTCATCCTTAAAAAGGCAAGTAAAATAATTTCGTTTCTAAAGTAAAGAAATACAAATACAAGAGAAAGTAAGATAAGGGCAATTCCGTTACCTATGTTACCTTCTATAAATTGATATACTGCGTATGCTATAATTAAGGCTGCTATACCTATTTTAATGTTTTTATTGAACATATTTTATTCTTCTATAGTTTTATAAGTAATTGTTGATGTAATTTTTGTTGGTATTTTTTGATCTCCTAACATTGGTATAGTAGAATTTCCGTTAGTTGTTCCAGTAACTTCCATTGTGTTAATAAAACCAGTTTTTGCATTAGCTATTGCTTTAGTGGTTTGCGTACCAGTTAAATCCATATTAGCATTTGCATCTTTAACTGTCATTATAACATCTGCAGTACAGCTTAAAGTGGTTGTGTTAGCATCTTGTGCATCTAAGGTCCACTTGTTTTTAGTATTTAACTTACCAGAGTATTCATTTTCCCAAGTATCTCCAACGGCAACTTTGTTTGTTGCATTAGGGTAAATGTATGTCATTTGTTTAAAGCTATTGGCTAAACCTTCTGTTCCGTATTCTTTTCCTAAAGATGTTTTTATAGTAGCTAAAGTAGTAGCATCTGTAATACCAGAGGCATCCATCATTTTAGTCACTAATTTGTCTCCGCCATTAACATTTGTAATATTACCGTTACTAGCCAATGTAATTTTTACAGGAACATTTAAAATAGAATTAAACATTGTAGACTGTATGTCTCCTGCTTTAACTTCTTTAGCTTTTACATCCATTAAAACTCCTTGTAGGTTAGATGTCATCTTCATATTAAGGTCTGTAAAAGACATTTCAATATTATAAGCACCATCTTTTTTTTCTAAAACCTTCATCTTATACTCGCCAGTAATATCATTGGTAAGCTCGTGAGACATACCTTGCATTTCTTGAGTAATAACTTGTTTAGCATTTTGTTGCACAATAAAAACATCGCCAACAGAAAGTTTGTATTCTAATTTAGTTTGGGCACTAATACCTGTAAAGTATAGAAAAACCGAGGTAAGAAAGAATAATTTTTTCATTTAAAAATAGTGTTATAAATTTGCAAATGCAAAAGTACTAAAAACAAACTAAAATATTTTATTAATTAGGTTTGCTAATGAAAAAACTCTTTGTATATTTGCGCCCAGCTTTTATAGAGCTAATTTTTTAAGATTATACATTACACTATTATAAAGATATTCTATTATGCCGAAAAGAACGTTTCAACCATCAAAAAGAAAGAGAAAAAATAAACACGGTTTTAGAGAGCGTATGGCTTCTGTAAACGGAAGAAAAGTTTTAGCTAGAAGAAGAGCTAAAGGTAGAAAAAAACTTACTGTTTCTTCTGAATTGAGACATAAAAAATAATGATTATAGATATCATAAAATAATAAGGTGTTACTTTTTTAAAGTAACACCTTTTTTTTGACTATACCGTAGCAAACTACGATTTTTAAAATTACACCCAACACAGTAAAAATTAGTTACAATGCCAAAAAGAGAAGACATTAAATCCATTTTATTAATAGGTTCTGGACCAATAGTAATAGGACAAGCGTGCGAGTTTGATTATTCAGGATCACAAGCATTACGTTCTTTACGTGAAGATGGTATAGAGACAATCTTAATTAATAGCAACCCTGCTACAATTATGACAGATCCAACAATGGCGGATCATGTGTACTTAAAACCATTAACTACAAAATCTATTATCGAAATCTTAAAAAAGCACCCTAACATAGATGCTGTTTTGCCAACAATGGGTGGGCAAACTGCATTAAATTTATGTATAGAGGCCGATGAAAAGGGAATCTGGGAAGATTTTGATGTTGAGATTATTGGTGTAGATATTGACGCTATTAATATCACAGAAGATCGTGAAAAATTTAGAGAGTTAATGTTAAAAATTGGTGTTGGTATGGCACCGCAAGCAACTGCAACTTCTTTTTTAAAGGGTAAAGAAATAGCACAAGAATTTGGTTTTCCATTAGTAATTAGAGCTTCTTACACCTTGGGTGGGGCAGGAGCTTCTATAGTGTATAAGCCAGAAGATTTTGATGAGTTACTTAGTGTAGGGTTAGAAATTTCTCCTATTCATGAAGTAATGATTGATAAGGCCTTATTGGGCTGGAAAGAATATGAGTTAGAGTTATTGCGTGATAAAAATGATAACGTAGTAATTATATGTGCTATAGAAAATATGGATCCTATGGGGATACATACAGGAGACTCTATAACTGTAGCTCCTGCTATGACATTATCTGACAGTACTTACCAAAGAATGCGAGATATGGCTATACATATGATGCGTAGTATTGGTGACTTTGCAGGTGGTTGTAACGTGCAATTTGCTGTTAGTCCAGATGAAAAAGAAGATATTATTGCAATAGAAATTAACCCAAGGGTATCTAGATCTTCGGCATTAGCATCTAAAGCAACTGGGTATCCAATTGCAAAAATAGCTTCTAAATTAGCTATTGGTTACAACTTAGATGAGTTAGATAATCAAATTACAAAATCTACATCTGCTTTATTTGAGCCTACTTTAGATTACGTTATTGTAAAAATACCACGTTGGAACTTTGATAAGTTTGAGGGATCTGACAGAACTTTAGGATTACAGATGAAATCTGTAGGTGAAGTTATGGGTATAGGACGTTCTTTTCAAGAAGCATTGCATAAAGCAACACAATCATTAGAAATTAAACGTAATGGTTTAGGAGCAGATGGTAAAGGATATAAAGATTACGATCAAATTATACAAAAACTAACTGTGCCAAGTTGGGATAGGGTTTTTGTAATATACGATGCAATACAATTGGGTATTCCATTGAGTAGAATTCATGAAATTACTAAAATAGATATGTGGTTCTTACGTCAGTATGAAGAATTACATCACCTAGAAAAAGAAATTTCTAAATATACAGTAGAGAGTTTACCAAGAGAGTTATTGTTAGAAGCTAAACAAAAAGGTTTTGCAGATAGGCAAATAGCGCATATGTTAGACTGTTATGAGAGTGAAGTACATACAAAGCGTTCTGCTCAAGGCATTAACAGAGTATTTAAACTAGTAGATACATGTGCTGCAGAGTTTAAAGCAATGACACCATATTACTATTCTACTTTTGAAGCAGAAATTGAAACACCAGATGGTAAGCGCTATGTACAAAATGATAGTGTTGTTACCGATAAAAAGAAAATTGTTGTACTTGGTTCTGGACCAAACAGAATAGGGCAAGGTATAGAATTTGATTATTGTTGTGTGCACGGTGTTTTAGCAGCTGCAGAGTGTGGTTATGAAACAATTATGATTAACTGTAACCCAGAAACGGTTTCTACCGATTTTGATACTGCAGATAAATTATACTTTGAGCCTGTTTTTTGGGAACACATTTATGATATTATTCAGCATGAGAAACCAGAAGGTGTAATTGTACAGCTAGGTGGACAAACAGCATTGAAGCTAGCTGAAAAATTATCTAAATACGGTATAAAAATATTAGGAACTAGTTTTGAGTCTCTAGATTTAGCTGAAGACAGAGGAAATTTCTCTAAAATGTTATTAGAAAATAATATTCCTTTTCCAAAATATGGTATAGCAGAAACTGCTGATGAGGCATTGACACTAGCAGACGAGTTAGATTTTCCTTTGTTAGTTAGACCATCTTACGTATTAGGAGGTCAGGGAATGAAAATTGTAATTAACAAAGCAGAGTTAGAGGAGCACGTTGTTAACCTATTAAAATCTATACCAGGTAATAAGCTATTATTAGATCATTATTTAGATGGAGCAATAGAAGCAGAAGCAGATGCAATTTGTGATGGCGAAGATGTTTACATAATTGGTATTATGGAGCATATAGAGCCATGTGGTGTGCATTCTGGAGATTCTAATGCTACATTGCCTCCTTTTAACTTAGGGGAGTTTGTAATGCAGCAAATAAAAGATCATACTAAAAAAATTGCTTTAGCACTTAATACGGTTGGTTTAATAAACATACAATTTGCTATTAAAGATGATATGGTTTACATTATAGAAGCTAACCCTAGAGCTTCTAGAACGGTACCTTTTATAGCAAAAGCATACAAAGAGCCTTACGTTAATTATGCTACTAAAGTAATGTTAGGAGATAAAAAAGTAAAAGACTTTAATTTTAACCCTCAGTTAGAAGGTTTTGCAATTAAGCAACCAGTATTCTCTTTTAATAAGTTTCCTAATGTAAATAAAAACTTAGGTCCAGAGATGAAGAGTACAGGAGAAAGTATTTTATTTATAGATAGTTTAAAAGACGATGATTTTTATAACTTATATGCAAGACGTAAAATGTATTTAAGTAAATAAGCAATAGATTTAATTATAAAAAATCCCTATTAGATTTATTCTAATAGGGATTTTTTTTTAGTAATAAATAAACCCCAACAGGGAGAGGAAAAATTCCTCGTCCCAAAGTGGGGGTAGTGTTGCATTTTTAATACTGTATGCTTTTTAATTATTTAAAGGAAGTATTTTGTAGATAGACTTTTCTCCTTTAGTAATTGTTTTAGCTAGTGTTTCAAAAGATTCTTTTTCTGGGTCATCAGCATTCCAGTCTTTACGTCCTTTATCAAAATCTTCATAATAAGTATCCCAATTGTCATATTTAGTTTTGGCAATAGCTAATACATCTGCTAAAATAGCTGTAGATTCTTCTTTTGTTAAAAAGTTTGCAGAGTAGCCCATTGCTACATTGTTAGTAATTCTAGCATAGTCCCAAGACTTGTATGCGTAATCTCTTGTTTTTAAATCTTCTAAAGTTTCTAATAAAGATTCTTTACTAGTTATACCCCAAGCATTTTTTAATACTCTTTTTGCACCAGAGCTATCAGATTTTTCAAAAGGAAATTCAAATATTTCTTTGTAGCCAACAACTAACTCCTCATTTGTAGAGTAACCAGCATTGGTCATCATAGATTCTACATCACTAGATCCACCATATCCGTGAATAAAATAAATACCACCAAGCATAAAACTACTTAGTTTTTCATCTTTTAATTCGGTTTTTGTTCCACAAGAGACAATACTTAATAGTATTACAGTGCACAATGCAAACAATTTAAATTGTTTTGTATTTTTCATAATAAATAGTTGTTTGGTATCTATATTAAAACTTAATTGGATACTTATTTTTATGCTAAAATACAGTCTAAGTTTAGTGTAACTTTCTCTGAATATATATCCGCTCTAAATTAACTTATATTCGTTTAGATTTGAGCCTTTTTGTGTTGCTTTAGTATGTATTTAATGTAAAACGGTATATTATGGTGTTAATCTAATTTTACTTATTGATTAAGTAAGCGTTCTACAAAGTCATTTTTACGACGTGCAGAAACAGGTATTTTTTCTCCAGATTTTAGAAAAATATAACCGTTTTTATCATATTTGTCTATAAAACTTAAATTTACAACATATGATTGATGCGTACGCATAAAGTTTTTTTCAGGAAACTGATTTTCAAATTCCTTTATTGGTTTAGATGCTATATAAGATTTACCATCACTTAAATAAAAGGTAGTGTAACCTTTGTCTGATTTGCAATGTGTTAAATACCTAAACTCAATTACCTGTAGGCCTTCTTGTAAACGCAAAACTAACTTTTCTTTTTTACGTTCTAGCATTTCACTTTTTACAATTTCCAATTGTTCATTAGCTATTTCTACATTACTGTCTATAGCCTTATCAATAGCGGCTTCTAACTCATCTATATCTACAGGTTTTAAAATATAATCTACCGCTCCGTTTTTTAGTGCTTGCAAAGCATACTGTTCATAAGCAGTAATAAAAATAACATTGTAGCTTAAATTTGTAGTTTGCTCTAAAAAATCAAACGCATTACCATCTAATAGATTAATGTCTAAAAAAATAAGATCTGGTTTACAAGCGTTAGCAACAACTACAGCTTCTTTTACAGATTCGCATTCACCTAAAATGGTAACTTCTTTATCTAGAGAGGTTATCATTGCCAATAATCCTTTTCTAATATATAATTCGTCTTCTACAATTAAAGCTTTAAGCATCTTCTTTTTCTATTTTGTAAGGCAAAGTAAGTGTTACTATTGTACCTTGTTCATTAAATTGTGATCTGTCTTCTATGGTTAAGCCTGTTTCAACTCTTAACTCTTTAGACATAATTTTTAAACGTTCTGCAGATATTTGGGTAGATACTGATTTTTTACTCTTCCTTTTATTAGTACTTGTTTTATTTATACCTAAGCCATTATCTATAATAATACAGCTAAGTTTAGAATCTTTAAAGTGAATAAAGATTGATATTTCTGCATTTTCAAAATTATTATTAAATCCGTGTTCAATAGCATTTTCTACAAAAGGCTGCATTAACATTGGAGGTATAGAAATGATAGATGTATCTATATTTTCATCAATCTTTAAAGTATACTTAAAACTATTTTCTCTACTCATATTTTGCAAGTCAATATAGTTCTGTAATGCTTGTAACTCTTCTTTTAAAGACACAAGTTTTTCTCTAGAGTTTTCTAAAATTATACGTAATAGTTTAGAGAATTTAGATAAGTAAATAATGGCTTTTTTATCTTCTTTATTTAATATCATTCCTTGTATAACAGACAAGCTATTAAATATAAAATGCGGAGTCATTTGTGAACGTAACAACCTTTGCTCCGTTTGTATTTGTACGTGTGCATTTATAATGTTACGGTATTTAAAAATAAATAGCACAGCAAACAATACTACAACTAGTATAACAAGTATAAAAGCACCCCAAATTTTTTGTTTTTCGGCTAAAGCTAACCTGTTATCTATAATTTTAACTTGTTTTTTTAAAGTAGTTTCTCTGGTGTTGGCAAATTCTAATTGTTTAGATGATGTTTCTAAGGCTTTTATTTTTTCACTAATTTTTTGCTTAAAAATAGCTTCGTTTAAACTTTCAATTCTAGCTAAATAAGTTACAGCTTTTTCTACATTATTTTGATTTTTATACATTAAAAAGTAGTGAGAATAGATACTTTTTTGGTTGTAAAGTGATGTATTGTCAGATATAGAAGTAACGGCAGAGTCTAAATATACTTCTGCTTCTTTATATTTTTCTTGTTTTAAATATGCAAAACCAATATTAGAATAGTGTACACTACGGTTATTTTTTGATTTTTTTATAGACTTTTTTAAATAAACAATTGCTTCATCCCATTTTTCTAAACCCATTAAAGTTAGAGCATAGTTATTGGTAAATAGTGAAAGCTTCCTATACTTTGGTAGTGTTATGTTGTTATAAATATCATGAGCTTTTTTGTATTGGTTATTATGGTAATACATCATACCCCATTTAAAACACAGTTTTTGAAACTCAATGGAATCTTTTTCTCTAAAAACAGGAGCTACTTTTTCACAATATTCAATTCCTTTTGTAATATCATTTAAGTCAATAAGGTTTTCTGCCATTAAATTAAAAGCTCTAACCAAATTGGTAGTATCTTTTAGTTTCATAGCTTTTTCCGTCATTTTATTAGAAAAAACCAAGCCATTAGAATACTGTCTGGTTCTTCCGTAGGACTTTGTTATATAAAATAACTCATCTAAATTAAGTTCTTTAAACTCACTTTTTTTGGTAAGTGTATCTATAACAGCTTCAAATTCTCTGGCTTCAAAAAGCTTTTTTGGAGATTGTTGAGCTTTTAAACCCGTATATATCAGGGAGCACAACAAAAATGTTATAATAAACTTTAACTTATTCATAAAATGGTAGGCTGTTACTTTTTTCTTTAAGTGATAAAAATAGAATTAATTTTTAGATACTATTAGATTAATAATGGTGTTTTTGGTTTGATGTTCATTTAATTGTAAACTTCCTGTTCTATGTTACTTTTTTTGTATGCCTTAACAGCAAAAAATATAAATGCCAGTGTAATAACGCTTCCAAGAATTAGACTATTGGTAGCTCCTAAAGACTCAGAAATTGATATCAATATTTTTTTTAAACCTCTTCTAGATCCAGATACAGCAACGTTTTCACCAGCTTCTAATTTTAGGGCACTATCATATAAAGCAAAAGTTAGTAATGCCACAACCAAACTGTATAAAGCTGGTTTAACCCAAGCTTTAGTTTTTTTCTGAACTTTGTTTTTAGATAAATTTGTTTTAGAAACTAATGTATTTAAGGTGTTTTGGTATTCTTCCTCTGATGTAAAATCTAAATACGCTTTTTCATTTTTCCCTTTTTCTATAAAAAATACTTGAAAGCCCTTATCTTCCTTAAAAGGAACAATTTTTATAATATCTGTATATGTAAAAGTATGTTGCGTGTTAAGTAGCCCTTTTTTATCTGAGTCTAACTCAGTATTAAAAGCTTCTAACGTTTTATAGTCTTCATCAGAGAGTCTAACTTTAGATTCTGTAAGTAATATATTTTTAATGTACGTAGCCTTTGTATTAATTATAAACTGTTGCATAAAATTTAATCTTTTAATTTAAGATAAATGTATATGTTACCATTTACATATGTAAACGCTAGTTTATATTTGCTAGGTTTTAGCGCATATTTGTAAAGCTTACTTTAATAGTATCTTTACGTTTTCTTTTTCTAAAGAGTCTAAAAAATCTTCTATTTTAAAGTTTGATGATTCAAACGTGTTATTTCTTTTAAAGGCTTGTTCTTTACGTCTAATGCTACGTGCAAACCTACGTATACCTTGTTTATCTTCTACTAATAATCCAGGTACAACTAGGCTTTTACCGTGTGTGTCTTTAGCAACCATAGTAAAGTATGATGAGTTGCAATGTTTTTTTACACCAGTGGTAATATTTTCAGATTCTACCCTAACGCCAACAACCATAGAGGTTCTTCCTGTGTAGTTTATAGATGCTTTTAAAGTTACCAACTCACCAACCTCTATAGGATTTAAAAAATCTACTCTGTTTACAGATGCTGTAACACAATAACTCCTAGAGTGTTTAGATGCACAAGCAAAAGCAATTTGATCCATAAGGTTTAAAATGTAACCACCGTGTACTTTGCCGCCAAAATTAGAGTGCGCAGGTAACATTAACTCAGTTATAGAAACTTTAGATTCGTTTACTGTTTTAAATTCGCTCATATATTTAGTTTCTAACGTGTGGAGATTGTTCTTTTGTTACCTCTGTAATAAAATATTTAGTATCACCCAACCAAGCAAAAGTAGCATAGCGTTCTACATAAGTTACTTTTACATAGTTACCTTGGTAGTCTTTTAGTTTCTCTATAATATCTGTGTCTTTGTCTAAAACCGAAAAAGAAAATATTTGTGCTCCAGAAATACCTTGACTAATTTCTCCTTCCCAAGTTTTTACAATTACACCTTTGTGGCTAAATTTAATTAACTCACCAGATCTATAACCTTCACTAATTGGCACATAGTAGATAAATGCATATATGGCTGCAAATGCAGCAATTATAATTAATATGGTAATTGCTAAAGCTTTTTTCATTAGGTAAAGTTATATGGTTATTGTGTGTTTAATTATTTAAGATCTTCGTGATTATCAAGAGCACGTTTTAATATAGGCTCTGGAATAGATTTTTTTGCTTTTGCGCCCATTTTTTTAAGCTTTTCTATAGATGTAATAATGTTTCCACGGCCTTCTACCAATTTGTTCATAGCCCCTTTGTATTCATTTTTAGCCTCATCCATTTTTTTACCAACTTTGGTTAAGTCACCAACAAAACCTTCAAACTTATCATATAAAGCACCAGCTTGTCTGGCTATTTCTATGGCATTACGCTGTTGCTTTTCATTATTCCACATAGTATCTATAGTACGCAGTGTAGCTAATAAGGTAGCAGGTGTAACAATTACTATATTCTGCTCAAAAGCTTTGTTGTAAAGGTTGTTATCGTTATTAATAGCAACAGCAAAAGCAGGTTCTATTGGTACAAAAAGTAATACAAAATCTGGACTCTCCATTTCGTATAAATCTTCATACTTTTTGGCAGATAATTGGTCTACGTGCTTGCGCAAAGAAATAATGTGTTCTTTTAAAAACTTCTCTTTTTCGGTTTCATCATCGGCATTTACAAAACGCTCATAGGCAGTTAATGATACTTTAGAATCTACCACCATTTTTTTGTTATCAGGTAAATTAATAATAACATCTGGTAGTACTCTAGAGCCATCTTCTCTGGTGAAACTCTGTTGTACGCTGTATTCTCTGTCTTTTTCTAATCCAGATTTTTCTAATACACGTTCTAACACCAATTCTCCCCAATTACCTTGCATTTTACTATCACCCTTTAAGGCTTTAGTTAAGTTTTCTGCTTCTTGGGTAATTTTAAGGTTCTGACTTTGTAAGTTTAATAGCTGTTCTTTTAAGGCAGAATGTATACTAATATTTTCTTTTTGACTTTCATCCACTTTTTTCTCAAACAATAGAATTTTTTCCTGTAGTGGATGTAAAATATTTTTGATGTTTACCTGATTCTGCTCTGTGAACTTTGTGCTTTTTTCATCTAAAATTTTATTTGCTAAGTTTTCAAATTCCTTAGTAAATTTTTCTTGAAGCTGTTCTACTTCTTGTTTTTGCTCTGTATTTTTAAGCTGAAGATTTTCTAAATCTGCTTGGTACCTAGTAATTTGGTTACTAAGTTGTTCTTTTTCTTCGCGTAACGTATTTTTTTCGTCCTCTAAAGAGACAACTTTATTTTCTAAAGTTGTTAAATTCTGATTTAGAATAGATTCTCTTTCTAATATGGCACTTTGGCTAGATTTTGTTTTTAGGTTCTGAATGTAGTTTCCTAAAAAGTAACCAGCAACAAGGCATATAACTGCAACTAAAAAGTATATCAAAAAATCGGTCATAGGGTGTATAGTGTCTATAAAAAAGTAAAGATAAAGGTTTTGTTTGTTGTTTTCTTTAAAGCCTAATAGAAGTAATTAACATCTAATGGCAAAAAAGTTATTTTCAGTTTTATAAAGTGTTTGTTAAGAAACTAAACAACCTTAAAACTAGCGGTATTTTCATCAAAAACTATAGTGTCTTCAGGAAACAATGCATTAAATTTTTTAGTCGCTATTAAATCTGTTGGTGTACCAAAATGACTAGTGTTTTTATCTAGAATTAAAATTTTATCGCACAATTGCAAAGCAACTTCAATTTCGTGGGTTGTAAATAATATTGTTTTTTTGGTTTTGTGGGCTATATTTTTTAATAGTTTTAAAATAGTTGCCTTGTGGTACAAATCTAGGTGAGATGTTGGTTCGTCTAATAAAATAATAGAGGTGTCTTGTGCCAACGCCCTTGCAATCATTACTTTTTGTAATTGTCCGTCACTAAGTTCGTAACATTTTTTATGCTGCAATTCTTCAATTTGTACTAAAGAAATGGCCTCTGTAATTTTATCTTTGTCAGTATTCGTAAGCGTACCAATCCAATTGGTGTATGGTTGTCTTCCTAAAGCAATAACTTCTAAAACAGTTAAGTTTTTAGAGGCTATTTTCTCTGTTAACACAACACTTATTTTGGCAGCTAATTGTCCTGGTTTGTAGTCGTTAATTTCAATAGTATCAACACTAATACTACCACCAAGTTTAGGTTGTACATTACCCAAAGTACGTAGCAAAGTAGACTTTCCTATGCCGTTTACCCCAACAATAGCCGTTAACTCTCCTTTTTTTAAAGCAAAATTAATATACTTAGAAATAACATTTTGTTGTTTCTTAGAGCTGTAACCTATGCTTAGGCTTGTTACTTTTAGGGCTATATGTTGTTGTTCTTTTTTGATGTCTTTTATTTTAAATATTCTAAAATACCATTTTCTTTTTACGTATTAACAACCAAATTACTACAGGCGCACCAACAATAGAGGTTATAGCGTTTATAGGTAATACATAAGCGCTAGATGGTAATTGCGCAATAGTATCGCACAGGAGCATTAAAATGGCTCCGTAAAGTAGTACTGCTGGTATTAGTGTTTTATGATTTGTAGTATTAAATACTTGTCTGGTTAAATGTGGTACAGCCAAACCTATAAAAGCAATAGGACCCGCAAAAGCAGTAATACCACCAGCTAACAAACCTGTTGCTACAATAATTAAAAAACGTTGTTTTTTAATATGTACTCCTAGACTACGCGCATAGTTTTCGCCCAATAAAAAAGCATTTAAAGATTTTATGGTAAAAATACTTATAATGATTCCTGTACCAACTATAGCTCCTAGCAAACCTAATTGTGACCAAGATAAATTACCAAGGCTACCAAAAGACCAATAAATATACTGTTGTAATTGCTCTGCATCTGTAAAATATGATAACACACTAACAATTGCAGCGGTAATGCTACCAAACATTAAACCAATAATTAAAAGTGCCATAGTGTCTTTTACCTTAGCGGCAACAATCATTACCGCTAATAAAACAAGAAAACTACCTGTGCTAGATGCTATGGCTAAAGTTACATTATTTACAACGCCAAATGTAAAAACACCAGAAAAGAGGGAAGCTCCCATAATTAAAATAGCAGCACCTAAACTAGCACCAGAACTAATACCCAAAACAAAAGGTCCTGCAAGCGGATTTCTAAACAATGTTTGCATTAACAAACCACTTAAAGCCAAGCCACTACCAGTTAATATGGCGGTTATTGCTTTTGGTATTCTGTAATTTCTAATAATATAGCCCCAAGATTCTTTTTGCAAGTCGCCTCCAAAAATAGCACTTATAGTATCTGTAAAAGGTATAGTAACAGACCCAAAACTTATGCTAATGCAAAAACATATTACAAGTAAAACAAGTAATAATATAAATGCTAATGTGTATTTTTTTTGATGCAACACTATTGTAGAGGTTTAAAAAATGTAGTCTTATATTCTGGTAAAACGTCTGGATGAAAAATAGAAATTAGGTCTTTTAAAACCAAGTCTGGCCTGTTAGGAGCAAGCTCAAAAAACAAGACACCGCCAGTTTCTCCTTTAACTAAAGTAATAGTATATATTTTTTTATTTTTATATGCATCAAACTGAGTATAATGCGCACTAGATTCTGCTACTTGTTTGTAACTAGAGTTGCTAGATGGTGATATCCAAAAATCGGCTTTGCCAGCTTTGTCAAAAACACTTTCTATACTTAAACCAACACCGCCAGTTTCTTGCAAATCACTCCACAAATAATTAGCGTTTGCATCTTTTAAAAACTGAGCCATCCAGCTTTTTCCACCAGCCACGTGCCATAAATCTTTATACAAGCCACCAGTTAAAACACTTGGCCTGTTAGTTGCCTTTTTTGCTAATGCTTTGGCATCATTATAGTTGGTTTCAATAGTTTTAAAAATTGAATCGGCTTTAGCCTCTGCATTAAAAAACGGAGCAAAAAACTTAATCCATTCTGCTTTACCAAGCGGAGTTTCCTCTGTCCAATCGCCATTAAAAACAACAGGAATATTAGAGCGTTGCAAAGTACTGTATGTTTTATTGTTGTTATCTATGCCAAAACCAACAACAACATCTGGATTTAATGCAATAACCATTTCTGTGTTTAAAGATTGATTAACGCCTAATTCTTCAATTTCTCCCTCTTTAATTAATGTTCTGGCAGCAGTAGAAGAGATATAATCTGTGTTAGGAAAACCAACTAATTTATCTAAAACACCAAGAGACTCTAATGCCGGTATGTGTGTTGTAGATGTTACAACTAGCTTCTGTACAGGAACAGTTACAATAGCGTCATAATCATCTTTATTCAAGGTAATTGTGGCTGCTTTATCTTTAGGAATTAAGGCGTATGTAAAAGCAGATTCTGCTTTTGGCCAAGGAGAGGTAATTTTTAAAATAGTAATACCATTTGCCTGCTTTTCTATGCTAAAACCTTTTGCGTAACTAAGGTTTGCTTTAGTTGGTTTTGCTGTAGTTGTAGGCAATGGTTGTTGTGTTTTTTCTTTGCAAGAAGCAAGTATTAAAAAACAACTAAAAAGGGCAATTTTTAAAATTTTCATCGATAGCGAATTAAAGTCCAAAAGTAGTGTAATTTAAATTTGAATAAAAAAATTGAGTAAAAAGGATTACTTTTGCGCCGAATTTTGGTTCTACTATATAGCGTAGTAAGATTAAAAGGGAATTTGGTGCAAATCCAAAACTGTTCCCGCAACTGTAAGCTTAGTTTACCAAGGGTAAATGCTTTTTGTAACTACAGATCCACTGTCTTGTATTTTATTAAGATGGGAAGGAGAGCAAAAAGACGCAAGTCAGGAGACCTGCCATATTCAAAACAACTAATGTTAAACTTTCGGGATAAAAGTTTACGTATGGGTACAGACATACGCAGAAATTAATATAATTTCTACTCCCGTTTTTATTAATGAAACACAAAAATGAACAAAAAAATTATTGGTTTATGTGCGGCTGTATTGGCTAGTGCAACTGTTGTGGCACAACAGGAACAAGAAGAACAAAAGGTTCAAAAATTAGATGAAGTTGTAGTAAGTGATTCTCGTTTTGAATTGAAAAGAGAAAACTCTGGTAAAACAGTGATTAAAATTACAGCGGAAGAGCTAAAAAGAAATCAAGGTAAAACGGTAGCAGAAATTATAAACGCAAAAAGTGGATTTTCTATTGCAGGTAGTACAAGTAGGCAAGGTACTGTTTTAGGTGTATTTGCGCGTGGTGGTAGAGGAAGACAAGTATTGGTTATTGTAGATGGTGTTAGGGTGTCAGACCCATCTTCAGTAGGGCAAGAGTACGATTTAAGATTACTTACCGCAGCAAATATAGAGTCTATAGAAATTATTAAAGGAGCGGCAAGTACACTTTACGGAACAAATGCAGCAACCGCAGTAATTAATATTACTACTAAAAAAGCAGCTAAAGATGCTATTTCGGGTAATTTTCAGGCAAGTGTTGGTACAAACCAAACAGCAGTAGATCAAAATTTTGATGTTAATGATTTTGCCAATAGTGCGCGTATAAGTGGTACTTTAGATAAGTTTACATATAAAGTTGGTTTTTCTAACAGATATTCTGATGGGTTATCTGCTATAGTTACTCCAGAGAATGAAAAAGATGATTTCTCTAACTACAGCACAGATGTAAATTTAGGATATGCTTTTTCTGATAAATTTTCTGTGAATGTTTATGGTAACCAAACAAAAAATAGTGGTGAGTATGATGAGTCTTTTGGAATGTTAGATGCTCCTTATTCTTTTGTTAGTGATCAAAAAAGAGCAGGCTTATCATCAACTTATAAATATAATAAAGGTTCTGTTGTTGTTAATGGTGCTTACAGTGAGTACAGCTCAGAAAACAAATCTGCTTTTCCTAGTGCTTATGAAGGCAAAAACATAGTAGTAGACGTATACAACAAGTACAATTTTAATGATGCTTTTTATACTGTTTTAGGATTAAATTATATTAATGATGAAACTGAATATGCAGAAGTACAAGATTTTTCTATTGTAGATCCATACGCTAATGTTGTATATGTATCAGATTTTGGATTAAACTTAAATGTTGGTGCTCGTTTAAATAACCATTCTGAGTATGGTTCTAATTTTGTTTACAACGTTAACCCATCTTATGTTATTAAAAACACAAATGGTTATGTTAAACTGATGGGTTCTTATGCAACATCTTACATTACACCAAGCTTAAACCAGTTATTTGGTAACTTTGGAGCTAATCCAGATTTAGATCCAGAAGAAGACCGTACAATTGAGGGTGGTTTAGAATATGCAGTAAATGACAAATTAAGAGTTAGTGCTTTATATTTTAATAGAAAAGAAGAAAATTTTGTTTTTTACGGAGCAACAGGTTATGACAATGCAGAAAATACAATTGAAGCAAAAGGGGTAGAAGTAGAGTTAGATTATACACCAGTTAACGCTTTAAATATTGGAGCAAATTATACATTTACAGAAAGAGAAGGTGATGCAGGTATACGTTTACCAAAACATAAAGTAAATGCTTTTGCAAACTACAATTTTTCAGACCGTACAAACGCATCTTTAAATTACACAATGGTAGGTAATAGATCAGATTCTGATTTTGCAACTTTCCCAGCTACAAATGTAAACCTACACGCTTACACGCTTTTAGATTTATACATCTCGCATACACTTATAAATAACAAATTAACTGTATTTGCTAATGCAAGTAACTTGTTAAATGAAGAGTATACAGAAATATTAGGTTTTACAACAAAAGGAGCTAACGTAAGGTTAGGGTTAAACCTTACTTTATAAATTAGATGTAATACAATATAAAAAAGGCTCACTATTTAGTGAGCCTTTTTGTTTTTAATACCGAGTTATTGAAGCTAAACTATTTACTAGTAGGCTTAATATCATTTGGCATTATATACATTTCTGAACTAAACTTAGGGTATGTAACACCTTTTGTAACTTTAGCTGCGTTTGTATCTTTTTGTAAATCAAATTTACCAGCTGTACCAAGCATATCATCTAAAGCAGCACGTAGTAAAGCTTCTGTGGTATCACCAAAAGGTTTTATGTTTTTGTAATATTGGTATTCTTTAATTTCTACATCAGGTACAAAACCATCTCCATAATCGTTATATCCTTCTTTATTAAAAATTTGAAAAACAATTGGCTGCATTCCAATAGTATGCTTACTACTTCTGTTGTTTGTATCTGTGTACGGTTCTGTGTTAGAGTTACCAGGAGCATCTACAACTGTAATAGAGCCTTCATTTTTACCAGTGGTTTTTTCACCAATAACTTTCACATCTACGTACGGTCTTAACCCGTTTATAATCATTTCACTGGCAGATGCTGTTCTTCCTGTAGCAATTACATAAAGTTTGCTAATACCAGTTAACCTATTCATATCTGTTGCCCCTGTGTATGCGCCAGTAGTTTTATCATATAAAAAAACATCTTCAAAAAATGGATACGTGCTACTATTGGCTGCGTCTCTTTTTGCATTGTACTTTAACTCTGCAAAAATTTCACCATTAACAGTATTTGTTTCCGCAGTAGCCTCACCGTAAATCATACTAGCTAATAGTGCAGATGTCAATACAGAACCACCACCATTGTATCTAAAATCTAAAATAAGTTCATTAACGCCAGCAGCTTTTAATTCTCCAAAAGCATCGTTTAATTCTCCGTTGTAAGATCCTTTAAATCCTTCATAAACAATATATCCAATTTTACGTCCGCCCTCTTCTATAACACTAGTATGGTGTACAGGGTTTATAGATAAGGTTGCAGATGTAATTGATTTTTCTTCAGTTGGTGTTATTACGTCAGTCTCAGAAACAGTAGCTAAACCTAAAGTTACACTTTCTTGAGTGTACAGTTTATTTACATTAGTAATAGATTGACTTGTTAATTTGCCTTCTTCATTAATAGTTAAATCTCCACCATCAAATGTAGAAATGATATCTCCTCTCTTTAATCCTGCAGCCTCAGCAGGTGAACCAGCCGCAACAGATCCAATAACTTGTACTACTTTATTAGTTGTACCAACTCTTACTAAAGGCCCCCTAGTAATACCGTAAGTAGTACTAATACCATTAAAACTAGCTAATTGAGTATCTACATCCTCTATAAACCAAGAGAAATCATCTTTTTCATCGTATTTTAAAGCCTTAAATAAATCTTCAGGAGTGCTGTAGTTATTTAAATATGTGTAAAAAGCATCTTGGTCGTCATCTTTAGTGTCTGCTAAAGCGGTAACATCTGGTTGCCAATAGTACCAGTGGTTTAATCCTTTCCAGATAAACTCGTTTATTTCATTATTTAAAGTTATTGCTTTTGGTGTTTCTCCTCCGTCATCATCATTTTTATCACAAGATGTTAAAAATAAAAACAACCCAGATAATAGAATTACTGTTTTTTTCATAATAGTTATTTATTTAGTGTAAGAACATAGCTAGTCGCAACTATTGTTCCATAATTTTACACATATATTAAGTATATGTTACATACGTTATATATAGTGTGTCGGTTTACAATGCTGTAAATTACTGACATCTTTTACAAAAAAAAATTTTTTTGTAACAAAAATCATTCTATGTCGTCTTGCTTATATAAACCTAGTAATAGTGTTTGTAACAACAACCAAACTAAAAAATGAAACAATCAGAATTTCTAAATGTAGTATTACCTTTTAAAGATAAGCTCTTTAGGTTAGCTAAGAGATTGCTTGTTTCTACAGAGGAAGCAGAAGATGCCACCCAAGAAATACTATTAAAATTATGGTCTAAAAACGACCGAATGAAAGAGTATTCTAATGTAGAGGCCTTTGCTATGACAATGACAAAAAACTTTTGTCTAGACCGTTTAAAGTCTAAACAAGCAAGTAATTTAAAGTTGGTACATAGTAATTATACAGATAGTAATTCTTCTTTACAACGCCAAGTAGAAGCGCAAGATAGTGTTAATTGGGTAGAGAAAATAATGGAGAGTTTGCCAGAGCAGCAAAAAATGGCACTGCAGTTAAGAGATGTAGAGCAGTACAGTTTTGACGAAATTGGAAAATTACTAGAAATGACACCAGCAGCAGTTAGAGTTGCATTGTCAAGAGCAAGAAAAACAGTGAGACAAAAATTAATGGAAAAACATAATTATGGAATTGCATAATATTGAAAAATTATTAGAAAAGTATTTTGAGGCTACCACAACGGTTGCCGAGGAAGAAGCAATTAAAGCCTATTTTTTAAAGGGTGATGTTGCTCCGCATTTACAAGAGTACACAGCAATGTTTACTTATTTTTCTAACGCCAAAGAAGAAACTTTTACCAAGCAGGTACCATTAAAACCTAGAAAAAGAAATTATAAATGGTTATCCGTAGCAGCAGTAGCAGTTTTAGCATTAGGCATATATTTTGGTAATGATTACCGTGAGCAAAAAGAAGCTGAATACGTTTTACAAGAAACTGAAAAAGCATTTAGCCTTATAGCTCAAAACTTAAACAAAGGCACCGAAAAACTGGTTTACCTTAACAAATTTGAAGAAGCAACAAACAAGATTTACAAAACAAATTAAAAATTAAATTATGAAAAAATTATTAATTATAGCAGTACTAACTGCACTACCATTTACAGGGTTTTCACAGTCAATTTTTGACAAGTTCGAAGATTTAGATAACGTATCATCTGTTATTGTAAATAAAAGTATGTTTAATCTATTAACAAAGATAGATGTAGACGTAGATGATAAAGATACCCAAGACTTTATTGACATAGGAAAAAGTATAAGTAGCTTAAAAGTTTTTATTACAGAAGATAAAGCTATTGGAGCAGATATGCTTACCACAATGAAATCTTACTTAAAAACAGCATCTTTAGAGGAGCTAATGCGTGTAAAAGATAAAGACGCTAATATTAAGTTTTATATTAAAAGTGGTAAAGATGAAGATCATGTAAGCGAACTTTTAATGTTTGTAAGTGATGTAAAAGGTGCTAAAATAGATAATCGTAAAATAGAAACCGTTCTAGTATCTATTACAGGAGATATAGATTTAAACAAAATAGGTTCATTAACAAGTAAAATGGGCTTACCAGAACAATTAAACGAAGTTAAAAAGTAATAACATTTACAATCATCAAGGCTATTTTTTTAGCCTTGATGATTTACACAACTAAATAACAATCAATATGAAAAATAGTATAAAATATATAGCAGCAGCATTAACCTTGTTGGTTACATTAGGCTCTTGTTCTTCTAGTCAAAGCTTACAAGAATATTATGTAGATAGTAATGAAAACGAAAACTTTATTTCTTTTGATATTCCTACAAGTATATTAAATATCGCATCGGCAGATTTATCTCCAGAAGAGAAAAAAGCAGTAGAGTCTATTAAAAAAGTAAATGTTTTAGCTTTTAATAAAACTACAGATAATGTAGCGTCATATAAAGTAGAGAAAACAAAAGTAAACTCAATTTTATCTAATAAAAAATACACTCAGTTAATGAAAATTAACTCTAAAATGGCAAAAGGTGTAGTTAAGTTTACAGGAGAAGAAGATGCTATAGACGAGGTAATTGTTTATGGGTATAAAGACGATAAAGGTTTTGCCTTAATACGTGTAGTAGGAGATAATATGAATCCTGCTTATTTAGGTAAATTTATTAGTGCTATGGAAAAGTCTAATGTAGATGAAGGAGCATTTAAAGACCTAGGTAAGTTGCTTAAAAGTTAATATTAGTACCTTTTTATTTTGTTACAAACCCTGTTTAACATTGTTAAGCAGGGTTTTTTATTAAAAAAAGCATTTATGTTAGTAATTGTTAATCTAGATTTATTTTTATGTTAGATACATTTTATATCTTGTACCCAACATTAACTATTTAAACATTAACAATTATGGAGAATCCAGAAAAATGGATGAATTTAGCAATCGAGAAAGTAATGGATTATGGCCCAAAAATTATAATGGCTATAATTATTTATCTTGTTGGTTCGTGGCTTATTAAGAAGCTAGTAGGTGTAGTTAGAAAAGTAATGTCTAAAGGCAATTACGATGAATCTTTGCAAAAGTTTTTACTAAACCTAGTAAGCTGGGGATTAAAAATCTTTTTAATCATTACAGTTATTTCTACACTAGGAGTAGAGACTACAAGTTTAGCAGCCGTTATTGCAGCAGCAGGTTTAGCTATTGGTTTAGCATTACAAGGCTCTTTAGGTAATTTTGCAGGAGGCGTTTTAATAATGATTTTTAAGCCTTACAAAATTGGAGACTTAGTAGAGGCGCAAGGCGTATTAGGTTCTGTAAAAGAGATTGAAATTTTTACAACTAAATTAATTACACCACAAAACAAATTAGCAATAGTACCAAATGGTGCAATGGCTAACGGTAACATTATTAATTATACTGCAGAAGGTAAAATGAGAGTAGATACTACTGTTGGTATTGGTTACGGTGAAGATATGAAAAAAGCAAAACAAGTGCTTTTAGAAATGTTACAAGCTAACCCTAAAGTATTAAAAGACCCAGCACCATCTGTAAATGTAGAGGAATTAGCAGATAGCTCTGTAAACCTAGCAGTGCGTCCTTTTTGTAAGCCAGAGGATTACTGGGATGTATATTTTGCAACTATTGAAGGCTCTAAAATAGCGTTAGATAATGCTAAAATTGAAATTCCTTACCCACACGAAGTACAAATTAACAAATAAGACAATTTGTTTTTTAATATATAAAGACCGCTATATGCGGTCTTTTTTTTGTTTAAATTTAAAAGAACAAAAACAGTAGATAATGTTATCAACAATTAATAGTAATCGTTAATAATAAGTTAATATTAGAGCACTTTTTTTGGTTTTATTTAGTAGTAGTTTTACGGGGAATAAACCTATATAAAAAATGATGAAAAATTACCTTAAAGTATTCGTTTCCATTGGAATGCTACTTTTGACAGCCTTAGGCTACTGTCAAGTGCCAGCCTATTACAACGGAACAGATGTTACCCAAACAGGTGGTAACTTAAAAACCGACTTATCAAACTTAGTTACAACAACACAAAATACTGTACTAAGTTACACACCAGGCGTGTGGGAAGCTTTAAAACAAACAGACTTAGATCCGGCAAACTCTAATAATGTATTGTTAGTTTATGGTTATAATGATGCAGATGGTAACACAACTACAGACCGTACTAGAAGTAAAAACAGAAATGGTGGTGGTGTTGGCGATTGGAACAGAGAACACGTTTTTCCAAAATCATTAGGAAATCCTAATCTAGGAACATCGGGTCCGGGATCAGATGCTCACCATTTAAGATCATCAGACGTGCAGTTTAATTCATTACGTAATAACCACCCATTTGGTGCTGGTAGTGGTAATGCAGGTTTAATGAGCGGTAACAATTGGTATCCAGGAGATGAGTGGAAAGGTGATGTTGCTAGAATGATATTGTATATGTACATACGTTACGGCAACCAATGTTTACCAACAGCAGTAGGTACAGGTGCAACTACGTATAGTGCAGATGTTCCAGATATTTTTTTAGAGTGGAATGCACAAGATCCGGTTTCTCAAGTTGAAATTAACAGAAATGTATTGTTAGAAGGAATACAAGGAAATAGAAACCCTTTTATAGATAATCCTGCTTTTGCAACTGCTATTTGGGGAGGACCACAAGCAGAAAACAGATTTAACAATACAAGTTCAGATACAGAAGCTCCAACTGCACCTTTAAATTTGGTTGCAGCAAACACAACAGAAACAGAGACACTATTAAGTTGGGATGCTGCTACAGATAATGTAGGTGTTACAGCGTATCAAATTTTTAATGGAACTACTTTAGCAGGTGTTGTTAGCGGTACATCATACCAAGTAACAAACTTAACTGCAGAAACTACGTATACTTTTACTATAAAAGCGTTAGACGCAGCAGGTAACATATCTGTAAATAGTAATACGGCTTCTGTTACAACTTTAGAGGGTACAGTGGTTACACCACCAACAGGAGATTATATTGTTTTTCAAGGATATGAGAGCACTGCTACAGATAACTGGAACTATACAGCATCACCAAATAATTGCAATGATGGTGGTAGTGATGTTTGGGATGTGGTTACAAGTGTAGGATCAATAAGCACACCAAGTACAGGTGCTAATTTTTTTGGAATTAGAGATTTAGAAGGTAATTGTGGTACAGCAGATGGCGGTACATTAACTTTTGATACTGTAGATGTTTCTGCTTTTACAGACGTGAGTTTATCATTTGCAGTAAATGTTGTTGGTTATGATGTTACTAATGGCGATACAATTAGCTATGAAATTTTTCACGATGGTACATCTCAAGGGGTACAAGTTGTAACAGTTGGTAGTCCGTATAGCACTACAGGTTGGGAGCAAATTACAGCTTTAGTTCCTAATACGGTTTCTTCAGTAAGTTTGCAGTTATTTGTAAAACAAAACGGAGGAAGTGATTATGCAGGTTTTGATGATGTTCGTTTGGAAGGAACTTCTTCTACACCAGTAACTCCATCAATCTTAATAAATGAAATAGATGCAGACACACCAGGTACAGATACACAAGAATTTGTAGAGTTGTTTGATGGTGGAACAGGAAATACTTCTTTAGATGGCCTTGTTATGGTTCTTTATAATGGCTCTAACAACTTAAGTTATGCAGCTTATGATTTGGATGGATACGCTACAGACGCTAATGGTTATTTTGTTATAGGAAATGTAGATGTGCCAAACGTAAGTTTAGTTATACCAAGTAACGGATTACAAAATGGTGCAGATGCAGTTGTAATATATACTGGTGATGCTTCAGATTTTTCAAACGGATCTGAAATCTCAACAGATAATATAGTTGATGCTGTTGTGTATGATACTAACGATAGTGACGATGCAGAATTGTTAGTATTGTTAAACGCTGGTGAAGCTCAGGTAAATGAGGGCGGAGCAGGAGATAAAGACAATCATTCTTCTCAACGTATATTAAACGGAGCAGGAGGAGCACAAAACACTTCTACTTTTGCACAAGAAGCACCAACACCAGGAGCTGCAAACGGAGAGGTTGTAGTTGTACCACCAGCAGAGGCATCAATATTAATAAATGAGTTAGATGCAGATACAGCAGGTATAGATACACAAGAGTTTGTAGAACTGTTTGATGGTGGAGCAGGAAATACTGCTTTAGATGGTAAAGTGTTGGTTTTTTATAATGGATCTAACAACCAGAGTTACGCAGCTTATGATTTAGACGGATACACAACTAATGCAAACGGATATTTTGTAGTTGGTAACGTAGATGTGCCAAATGTAAATATTGTAATACCAAGTAACGGATTACAAAACGGTGCAGATGCTGTTGCTTTATATACTGGTGATGCTACAGATTTTCCAAACAATTCAGAAATAAGTACAGCAAACCTTTTAGATGCTTTAGTGTATGATACTAACGATAGTGACGATGCAGAATTGTTGGTATTGTTAAACGCAGGTGAGGCACAAATAAATGAAGATGGCTCTGGTGATAAAGATGCACATTCTTTACAACGTTACACTAATGGTTCTGGAGTTGCATTAAGCACTGCTACTTATGTACAGGCTTTACCAACACCAGGAACATCTAACACAAATGCTACTGAGCCAATTACCTTAGTTATTAATGAGGTAGACGCAGATACCGCAGGTACAGATACACAAGAGTTTGTAGAGTTGTTTGACGGTGGTAAGGGTAATACAGCTTTAGATGGTTTTGTTTTAGTACACTACAACGGTTCTAACAACCAGAGTTATGCGGCTTATGATTTAGATGGATACGCAACTAATGCAGAAGGTTATTTTGTAATGGGTAATGTAGATGTGCCAAATGTAAGCTTAGTTATACCTAGTAATGGTTTGCAAAATGGTGCAGATGCAGTTGCTTTATATGCAGGTAATGCATCAGACTTTAGTAATGCGACTGTAACCACAAATGGTTTAATAGATGCCTTGGTGTATGATACTAACGATAATGATGCTACAGAATTATTAGTTCTTTTAAACCCAGGTGAAGCTCAAATTAACGAAGATGAATTAGGAAATAAAGACGGACATTCATCACAACGTTTCCCAAACGGACAAGGCGGAGCAAGAAACACAACAACGTATACACAAGCTATACCGTCTCCAGGTACAGAAAACGGAGCTGTTATACCACCACCAGCAGTTATTAGTATTGCAGAGGCAAGAAATGTAGCAGACGGAGAAGTGGTTACTGTAACAGGAGTGTTAACGGTTGCAGATGCTTTTGCTGGTTCTGCTTATATACAAGATACAACAGGAGCAATTGCTATTTTTGATGAGTTGGTACACGGAGATGGTGTTTTTACGGTAGGTGATTCTATTACTGTAACAGGTACAAGATCTGCTTTTAATGATCAATTACAAATAGCAACAGTTACCAATGTAGAAAATAATGGTATACCTACAAATACAATAGAGCCAGTAACTATTACTTTGGTAGAGTTGGCTAATCATCCGGCAGAATTAGTAAAAGTTATTAATCCTACTTTTCCTAAGCCAGGAGATATATTGTTCGGAAATTCTAACTACACTATAACAGATGCATCTGGTAACGGATCTTTAAGAATAGATAACGATGTAGAAGCTATAGTTGGTTTAGGTCAGCCTAATATATGTACAGAAATAACAGGTGTAGTTGGTCGTTTTTATGAAAATTACCAGTTACTACCAAGATCTGCAGAAGATATGCCTTGTGCAGGAGAATATGTGCCACCAACAATTCCTGTACAAATAGGAAAAGACAAAACATTAGATGTTGTAGCTTGGAATATAGAGTGGTTTGGAGATGAAGCAAACTCGCCAGCAGCTGGTAACCCAATGTCTGATGCAATACAGAAAGACAGTACAAAGTCTATAATTAAAAAATTAAACGCAGATATTTATGCTGTAGAAGAAATTGCAGATGAGGTTTTATTTGCTCAAATGGTAAGTGAACTTCCTGGTTATGACTATGTACTTTCACCGGCAGTTTCTAGACCTAACGATTCAGGTGTTAGTCAAAAATTAGGATTTATTTACAATACGTCAACTGTAAATGTAGTAGACACAAAAGTATTATTACAAACTATTCATCCATTATACAATGGTGGAGATGATTCTGCTTTGGTAAATTATCCAAGTACAACAGACCGTTTTTATGCTAGTGGGCGTTTACCATTTTTAATGACAGCAGATGTAACCATTAATGGTACTATAGAGCAAATAAATGTGGTAGCATTGCACGCAAGGGCTAACAGTGGTACAGATGCACAAGGTAGATATGATATGCGTAAGTATGATGTTGAGGTATTAAAAGATACTTTAGATGTACAATATGCAGATAAAAAACTTATTTTATTAGGTGATTATAATGATGATGTAGATACAACAGTTGCAGATATTACAACAACTACAACATCTAGTTTTAATGCTTATGCAACAGATGAGGTTAATTATAATATAGTTTCAAAAACATTAAGTAATCAGGATTTTAGATCGTATGTTTTTAGAGAAAATATGATAGATCATATTACTATTACAAACGAGTTAAATGACAACTATATAGCAGAATCTGTACGTGTACATTATGAGTTTTATGATAGTGATTACCCAAACACAGTATCAGATCACTTTCCGGTATCTGCGCGTTTTCAGTTAAAGGGCCTAGAACTAGTAAGTATATCTACAACAAATGTTACTTGTGGTTCTGCTACAGATGGTACTGCTACAGTAGCTATAGAAGGTGGTGCAAAACCATATTCATATGACTGGAGTAATGGTGACACTACTGAAGTAGCAACAAACTTAGAAGCTGGTACGCACAGTGTAATTGTTACAGATGCTTTAGGAAATGAGGTTACTGAAGAATTTAGTGTTACAGCACCAGAGGCAATAACGGTTTCTGTTTCTGACGACACTAAAGTTTACTTAGGTTTTGACTCTTGTACTACACTAAGTGTTAATAATATTAAAGGTGGTGTAGCTCCTTACAGTTACGAATGGAGTAACGGAGAAACAACACAAGACATAAAAGCGTGTCCTGAGGCTACAACAACATATATTGTAACTGTTACAGATGCTAATGGATGTTCTGCTACTGCAGATGTTACAGTAGAAGTAGAAGATGTAAGGTGTGGTAATGCGTACAGGCCAGGAGTTGAGGTTTGCTACAGAGGAAAATCGTACTGTATGTCTAAATGGGCAGCAGCAGTTTTTATAAAGTATTATGGAGCAACCCTAGGTGCTTGTGATGCAGTAGAGCAGGTGTCTATTACAAATTTAAGATTGTATCCAAATCCGTTCAGAAACTATTTAAATATTCAATTAAATAGTAATATAGAAACTAGAGCAGACTTTGTTATCTATAACTTTTATGGTAGAAAAGTCTTTAGTTCACAAGAAAAGCTTAGAGCAGGAAAATCTAACTTAACGTACAACTTAAGTTATTTAAGACGCGGAAAATACTTTTTAAAAGTAAGAGTAAATGGTATAACGCAAAAAGCAAGGTTGCTTATTAAGCGTTAAGCAAATAGTTAAGAAATATAAAAACCCATCAATTTAAATATTGATGGGTTTTTGCTTTATATAAGTTATTAAATAAGCGGCTATTAAATACCAGTATAGTTACTTGGTGTAATAGCTTTTAATTCAGTTTTAATAGCATCAGAAACTTCTAAAGTATCTATAAAGTTAGCTATAGATTTCTGATTAATTTTTTCGTTTGTCCTAGTTAAACCTTTTAATGCTTCATAAGGGTTAGGGTAAGCCTCACGACGTAAAATAGTTTGTATAGCCTCTGCAACTACAGCCCAATTGTTTTCTAAATCTTGCTCAAACTTTTCTTTGTTTAACAATAATTTATTTAATCCTTTTAGAGTAGAACCAAAAGCAATTATAGTGTGTGCAAAAGGTACACCAGCGTTTCTAAGTACAGTACTGTCTGTTAAATCTCTTTGTAATCTAGAGATAGGTAATTTGGCAGATAAGTGCTCAAAAATGGCGTTAGCTATACCTAAGTTTCCTTCAGAGTTTTCAAAATCTATAGGGTTAACTTTGTGTGGCATGGCAGAAGAACCAACTTCACCAGCTTTAATTTTTTGTTTAAAGTAATCCATAGACACATATGTCCAAAAATCTCTGTCTAAATCTATAATAATAGTATTTATACGCTTAAGCGTATCAAACAAAGCCGCCATATGGTCATAATGCTCTATTTGTGTAGTTGGGAAAGAGTGTTGTAAGTCTAACTTTTCTTGTACAAACTGTTGTCCAAATGCTCTCCAATCAATATTAGGGTAGGCAACTTTATGTGCATTAAAATTACCAGTAGCACCACCAAATTTAGCCGCACTTGGTACATCATTTAATAAATTAAATTGTTCTTTTAAACGAACCACAAAAACCTCTATTTCTTTTCCTAAACGAGTTGGAGAAGCTGGCTGTCCGTGGGTTCTTGCAAGCATAGAAACCTCTGCCCATTCTGTAACTAATTCTTCTAATTTTTCTACAACATCAAAATACATAGGAACGTAAACCTCGTTCATTGCCTCTTTTATAGAAAGCGGTATAGCAGTGTTGTTAATGTCTTGCGATGTTAAACCAAAGTGTATAAACTCTTTGTATTCTTCTAAACCTAACTTGTCAAATTCTTTTTTAATAAAGTACTCAACAGCCTTTACATCATGGTTGGTAACCTTTTCTATTTCTTTAATAGCTTGTGCATCTTCAGTAGAAAAGTTTTTGTAAATAGAACGTAAGTTTTCAAACAAAGCAGTATCAAAAGATTCTAATTGCGGTAACGGAATTTCGCATAAAGCAATAAAATATTCAATTTCTACTCTAACTCTGTATTTTATCAATGCTTCTTCAGAGAAAAAAGGACCTAGAGCATCAACTTTGTTTCTGTATCTTCCGTCTATAGGAGAAATAGCATTTAATTGGTTTAAAGACATCTGTTTTTGTATTGATTTTTTAAAAGCAGCAAAGGTAATTAAAAGTTGACTTATATGCCTATTAGTTAAGCTGTTTTATGTATCAGTTTTAAAACCAAAATAACATCAAACTAAAAAAGGGATTATTTAATTTTTGCCAACGTTAAACGGGCTCTAGCTTTGTATGCTGCAGTTCCTGTATTGTAATTTTTTTCTAATACACTACGTAAATCTGGGTGTATCCAGGCATACTTTTTTCCTAGTAGAAATAGGCTTGTCATTGAGTAGGCTTGTGTAGCAACTTTATGGTCGCCAATTAACCAGTCAAAACAAGCAGAAGTAATTAGTTCTAGATGTTTAGTTTTGAGTGTTTGTTGAATGGAGTTTTCTTTTTTTGAGAAATATTGTAACATCAAAATTTCACAAATTTTAGCACAAGGTCTAATACTAGATTCTAATTTTAAAGATTTTAATCCGTTTAAAAATGTAGTAATTACCGGAAAAATAATGCTATTATTCTCTTTAAAAGCAAACTCTAATACCCAGGCAGCTTTACAAGAAATAGGATCGTTTACGTTTAAAACAATACTAAGTAAATCTGTAACCAAACTAGGCTCTTTTAAAATAACACCAGAAATTTGTTGTCTTTTTTCTCTAGAGTGATTTACACTACTTTTTAACCACAAATATAATTCTGTTTTAGTCACAAAAAATTGTATTTTGCTTGTTATAAATTTTAGATTGATGAAATTACTAAAAAAAATATTACTTGCCTTACTAGTTATTTTAATTGCAATGCAATTTTACAGACCAGAAAAAAATAGCTCAGAAACAGATTTAAAAACTGCCTTTTTAACAGAAACAAACCCGTCTAAAGAAGTACAAAAAATACTAGCAACTAGTTGTTATGACTGTCATAGTAACACCACAGCATATCCTTGGTATAATAATATTGCGCCAGTTTCTTATTGGTTGTCAGACCACGTAAAAGACGGTAAAAAACATTTAAATTTCTCTGAATGGGAAAATTACTCCATAAAGAAAAAAGACCATAAACTTGATGAGGTATTAGAAACTGTAGAGAGCGGAGAAATGCCTTTAAAAGAGTATACTTGGACGCATACCGAAGCTAATTTAACAGAAGCACAAAAACAAGCTTTAATTAATTGGGTTAAAAATACTAGAGCTCTGTATCAATTAAAGTTGAAACAAGAGTAGGTAAGCCATTAACGGCAGTTTTATTTATAATTGTAAGGCTGTCAAAATCACTCTGTTTAATACTTGGGTTGGGATCTATAAAATAAATAGGAGTACCATTATTTGCATAATGTAATAAACTAGCAGCCGGATATACTTGCATAGACGTACCAATTATAATAAGTATGTCTGCGGTTTTTGTTATTTCTGCTGCTTTTTGTAATAAAGGAACCTCTTCTCCAAACCAAACAATATGTGGTCTTAATTGCTTGTTTGTTGACGATAAGTTACCTAAAACCAAATCTTTTTTCCATTCTAGTACCTCATTTTCATTTTTTGTGCAACGTACTTTTAATAATTCGCCATGTAAGTGAACCACGTTTTTGTTGCCTGCACGCTCGTGTAAATCATCTACATTTTGGGTAACTACAGTTACATTAAAGTGCTCTTGTAACTTTGTAATAGCTAAATGTGCTTTATTAGGTTTTACGGTTAATAATTGCTTTCTTCTTTGGTTATAAAAATCTAAAACTAACTCAGGATTTGCAGCAAACCCCTGCGGAGAAGCTACTTGCATAACATTGTGGCCTTCCCACAGACCATCAGCATCTCTAAATGTTTTAATACCACTTTCTGCGCTAATTCCGGCTCCAGTAAGTAAAACAATGTTTTTCATTTGTAATAGTTTTTTATAAAATTAAACTTTTCTTTTTATATTGGTCTTTATGACAGACACTAAACTATTAACTTATTTAGAAAACATAATAAGCGAAGAACGTAAAGAACGCTTTTTAGACATTTTAAAAGACAGAACAAATTACATAACAGTAGCTATAGAAGACGTTTTTCAAATGCATAATACCAGTGCAGTTATTAGAAGTTGTGATGCTTTTGGTGTACAAACGGCACATTTAATAGAAAGTAAATACAGTGAGCCTTTAGATAAAAATATAGCTATGGGAGCCCAACAATGGGTTAGCACACCAAGATATAATACTACTACAGAGTGTATAGATACGCTGCGTAAAGATGGCTACAAAATTATAGCAACTTCTCCGCATACAGACTCTCACTTATTAGACGATTTTAAGATTGATGATAAAATTGCTTTGTTTTTTGGTACAGAAAGAAGTGGTTTAAGTCAAGAAGTATTAGACAAGGCAGATGGTTATGTAAAAATACCAATGGTTGGTTTTAGTGAGAGTTTAAATATATCTGTATCTGCTGCCATAATCTTGCAGCATATGACTACCGAGTTAAAAAAAGAGGTTAAAGATTGGGAGCTTACACCAGAAGAAAAAGTAGCAATTAGGTTAGACTGGACAAAAAAATCTATAAAAAGTATAGATGATATTTTAGAACGTTATTATAAAGAAAATACACAGTAAAGCTCTAAAGTATTACCTACAGTAAGTTATGCTATTTTTTTGTATATTTAATTGCCAACCAAACCTTTAGCAAAATGATGATAGCTGTTTATGTACTAGCCGGTTTAGTAACACTTATAATAATTTTAGCAGTAATAGCACCTAAAACATTTAATGTTTATAGGTCTATAGATATACTAAAGCCTAAAGAAGAAGTTTTTAATTATATTTTATTACTAAAAAACCAAGAAATATGGTCTCCTTGGGCTAAAAAAGACCCTAATATGGCACGTAAGTACACAGGCACAGATGGTCAAATTGGTTTTGTGAGTTACTGGAACGGAAATAAAGAAGTAGGAGAAGGTGAACAGGAAATTACCAATATTATTGATGGTGAGCGTATAGAAGGCGAGTTGCGTTTTTTTAAACCATTTAGGACCACCTCTGATTGTTATTTTAATGTCTATAATTTAGAGGACACAAAAACCAAAGTTACTTGGGGTTTTTCAGGTAAAAATGCATTTCCTATAAGTATTGTTATGCTTTTTATAAATATGGATAAAGAAGTAGGTAAAGATTTTGAAGAAGGATTATCTGCTTTAAAAACAAAGTTAGAGAGTTAGTCTATTACTTATTTTTGGCACAATCTTCAAGCTTTTTCATTGTTTTTTTAGCAATTTCTATACTTCTTAAGTGGTAGTATTTTTTTGCTTCAGTTAAAGACTCATCTAAAAGTTTAAGCTCATTTTTTTCATATATAGCTAAGGCTGTAGCATAAGCTTGTTTGCAGTTATCTTTTTCTACCGTCATTGCCATCATAGATTTTTCTACAGGAATTAAAATACTATCTACGGCAGCATAAATTTTAGCATTTTCATTTGCTTTGGTAGTGTTATTAGAGATAGTTTTTTTACTGTAATCTGCTATCTTTTTTATACTAGAATTAATGTTTTCTGTAGCACTTTCTAATATTGCTTTTGCCGCAGATAAAGAGGTAGTGTGGGTAACATCTTTTAGTAAATTTAAGCCTTCAGTAATTTCTTTAGTAGCAGTAGTACACCCACAATCTTTTAATTGTTTGTCTAACTTTTGTAAAGTTTTAATGGCTTTGTAAGTATGAAATTTAACAGTGTTTATATCTTGAGATTTCTCTGCGTCACTTGTTTGTTTTAATGCAAATCCTAAATTAGAATTTACCAAATCACAAGCAGTATTTGTAACAAAAGAAAACAACAATAAAGCTGTTAATAGTAGGAATGTATTTTTTACTTTTCGTCTCATTTTTAAGGTTTTGGGGCACCCTTAAGTACAGATTCAGTTGCAAGATAACACCTAATGTATTGATAACCTTTTATTATCGTTAAAGAGACAAAAAAACCTATTCATGTGTTATAAAGCAGGAAAACATCAATAAAATATAGTATATTCAGTCTCTTAAAATACTAAACCTTACACAAGTGCGCAACGTAGATATAAAAAATTACAAGGTAACAGAAGAGGTAAAACTTTCTAATAAACCTACATTAGAAACCTTTGGAAAATCTGATAAAAAACTAAAGAAAGAGTTAGAAGATATTAGAGAAGAATTAGGCGATTTTCAAGACACATTGTACGCCCACGGTAAATACAGTGTTTTAATTTGCTTACAAGGAATGGATACTGCTGGGAAGGATAGCTTAATTCGTGAAATTTTTAAAGATTTTAATGCCCGTGGTGTTGTGGTGCATAGTTTTAAAGTACCAACAGAATTAGAGCGTAAGCATGACTATTTGTGGAGGCATTACATAGCATTGCCTGCAAAGGGTAAATTTGGGGTTTTTAATAGAACACATTATGAAAATGTTTTGGTAACGCGCGTACACCCAGAGTATATTATGGGAGAGCATATACCAGGTATACATAGTGTAGATGATATTGATGATGCTTTTTGGGCAAAAAGATTTGAGCAAATAAATAATTTTGAAAAGCATATAGCAGAAAACGGGACGTTAATTTATAAGTTTTACTTGCATTTATCTAAAGAAGAACAGCGCCAAAGGTTAATACGTAGGTTAGATTTAAAAGAAAAAAACTGGAAATTTTCACCTGGAGATTTAAAGGAACGTAAACTTTGGGATACCTACCAACATTGTTATGAGGATGCAATAAATAAGACTTCTAAAACACACGCGCCTTGGTATGTTGTACCTGCAGATAATAAAAAAGGAGCTAGAGTAGTTGTGGCATCAATATTATTACAAGAATTAAAAAAGTATAAAGATATTAAGGAGCCAGAATTAGACGATGAAATTAAGGCTAATCTAGAAATGTATAAAACACAATTAGAATCTGAATAGAATGAAAAAGATAACCTTATTATTCCTTTTTGTTTGTACCACAATTTTAGCACAAACAGAAGATGAAAAACAACTAAGATCTATATATGACGCAGCATTAACAGATGGTATGGCTTATAATTGGCTAGATCATTTATCTAATCAAATTGGAGGTCGTTTGTCTGGTTCTGTAGAAGCGCAACAAGCTGTAGATTACACTAAAAAAGAATTAGAAAGCCTAGGTATAGACCGTGTGTATTTACAGCCAGTTATGGTTCCTAAATGGGTGCGTGGTTTGCCAGAGTATGCAAACATACTGTCTGAAGATGGTAGAAGTACAAATGTACCAATTTGTGCCTTAGGAGGTTCTGTTGCAACATCTGCTTTAGGTTTAAAAGCAGATGTGATAGAAGTAAAGGGTATTGAAGAATTACAAGATTTAGGAAAGGATAAAATAGAAGGGAAGATTGTGTTTTTTAATAGACCAATGAACCCAAAGGATATTGTGACTTTTACCGCATATGGAGGTTGCGTAGACCAACGTTATTCTGGAGCAGCAGAGGCAGGTAAGTATGGAGCAGTGGGAGTAATTGTTAGGTCTGTTAACTTACGTTTAGATGATTATCCCCATACAGGTTCTATGAGTTATGGAGATACACCTGTAAAAAACAGAATTCCTGCAGCAGCAATTAGCACCAATGGAGCAGAGCTATTGTCTACAGCCTTAAAACTAAATCCAAAGACAAAGTTCTTTTTTAAGCAAAATTGTAAACAGTATAATGATGTACAATCTTATAATGTTATAGGAGAAATAAAAGGCAGTACTTATCCTAATGAAATTATTGTAGTAGGCGGACATTTAGATTCTTGGGATTTGGGTGATGGTTCTCATGATGATGGTGCAGGAGTGGTACAAAGTATGGATGTACTTCGTTTAATAAAGGCATCTGGTTACAAACCAAAACGTACCATAAGAGCTGTATTGTTTATGAATGAAGAAAATGGTTTGCGAGGAGGTAATAAATATGCAGAAGTAGCTAAAAGTAAAAGAGAAAATCACATTTTTGCTTTAGAAAGTGATGCTGGTGGGTTTTCGCCAAGAGGATTTTCTTTTGACTGTTCCACAGAGAATTATGAGCAGATAAATAGCTGGAGGAACTTATTTAAACCTTATTTAATTCACTTGTTTGAAAAAGGTGGTAGCGGAGCAGATGTTGGTCCGTTAAAAAAAGACAATATTGTTTTAGCAGGTTTGCGCCCAGATTCTCAACGTTATTTTGACCATCACCACGCAGCTAATGATACATTTGAGCACGTAAATAAGAGGGAGTTAGAATTAGGAGCAGCTACAATGACAAGCTTGGTGTATTTGTTTGATAAATACGGTATTGTATCATCAAAAAAGATAAAAGGATAATAACAAATTCTTAAACGTCTGGGCTTTTGTTAACAAAAAACAATGACTATCTTTGCGGCTCATAAAAAATAAGCGATATGCAAGACGGAATTTACGCAAAATTCAATACTACTAAAGGAGAAATTTTAGTAAAATTAACGCACGATAAAACACCAGGTACAGTTGGTAACTTTGTAGCCTTAGCAGAAGGTAACTTAGAGAACTCTGTAAAGCCTCAAGGAACACCATATTATAACGGATTAAAATTTCATAGAGTTATACCAGATTTTATGATACAAGGTGGTTGCCCATTAGGAACAGGTACTGGAGATGCAGGTTATAAGTTTGATGATGAGTTTCACCCAGATTTAACACATTCTGGTCCTGGAGTATTATCTATGGCTAATGCAGGTCCTGGTACAAACGGTAGTCAGTTTTTTATAACTCACATTGCTACACCTTGGTTAGATAACAAACACACAGTTTTTGGAAACGTAGAGAGCGGACAAGATGTTGTAGATGCTATTGCACAAGATGATACTATTGAAAGTTTAGAAATAGTTAGAGTTGGTGCAGAAGCAGAAAAATGGAATGCTGTTGAAGCTTTTAGAACTTTTGAAGGTTCTAGAGAAAAAAGATTAGCTGAAGAAAAAGCTAATGCAGAAGCTGAAATGGAAAAATTAGCAGCAGGTTTTGAGTCAACAGATTCTGGACTACGTTACAAAATTATTCAAACAGGTAGTGGAGCACAAGCAGAAAGTGGTAAAACAGTATCTGTACATTATGAAGGTTCTTTAACTAGTGGTCAAGTTTTTGACTCATCATACAAAAGAAACCAACCAATAGATTTTCAATTAGGAGTAGGACAAGTAATTCCAGGTTGGGATGAAGGTATTGCTTTATTAAAAGTAGGAGACAAAGCGCGTTTTGTTATACCATCTAATTTAGCATACGGTAGTGCAGGAGCAGGCGGAGTTATACCTCCAAATGCATCACTAATTTTTGATGTAGAATTAATGGATGTAAAATAGTTTTAAAAACTACTACGCATAATTTTTTTTAAGGCCTCTCTTTTCTAAAGAGAGGTTTTTTCGTTTATATAAAAAACTACCATTTACACTTACAGTAAGTAAAATAATATTTACAACAATTAGTACAGATAAAATAAGAAAAAAAGTAATCATACTTATATAGGTTAATTTGTTCAAATTAAGGTTTATACTTACATAACAATTATGTTAACAAAAACCCTACCAACTTTCTTCATATAACTTAGGGGGTGTTAATTATATGTACTTCTTTAGGTAGATTCACATTTGTTAAAAGGGTTGCGTAAAAAGTTAATTTAATTGTAATTTTTGCGTAATTTTGCATCTAATTATAAGCAAATTAGGTGTTTAATAAAGTATTTGTTGGTATGAAAAGTAGTACGCTAGAATCATTAAAATATCCAATAGGACATTTTTCGTGTCCTACTGAAATTTCTATTCAGGAAATAAATAAATGGATAACTGTTTTAGAATCTTTTCCAGTTAAGCTTACAAATATTGTATTAAATTTAAATGAAGAACAATTAAATACACCTTACAGACCAAACGGATGGACGGTTATACAATTAGTGCACCATATAGCAGATAGTCATCACAATAGTTATACGCGTTTTAAATGGGCACTTACAGAAGATGCACCTGTTATAAAAGCATATGAAGAAAAAGATTGGGCTAATTTGGTAGATGCTTCTACATCACCAGTAATATTGTCTTTAAATTACATAACTGCACTACACGCAAAATTGGTTTATTTATTAAAAGGGTTAACTGATGATCAACTAAATAGATCTTTTATTCACCCTTATGGCAAAACAAAAGTTACAGTAGCAGAAAATATTGGTAGTTATGCTTGGCATAGCAATCACCACTATGCACATATAAAAAATCTATGTGAAAGAGAGGAATGGTTTTAAGTTACTTCCATTTAATATTACAACCTATACTTGGTTTTTGTTCTGGATTAATAAGCTCTCCTTTGTATAAAGCATCTAAAGCATTTCTTAAGTCTCTTCCGTTTAGTGGTATTCCGTTTCCTGGTCTAGAATCATCTAATTGTCCGCGATACACTAATTTTAAATCAGAATTAAAAAGATAAAAATCTGGAGTACAAGCAGCATCATAAGCTTTTGCTATTTCTTGGCTTTCATCATACAAATAAGGAAAACTGTACTTATTTTCTATAGCAACCTTTGCCATTAGGTTTGGAGCATCTTGCGGGTAGTTTATGACATCGTTACTTGAAATTGCAACAAAATTAAAACCTTTACTTTTATAATCATTAGCAATTTTTACAAGCTCTGGATTTACGTGAATTACAAAAGGGCAATGATTACAAATAAAGGCAATTACAGTGCCTTTTTCTCCTTTACAGCTATCTAAAGCAATAAATGTATCTGTTGTAGTGTCTAAAAGATTAAAATTAGGAGCAACCGTTCCTAAAGCTAACATATTACTTGGTGTACGAGCCATTTTGTTTTATTTAAATGTAGCTGTTAAAATAACTATATTTGAATGGTAAAGGTAAAAATAATAGATATGAAAGAGCAAATTACGTGGTCAGATTTTTCTAAAATTGATATGCGTGTAGGAACTATTATTGATGTTAATGATTTTCCTGAAGCACGTAACCCAGCGTATCAATTAAAAATAGATTTTGGTGAAGAAATTGGTGTTTTAAAAACATCTGCACAAATAACATTGCGTTATACTAAAGAACAGTTGCTAAACAGGCAAATTATGGCAGTTGTAAACTTCCCTAAAAAACAGATAGCTAATTTTATGAGTGAATGTTTAGTTATGGGAGCAGTAGAGGGTAAAGATGTAATATTATTAAGCCCTGATGCTAAAGTGCCAAACGGATTAAAAATAGGATAGTTGCTTAACAAAAAAATCTCGAGTTGTTAGCCCGAGATTTTTATAGTTGATTAGAACTTTTACATCATTTTACCAAAATAAATGGCATTCATTAAAAGTTTGTTAGTGCCAAACCAAAAGGCTCTAAAATTAGTGTTATCTGTAAATAAAATAACTTGTCCTTTACCATAACCACTTGTCTTAAACGGAACACTATTTTTTAGCACAGCTAAATTTTCTTTAGAAATATAACCACTTAATAAGGGGTTGTTAGTGTATTGTATAGGGTTGTTATAACTATTCTTATCTGGAGTAATGTAAATGTTAGTATTCCTAAATAGTGGTAGTTTATCATTTTTATACCCGTAATTTATAGGATGAGAACGGTCTAGCTTTGCTTCAAAAATTGCACCACCGGTTACTTGTGCGCCTCTAAAATCTCTACGTTTATCAAAAGGAATATTTTTGGCTACAATAGCAGAATCCCTTTTAAAATCTATTTTTAAAAGCTCGTTAGAATTTAACCAGTATGCAGCATTTCTGTATCCAATTAAAGTGCCGCCAGCTTTAACCCAATCTTTAATTTTAGCAACAGAACTTTTGTCTAAAGCACTACCATAAACACTAGGTATAATAAGAGCTGTATATCTACTTAAATCTACTCTAGAAAAATAATCTGTATCTAGTTTGGTAATTTTCATATTGTAACGCTGGTCAAACAAATGCCATATTTCTCCTGCATCTGCATAGGTTACACCACTACCAACTAGTAAGCCTACTTGTTGTTTTTTAATAGGATCAAACTCATTACTACCTAAATCTATTCCTTTAGTTAGACCTGTACCCACAGCAGTCACTTTTAAATTGTTTTCTTCTGCTATTTGAAGCATAAACTGTTGCATCTCTGCTTTATTAAGACGTTGGTTTTGTACAGGAACCATAATAGTACCATAATCATAGCTTTTACCCTCTACAGTAAAGGGCTCTTTACCAACTTTTACTCTAAGGCCAGCCTCTAAAATAGTATTTAATGCTCTAGGGCTGTAATACTCATTCCACTCAAATAAATAAGCGTAATTACTATTTCCTGTTAAGCTACCAATTAAAGGCTTAAGTTCTTTTATTTCCTCACCCAAATTACTAAGACTTGTAGTTTCTGTGTAATCTAAATTAAAAGCTAATGGGAATGTCCAGGCAGAAATATCATAAAATAGACTATCTGTAAATGTTGTTCTTTTTTCGAACATTGCATTTATAAGCCTGTAGTTTTTCTGATTCATAGGAACAACATAACTAGCTCCTTTTTTATAGTTTTTACCGTTAAGAACAACATCTGTTTTTAAGTGGTTAAATTTAATGTTATGTCTTTTTAATATGTCTGCTAAGTGCCAAGTTTTAGAGGCGTCTTTATTGTCTCCAAAAATAATAGCTTTTGTTTTACTTTTTGCTGCTTGTGATTTAGCATTTTTATAAAATTGCTGCTGGTACCCTAATATTTTAGAACGCATATTATATGCAGCTTCTATTGTAGATAAAGCTGCTGTAAACTGGTTTCTAATTGTAAAAGGGAAAGTAAGTATACCATTTTCACTTTCTTGTACGTGGCCACGAGAACTACCTTGCTCAAATAAAATACCAATGCTACCGTTAACGTCAGGAAAAGTAGATCCTTTACCATAATAATAGTCATCATAATTTTCTTCAGAATAATATAAAGAACCAATTTTGTCAAAAGCTTTGGCGTGATATGTTCCAATTTCTGCTGTTAGCTCTTGATTTATTTTTGGAGTTAATGGGTGTACTCTTGTAGGTTCTCCTGGTTGAAAAAAGAATGTTGAGTTTGTACCCATTTCATGATGGTCTGTTAAAATATTAGGCAACCATTTATGAAATGTGGTAATCCTTGCTTGACTTTCTGGTAATTGTACAGGTAACCAGTCACGGTTCATATCAAACCAATAGTGATTAGTACGTCCGTTTGGCCAAGTTTCATGATATTCTCTATCATTACCATCTGGATTCAAATTTTTGCTTTTGTTGCTGTTTGCCCAATGTGCAAAACGTTGTATACCGTCTGGGTTAAAAGCCGGATCCATTAGAATAACTAAGTTATTTAGTTGTTCTTCAATTTCTTTGCCTTGTGCAGCTGCTAAATAGTAAGCATATGCTAAACCAGCATTTGCACCACTTGGCTCATTACCATGAATAGAAAAACCTTGGTAAACAACAATAGGTTGGTTGCTGGTATCTGCACTGCTATTTGTATTAGCAATGTGAGCTTGTCTTATGTTTTCTAAATTAGCTTGATTTTTAGCAGAAGTTATAGTTAATAATAATATAGGTCTGCCTTCATAAGTTTCACCTCTATTTTCTATAGTAATACGATCACTAGCCTTTGCTAATGCTTTCATATAAAACTGCAATTTATCATGAGATACGTGCCACTCACCAACTTCATGACCTATAATATCTATTGGTTTAGGAATGTCTGGGTTGTATGTTACGTTTTGTGGCAGGTAATAATTTAAGTCTAGTTTTTCTTGTGCTTGGTTTAGTTGAAACACTAGAAAGGCTAGTAAAAAAAGTCTTTTTTTCATAGGTGAGTTAGTTTTTGAAAATAAAAAAAGCGACCCTTTTAAAGGGTCGCTTAAAGATACATTTTTTTTAGAATTTAAATGTCGTCAAAGCTTACGTTTGTAAAGCTACTTGCTGTTGCAGTTTCTTCAACTACGTTAGAATGTTCTTCTTTTTTAAAATCTTTTTGGTGTCTGTCAGAAATTACTTCCTCGCCTTTTTCTTCAATAATGTAGTCCATCATTTCATTTAAAATCTCTTTAAACGGAGTAAAATCTTCTTTATACAAGTAGATTTTATGTTTTTTATAATGGAAAGACCCATCATCATGTGTAAATTTTTTACTCTCAGTAACCGTTAAATAATAATCTCCAGCCTTAGTACTCCTCACATCAAAAAAATAAGTCCGTCTACCGGCTCTTAATACTTTTGAATAAATCTCTTCCTGATCCATTAGTTCTTTTTCACTCATTGTTATAGTTATCTTGTTAGTGTAATGTTATCATAGTATTCCTCAAAAATGGAAAAAAAATAACTAATTGACAACATTTTTCTAACTTTCTTTCTCAGAGAGTTGACTATTATAAAGAGCTTTGTAATAGCCGTCTATCTCATACAATGAGTTATGAGTTCCTTCTTGAACTACTTTTCCGTGATCTAAAATTATAATTTTGTCTGCATTTTTTGCAGAAGATACTCTATGACTTACTATTAGAGTAGTTTTGTTTTTAGACGCTGTTTTAAGATTGTTTAATATTTTTTCTTCAGTTTCTGTATCTACAGCAGAAAGGCAGTCATCAAAAAGGTAAATTTTAGGATCCTTTAGTAGTGCTCTGGCAATAGATACACGTTGTTTTTGGCCACCACTTAGGGTAATACCTCTTTCACCCAATACAGTGTCGTACTTTTCTTTAAAGTTCATAATATTTTTATGAACAACAGCTTTTTTGGCTACAGCAATTATCTCATCATCTGTAGCATTCTCTTTACCAAATTTAATATTATCTTTTATAGAGTCAGAAAATAAGAATGCATCTTGTGGTACAGCACCAATATTTTGCCTTAAACAATCTAGGTTTACATTTTTAATAGGAGTATCATCTATAAGTATATTACCAGAAGAAACATCGTACAGCCTAGCAATAAGGTCTAATATTGTAGATTTTCCGCTACCTGTTTTACCAATAATAGCTACAGTTTCTCCAGAATTTATAGTAAAAGAAACATTGTTTAAAGCTGTAATATTAGTATCGTCATAAGTAAAACTTACATTTTTAAACTCTATTTTACCATTAATCTCCATAAGATTAGTAACGGTATTTTTAATCTCAGGCTCTTCTTGTAAAAACTCGTTTATACGTTCTTGTGATGCTTCTGCTCTTTGTATTATAGATGTTAACCAACCAACAATAGCAACAGGCCACGTAAGCATATTTACATAAATAATAAATTCAGCAATAAGGCCAATACTTTCTATTTCTCCATTTAAATATTGTTTACCACCAACATAAATAACAATAATATTACTAATACCAATTAGTAAAACCATCAGTGGAAAAAACCAAGCATTTATTTTAACCAAAGACATACTTTTATCTTTGCCCTCATTAGCTAAAGACACAAGTTCTTTATTGGTACGATTTTCTATACCATATGCTTTAATAACAGATATACCAGAGAAAGATTCTTGTGCAAACGTAGAAAGTTTACTTAAAAACTGCTGTACAACTGTACTACGTTTGTGTATAAGCTTACTAATTTTATAAATTAGAACTGATAAAATAGGTAATGGTATAAGCGTGTAAATTGCTAGTGTAGGAGCTTTAGAATACATTATGGGTATTATGCAGGCAAACAATGTAATGGTGTTCATTCCGTACATTAATGCAGGTCCGCAATACATTCTAACCTGACTAACATCTTCGCTAATCCTGTTCATTAAATCTCCAGTTCTATTCTTTTTGTAAAAATTAAGACTTAGTTTTTGGTAGTGGTCATACACTTCATTTTTTAAATCGTACTCTATATGTCTAGATACGTTTATAATGGTTTGTCTCATTAAAAAAGTAAAAAAACCAGATAAAAGTGCAGCACCTAAAATTATAAGGATATAGTCTAGTAAATGCCCTTTAACTAATTCTATAGATATATTATCTTGATTAATAAACTCTTTTACTACGTTTATAGATTTGTTTACGTAAGGAGGCATTACTAATGAAAATACACGTGCAATTACAGTAATAATAATACCAATAGTAAGTTTAAGCCAATATTTTTTAAAGTACTTATTTATATGTTTTAACTCTTTCATTTACTTTTAAGGATAGTGGTGTTGTACTAAGTTGGCAAAGATAGGTTTTTGAAGTATAACCTTATGTTATCATTATCATAAGATAAAAACTTACTACAATTGGTACATTTGAAAAATATAATAGTACTTTTGCAAAATATAATTTTTAACAAATTAAAGTTCTTTTTCAATGCTAACAAGAAGGCATATTAGGGTTAAAGTAATGCAATGCATCTACGCCCTCACTCATTCACAAGATGACACACTAGAAAAACAAGTAAAGTTTTTAAAGTACAGTGTAGATAGTATGTATACATTATACTTACTAATGTTAAGTTTGTTGGTAGAACTGCAAAAAAGAGCAGAAGAGCAAGCAGATATTACGGCCAAAAGTTATTTGGGTAACGTTTCTGATGCTTATCCAGACCGCAAAAAATTTGTAAACAATAAAGTGTTGTTGCAAATAGCAGACAACAAGTTACTACTTGAAGAATTGTCTAGCAGAAAATTAAATGACTGGTACTTAAACGAGGAGTACATTAGGTTAATTTACAAAGAGGTAATAGAAAGTGAATATTATACAACTTATATGACTAGTAAAACTAGTAGCTATGAGGAAGATAAAAATTTACTTGCAGATCTTTTTAAAAATGTAATAGCGCCTAACGAAAAAATTTACGACTATTTTGAAGACGATAAATTAACGTGGGTAGATGATATTCCTATTGTAAATACTTTTGTTTTAAAGCTAATAAAAAAAGCTAAACCGGAAGCTATAGAATCTTACTTTTTGCCAGAGCTTTTAAAAGAAGACGATGATATGGTGTATGCAAAGCAATTGCTTACTAAAACACTATTAAATGATGCGGAATATGTTAAAGAAATTGTAGGTAAAACTCCAAATTGGGATAAAGATCGTATTGCAGATATAGATGGTATTTTACTTAAAATGGCAATTTGTGAGCTTTTAAATTTCCCTTCTATTCCAGAGAAAGTAACTATAAATGAGTTCTTAGAGATTGCTAAAGAATACTCTACACCTAAAAGTAGCATTTTTATAAATGGTATTTTAGATAAGCTTGTACGTGAGTATAAAAGTGAAGGAAAGTTAAAAAAAATAGGTAGAGGTTTATTATAAAAAATATTCATTAATTTTGTGTAAACAAAATAAAAACTAGAATTATGAAAAAAATTATTTTACTATTTGGAGTAGCTGTGTTTGCTATGTCATTTACAGCTTGTAAAGACAATGCTTCTAATAAAATAATTATGGCGAATGTAGATAATGCTGCAGAGAGAGATAGCAATGCTAAAAACTTGCCAGAAATGAGTTTTGATAGAACTGAGTTTGATTTTGGTACTATAACACAAGGAACTCCACAGCAAACAGTTTTTACATTTACTAATACTGGTACAGCACCTTTAATTATTACAGATGCAAAAAGTACTTGTGGATGTACTATTCCAGAATATCCAAAAAACAAAGCAATTGCTCCAGGAGAATCTGGTGAGTTGTTAGTTAAGTTTAACGGATCTGGTCAAAACCAAGTAACTAAAGCAGTAACAGTAACTGCAAATACAGCAAAAGGAAGAGAAACTTTACGTATCAAAGCTTTTGTTAACCCTAAAAATGGTGCAGCAGCGTCTATACCAACAAAATAAAGAATGGATCAAATATTAGAGCAATACCCATTTCTACCAATGGTAGGAATATTTATAGTAGCATATTTTTTTATGATACGTCCGCAAATGAAGCGTTCTAAAGACGAGAAAAAATTTGCTACAGAATTAAAAAAAGGAGATAAAGTTATTACCAAAAGCGGAATGCACGGTAAAATTTTTGATTTAAATGATAAAGATATGTCATGTATAATTGAGACTATGTCTGGTAAAATTAAGTTTTCTAGATCAGCAATTTCTATGGAAATGAGCAGAAAATTAAATGAACCAGTAGCAGAAAAAAAGTAGTACTTCAATTAGTATAAATTAAAAAGCATCGATTTTATATCGATGCTTTTTTTGTTTATTTAAGTTGCTAATACTACTATTTAGTAGCTGTAAGCTCGCATATTTTTACTATAACCTCTACAGCTTTTTCCATACTTTCTACAGGAACATACTCGTATTTACCATGGAAATTATGTCCGCCAGCAAATATATTTGGGCACGGTAGTCCCATATAACTTAGTTGTGAGCCATCAGTACCACCACGTATAGGCTTTATAATTGGTGTAATATTTAAGGCTTCCATAGCTTCTTTTGCAGTTTCTACAATATGGTATACAGGCATTACTTTTTCTTTCATATTAAAGTACTGGTCTTTAATAGATAGTTTTATACAGTTGTTGTATTTTTCATTTAATCTAAAAACTATAGTTTCTAGTGCTTTTTTACGGTCTTCAAAAGAGTTTCTGTCATGGTCTCTAATAATTAGTCCTAATTCAGCATTTTCAATCTCTCCTTTAATAGTATGTATATGATAAAAACCTTCTCTACCGGAGGTATGTTCAGGAACCTCTTTATTAGGTAAGGCAGCCATAATTTCTTGGGCAATACCAATGGCGTTTATCATTTTTCCTTTAGCATAACCTGGGTGTACGCTTTTACCTTGTATTGTAATGTTAGCACCAGCAGCATTAAAGTTTTCATACTCTAACTCGCCAATTTGGCTACCATCTATAGTATATGCCCATTCTGCACCAAATTTTTCAACATCAAATTTATGTGCACCACGACCAATTTCTTCGTCAGGAGTAAAACCAACTCTAATTTTACCGTGCTTAATTTCTGGGTGAGCAATTAAAAATTCCATTGCTGTAACAATTTCTGTAATTCCTGCTTTATCATCTGCACCTAAAAGCGTAGTACCATCTGTAGTCACAAGGGTCTGACCTTTGTATTGTAATAAATCTTCAAAATAATCTGGAGATAACACAATGTTTTTATCAGCATTTAAAACAATGTCTTTACCGTCATAATCCCTAATTATTTGCGGATTAACGTTTGTTCCAGAAAAATCTGGAGTAGTATCAAAATGTGCAACAAAACCAATTGTAGGCACTTCTTTATCTATATTACTAGGTAGTGTTGCCATAATGTACGCATTGTCATCAATAGTAACATCTTCCATTCCTATTTCTTTAAGTTCTGTAACCAACTTATTTGCTAAATCCCACTGCTTTGCAGTACTAGGAGTTGTGTTAGAACTGGCATCGCTTTGCGTATCAATTTTTACATAACCTAAAAATCTATCTAAAATATCTTGCATAAGTATTTAATTTACTCAAAAGTACAGCTTATTTAGATTTTTAAAGATAATTAGGCCAGTGTATTTAGTTATAAAAATTGTAAAAACTGTTAATAAAAACCAATTGTAAAATAGTTCTACATCTTGGTAGTTTGTATTTTTGCCAAAATTTTAAAATTCTATGTACAAAGCTATTATTAGGCCGTTGTTTTTTTTGATGGATCCAGAAAAGGTGCATCATTTATCATTTTCATTAATCAAGTTTTTTTCTAAAATAGGTTTTGGAGGTTTATTTAGAGCAATGTACGTAGTTGAAGACAAGCGTTTAGAAAAAGAGGTCTTTGGTATTAAATTTAAAAATCCTGTTGGTTTAGCTGCTGGTTTTGATAAAGATGCCAAATTGTATAAAGAGCTATCTAATTTTGGTTTTGGCTTTATAGAAATAGGAACTTTAACTCCTAAACCACAGTCTGGAAATCCTAAAAAACGCTTGTTTAGGTTAAAAGCAGACAAAGCTATTGTAAACCGTATGGGATTTAATAATGGTGGGGTTTTAGAGGCTGTAGAGCGCTTAAAAGAACAGCATAATGTATTAATTGGTGGTAATATTGGTAAAAACAAAATTACTCCTAATGATGGTGCAGTAGAGGATTATTTAATTTGTTTTGAAGCGCTGTATCCGCACGTAGATTATTTTGTTGTAAACGTAAGTTCTCCTAATACACCAGGGTTAAGAGAGTTGCAAGATAAAGAGCCTTTAACAAATTTATTAAATGCATTAGTTACAGAGAATAAAAAGTATGTGACACAAAAAGGAGTAAAGGCTAAGCCTATTTTGCTTAAAATTGCTCCAGACTTAACAGATGAGCAGTTGTTGGATATTATAGATATTGTAGCAATTACTAAAATTAACGGTGTTATAGCAACCAATACAACCATAGAGCGTAACAACTTAAAATCGCCAGAAAGTATTACTAAAGAAAATGGAGGTTTAAGTGGTAAGCCATTAACTAGTAGAAGTACAGAGGTTATTAAGTTTTTAGCAGATAAAAGCAACAAAGCCTTTCCTATTATTGGAGTAGGAGGTATACACTCTGAGAAAGATGCTTTAGAAAAATTAGATGCAGGAGCAGACTTAATACAAATATGGACAGGTTTTATTTATGAAGGTCCAGGTCTTGTAAAAAGAATAAATAGAGCAATTTTAGCTAAAAGTTAGTTGGTCCAATAGTCTAACACAAAAACATCGTCTAAAATAGGAGTAAGTTGGGTTACAAAAGCCTTGTGGTCTGGGTGAGGTAAGTAAATAGCGCGGTCTTCTTCGCTTTTAAAAGTAACAAAAAAGCAGTGTGTAAATCCTTTGCTTAAGCCTTCAGGACTATTATTTAGTCCCCATTCATAATCTTTTATTTGTGATATTTTAGATGGTAGCGCACTAAAAGCTTCTTCAATAGCAGTAATTTGTTGCTTTGTGGCATCAGCTTTAAATTTAAAAATTACCACGTGTCTTAATACGCTATCTTTAGGTGTAGTCATCATTTTGTTTATGCTTTTATTGTTAGTACTAGTGCTTGCATAGTTGGTGATACTTAGACTAAAGAAAAGTAGTAGAATTATATTTTTCATTGTTTAGTATTTTCTATAAAGATAAATATATAGAATGTATACTATTATAAAATTTGTACTTTTCATTTTTAAATAACTAAGATTTTGAATTACGATATACTTATTGCCTTTATGTCTGCCACCGCAGTGTTAGCTTTTTTTCCTGGGCCAGATAATATATACGTGTTAACACAGAGTTTGGTAAACGGTAAAAAATCTGGTTTAGCAACTGTTGCTGGCCTAATTTCTGGATGTTTAGTACATACAACCTTGTTAGCTTTTGGTGTATCTGCAATAATTAAAGACAATGATAATCTATTTTTAGTAATTAAAATATTTGGCGCATGTTACCTGTTTTATATTGCTTTTAAAGTTTTTAAGAGTGATGCTCATCTTATTTTAGGAACCGGTAATGCACCCAGAAAAAGTGCATTCTCTTTGTTTAAGCAAGGTTTTGTAATGAATGTGCTAAACCCTAAAGTTGCATTGTTCTTTTTGGCTTTTTTTCCTGGCTTTTTGTTTAGTGATACTTTAAGTTCAGTAATTCAATTTTATATTTTAGGATTGATTTTTATGTTGGTCTCTTTTTTGATTTTTGCATTAATAGCTGTTTTAGCTGGTTCAATTTCTAGTTATATAGCTAAGAATGATAAAGTTGGATTGTTTTTTAAATGGATACAAATTGTAGTTTTTATAGGCTTAGGAATTTATATTCTTTTATCGGATAAATAATAGTAATTTTGAAGAAGTCAACAATTAATTTATGTCTGCTACAGTTAAAATAACAGAATGCCCAAGAGATGCAATGCAAGGAATAAAAGATTTTATTCCAACAGAGTTAAAGGTAAAATACATACAGTCTTTGCTAGACTGTGGTTTTGATACTATAGACTTTGGTAGTTTTGTGTCTCCAAAAGCAATTCCGCAAATGGCAGACACCGCAGAGGTTTTAGCAAGCTTGGACTTATCTAGAACTCAGAGTAAACTATTGTCTATAGTAGCCAACGTGCGTGGAGCACAAGATGCTACTAAACATAAAGAAATAAACTATTTAGGTTATCCTTTTTCTATTTCAGAAAACTTTCAGATGCGTAATACGCATAAAACAATTGCACAATCTGTAGAAACACTAAAAGAGATTTTAGACATTGCTAATACTGCAAATAAAGAGGTTGTTACTTATATTTCTATGGGCTTTGGTAACCCTTATGGTGATCCTTGGAATGTAGAAATTGTTGGTGAATGGACAGAGAAATTAGCAAATATGGGAGTTAATATCATCTCATTATCAGATACAGTTGGTTCTTCTACTCCGGACGTCATAGATTATTTATTCTCTAATTTAATACCTAAATATCCAGACATTAAATTTGGTGCTCATTTGCATACTACACCAACCAAATGGAAAGAAAAAGTAGCAGCAGCTTATAATGCTGGCTGCGTTAGATTTGATGGTGCAGTACAAGGTTTTGGTGGTTGCCCTATGGCAAAAGACGATTTAACTGGTAATATGCCTACCGAAAAAATGCTATCTTATTTTACGGCAGAAAAAGTAAATACCAATGTTAATTGGATGGTCTTTGAGGCTGCATATAATAAGGCAACAGAGCTGTTTTCTAAGTTTCATTAATTTTCTTTTTTTATTGGTTTTATCTCTATTAATTTTCTAGCGAAAAACACTTTGTTTTTATTTATTCTAAATAAACATTGTTTTGTAATGATCTATTAAAGATATTTGCAAAAAAAAATAATTAAACACTTTTAGTATGAGGTTAAATAAAGTTTTCGTTGGTTTATTTGTAGCAAGTGCAATTTTTACTTCTTGTTCTTCAGATGATAATGGAGATGATACATCAGGAGGAAAAAATGTAGTAGCTCCTGCTACTTATGTTTTTGAAAATAATGGAGAGAGTTCTGTAGATTTTGGTGGTCAAACTACTAGAATTAAAATGGGACAAGAGTTTATCTCTGCTCTTAAAGACAATAGTAAAACAGAAGCAGAATTAGATGCAATGTTTACTCATCAAGAGGGAGCTGCAGATTTTTCTGATGAAGATTTAAATAGCTCAGGAAAAAGTATTCGTAGTAAAGTAGCTGCATCTGCAGACTATTTTTCAGCTAACACAACAGCTTCTATGGCTATAAAAGAGCAATTAGATTTATGGATTAGTGAGCAAGTTACAGATGTTTTTCCTAATTGGGATGTTGATGCTGTTGCAGGTAGTGCAGGTAAAATACAACAAGCAGGTGGTGGTTCTACAAGATATGTTAACGGTAAAGGTTTAGAGTATAACCAAGCAATTGCAAAATCTATTATTGGTGGTTTAATGGTAGACCAAATGCTAAATAATTACTTAAGTACTGCTGTTTTAGACGAAGCAACAAATATTGAAGATAATGATGCAGGTACATTGGTAGATGGTAAAAACTACACTAATATGGAGCATAAGTGGGATGAAGCTTATGGATATTTATATGGTAATGAAGATACTCCTGCAACACCAGAATTAGGAAAGGATAGTTTTTTAAATGAATATTTAGGGAAAGTTGAAGAAGATGCAGATTTTGCAGGAATAGCTAATGATGTTTACGAAGCTCTTAAATTAGGTAGGGCTGCAATTGTGGCTAAAAATTACGTTGTTAGAGATGAGCAGGTAGAAATTATTAGAGAAAAAATATCTAAAGTAATTGCAGTACGTGCTGTACATTACCTACAGTCAGGAAAAAATAATTTAACGAGTGATAAAGCTTCTGCTTTTCACGGTTTATCTGAAGCTTTTGGATTTATTAATAGCTTACGTTTTACAAGAGATAACCTAACAGGTTCTCCTGTTTTGTCTTCTACAAAAATTGATGGGTATATGGATACGTTAATGGCTGATAATGGCTTTTGGGATGTTACACCAGCTACATTGGATATGATTTCTGATGAGATTTCTGCTGCATATGGTTTTACTAAAGAACAAGCCGCAAATTAGAAGTACATATAGTTAAATAGCTGATTTTAAAAAAGTAGTCATATAATAGTTATTTTATGACTACTTTTTTTTATTTTTGCCTTTTATTTAGAATAAATAAAATTAAGGAGAATGAAGAGAGTAGGTTTTATTTTATTGATAGCATTAGTGTTTAATGCTTGTAGTAGTTCATCAGATGATGGATCTGATTTGCCAACAGGAGGAAAAGATGATTTTAATAGAGGCGAGTTATTAGTTAATGTTGCAGATAATATTATTATTCCTGCTTATGAAGATTTATCTACTAAACTTAATGATTTAGAGGATGAAAAAGATAATTTTATAACTACGCCTTCAGAAGCTAACTTAGTTACTTTAAGAGAAAAATGGTTGTCTGCATACAAGGTTTGGCAATCTGTAGAATTATTTAATATAGGTAAAGCCGAAGAAATTAACTACGGTTTTCAAATGAACATATACCCAACTACGGTAGAGGATATAGAAAGTAATGTTAGTTCTGGAACTTACGATTTAACGCATCCTAATAATAATGATGCAGTTGGTTTCCCAGCTTTAGATTATTTATTAAATGGTTTAGCAGACACAGACGCAGAGATTTTAGAAAAATATACAAATGCTACTTCTGGATCTGGATATAAAACTTATTTGTCTGACTTGGTAATCCAAATGAATACATTAACCGATACTGTGTTAAACGATTGGAAAAATGGGTTTAGAGATACTTTTGTTGCAAGCACAGAAAATACAGCAACAAGCTCATTTAACAAGTTAGCAAACGATTTTGTTTTCTATTTTGAAAAAGGGTTAAGAGCTAATAAAGTAGGTATTCCTGCAGGTGTTTTTTCTACAGATCCGTTACCAACTAAGGTAGAGGCGTTTTATAATAATGAAGTTTCAAAAGAATTATTGGTAGAGGCTTTAAGTAGTGTAAAAGACTTTTTTAATGGTAACACATATAATGCAACTACATCTGGTATAGGTTTTTCAGATTACCTAGATTATTTAAATAATATTACTGAGGGAGAAGATTTAAAAACCATTATTAATAGTGGTATAGATACGGCAAATGCTGCTATTCTAAATTTAAATGCAAGTTTATCTGAACAAGTAGAGACAGATAATAAAAAAATGACAGAAGCTTATGATGCTTTACAAAGAGTTGTTGTTTTAATAAAAGTAGATATGTTGCAAGCTTTTAGTGTAAGTGTAGACTATACTGATGCTGACGGAGATTAATGCAATAAAAAATTAGTAATTAAAGATTCTCTAAGATGTTTAGAGAATCTTTTTTTGTGTTTATATGGTAAGTAATTTTAAAACATATTTAAATAAGACTAGTCACGCTGCTCCTTTGGTAGTGTTTAGGATATGTTTTGGTTTATTAATGCTGCAAAGCATAGTTAGGTTTTGGGCTAAAGGGTGGATTTATGACCTTTACATTCAGCCTAAATTTCATTTTACATATTATAATTTTGAGTGGGTTAAACCTATAGGTAATTACACATATCTTCTTTTTATTATTTGTGCCGTTGCAGCAATTTTAATAGCTATAGGATATAAATATAGGCTTGCTGTTTTTTTATTCTTTATAAGCTTTACATACATAGAGTTAATGGATAAAACTAGCTACTTAAATCATTATTATTTTGTTAGTGTTTTAAGTTTTTTAATGTTTTTTATACCTGCAAATGCATATTTTTCTGTAGATGCTTTGGTAAGGAAAAAGGCATTTAAATACGTTCCTAGTTATACTATAGACAGTATTAAACTTTTGTTATCAGTAGTGTATTTTTATGCAGGTTTAGCAAAAATAAATTCAGATTGGCTTTTTAGAGCTATGCCGCTAAAAATATGGCTGCCCTCTAAGTATGATATTCCTTTTATAGGTAATTCTTTGTTGCAACAAGAGTGGATGCACTATTTCATGAGTTGGTCAGGAATGTTGTATGATCTTTTTATTCCCTTTTTACTGCTTTACAAAAGAACAAGAATCCTAGCCTTTGTTGCAGTGGTAGTTTTTCATTTGTTTACAAGAATATTGTTTCCAATTGGGATGTTCCCGTATATAATGATTGTAAGTAGTCTTATCTTTTTTAGTGACAACTTTCACATAAAAATCATCAATTACATAAGAAAAATTATTTCTAAGTTACCTGTTGCTATAAATAAAAATATAGCTGTTGTAATGGATAAAAATATATTCTCTATCAATAAAAAGAGATTAACATTAGGTGTTTTAGCTGTGTTTTTTACCATCCAGTTATTACTGCCATTTAGATATTTACTATATCCTGGAGAACTTTTTTGGACCGAAGAAGGATACCGTTTTTCTTGGCGTGTAATGTTAGTGGAAAAAATGGGTTACGCTAATTTTAAAATTGTAGATAGTAAAACTAAAAAGCAGTTTTACGTAGACAATGCAGACTTTTTAACCCCTTTTCAAGAAAAACAAATGAGTACTCAGCCAGATTTTATTGTGCAATACGCGCATTATTTAGGAGATCATTTTAAAAAACAAAACCATAAAAATATTCAGGTTTTTGTAGAGAGTTATGTTGCATTTAATGGCAGGTTAAGCAGGCCGTATATAAATCCTAAGGTAGATTTATATAAAGAAAAAGATTTATTAAAACACAAAACGTGGATTTTACCATTTAACGATGAAATTAAAGGATTTTAAAATAGTAGTACTACTTATATTTTGTAACGCATCTCTTTATGCCCAGTATAAAGTTTCTGGAACCGTTACATCTAAAGAAAATAATTTACCTATAAATGGTGTAGAAATTTTTAATAAAGCCAAGGGTAAGCTTTCTGTTACCAATAACAAAGGTTATTATGAGTTTACTACAGATGATAAACAATTAGAAATTGTGTTTTTTTCTTATGAGTATAACATAGAAGAAGAAATAGTAAATGTGGTAGGTAATACTGTATTAAACAAACAACTATCTGCTGTAGAAATAGAATTAACGGAAGTTGAAGTTGTAGCAAGAAAGGCTCAAATTTTTAACTTAAAGCGGTTACAGGATGTTGTGGGTACATCTATATATGCAGGTAAAAAAACAGAGGTTGTTTTGGTAGGCGAGTCTGTAGCAAATTTAGCATCTAATAATGCTAGGCAAATATATAGTCAGGTTGTTGGTTTAAATATTTTTCAGAATGATGACGCTGGTTTGCAATTAAATATTGGAGGTAGAGGATTAGATCCTAATAGAACATCTAACTTTAATACAAGACAAAATGGGTATGATATTAGTGCAGATGTTTTAGGGTATCCAGAGAGTTATTATACACCACCAGCAGAAGCTTTAGAAGAAATCCAGATAATTAGAGGTGCTGCTTCTTTACAGTACGGAACTCAGTTTGGTGGACTGGTTAATTTTATTACAAAAAAACCAAATCCGACTAAAGAAATAGAAGTTTTAACAAGGAATACTATTGGTAGTAACAATTTATACACAAACTACACTAGTGTAAACGGAACTAAAAATAAGGTTAGTTATTACGCAAGTTTTAACTTTAAAGAAGGAGATGGTTTTAGGCCAAATTCATACTTTAACTCTAAAAACGCTTTTTTACATTTAGGGTATCAATTAAATACTAAAACTAAGTTAGAGGCAGAAATAACGTACTTAGACTATTTAGCTCAGCAAGCAGGTGGTTTAACAGATGCTATGTTTGCAGAAAACCCATACCAAAGTAATAGAGCAAGAAACTGGTTTGCTGTAAATTGGTTATTATATAGCATAAAACTAAAACATAAGTTTACAGAAAATGCAAGTTTGTCGTTTAACTTTTTTGGATTAAATGCATCTAGAAACGCTTTGGGTTTTAGAACCAATAGAGTAGACCAAGTAGACACAAATGAAGAAAGAGATTTAATAACTGGTGACTTTAATAATTTTGGGTTTGAAACTAAGTTTTTAAACAAATACAGCTTATTTGGTAAAAAGGCAACTTACTTGGTAGGTGCTAAATTTTACAAAGCAAATAATACATCTGTACAAGGACCTGGAACAAATGGTAGTGATGCTAATTTTTCTTCAGCAATAATAGATTATCCAAATTACGCAGCACAGTCTAATTATAAAAACCCAAATTTAAATGTTGCTTTTTTTGCAGAAAATATACTTTATATAAAAGATAATTGGTCTGTTACACCAGGCTTACGTGTAGAGTATATAAAAACGGAAAGTGATGGTTTCTTTAAAAATATAAATACAGATGCTGCAGGTAACGTTATTTTAAATGAGACAGTAGAAAGCAGTGATAGCAACACTCGTTCTTTTGTGTTGTTTGGTTTAGGGTCTAGTTACAAATTAAATGACTACGTAGAAATTTATGGTAATGCATCTCAAAACTATAGATCGGTAACGTTTTCAGACTTAAATATTGTTAATCCTTCTTTTATAATAGGAGATTTATCAGACGAAAAAGGATATACTTTAGATCTTGGTTTTAGGGGTAACTATAAAAATTACATCTCTTACGATGCTGGTATTTTTGGTCTTTTTTATAATGATAGAATAGGTTTATTAACAAAGGAATTAGATGATGGTAGCGTAAAGCAAGAAAGAACCAATGTGGGTGATGCACGTATTGTAGGAGTAGAGTCTTTAGTAGATTTTAATTTTAAAAAGATATTAAAAATGAATAGTAATTATAGCTTTAACTATTTTATTAATTCATCCATAATAAAATCTGAATACACAAAGTCACAACAAAACGGAATTATAGGAAAAAGTGTAGAATTTGTACCAGATTTTAATTTTAAAACAGGTGTAAAATTTGGATATAAAAATTTATTATCTAGCATACAATACACAAGCTTAACAGAGCAATTTACAGATGCTAGTAACTCCAGGGAAGCTAGTTTAAGTGGTGTTAATGGTGTATTGCCAAAGTATAGTGTTTTAGATGTTTCTTTATCATATACCTACAAGTTTTTAAAGTTAGAAACAGGAATTAATAATGTATTAGATAAAAAATACTTTACAAGAAGGGCAACTGGGTATCCAGGACCAGGTATTATACCTTCATCAAACAGAAACTATTACGCTACATTACAAATGAAATTTTAATTTTTATAATGACCTACAACGGACTACTAAGTACTTTTCCATCAGAAGTTAAGCTGTTTATAGGAGCTTTTGTGGTAATCTTATCTATTGGTTTTTATACAGGTCTTTTATTTATTAATGAAACCACAGAAGCAAAACCAGCAGCCATTACAGAAAACTATTTAGGTAATGAAGAAGATGAAAATGCAGATGTGATGAAGTTTAAGAAAAGTAAGCGAGAAATGCTTACCACTGTGCATACACATATATTGTCTATGTCTTTTATCTTCTTTTTGTTAGGAGTTTTGGTATGGCTTACAAAACTTCCTAAAAAGCTAAAGCTGTTTTTAACAATGGAGCCATTTTTATCTGTATTACTAACATTTGGTGGTATTTATGTGCTTTGGTGTGGCATACTTTGGATGAAATATGTTATTATGATATCTGGTATATTAATGACCACTACTTTTACAGCTTCTGTAATGCTTGTTTTGTATCAATTGTGTAAAAAGCAAACTACAGCCTAATTTTTGACGTATAGTTTATTAGATTTATACTACTATGCGTTACTTTTTAATTCTATTTTTTTTCTTTTTTTATATTGATAGCTCCGCTGCAGAATGGAAGAGTCTTAAACAATATGAAAAATTAACCGGAAGAAGTACACTTTTACATAAAGATTGGCTTAAAAAAGACCGATTAAAAAATACGGTTACTTGGCAACAGGCAAACAGCTTCAACCTAAAAAATAATTTATTTTTAGAATATCAAACTATAAAACAAAGAAGAGATTTTTATAAGTGGTATGCATTGTCTGTAGAAGAAAAAGGGCATAAAGTTGTGTGGCCAAGAATGGCTCATTTTATATCTTCCAAGTTAAATTTAGCAACTAGTTTTCCCTATAAGTTATTTATAAAAAAGGAAGTTTTAGTTTCATCAGAAAAAGGAAGTGAAAAAGTATTTAATTCGGCTTTTAAAAGTATGTATAGTTTGTATGCTATGCCCAACGCTTTAAGTGTAGCAGAAAGTCTTGCTTGGGATAAAGCTATTTTACACGAGGAGCAGTACTTATGGATAGATCCTATTTATATAGAAATGAGTGCTAAAACCTTAAAAAGAATAGAGCGTATAGCTAAAGGAAAATCTGTTTATGCTTTGGTTGTGTCTAAAAAAATACGCTTTAAAGGAGACTTGTTAAAACCAATAGAGAGGTATACCTATGCTATGCAAACGTTAAGAAAACATTGTGAAAACTCTTATTGGTAAATATGTGGTTGTTTACATATATAAATTGTATATTTGCACGCAATTAATCCTTAATTGCTATGCAAGCTCACCTAAATAAAATTGTTGGAGAAGGTCTTACTTATGACGACGTACTCCTAGTTCCTGCTTTTTCAGAAGTGCTTCCTAGAGAAGTAAGTATAAAAGCAAAATTCACTAAAAACATAACTATTAATGTACCAATTGTCTCTGCGGCAATGGATACCGTTACAGAATCTCGTATGGCCATTGCTATGGCGCAAGAAGGCGGTATTGGTGTGTTACATAAAAATATGACTATTGCAGAGCAAGCTGCAAAGGTGCGTAAGGTTAAGCGTGCAGAGAGTGGTATGATTATAGATCCGGTTACTTTACCGTTAGATTCTGTTGTACGCGATGCAAAAGCTAATATGAAAGAGTTTAGTATTGGTGGTATTCCAATAGTAGATAAAGAAGGAAAGTTAATTGGTATTGTTACCAATAGAGATCTTCGTTTTGAAAAAAATAATGACAGACCAATTTCTGAAGTTATGACTTCTAAAAATTTGGTAACTGTTAGTGAAGGTACTTCTTTGGCACAAGCAGAAGATATATTACAAGAAAATAAAATTGAAAAGCTACCAGTTGTAGATAAAGACAACAAATTGGTAGGTTTAATTACGTTTAGAGATATTACAAAGCTTACGTTAAAACCAATAGCAAATAAAGATACATATGGTAGGCTTAGGGTTGCTGCTGCTTTAGGTGTTACTGCAGATGCAGTAGAGCGTGCAGAAGCATTAGTAAATGCAGGCGTAGATGCAGTAATTATAGATACGGCTCACGGACATACTAAAGGTGTGGTGGCTGTGTTAAAAGAGGTTAAAAAGAAATTTCCAGACTTAGATGTTATTGTGGGTAACATAGCAACTGCAGAGGCTGCTAAATACTTAGTAGAAGCAGGTGCAGATGCTGTAAAAGTTGGTATTGGACCAGGATCTATTTGTACAACAAGGGTTGTTGCTGGTGTTGGTTTTCCTCAGTTTTCTGCTGTATTAGAGGTTGCTGCAGCTATTAAAGGTAGTGGAGTTCCTGTAATTGCAGATGGCGGAATCAGATATACTGGTGATATACCTAAAGCTATTGCAGCTGGTGCAGATACTGTAATGTTAGGCTCTTTATTGGCTGGTACAAAAGAATCTCCAGGAGAAACTATTATTTATGAAGGAAGAAAGTTTAAATCTTACCGTGGTATGGGTTCTGTAGAAGCTATGAAACAAGGTAGTAAAGATCGTTACTTCCAAGATGTTGAAGATGATATTAAAAAATTAGTACCAGAAGGTATTGTAGGTCGTGTACCTTACAAAGGTGAGTTATACGAGAGTATTCATCAATTTGTTGGTGGTTTACGTGCAGGTATGGGCTACTGTGGTGCAAAAGATATAGAAACGCTAAAAGAAACAGGTAAATTTGTTAAAATTACCGCTAGTGGTATTAATGAAAGTCACCCTCATGATGTTACAATTACTAAAGAGTCTCCTAATTATAGCAGATAAACTTTATTTTTTATAATACAAATGCAGTATAGCTTTTTTAGTTATGCTGCATTTTTTTTTGATCAAATTTTCTTATTTGCACATATTAATCGTAATATTGCAATAAACAAATTAAGTTATGGGTTTAGCCAAAACAGAAATATTTACAGAGGACCAAAATCAGATAGCAATTTATGCTAAAGCCTTTAGTCACCCAGCACGTGTAGCTATACTTCAACATTTATTTAAAATTAATGCCTGTATCTGCGGAGATTTAGTTGGAGTAATTGGTTTGGCGCAACCAACAATTTCTCAGCATTTAAAAGAATTAAAATTATTAGGATTAATAAAAGGAAATGTAGAAGGAACTAGTGTTTGTTATTGCATACATCCAGAGAATTGGAAAAAAATGAAAGCTGTAATGAATCAGTTTTTAGATCAAGATTTAGAAGTAGACAATGGTTGTTGTTAAGTATAATTTAAAATAGAATAATATGAAATTATCAGAAGTTAAAGCAAATTTAAAGAGTTTAGATAAAATTGCATTTCAATTACCTAATGGTGATTTAGTACCTAGTCATTTTCATGTAACAGAAGTGGGTAAGGTTACAAAAAACTTTATAGACTGTGGAGGTACAGTTAGGAATGAGGAAGCTGTAAGTTTTCAATTATGGAATGAGCAAGACTACGACCATAGATTGCACCCAGAAAAATTGGTTAGTATTATAGAATTATCTGAAAAAGTTTTAGGAATTGAAGATTTAGATGTAGAAGTAGAATACCAAGGAGATACTATTGGTAGGTACGGATTAGATTTTGACGGAACTAACTTTTTGCTAATATCAAAATTAACAGACTGTTTAGCTAAAGATAAATGTGGCATTCCAGAAAAGAAAGAAAAAGTAAAATTGGCTAGTATACAAGCGTCAGGTAATAGTTGCGAACCAAATTCTGGTTGTTGCTAGAGTTAAATAATTAAATATTTTAAAATGATTTTTGAAGAAATTAATTCCTTTATCAGTAATTTAAAAGATGTAGCTGTTAGTGACGAGCGAAAAGTAGTATTGCAACCATTGGCTGACTTTGTGCAAGATAAAGTAGAAAAGGACCAAGAGGTACGCCTAAATTTTATATGCACACATAACTCTAGAAGAAGTCATTTATCTCAGGTTTGGGCACAAACAATGGCGGCATATTTTAATATTAAAAATGTTACGTGCTATTCTGGTGGTACAGAAGCTACTGCGCTTTTTCCTATGGTGGCAAAAACGCTAAGTAATACAGGTTTTAAAATTGAAAAGTTAGCAGAAACAGACAATCCTATCTATAGTATTAAGTATGATGTAAATGCAGTGCCAATTATTGGTTTCTCTAAAAAGTATGATGATGATTTTAATCCTGATTCAGAATTTGCAGCAATAATGACTTGTTCACAAGCAGATGGTGGTTGCCCTTTTATTGCAGGAGCAGAAAAACGTATTCCTATAACTTTTGAAGATCCAAAAGCTTTTGATGGTACTCCACAACAAGCAGAAAAATACCAAGAGAGAAGTCAACAAATAGCTTCAGAAATGTTTTATTTATTTTCAAATATTAAAAAATAATGGCGGGTAAAAAATTAAGTTTTTTAGATAGTTATCTAACATTGTGGATTTTTATAGCAATGGTTTTAGGTGTTGGTATTGGTTATTTTGTACCTGCTTTTCCTAATATTATAGATTCTTTTAGCGTAGGTACAACTAACATTCCTATTGCTATAGGATTAATTATAATGATGTATCCACCTTTAGCAAAAGTAAACTATGCATTGCTCCCTAAGGTGTTTAAAAACACAAAAATACTATCAATTTCATTAATTCTTAACTGGATTATTGGTCCTGTATTAATGTTTTTTTTAGCTATTATTTTTTTACAGGATTATCCAGAGTATATGGTTGGACTTATTTTAATAGGTTTAGCGCGTTGTATAGCAATGGTTCTTGTTTGGAACGATTTAGCAGAGGGTAGTAGCGAGTATGGAGCTGGTTTGGTAGCTTTAAACAGTATTTTTCAGGTATTTGCGTATAGTTTTTATGCTTGGTTGTTTATTACTGTTTTACCTCCTTATTTTGGTTTTGAAGGTGCCATTGTAGATATTTCTGTTGGTGCAATTGCAGAAAGTGTTGCGGTTTATTTAGGTTTACCTTTTCTATTAGGAATTTTAAGTAGGTTAATACTAGTAAACTTAAAAGGAGAGGAGTGGTACAATACTAAGTTTATACCAACAATTTCACCACTTACATTAATAGCTTTATTGTTTACAATAGTACTAATGTTTTCTTTAAAAGGAGAGTTGATTGTAGAAATACCTATGGATGTGGTAATTATTGCAATACCATTATTAATATACTTTACTCTAATGTTTATTATTGGCTTTTTCTTTACTAAAGCAACTGGTGCTAGTTATGATAAAACTACGGCTGTAGCATTTACGGCAGCTGGTAATAATTTTGAGCTGGCTATAGCTGTTGCCATTGCTGTATTTGGCTTAAATTCTGGTCAGGCTTTTACAGGTGTAATAGGGCCATTGGTAGAAGTGCCAGCTTTGATACTGCTGGTTAGAGTGTCATTTTGGTTAAGAAAAAAGTATTTTGCTAAAGCATAAAATATATGGTAAAACTATATTTTGTGTAACTTAGTCTTAAAATTAGATGTAGATGAAAAACGCTGTTTTAATATTGTTTTTGGTTATAACTTTTGGTTCTTGTAAAGAGCAAAAAGAAACTACTACTGCAAGTACAGTAAACTGGAATAAAAGAAGCGTAGATTATAAAATTTCAGATTCTTTAAAAGCAGGAAAAACATATTTGTCGGTCTATTCACAAGTTTATAGTCAATCAGAGCATACTACTCATGATTTAACGGCAACAGTAAATATGCGTAATACAAGTAGTACAGATACGTTATATATTTTGCAAGCGGAATATTATAATACAGCGGGTAAATTAATACGTAATTATAACAAAAAATCAATATATATTGCTCCTATGGAGAGTGTTGCAATTGTTATAGATGAACACGATAAAGAAGGAGGAACAGGAGGTAACTTTATTTTTGATTGGAAAATAAATAAATTGACTAGTAAGCCGCTTTTTGAAGGTGTTTTTATATCTACAAAAGGTCAGCAAGGGTTATCCTTTATAACTCAAGGTAAAACTATAAAATAGTAAAAATACAGCATAAAAAAAGCGCTCTAAATTAATTTAGAGCGCTTTTTAGTATTTATAAAGATTGTTATTCGGCTTTAGTATCGTACTCTACCCATTTCTTAGTTTTGTGTATATCTTCTCCAAAATATTTTGCTATTTTTAAAAACGGTTTAGGTTTTTGGTAACCAGGAACAGGAGAAAGCATTTGTTGTTTTTCGTCTAAAAAAATTGTTGTTGGGTAGCTCATCTTACCTTGCATTAAAGCAGCTGCAAACTCGTGGTAACCACTTCTTCCAGAGGCAACAAATTTATATGTATTTCCTTTGTACTCTAATGGTTCTTTACGTTCACCATCTAGCTTTACCATGTAATAGTTTTTAGCCATATATTTGGCTACTTCTGGATTTTGAAACGTATCAGCATCCATTTTTTTACACCATCCACACCAATCTGTGTAAACATCTATAAACATTTTTTTTGGCTCTTTATCTGTTTTAGCAAGTTCTACAGCTTCTTCCCAGCTCAACCACTTTACTTCTTGCGCATTTGTGGTAAAAGATGTAAATGCTAAAAATAATATAGCACAAATTTGTATGGTGTTTATAGATTTAAATTTCATAGTATGTATTTTGTTTTTAGTCTGGTAACCTTAAAAAAGCTAACGAAAAATATAAAAAATTATTTTACAAAGATAGTATACTCCCTGTTTACCGTGATGTAATTTAACAGAAACAAGGGTAATGTAGGTCTTATATGCGTCATAAATTTGCAATATAATTAGCAAAGTTAAAATGAATATACAAAATATTTTTCCGTCATTATTGGTAGAAACACCTAAAGTTATTTTAGATAAGATTATAGCTCATAATGCTATAGATAATCAGCAAAACAAAGCTACAGTATCTTTAAATTTAAGTTCTGGTGTTTATATAGAAGGTACTCCAATTAAAATAAATACAGAAAATAATATTTTGGTAATTATTTCTGGTGAAGAAATTAGCTATGTGCAAATGGCGCAAATAGATTGTATACGTATTAATAATTTTACTCGTTTTGTAGATCTTTTAACAGATGATACATATTTTGAAGTAAAAGATGAATTGGTGCCTACACCATTAGAATTAAAAAGGAAACAAAGAGAAATTGAAGAATATTTAGAAACTGCATTTGGTGTTAAATTAGTAAATACAGCTTTAGAAGAAGCAAAAGAATCTAAGATTGAAAAATATCAAATGCAAGAATTTTTTTCTAGTTTAATGCAAAGTATAAAAAACATTGGTGGGTACAAAGAAGGAAAAGAGGCTTTAGAAACAGTAAGTGTATTAACAATAGCGTCTACCAGTAATAAATTAAATGTAAAGAAAAATACAGAAGGTAATTTAGAATTAGAAGTAAATTTTAAAGAAAAATTTGAAGCTAATTTTAGAGAACAATTAGAAAATAAAATAGAAGATAGTTTGTAAGTTTAGTTGATGCTTTAAAAGGCAAAAGCCACTGTTTATTTAACAGTGGCTTTTTCTTTTTTAGTAAATAAATTTTTTACATCTACTTGGTTTTTTATAAGGTCATCTAGTGTTTCTCTTTCTCGTATTAAAATAGCTTCACCCTTGTGCCATAACACTTCTGGTGGTCTAAATCTAGAGTTGTAATTACTGGCCATTGTAAAACAATATGCTCCTGCATTACGAAAACATAGAATATCCCCTTCAGATATTTCATTAATTCTACGGTTACTGGCAAAGGTATCGGTCTCGCAAATATACCCCACAACAGAGTAGTAACGTTCTCTGCCTTTTGGGTTAGATATATTTTCAATCTCGTGTGAAGATCCGTAAAGCATTGGTCTAATTAAGTGGTTAAAGCCAGAATCTATACTAGCAAATACAGTAGAAGTAGTCTGTTTAACTACGTTTACTTTAGCTAAAAAGAAACCAGACTCACTCACTAAAAATTTACCAGGTTCAAAAGCTAAGGTTAACTCTTTACCATATTCTTTACAAAAGGCATTAAATTTTGCACTTAATTTTTGTCCTAACTCTTCAACATTAGTTTCTATATCACCAGTTTTGTAAGGTACTTTAAAGCCGCTACCAAAATCTATAAAATCTAAGTTTTTAAAGTTTTTAGCAGTTTCAAAAAGTATTTCAGATGCGTATAAGAAAACATCAATATCTAAAATATCACTACCAGTATGCATATGTATACCGTTAATATTCATTTTAGTTAGGTCTACAATACGTAACAAATGAGGAATCTGGTGAATACTAATTCCAAATTTAGAATCTATATGACCTACAGATATGTTAGAGTTACCACCAGCCATAACGTGCGGGTTAATTCTAATACACACAGGTATGTTTGGGTGTTTGCTTCCAAACTGTTCTAATACAGACAAGTTGTCTATGTTAATACGTACGCCTAATGCTGCAGCTCTTTCAATTTCTTCTAAAGAAACTCCGTTTGGTGTGTATATAATAGACTCTGGCTTAAAACCAGCCAAAAGTCCAAGTTCTACCTCTTGTATAGAAACAGTATCTAAACCGCTACCTAAAGAATTCATTAAGCGTAAAATAGATATGTTAGACAATGCTTTAGCAGCATAGTTAAGTTTTAATTTTTTAACACCCTTAAAAGCATTTGTTAGTCTTTGATATTGGGAAATAATTTTTTCCGAATCATAAACATAAACGGGATCTCCGTATGTTTTTGCAATTTTTAATAAATCGGATGCTTGCATAACTGTAATTGTTTATTTTTATAAGACAAAACTAAGATAGTTATTTCTAGGTTCAAAAAATATAGTTGCATTATTATTAAAAAATAACAATTTGTTACATATGTAACATTATTATGTTTTATTTCGATGTATCACTATAATAATAGGAAGCTAACCTAAAATTAATTAGAGAAATTGACCTTGGTTTCTTATTTTTGTACCAGAACAAAATATACCTAATATATATGAACCTTCACGAATATCAAGGAAAAGAGATTTTAGCAAGCTTTGGCGTACGTATACAACGCGGAATAGTTGCACATAATGCACAAGAAGCTGTTGCTGCTGCAAAGCAACTTACACAAGAAACTGGTACTGGATGGCATGTTATAAAAGCACAAGTGCACGCTGGTGGTAGAGGTAAAGGTGGGGGAGTTAAACTTGCCAAAAATTTAAACGAAGTAGAAGAAATTGCAGGTAACATTATTGGGATGAACCTAATTACACCACAAACTTCTGCAGAGGGTAAAAAAGTTCACCAAGTATTAGTAGCAGAAGATGTTTACTATCCAGGCGAAACTGAAACATCAGAATTCTATATGTCTGTATTGTTAAACAGAGCTACTGGTAGAAATATGATTATGTATTCTACAGAAGGTGGTATGGATATAGAAGAAGTTGCAGAAAGTACTCCGCACTTAATTTTCACAGAAGAAATAGATCCAGCAACAGGTTTACTAGGTTTTCAGGCACGTAAAATTGCTTTTAACTTAGGATTATCTGGTTTAGCATTTAAAGAAATGACAAAATTTGTTGCTTCTTTATATAAGGCTTATGTAGAGAGTGATTCTAGTATGTTTGAAATTAACCCAGTTTTAAAAACATCAGACAATAAAATTATGGCTGTAGATGCTAAAGTATCTATAGACGATAATGCATTATACAGAAGAAAGCAATACGCAGAAATGAGAGATTTGCGTGAAGAAAACCCTATAGAGGTTGAAGCTGGAGCATTAGGATTAAACTATGTAGATTTAGACGGTAACGTTGGTTGTATGGTTAATGGTGCTGGTTTAGCAATGGCTACTATGGATTTAATAAAGCAAGCAGGTGGTGAGCCAGCTAACTTTTTAGATGTTGGTGGTACTGCAGATGCTGCACGTGTAGAGGCTGCTTTTAAAATTATATTAAAAGATCCTGCTGTAAAAGCAATCTTAATTAATATTTTTGGTGGTATTGTACGTTGTGACCGTGTTGCACAAGGTGTTATAGATGCTTATAAAAATATGGGAACTATAAATGTACCAATTATTGTACGTTTACAAGGTACTAATGCAGATATAGCTAAAGAATTAATAGACAATTCTGGTTTAGATGTACAGTCTGCAGTACAGTTCCAAGAAGCTGCAGATAAAGTAAAAGAAGTTTTAGCTTAAGCTAAAAAAAGTTATACTAAAAAAGGGACAATCTTTAGATTGTCCCTTTTTTTATGCTTTAAAAAAAATATTATTTTTTCTTATTCTTATATTTTACGCTGCTTAAATCCTGAGACTTGTTTTTTTCTCTAACCTTATCTTTATAAATAGGTTTAGGTTTATTGTTTGCGTATATTTTTTTCTTTGGCAAGCTAGTTTTTCCTTTTTTAGCTAAAGCTTCAGCGGGTGTAGTAGGGTTATCCTTAGAACCACGTAAATATATAACCAGTCCGTTTAAAAAGTTACGTAGTATTTGATCTCCGCACTCCATATATTTAGGATGATCTTCTTTTCTAAAAAAAGCACCAAGTTCACTTGTAGTAATTTTAAAATCTACTAATTTTAATATTTCTACAATATCATCATCACGTAACATAAGCGCGACTCTTAATTTTTTTAGAGTATCATTATTCGTCATAAAAAATATTATTTTGCACAAAGTTACATTAAATATACCATTGATACATAATTGAGTATCAGTTATACATTTTCTATGCATTTTCTTGTCTGTTTTTTATAAAATGCACTATATTGCTGTCCAGAAATTTTGCTATGTCTATAGAAACCAATTATTTAAAAAAACTAAGTGTATTGCTAGATTTAATTGATTTAGCAAAGGTAGACGGATTAGTACAGTCTGAGTACGACTTTTTACTAGAAGTAGCAGAGGATTTAGGTGTAGACGCAGTTGTTTTAGATTCTCTTTTTGAAGCAAAAATAGAGCGAATTAAGCCAGGTACAGAAGCAGAAAAGGTTAGTCATTTTTTTAACTTAGTTAAATTAATGAATGTAGATGAAAAACAATCTATACTAGAAATTAATAAATTACACAAATTAGGATTAGGTATGGGCTTATCTCCAATGGCCATACAACAAGTGCTATCTATTATGCACAATTACCCTAATAAGGAAGTACCATTAAGTATAATAGAAGAAGCTTTTAAAGCACAACAGAACTAAAAATCACCCTATTTTAAATAGTAATAACAGTGGCTATACCATTCTTTATTGTTTGGTTTGGCTTATTTTGACGTGTTTACACTAAAAAAACAAGCCATTTTGTCATTACTACACAGTGTTTAAGTGTCAAAAAGTCACTATTTATGTGTTGGTATAACATTTGAAAAGTAACATAACAAGAATAAATATTAAAATTTAAAATTGTTAGTTATGAGTTTAGTTAAAAGAAATACAGTTTTTCCTTCATTATTAAATGAAATATTAAATACAGATTGGTATGGTGGTTTAGAGAGTAATTCACCTAATACAGCACCAGTTAACATTAAAGAAAACGAAAAAGATTATACCATAGAGTTACTAGCTCCAGGTAGAGAAAAAGAAGACTTTAATATAGAAGTAGATAAAAATATTTTATCTGTGTCTGTAGTAGATGAAAAAGTAAATACAGATGTAAAAGAGAAGTTTTCTTTAAAAGAATTTAGCTTAAAAAGTTTTAAAAGAACCTTTAGCTTACCAGATACTATTAATGAAGATAGTATTAATGTAACCTATAACAATGGAATTTTAAAATTTACATTACCTAAAAAAGAAGAAGCATTACCTAAGCCAAAAAGGCTAATAGATATTGCATAATAAGTTTTAAATATTGTTTTACACGCTAGGTAAAACAATATTAGATTTGGTTGGTTAGTTTTTGTAAAATGCCCCAAGCTTGATTGCTTAGGGCATTTTTTTATTTTTCTTGTAATGCTTTTATTTCATCTCTTAATTTAGCAGCTTGCATAAAATCTAATTCTTTAGCAGCTTTTTCCATAGCCTTACGTTTTTCACGAACCATTTTTTCTTTTTGGTCTGTAGTTAAGTAAGCCATATCTGGTTCTGCAGCTCTTGCTTCTTCTTTTTCAAAATGATAAGTAGAAACAGAATTTTGAGACAAAGCACTATCCAAACTTTTATTTAAGGCCATAGGCTTTTTATTATGTTTGGTATTGTATGCAATTTGGCGTTCTCTTCTATAGTTGGTCTCATCAATAGTTTTTTGCATACTAGCAGTAATTTTATCAGCATACATAATAGCTTTACCATTTACATTTCTTGCAGCTCTACCAACAGTTTGTGTTAAAGAACGTGCACTACGTAGAAAACCTTCTTTATCAGCATCTAAAATAGCAACAAAAGACACCTCAGGTAAATCTAACCCTTCTCTTAAAAGGTTTACACCAATAAGCACATCAAATAAACCTTTACGTAAATCTTGCATAATTTCTACTCGCTCTAGAGTGTCTACATCACTGTGTATATAACGGCAACGTACACTAATACGGTCTAAATATTTAGCCAATTCTTCCGCCATACGCTTGGTAAGTGTAGTAACTAAAGTGCGCTCATCTTTTTCTATACGCAAGTGTATTTCCTCTACCAAATCATCAATTTGGTTTAAACTAGGTCTTATTTCTATTATAGGGTCTAGTAAACCTGTAGGTCTAATTACTTGCTCTACATACACACCACCACTTAGTTGTAATTCATAATCTGCTGGTGTAGCACTTACGTGTATTACCTGGTTTTGTATCATTTCAAACTCTTCAAACTTTAATGGTCTGTTATCCATTGCAGCAGGTAATCTAAAACCATATTCTACTAAGTTTTCTTTTCTACTTCTGTCACCACCATACATAGCGTGTACTTGTGGTACAGTAACGTGACTCTCGTCTATCACCATTAAATAATCATCCGGAAAATAATCTAATAAACAAAAGGGTCTAGTTCCCGGTAGTCTACCATCTAAATATCTAGAGTAGTTTTCTATACCAGAACAATAGCCAAGTTCACGTATCATTTCTAAATCAAACGTAGTACGTTCCTCTAAACGTTTCGCTTCTAAATGTTTACCAATTTCCTTAAAATAATCAACCTGTTTAACCATATCTGCTTGTATAGCGTGTATGGCATTTTGTAAAATATCTGGCGATGTTACAAACATATTAGCAGGGTAAATTGTCAAGTTTTCATACACCTCTAGAACCTTATTATGCAAAGGGTCAAAAGCTTCAATTTCTTCAACTTCATCACCAAAAAAATGAATTCTAAATGCGTGGTCTGCATAACTAGGAAAAACATCTACCACATCTCCCTTAACTCTAAAATTACCATTTCTAAAATCTTCTGTAGTTCTAGAGTATAAACTTTGTACTAATTGATGTAAAAATTTAGTTCTAGAAATAACCTGATCTTTTTTTATAGAAATTACATTTTTCTGAAACTCCACAGGGTTACCAATACCATATAAACAAGACACAGACGCAATAACAATAACATCTCTACGACCAGAGAGTAGGGAAGATGTTGCACTTAAACGCAATTTTTCTATATCCTCGTTTATAGACAAATCTTTCTCTATAAAAGTACCTGTAGTTGGTATGTATGCCTCTGGCTGGTAATAATCATAGTAAGACACAAAATACTCTACAGCATTTTCAGGAAAAAACTGTTTAAACTCAGAGTACAACTGTGCTGCCAGCGTTTTATTGTGTGCTAAAACCAAGGTGGGTTTTTGTACCTTTTCTACCACATTTGCCACCGTAAACGTTTTTCCAGAGCCTGTAACTCCTAATAGAGTTTGGTGTTTTTCTCCTTCATTTACCCCTTTAACCAACTCCTTAATTGCTTGTGGTTGGTCACCAGTAGGTTCAAATTTTGATACAACTTTAAATTTCATAGATTAAAAGTAACAAATACCGCAATAAAAGCATACAAATAAGTAATGTATTTTGGGCGCTCGGGCGGGCTTTACGCTATACTCCGTTTTGCCTATCGGCAAATACGTGGTGCCGCTTCAATCCCTAGCGCAGCTTATCGTTTTAAAGAAAAATGACCGTTAAAGTCTCTGCCATTTTCAAGTTTAGCTCTAAACCAATAGTCAGACTCAGGAACCGGAATCCCTTTGCTATCGCCATCCCAACCGCTAGAACTGGGGTCTATTTTAGCAACAAGCACACCGTATCTATCAAAAATATAAATATCACTTTTAGCTAAAAAAGTAGAACTAATACCACTAATTTGCCAAGTATCATTAATAGCATCACCGTTAGGTGTAAACGTTTTAGGGTAGCCAATTACAGAAACTTCAAAAGGAGCTGTAGTTCCGCATCCTTTTTTATCTCTAACAAAAACCTCTAAAATACCTGTAGGCACATTAGTAAAAGTGTTGCTATCTTGGTATGGACCAAGTGGATTTAGAATTGCATATTCGTAATCACCATCACCAGTAACAATAATACTAATACTATTGTTGTTACTTAAATCCTTAACCTCTACATTAGTAATTACAGCTATGTTAGACGGCGTAACTTTAAACTCTTTACTATTAACACAATTTAGTGTACCACCATTGTAACTGTAACCAACCTCTAACCTGTAGTTTCCAACAGCAGTAATAGTTGCGTTTGCTGTATTAGAAATTAAATTTTCAGTGCCATTAGCTTCAATTTTTAACCATTGGTACATATCAAACCCAACTTCTGCATTTAGTTCTAAAACAGGATTGTCTGTACATAAAAAATACTCGTCATTAATAACAACTTCTGGGGTTGGTTGTACAATTAAAGTAATTTCTTCCACGCCTTGGCATTGATTACTAGCTTCTAGTCTGGCATATAAAGTTGCCGAAGTAGAAATATAATCCTCACCAGAAATAGGATTAAACTCTAAAGAAGCATCTTGAATAGAAGCATAAAAACTAACTTCCAGTCCAGGGTAATCTTTAGTTTTTATAGCGTCTAGGTTAAAAGAGCCTGTTTTTTCTGTATCTAAAGCATTAACATCACACGCATAATATGGTAATCTAGTTGGTAAACTGCTTGTGGTAGGTTGTACTTCTAAAATTAACTCTGCGTAAACAACACAGTTGTTTTCGTTAGTAACACTGGTATATATGGTTTGCTTAGTAGCCGTTGTGTTTCTGTAACCAATTGGGTTTGTAATTGGATTGTTAGCATCACGATCTGTTATTGATGCGTAAAAATTGACCGTATTTTCTGCAATACCATTGGAAATATCAAAACTAGCTTGCTCTAGATTAAAACTAGCAAAACCATCTGTAGAATTGCTATCTAAATCGCACTGTGTTAAAGTAGTGTTTAAGGCAATAGGTAATGTGTTAATATTTACTTGTGCTTCTCCAATTATAGGACATTCTGATGGGTCTGCTGGAGTAACTTCTAATGCATATTTTCCGGCATCTGCTAAAGTTGCGTTAGTAATGTTTAATATATTACTATTATTTATTATTGGTACTCCGTTTAAAGACCATGCGTAAGTTGCTCCAGGAAAATTATCTACTTCTAGTGTAAAATTATCTGTTTCACAAATAGTTAAAGATGGACTAGTACTTCCGTCTGTATTTTTAACTAAATCTTCTTTAGCAAAAAAAGACTGTATAAAAGGAGGTAATCCCTGTGTAGCTAATTTTCCTTGTAAGTTTACAGCATTGTGCTGGTAACCAGCTGCAGTGCCTAATTGATTGGGGTTGTTAATAACACCTAAATACTGTGTTCCTTGGTCATAAGAGTTTGCAATGGTTCTGTAAATTTTACCATTTTCGGCCAATTGTAAAGCGCCACGGTAAATGTTTCTATTGTCTAAAATAACTTCACTAGAAGAGATGTTTGCGGCTGTTAAATTGTATTGTAAAAGGTTAGATGTTTCTGTGACTAAACCTTGTTGGGCATTGTAAGTGTGTACGTAAAGCAACTTGTTGTTAGGCGAAAATTCTAGACCGTATGGATCTTTATTTGGAGCATTAATGTTTATACGTTGTTCATTACTCAGTACACCAGTATCTGCATTAAAATCGTATAAATATAAACCTTGACTAACGTTAGCTGATGCCATTTTGGTACCATCTGCAGATAGTTTTAAATAACCTCTTTTGTCTGTTATAAAACTATTTACTTTAGATTTTACAGAGGTCGTCACAACACCAGTGTCATTTACTTCAAAAGCGTGAAAAGTATCAAAAACCCCCTCGCTACCATCATTGGTTGCATAGGTAATTACCCAAACAGATTTATTAAAACAATCTTTAAGAACCGCTGTAATTTTCTCAGAGCAATAATCTAAAAGTCGAACGTTTTTAGACGTAACAGCTCCTTTTCCTCCATCTAAAGACATATCTACAGTAGAATAATTAAGGCCATAATCTGGATCTGTTTCAATAACACTAGTATCTACAGTAAAAATGTAAAAAATATTAGTGTCTTTTTGGTTGGGAACAATTAATGCCGACTGAGAACTAGATGGGTCTCCGTACAAGCCAGTACCATTTTGCATAAGAACATGGTCTTTGGTATATACTCGTATGCCATCTGTGTAAAATAATAAATTACCAGTGTCATCAGATATTGTAGCACAACCTTCAGTAGTATTTAATTTACCATCTGTAACAGCGGTAACGCTACCATCATTATTAAAACGCAAACCAGCACCTTCTCCAAAATACCAGTTAGAAGCCTGAGTTTGGCCAAAAGAAAGTAAGGGCAACAGCAGAGCCATTGCAAGGAGTTTTGTGGTTGGTTTCATAAAAGCGTTCTCTAAAACGCTTAAATATACTTATAAATCTCTTTTTTTTAACATAAAATTATACATTAATTATACTATTGGGTTGATTTTTGTAAGAAATTTATATTGTAGTTTAAATTATTAAAAATAGTTATTATGAGAAAATCAATAATCAAATCAACCAAATTAAAAACACTATTTATAGTATTGTTTGTAGGTGTTTTACATTTAGAAGCTCAAGTTTCTGATGTTAATTTAACAAACTTGTATAGTAGAATGACAGTGACATCTTTTGATAGCTCTTCTTCAGGCGATATTAAAGGAGATAGTTATATAATAGATGACTTTAGACCAGCTAAATTAGCAAAGGATAAAAAAACATTTTTTGTAAGGTACAATGCTTATAAAGATGAAATGGAAATTCAACGAGGTAAAGATGCTTATTATTTATCTCGTTTTTATGATTTACCTATTATTTTCGTTAACACAAATGAAGTATACAAGATGTTTGATTATGATAAAGGAAAAAAAACGGGTTATTTTCTTTTACTAAAAGAAGGAGAAAAAATTTCTTTATTACTAAAACAAACAATTAAATATTATGAAGCTCATAAAGCAAAAACTGGTTATGGTAAATCAGAACCTAAAAGATTAGAGAGAGAGGATGATGTTTTATATTATTCTAACAAGGAAAATATTGCTGTTAAGATGCCAAAGAAGAAAAAAGATATTATTGGTTTATTTGACAGCAAAGAAAAAGATCTGGAAAGTTTTATAAAACAGAATAATTTGAATTTGAAGAAAAAAGAAGACTTAATTAAACTTTTTTCTTTTTATAACTCATAAATTGAAAAAAAAAGCGAGACTTACAAGTCTCGCTTTTTTAGTAATACGTATGATAAATATATAAAAATAGCGGTCCAGCATAATACAATTACCAATTGTAAAGGTTGCACACTATAATCTCTAGATATATCTTCACCAACTTGCTGCGCTGCAGACTTAATAACATTTAACCTACTAAAAGGTTCTGTAATGGTACTCCACATAGATCCAAAAGGGAAAAAGCTAGTTACATTATCTGCTAATTCTTTAGAGTATTTAGATGCTAAGTATGTGTAAGGGATAATTTCTGCTCCAATAAACCAGATAAATAAAAAGCCTAATGCAAAAGCAGAACGTTTTACCAATACAGCAACAAAAAAGCAGAAAGAGAAAAAACCAATAAGTTTTACAAAGTATGCTACCAAATATTCTAAATCAGAAAAAATAATTGAAGCTTCATTAAAATCTGAATAAATTAAACCCAGAAATAATGAAATAAGGAATATAAAAATAGTAGATGCTAAAGAGAATACACCTATTGTTAAAAATTTTGAGAGTATTAATTCCTTTTTAGATAAGCCGTCTATTAGGTTTTGTTTTATTGTTTTGTTGCTATATTCATTAGCAATCATAGAGACTATAACAATGGCTAAAAAGAGTTTTAAAAAGGCGGCCATAAACGTGTTAAAGTGCCATATGTATGGAAAATTGAAAATACCAACATCTGCAATATGAAATTTTAAAGGACCAAAATCTACCTTTATCATAGATATACCAGCTATAAGTATCATTAATATAAAGTAAGCAAGTATTAAAACTTTACTAGCTCTATTATTCCATAATTTTATAAATTCTATTTGTAGTAAACGTAACATATTTTTTAGTTTTTTTGATTGGAGTGATTAGTTAGATTGATTTTTAGTAAGCTCTAAGAATTGTTCTTCTAAGCTTTCTTTACGTTTAACTAAGTGTGATAAATTTATTCCGGCAGTAAAAAGCTCTTTATTTAATTGTGAAGCACTTAATTCTGTTTTTAAATTTGCAGTTATAAGTCCGTTTTCTTCAGTAATAGAGCTAAAATTTGAATTTGTTTTTAAAAATGATAACAGTGCTTCATTATCTTCAGCTTTTAGTTCAAAAAAGCCATAACTAGCAATCATTTCATCTACACGACCCGAATATAATTTTTCTCCTTTTCTTAAAATAACAACGTGGCTACATACTTTTTCTACTTCATCTAAAAGGTGTGAAGCAAGTAAAATTGTAGTTCCTTGCGCAGCAATAACCTTTATGATTTCTCTAATTTGATGAATTCCTTGTGGGTCTAAACCATTTGTAGGTTCGTCTAAAATAAGTATTTCAGGATCATTAAGAAGGGCAGAGGCAATAGCTAATCTCTGTTTCATACCCAATGAGTAGGTTTTAAACTTACTATTTTTACGGTCTAAAAGTCCAACCAACTCTAGTTTTTCTTCGATTTTAGCTTCATCTACCTCCTTAATTTTACAAACTAATTTTAGGTTTTGAACGGCCGTCATATATGGATAAAAATTTGGTCGCTCTATAATAGCGCCAACTCTTTTTAATGCTTGGTGTGTATTTATGCTCCCATCAAACCAACTAAAATCTCCAGAAGTTTTGTTAACTACATTTAGTACAATACCAAGTGTTGTAGATTTACCACTACCATTAGGACCTAAAATACCATAAACATTTCCTTTTTCTATAGTAAAAGATAAATCTTTTACTGCGGTTAAATAACCGAATTTTTTTGTGAGATTTTTTACTGTAAGTATTGTTTCCAAGAGTAGCTGGTTTTAATGATTGTTACGGTCATAAGACGAGCTACCTAAGAATTTGTTACAAAACCTTACAAATTGTTTTTTATAATATATTATTTATGAATTAATTTAACTTAACTCTATGTGTAATTCTACGGTTTGTAATAACAGTTTTAGGCCTCCCAAGCATTACAATAGTTGGGTCGTCTGGTTCTCCATCTCCATTATTGTCTACGTTGGCACTTTCGTTAGGATCATCAGAAGTATCAGAAATAACAAAACCATTTGGCAGTTCTCCTTGCGCAGTTGCGGTATTAGTAACTAAAAGAGACATTAGCTCTGTATTATTTATAGCGTGTGTTAAAGTAAAGCTAGTAGATTCTGAGGGTGCTAACGTAGCTACAGCTGCCGGACTAATACTTCCAGGATCAGCAATAGGATCTGTAATAGTTACATTGGTTAGTGTGCTTGGTCCGTTATTAGTTACAGTTAGCAAATACGTAATTTGTTCGTTTAAAGAATCATAAGATCCGTCTGGAGCAGGTAAAGCAACTTTTGTTATTGTGATTTCATTATTATTAATGGTAACAGTTTCTGTCATATCATCAGTAGTTGTATTACTATCTGTCTGATCTTGAGAGTTTGTAACTGTGTTTGTGTAAGATGAAACAGTTGTGTTAAAAGGTAATTCACCTGCTTGTACTTCTAATGTTATAGAAACTAATTCACCTTTGGTTAGTGTACCTATTGTCCATTCTGGAGCAGACCAAGAACCAACAGTTGGATTAGCTGATAACAGGGTTAAACCAGCAGGAATAACATCTGTTATTTTTAAGTTGGTAACATCGTTAATACCAAGACTTTCAACAGTTATTTTATATTCAAAAATATCTCCTTCTAATATAGAGCTTACATTAGCTGTTTTTTTAACAACTATATCTGGTAAGCAATAATAAGCCGCTGTTGGTTGTGAGTCATATGTACAACCTCCTTTGGTTACTCTTACAAAATAGTCTCCAGCTTCATTAGGCGTATAGCTAGAAAATATTGCTCCAGGTACAGCAACACCATTCTGGTACCATTGGTATGCATCAAAATTCGCATCTACAACTTGTATTATAGAGCCCGGCAAACAGCCACCACCAGTCACTTGTAAGTCTACTTCTGGGACAGTATCAAATCCAGAAAAATAGCCTGCAATACCTCTTGCGCCATTAAACCCTAAAAAACCTACGGCAATAGGTCCTGTAGATTGTACAGAAACATTACCTTTTAAGTTAGGAACATAAAATGTTTTCCAATCAGGTGAACCAGCTACGGCAGATGATGCTGGTAATGTAACATTACCATTACCATCTGTTACGCTAATGTTACCATCCGGAGTAGAGGTAGAGGCTATAATGGTTACACCACCATTCATTTTAACACCAGCGGCATCTTTAATATCTGGAATATTATTTAAATTATCTGGTAATAAACAGTTTACTGGCGCAACAAAGTTTAAGCCTACTGTTACTATAGAGCTGTCTCCAGCTAAGGATTGATAAGCATATGCATCTTTAGATGTTGTTACAAACATATTTCCACCAGCAGCATTACTAGAATAATAACTATCTGGAATTTCAAAATAATCTCCGTTGTTTATGGTAGCAATAGGTGTTGTAGAGCCATTTACAAATATATCAGTACTATTTTGTGTACCAATAATTATTGGTTTTTCTGTTTCACTATTACCATTACCCCTTATAAAAACATATTCTTTTCCTATTTTATTTTGTGGTACAGGTTGGTCTATTGCAGCATCTCTACTAGAACTATTGTTTCTTACAGCAATGTTAAGTCCGCCATTACTAATAACAATATCTTTTGTAGATTGTATTGTAGCTCCTAACCATCCATCTACATTTGCTGTAGTTTGCTTAACGTATGCTTCAAAAACAAATGACTCGTTTTCATTTAATGTAATTTGGTAGGTGTCATCTGTAATACCACCTGCGTTACCACCAAGTCTAAACTCACTATTAGGGTCATACCCAGATAAGGTAACTACGGTATTATCTTCTGTAGCCATTATACCTAGTGCATTAGTTAAGCTATTATGCTTTCCTCTGTTAGGTATACCTCCCCACTTAAAAATTTGTCCCATTGCTTGCCTACCTTTACTAGTAAGTGATGTGGATTGAGAACTAGAACTACCTCTATAATTTATATAAAACTTTTCTCCACCAGGGGACTCAAAGCGTAAGCCACTTTGTGTTAATACAACCCCAGTGTTAGCATTTTTTACTAATGTAATATTATTATCTCCATTTGGTAAATTATAAGTTGCAGGAGCTGTATTAGAAACTGTTAAAGTTGCTATTGGAGCGGCAATAGTACCTTGGTAAACGTTTACAGTAAAAGCTGTAGTTTCTGGAGTAGATAAATATACAACCTGCTCTCTAACAGCTTGATTATTTCCTCCTTGTTTTAAAGGTGGCAGATAATGTAAATCACTTAATTGAGCGTAACCAAAATAGTTAAATATTAAAAATAGCAGTATGCTAAATTTTTTTATAGATTTAATGTTGTTCATTTTTATTTTTATAGAATATTGTAAAAGAACAAATACTACAATGATTATCTAAATTTATGTTGTATAGCTACAACTTATTGTTGTAATATGTTAAAATTGGTAGTTAATAAATATATTTTTTTCCTTTTTTATCTCAACTATTTACTTATTTTTATTAAAAACGAAATATAAAATGTCGGAAGAGAAATTAATGTCTAAAAAGAAACCTGCATATCCGGTTAATAGCCAGTTAGATGCCTATTTGGAACATTATAATAGAAAAATGGAGATTCCTATTTTTTATGAAGATTTATTACGTTTTTCTGGTTCTGTAGTTGTCTATGATTCAGATGATAACGATACCTTATGGGTACGTGTTTACTACTCTGAGTTTGATAGAGCAGAGATAGATTTAAGCTTAAAAAAAGTATATTCGATATTACTTTCTGATGGAGGAGATAATATAATACAGTACTTAAATGTGGATGCTGTGGATTTTTGCACCTTTGGAAACTCTAAGCCTTTTAGAATAAAAGTGCGTAATATTTTGAATGATAACTTTACATATTTTTATATTAAAAAAACTGATGCATCTAGAATTTATGGATTAGAACTAGAGCATATGTTATCACCTTATAATCTTAACTTTTTAGTATATAAAGATACTTTAATAGAAGAGCATATATCTGGCATTCCAGGAGATGTTTTTATAAAAGATATGTTACCAAACTGTAGTGAGTCTGAAAAAGCGCAGCTAGCAAAAGAGTTTGTAAAGTTTAATGAGCGTTGTATGATTAGACTTTTAGGAGATATGAGGTCTTACAACTATGTAATTGTACCTGTACATGATTTTGACCAAGTTGTTTATCGTATTAGAGCAATAGATTTTGATCAGCAATGTTTTGAAGGGAAATTAAAAGTTTACAGACCACAGTTCTTTAAAGAAAACTTTCAGATGGTAGAGTTGGTGCGTAAAAAACTATTAATAAGTTCTGTAGATCAGTATAAATTAGAAGAACGTTCTATAGTAGCAAAACGAATAAAAAGTTCTGGTAATAGAATAAAAAAACTTAGAAATATTTGTAAAAAGGACACAATTTCTACTCCAGAAAACATAAAACTTTTACGAAAAGAAATTTATGAATTGACATTAGATATGCAATTTAAAAAATGCAGAAAGATGGGAAGAGTTTTAGATTTGGCATTGGATTTTGTTAAGCGAAATTACGAAGATGTGAGTATGAAACAAATAATGGAGAATAGGATTAAAATAGATTAATCTTATGCTCCATTAGATATAAATAATAAGCTAAAACTACTTATTTGCTAGTTTTAGTTTTTTTCTTCTTTATTAAAATAAACTAAGTAATAGTACATTTGACGCTCTTCATCCCAACCTTTTTCTACAAATTTTTCTGCAGACTCAGGGTTTATAAAGTCCATTTTTATCTGAATATTTGTGTCTAAATTAATAACATTTTTAATTTTTTTACGAACATCAGAAACGGCTTTGTTAGCTATATTAAAGTTAGATACGTCTTCTACGCTAAATTTAGGTCCTTTTTCTTCCTTGTAATGTTTAAACTCTGGTATTAACTCAGGGTTTTCCATTACCTCATTCAGGAATTCAGTTTCTTCAAAGTTATCGTTTTTTGCAAAGTGGTTTACAGCTTTATTCATAAATAAAACTTCTTGCTGCTTGTCTTCAGCAGGTAAAACAACATCCTTTGCAAAGTTTTGACAAAATTTTAAATAATTTTTAGTGTAAAATGTTTCATCAGCAAGAGCATCAACCCCTAAAAAGTTTTCTAACCAATACTTTGTATCATAACGGTTACTATCTACAGACAAAACTTTGTAACCTTCTTCTTTATGAGAATTAAAAACAATACAACCTTTATCTAGCTTGTTAATGTTTATTCCTTGTAAAATATTAATATCTATATTTTCACCATCTTCTATTAGCTGTAGAAAATCGTGCTTAAGCTCGCTTTTAAATATACCAATAGCATCTATTTTTTTATTATCTAGTAATACATCTGTTAGGTGAGTTACATAAAGCTCTCCACTTTTAATATGCGGATGATTGGACTGCTCAAAAAGGTGTGTAGCTATTTTTTTAGAAACAGAATGACAGCTTTCTGGAGCTTCAAAAATTTCTACGGCTAATTTATATATTTCATTAAACTCTACATCTACCTCGTTTGTAAACTTAAAATAGTTTTCTTCTTTTTCTCTAAATGGTTTAAAAAAGTACTCTTTTAAAAGACCAGTAGTCTCATCATTTAAAGAAAATGGTTGGTTAGATAAAAACGCGCCTTCGCCTTTATTTTTATTACCAACACGGTGTATAGAAATACTTTCTATTTGAGTAGAATATAAATTTATCAATGGTATATAGTTTTATAATTAGTTATAGTAAAAGTATGCTTTTTGTTTTAGAAACCTAGTTCCAATTTTCGTCAAAATCTAAATCTTCGTAGCTTCCTAAGTCATCTTTATAATCTTCATCAAAATTTTCAGCTTCAGGATTTTCAGCTTCAAAATTCTTTTCAGGAGGACTGTCTGGTAATTCTCCAAAGCTAAATAAAACATTAGGGTATGTTGTGCCATCGTCACTTTCAACAATATCAGCAAGTTCAACAAAGAAAGTCCACATACTTAAAAAGTCATACACATAAATTAATTTAGGTGTTTTCTCTGTAAGTATATCTTCTAAAAAAGTTTCGTTCATTAGCTTAACTTCAGAACCGCTTTCACTCATATCAAACAGAGCTATTTCTTCATCTTGGTTCCAATCTTCATCACAAGTATAAAAAGATGCCATTTCGCTTCCTAAAAAACCAAAAGCCTGCGTAATAGCATTATGCAAATCTTCTAGTGTGTTGCTATCTTCAATTTCTAAATCTCGGAATACATCATCCTTAGCATCTAAGATAATTCTTATTTTATAAATCATTTTTTAAATTTTGCGGGTTGCAAAGTTACAAAGTTTTATCTCTTTTACTTGTATTTACTAGTTCTAATACCATATAAAATTGCACACCAAATAGGATAGAGGCTAAAACTAAGTGAAGTGTTTGACTACCAAATGGAAAATCAACATAATTCATAGCAACACCGGTAGCAATCTCTAATACTAATAGTAGTAAAACCCACTTTATTTTAGTAAGGTTTAATTTTAATTTACTAATTCTAAAAAAAATAAAAATATTTAATAATGTTACTATTATAGAAAATGATCTGTGTACATAAAATGTAATAGTTACATTATCTAACCAAAGATTTTTAGCAGTTTCACCTACTATATCTACTTGGTCATCTACCATTTGCCTAACTTGTGTACCTAAAACTATTTGTATTAAAGTTAACACCAAAGCAACAATAATTAATTGTTTTGTTTTTTTGTCTTTAGCAATTAAGCTCGATGTTCTTTTTACAGTATATATTAAATACAATAGCATAGCAACAATAGCCAATGCCATTACCATATGTACAGTTATTTTTACAGGGTTTAAAACTGAATACACTACAGTAGCTCCAAGCCAAGCCTGAAAACCCATAGCAAAAACTATAGCCCAAGATAATAAGGTTACTATTTTCCTTGTTTTCCAATACTTAAATGATAAAAAGGCTAAAATAAGAGTGGCTAAACCAGCCAAAGCACCAAAAAGTCTATTAATATATTCTATCCAAGTATGTGTTGCATTAAAAGTAGCATAGTTATGTTTTGTGTAAGCATCCCAATTATTTGAGCTAAACTGTGCTTTAGATGTAAAATCTTTACTAGCTATTTGTAATGTTTTATCTACAATAATAACTTCCCCTTTTTTAAAAAAAGAAAAAGGTTGCCATTGTAACTCTGCTATGTCTGTTGGAGGTATGTACTGCCCAAAACATTTTGGCCAGTCTGGACACCCCATTCCACTACCTGTCATCCTTACTACTGCACCAGCTATAATTACAAGGTAAACGAGTATTAAAGATATTTTTGCTGTTTTTAGAAATGTTTTCTGCATTTTTTGGAAGTCTATAATATACTGCAAAAATACGCCACTTTTGGCTTTTAATAAAGCTTAAAAAGCTAATAAATGTTTTGCTTATCAATCTTTAATTTTTTCACTGTACCGTTCTGTATTTTTTTTAACCTTAACATTTTGGTTATTAGTTGTTTTTTTAATGGACTAATTTTACGGTTTTTTAAACTTTTTTTTAACATAGCAACTCTTGTTTAGTTAACGTATGTTCATATCTTTGAGCCATAATATAATTTTGTGATTATTATTAAATAATCACCCCCCATATTAACAACCTATTTACTATGAAAAAGATTACAAAAAAGGAATTATTTTTTGAAAAGACACTTAAGCTAATAAGTGAAAAAGGATTTAAGGCAACTACAATGCGTGATATTGCGCATGAGTTAAATTTTGAAGTTGCTAATGTGTACAATTACATAGATTCTAAAGAAGCTTTATTAGAAAATTATATTTTTGGTACTTTAGAAGAATTTACTATATACTTAAATAATATAGTAGAATCCTCGTATTCACCTATAGAGAAGTTAAAATTTGTAATTTCTAAACACTCTCAATATGCTATAGCTAAACCTTATGAGGTAGCACTTTTTGTATATGAATGGCGTAACTTAAAAGGAGAAAAGCTAGAAGAGTTTAAAGCAAAAAGAGAAAGTTATATGAATACTGTTCGTGGAATTATAAACGAGGGTATATCTGAGGGTTCTTTAAGACCTATGGATGGTGAGTTTGCTACATTTATGTTTTTTTCATCAATGCGATGGTTGTTTAGTATGATAACCAATGATGATATAAAAGTAAACCCAATAGAGATAGAAAAGCAGTTAACAGATTTTATATTTAAAGGGATAGAGAATAAATAAACAATAAATGTTTATTATAAAAAAAGAGGAAGCTTTAGCTTCCTCTTTTTATTTGTTTTATGTTTTAGTTTTTAATTACAATAAACTCAGATCTTCTATTTTGTTGGTGTTGTTCTTCTGAGCATTTGCTATTAGAATCGCAGTTGTTTGTTAGTTGAGATTCCCCAAAACCTTTACCTGACACACGCTCAGGCGCAATACCATTGTCTAATAAATACTTTACCGTTTCTTTGGCTCTTCTGTTAGATAATGCTTGGTTGTAAGCAGTAGTAGCTCTAGCATCAGTATGTGAGCGAACTTCAATAACCACTTCTGGATACTCTTTAAGGTATGCAAATACTTGTTGCATTGTAATTTGCCCATCAATCCTAATAAACGATTTATCAAGGTCAAAATAAATAGGATCTAATTTTAAGTACTTAGTTAAATCTGTACCAATAGGGGCAGCCCTTTTAATAGGATTTAATTTTACAATAACAGGATCTAGTTCTTTATTACGTTCTATAGCAAAAGAGGTAGTTCCGTTTTCAAACTCTATTTTTTGTCCCAGTAGGGTATAGGTATCCTCCCAGCAAATATCATCAATTGTAAAGTTTCCTTTTTTATCAGTTTTAGTTTCAAAAACCAAAGTGTTTTCTTTGTCTTTTACTTGCACAGCAGCGTCTGCAATACTAGCACCTGTTTTAAGATTAACAGCAGTACCTGTAATTGTATTGTAGCAATTAAGGTTTAGTTCTTTGGTTTGAACAAAGCTATAAATATCATCATATCCTTTACCACCATCACGGTTAGAGGCAAAGAATCCTTTTTGAGAGTCTTCATCAAAAATAAAAGAGAAATCATCTTGTTTACTGTTTAGGGGTTTACCAATATTTAAGATGTAAGAATCGTTAAAGTTATCAGTAATTTGTGTAGCAAAAATATCTAACCCACCAAGTCCAGGGTGCCCATCAGAGGCAAAATACAAGATGTTATTTTTAGATACAAACGGAAACGTTTCTCTAGATTCTGTGTTAATTTTATTACCAAGATTTAGAGGAGCACTAAAGGTTCCATCAGCAATAATATCTACCACATACAAGTCAGACATTCCACGCGTACCAGGCATATCCGAAGCAAAATATAATTTAGTTTCATTTGGCGATAGGGCAGGGTGTGCTACGGAATACTCATCACCATTAAAAGGTAATTCTGTGATTTTTTTCCATTGGTCACCAACTTTTGTAGCTCTGTATAATTTAAGTCTACTAACGCCATCTTTATCGCGGGCAAACCTTCCGTTATCAGAGTTGTTTCTGGTAAAATACATAGTGTTACCATCTTTAGTAAAAACAGCCGAAGACTCGTGTGTTTTTTTATTTAGTTTACGGTCTAATTTATCTGCGTTAAAAGGAGTTCCTTCTTCATTAATTTGTGCAGCATACAGGTTTAAAAAGGGTTGGTTGTTCCACTGGTGAATAGAATTGCGCACAGTACCAGTATCTCTAGCTGAAGAGAATACTAGTTTATCATTATAATAAGCCGGAGAAAACTCAGACACACTAGAGTTTATCTCTAGGTTTTTTAGATTGTAACGCCCAGAGTTTTTTTCAATTACTTGTAAGTAATTGGTGTTATTTTCAAACAAGGTAGCTCTAGAGTCGTACTGTTTAATTTGATCAAACTTACGCATCCAAGTATCAGATTTTTGATATTCACCAATAGACTTTAGTGATAATGCATATTTGTATACCTCTTCAGGATCTACGTTCGCATCTTGAAGATTTACTAGTTTTTCATACCATTTAGCAGCATTCTCATACCTAGCATTAAGGTAATTAGAGTTAGCAAGTTTTCTGTAAATAGTTTCAGAGCTGTATCCAAGATCAATTAACCTTTGGTATACATCAATAGCCTCCGCATATTGGTAGCTTTCAAACTTATCATCTGCTCTTTGTTGTTTTTTAGACTGTGCATTAGTGAGTGCACAACAAAACAAAAAGGCAAGTGTTATGTATTTAAATTTCATTTGTTTTGTTTTTTTAGAAGAATCTAGGGGTAATTACTTTTTTGTATCTAGACTTAAGTTCGTATCTTAAAAATACCTCAAAAGACCCATCATTAAAAGAAGTGTTTCCAAGATCAGTAGTTTCTTTATCGTAGGCAAGTCCTAACATAAGTTGCTCGCTAAGTTGAAATCCAACCAGGGCACTTAGGGCAGCATCCCAACGATAAGCGGCTCCAAAGCTAAACTTATCTCTAAGTAAAAAAGTAGCAGATAAATCTGCCTGTAAAGGCGCCCCTTTAACAGCTTTAATAAGCGCTGCTGGTTTAAGTTTTAAGTCTCTATTTAGCTCAAACACATAACCCGTAATTAAATACCAGTTCATACGTTCGACAGCAACAAAAGAGCTGTTTTGTCCACCAGAATTATCAAAATGTTCAGTTTCTAAAAAGTTAGGCACAGATAGTCCTGCATAGAATTTATTTGTATGATAATAAATACCCGCTCCAAAATTGGGAGAGAATTTTTTATCAATATCATTATATCCAGTAGGAGTAGACTCTTGTCTGTAGTTTGCAAGTTTAGAAAAGTCAAGGTTTAAAAAATGTCCACCCGCTTTAAGTCCAAAAGATAGTTTGCCTAGATCGCTAGTGGGAACAGTGTATGAGAAGGCAGCATCTACATAAGTATCTTGATTTGTACCATTCCCAATTTCATCGTGTACAACCGATAGTCCAAGTCCGACTCTTCTAGAAACAGGAGTGTTAAAGTTAAGGGTTTGTGTTGTGGGCGCACCGTCTAGTCCTACCCATTGCGATCTATGCAAGGCAGCAATACTAAATACGCCTCTAGACCCTGCGTAAGCAGGGTTAATGGCAATAGTATTATACATATATTGAGTGTATTGAGCATCTTGTTGTGCAGAAGAGTTTTGCACAGCAAGAAAAACTAAAACAATACTAACTATTAATTTTCTCATAATTTATGATTTATGCGTTTAATGGTTGTGTTTAAAATTACCTGTTTAGATATAAATATCCAGCTTTAGATTTGTTTAGACCGTTATTATTGTAGTTAATAATGTAGTAATAAACTCCAGCCGGTAGTGTTTCGTTTTTCTTCACAACCACTCTACCATTAGAAATACCTTTAAATACATTAGTACCACGATCGTAAGATTTAGTTTCAAAAACAATAACTCCCCATCTGTTATAGATTTGTACAGTATTGTTCGGAAACTGCTCAATATTAATAATTCTAAAGTAACCATCATCTACACCAGGACCAACAAGGTCGTTGTAGATAGAGATATCACAAGCAGCCCCAGCCGGAGGAGTACCACCGATATTATCACAAGGATCAAGAGGGTCAGTTTCATCATCAACTTCTTTACCATCAAGAATTAAATCCCCATCAGAATCAGGATTAAAAGGATCAGTACCTAAATCAGCTTCTTGAGCATTGGTTAATCCGTCCATATCACAATCAGTATCATCAAGAGGAACTCCGTTAATAGAATCACAATCATCAAGCGGATTGGTATTGTCGGTTACTTCTTGTCCGTCTAAAATGGTATCCCCATCAGTATCAGGGTTATTAGGATCAGTACCTAAAGTAACTTCATCACCATCTAAAAGTCCGTCATTATCCGAATCAGGATTAAAAGGATCGGTTCCAATAGCAGCTTCTTGGGAATTAGTTAAACCATCGTTATCACAATCGCTAGTAGGTAGAGGAGTACCACCAATAGAATCACAATCATCTAAAGGATTTGTACCATCTGTAACTTCTTGGCCGTCATTAACACCATCATTATCAGAATCAGGATTATTAGGATCAGTACCTAAAGAAACTTCATCATTATCATTTATTCCATCACCATCAGTATCTACAGATATAGTAACTATACCAGTACTGCTGTTTCCAGCAGGATCAGTTGCAACTATATCAATAATATCTTCATCAGATAATAGAGGTAAGGAACCATTAATTGGCGATTGCGTTTCAGTATCTAAACTCCAGTTTCCACTAGCATCTGTAGTAACAGCATATGTAACATCAAATACATTATCACCATTAGTGTCTAGTTCAATAATAAGGTCTTCATTAGGGTCTCCTTGACCTGTTAAAACAGGAGTAATATCTATTGTACTAAAGCTGTCTACGGTAGGCAATGAATTATCTAAAACAATAGGATCATTATCTGTTGCTGGGTTAAGAGCTACATCCGTAACATCAGCAGTAACAGTAATTGGTCCGTTTGTAAGTCCAGAAATATCTGCATCTGTAGCGGTCCATAGACCTCCAGAAACACTAGCCGTTGTTGTTATAGTATTTATTCCATCACTAAATGTTATAGTAACGGTTTGACCATCCTCGACACCAGTAGTAGTACCCGAAATAGTAACATCATTAGCTTCTTCTTCATTAACAACATCATCAATTTCTATAGGTGTTGTAATATCTATAGTAGGTATTGTATTATCAAGAGTAACAGGATCACTATCCGTTGCCGGATTAAGCGCTACATCGGTCACATCTGCTGTAACGGTAACAGTACCATTGTTCAACATAGAGATGTCTGCATCTGTAGCTGTCCAAGATCCATCAGGGTTTACAGTTGCCGTAGTCGTAACAACAGGATTTGTACCGTCATCAAAAGTTACGGTTACCGTTTGTCCTGCTTCCACATCTGTGGTAGTACCGGAAATAGTAACATCACCATCCTCTGCGGCATTTACAATATCATCAACTTCTATAGGTGTTGTAATATCTATAGTAGGTGTTGTATTATCAAGAGTAACAGGATCATTATCCGTTGCAGGGTTCAGTGCCACATCGGTCACATCTGCTGTAACGGTAATAGTACCATTATTCAACATAGAGATATCTGCATCTGTAGCTGTCCAAGACCCATCAGGATTTACAGTTGCCGTAGTTGTAACAACAGGATTGGTACCGTCATCAAAAGTTACGGTTACCGTTTGTCCCGCTTCCACATCTGTGGTAGTACCGGAAATAGTAACATCACCATCCTCCGCAGCATTTACAATATCATCAACTTCTATAGGTGTAGTGATATCTATTGTCGGTATTGTATTATCAAGAGTAACAGGATCATTATCCGTTGCTGGGTTTAGCGCTACATCTGTTACATCTGCTGTAACGGTAACAGTACCATTGTTCAACATAGAGATATCTGCATCAGTAGCCGTCCACGATCCATCAGGATTTACAGTTGCCGTAGTTGTAACAACAGGATTGGTACCGTCATCAAAAGTTACTGTTACCGTTTGTCCTGCTTCCACATCTGTAGTTGTACCAGAAATAGTAACATCACCATCTTCTGCGGCATTTACAATATCATCGACTTCTATAGGTGTTGTAATATCTATAGTAGGTATTGTATTATCAAGAGTAACAGGATCATTATCCGTTGCTGGGTTTTGCGCTACGTCTGTTACATCTGCTGTAACGGTAATAGTACCATTGTTCAACATAGAGATATCTGCATCTGTAGCAGTCCAAGACCCGTCAGGATTTACAGTTGCCGTAGTTGTAACAACAGAATTGGTACCGTCATCAAAAGTTACGGTTACCGTTTGTCCCGCTTCCACATCTGTGGTAGTACCGGAAATAGTAACGTCACCATCCTCCGCGGCATTTACAATATCATCAACTTCTATAGGTGTAGTGATATCTATAGTAGGTATTGTATTATCAAGAGTAACAGGATCATTATCCGTTGCTGGGTTTAGCGCTACGTCTGTTACATCTGCTGTAACGGTAATTATTCCATTAGTTAAACTTGAAATATCTGTATCAGTAGCGGTCCAAGACCCATCAGGGTTTACAGTTGCAGTAGTCGTAACAACAGGATTGGTACCGTCATCAAAAATTACGGTTACCGTTTGTCCCGCTTCCACATCAGTGGTAGTACCCGAAATAGTAACATCACCATCCTCCGCAGCATTTACAATATCATCAACTTCTATAGGTGTAGTAATATCTACAGTAGGTATTGTGTTATCAAGAGTAACAGGATCATTATCTGATGCCGGATTAAGTGCCACATCGGTCACATCTGCTGTTACGGTAATTGTTCCATTAGTTAAACTTGAGATGTCTGCATCAGCTGCAGTCCAAGCATTACCTGTTACAGTAGCTGTTGTAGTGATGGTATTAGTTCCATCAGAAAAAGTTACGGTAACAGTTTGGTTGTCTTCTACACCAACAGTAGTTCCAGAAATAGTGACATCACCATCTTCAGCTGCATTTACAATATCATCTACTTCTATAGGTGTGGCTATATTTATTAATGGCAATATATTGTCTAAGGTAATTGCTTCATTATCTGTAGCAGGATTAAGAGCTACGTCTGTTACATCTGCCGTAACGGTAATTGGTCCGTTGTTTAAGCCAGATATATCTGCATCTGCTGCTGTCCATACATTACCAGTTACAATAGCCGTGGTAGTCACAGTATTTGATCCGTCAGATAAAGTTACTGTAACTATTTGGTTGTCCTCAACATCCGTAGTTGTACCAGAAATAGTTACGTTTTTATCTTCAGTGGTATTTACAATATCATCTCCTTCAATAGGAGTATCAATATCTATTGTTGGCACTGTATTATCTAAAATAATAGGATCATTATCTGTTGCTGGGTTTAGCGCTATATCGGTAACATCTGCCGTAACATTAATTGGTCCATTAATTAATCCAGAAATATCTGCGTCTGTAGCAGTCCAAGTATTACCAGTAACAGTAGCTGTTGTAGTCACGGTATTTGTACCATCATTAAAAGTTACAGTTACAGTTTGGTTGTCCTCCACACCAGTGGTAGTACCAGAAATAGTAACATCGTTATCTTCTGCTGCATTAACGATATCATCTCCTTCAATAGGAGTTGTAATATCTATAGTTGGCACAGAGTTTTCAAGTATTACAGGATCATTATCTGTTGCAGGGTTTAAAGCTACATCAGTTACATCTGCAGTAACAGTTATTGGTCCATTATCTAACATAGAGATGTCAGCATCAATAGCAGTCCACGTACCACCGTTTACAGAAGCTGTTGTAGTTACAGTGTTACTACCGTCATCAAAAGTTACCGTTACGGTTTGACTGTCTTCTACACCAGTAGTAGTACCGGAAATAGTAACATCGTTATCTTCTGCTGCATTAACAATATCGTCTCCTTCAATAGGAGTTGTAATATCTATAGTAGGTAATGAGTTATCTAATGTAATAGGATCATTATCGGTTGCGGGGTTACCTGCAAGGTCTTCAACATCTGCCGTAACAGTTATTAGTCCGTTAGTTAACCCAGAAATATCTGCATCTATAGCAGTCCAAGAATTACCGGTAACAGTAGCTGTAGTAGTCACTGTATTTGTACCATCACTTAAGGTAACAGTTACCGTTTGGTTGTCCTCCACATCAGTAGTAGTACCAGAAATAGTAACATCGTTATCTTCTGCTGCATTAACAATATCATCTACTTCAATAGGAGTTGTAATATCTATAGTAGGTATTGTATTTTCTAAGGTTATAGGATCATTATCCGTTGCAGGGTTACCGGCTAAATCTGTAACATCTGCTTTAACGGTAATAGTACCATTATTCAACATAGAAATATCTGCATCTGTAGCGGTCCAAGACCCGTCAGGGTTTACAGTTGCCGTAGTTGTAACAACAGGATTAGAACCGTCATCAAAAGTTACGATTACAGTTTGTCCTGCTTCTACATCGGTTGTGACACCTGAAATAGTAACATCACCATCTTCAGCAGCATTTACAATATTATCACCTTCAATAGGTGTAGTAATATCTATAGTTGCGTCTACATCGTGAACAATATCCCTAGTTGCTTGTGTAGCAGCATTACCTGCTAAATCTGACACATTTGCCAATATAGTCTCTAAAGGATCAAGTGCTTGAGCTTCTGCAGCACTGATATCAAATGTCCAATTACCAGAAGATACGGTAGCGGTATAGGTATTACCATTTAAATTAACAGTTACTATTTGACCATCTTCTGCATCTGTTGTTCCAGATATGGTAACAGGAGAATTATCTTCTATTGCATTGACAATATCATCTACTGCAACAACATTGATAGCTATAACTGGGTTGGTAATATCAACAGTTAGTAATGCAATATCTGAGACAGCAGGAGAACATACATATGAAAGTTCTGAAATTATAACTCTATATTGATATCCGTCTTGAGCTACAGTTATTCCAGATAAAGTTAGGGTAGAAGTAGTACTTCCTGTGTAAATATCAGAATTATTTGCATCATCAATATCAGCAAAACCACCACCGGATTGGTCATCTACTTGCCATTGATACACTAGGTTTGTTCCTGTAGCAGTAACAGAAAAAGACTCTGATGTATCTGCATTTGTAATAACATCTTGTGGCTGATCTGCAGTATTGGCTATAGTAGGGGCAACATCAGGTTGCTGAAAGTCATATTGAGAATTACTTGCACTATCTTCATTGTTAGGAACAGTATAACCATCTGTTACATCAGTATCAATTACAACACCGTTAGCATTAACCGTTGTTGGTGCATCTCCAAGTATACCATCACCGTTTGGATCTGAAAAACCAGCTTCAATAACATCAAAACATAAATCACCGTCTGCATCTAATTCTAAAAAGTCAGGAATACTGTCAGGTGTACTTTCAGAATCAGCAAGTGTATAATTAACAGTGCCACTATTTTCTTGTCCGCTGTCTTGTACACTATTTGGAACACCATCTGTACCAACAACACCATTTAAAATTCCGTTTGTGTGTGCTTGGCTGCTCCCTGCTTCAACAGTATCATATATACCATCATTATCAGCATCTAAATCAAAATGATTTGGAACTCCATCTAAATCAGTATCAAAAGCATCAACAATACCATCAGAATTTGTATCGGCACCTAAGTCTAAATCTCTAAAGTTAAGTATTCCGTCTCCATCATCGTCTGCACTAGGGTCAAGTCCACCAGGACTTTCTGCAGTATCTAAAATACCATCGTTATCATCATCTAAATCAATAGAATCTGCTATACCATCCAAGTCATTATCATCTATACCAGCTTCACGATAATCCACTTCTGATGTTGCATTAATAGCTATATTTGGCAGGTCTGAAGCTCCATTATTTTGGTCGTCATTCGTATCAAAAAGAGTACCTGAAGTATCTACATCGTCAAAATCATCTAAAAGACCATCACCGTCAGCATCTAAGTTATTTGAAGCCGAATTAAAACCAGCTTCTTCGGTATCACTAAGGCTATCTTCATCAGAGTCTAGATCCAAATAATCAGGGTTTGCATCTATATCTGTATTTTCAGGTATTAACCCACTTGGGTAATTTGTATCTAATCCGTTTGCGTCAAATGTATTTGAAGGAGCTACATATCCTGTTGTTGGTTGCGCCTCTACATTATCTGGAATACCATCATTATCAGAGTCAATATCTAAATGATCTTCTATACCATCATTGTCACTATCTATCCCTTGGTAAATAGTATATACTGGAGCTGTTCCAGGTCCAGAAGCAGTAGTTGCAGAACCATCAGTATTATTAGAAGACGTAGTGTTTGTTGGAGTGAATAACCCGTTAATATCACAAGTTTGAAATAATACAGAACCTAAATAATTATTAGGAGAAGACGTTAGTAATTCACCACTAAATGTTATATCTAAGTTTGTAGTCTCGTAAAAGTTGAAATATGCAGCAAGTTTAGCACCAAAATCTACTCCTGCCCACGTTTGTGGAGGACCTTGAAAAGTAGCTGTACCTGTAGCTAAATTTTCTGAAACGGTAAGTAATGAGTTGCTATCTATAGCATACAGTCCAGGTCTTGTTAAGGTAACACTTTCTCTTGTGTTGGCACCATCAATATCATAAATAACACCACCAAACCTTATAAGATTAACTTGAAAATTTGTTCCTGTTGCTACTAAACGTACATTAAAAGACATACCTCCTGTAGCACCAGTAGTACCACCAATTGTAAAGTTTGGTTGCCAAGCGTTTTCACTACCAGAAGCATTATCATCAATAGAGACCAAAGTTGCATTATCAATATCTGTAATTCTAACAATAGCATCTAAAACACCCAGAGAAGATGTTACAACGGTAGAAAACCTATATTCAGCACCTAATGTACCCGCTCCGGATCCACCGCCCATATATGTACCTCCATTAAATGAGCCCGCGGGTATACCACAAGCATCACCTTTTGTATCTGTAGGTGTAAACCCTAAAGATTCTACATAATCTAAAATCCCATCGTTATCATCATCAATATCTAAATCATTATCTACGTTATCCCCATCTGTGTCTATAGGGTCTACATGTGTTGTACCATCTCTAAAATCTACTTCACTTGTAAAAGGATCTTGATCATTAGGAAAGTTTGTAACCTGTTGGTTGCTATTTGTAGGTCCGTTAGGGTCAGCAATTCCATTAGTTTCCGTTGTACTATTATCAAAACCATCATCTAAACCATCGTTATCAACATCGTTGTTCGTTGGTAAGGTGTCAGCAGTATTATCTCCGTCTACATCATAAGCTTCTACATAATCTGTTAAACCGTCATTATCTGAATCTAAATCTCTAAAATCTGGAGAGTCTGCACCATCTGAGTTAGCAGGCTGGTTTATAGATATACCAGACCCGGAAGATGTTTCATAATTGTCAGCAAGACCATTACCATCACCATCCGCACTTGGAGGTATATAGTTAGATGTTGACTGCCATTCAATATTATCAATAATACCATCATCATCACTATCCAAATCTAAATAATCTGGATTAGTGCCACCATCTGTATTTTCCGGAATATTTGTAAAACTGCCACCGTTATCGGCATCAAAAGCATCGTCTACACCATCATTATCTGTATCGTTACCCGATAACTGTACCAAACCGGAATCTATTTGCGATTCTACTAAATCTCTAATACCATCATTATCAGAATCAATATCTAAATAGTTAGGACTTCCAGAACCATCACTATCTGCAGGAATATTTATAACTCCGTTGCCATCTATACCTCCGTCTTCAGCGCTATTAGGAATACCATTTGTTCCGGGAGCACTTTCTGCAGTGTCTATAGATCCATTTCCGTCTAGGTCTAAACTTCCGTTTCCAGTTTCAACAACGTCTGGTATACCATCATTATCACTATCTAGATCTAAGTAATTAGGAATACCATCGTTATCAAAATCTGTTGTTCCTTCAATAACATCGGTAATACCATCATTATCATCATCCTCATCTATATTATTAGCTACACCATCTCCATCATTATCTAAATTGTATATTTTAGTTGTAGAGGCAGAACTTGAGTTTCCTGCAGCGTCAGTTGTAGTAATACTACCTTCAATGGTCAAATCTACATCCTCTTGTAATTCAGAACCAGGAACATCAATACTAAAAATTCCTCCAGAATCTACAGTACCAGTGTAGTTTGTTCCGTTTATGGTTAAAGTAACCGTGTCTCCGGTGTTAAAGTCGCCACTTACTGTACCTGTTATAGGTATATTATTTGCAGCTTCGGAAGCAGTGACCAGGTTGTTTGTAGTAACATTGTCTATAACTATTGTTACTACAGGAATTGTATTGTCTAATGTTATTGGATCACTATCTGTAGCAGGGTTTAAAGCTACATCAGTAACATCTGCAGTAACGGTTATTGGTCCGTTTGTTAAAGCAGAAATATCTGCATCTGTAGCTGTCCAAGAATTAGCGCTAACAGTAGCAGTTGTTGTCACAGTATTTGTACCATCAGAAAAAGTTACGGTTACTATTTGGTTGTTTTCTACACCTGTAGTTGTACCAGAAATAGTAACATCATTATCTTCTGATGCATTTACAATATTATCACCTTCTATAGGTGTTGTAATGTCTATTGTAGGTAATGAATTATCAAGTGTAACAGGTTCGTTATCTGTAGCCGGATTTAATGCTACATCGGTAACATCTGCAGTTACGGTAATTGGTCCGTTGTTTAATCCAGATACATCGGCATCTGTTGCTGTCCACACACCACCAGTTACTGTAGCCGTTGTAGTTACAATGTTTGATCCATCAGAAAAAGTTACGGTTACTATTTGATTGTCTTCAACCCCGGTAGTTGTTCCTGACACACTAACATCATTGTCTTCTGATCCACTAACCACATTGTCCCCTTCAATAGGAGTATCAATATCTATAGTAGGTAAAGAATTATCTAAGGTGATAGGTTCATTATCTGTTGCTGGGTTTAGCGCTATATCAATAACATCTGCAATAACAGAAATTGGTCCGTTAGTTAAAGTAGAAATATCTGCATCTGTAGCAGTCCAATTGTTACCAATGACAGTAGCTGTAGTAGTTACTGTATTTGTACCATCACTAAATGTAATAGTTACAGTTTGGTTGTCTTCTACACCCGTAGTTGTACCAGAAATAGTGACATCATTATCTTCAGACGCATTTACCACATTATCCCCTTCAATAGGCGTAGTAATATCTATAGTTGGCACAGAGTTTTCAAGTGTAACAGGATCATTATCTGTTGCTGGGTTTAGGGCTACATCGGTAACATCTGCAGTAACAGTAATTGTACCGTTAGTTAAACCAGAAATATCTGCATCTGTAGCTGTCCAAGAGTTACCCGTAACAGTTGCCGTTGTTGTCACAGTATTTGTACCATCAGAAAAAGTTACTGTAACAATTTGACCGTCTTCTACACCAGTAGTAGTACCGGAGATAGTGACATCACCATCTTCAGCTGCATTCACAATATCATCTCCTTCAATAGGAGTTGTTATGTCTATTGTAGGTAATGAGTTATCTAGTGTAATAGGATCATTATCTGTTGCTGGGTTTAGCGCTACATCGGTAACATCTGCAGTAACAGTAATTGAACCGTTAGTTAAACCAGAAATATCTGCATCTGTAGCAGTCCAATTATTACCCGTAACAGTAGCCGTTGTTGTTACAGTATTTGTACCATCGCTAAAAGTTACAGTTACCGTTTGACCATCTTCTACGCCAGTAGTGGTACCAGAAATGGATACATCATTATCTTCAGATGCATTTACTACATCATCACCCTCAATAGGAGTTGTAATGTCTATTGTTGGCAATGTATTATCTAAAATAACAGGGTCGTTATCTGTAGCAGGATTTCCGGCTATGTCTTCAACATCTGCGGTAACAGTAATTGTACCGTTAGTTAATCCAGAAATATCTGCATCTGTAGCGGTCCAAGTATCACCAGTTACTGTAGCCGTTGTGGTTACAGTATTTGTGCCATCAGAAAAAGTTACTGTAACAATTTGGTTGTCTTCAATACCAGTAGTGGTACCAGAAATAGACACATCATCATCTTCAGATGCATTAACAACATCGTCACCTTCAATAGGAGTAGTAATATCTATTGTAGGAGGTGTTTTATTTCCTTTTAATGTTATAATTAAGTTAGCTATGTCAGAATTAGAACCATCAGATAATCTATATTCAAAAGTTTCAGTAAGAGTTTGTCCTATTAGTAAACCGGATACATTAGGGTTGCTAACATCTGGTGTATATGTATAACTACCGTCACTATTTACTGTAATAGTACCATATGTGCCAGTATAAACTGTATTTACGTTCCCTGCGCTGGCATCAATTTCAATAATCTGTATCATTGGATTATCTCCTTGCCAGTAAATATCAGACACACCCGCTATTTGAGCAGTAGGGTTTGCATCGGTAACATCTGGACCATAATTATATCCTAACCTTAATTGATTTATAGGTTCGTTAAAAAATACATTTACATTACCTGTTGCATCACTTTCAATTGCACTACCTGTGCCATAAAAAGTATTACCAGAAGTATTTACTACACCACCAGTTGTTACAAAAGTAAAGTTAGATGCAGTTCCATCTAATGAACCATTTATAGTTATTTGATCTTGCCAAGTAGTACTTTGAGAATAATCAATATCGGTAACAAGAAAACCTAAATTAAATACTGGTTCATTAAAAGTTATAATTAACTCTGTGTCTCCAGAGGGGTTTGTAGCTGCATCTATTTGGTAAAGCAAGTAACCTGTGTGTCCACCATTAGTACTAGTAGTTAAAACTATCTGGTTGTTAACCGTACCTACAGATGAAGGATCTGTAGATATAAAACTAAGTTGTACTCCTCCAATAGTTTTTGATTTTCCATTAACAGTTTCACCATTGGTAAATTGATTTTCCCAGACTAAAGTAGATAAACCTCTATCTACATAATCAGCTCCATCAACACCTATATCGGTTATTATATTACCAGAGACGTCACTCTCTACTACAACAGTTATTTCATCGGTATTATCTAATGCAATAGGTGCTTCATCAACACCATTAATAGTCACTGTAAGTATACCATAATCAATATAACCATTTGGATCTCTAATAGTGTAAGAAACAATGTCCTGAAGTGCTTCTCCACTTTTTAAACCTGTTACCGATGAGTTAGCTTCATCCACATCATATACATAACTACCGTTTGCTTGTATAGTGACACTACCGTACAATGTGTTATAAACATTACCAACACTGGCAGGATAAACATCAACTTCAGATACAAAAATATTATTTCCATAATCAGGAGTTCCATCGGTCAATACGTTTCCAGTAACAGTTCCTGTAGAGCTAGCACTAATATTATTAATATTATCATATGCTACTGGTTGTGTATATACATTAAAGAAAGTCTGAGAAATACTAGATTGAGCAAAACTATCAGTAACCTGAACATCTATTGTTCTTAAACCATCTGTTTGAGGTTCAGATAAATTACCGTAATAAGTACCAGCTATAAAAGCTTGAAAAGATGCATTAGGTATTGGATTTCCTGAAGACTCTGTAATTAAAAAAGTAGTGCCAGATGTTTGTGTTACTAAAATATTGGTACCTCCAAAGTTAAATACCCTAGAAGGATAAGGGGCAGTACCACCTAAGTAAAATAATATAAATCCACTACCGTCATTAAAAGAAATTAATTCTCCAGTGGGTGTATCGGCAACTCCAGAAACAGATATGGTTGCACTTTGTACAAAACCATTATCAGAAGTCACAGAAGGGCTTATACCTATTGAATATATATTGGATGTTGATGGATCTAGAGTATATGTGTTATTATTGCCGGCCGTAAAAGCATTTAAATCTAATATGGGATTTGCAAAAATTACATTTTCACTTGCATTATCAAGTTTACTCTTATTATAGGATAGTAAATTTATGGGAATACATAGGTAGAGGACGGTTAAAAAAAGTAAACGAGATAAATTTGGTCTTTTTTTAGTTGATGGGAATTTTCTGATCATGTGTTGATTATTTTTTAACTGGGGAAATCTTTAAATAATTGTTAATGATATGTATGTATTTATATTTTTACTTGTATCTACATTTTATATTTTTTTTGTTAATTGATATTTCTTAATTACGTTATAGTAAAATTATTACAATAAATTAAAAATAAAGACTGATTGGTACTTTTCTTTATGTTTGTTATTTAAGTTTTTGTTTAAAATTTTGTTAAATTTTATTTAAGGTTAAATATTTTGAGTATTTGTATATGTGTTGATAGTTAGAAAGATATAATAAGAGGGTTAACTGTAACCAATTAATATATCTTACATATTGTAAATGCGGAGTTTATAACTCTAAAATATAGCTTATTTGTATGATAAAAGCTAGATTTATAATCCGTCTTTTTTGTAAGAAAAAAATAAATAAATGAATTGTTTTTTATTAATTGTAATGATGTAAAATTTAACTTTTTATTTAAAAAAAGGCGTTATGTATTTAATCATTAATTTATAAAAAAATAGTGCGTATTACTCACTTTTGTTGTGTGTTTCTACATATTTGTATGTGAAAGTGCTCTTTTTGTATGTAAAACTTTTTTATGTCTAATACACTTAATAATTAACGTTTGATAATAAATTAATTACTGTAGTCCTCTTTAAACGTTAAAGGAATATTAAAGTGTTGTGTTTTGTATTGTTTTGTTAACGTTCGTTCATATATTTGAATCTTGTTTTTTTATGAAAACAGACCTCAATCAAAATAGTATCAAACTAACTTTATGAAAAGAATAACAAAAAAGGAATTATTTTTTGAAAAGACACTTAAGCTAATAAGTGAAAAAGGATTTAAGGCAACTACAATGCGTGATATTGCGCACGAGTTAAATTTTGAAGTTGCTAATGTTTACAATTACATAGATTCTAAAGAAGCTTTATTAGAAGATTATATATTTAGTACGTTAGAGGAATTTGTGGTGTATTTGGACAATATTATGAATTCTTCTTATTCTCCAGTTGAAAAACTAAAGTTTGTTATTTCTAAACATGTACAATACACGCTTAATAAGCCTTATGAGGTTTCTCTTTTTGTGTATGAGTGGCGTAGTTTAAAAGATGAAAAGTTAGAAGACTTTAAGGTAAAAAGATCAGGTTATATTAGTACTGTTAGTAATATAATTGAAGAAGGTATTGCTGAAGGTTCCTTACGTAAAATGGACAGTGAGTTTTCAACGTTTATGGTAATTTCATCAATGCGATGGTTGTTTAGTATGATAACCAATGATGATATAAAAGTAAACCCAATAGAGATAGAGAAGCAGTTAACAGATTTTATATTTAAAGGGATAGAGAATAAATAAACACTTATAGTTTATTATAAAAAAAGAGGAAGCTTTAGCTTCCTCTTTTTGTTTGTTTTATGTTTTAGTTTTTAATTACAATAAACTCAGATCTTCTATTTTGTTGGTGTTGTTCTTCTGAGCATTTGCTATTAGAATCGCAGTTGTTAGTTAGTTGAGATTCCCCAAAACCTTTGCCTGACACACGCTCAGGCGCAATACCATTGTCTAATAAATACTTTACCGTTTCTTTTGCTCTTCTGTTAGATAATGCTTGGTTGTAAGCAGTAGTAGCTCTAGCATCAGTATGTGATCTAACTTCAATAACCACCTCTGGATATTCTTTAAGATATGCAAATACTTGTTGCATTGTAATTTGCCCATCAATCCTAATAAACGATTTATCAAGGTCAAAATAAATAGGGTCTAATTTTAAGTACTTAGTTAAATCTGTACCAATAGGGGCAGCCCTTTTAATAGGATTTAATTTTACAATAACAGGATCAATTTCTTTATTACGTTCTATAGCAAAAGAGGTAGTTCCGTTTTCAAACTCTATTTTTTGTCCCAGTAGGGTATAGGTATCCTCCCAGCAAATATCATCAATTGTAAAATTTCCTTTTTTATCAGTTTTAGTTTCAAAAACCAAAGTGTTTTCTTTGTCTTTTACTTGCACAGCAGCGTCTGCAATACTAGCACCTGTTTTAAGATTAACAGCAGTACCTGTAATTGTATTGTAGCAATTAAGGTTTAGTTCTTTTGTTTGAACAAAGCTATAAATATCATCATACCCTTTACCACCATCACGGTTAGAAGCAAAGAATCCTTTTAGAGAATCTTCATCAAAAATAAAAGAGAAATCATCTTGTTTACTGTTTACAGGTTTACCAATGTTTAAGATGTAAGAATCGTTAAAATTATCAGTAATTTGTGTAGCAAAAATATCTAACCCACCAAGTCCAGGGTGCCCATCAGAGGCAAAATATAATATATTGTTTTTAGAAACAAACGGAAAAGTTTCTCTAGATTCTGTGTTAATTTTATTGCCAAGATTTAGAGGAGCACTAAAGGTTCCATCAGCAATAATATCTACCACATACAAATCAGACATTCCACGCGTACCAGGCATATCCGAAGCAAAATATAATTTAGTTTCATCTGGCGATAGGGCAGGGTGTGCTACAGAATACTCATCACTATTAAAAGGTAGTTCTGTAATTTTTTTCCATTGGTCACCAACTTTTGTAGCTCTGTATAATTTAAGTCTACTAACGCCATCTTTATCGCGGGCAAACCTTCCGTTATCAGAGTTGTTTCTGGTAAAATACATGGTATTACCATCTTTAGTAAAAACAGCCGAAGACTCGTGTGTTTTTTTATTTAGTTTACGGTCTAATTTATCTGCATTAAAAGGAGTTCCTTCTTCATTAATTTGTGCAGCATACAGGTTTAAAAAGGGTTGGTTGTTCCACTGGTGAATAGAATTACGCACAGTACCAGTATCTCTAGCTGAAGAGAATACTAGTTTATCATTATAATAAGCCGGAGAGAACTCAGATACACTAGAGTTTATCTCTAGGTTTTTTAGATTGTAACGCCCAGAGTTTTTTTCAATTACTTGTAAATAATTGGTGTTATTTTCAAACAAGGTAGCTCTAGAATCGTACTGTTTAATTTGATCAAACTTACGCATCCAAGTATCAGATTTTTGATATTCACCAATAGACTTTAGTGATAATGCATATTTGTATACCTCTTCAGGATCTACGTTCGCATCTTGAAGATTTACTAGTTTTTCATACCATTTAGCAGCATTCTCATACCTAGCATTAAGGTAATTAGAGTTAGCAAGTTTTCTGTAAATAGTTTCAGAGCTGTATCCAAGATCAATTAACCTTTGGTATACATCAATAGCCTCCGCATATTGGTAGCTTTCAAACTTATCATCTGCTCTTTGTTGTTTTTTAGACTGTGCATTAGTGAGTGCACAACAAAACAAAAAGGCAAGTGTTATGTATTTAAATTTCATTTGTTTTGTTTTTTTAGAAGAATCTAGGGGTAATTACTTTTTTGTATCTAGACTTAAGTTCGTATCTTAAAAATACCTCAAAAGACCCATCATTAAAAGAAGTGTTTCCAAGATCAGTAGTTTCTTTATCGTATGCTAGTCCAAGCATAAGTTGTTCGCTAAGCTGAAACCCAACAAGAGCACTTAAAGCAGCATCCCAACGGTAAGCCGCTCCAAAGCTAAACTTATCTCTAAGTAAAAAAGTAGCAGATAAATCTGCTTGTAAAGGCGCCCCTTTAACAGCTTTAATAAGCGCTGCTGGTTTAAGTTTTAAGTCTCTATTTAGCTCAAACACATAACCCGTAATTAAATACCAGTTCATACGTTCAACAGCGACAAAAGAGCTGTTTTGTCCACCAGAATTATCAAAATGTTCAGTTTCTAAAAAGTTAGGTACAGATAACCCTGCATAGAATTTATTGGTATGATAGTAAATACCTGCTCCAAAATTGGGAGAGAATTTTTTATCAATATCATTATATCCAGTAGGAGTAGACTCTTGTCTGTAGTTTGCAAGTTTAGAAAAGTCAAGGTTTAAAAAATGTCCACCCGCTTTAAGTCCAAAAGATAGTTTGCCTAGATCCCCAGTGGGAACAGTGTATGAGAAGGCAGCATCTACATAAGTATCTTGATTTGTACCATTCCCAATTTCATCGTGTACAACCGATAGTCCAAGTCCGACTCTTCTAGAAACAGGAGTGTTAAAGTTAAGGGTTTGTGTTGTGGGCGCACCGTCTAGTCCTACCCATTGCGATCTATGCAGGGCAGCAATACTAAATACGCCTCTAGACCCTGCATAAGCAGGGTTAATGGCAATAGTATTATACATATATTGAGTGTATTGAGCATCTTGTTGTGCAGAAGAGTTTTGCACAGCAAGAAAAACTAAAACAATACTAACTAATAATTTTCTCATAATTTATGATTTATGCGTTTAATGGTTGTGTTTAAAATTACCTGTTTAGATATAAATATCCAGCTTTAGATTTGTTTAGACCGTTATTATTGTAATTAATAATGTAGTAATAAACTCCAGCTGGTAGTGTTTCGTTTTTCTTCACAACCACTCTACCATTAGAAATACCTTTAAATACATTAGTACCACGATCGTATGATTTAGTTTCAAAAACAATAACTCCCCATCTGTTATAGATTTGTACAGTATTGTTCGGAAACTGCTCAATATTAATAATTCTAAAGTAACCATCATCTACACCAGGACCAACAAGGTCGTTGTAGATAGAGATATCACAAGCAGCCCCAGCCGGAGGAGTACCACCGATATTATCACAAGGATCAAGAGGGTCAGTTTCATCATCAACTTCTTTACCATCAAGAATTAAATCACCATCAGAATCAGGATTAAAAGGATCAGTACCTAAATCTACTTCTTGAGCATTGGTTAATCCGTCCATATCACAATCAGTATCATCAAGAGGAACCCCGTTAATAGAATCACAATCATCAAGCGGATTGGTATTGTCGGTTACTTCTTGTCCGTCTAAAATGGTATCCCCATCAGTATCAGGGTTATTAGGATCAGTACCTAAAGTAACTTCATCACCATCTAAAAGTCCGTCATTATCCGAATCAGGATTAAAAGGATCTGTACCAATAGTAGCTTCTTGGGAATTAGTTAAGCCATCGTTATCACAATCGCTAGTAGGTAGAGGAGTACCACCAATAGAATCACAATCATCTAAAGGATTTGTACCATCTGTAACTTCTTGGCCGTCATTAACACCATCATTATCAGAATCAGGATTATTAGGATCAGTACCTAAAGAAACTTCATCATTATCATTTATTCCATCACCATCAGTATCTACAGATATGGTAACTACACCAGTACCGCTGTTTCCAGCAGGATCAGTTGCAACAATATCTATAACATCCTCATCTGTCAATACAGGAAGAGAACCGTTAATTGGCGATTGCGTTTCAGTATCTAAACTCCAATTTCCACTAGCATCTGTAGTAACAGCATATGTAACATCAAATACATTATCACCATTAGTGTCTAGTTCAATAATAAGGTCTTCATTAGGATCTCCTTGACCTGTTAAAACAGGAGTAATATCTATTGTACTAAAGCTGTCTACGGTTGGATTTGTAAGATCAATCACTGCAGTATCCGTAACACTATCAGAACCTACATTACCAGCGACATCAGTAATGTTTGCTGTTAAAACAATTGTACCTGTATCACCTGGGTTTGCAATTACAACATCTATATATCCATTGGTAATATCAGTTGTTGTCAAGACCACTTCTTGTGAATTTCCATTACCATCGGTAATAGTTACCGTATCACCAGCTACAGCATCAATAGGTAGCGTCACTACAGCATCAATATCACCAACCAATTCATCTTCACTGATTAAACCATCATTATTGGTGTCTTCTGTAATTTCTACAGTCGGAGCCAATGGATCTGTAAGATCCAACACTGCAGTATCCGTAGCACTATCTGGACCAACGTTTCCGGCAACATCCGTAATATTAGCAGTTAAAACAATTGTACCTGCATCACCAGGATTTACGATTATTACATCAATAGATCCGTTCGTTATATCGGTTGCGGTCAAAATCACATCTTGTGAATTTCCATTACCATCGGTTATGGTTACCGTATCACCAGCTACAGCATCAGCAGGTAGTGTTACACGTGCATCAATATCACCAACCAATTCATCTTCACTGATTAAACCATCGTTATTGGTATCTTCAGTAATTTCTACGGTCGGAGCCAATGGATCTGTAAGATCAAGCACTGCAGTATCTGTAGCACTATCAGGACCAACATTTCCGGCAACATCCGTGATGTTCGCTGTTATAACAATAGTACCTGCATCTCCAGGATTTGCGATTACAACATCTATATATCCATTCGTAATATCAGCGGCAGTCAAGATTACATCTTGTGAGTTACCATTACCATCCGTAACAGTTACCGTATCACCAGCAAATGTTTGAGCAGGAAGCGTTACACGCGCATCGATATCACCAACCAATTCATCTTCACTTATTAAACCATCATTATTGGTGTCTTCCGTAATTTCTACGGTCGGAGCCAATGGATCTGTAAGATCAAGCACTGCAGTATCCGTAGCACTATCTGGACCAACGTTTCCTGCAACATCCGTAATGTTCGCTGTTAAAACAACAGTACCTGTATCTCCAGGATTTACGATTATTACATCAATAGATCCGTTCGTTATATCGGTTGCGGTCAAAATCACATCTTGTGAATTTCCATTACCATCGGTAATAGTTACCGTATCACCAGTTACAGCATCAGCAGGTAGCGTTACACGAGCATCGATATCACCAATTAGTTCATCTTCACTGATCAAGCCATCATTATTAGTATCTTCCACTATTTCTACCGTTGGCGCAGTTGGATCAGTCAAATCAAGCACCGCAGTATCCGTAGCACTGTCAGGACCAACATTACCAGCAACATCAGTTAAATTAGCGGTTACAACTATCGTGTTTCCATCACCAGGATTGGCGATTACAACATCAATATATCCATTGGTAATATCAGCTGCGGTCAAGACCACATCTTGCGAGTTACCATTACCATCTGTAATAGTTACCGTATCACCAATTTCAGCATCTACAGGAAGTGAAACACGAGCATCAATATCACCCATTAACTCATCTTCACTAATTAAACCATCATTATTAGTGTCTTCAGTTATTTCTACTGTAGGAGCAGTTGGAGCCCTTGTGTCAAGTACAGCTGTATCCGTAGCGCTATCATCACCAATATTACCAGCAACATCTGTAATAAATGCTCCCAATACTATTGTACCAGCTTCACCAGGATTTACGATTATTACATCAATAGATCCGTTCGTTATATCGGTTGCGGTCAAAATCACATCTTGCGAGTTACCGTTACCGTCGGTGATAGTTACCGTATCACCGGCTACAGCATCAGCAGGTAGCGTCACTACAGCATCAATATCACCTACCAGTTCATCTTCACTGATTAAACCGTCATTGTTTACATCTTCTGCAATTTCAACCATTGGCGCACTAGGAGCCAGAATGTCCATTATCGCAGTATCAGTAGCACTATCAGGACCAACATTACCGGCAACATCTGTTAGGTTAGCTATTACATTTATAGTATTTCCATTACCAGGGTTGGCGATTACAACATCTATAAATCCATTAGCAACATCTGTGGCAGTCAAGACCACGTCTTGTGAATTACCATTACCGTCAGTTACAGTTACAATATCTCCTTCAAAAGTTTGACCTACTAAAGTTACACGAGCATCAATATCACCTACCAATTCATCTTCACTTATCAAACCATCATTATTGGTGTCTTCAGTAATTTGTACTGTTGGCGCACTAGGATCGGTAAGATCAAGTAATGCTGTATCAGTATTACTATCAGGTCCTACATTACCAGCTACATCTGTTATGTTGGCAGTTACGTTAATAGTACCACCATCTCCCGGATTAGGAATTACAACAATAATAAATCCGTTGGTAGCATCTGCTGACGTAAGTATAACATCTTGAGAGCCTCCATTACCATCCGTTATGGTCACAGTATCTCCTGCTGCTATATTGCTTGGAAGTGATACAGAAGCTTGAATATCAACATTTAATTCATCTTCATTAATTAACTCATCATTATTACTGTCATCTACAATAATTACGGTAGGAGCACCAGGATCAGTAAGATCTAGCACTGCTGTATCTGTAGCACTATCTGGACCAACATTACCGGCAGCATCTGTAAGATTTGCGGTGACCACAATGGTACCCATATCTCCAGGATTTGCAATTACAACATCTACATATCCATCTGATATATTTGTCGCCGTAAGTATTACATCTTGTGAATTACCATTACCATCTGTTACTGTAACCGTGTCACCGGCAACCGCATCAACGGGTAATGTTACACGAGCATCAAGATCACCAACAAGTTCATCTTCGTTTATTAATCCGTCATTGTCAACATCTTCAGAGATAACTACTGTTGGCGCTAAAGGAGCTGTGGTATCCAATACTGCTGTATCTGTAGCACTATCAGGACCAACATTGCCTGCAACGTCAGTTAAGTTAGCCGTTAATACAATAGAACCATTTTCACCTGGATTGATGATGACCACATTTATAGTACCCGTTGCAATATCTGTTGCAGTAAGTATTATATTTTGTGAATTACCATTACCATCGGTTACCGTAACCGTATCACCAGCAACCGCTCCTGTAGGTAGTGTTACCACTGCATCTAAGTCACCTACTAATTCATCTCCATTTATTAATTCATCATTGTTGACATCTTCCGTAATTTCTATTGTAGGAGCCAATGGATCTGTAAGATCTAATACCGCAGTATCCGTAGAACTATCAGGACCAACATTACCGGCAGCATCCGTAAGATTTGCGGTTACCACAATGGTACCCATATCTCCAGGATTTGCAATAACTACATCAACATATCCTTCTGATATATTTGTTGCCGTAAGTATTACATCTTGTGAGTTACCATTACCATCAGTAACGGTCACTGTATCTCCTGCAACTGCATCAACAGGTAGTGTTACACGAGCATCAAGATCACCAACAAGCTCATCTTCGTTTATTAATCCGTCATTATTTGTGTCTTCAGAGATAACTACTGTTGGCGCTAAAGGAGCCGTGGTATCTAGTACAGCTGAATCTGTAGCACTATCTGCACTCGTATTACCAGCTACATCTGTAATATTAGCTGTTACCACGATGGTACCATTCTCACCAGGATTAGCAATTATAACAGTGATATCGCCATTAGTAATATCAGTTGCAGTAAGTACCACATCTTGTGAGTTACCATTACCATCCGTAATGGTAACCGTATCACCAGCAACGGCATCGGCAGGTAGCGTAACTACGGCATTAATAGGTCCGGTTAGTTCATCATCACTAATTAAACCATCATTATTGGTATCTTCAGTTATTTCTACTGTTGGAGCAGTTGGAGCCGTTGTATCTATGGTCAACTCTAAAGTAGTAATATCAACAGCACTATTACCTGCTGCATCCGTACTGGTTACCACAACTTCATTTGTACCGTTTACATTTGGAGCAAAAGTTCCGCTTTCTGGAGTTTCAACTTCAGTATCTAAAGTCCAATTACCAGAGGCATCGGTAATAATGGTATAAATTGCACCACCAACTTCTATTTCTAAAGTAGAATTTGCTTCTGCAGTACCTGTAATAACAGGTGTTATGTCATTTGTAATTTGACTTTCTACAGTAGGAATTGCAGGGTCTGTAGTATCTATTGTCAACTCTAAAGTTGTAACATCATCAGTACTATTACCAGCAGCATCTGTACTTGTAACGGCTACTTCATTTGTTCCATTTACATTTGGAGTAAATGAACCACTATCTGCGATAGCAGTTTCCGTATCAATTGTCCAGTTGCCAGAAGCATCTGCTGTTGTTGTATATGTTGCACCGGCAACTACTACAGTTACCGTAGAATTTGCTTCTGCAGTACCCGTAATAACAGGTGTAGTGTCATTCGTAATTTGACTATCAACAGTAGGTACCGCAGGCGGAGTTACATCTACCGTAAGCAAAGCACTATCAGAAGTTAACGGCGAACATACAAAGCTAGTCTCTGTAATTATCACTCTATATTCATAACCCTGTTGTGTTGTTGTTATACCTGTTAAAGTCAATGTTTCTGTAATACTACCTGAATAAATATCAGTTGCATTTGCATCGTCAATATCAACAAAACCACCTCCAGATTGGTCATCTACTTGCCATTGATACAGTAAATCTGTACCTGTAGCGGTTACCGTAAATGTCTCTGGAGCGCTTCCGTTTGTTAATACATCTTGAGGTTGTTCTGCTGCTGTTGCTATTGTTGGTACAACTCCTGGCTGCTGAAAATCAAATGCTGAATCTGTAGCACTATCTTCATTATTTGGAGTTGTATAACCGTCTACAACGGTAGTACCTGTTACGATACCATTTGCATCGACAACTGTAGCACCATCACCCAATATTCCGTCTGCATTAGGATCAGTAAATCCAGCTTCGATAACATCGTTACATAAATCGCCATCTGCATCCAACTCTAGGAAATCAAAGATTCCATCAGGAGTAGTTTCAGAATCTGATACCGTATAACTTACGGTTCCGCTATTCTGTTGACCACTTGCCTGTACCGTATCTGGAATACCATCCGTACCTACAGCACCATCTACAACACCAGCTGTAAAGGTTTGATCACTTCCTGATTCTACAACATCATAAATACCATCATTATCCGTATCTAAATCAAAGTGGTTAGGAACACCATCACCATCAGTATCAAAAATATCTACAATACCATCACCGTTGGCATCAGCACCTAAATCAGTATCATTATAATTCAGTATTCCATCAGAATCATCATCAGCACTAGGATCAGTTCCTGAAGTTTCTACCGTATCTAAAATACCATCATTATCATCATCTAAATCAATAGAATCCGCTATACCATCCAAATCATTATCATCAATACCAACTTCACGGTAATCAACTTCCGGAGTTGTTGTTGTTGAAATATTTGGTAAATCTGAAGCTCCATTATCTTGATCATCATTCGTATCAAAAAGAGCACCTGAAGTATCTACATCATCATAATCATCTAAAAGACCATCACCATCATTATCCAAGTTATTTGATGCCAAAGTGAAACCTGCCTCAATCCTATCGGTTAAACCATCTTCATCTGAATCTAAATCTAAATAATCTGGAATACCGTCAAGGTCAGTATCTATAGCTGTTAAACCTTCGTTACCCGTACCTTCATATGGATTTCCTAAACCATCTGTGTCGGTATCAACTGTTCCTCTAGCAATGTATGTTGAAGTAAGTTGCGCCTCTACATTATCTGGAATACCATCATTATCAGAATCAATATCTAAATGATCTTCTATACCGTCATTGTCACTATCTATACCTTGGTAAATAGTATATACTGGAGCTGTTCCAGGTCCAGAAGCAGTAGTTGCAGAACCATCAGTATTATTAGAAGACGTAGTGTTTGTTGGAGTGAATAACCCGTTAATATCACAAGTTTGAAACAATACAGAACCTAAATAATTATTAGAAGAAGACGTTAGTAATTCACCACTAAATGTTATATCTAAGTTTGTAGTCTCGTAAAAGTTGAAATATGCAGCAAGTTTAGCACCAAAATCTACTCCTGCCCACGTTTGTGGAGGACCTTGAAAAGTAGCTGTACCTGTAGCTAAATTTTCTGAAACTGTAAGTAATGAGTTGCTATCTATAGCATACAGTCCTGGTCTTGTTAAAGTAACACTTTCTCTTGTGTTGGCACCATCAATATCATAAATAACACCACCAAACCTTATAAGATTAACTTGAAAATTTGTGCCAGAAGCTACTAAACGTACATTAAAAGACATACCTCCTGTAGCACCAGTAGTACCACCAATTGTAAAGTTTGGTTGCCAAGCGTTTTCACTACCAGAAGCATTATCATCAATAGAGACCAAAGTTGCATTATCAATATCCGTAATTCTAACAATAGCATCTAACACACCCAATGATGAACTTACAACTGTAGAAAACCTATATTCTGCACCTAATGTACCCGCTCCGGATCCACCGCCAATGTATGTACCTCCATTAAATGAGCCAGCAGGTATACCACAAGCATCACCTTTTGTATCTGTAGGTTGAAAACCTAATGATTCTACATAATCTAAAATACCATCATTATCGTTATCAATATCATCTTTGTTATCAACTCCGTCACCATCTGTATCAATTGGATCTAAATGCACATTTGCATCTCTAAAATCTACCTCACTTGTAAAAGGATCTTGAGTATTTAAGAAAGTTGTAACATCTTGATTATTATTTGTAGCTCCGTTTGAATCAGCGATACCATTTGGTGCCGATATGCTTAAATCAAAAGCATCATCTAAACCATCATTATCAGCATCTGTGCCTGAAGGCGTAACATCTGCTGCTAAATCATCATTATAATCATAAACCTCTGTAGTATCATCTAAACCATCATTATCAGAATCTGTATCTCTGTAATCAGGTTTATCCGTTCCATCTGAATTTGTTGGCTCATTAATAGATTCTCCAGAACCCGCAGGTGCAACCTCGTAATTATCGGCTAAACCATTTCCATCAGAATCCGAAGATGGAAAAAGGTGACCTGAAGTTGACTGCCATTCAATATTATCAATAATACCATCATCATCACTATCCAAATCTAAATAATCAGGACGACCATCTAAATCTGTATCTTCTGGTGAAACTGTTAAGCTTCCGCCATTATCCACATCAAAAGCATCATCTACACCATCATTATCAGAATCGTTACCTGATAGTTGTACTAGAGCAGCATCTGTCTGTGCTTCTACTAAATCTCTAATACCATCATTATCAGAATCAATATCTAAGTAATCAGGACCAGCTGTACCATCAGAATTTACAGGAACTGCTGTTACGCCTGCACCATCTACACCGCCATCTTCTAAAACATCTGGAATACCATTGGTACCCACACCACTTTCAGAACTATCTATGAATCCATTACCATTGGTATCTAAACTTCCATTGCCTGTTTCAACAAGATCCGGAATACCATCATTATCACTATCTAAGTCTAAATTATTTGGAACACCATCACCATCAAAATCACCAGTACCCTCTACTGAATCTGGAATACCATCATTGTCATCATCTTCATCACACGCATCTGGCAATGCATCGCCATCTGCATTTATAGCATCATCAAAACCTTCACATGCATCTAAAGAATTTTGTACACCGTCACCATCACAATCACTAGTTGGTAGAGGAGTACCACCTATAAATTCACAATCATTTAATGGGTCTGTACCATCTGTATCTTCTTGACCATCACTAATACCATCACCATCTGAATCAGGATTATAAGGATCTGTACCATTGGTAACTTCAGTTCCATTTATAATTGAATCACCATCACAATCTGCCGCCGCCCAAATTGGGTTTGTGGCATCATAACCAGTATAACCTACAGCTTGTACTGGGTCACAAGGATTTAACGGATCAGTGTCAATATCATCCGGAACTCCGTCACCATCAGTATCTGTACTATATGGGTCAGTACCATTAGTTACTTCTGTACCATTAATAACTCCGTCGTTATCACAATCGGCAGCTGCCCAAATAGCATTACTGGCATCATAGCCTGTGTAACCAGGGGCTTGTACGGGATCACAAGGATCTAACGGATCATTATCCACATCATCTTGAATTCCGTCACCATCAGTATCTGTATTATATGGATCGGTACCAAAAGTATCTTCTGTACCATTGGTTACATTATCACCATCACAATCTGCCGCCGCCCAAATAGCATTGCTGGCATCATAACCTGTATAGCCTGCTACTTGTGCAGGATCACAAGGATCTAACGGGTCAGTATCCGTATTATCCGGAACACCATCGCCATCGGTATCTGTACTATAAGGATCAGTACCGTTGGTTACTTCAGTACTATTGATTACTCCGTCACCATCACAATCGGCAGCTGCCCAAATAGCATTGCTGGCATCATAACCAGTGTAACCTGCTGCTTGTACTGGGTCACAAGGATCTAGTGCATCTGAATCTGTATTATCTGGAACACCATCGCCATCGGTATCTGTATTGTAAGGATCCGTACCGTTAGTAGCTTCGGTACCATTGGTAACTCCATCGCCATCACAATCTGCCGCTGCCCAAATAGCATTACTAGCATCATAACCAGTATAACCTGCTGTTTGTACCGGATCACAAGGATCTAACGGATCCGCATCTGTATTATCAGGAACACCATCACCATCTGTATCTGAACTATAAGGATCAGTACCATTTGTATTTTCCGTACCGTTAATAACACCATCATTATCACAATCTGCCGCTGCCCAAATAGCATTGCCGGCATCATAACCAGTGTAACCTGCAGCTTGTACCGGATCACAAGGATCTAACGCATCTGTATCCGTATTATCAGGAACACCATCACCATCAGTATCTACATTGTAAGGGTCAGTACCGTTGGTAGCTTCTGTACCATTGGTAACTCCGTCACCATCACAATCTGCTGCTGCCCAAATAGCATTACTGGCATCATAACCAGTATAACCTGCTGCTTGTACAGGATCACAAGGATCTAACGCATCTGCATCTGTATTATCAGGCACACCATCACCATCGGTATCCGTGCTATATGGATCTGTACCATTAGTAGCTTCTGTACCATTGGTAACTCCGTCACCATCACAATCTGCCGCTGCCCAAATAGCATTGCTGGCATCATAACCAGTATAGCCTGCTGCTTGTACTGGGGCACAAGGATCTAGTGCATCACTGTCAACGTCATCTTGAACACCATCACCATCTGTATCATTATTAAAAGGGTCTGTACCATTGGTAACCTCTGTACCATTATCTACATTATCAGCATCACAATCCTCCGCTGCCCAAACTGCATAATTTTCATCAGCTGGAGCACGAACCGTTGGTACGGTAACCTCACAAGGATCAGATGGATCTGTACCATTGGTTACTTCAAATCCATTGGTTTCTCCATCACCATCACAGTCTAAATCATTCCAGCTTGCTTCTGCGTTAGTAGGAACTTGATTTGTACTATATACACAAGGATCTAACGGATCTGTATCTGTTGCATCTGGATCACCATCACCATCATCATCTAAATCACAAATACCCACTAAACCGTCACCATCTAAATCTGTATCTACCGCAGTCACAGCGTTTACATCACCTGTATTATATGCAGCTGCAGCTACTAATCCGTTTGCTAATATTTTTCCTGAACCATCACCAACAGTTGCAGTATCGGCATCATCATATTCAGAACCATCGCCATTATCGGCAGTACTACTTTCATATGCTTCGTTAGCATCTGAACAGGTATCACCATCACTATCTACATTAAGAAAATCTGGAGTACCAGCTGTTGTTTCTGTAGCAACTGTACCTGTACCAGCTGTATTAGGAATACCTTCAGCACTTATTGCTCCATCTGCAATACCATTACCATCTGCATCTGTACCGCCTGATTCTACAACATCGTAAATTCCATCATTATCACTATCTAAATCAAGCGTATTTGCTACACCATCATTATCATTATCACAATCTAAAACCGATCTAAAGGCAAAACCTTCATTTACGTGATTAGCACTTGAATTTATAGTACCATCTGCAAAATAACCAATATCCATAGGAAAAGTTATGCCTGTACTGGTATCTATCAATAAAGACCATTGCGAATCTGGTACAAGTCTGGATAAACCTGCAGCATCTGGAGCCACTTGAAAAGGAGTACCTGATGTTATCACAGCACCATTACCTAAATCTGTTTCGCCAAGCGGATCTGACAATACTGCCGTACCACCACCTGGCCAAGTAATAATAACCGTCTTATCTGCATTTTGAATATTACCTACGGCACTATTAGGCTCATAAGAAGAAACTCTAATTGCATTTTGCACTGCATTTACAGGCTCTTGTAACGTAAGCGTCATTTCTACAGTTGGATCCGTACCTTGGTTCCATCTTACTTGTAAACCATTATCGGCAGAACCGGTTTTATCTAAAATATTATATTCGGTAGATGTGATCGTAAACTGTTGACTTACTCCATTACCATTATTATATTCTCCTGTTAATAATAACGTATCATCTCCTGATAAAATTGAGCCTTTTGCTGGCGTACATTCTAAATCATTTACTATACCATCATTATCATTATCTTCATCACAAGCGTCACCTACACCGTCACCATCCGCATCATTATATAACGGATGATTTGGGGAGCATTCAGAACATTCATCAGCTTGTAGTAAATTATTAACAGAAGTTCCTATACCTTGAGAAACTCCTCCAGGAATACCTGCAGCATTTACTGTTGCTGTTAGTCTAAAACTACCATCTAAGTCTCCATAATCATAATTTGCATCGCCTTCTAAAGCATCTGGACAACCATCATTATCACTGTCGGAATCTAAATGATCATAAATACCATCATTATCTGTATCTATGTACAGTGAGCATAATGTGTTTACTCTCCAACCAATATTATCTGCATTAGCATTTTCTGATTGTGCGATAACAATTCTATTGATTCCTTTATCTATATTAAATCTAAAATTAGCTTCTTGGGCACCTCCTCCAATAATGGCCGCAACAGCATCTCCAGTAACAGGATCATAAGATGCTCCTGAACCAACGGTGCCTGTTGTAGAATATATATCTGCTGTAAATTCTACTTGAACGGAGCCATTATAAAATTTAATATTCTGACTTTCATTATAGCTGCCAGAGGCATTCCTTGCCAAACTCCTAACATTAAATTCTGTAGATAGTATCAGTTCTGAAAATATAATTTCAGTAGTTGTACCTGTAATATTAGAATTTGAGTTACGAGTCTGCATATCTACTTGAACACTACCATCTGTATAGTTAGGGTTTCCTGCAGGGAATGTTCCTGTTCCTATAGTTGTTGTAGCAACTGCAGTTATATCATTATCAAAATCTTTAATGTAAGCTATTAAATCACCATCATTGCTGTTTAAAGCAATTGTATTGTACGATGCATCTGTAAAGTGAATATTGTTAGTAGGAACTAAACCACAGTCTTTATTAAATTCATCAACATCTAAAATACCATCATTATCATCATCATCATCACAACCGTTTGGTATTCCATCTAAGTCTGTATCTAAAGTATCATCAAAACCTTCACAAACATCAGAGGTATCAGGTACACCATCATTATCATCATCTAGGTTTTCTATAGTAATTACTTCTGAAGTATCATCTACAGAAGAATTTGAATCTGTTTCATCTTGTGTATTAGAAATAGTATTGGTAACACTTATTGAAGAAATTGGCGCATTTATATCATCTGCTACGGCAACAATAACTAAAGATTGTTTTTCACCCTTAACCATATTACCCACACTCCATTCTGGATCTGACCAACTGCCTTTTGTTGGGGTTGCACTTACTAAACTTAGGCCTGCAGGTAGTGCATCGGTGATAACTAAATTATTAGTGTCATCTAAACCTAAACTCTCTACAGTAATTGTAAATGTTACTGTTTCTCCTTCTGATATAGTAGATTTATCAGCTGTTTTATTAATAAATATATCTGGATTACAGTAAAATACTTGAATTACGTTAGAGTTGTAATCGCATCCACTTTTAGAGACACTCACATAATGTTCTCCAATTTCAGTAGGAGTATAACTTCCTGTGGTAGCTCCAGGTATGGCCACACCATCATTATACCATTGGTAGGTGTCAAAATTTTCTGTAAGTGTAATAGTACTTCCTAAACATCCAGAACCTGAAATGGAGTAATCTACTACGGGTACGGTGTCAAAACCAGAAAAGTATCCGCCAGTTCCTAGTGCACCACTAAAACCAACAACTCCAACAGCAATTGCTCCTGAAGATTGCACATAAATATTACCGGTTAAACCAGGTATATAAAAACTTTTCCAAGGTAAGCCTGTAGCTGGTATAGCAGCAGGCAGTGTTACAGGAACACCATCAGCAGTTACAACAATATTAGCATCAGGAGTACTATTTGAAGCTAGAATGGTTAACCCACCAGATATGGTTTTTCCGGCTAAATCTTCAATGGTACTTATATTATTCACATTATCTGGAAGCAAGCAATTAACAGGAGCTATAAAATTCATTCCAATAGTTGCTCCAGAAGTACTACCTGCCAAACATTGGTACGCATACACATTTTTAGATGCTGTTACCGTCATATTATTACCTGCTGTACTACCTGAATAATTTGACCCAGGAATAACAAAGTATTCTCCGTCATTTATAGTTGCAATAGGAGTTGTTGATCCATTTACAAAAATGTCAGTACCACTAGCTGTTCCAATTATAATTGGAAATTCTAAGGAATCTGAACCACCACCTCTAACAAAAACGTATTCCCTACCAATAATATCTATAGGCACTGGTTGGTCTGTTCCGCCATCTTGTATATTAGATCCTGGAGTAACACCAAGTAATATATGACCTGTACTAATAGCAATATCTTTATCTGATATAATATCTGCACCTAACCATCCATATCTATTGGCATCGCCATTATTTCCTAGAGCTTCTAAGACATAAGATTCTCCTTTGTTTAAAGTAACTGTAATTGTATCATCTGTTAAGCCTGTAGCATTATTTCCTAATCTAAAAACACAATCAGGATCATAGTCTGAAATGGTAACTGTTGTATTATCTTCGGTAGCCATTATACCTAAGGCTGCATTAAAAATGCTGCGGTCATGAAGAAAAGGAATACCACCCCATTTAAAATGGGTTCCTAAGGCCGCCCGCCCTTTTGAAGTTAAAGAAACTCCCTGAGAATTACTACTTCCTCTATAATTTGCATAAAATTTTTGTCCTCCTGGTGCCTCTAAACGTAAACCTGCTGTACTATTAACAGTACCCACTTCATTTTCAGTTAGTAATGTTATACCGTTCTGATTTATAGGTAAAGAATAAGTGTAAGGATTTGTATTTGAAACTGATACTGTTGCTGCTGGAGTTGCTGATGTACCTATGTAAATATTAATGTTAAAGGGTATTACTTCTGGAGTAGAGAGGTATACCGACTGAGCCGAAATATAAGCTGTTCTTGTCGATGTTAGTGGCGGCATATAATGCAAGTCACTCAATTGCCCATAACTATTAGCTATTAAAAGAAAACAAAAAAGTTTAAGGGTAAATAAAATTCTTTTAGACATTTGGAGGTATATGTGAAATTAATTTGTTTTTAATATATCCTTGAAGTAATTCCAAATATCTTTTTTGAAATTGCTTAACAAGATTATTAAAGGTTTTTATGTGGTTCGAATTTGAACGTTAATTTTATGAAGACAATAATTGATTTTAGTCTAAATAAAAGAATAATAAGTAGAGTTATTCCTAAAAAATAAGTAAATTAAATATGGGGTTTTTCATAATGGGGTTTTTAATGGTTGTAGTAAAAATACTGCTTATAATAATACTTTAATAATAAATTTTGTTTTTTTATTTAGATAGTTTATTATTATTCAATATGTTAACTTAAATAAAAAAACCACGTGTTATAGGTTTTTGTTGTGTGTTTCTATGGTTTTGCATACGAAAGTCTTTTTTTTGTATGTTAAGCTTACTTTTATCTTAATACACTTAGTAGTTAACGTTTGATAATAAAGTAATTATTGTAATCCTTTTTAAGTGTGATATGAGTATTAAAGTGTTGCATCTTGTATTATAACATTAACATTTGTTCATATGTTTTAATCTTGTTTTTTATAAAAAGTAAGCCTCAATAAAAATAGTATCAAACTAATTTTTTGAAAAGACACTTAAGCTAGATAATACAGTAGAATTTTCTACTTACTTATGGATAGTGAGTTTTCAACGTTTATGGTAATTTCATCAATGCGATGGTTGTTTAGTATGATAACCAATGACGATATAAAAGTAAACCCAATAGAGATAGAGAAGCAGTTAACAGATTTTATATTTAAAGGGATAGAGAATAAATAAACACTTATAGTTTATTATAAAAAAAGAGGAAGCTTTAGCTTCCTCTTTTTGTTTGTTGTTGTTTTATGTTTTAGTTTTTAATTACAATAAACTCAGATCTTCTATTTTGTTGGTGTTGTTCTTCTGAGCATTTGCTATTAGAATCGCAGTTGTTAGTTAGTTGAGATTCCCCAAAACCTTTGCCTGACACACGCTCAGGCGCAATACCATTGTCTAATAAATACTTTACCGTTTCTTTTGCTCTTCTGTTAGATAATGCTTGGTTGTAGGTAGTAGTAGCTCTAGCATCAGTATGTGATCTAACTTCAATAACCACCTCTGGATATTCTTTAAGATATGCAAATACTTGTTGCATTGTAATTTGCCCATCAATCCTAATAAATGATTTATCAAGGTCAAAATAAATAGGATCTAATTTTAAGTACTTAGTTAAATCTGTACCAATAGGGGCAGCCCTTTTAATAGGATTTAATTTTACAATAACAGGATCTAGTTCTTTATTACGTTCTATAGCAAAAGAGGTAGTTCCGTTTTCAAACTCTATTTTTTGTCCCAGTAGGGTATAGGTATCCTCCCAGCAAATATCATCAATTGTAAAATTTCCTTTTTTATCAGTTTTAGTTTCAAAAACCAAAGTGTTTTCTTTGTCTTTTACTTGCACAGCAGCGTCTGCAATACTAGCACCTGTTTTAAGATTAACAGCAGTACCTGTAATTGTATTGTAACAATTAAGGTTTAGTTCTTTTGTTTGAACAAAGCTATAAATATCATCATACCCTTTACCACCATCACGGTTAGAAGCAAAGAATCCTTTTTGAGAATCTTCATCAAAAATGAAAGAGAAATCATCTTGTTTACTGTTTAGGGGTTTACCAATATTTAAGATGTAAGAATCGTTAAAGTTATCAGTAATTTGTGTAGCAAAAATATCTAACCCACCAAGTCCAGGGTGCCCATCAGAGGCAAAATACAAGATGTTATTTTTAGATACAAACGGAAACGTTTCTCTAGATTCTGTGTTAATTTTATTACCAAGATTTAGAGGAGCACTAAAGGTTCCATCAGCAATAATATCTACCACATACAAGTCAGACATTCCACGCGTACCAGGCATATCCGAAGCAAAATATAATTTAGTTTCATTTGGCGATAGGGCAGGGTGTGCTACGGAATACTCATCACCATTAAAAGGTAATTCTGTGATTTTTTTCCATTGGTCACCAACTTTTGTAGCTCTGTATAATTTAAGTCTACTAACGCCATCTTTATCGCGGGCAAACCTTCCGTTATCAGAGTTGTTTCTGGTAAAATACATAGTGTTACCATCTTTAGTAAAAACAGCCGAAGACTCGTGTGTTTTTTTATTTAGTTTACGGTCTAATTTATCTGCGTTAAAAGGAGTTCCTTCTTCATTAATTTGTGCAGCATACAGGTTTAAAAAGGGTTGGTTGTTCCACTGGTGAATAGAATTGCGCACAGTACCAGTATCTCTAGCTGAAGAGAATACTAGTTTATCATTATAATAAGCCGGAGAAAACTCAGACACACTAGAGTTTATCTCTAGGTTTTTTAGATTGTAACGCCCAGAGTTTTTTTCAATTACTTGTAAGTAATTGGTGTTATTTTCAAACAAGGTAGCTCTAGAGTCGTACTGTTTAATTTGATCAAACTTACGCATCCAAGTATCAGATTTTTGATATTCACCAATAGACTTTAGTGATAATGCATATTTGTATACCTCTTCAGGATCTACGTTCGCATCTTGAAGATTTACTAGTTTTTCATACCATTTAGCAGCATTCTCATACCTAGCATTAAGGTAATTAGAGTTAGCAAGTTTTCTGTAAATAGTTTCAGAGCTGTATCCAAGATCAATTAACCTTTGGTATACATCAATAGCCTCCGCATATTGGTAGCTTTCAAACTTATCATCTGCTCTTTGTTGTTTTTTAGACTGTGCATTAGTGAGTGCACAACAAAACAAAAAGGCAAGTGTTATGTATTTAAATTTCATTTGTTTTGTTTTTTTAGAAGAATCTAGGGGTAATTACTTTTTTGTATCTAGACTTAAGTTCGTATCTTAAAAATACCTCAAAAGACCCATCATTAAAAGAAGTGTTTCCAAGATCAGTAGTTTCTTTATCGTATGCTAGTCCAAGCATAAGTTGTTCGCTAAGCTGAAACCCAACAAGAGCACTTAAAGCAGCATCCCAACGGTAAGCCGCTCCAAAGCTAAACTTATCTCTAAGTAAAAAAGTAGCAGATAAATCTGCTTGTAAAGGCGCCCCTTTAACAGCTTTAATAAGCGCTGCTGGTTTAAGTTTTAAGTCTCTATTTAGCTCAAACACATAACCCGTAATTAAATACCAGTTCATACGTTCAACAGCGACAAAAGAGCTGTTTTGTCCACCAGAATTATCAAAATGTTCAGTTTCTAAAAAGTTAGGTACAGATAACCCTGCATAGAATTTATTGGTATGATAGTAAATACCTGCTCCAAAATTGGGAGAGAATTTTTTATCAATATCATTATATCCAGTAGGAGTAGACTCTTGTCTGTAGTTTGCAAGTTTAGAAAAGTCAAGGTTTAAAAAATGTCCACCCGCTTTAAGTCCAAAAGATAGTTTGCCTAGATCGCTAGTGGGAACAGTGTATGAGAAGGCAGCATCTACATAAGTATCTTGATTTGTACCATTCCCAATTTCATCGTGTACAACCGATAGTCCAAGTCCGACTCTTCTAGAAACAGGAGTGTTAAAGTTAAGGGTTTGTGTTGTGGGCGCACCGTCTAGTCCTACCCATTGCGATCTATGCAAGGCAGCAATACTAAATACGCCTCTAGACCCTGCGTAAGCAGGGTTAATGGCAATAGTATTATACATATATTGAGTGTATTGAGCATCTTGTTGTGCAGAAGAGTTTTGCACAGCAAGAAAAACTAAAACAATACTAACTATTAATTTTCTCATAATTTATGATTTATGCGTTTAATGGTTGTGTTTAAAATTACCTGTTTAGATATAAATATCCAGCTTTAGATTTGTTTAGACCGTTATTATTGTAGTTAATAATGTAGTAATAAACTCCAGCCGGTAGTGTTTCGTTTTTCTTCACAACCACTCTACCATTAGAAATACCTTTAAATACATTAGTACCACGATCGTAAGATTTAGTTTCAAAAACAATAACTCCCCATCTGTTATAGATTTGTACAGTATTGTTCGGAAACTGCTCAATATTAATAATTCTAAAGTAACCATCATCTACACCAGGACCAACAAGGTCGTTGTAGATAGAGATATCACAAGCAGCCCCAGCCGGAGGAGTACCACCGATATTATCACAAGGATCAAGAGGGTCAGTTTCATCATCAACTTCTTTACCATCAAGAATTAAATCCCCATCAGAATCAGGATTAAAAGGATCAGTACCTAAATCTGCTTCTTGAGCATTGGTTAATCCGTCCATATCACAATCAGTATCATCAAGAGGAACTCCGTTAATAGAATCACAATCATCAAGCGGATTGGTATTGTCGGTTACTTCTTGTCCGTCTAAAATGGTATCCCCATCAGTATCAGGGTTATTAGGGTCAGTACCTAAAGTAACTTCATCACCATCTAAAAGTCCGTCATTATCCGAATCAGGATTAAAAGGATCTGTACCAATAGTAGCTTCTTGGGAATTAGTTAAACCATCGTTATCACAATCGCTAGTAGGTAGAGGAGTACCACCAATAGAATCACAATCATCTAAAGGATTTGTACCGTCTGTAACTTCTTGGCCATTTAATATGCCATCACCATCACAATCTACAATTAAGTAGTCTCCAGAAACAGGAATTGTAACACTAGAAACTAAATAATCACAAGGATCATTTTTATCTGTACCATCTAGGTCTTCTTGAGTATCTAATACGCCATCACCATCAGTATCTGCAACTTCTCTAAAGTCAACCTCAATTGTGCTTGTATCATCTTCGTTATCAGTTGCAATTGCACCTGTATCCAGATCATTGTTTACATCATTACCTACGGTATCATCAAAGGCATCATTTAATCCATCACCGTCAGCATCTGCCAAAGGATCTACAAGAGTACCTTGACCAGCTTCCAGCATATCTGAAATACCATCGTTATCAGAATCAGCATCCAAATAATCTGGAGTTAAATCTGTATCTGTATCCTCTGGTCTTAATCCGTTAGGGTAGTTAGTATCTACACCATTTGGACTAAAAGATTCCGCTGGAGCAACATAACCTGTAGTAGGTTGTGCTTCTACGTTATCTGGAATACCATCGTCATCCGCATCGATATCCAAGAAATCTGCATTTCCTGATGTATCTGTGTTCAGTGGCATTGTACCTTCTGAACTATCTGCTTGACCATCATTGTTTGCATCTGCAAAACCAGTATCAACACTATCGATAACGCCATCATTATTCGTATCCAAAGCATCATTACCCGCTTCGTATACATCATATATTCCGTCGTTATCTGCATCAATATCAAAGTGATTTGGAATACCATCACCATCAAAATCGAATGCTGGTTCAGTTGTTCCGTTTACATCGCCAACCAATGGATCGTTAGGATCATCATCGGAATGGTTTGGAACACCATCGTTATCATCATCGGCACTTAGGTCAATTCCGTTAGCCTCATCTAAATCTGAAATACCATCATTGTCATCATCAAGATCTGCTGTATCTGGGATACCATCACCATCAAAATCCAATACCGATCTAAAATCAACTTCTGCCATATCAGCATCATCTTCGTTGTCAGTTGCGATGGCACCCGTATCTAAATCATTGTTTACATCATTACCTACAGTATCATCAAAAGCATCGTTAAATCCATCATTATCGGCATCTGCCAAAGGATCTACAAGAGTACCTTGACCAGCTTCCAGCATATCTGAAATACCATCGTTATCAGAATCAGCATCCAAGTAATCTGGAGTTAAATCTGTATCCGTATCCTCAGGTCTTAATCCGTTAGGGTAATTCGTATCTACACCATTGAAATCAAAAGCATCAGCCGGAGCAACATAACCTGTTGTTGGTTGTGCTTCTACGTTATCTGGAATACCATCGTCATCTGCATCAATATCCAAGAAATCTGAATTTCCTGATGTATCTGTATTCAGTGGCGTTGTACCTTCTGAACTGTCTGCTTGACCATCATTGTTTGCATCTGCAAAACCAGTATCGTTACTATCAATAACTCCGTCATTGTTCGTATCTAAAGCATCATTACCAGCTTCGTATACATCAAAGATTCCGTCATTATCAGCATCAATATCAAAGTGATTTGGAATACCATCACCATCAAAATCGAATGCTGGTTCAACAATACCGTTTACATCACCAACCAATGGATCTGCAGGATCGTCATCTAAATAGTTTACGATACCATCATTATCATCATCTGCACTTGGGTCAACTCCGTTCGACTCATCTAAATCTGAAATACCATCATTGTCATCATCTTGATCAACAATATCCATAATACCATCTTGGTCGCGATCTAATATAGATCTGAAATCAACCTCAGCCGTATCAACATCATCTACATTATCTGTTGCAATTGCACCAGTATCCAAATCATTATTTACATCTGTACCAGGTGTATCATCAAACGCATCGTTTAATCCGTCATTATCAGCATCAGCTAAAGGATCAGTCATAGTTCCTTGCCCAGCTTCAATAATATCTGGCGTACCATCATCGTCAGAATCTGGATCTAAGTAATCAGGAATTAAATCACCATCTGTATCTTCTGGTGTAATTCCACCTGCATATTGGGTATCTAAACCTTCAGCATCAAAAGCATCATCTGGAGCATTATAAGCTGCAGTTGGTTGTGCTTCAACATTATCTGGAATACCATCATCATCCGCATCAATATCCAAGTAGTTTGCACCACCAGTAGTATCTGTATTTAATGGCGCAGTACCTTCTGTAGCATCTGCTTGACCATTGTCATTCGCATCTAAGAATACATCATCAGTACTGTCAATAGCACCATCATTGTTAGTATCTAAAGTACCTGTTCCATTTTCAACTACATCTAGAATACCATCATTATCAGCATCTATATCTAAATGGTTAGGATTTGCATCACCATCAAAATTATCTATTGGTAAAGCGGTACCCGGACCATCTGTAGCCGTTGGAGTTGTATTATCATCTGTATCTGCGATATCTGAAAGTCCATCACCATCTGCATCGGCAATTGGACCTGTACCGATAACACCATCGTTATCTGGATCTGAACCACCAGCTTCCGTTACATCTGGAATACCATCGTTATCTGAATCTAAATCTATTCTATCATCAAATCCGTCACCATCCGTATCAGGATTTTCTAAAGGCGTACCAGGAGTTGTAGCATCTGCAGGGTCTACACTATCTGCCAAACCGTCACGGTCTGTATCTGTAGCGAAAGTATCTATAACACCATCGTTGTCTGCATCTGGACCACCAGCTTCTGTTACATCTGGAATACCATCATTGTCTGAATCTAAATCTATTCTGTCTTCGATACCATCACCATCTGAATCTTCATCTGGTAAAGGAGTCGTTGCAATTTCATCTGCAAGACCATCATTATTAGTGTCCGTCATAGAAGTTGGGTCACCAGGAGTTGGGTAGTCTATATGACCATCACCATCTATATCCGTACCACCAGCTTCTATAGAATCTGGAATACCGTCATTATCTGAATCTAAATCAATACTATCTGGAATACCATCACCATCTGTATCTCCTGTTTCGTCAACATCTAAGATTCCGTCATTATCATCATCAATATCAACAGTATCCATAATACCATCATTATCTGAATCTAATATCGATCTAAAATCAACCTCTACAGTGTCTAAATCATCTACATTATCCGTAGCGATTGCACCTGTATCCAAATCATTGTTTACGTCATATGCAGGAGTAGTATCATCAAAGGCATCGTTTAAGCCATCTCCATCAGCATCCGCTAAAGGATCTATCATTGTACCTTGCCCTGCTTCTTCAACATCACTAACACCATCAGCATCAGAATCTGAATCTAAATAATCAGGAATTAAATCACCATCTGTATCTTCTGGAGTTAACCCAACAGGATAATTGGTATCTAATCCGTTAGCTGCTTCAGCATCTGCAGGGACAATATAACCCGCTGTAGTTTGTGCTTCTACATTATCTGGAATTCCATCATCATCTGCATCTATATCCAAGTAATCTGGACCACCTGTGGTATCTGAGTTAGGAATTGGAAGTGGAGATGCTGCTGTAGCGTCATCCCAACCATCTGTTGTAGCGGTATCATCAAAACCATCTACAACACCATCACCATTAACATCAAGACCACCAGCTTCTGTAGTATCTGTAATACCATCATTATCAGAATCTATATCTAAGTGATTAGGAACACTGTCACCATCAAAATTGTCAATTGGTAAAGGTGTACCTGGACCATCGTCTAGTGTACCTGTTGTATTATCATTTGGATCTACTAAATCTGAAAGTCCGTCTCCATCTATATCTGTAATTGCACCAGTACCTATTCTACCATCGTTATCCGGGTCAGAACCACCAGCTTCAATTACATCTGGAATACCATCATTTTCAGAATCTAAATCTATTCTATCATCCAATCCGTCATTATCCGTATCCGGATTCGGAATTGGTGTACCTGGTGTAGCAGGACCAACTGGATCAACACTATCCGCAAGTCCGTCATTATCTGTATCGGTCATGAACGTATCAATGATACCATCACCGTCTCCATCCACACCACCAGCTTCAGTAGTATCTGTAATTCCGTCGTTATCAGAATCTAAATCCAATCTGTCTAAAATTCCGTCATTATCAGAATCTTCATCTGGTAAAGGAGTCGTATCTACACTATCGGCAACACCATTACCATCAGCATCAACAAAACCATCTACAGCACCATCGCCATCAGCATCTTCGCCACCGGCTTCTAAAGTATCAGTAATACCATCATTATCCGCATCTAAATCTAAGTAATCAGGGTTACCATCACCATCGGTATCAATTGGGTCAATACCATCTGTATCAGCACCAACTGCAGGTATACCTGTTAATGGGGCAATAGCTCCCGGAGCACTAAAGCCAGTTGTAGTTTGTGCTTCGACCGTATCTAAAATACCGTCATTGTCACTATCTAAATCGTAAGCATTAATTAGTCCGTCACCATCAAAATCGCCACTATCATCAGTAGTACCATCTCCATCTGTATCAAAAATATTGGATGTAGAGTTTGTTTGTACACAACCATTCAGTGGTGTACAAGGTGCACTACCTTCTGGACCGTCTGTAGTATCATTATCTACTACATCTGCAAGTCCGTCATTATCTATATCGGTAATATTGTCTAAAACACCGTCACCATTAGCATCATTATTTGCTGCACCAAGTTCTGTAATATCTGTTATACCATCATTATCAGAATCTAAATCTAAGTGGTTAGGTATGCCATCGCCGTCGGTATCAAAATTGATACATACTCCGTTAGCATTTAATCCGCCGCATGTTGGGAAATCTGTATCATAGTAATTTGGAGTACCATCTCCATCTAAATCATCATCTGGATCTGGTAAGCCCATTGTTGCACAATCCCATCCATTAACACCATCAAATGTAGCAGCGCAGAAATCAGGATCTTCATAATCTAAAGTTCCGTCTCCATCTGCATCGCCATTATAGACTTCAATAACATCTGGTATACCATCATTATCATTATCTAGGTTTAATGGAGCACCTGAAGTTACAGGTACTACAATTGTAAAGGCCTCACACTGGCAATTTGTACTAGAAGGTAAAAACTCTACTATAAAATTTGTACCAGAACAAGCTGCACCAGCGGTAGTAAATACAATTTCATCTGTAATTGTAGATAAGTTAGGAATAGCATCAGCTATTGTACCGGTTGAGATAGCAGCACCATCTATATCTCCATTTACATCTGCACAATAAACACTATAAGCATAGCCTGCATCTGCATCTAAAGCACTTGTATTTTCTATATCTATAGATAAATGATACTCATAATTGTTACTAGTATCTACAGTAAAAAAACTATCGTTAGCAGTACCTATTATGGTTGGCTTTTCTAATGGCATAATCTCATAAGAGAAACCAGTTGCTACTTGAAAATCAGGACAAGCATTAGAGGCACACATAATACCATTAACAGTTACGTAATTTACTATTTGTACTTCCTCAGTAGCATCACATATACCTTCGTTTGTAGTTATAAAATCAAAATTAAAATTTATTTTAGATCCTGCAGTAACTCCCGCTGGATAGTTTAATATAAGCTCTTGATGATCTCCTACAGTAGCTATGCTATTAAATGTGGCACCGTCTGCACTAGCAAAAGAAGAAGCTACATATTCTATACCAGATCTTAAGGTTATTTTTCCAAAATCTGCACTACCTGTAGTACCTCCAGAGATGGTAGTTTCTACATTAATATTATCTACAACTCCACAGCCTATTATTGGCGCACCAAAACCAGGAAGATTTATAGTACTAAACGCATTATAAGGAGGTGTAGCACCAAGTGCCTGAATGGAGTTAGAAACTATTCTAGATCCGTTACCAGCAGCAAGGTCACCACATGGCTCTTCTCCGTATACCTTAAATGTAAATTCAGAATTTGATATAAAATTACATTCTAACTGAATTTCAAGGTTAATATGTGCTGTTCTTTCATTAATTGAATTAATAGCAGGATTACCTTTTATACCATTTAGAGCAAGTATATTGGTATGTTCTAATAAATTTACTTTAGCAATACCATTTTTTATAGTAACAGTTACGGGCTGAGTGTCATTTGGGTTAGTTGAACCCTTAGGGTAAGTAACATTTGTACTTACTATAGTGATACCACCGTTTCCGCCAGGGATAGCAAATTCTAATGAAGGAAATATTAAATCTGCTAACTGAGCACTAATAACATCTACTTCTATATTAAAAGGTGTGCATAAATTTTGTGGTGTGTTAGGTTGATTTGTTATTGCTACCTGTACTTGAGATCCTTTAGGTTCTAGGGTTATAGATGTAGAGTTTTGATAACAACTAGCACCTACTGCTTGAAAATCAGAAACATCTACGTTAGTGTCTGGGTAACCAGGATAACCTAAACAATCCCATCCGTGTTCAACTAAAACAGTAAGATCTGTACAGTCTTCAAAATCTCCTTTAAAACGAATAGATTTTGTAGTGTTAGATGCAATTGAACCAGCTTCTATCCAAGTTTTATTTCCGGATTGATGAAATGTTACAGGTGTTTCTGTACCACCTGATACACTAAAAGCACTTTTAATACTTATACCTGCTGGCACAGAAACTTGTAGCCAATTGTAATTTACATCTTGCGGACTTGTATTACTTATATTAACATCAAAATCTACAGTGTAAGCATCTCCATTTACAGTAGGAGAAGGAGATTGTATTAAAAATGTAGGTTGAGTGTATTGAAATCTGTTTGTATTTGTAAAACTTGCAGCTTCTGGAGTAGCATATGCAAAATCATCATAATTAATGGTGTAGTCATAATTAGCAGAAGCGGGTGAATTACAAGTACCCATAAATTCTACATAAAATCTGGGTTGTATTAAAGCACTTTGGTCACGATCTACATAACCTGGACCAGGAGTAATTGTTATTTGTCCGTTACTTTCTGATACAATAAACTGGCCGCCAAGACTTGAGTAAGCACCATTAAATTGAATAGAAGAAACATTACCTGTAAACCTAGCGCCTTCTGGTATATCTACAACGGTAGATTTCCACAATGTCATAGGTCTATATTCATCTCCGTGCATATCACTAGGAGCCATATTATGTTGGTAATACAATACTCCATTAGAAGGGGTACAGCCATTAGTAGACCTTGTTTGGTTACTACCATATATTCTAGGTCTAGAATAGTAAGCTCTATCTCCCCAAGTATCGCAACCAACTTTGTTAGGTTGTGTGTTAGCAGGGTAATCTGTAAAAGCAAAAAACTCTCCTCTTAAGCCACCAAGTTCAAAGTAGTCAATGTCTTTAAAATCTTTACTAAATTCAAAAGTTAATTCTATTTCTACTCTGTCCTTTTCTATAGCGTCACCTTCATAATTGTAAGAACCACTAATTAAACTTTTGTAAGAACTAAGATCAAAAGTTAATCTATGTTCAGTAGTTCCATTTGTAGTTAGTACAGGAGTAACAGTAATAGTTCCAGTTTGAGATGTTGTAGGTGAGTCATTAATTGTAATTTCTCCTTCTATAAAAGAAATAATATCCGGACCACCTGCAGCTAAACTTGCAGTATTGTATGTTAAATCAAAATATAAATTATCTAAAGAAATATTATTGATAGAAGCAGAAGTAGAAATTTTCATTCTGTCTCCAGCAAGATATTTATTAATACCATCTGTATTATCATCTAATACTACTTTGGTATCCATTGATGCGTCTGTCCAACCAGCAGTAATTCTGTTAGCATTAAACCCTTCAATAGCAGGGCCAACGCAGTTTCCTGGACAGTGAGTATAAATATCTACAGTACCACAATGTATATCTTGACTCCAGCAAACACCGCTAGTACCAGTTGCAGTATAATTAGTTTTGTAAGGAATAGATTGTACACCGTTAGGCCCACATGTAAAAGTTAAAGGAAACTCTACCCATTCTTTATATTCAGCTCCACTTATATTTGTAGTACTATATGTAATTTCATTTCCAGACTGCGTAAACTCTGAAGAGGCACCTGGTCTTAAAGACATACCTGCTGGAGCAGTAATAGTAATACTCCAAACAGAGTTAGCGTTATTAGATAACATAGGTTGGCCATTTACTAATGGAGTACCAACACCATTGGCTTGTGTAGACGGAGCTATTCTAATTTCAAAATCTTGATTATTTACAAGATCTGTAGGAGCTTCAACTTCTGTAACGCTTCTATAATCTCTAATAATATTAAAGTAATTTAAATCTATACGCTCTGGTAATCTTTCACCTTTACATTGATCTTTAAAATAAACATCAAAATAAGTATGTTCCCAACCCATGTATTCTAATCTTCCTGTTCCACAATTGTCTTTAGGTGTAATAGCAAAATCAAAAGATATTTCTGTAGAAGCACCTGGAGCTAAATCATCAAAAAAACCATCGTTATCTAAATCTTCCAGCCCAACACCAGGACCATCAGGATCTGAGGTAAAGAAGTTAGGAGGTAAAGAAAGAGTATTACCAGAACCTCGAGAAGAGTAACTGTCACTAGGCCTACTGGTAGGCGAAAAACTTGTTGTTCCTACTTTAAAGTTAGAAACATTTCTGGTATCATGATAATCAAAATCCCATAAAGGATTATTATTTGCAGTAGATATAGGGGTAGAGTTTGCGCCCATTCCTAAGTTAACACCAACGTCTAAAGCCATAGAGCCAGCTGTAAGTTTTGTGTTTTCTAGTTTAACAGTATAGGTTACCGCCTCACAAAAATCTGGTGTTGTGGTTCCTATTTTAGTTAATGTAATATCTGGCACGTTTGCACCAAAATTTAAAGATCCTGTTTGCGGTGCAGCAGCTTGGCAAGTTTCGCCAACATTACATCCCCAGTATGCGTTATGAACAATTGCAGTATCTATACAATCATCTACTCTAAAGGCTTCTTGTAAAACAATTACTTCGCCGTTATCAAAACAATTATCATTATTGCCAACATCTCCAACAAAAGGAGCTATGTTTAAATCTATATTATATGTTAAAATTTGACCAACTTTAGATATAGGAGTTAAAGGCGTGCCTTTGTATGATAATGTATAAATATCATCTACATCTTCACCTAAATCTACATAGTAAGTAAAAGTTTCTGTACAACCATTACCACCTTGTGCTATTGTAATATCTCTGGTATATGATTCTCCTACGTTTGAATTTATAGTTGAAATTGGAGAAATATTTAAGGAAGCAGCTAATAAAGCATATGAAGATATGTTGTTGTCATTATCTGTAGCAGAATTTGCACCTCCAGCATCATTAAAATTTATAGTATGCGCATCCTTAAAAAGTCCACCAGAATTTAAAAGCGTAACAGCATCACAATTTGCACTACGTTTAAATTCAAAGTATACTTCATCACCAACATTCCAGTTAAGATTTGGATTTCCATTTCTGTGTAATGTAAAAACAGGATTATTTGCTGTACCAGCAACACCTATTTCATAAGGATTTACAGTAATGGGAATTCCATTAGAGTCTACCTGAGATGTTATTACAACAGTACCGGTTTCGTACAAGACGCCGTTTGGTAAGTTAAACGTAATACTAAAATTATTACAAGATGCATTTTTACCTTGTACTAGTACACGCTCCAAAGAATTGTTTACGCCACCGCAAGTGGCCAAGTCTTCAGGAGTTAGGGAAACTTTATACCTGTTATCATCTATTTGAGCATTAAGATTTACAGCACTTAATGTTAATAAAATAATGAACAGTAAAAAGTTTTTGAATACTTTTTTCATAAAATAATGATTAGATTTTTTTCCTAAAAAGAAAGGAAATGGTTTAGTGTTTTTGTGATTAACTTATTTTTATAAGCAAAATCACGTGTTATTACTCTTTTTTTTAAAGGTATCTATGAAAAAGTTTATAAATAATAATATGTTGCCGGTTAAGACAAAAGTGTAGGTGAATGGTAGAAAAGTGTATACGAAAGAAAATTAAAAATATACTGTTTATGTTTTTATGAACTTTGTTAAGTGTTGTGTTTACTTAAAAAAATGTAATTTTTGGTTTTTTGTAAACCTGCTTTTTCACTTTTTAACATAAAATTATAAATAGCATATTAGCTATTAGGTATTTTGTTTAATGAAATTGCTCCTTTTAAGTATATTAATCATATTAAAAGGCTCTAAATTGGAGCTATTACAATTGGGTTATTAGTCTTTTTTGCTTATAAGTTTATGCAAAAACTGTATAACTATATGTTATACATGTAGGTGTATGCAACGTTGGGTAATTATTTGTAAATGGTTTAGTGCTATTTTTAATTAGGTTAAACCTAACTCTTTTCCTTTTTGAAGCATAAAATTATAAGCAGCATCATATTCATTAGGAATTGTGCCATCTAAAATAGCTTCTTTTATAGCTTCTTTTAATATACCAATCTCTTTAGAAGGCTTTAGATTAAAGGTTTTCATAATTTCTTCACCACTGACTGGAGGCTGAAAATTACGTATTTGATCTCTTTCTTCTACTTCAACAATTTTTTGTCTTACTAATTTAAAATTGTTACGGTATTTACGTTGCTTTTTAGTGTTTTTTGTAGTGATATCAGCTTCGCATAAAATCATAAGATCTTCTATGTTTTCACCAGCGTCAAAAATTAAACGACGTACAGCAGAGTCTGTAACAAAGTCTTCAGAAAGTACAATAGGTCTAGAACTCATTAAAACCATTTTTTGTACGTACTTCATTTTGTCATTTAAAGGCATACGTAAACGCTTAAATAACTTGTAAACCATTTTAGAGCCAATAAACTCATGTCCTCTAAACGTCCATCCCTTTTTTTTATGAAACTTTTTTGTTGGCGCTTTACCAATATCATGTAGTAATGCTGCCCAACGTAGCCATAAATTATTTGTATTTTCAGATATATTATCTACAACTTCTAAAGTATGCCAAAAGTTATCTTTGTGTTTGTGCCCTTCAATTTCTTCTATACCTTGCAAGGCACTTAACTCTGGTAAAATATAAGATAATAATTGTGATTTATGAAGCAGAGCAAACCCTATAGACGGTTTTGGGCTATTCATAATTTTATTTAACTCGTCAACAATACGTTCTTTAGATATAATTTTGATTCTATCTTTATTTTCTAATATTGATGCAAAAGAGTTATCTTCAATATTAAATTGAAGTTGAGTAGCAAAACGTATAGCTCTCATCATTCTTAACGGATCATCAGAATATGTAATACCAGGTTCTAAAGGTGTTTTTATGACTTTGCTTTGCAAATCATTAACTCCATTAAATGGATCTAGTAACTTGCCATATGAGCCTTTATTTAAAGAAATAGCCATTGCATTAATGGTAAAATCTCTTCTATTTTGATCATCTTCTAGCGTACCATCTTCTACAATAGGATTTCTGCTATCTGTATGGTAACTTTCTTTACGCGCACCAACAAACTCAAGTTCTAAGTCGTTATGCTTTAGCATAGCAGTACCAAAGTTTTTAAAAACAGAAACCTTTGGGGTTGTAGGTAGTTTAGAGGCTACTTTTTGAGCTAACTCTATACCGCTACCAACAGCAACAACATCTATATCTTTTGGAGTTCCTCTTTTTAATAAAAAATCTCGTACAAAGCCACCAATAACATAGCTATCTACATTAAGTTCTGCAGCAGCTTCTGCTATTACTAAAAAAATTGGGTCTTTAATTGCGTCTTTGTAGTTGTCTTGCGTCATTCCTATTTCCGAATCACCTTTACTTTACCATCATTACTTAATTTAATAATTGATGAAGGGGTGACTTTTTGTATGTTTCGCTGCAAATTTACGGCATAGTCTACACCTTTTAAAATATCAGAACTTATTTCTTTAAAACTTTTAGCTGTTGGTTCTCCAGAAAGGTTAGCAGAAGTAGAAACAATAGGTTTTTTAAACTTACTTATTAAGTATTGACAAAATTTATCTGTTGCAACTCTAATTGCTAAGCTATTGTCCTTAGCGATAAGATTTTGAGCTACATTTTTTGGATTATCATATACAATTGTTGTTGGTTTGTCTGCAATATCTATAATGTCAAAGGCTACTTCAGGTACTTTTTCTACGTGCTTTTCTAACATAAAGTCATTTGCAACCAAGCAAATCATTGTTTTAGTATTTACTCTTTTTTTAAGCTGATATATTTTTTTTACGGCATCTTCATTAGTTGCATCACAACCAATGCCCCAAACAGTATCTGTAGGATATAAAATAACACCACCATTTTGTAAAACAGTAATACATGTATTTATTTCATCAATAAAGTTCTGATCTGGTTTATTTTTGTGTGCCATTATATAATTTTTTTAGAAATTTATATCTATTTTTTGTAGAGATGGCATATAAATAACTAATAGTTATACCTTTAATACCATCTAAAATACCAAATTTTACTATGTAGTGTTCTACAAATTTTCCTATTGGTTTTATATAAAGATGAAAAGGAGTAGCTTTTTTGTTTTTAACAAAATCTTCTTGAGCTTTCATTTCTCCATAGCGAAGCATTTTAATTTTAAAAGCTTTGTAACTATTAAAAGAATAATGTAATAATTTATTTTTTAAAATACTTACAATACCATTTACAATAAGAGTTTCATGAACAATTAAACTAGGGTCAAATTTTACCTTGTTTTTTTGAAATAGCCTGTAATTTTTATCTCTTTGGGTACCACTAAAATTAATTTTTTTTCCTTTGTACATAAAAATGCGATACATAAAATATGCAGCAGCAGGATTGGAGCTATTTACTGTTGAAATAATTTCATTTTTTAATGATAAAGATATTCTTTCATCAGCATCAACAAATAAAATCCAATTGTTTTTAGCTAAAGATAAAGCATAGGACTTTTGATCTGTATAGTTTTTAAATTCTCTTTTTATAAAAGTTATGTTGTTATATTTTTTTGCAAGTTCTTCAGTTTTATCAGTACTAAAAGAATCTATAACTATAATCTCATCAGCGAAACTTATATTTTCTATAACTTCACATATATTATTTTCTTCATTATAAGTTATTAGTAATGCTGAGATTTTATTTTTTTTATTTTTTGGAGCTAAATACTCTTCCATTTGCTTGTAAATAAAAGAGTTGTTAAAGGTTGAGTTAATATAATTAAACCCATAAGTTCCTAATTCATCTCTTAATTTACTATTAGATGCAAGAAGTTCTACTTTGTTAGCAACTTTATTTACATTATTTAGTTCTACTATGTAACCACTTTTATTATTTATTACTATTTCTGGTATACTTGTAGTATTAAAAGCAATAACAGGTTTATGGCAGAGAGAAGCTTCAGCAAGTACATACCCAAAACCTTCCCATAGTGAAGGGTGTATAAATATATGGCTAGATTTTATAAACTTTTTTATATCATCTATAAAGCCTAAAAAAATAACTTCGTTATGCACATTAAGTTCTTTAGATAATTTCACTAATTTTTCTTTTAGAGACCCATCACCTCCTATATAAATTTTATGTTTAATGTTTCTGTCTTTTAATTCTTTAGATAAATGAATTAAAAACTGATGATTTTTTTCATACTCTAACCTTCCCAAACTTGTTATTATAAGTTCATCGTTAGAATTATTATTATGTAGAATTTCTTTAGAATTATTAGAACAATCAATGGCGTTGTAAATAATCTTAATTTTCTCTTCAGGAAATAATTTTTTGTTATTTGCTAACACAGATAGTTTTGTAGCATTAGAGTTGGTAAGTACATCCGTAATTACATTTTTAAAATAATATCGATTTAAAAAACTATTTTTTATTGGAGTTGCGCTTCCTCTTCTATAAACAATTCTTTTAACACCAGCTTTTTTTGCTGCCAAGCCACCTATTTTTAAATCTTCTGAAATATTGATAACAATACAGTCTATGTTATTTTCTTTAAGAACCTTATTTAATTTCCTTATTTTAAAAGGGTTTAAAAAGCTAAGATTATTTATGTCAAGATTTACATATTGAATATCTGTTTTTTTTATTTTTTTATATAGTTCTGATTGATTATTAGTAACTAGTATAACATTATGACCTTTGCTGTGCATATGTAAACAGGCTTCATAATGCCATTTTTCTCCACCACCCCAAGTCTTTGTACTGTTTAAAAAACAAATATTTGCCATTATAATATAGATTTATAAACACTATACATATTGCTAGCCGTGACATCATCATTAAAATTTTGGGCATAGTCTAACCCTTTTTTAGCTATATTTTGTCTTATTTCTGGATTAGAGAATAGGGTATTTATTTTTAATTTCAAATCTTTATCATCATTAGGCTTAATATAAAAAGAATTAGGTCCGCCAGCTTCAGGAAAGCAGTTGCCCATTGTAGTTATAACAGGTGTTTTGCTATATAAAGCTTCAATAATAGGTATTCCAAAACCTTCACATAATGATGGGTAGCAAAATACTGTTGCCAATTGGTATATAATAGCTAATTCTTTTAACTCTACATTTTTTAAAAAATAAACTTGATCTTCAAGATTATGTTCTGTGATAAACTCTCTTATTTTTTTTGCGTGTGCTTCTTCGTTTCCTATTAATACTAATTTGTTTTTAGTACCATTTATAGCTTTAACTATTAATAACGCATTTTTTCTTTCTTGTATAGTACCTACGTTTAATATAAACTGGTTAGGTAAATTATATTTTACTTTAACCTTTTCTTTTTCACTAGTGCTATATTCTTTTTTAAAAACAGAATTACAACCTTGATAAACAACAGTTATTTTGTCAGAACTTACATTTGAGTACTTTATAATATCTTTTTTAGTTTGTTCACTTATTGCAACAATCTTAGTAGAATTTTTTACAGCATATTTAAATTTAAGTGTATAAATAAATTTATTTATGGTAGAGTAGTATTGCGGATGTGTGATAAAAATTAAATCATGAATGGTTACAATACTTTTAACACCTGTTTTATTTAATCCTAAAGGAATTTCTCCTGTTATTCCGTGGTAAATATTTGGGTTATCATTAATAATACTATTTTTAAGAGCAAAAACCCTCCATATTGATGAAAATTTTTTCCAAAGCCAAGAATTAGGATAAACAACAGATATGATAGGAGATTTAAAAACTCTATCTTTATTAGAGGGTTTAGTATTGTATAATATTAATTTATTAATATTAGTGTGTTGACAAATAATTCTTACTAAATCCCTTCCATAATTCCCTAAACCAGTATTGTTGTGAAAAATTCTTTTTGCGTCAAAACCTACAATCATTATAAATGTTAATTTAGCTTTCAAAGATAAATTAAAAAAAAGGATTAAATATTAATTAGGCTTAGGTATTGTTCTTTTTGAGTTTTATAATTCCATTTCACATCTTTATATGTATGATCTTTTTTTACTAATATACCATCATTGATATTTGATATAGTTTCTTTAAAATTTGTCTTTGTGTAAAAAATAGAATTTTCCATTAAATCCGGAATTTTGGTGTAAAAATCATCACTTATAATTGTTTTTTTATATGAAAAAGCAAGATTAAAAGTTCCTGTTATTTTGTATTTTAAATAATCATCACTTTCTTTTAATAAAGGCAGAATATAGTCTGACTTTTTTAAATAATTATGAAAAGTATTATTGTCAATAAAATTAGAAAATAAAATAAAGTTATTTTCAATATTAAAATCTTTAAGCTTTTTTAAGATTTTTAGTCCATTACTGGTATTAATTTTGCCAAGCAGTATAATTTTGATATTATCAGTGTTTTTAAGATCTCTTATTGTTTCAAATAAAAAATCATAATCTCTTCTATTATAATCCAATCTACCTGGAACTGTAATCCATATTTTATTTTTTTTATCTAGAGTAATATCTTTTTTAATGTTAGGAAAAAAAATAGGGTAAAAACTTACTATTTTTATTTTTTTTATATCTCTAGACGGTATAATAAAGTCGTTAAGGACAAAGTATTTTTTTATTTTCAGAGTAATAAGACTTTGAGTAAAACTTTTTTCAATTTTTTTTACATTATGTAATATGCCAATACACTCAACTTTTGAAAATTTTAATAATAAACATAAGTTTCTAACTATTTTAGAAGAGCTAGCAGTATTAAAAATTATTTTGTCATAATTATTTAATTTTTTTAGTAGTTTTTTTTGCTGGTAAATTCTCTTTAAAAATGAAGTGTTTTCAAAATCTATAATGACTATATCATTAAATAAATGTCTGTAATTTTCAATTTGAGAATTTATTTTAGGGTGAATATATAAATCAACATTATAGCCGGTACTTGTTAAAAAGGATACTTGGCTATATATACACTCTTCATGAGATTCTGATACTTCAACTATTGCAATGAGCATAAATAATATTTTTATCAAAAATAAACAATAGTACTATTGTTTGTAGTAAAGTTAATACATTTGTTTTTTAATCATAATATATGAAGCCTCTTAAATACTACTTTTACACTTTGTTTAAAAGTAAAGACGATAGTAATTTAATACGCACAAAAAGTATTACAGATTCTTTTAATTATTTAACATCAATGCTAAAAAATAATAGAAAGTTATTTTTTGTTAGATTTGGTGATGGTGAGTTTTTAACGCTTATGAAACTGAATCATAGAAATTATAATTATAATGAAGGGCTTGAGTATGAGTTGCAAAAATCTTTTAAAATAAAGGATGAAAAGTACTTAATAGCCTGTCCTATAAATTATCCTTATGATGAGTTTCATGCGAGTGGAATTTATAAAAATTTTTCATGGCAAGAAAAAATGATATCAGTAATGAACGATAATAATTTGACCAGAGATGTTGTTTTTGAAAATCCATGTATTTTTCAGTGTATGGCAGTTTTTAAACCCAAAAAGCTTAAGTTTTTTTTAGATGAAGAAATAAGACCTTTAAAAAAAATGTTTATTGGGTCTACTAGTAAAGAAATTGCAGAGAAATTATATGGTAAAATAGATTTTTATGTTAAAATCCCAGTAAAACACGCGTATGAGACAATAGACTTATGGTGGCCTAATATTGAGGAAAATGCAAAAAAAGTAGATTTGATAATTCCATCTGCGGGTAGTTCATCAAATGCTATAGCCTTGCGTCTTTGGAATAACGGAATAGATTGTAAGGTAATAGATTTTGGTTCTATTATCGATGCTGTAGATAATAGAGTATCTAGAACATGGATAAGATTACAAGGTCATAAAGTTCAAAAAGTATTAAATATTAATCATCGTGATAAACTATCATTTAAAAAAAAGTTTTTATTTTTTAGAAAAGATATTAAGTTCTATTTTAGAAATCAGATAATGTAAATATTTAAAAAAAGTAAACACAAAAGGAAGCCCACAATTGTAATTGTGGGCTTTTTGTTTCTCTAACAGACATATACTATACAGCAACATCATACTCTCTTAAAGCATCATTTAAAGATGTTTTTTTGTTGGTACTTTCTTTACGTTTACCAATAATTAAAGCACAAGGTACGTTGTATTCACCAGCAGCAAACTTTTTAGTATAGCTACCAGGTATAACTACAGAACGTGCAGGTACTCTACCTTTCATTTCTACTGGAGTATCACCAGTAACATCTATAATTTTAGTACTCATTGTTAAAACAACATTAGCACCTAAAACAGCTTCTTTTTCTACTCTAACACCTTCTACAACTATACATCTAGACCCAATAAAAGCACCATCTTCTATAATTACAGGAGATGCTTGTAAAGGCTCTAAAACACCACCAATACCAACACCACCACTAAGGTGTACGTTTTTACCAATTTGAGCACAACTACCAACTGTAGCCCAAGTATCTACCATTGTACCTTCATCTACATAAGCGCCAATGTTTACATAACTAGGCATTAAAATAGTGCCAGGAGATATGTAAGCTCCGTGCCTTGCAACTGCATTAGGTACAACACGAATTCCTTTTTCTTTATAACCTCTTTTTAAAGGCATTTTATCATGGTATTCAAAAATACCAGCTTCTAATGTTTCCATTTTCTGAATAGGAAAATAAAGAACAACAGCTTTTTTTACCCACTCATTAATTTGCCAATCGCCTTCAACAGGCTCTGCACATCTAAGTTTTCCATTATCTATTAGGTCTATAACTTCTCTAATAGCATCTTGTGTAGCTGTTTCTTTTAGTAATTCTCGGTTATCCCAAGCAGCTTCTATAGTTTTCTGTAATTCTGTCATTTTTGTAAAAATCAATTTTAGCAAAGATAATAGGTGAGGCTTAATAATTTAATCAAATGTAAACATATAACAATTTATATATTATTTTTGCCAAAAAAAACAGTTTGGGTAGATTACTAGCTTTAGATTTTGGAAAAGTACGTACAGGTATAGCTGTAACAGATGAAATGCAAATAATAGCATCTGGGCTAACAACAGTTGAAACCAAAGATCTTTTAACATTTTTAAAGGATTATATTGCTAAAGAAAAGGTAGACAAAATTATAGTAGGAGAACCTAAACAGATGAATAATACCGCTTCTGAGTCCGAAGTGTTAATTGTACCTTTTTTAGTAAAACTTAAAACTATTTTTCCTAATATGCCAGTAGAAAGAGAAGATGAACGTTTTACATCTAAATTGGCATTTAAGACAATGATAGATAGTGGGTTAAATAAAAAACAGCGTAAAAATAAGGCACTGGTAGATGAAATTAGTGCTACAATTATTTTACAGTCTTATTTAAATAGAAATTAAAATTTTAATTGTTTTATTAAAACAATGTATAAAAATTAAGTAGTAATATGATTTTACCAATAACAGCATATGGCGACCCTGTGCTAAGAAAAAAAGCAAAAGATATAAACCAAGATCATCCTAAGTTAAAGGAGCTTTTAGAAAATATGTGGGAGACTATGTATAACGCTAGTGGCGTAGGTTTGGCTGCACCACAAATTGGTTTGCCGGTACGTATCTTTTTGGTTGACACAACTCCTTTTTCAGACGATGAAGATTTGTCTAAAGAAGAACAAAAAGCTTTAAGTGGCTTTAAAAAAGTATTTATTAATGCAAAAATTACTGAAGAAACAGGGGATGAGTGGTCTTTTAATGAAGGTTGCTTAAGTATACCAGATATTAGAGAAGATGTATCTAGAAAAGAAAATATTAAAATTACTTATTTAGATGAAAATTTCAAGGAGCACACAGAAGAGTATAACGGTTTATTAGCAAGGGTTATACAACACGAGTATGACCATATAGAAGGTATATTGTTTACAGACAAACTATCATCATTAAAGAAAAGGTTGTTAAAGAGTAAGTTAAGTAACATTTCTAAAGGAAAAATTAGAGTAGAATACAGAATGCGTTTTCCTGAAATGAAAAAAGGAAGATAGATTCCTTTTTTATCGATATAAAAAATATAATATTTGTAGAAGATTTATAAAGTAAAATATGAGTTTAGATAAAATTTTATCCATTTCTGGAAAACCAGGATTACACAAGTTGGTAACACAAACACGTACGGGTTTTATAGCAGAGTCTTTAATGGACGGAAAAAGAAGTACTGTTAATATGCGTACAAATGTTAGTGTTTTATCAGAAATTGCTATTTATACGTTAGAGGAAGAAGTTCCTTTAAGAGAGGTATTTAATAAAATACAAACAAAAGAAAACGGAGAAAAAACATCTGTTAAGCATAAAGATGACAAGTTAAAATTAGAAGAATATTTCTTTGAAGTTTTACCTAATTATGATGAAGATCGTGTGTATGCTAGTGACATTAAAAAAGTAATACAATGGTATAACTTATTACATGAACATGGTATTACAGATTTTTCTGAACCAGAGGAAAATAAAGAAACAGAAGAGTCTGCTGCAGAATAACAACAGAAACTTAAGTAAAAGAAAAAGGCAACATATAATTTATATGTTGCCTTTTTTTATTTAACTAAACTATTTTACCATTGGTCTACACTTTATAGCTTTCTATAGCAACCAAACTATTATTACGTTTAATTAACCTCAAATTTGCTACAGATTACAGTTTTAACCCCAAATAAAAAACAAGTAGTATGAGTGTAGAAGTTATTAATGTAGACAGTGAGATTAAAGGAGCTTTTTTTGATATGGCGCATACGCCAAGTGTAATATTTGATAAAAATATGGTATTCTTAGATATGAATGAAGCTGCCATATCTACTCTAAATATAAAAAAGGATGATTTTATTGGTAAATCTATTTTAGAAGCTTTTCCTTATTTAGAAGGTACAGAAAGATTAGAGTCATATAAAAAAGTAATAGAGACAGGAGTACCTATTAGCTTAGACGAAATATCTTTTTACACAGATGATAAAACTTTTGTTTTTATAGTTAGAGCCTTTAAAGTAGGTGAAGGTTTAGGGGTTACTACTTTAGATGTTACAAATTTAATAGCTACAATTGATAAATTAAAAGCTACACAAAATAATTTAGAAAAAGTAAATAAAAATCTTAAACAAAAAAACAAAGAATTAGAAGAGTTCTCTTATGTTGCAGCGCATGACCTTAGAGCTCCTCTAACCAATATGCAGAGCCTTTTTGGTATGTTAGAGTCTAGTAATGTAATTACTGATGAAGTAAAACCCATATTTGATAAGCTAAAATATGTTGGTAAACTTATGTGCGATAAGTTAAAAGCATTAAACAATGTAATAGCTTTAAAGTCTAGTTTAGAAGATAAAAAGGAGGTTGTAAATTTTAAAGAAGTAGTTGCAAAGATTAAAGCAATACATTCTGAAAAAATTATAAATACTAGAGCTATAATAAAGGAAGATTTTGCGGCTTACCCTAAAATTAATTACAATGCTGTACAATTTGAGAGCATTTTACATAATTTAATTTCTAACGCAATTAAGTATAAACATCCGCGTAGAAAACCAATAATTTCGGTTACAACACAATTAGAAGATAATAAACCAGTTTTAATAGTAAAGGATAATGGTTTAGGTTTTGATACCAGTAATGACTCAACTAAAGTTTTTGGGTTATTCAAAAGAATGCATACTCACGTAGAAGGTTTAGGAGTAGGCCTATACATACTACATTCCATAGTTGTAAATAATGGAGGTAAAGTGCTAGTAGAGAGTGAGGAAAACAAAGGAACTCAATTTAAAATATATTTTTAATGGAAGAAAAATTAACCAACTTATGTAAAATTCTACTAATTGAAGATGATGTAGTAACTAACTTTATAACAACTAGTAAGTTAAATAATTTAGGATATACAAATATAACAGCTGTAGAAAACGGTAAGGAAGCTATTGATTATTTAAAAGATAATAAGCCAGACTTAATTGTTTTAGATATTAATATGCCTATTATGGATGGTTTTGAGTTTATGGAGGTTAAAGAGCAAAGTTGTATTTGTATGGGAGTTCCCATTGTTATAGTAACTTCTTCTGGGAGACCATCAGATAAAGAAAAAGCAGAAACATTTTTAGATGTAATAAGCTATTTAGAAAAACCATTAAATTATGATAAATTACAAAAAATATTAAAGTCTTTAAGAGAGAGTTTAAAATAAAAAATGCCTTGTATTACACAAGGCATTTTAAATATTATAGATTATCCTCTTCTGCGTTCTAGTAAAATCATCATCATTAATCCTAGCATTATACGGTCGTCATCATCATTATCCATTTCTCCTTGCTTACTTAGCTCAAAGTTTCTACCAAAAAAAGAAGGCTTCTTTTTTAATTTTATAATAGATTTTCCTTGGTTGTCTTTAACCATATAAGACGGATTAAATAAATAACCTGTAAAGAAATTTAAGACAGGAATTTCGCCTAGCATAGAGTCAAATACCTTAACCCAAGGGTTTTCTTCGCTTATGTTATATTGTTGTTTTTGGTTTTCATCAATAATATTGTAATGTGCTTTCCAAATAGATCTCCACCCTTTACGAGCTACTTTACCAAATTCTTTTCCGTTTTCATCTTTAAAGGCATATGCTGCAGAAAAATCTAACCATTTATCTGCTTTTATGCTATAATTTACTTTTGTTTTAGATTCGTCATTGTAAATTTTAATCTCTTCTTTAAATTTAAACATCTTTTGTTTTACATAGGCAATAGTTTTACCAGTAGCATCTGTTGCTGTAAAATCATTAGAAAAAGTAGATATTTTAAACTGAAAAGTAACAGGAAATTGAATGTTTTGCATAAATTAAATATTCTAGGTTTATGATGTTGTAATGTATGTAATATAACTCTTACCTGTATTTCTTATTGCATAAAAAAACTAGACTTATTGTTTTGGTAACAAACTAAATCTAGTTTTTATAATAAATTTTATTTTTTTAATCTTTATCTATCTCTTTAAAAGTATGTTTGCTTTTTTTCCAATCTATTAATTTTGTTGGATAATATTTTACGTTCATCCTCTCTAAATAAGGGGCTTGGTTGGCTAATCTTATTTTATAGTCTTTCCAATTTCTATTTTCTTTTATGGTCCAGTTAAGCTCAGAGTAACCAATAATTCTAGGAAAAGCTAAATATTCTAACTCTTCAATATTGCTAATAGTCTCAGACCATAAAGGGGCTTCAATACCTAAAACCTGTTCTTTAGGTAATTCTTTTACAAATGTTTCTGGTGTCCATATATAAGCAGAATCTACAGGAATATATGTTGCCCAGTGCAAGCCGTGTTTAGATAACGTATCATACTGCATATCTAAATAAGCTTTTTTAGCTGGTGATAATATAATTTTCATCCCTTTTCCTAATGCCAATTTTGCATTTTTTTCGCTTCTCCAGAATTGAGCAACAGAATTACTACTAATATCTGTTGTAGCAATTTCATCCCATCCTATTGGTGTTTTTCCGTGACTTTCTACAATTTTAGAAACTTTTAAAATAAACTTTTTAAAATCTTTTTTCTTTGTAACGTGACTCTCATCTCCTCCTAAATGAAAATAAGGAGCAGGGGAAATAGCAGAAATTTCTCTTACAACATCATCTACAAAGGCATAAACAAGATCTTTATCTGTATCAAGAGTACTAAAGCCAACACGCATACCTGTATAAATTTTAGGCGTTTTTCCGTTGCCATTTAATTGCGGGTAAGCAACTGTAGCAGCGTTTGTGTGTCCTGGCATATCTACTTCTGGTACAATAATAATATGTCTTTCTTGAGCATAACGCACTAATTCTTTAAAATCTTCTTGGGTATAAAAACCTCCAGGACCACCGCCAACTTCTGTGCTAGCCCCAATTTCTGTTAATTTTGGCCAAGATTTAATTTCTATACGCCAGCCTTGGTCATCTGTTAAATGTAAGTGTAGAGCATTAAACTTATAGTAAGCTAAAATATCTATGTATTTTTTTACATCATCAACACTAAAAAAATGCCTAGCAACATCTAACATAGCACCTCTGTACTCGTAATTTGGTTGGTCAAGTATTTTTCCGCTAGGTATTAACCACATTTTGTGTGCTGTAAGGGTGTCATTACTTTCTTCTGGTATAATTTGCCTTAGAGTTTGTATACCTCTAAAAGCACCAGCAGCTGTTTTTGCATTAATAATTATAGAGTCTTGTGTAATATACATTTGGTAAGCCTCTTTATTATCTAACTCTAAGCTATCTGTTTTATTTATGTATATAATTTTAGATGTTTCAGGGTTTGTACTATTTACAGGAACCTCTAAGTTAATTTTTGAGCTAATTTTATTAGATAAAAAAGAACCCACTTGTTCAAAACCAGAATTTTTAGAGGTATAAATAGCCGTATTTTTATCTAATCCAAATGCACTATTAGTAGGTGTAACTTTTAGCGGTAAGGGAACCATACTTTCTGCAGATAAATCTGTAGTTGGGTAGTTAATAATTACTCTTTTTTCTTGGCAAGCAATTATCGTAAAAATGCCAATAAGGGTTAATAAGGTTCTAAATAAAATAGAATTTTTCATTTAAATTGGTTAGTTAATATAGTTTGTAATTACACTTTGCCAAATTTGGTATCCTTTGGCGTTCATATGTAGGTTGTCTTGGGTAAAAATATCTGGTTTTAACTGTTTGCCATTTAGCATAGGTTTCCAAACATCTACATAAGTTATGTTAGGGTTTTTCTTTGCTAAGTTTTTGTATTTTCTGTTTAGTTTTTTATAGTTTCTTTTTAGGTGCCACCTAGCAATACTAGGTTTAACAGAGATTAAAACAATTTGTGTATTGGTATTGGCTTTTTTTATTTTGTTAATTATTTCTGTTAGTTGTGATAGTACTAACTTGCAACTTCTATCACCTGCAATATCATTATCACCTTCATAAATAAAAACCTGCTTGGGGTTGTAATTTAAAATTAAATCATCTGTAAATAACAGTAAATCTTCGGTTGTAGAGCCACCAAAACCTGTGTTAATAATATTTTTATTAGGAAAATCTTGTTCTATAGTTTTCCAATATTTAATACTAGAACTGCCTGTAAAAACTATAGTAGGTTCTGTGCTATTACGTTTACTTTCATATTTTTTTTGAAGCTTTTGTACTTCATTGTAAAAACGATGTGTGGTTTGACTATGTCCTAAAAAGGATACAAATAAAAAAAGTGATAATAAAATTCTCATACTTTCAAATATAATGTTAATATAAGTTCTATGTTGTTGATGTGTGTTTATTTTTCGACAGGTAACGTACATTACCCGATACAGGTATTTTGCACATACATTACAATGTACTTAGTAGAATATAAAGCATATTAATAACAAGCTCTTTTTTAATTAATTATGGTTTGCGTCTTAACATTTTCTAAAAGAAACGATTAACCATAAAAATAGCATTACTTTTGCATTTAATTTTACGAACAGACTTTATTAAAAAGTTATGGTTTATCAATACTAATTTATGACATTTAAGAACTTAGGTTTATCTAATAATCTATTAAAAGCAATAGAGAAAAAGGGGTATACTACTCCGTCTCCAATACAAGAAAAAGCAATACCGCCAGTTTTAGAAGGCAAAGATGTTTTGGCATCTGCACAAACGGGCACAGGTAAAACTGCAGGTTTTACATTACCATTATTACATTTATTATCAGAAGAGAAAACATTAAGGCATAGGCCAGTACGAGCTTTAATACTAACACCAACAAGAGAGTTAGCAGCGCAAATATTTGCTAACGTAAAAGAATATAGTGAGTTTTTAGATTTACGCTCTGCGGTAATATTTGGTGGAGTAAACCAAAAGCCGCAAATAGCAAACTTAAAAAGAGGAATGGATGTTTTGGTGGCAACACCTGGGCGTTTATTGGATCTTCACAATCAAAGGTTTTTATCTTTAGACAAAGTAGAGATTTTTGTTTTAGATGAAGCGGACCGTATGTTAGATATGGGTTTTTTACGTGATATAGAACGCGTAATGAAATTAATACCAGCAAAGCGTCAAAATTTAATGTTTTCTGCAACTTTTTCTAAAGACATTAAAAAACTAGCTCACGGTATTTTAAACAACCCTGTGCAGGTTGAAGCTACTCCAGAGAACACTGCCGTAGAAGTAATTCAGCAAAAAGTGTACAGAGTTGCAAAAGGTAAAAAAACGGGTTTAATTATCAAGTTAATATCAGACGGTAATTGGCAACAAGTTTTAGTTTTTACAAGAACTAAACACGGAGCTAATAATTTGTGTAAAAAAATGATTGCAGCAGGTATTTCTGCAGCGGCTATTCACGGTAATAAAAGTCAGGGTGCGCGTACAAAAGCACTAGAAGGTTTTAAAAAAGGAACACTACGTGTGTTAGTAGCTACAGATATTGCTGCTCGTGGTTTAGATATTCCTTTGTTACCACACGTAATTAATTTTGAGATCCCAAATATATCTGAAGACTATGTGCACCGTATTGGTAGAACAGGTAGAGCAGGAGCAAGTGGTGAGGCTGTATCTTTGGTAAGTGCAGATGAAACATCTTACTTAAAAGACATTCAAAAATTAATTGGAATGCAAATTCCTGTAGAAATAGTAGAAGGTTTTGAACCAGATCCTAATGCATCAACAAAACCCATAAAACAAGGGCAGCGTGGTGGTTCTAGAAACTCTAGTAACAGACCTAAAAAAGCAGGATCTAAAAATGGTTCTAGTAATAATCGTAAACCTAAACGTAATAACGACCGCAGGTCTAACAATAAACGCAATTAATAATAATGCAAAAGTCTAATGACCCTTTACACGGTGTAAAACTAGCAACTATTATAGATGATCTAGTAGACTTTTACGGCTGGGAGTATATGGGTAACACAGTTAATATACGCTGTTTTACCCATAGACCTACAGTAAAATCTAGTCTTCATTTTTTACGTAGAACACCTTGGGCACGTACCAAAGTAGAAGAGATGTATTTACAATTGTTGCAGGAAAAAGAGAAACAATAACCTTGTGCTTGTTTTAAGGTAAATTACTAGTCTTTTTTATGTTTTTAAAAAAGATAGTATTTGTACTTTTACCAAAACTTTTTACAGGATGAACTCCAGAAGCAAACAGTTACAAGCAATAGATAGGTTACTTACCATAATGGATGAATTGCGAGAGCAATGCCCTTGGGACAAAAAACAAACCTTACAAACTTTACGTCATTTAACCATAGAAGAAACGTATGAGTTGGGTGATGCTATTTTGGATAATAATCTGGAAGAAGTAAAAAAAGAGTTAGGAGATTTATTACTGCATATTGTTTTTTATGCCAAAATTGGTAGTGAAACTAGTGATTTTGATATAGCTGATGTAGCAAACGAGATTTGTGATAAGCTAATTCATCGTCATCCACATATTTACGGAGATGTAAAGGTAGAGGATGAAGAAGAGGTAAAACGTAATTGGGAAAAATTAAAACTAAAAGAAGGTAAAAACAGTGTTTTAGAAGGTGTTCCTAAAAGTTTACCAGCATTGGTAAAAGCAAGTAGAATACAAGATAAAGTTGCTGGCGTAGGGTTTGACTGGGAAGAGCCACAACAAGTATTTGAAAAAGTACAAGAAGAGTTAGCAGAATTACAAGTAGAAGTAGATGCTGCTAACCAAGATAAAATAGAAGCAGAATTTGGTGACGTTTTATTTTCTATGATAAATTATGCACGTTTTTTAAAGGTAAACCCAGAAGATGCTTTAGAGCGTACTAATAAAAAATTTATAAAAAGGTTTCAGTATTTAGAGGGTAAAGCTAAAGAAATGGGGAAATCTTTAGAAGATATGACACTTGCAGAGATGGATGTTTTTTGGAATGAAGCAAAAAAAGAAAACTAATAGTAAGTAAAACTAAAAAATGATTTAATTTCATTTTTTTTAAAGTATTCAAATAAATTGAAACAATACACTAAAGAATTTAAATATAACTTAAAACTGGCATTCCCTGTAATATTGGGGTTATTAGGTCACACTTTTGTTGGTTTTGCAGATAATATAATGGTAGGTCAATTAGGTACAGCACAATTGGCTGCTGTGTCTTTAGGAAATAGCTTTGTGTTTATAGCTATGTCTTTTGGTATTGGTTTTTCTACTGCAATTACACCATTAGTAGCAGAAGCAGATGGTGCCAATAATGTAAATGATGCTAAAAGTGCTCTTAAACACGGAATTGTTTTATGTACTGTCTTAGGACTTTTTTTGTTTGGTGTAATACTCTTGGGTAAACCATTAATGTACTTAATGAAACAGCCTCCAGAGGTGGTAGAATTAGCAATTCCTTACTTAGATTTAGTTGCTTTTTCGTTAGTTCCTTTAGTAATTTTTCAGGCATTCAAACAATTTTCAGATGGTTTATCACAAACCAAATACCCTATGTATGTTACTTTAATAGGTAATGCTATTAATATACTTTTAAATTACCTATTGATTTTTGGAACTTTTGGTTTTCCAAAATTGGGTATTATAGGAGCTGCCATAGGTACACTAGTTTCTAGAGTTGCAATGGTTGTTTTAATATGGATAATGCTAAAACAAACTAAAAAGTTTCATAAATACGTTACTGGTTTCAATTTTAGAAAAATAGAAAGCAAAGTAATGAACAAGATTATGAAAATTGGTTTTCCGTCTGCATTACAAATGTTTTTTGAGGTAGCTATTTTTACAGCTGCAATTTGGATCAGCGGTGTTTTAGGTAAAAACCCGCAAGCAGCTAACCAAATAGCTTTAAACTTGTCTAGTATGACGTTTATGGTAGGTATGGGACTAGGTGTAGCTGCAATGGTACGTGTAGGTAACCAAAAAGGTTTGGGTAATTTTAAAGATTTACGTAGAATGGCACAATCTATATTTTTACTAACATTTTTATTAGAGGTTATTTTTGCAGCTTTATTTTTAATATTTAGACATTGGTTACCAACAGTGTATTTAGACGTAAATGATGCCGTAAACATAGTAGATAATACAGAAGTTATAGTAATAGCAGCTCAATTATTGTTAGTAGCATCATTTTTTCAAATATCAGACGGATTGCAAGTTGTAGTACTTGGTGCATTACGTGGCTTACAAGACGTAACAATACCTACGGCAATAACATTTGTTGCGTATTGGCTAATTGGTTTTCCTATTTGTTTTTATTTAGGGTTATACACCCCTTTAAAAAGCACTGGAATTTGGATAGGTTTACTGGCTGGTTTAACTGCTTCTGCCGTTTTACTATATATTAGATTTAATTACTTAACAAAAAGATTAATACTTAATACAGAAGAATAATTATGGATTTTCCTAAGTTTTTATTGGGTGATAACACAGACTACCCAACAGCTATATTTATTATACATACAGATTACCCTAGGTTTATAATTAATTTAGAGGATGATGAAGTAGAGTGGTTAGAAGATTTTACTAAAGAAGATGAAGAGGAATTAACTGAAGAAGCAGAAAAACTAATTGCAGAGGCTACTGCTTTTTATGACAGAGAAATTGCTCGTTACGAAGAATAACAGACTATTATGCTTGAAGAATTAATACAGTACGATACTAACTTTTTTTTATATTTAAATAATCTTGGTACTTCTACTTGGGATAGTTTTTGGTTATTTATAACTAATAAAGTAAATTCTATACCATTGTATGCCGTGTTGTTATTTTTTACATACAAGCAAGTAGGTATTAAAAAAACATTAGTAATTTTAGTGTCTATAGGTATTTTAATAGGAGCAACAGACCAGTTGGCTAATTTTTTTAAATACGGAGTAGCACGTCTAAGACCTTGTCATAATCCAGAATTAGATGGTTTGGTGCGCTTAGTTAAGAGTTCTTGTGGTGGTAAATATGGTTATTTTTCTGCTCATGCAGCAAATTCTTTTGCTGTAGCTGTATTTTTTGGAAATGTACTTAAAAACAAATTTAAATACGTAAAAGTATTACTGCTTACTTGGGCAGCATTTGTTGCCTATAGTAGAATATACATTGGTGTGCATTATACATTAGATGTTGCTACAGGTATTGTAATTGGTAGCTTTTTAGGATTTGTTTTTTATAAGCTAATGCTACTTATGTCAGTAAAATTAAAGTTGTAATTAATTCTCTTTTTTAAATATGTAATCGTTTAGTGGAGCTAAAAATATTAAAATAAATATTGCTCCAAAAACAAGTTCGTAAACTTCCCAAGTTCTACCAGATGGGTTACTTATAACTAAGGCTGTTGCAGCTAAAAAAGCTATGGTATGGTGCCATTTTACAATAGGAACAGCAAACATATTTACAAGGTTTTTAAACCATTGTTGTTTTCTGTATAAAAAAGGAGATACAATTAGGTATAAAACCATAACCACCATTAGTAATTGACTAAATATTAGTTTATTTACCTTGGTTTCTCCAACGACCATATTGTGTAAGTTGGTTTCTCCTTGTGCATTATTTTCTATAAAAAACTCGCTAGACTGTACTTCAAATATTCTTTGTCCCCAAGAAACTTCTTCGCCAGCACCAAATAAAAACAAAATAGCAAATAAAAAGGTTCCTATTTTCCAAGTAATAGATTTTCCTTTAGAGATGGTAAATAACCTATAAATACAAATAAGACTTATAATAAAAAGCATTAATGCAGTACCGTATTCTACAAGTCCGTCTTCTTGAGCATAAGATTGATCAAAAAAGGCACTGTCTGTTAAACCAAAATATAGTCCAACACTACAGATTACAAATAAAACTGCGTATACTATTTTATCTCTTGTTTTCATTTTTATTTATTTAGTAATATTCAAAGGTAATAATTGGTTGTAAAAGGTGAGTTATACTTTGGTAAGATTTTAACTTTTTAGCTTAGTAGTTTCTTTTATCAACCTTATAATTTATGTATTTGTGTTTCATCCATAAATAGGCAAAACAATCTGCTAAGGGGCCTAAAGATCTGTTCCAAAAGCCAAATTTAGTTTTGCCTGCAATTCTAGGAAAGTGTTGTACAGGAACTTGTTTAATTTTTCCGTTTTGTAACAATATCATTGCGGGTAAAAACCTATGTAAACCTTTAAAAATAGGTATTTGCTTTGCGTAATTTGTTTTAATCACTTTTAAAGGGCAACCAGTATCTTCTACACCATCATTGGTAAAAGAGCGTCTTATTTTATTTGCTAGGGTAGAGGATAGTTTTTTTAAACCGGAATCTTTCCTGTTTATTCTAATACCAGTAACTAAGTCGTACTTTGGTGTGTATTCTAATAGTAAATTAAAATCTAAGGGGCTTGTTTGTAAATCGGCATCAATGTAACCAACTAGTTCTGTTGTGGCTTCATCAAAACCAGCTTTTATAGCAGCTGTTAATCCGTAATTTTTATCAAAAAGTAAATAAGAAAAATTAGAGTTGTTTGCACAAATTTGCTCTAATAGTATTTGACTATCGTCTTTTGAGCCATCGTTAATAAATAGAACACAAGTTTTTTTTGTAGCAATTTTAAGGTACTCAGTTAGCTCTTTATCTAATCTGTTAATGTTATCTTCTTCATTGTAAATAGGTACAATTATAGTAAACTCATACTTCATAATATACAAACTAATTGTTGGTCTTATTTACTATGTAACTTTAATAATTTGTCTGCAGCAGAAAAAGGAGATGTTTTATTGTTTATAACGGCATTTATAGCGCCTTTTAATTCTGCCTTTACATTTTTATCATCATAAAACTGTTGCTTTAGCTGGTCTTCTATAGTTTGCAATAACCAATATTTGTTTTGCTGTTGTCTTTTTGTATCAAAAAAGCTATTTTTAGTATTGGTGTCTACGTAGTCTTTAATAGTTTCCCAGACCTCTGTAATACCTATATCTTCTAAGGCAGAACAGGCAAGTACTTTTGGTACCCAACCATTATCTTGTGTTTTTAATAAATGTAATGCTCGTGCAAATTCTACTCGCGCTTTTTTGGCACGTTGTACATTATCACCATCAGACTTATTAATTACAATAGCATCTGCCATTTCCATAATACCACGCTTAATGCCTTGCAGCTCGTCACCAGCACCAGCTAATTTTAACAAAAGAAAAAAGTCTACCATACTATGTACGGCAGTTTCACTTTGGCCAACACCAACAGTTTCAATTAAAATAACATTATAGCCAGCAGCTTCACAAAGTACAATGGTTTCTCTGGTTTTACGGGCAACACCACCTAAAGAGCTACCAGATGGCGATGGTCTAATAAAAGCATTTTCGTCTTTTACCAGCTCTTCCATACGTGTTTTATCACCTAAAATACTACCTCTAGTAACAGTGCTTGTAGGATCTACAGCTAACACAGCTACTTTGTTTCCTTGGGCGGTAAGTCGTTTTCCAAAACGTTCTATAAATGTACTTTTACCAACACCAGGAACTCCTGTAATACCAATTCTAACACTTTTTGTTTTGTGAGTTAAACAGCGCTCAATAATTTCATTAGCCTGTTTGGTATGCTCACTATTGGTACTTTCTATAAGTGTTATAGCTCTGCTTAAAGCGGTTTTGTCACCTTTTAAAATACCATTGGTTAAACTATTTGTAGACGGTAACTCTCTTCTAAATTTTTTAATTTTAGAAGCACTCTTGGAACTTATATTTTTATGTGTGCTCAATATTATTTGCTAATAGGTACGTTAACTTTGGTTTTATCCCAAGCTAAAGTTAAGTATGGTTGTTCTTTGTCTTCAAAGTTAATAGTAAATCTTTCTTTAACCGAATCTAATTTTGTTACAGGTACAGAAACAGTCACAAGATCTTCTGAAGCATTTCTGGTAGTTTCTGCACCACCACTTAAAATAGTAACTCCCCAATCTGGAACCTCTTTATTAAAAATAATATCCCAACTATCTTTATTGGGTCTAGACCATATAGAGTAAGTACCTGCGGGTAGTTGTTTGCCACCTACTTTAATTGCAGAAGAAGTTTTAAATATAGTAGGTTCATTAGCGCCAGTTCTCCAAACTTTATTATAGGGAACAAGAGAACCAAAAATTTGGCGGTCTTTTTTAGACGGACTACAATAAACTACATTTAAATTATAACCGTTTTTAGTATAGGTGGCAGTCTCCTCTGGACTAAACTTTTTTGTTTGCTCTTTCATCATAGGCATACCAACAAATACAGTAAGTAAACCAAGTACAGTTACTGTAATTATCATCCATTTTATAACTTTCATATTGTGGTTATTTTTTTAGATTTTTTCTAAGTTACTAAATCTTGCTTAATTAAGAATCCCCAAAATTGTACTTTAACTTGCGTTTTATATAAAGTGTAAAATTGCTATAAATTTATAGTGATAACTATAAAAATCTAAAAATAATTTATGTTTTTGCAACATCTGTTATTTTATGTCGTCCTTTAAGCAACAAACAAAACCAAACCCAATAAATAATTAATGTTTACGTCTGATATTATTAAAAAATGCAAGGCAAACAACCGCAAAGCTCAAATGCAGCTTTATAAACAGTACTGTAATGGTATGTATTGCGTGGCTATGCGATTTTTAAAGAACGAAGGTGATGCAGAAGACGTAGTACAAGAAGCTTTTATTAATGCTTTTGAAAAAATAGAACAATTTAGTGGAGATGTAACCTTTGGAGCTTGGTTAAAAAAAATTGTTGTACATAAATGTTTAGATTTTATTAAAGCGAAAAAAGACAAGTATGTAGCTTTAACAGAAACTAATTTAAGAGTAGTAGAGGATGATGATTGGGTGGTTGAAGATACGGTAACACTACAACAAATAAAATTTGCAATAACGCAATTACCAAATAACTACCAATGTGTGGTGCAGTTGTATTTAATTGAAGGGTATGATCATGCAGAAACATCGGGCATATTAAACATAACGGAGTCTGCTTGTAGAACTCGGTTATTAAGAGGTAAAGGGTTATTAAAAGAACTTTTAAAAGAGAAAAGATATGGGACAGGATCTTAGAAAAATATTTAAGGAAGAAAGAGCTAAAGAAAAGCACACCTTAAACAAAGGGCATATCTCTAGGTTTGAAGATAAGTTAAACGCTGCTATGCCTGTACCAAAACAAAATAAATGGTTTGTTTACAAAATTGCAGCAAGTGTAATTGTATTGCTTACTATTTCTATTTTGGTTTATAACAATCAATCTAAAAAAACAACAATAAAAAGTACAGTAGTAGACATAGATAAACCATCTAAAGACCAAGAGGGTATAACACTTGGAGCTTTATCTCCAGATTTAAAAAAGATTGAAGATTATTACAAAGTAAACATCAACTTAGAGCTGTCACAATTACAAGTTTCTAATGATAATAAAACATTGGTAGATAGTTATATGGAGCGCCTAGCGGAGTTACATAAAGAATACCAAGACCTTAATACAGAGTTAAATACCATTGGGCCTAATGATCAATTAATTTCTGCTTTAATTAATAATTTGCAATTGCGATTGCAGTTGCTACAAAAACTAAGAAAAAAGTTAAACGAATTAAAAAGCAATAAAAATGAGACAATTAGTGTGTAAAAGTATAGTGGCGGTAGCAATATTAGCTAGTGCAAGCATATATGCCCAAAAGCAAACAAAAGTATTTAAAGAAGTGTTTAATGTAGATAAAAATGCTGTTCTAGATTTAGATACCAATAATGCAGATATAGAATTTGATACTTGGAACAAGAGTGTTATACAGGTAGAAGCTACAATTGAAGTAGAGGGTATGTCTGCAGATGAGGCAGAAAAATACTTTATACGTAATAAGATGGATATTTTAGGGAATTCTGCTAAAGTTACTGTGTCTACAGGCGGGAATAATTTTTTTAGCAAAACAGATACTTTTGCTAATGCCCATCCAATACATTTTAATACGTCTAATTTTCCTACTCGTTTTTCTTTTAATATGGATACCATAAGTATAGATACCATAATGGTAGACTATGACTTAAAAGATTTAAAATTTGCAGACTTTGATTATGAAGAATATGAAAAAGGAGGTAAGGAGTACATACAAAAGTGGCAGAAAGAGTTTCAAAAAGATATGGGAGCTAAAAACGAAGCCGAAATACAAAGATGGGTAGCAGAAGTAAAAAAGAAAGCTATATTAACTCAAAAACAATCTAAACTTTTAGCAGCGAGACATAAGGTGCTTGCAGAAAAGGTAAAAGCTAAAGTGTTAAAAGCGCATCACAAAGGAGATGTAATTTATATAGATTCTAATGAGTTTTACACTAGTCCAAATACATTTTATATTTCTAAGGATGGTGGTACAAAGAGTTTAAAGGTTAAAAAAACAATTAAAATTAAAATGCCTAAATCTGCAACCATAAAAATGGATGTACGTCACGGTAAAGTAAAACTAGCCGAGAATACTATAAATATAAACGCAAACTTGACTTACTCAAGTTTACTAGCTTCTACTATAAACGGAGATAAGACGTATGTAAATGCGTCTTATTCTCCTATTTATGTAAGTAATTGGAATGTTGGACAATTAAAAACCAGTTATGCTAAAGATGTAGATCTAAAAATGGTAAAAGAACTTACTCTAAGTTCTGTATCATCTAACATTACTATAGACCAGTTGTTAAAATCTGCTTTTGTAAAAAACGATTTTGGCAATGTGCAAATAAACGCTATATCTTCAGACTTTAAAGATTTAGATATTAGCATTACTAACGGTGAGTTAGAAGCCGCTTTACCAAAATCTTCTTACACTATATATGTAAAAGGTAAATCTTCTAAAATAGCAACGCCAACGTCTTTATCTTTAACTAAATCTTTAAATCAGAATATAGTAGTGCATAAAGGATACAATACCTCAAAAAACACAGCAAAGTCTATTAATATAGATGCATCATATAGTGATGTTGTTCTAAAGTAACCTTGCTTTAATGAGTACCTTTTTTTAATAACTCAGGAAACTTACTTTTAAATTTATTTAACCTAGGTACAGATACATTTTTTATATAAGAGTTATTAGGATGTTTTTTTTCGTAATCTTGGTGGTAATCTTCTGCCTCGTAAAAAGTTGTAAAAGCAGTAACCTCCGTAACAATTTTAGAACTGTACACTTTTTCTTTTGTCAGTTTAGCAATGTAATCTGTAATAATTTTTTTCTCTTCTTTATTCTTGTAAAAAGCAATAGATCTGTATTGTGTACCTCTGTCTGGTCCTTGACGGTTAAGCGTAGTTGGGTCTTGTGAGCCAAAAAACACTTTTACTAAACTAGCATAAGAAACTTCTTTAGGATTATAATATACAACCACAGCTTCTGCGTGTGTGCTATTACCGCTACCAACTTGCTCGTAAGTAGGATTTTTTTCTTTACCACCAGCGTAGCCAGACACCACTTCTTTAACTCCTTTAACGCTTTCAAAAACAGCTTCTACACACCAAAAACAACCACTAGCAAAATAAGCGGTTTCGTATGAGCTTAAATCTTGATTTAGGATTTCTGTATTAGCTTTTGTTTCATCCTTAGTTTTATTTTTAGATGAACAACTTGTAGATATTAATATAGTACATAGTACAAATGCAATTTTTACTGTTCTCATAAATTTCCTTTTTATAAATTAGTGCGCTGCTTTTAAAAATACTTACAAAGGCATAACTATTTTAAAGATAGATTAACATTTTACCTATGCAAAATATAGAGAGTTTATTACAGTCAGTAACAACTGGTTCTACATCAATATTAAAAACAACTAATAACAAAGATAGTTATGCAGCTTTAGATTTGTCTATAGATAATAAAGAATTAGCTACAGTAGATATTACAAATGCAACTGATTGTGAATCTTATATTCAGCAAATTTTAAATAAAACAAATAGCACAATTGCATTTGGAGGCTATTTGGAGAAAAGAAATTTGTATGCTAAAAATGCAAATTTCTCTAAACTAGAAGAGGCTGCTCGTAACATACATTTAGGTGTAGATTTTTGGGCAGATGCAGGAGCAAAAGTTATAGTTCCTGTAAATGGAGTAGTGCATAGTTTTAAAAATAATGCTGTGTTTGGAGATTATGGACCTACTATTATATTAAAGCATACTGTAGATGGTCAAACATTTTACACCTTGTACGGACATTTAGCACTTTCTTCTTTAAATGATATGTATGTTGGTAAAGAATTTACAAAAGGGGCTGTTTTAGCAACTTTGGGAACAGCTGAGGTTAACGTAGGTTATGCGCCACATTTGCATTTTCAAATAATTATAGATATTAAAGATTATATGGGTGATTATCCTGGCGTTTGTACTACAAAAGATTTAGATTTTTATAAGAAAAACTGTCCTAATCCTAATTTGTTACTTAAAATGTAGCTTCTTTTTTAAGATAAAATGCACCTTAGATCGATTAGCAGTTTTTTGCTTTTTTACAGTTATCGATGTTATTTTACCGTTTATCATAAATTTTGTCAGACACCGAAAAATAAGTCGGTTTAAGCGATTTAGATTTAGTAACCCTAAGCTTGATAGTAATTTTACAGTATCAAAACTAAGTTACTATGAAAGCTATTATCGCTTTATTATTTGTTCTTACAGTAAGCGTTGCAGCACAAGCACAAGAAGCTAATGTTTCTACTGTATTAAAATCAGATACTAAAGAGGTTAAAGCAACTGTAGTAAAGGAAGCGGTATTACAGCAAGAAGCTAAAGTTGCTCGTTTGTACAAGTTTAAAAATTCTAAAATTAAAAAAGCTTTAGCTTTTACTACAAAAAAAGCTGCATCTAAAATAGCTTAATAAATTTCTTACTCCTTATAATTCTCTTTGTTTTTAAGATGATAGATATTTCGTTTATCTAAAAAAACCTCCACAATACTACTAACAGGTTTTACTTTGTATTTGTAAAATTTAAGATGAATGTTAACAACATTTATTTTATTACAATTCATCTATAGTTAAGTGTTACTCATCCACAATCATCAATTTAAGTTGTTTTTGGTTGGTAGCTTTGTAAAACAAAACAAAAGTATTATGAAAACTGTTATCACTTTATTATTCGTTATTGTATTAGGATTAACTGCACAAGCAAAGGAAACTAAAACTACACCTGTTTTAAATGTAGAAAACACGGAAGTAAAAACAGGAGAAGTAAAAAAAGAGGTAATTAAAAAAGAGGTAGTTAAGAAAAAAGTTGAGGTAGTACGTTTGTATATGTTTAAAAATGCAAAAATTAAAAGAGCTTTAGCATTTACAATTAAAGATGTGGTAACTAAAACAGCTTAATTAAATATACTATAACTTTTGTTTTACATAAATATGTCTTACCCTAAACTGCATATTTATTTTCTTTGTTGCACAATATCTGTTGTAATGCACATAATTTTCGATTAGCAGATTTTACCCAATTTACAGTCATCGACGATTTTTTACACTTTATCATAATTTTTGTTAAACAGCGAAAAATATGGGGGTTTAAGCGATTTAGATTTCTATAGCTTTATGTTGGTAGTAATTTTACATCAACAAACAAAGTTACTATGAAAGCTATTATCACTTTATTATTCGTTATTACAGTAAGCATTACAGCACAAGCACAAGATGCTAATGTTGCTCCTGTATTAAAAATGGATAGTAAAGAAGTAAAAGCTGCTGAAGTTAAAAAGGAAACTTTAAAAGAAGAAAATCAAGTAGCACGTTTGTATAAGTTTAAAAACTCTAAAATTAAAAAAGCATTAGCTTTTACAACTAAGAAAGCAAAAAGTAAAATAGCTTAATATCAGTTAGATAGTTGTTTTTTAGTGAATTTATGATTACTTTTTAGTTAACAGTTGTAATGTTTGTTTTTTTGGATAAAGTGTTAGTTAACATAAATACTACTATTTTTTAATAGGTAGTTCATCTAAGTTATTGCAGATCAACGATAAAAAAGTGTTTTTAAACGAGTTTGAAAATAGATGAGTGAGCTTGGGTTGTAATTTTATAGTAAATAAAACCTATTTATGAAAACTCTAGTAACCTTATCTTTTATACTCTGTGTTGGTTTTTCTTTACAAGCACAAAAAGCTAAAAAGTCACCTCTTAATAAAGTTGAAATAGTAAAGGTAGCTTCAATAGTAAAAGAGACTACAGTTAATAAGAATATTAAAAAGAATAGCGTAGCACGTTTGTATATTATAAAAAATGCAAAAATTATAAAAGCGTTATCTTTTGAAACAAAAGCAAATAAAGCAAAATTAGTTTAATTATGATATATATAACTTTAATTACCGTAGCAGCTATAACAATTGGCTTATTATCTAAAAATAAACCAGCTATGCGTGCTATTAAAGTTCCTGTTCGTAATAAACATATTAAAAAGTAACTAACGACGACAGCAGTTTTACACTGCATATAAATAAAAAAGCAGCTCTAAAAGAGCTGCTTTTTTTATGACTATTAAGTACTAGTTTATTCTTCAACTAGTACCCATTCACCTCTTGTTAATAAAGGTTCTGCTTGTTTAAATTTAACAACTTTAGATTTGCCATTCATTACATTTTTAATTGTAACTCTGTCGTTTCTACCAATTTTTGGTCTTTCTCTAGTAATTGTTTCTGTTACTTGTGGTCTATTACCTTGTGTTTGGCTAGCAGCTCTGTTCTGTGCAGCTAACTCATCACTGTTAGGTATTTCCTCTTTTGTAGTTTGTAAATTTGCTTGTGGCTTTCTTACGGTTCTTGCTTCCTGTATGTCTGATGTGTCACCAGTAGGTAATTCAGCTTTAAACAAGAATGATACTACATCTTTATTTACAGTATCTACCATAGATTTAAAAAGCTCAAAAGCTTCAAACTTATAAATTAATAGCGGATCTTTTTGTTCGTGTACAGCTAGTTGTACAGATTGTTTTAACTCATCCATTTTACGTAAATGAGTTTTCCAAGCGTCATCTACAATTGCAAGTGTAATATTCTTTTCAAAATCGTTAACCAATTGCTTACCGTTACTTTCGTAGGCTTCTTTAAGGTTGGTAACTATTTTAAGAGCTTTAATACCGTCTGTAAAAGGAACCTCTATACGTTCAAAATTGTTAGCCGTGTCTTCATAAACATTTTTAATTACCGGAAATGCAGTAGCTGCATTACGCTCCATTTTGTTTAGATAGTGCTCGTAAACAACTTTGTAGGTTTTACTTGCTATATCTTGACTGGTCATTTTTGCAAAGTCATCTTCAGTAATAGGAGATGTTACAGAGAAATACTTAATTAATTCAAACTCAAAGTTTTTATAATCACTAGCACCTTTGTTACCTTCTGCGATAGATTCACAGGTATCAAAAATCATATTAGCAATATCTAACTTTAAACGCTCTCCTTGTAATGCATGTCGTCTTCTTTTATAAATTACCTCTCTTTGGGCATTCATAACATCATCATACTCTAACAAACGCTTACGAACTCCAAAGTTATTTTCTTCAACCTTTTTCTGTGCGCGTTCTATAGATTTTGTCATCATAGAATGTTGAATAACTTCACCATCTTCTAAGCCCATTTTATCCATCATTTTTGCAACTCTATCAGAACCAAACAAACGCATAAGGTTATCTTCTAAAGAAACATAAAACTGAGAACTTCCTGGATCTCCCTGACGACCAGCTCTACCACGTAACTGTCTGTCTACACGTCTAGAATCGTGACGCTCTGTACCAATAATAGCTAAACCACCAGCATTTTTAACATCTGTAGATAATTTAATATCGGTACCACGACCTGCCATATTGGTTGCAATAGTTACAATACCTGCATTACCAGCTTGCGCAACTACATCTGCTTCTTTCTTGTGTAACTTGGCGTTAAGTACATTGTGCGGTACTTTACGTATAGTTAACATTCTAGATAACAATTCTGATATTTCTACAGAAGTTGTACCAATAAGTACTGGTCTGCCAGAGTTAGATAGTTGTGTAACTTCCTCTATAATGGCATTGTATTTTTCTCTTTTTGTTTTGTAAATTAAATCGTTTCTATCATCACGAGCAATTGGTCTGTTAGTTGGTATTTCCATAACATCTAACTTGTAAATCTCCCAGAATTCACCAGCTTCAGTAATGGCAGTACCTGTCATACCTGCAAGCTTATTGTACATTCTAAAGTAGTTTTGTAATGTAACTGTAGCAAATGTTTGTGTCATTGCTTCAATTTTTACATTCTCTTTAGCTTCAATAGATTGGTGTAAACCGTCAGAGTAACGACGACCGTCCATAATACGACCTGTTTGCTCATCTACAATCATTACTTTATTATCCATTACTACATACTCTACATCTTTTTCAAAAAGAGTGTAAGCTTTTAGTAATTGGTTCATAGTATGAATACGCTCACTTTTAATAGAGAAATCTTTAAATAACTCTTCTTTAAGTTCAGCTTCTTTTTCTATGTTTAGATTTTGGTTTTCTATTTGAGCAATCTCATAACCAATATCTGGCATTACAAAGAAATCACTATCTACATCTCCAGAAATGTGTTTAATTCCTTTGTCTGTTAGCTCTATCTGATTGTTTTTCTCATCAATTACAAACAACAACTCTTCGTCTACCGTAGGCATTTCACGGTTGTTGTCTTGCATATAAAAGTTTTCAGTTTTTTGTAATAACTGTTTAATACCTTCTTCACTTAAAAATTTAATAAGTGCTTTATTTTTAGGTAAACCACGGAATACACGTAATAATTGAAAACCACCTTCTTTAGTGTCGCCACTAGCAATTAATTTTTTTGCTTCTGCTAAAACGCCGGTTAAATATTGTTTTTGTAATTGTACAATATCTGCAACTTTAGGTTTTAACTCGTTAAACTCATGTCTGTCTCCTTCTGGTACAGGACCAGATATAATTAATGGTGTACGTGCATCATCAACTAAAACAGAATCCACTTCATCTACAATAGCAAAGTTGTGAGGGCGTTGTACTAGGTCTGTTGGTTTGTGTGCCATATTATCACGCAAATAATCAAAACCAAATTCATTATTTGTACCATAAGTAATATCTGCGTTGTAAGCAGTTCTACGTGCATCAGAATTAGGTTGGTGATAATCTATACAGTCTATAGTAAACCCGTGAAATTGAAATATAGGTGCCATCCAAGCACTATCTCTTTTTGCAAGGTAATCGTTAACTGTTACAAGGTGTACGCCATTACCAGTTAGTGCATTTAAGTACACAGGTAATGTTGCAACTAAAGTTTTACCTTCACCAGTATGCATTTCTGCAATTTTACCTTGGTGTAGAGCAATACCACCAATTAGCTGTACATCATAATGTATCATATCCCAGGTTACTTGCTTACCAGCAGCATCCCAAGAGTTTTGCCATACGGCTTTGTCTCCTTCTAGGCTAACATAGTCTTTAATTCCAGATAATTGTCTGTCATACTCAGTAGCGGTAACAGTAAGGGTAGTATTATTTGTAAAACGTTTAGCAGTTTCTTTTACAACAGCAAAAGCTTCAGGTAAAAGGTCTGTAAGCGAGTTTTCTAATGTTTTATATACTTCTTCTTTTAAGCGGTCTATTTCTGTATAAAGATCTTCGTTCTTATCTATATCTGTAGACGCTTCTACTTCTAGTTTAAGAGCTTCTATTTGTTCATTTAAGTCTTTAGTATCTGCCTTTAGCTTTTCTTTAAACTCTACTGTTTTTGCTCTTAACTCATCTAAGCTAATAGCCTCTAAACTTTGTTCAAATGCTTTAATTTTATCAACTAATGGTTGTAATTGCTTAACGTCTTTTTTGGCTTTATCACCAACAAAGGCCTTTAGCACGGAATTAATGAAACTCATATATTTTATAATTTATAAAGTCTGTTGTTTACAATGTAAACACACTCAACTATTTAGATTAATGTTCCGTAAAACTGCGGAATGTAATTTCTTACGCAAAAGGTATTCCAGTTTTTAAAAATGTACAAATAGCCACCTGCGTCTGCCAAAATTACATAAAAAAAAAGCCTCCGAGGAGACTTTTTTGTGTATTTCTTTATTTAATATTCATCCTCGTTCCAGAGGTAATCTTCTTCTGTAGGATAGTCAGGCCATATCTCCTCAATAGATTCGTAGATTTCTCCACCTTCTTCTTCCATAGATTGTAAATTTTCTACAACTTCTAATGGTGCACCAGTTCTAATGGCGTAATCTATTAATTCATCTTTGGTCGCTGGCCAAGGCGCATCACTTAAATAAGATGCTAGTTCTAATGTCCAATACATGGTAATAGTTAATTTTAATTTTTTGCAAAAATAAATTTTTAAACAAGAAAAGCAAGTTTTTTTGTAGTTTTTTAATTTATTTTTTTAAAATTGTTGATATTCAATATGTTGATAACGTTGTAAAAAAGTAAATATTAGACTTTTTTCTCAGGAATCCATTTTATTTCGGTTGCATCCAAGTCTTTTGATAGTTTTCTTGATAATACAAATAAGTAGTCGGATAACCTATTAATAAATGACAAAACATTTGCTTCAAAAGGTTCGTTCTCATTTAAATGTGATGCTAAACGTTCTGCTCTACGACAAACAGTACGCGCAATATGACAGTATGACACGGTTGTGTGTCCGCCAGGTAAAATAAAATGTGTCATCTGTGGTAAAGATTCGTTCATTTTATCCATTTCTAACTCTAGTAACTCTATGTCTGTATTACTAATTTTTTCAATATTTAGGCGTTCTTTACCGTTTTTAAGCACCATTTTTTCTGGATCTGTAGCTAAAACAGCACCAACAGTAAATAACTTGTCTTGTATGGTTGCAATAACATCTTTATAGTGGTTGTGTATCTCTTGGTCACGTATTAATCCCATCCAAGAATTTAACTCGTCTACTGTACCGTAAGACTCTATACGTAGGTGGTGTTTAGGAACTCTGGTGCCACCAAATAGGGCAGTAGTACCTTTATCTCCTGTTTTTGTATATATTTTCATTTATTATTTTCTTTAAATTTTGAGTCTATAGCTTTTTCTACCTTTAAAATTAAAGTAATAACACTTGTAAGTAGTAAAACTATACCTATTAAAATACTTATTTCTTTATTAGGTTGATATATAATACTTAATAAAGAGAGTAAAACAAGTATAAAACCAATTTTTATAAGTTGTATTGATGCATATTTTTGTGCAAAATTCCACCTGTTTTGGTTTAACATAGACTTGCTAGTTCTGTAACCGTAAATACTATTTATTTTTTTAGGAGGAAATTTAAGTTGAAAAAGTCCTAGAAGCATAAAAATACAACCAGAACCAAACGGAATATGAAATAAAGGGTTACTAAAATCCAAATAGCTTATTCTTTACGTTTGTAATTGTCCATAAATTTACGTGACTTTCTCTCTTTGCTTTTCTTTTTGTTTTTAAAGTTTATAACAAGAAAAATAACAAGTACAATTCCGCCAACAATAAAAGTAGTATAGTCCATTTTATTTTTTTTCTAAATTTAAAAATACAGTATTATAATCTAATTTTAAAATGTTCTTTTGCTTGCTCTTTTCTAAAAAATACAGCAGCGCCATAAAAAACATCTACGGTAACAGTAACATTTTTAAGTAATTTTATTTGTTCCCAAGTTTCTTTTGTCTGTTTGCTACTGTAAATATTATCAACAAAAACCATAGTGTTGTTATGGTAGTTAATAGCGGTAAACTTATCTAGATCAGGATAATTTAAATATCCAAAATCTACACTAGTTTTTGTATAGTTTAAATTAGTTGTTATATTTTTTTTAAGCTTTTCTGATGCTACAAAGGCCGTTTTTATTTTAAAATAGGCAATACTTTTAAGTACAACATTATAGCTTTTATCAGGGTGTGTCTTTTCTTTACTATATAAACATTTGGTTACGTAATTATATATAAAAGGCGAGTGTACTCCGTGCTGATTTGTTGCTTTTAGCAAAAATTGTAAATGAGCAATAAACTGAAACATAAAATTAAAATCTAACCTTCAACAATTGCAGAAAGCTCAAACCAACGTTCTGTTTTTGTCTCAATTTCGTCTATAACAAGTTGTAAATCTTTAGATAAAGCATCAATTTCATCACCACTAAGGCTAGCGTCAGAAAACTTATTTTGAAGCTCAGTTTTTTTCTCTTCTAGCTTCTTTATTTTATTTTCTATGTTGTTGTATTCTTTTTGCTCTTGAAAAGATAGTTTATTGGTTTTACCTTCTGTCTTCCAAGATTTTTTTTCTGTTTTAGCTTCCTTCTCTTTATTTTCTCTGCTTTCTAATACAGCGCTATCCTCATAAGATCTAAAGTCTGAATAGTTTCCAGGAAAATCTTCAATAACCGCATTGCCTCTAAATACAAATAAGTGATCTACAATTTTATCCATAAAGTACCTATCATGCGATACTACCAATAAGCAACCAGGAAAGTCCATTAAAAAACTTTCTAAAACGTTTAGCGTTACAATATCTAAATCGTTTGTAGGTTCATCTAAAATTAAGAAATTAGGATTTTGTATAAGTATTGTACATAAGTATAATCTTTTACGTTCTCCACCACTTAGTTTCTCAACAAAATCATACTGTTTTTTTCTATCAAACAAAAAACGTTCTAACAGTTGCTGTGCAGAGATTTGGTGCCCTTTTTTAAGCGGAATATAATCTCCAAACTCGCGTATAACGTCTATAACTTTTTGGCCTTCTTTTATTTTTATTCCCTTTTGCGTGTAGTACCCAAACTTAATAGTTTCTCCTACGATTACTTTACCGCTGTCTGGTTGGTCTGTGCCTGTAATAATATTTAAAAAGGTAGATTTTCCGGTACCATTTTTACCAATAATTCCAATACGTTCTCCTTTTAAAAAGTTGTATTCAAATTTATCTAAAATAGGTTTATTTGGATAGGATTTAGAGATTTTAACAAGCTCCATAATTTTACTACCCATACGTTCCATATTAATCTCTAGCTCTACCTTGTGTTCTTTTCTTCGTTGGTGAGCTTTGGCTTTAATATCGTTAAAATCGTCTATTCTAGATTTAGATTTTGTAGTTCGTGCTTTAGGTTGTTTACGCATCCAACCTAGTTCTTTTTTATATAAAAGTTTAGATTTATGGTGTTCTACAGCTTCTTGCGTTAAACGAGCTTCTTTTTTTTCTAAATAATAAGAGTAATTACCTTTGTAAGGGTAAAGAGTATTATTATCTAACTCTATAATTTCGTTACAAACACGTTCTAAAAAATAACGGTCATGCGTAACCATAAATAAAGTAATATTTTCTTTTGCAAAATACTCCTCTAGCCATTCAATCATTTCTAAATCTAAATGGTTGGTAGGCTCATCTAAAATTAGTAAATCTGGTCTGTTTATAAGCGCATCTGCCATAGCTAAACGCTTTTTTTGTCCTCCAGAAAGTAAACCAACCTTTAAGGTAACATCATCTAACTTAAGTTTAGATAAAATTTGTTTGTATTGTGTTTCAAAATCCCAAGCTTCAAACCTGTCCATAGCATCAAAAGCTAATTGGTATTTGTCTGCATCTTCAGGATTAGCTAATGCTTTTTCGTAATCAGCAATTACCCTTAAAACTTCATTGTCAGAGGCAAAAATAGTTTGTTCTATAGTTAAGTCTGGATCCATATTAGGCTCTTGCTCTAAAAATGAAACTCTAGTTCCTTTTCTATAGTTTACTTGTCCGCTATCTGGAGTGTCTTTACCAGATAAAATATTTAAGATAGATGTTTTTCCACTTCCGTTTTTAGCAATAAGAGCAATTTTTTGGTCTTTGTTTACACCAAAAGAAATGCCTGAAAATAGAGCGTGTTCTCCGTAAGATTTTGATATGTTTTCAACCGTAAGTAGGTTCATTTGCGAGTGTTATTTATTTTGTTTTTTGCCAAATAAATATATATCTAGTGGCAAGAGATAGCAGTATAGGAATAAATACTGGATGAAATTTTTGAATTCCGATTAGTTGCACAACAGGTACAATTAATAATAATATAAGTAAAAATATGCTGTATTTGTGTAGTTTAGATGCTGTATTTTCTTTTTTAAATAGAAAAAGTAAAGCAATTAAATTAAATGGTACAACCCATAGTAAATTAAAGTTATTGGCTGTTGCTGTGTGGTCAGTGGCAAACCAAAGTAAACTTAAAACAATACCTGTTATGCCAGTAACAAACAATAAAAATCCGTCTAACCATTTAGACCATAAATGGTTTTTAAAATCTATATAAGTTATAAATAGGACTAAGGCAAAAAGTAAAATAGACCAAAACATTGGGGTTACTAAAAAATTAATACTGTCTACTTTTTTGTGTTCCTTTAAAATTATTCTGTTAGACAATACCAAAGGGTTACCTTTAATAGTGCTGTTATTTAGTTGAGACCATACATAGTCTGGTAAAAATGTATGCTGTAAAGCTGTAGCTTCTTTGTCTATTTTAGAGCCAAGAGCTAAATCAATACCAAAGCTAGACCAAGTATTTGTACTTAGCTTTTGATCTAATAATTCTCTAAACGTATATTTTTTTTCTAAATAATCTTCTTTAAAATTAATGTCTTTACCAATAGATATGTTTAAAACATCAACAATTTTAGTAGCACAATTGTTATACAAATAATCATATAAATAGTCTCTGTTCTCTGGTTTTACGTTTTTTTCTAAATAATTATAAAGCTGTTTTTTTTGATCGATATTTAAATTTAAAACCTGTTCTTTAACACCTCTTTTGTCATATTGATATTCATATAAAAACCTTGAAAAGTCTTGTTTGCTAACCTTAAAAAGTAACCTTCCTTTAACAAAGTTTAGGTAAAAATTAGGAGCATTAAAATCAAAAATACCATAATTATAAACCTTATCTGTTCTGGTAACAGGGTCCCAAACTCTAATGGCACTATGGCCAAAAATAGAATACAACTCACTACCAGGAGCACAAGTTAATACACTAATTTGAGCGTTCTTAGATATTGAGCTATTTTGCGAATATCCAAAAGCAGAGCAACTCAATAAAAGTATAAAAACGATAGATTTAATGTAATTTTTCAAGCTCATTATTTTTTAGAAGTAACAAATATCGAACAAATTAGCAGAACTGCCGTATGGATTTTAAAAAAGCAGCTTTTTAAATTGTTTTTTTTAAAGAAATACTATTTTTACCAACGCAACTAATATTACCGTATTTTTGATGACTACAGAAATACTATTAAATAAATTAGAATGAAAAAGCATATACCAAACTTAATTACCCTTTTAAATTTATTTTGTGGCTGTTTAGCGGTTCTCTTTGCTGTACACGGACTTTTTGAGATGGTAGCTCTTTTTGTGTTTTTAGGTATATTTTTCGATTTTTTTGATGGTTTTGCGGCTCGTATGTTAAAAGTACAGAGTGAGCTTGGTTTGCAATTAGACTCTTTAGCAGATATGGTTACAAGTGGTGTTGTACCAGGTGTAGTTATGTATAAATTGTTGTTAATGGCTACTACTGGCGGATGGAGTTCATCTATGTTTACAGCTACAGAAAGTGGTTTTCATACTTCTGTTTTTACAGTTTCATCTGTAATTCCCTTTTTAGGATTTATAATAACTTTAGCATCTGGTTATAGATTGGCTAAATTTAATATAGATGAAAACCAAACAGAGTCTTTTATAGGAGTGCCAACACCAGCAAACGCGTTATTAATTATATCATTACCATTAATATTAGTTTATCAAAACTATCCTGTTTTAAACGATTTAATTTTAAATCAATGGTTTTTATTAGCGGTAACAGCTTTAAGTGCATTTTTACTAAATGCTAATTTACCTTTATTTGCCTTAAAGTTCAAAACGTGGAATTTTAAAGACAATGCAATACGCTATATCTTTTTAATACTTTGTATTGTATTAATAACAACACTAAAGTATTTAGCAGTACCAATTATAATAGTAGTTTATGTGCTATTATCTATGTTTAGTAAATTGGCAATTAAAAAAGCCTAAACTAAATAGAGTAGTGGTTTAGAAATCTATTTTAGTTTTACGTAGTTCAAAGTTTTGACCAAGGTATACTTGCCTTACCATTTCATCAGCGGCTAGTTCTTCTGGTTCTCCAGATTTTAAAATACCACCTTCAAACATAAGATAAGACCTTTCTGTAATAGCAAGAGTTTCTTGTACGTTGTGGTCTGTAATTAGGATACCGATGTTTTTGTTTTTTAACTGAGCAACAATGCGTTGTATATCTTCTACCGCAACAGGATCTACACCTGCAAATGGTTCATCTAGTAATATAAATTTTGGATCTGTGGCTAAAGCGCGTGCAATTTCTGTACGTCTACGCTCTCCACCAGAAAGCAAATCTCCTCTGTTTTTACGTATGTGTCCTAAACTAAACTCTTCAATAAGAGACTCCATTTTCATATGTTGCTCTTTTTTACTCAGTTTTGTAAGTTGTAGTACACTTAAAATATTTTTTTCAATACTAAGTTTTCTAAAAACTGAAGCCTCTTGTGCCAAATAACCAATTCCGTTTTGTGCTCTTTTGTACATAGGAAATTGTGTAATATTCATATCATTTAGATAAATATTACCTCCATTTGGTTTAACAAGCCCAACAATCATATAAAAAGAAGTTGTTTTACCTGCACCGTTAGGGCCTAGTAAACCAACAATTTCTCCTTGGTTAACTTCCAAAGATATACCTTTTACTACTTGTCGTCCTTTATAGGACTTCATAATATTGTCTGCTCTAAGCTTCATTTTTTCCATAGAATATCCAAATCTAAGTTATTCTTCTTGTAAACAGAGAAGATTTACCGTTTTTTTAACCTTCTTGGTTAGCCTCTATAGCTTCCCAATACTCGTGTGCGCGTCTTAAATGTGGAATAACAATACTGCCACCAACAAGAGTTGCAATACTAAGGGTTTCCATAATTTCTTCTTTATTGGCACCTTCTCTGTGCGAACTCTCTAAATGATATTTTACGCAATCATCGCAACGTAAAACCGCAGAAGCAACAAGTCCAAGTAACTCTTTAGTTTTTACATCTAGAGCTCCTTTACTATATGCGTTAGTATCAAGATTAAAAATTCTATTGATAACCTTATTTTTATCTGCTAATATTTTATCGTTCATTTTAGAACGATATTCGTTAAACTCTTTAACTGGATTTTGTGACATTCTTACCTAACTTTTTTGCTTCATTTTTTAACACTCTTCTAGAAATATAAATACTAATTTGATATAGTATTATAACGGGTATTGTTACTACAATTTGACTAGCAACATCTGGTGGTGTTATAACAGCAGCAACTATTAATACTACAACCAATGCTATTTTTCGGTGTTTTTTAAGTACCTCTGGAGTAACCAAGCCTACTTTAGTTAAAAAGTATATAATTATAGGAAGCTCAAACATAATACCACATGCAATTACGGATGCTTTTACGGTAGATATAAAAGAGCTTAAATCAAATTCATTTAATACCTCTTTACTAACTTGGTATGTACCTAAAAAGTTAATAGAAAAAGGAGTTACAATGTAGTAACCAAATAGCACACCAGAGAAAAATAAAAATGATGCAGCAAAAATAAATCCTTTAGAGTTTTTTCGTTCTTTTTCGTATAAACCTGGGCTAATAAAACGCCACATTTCATATAAAATATACGGAAAACCAAGTATAAAACCAGCCCATATAGATGTCCATATGTGAGCAGAAAATTGCCCAGCCATAGTTCTACTTTGTATAGTAAAAGGTAAGGTTTCTGCACAAAAGCTAGATTCCATTCCAAAATAAGTAGCTAAAGAACAAAAGAATTTATAGGTAGGAAAATCCATTTTCTTAGGACCTAGTAAAACCGTGTCAAAAATAAATTCTTTCATTGCAAAAGCAACAACACCAATAATTACTACGGCTAATGTAGATCTTATTAAATGCCATCTAAGTTCTTCTAAATGGTCTAAAAAGGACATTTCGTCCGGACTTTTTTTATTTTTTGCCATTATAAAATGCCTTCGTTTACTAAGTTATGTAAATGTAACAAACCAACATATTTGTTATTTTCTAAAGCTACTAACTGTGATATTCCTTGCTGTTGCATTAGTTCTAAAGCATCAACCGCTAAAACGTCTGTATTTACTGTTTTTGGACTTTTAGACATGATATCTTTAGCAGTTAAATTACCAATATTATCATACTTGTTAAGCATACGTCTTATATCACCATCAGTAATAATACCAACAACCTCATTGTTTTCTATAACAGCTGTAGCTCCAAGCATTTTCTCAGAAATTTCTACAATAGCTTGCTTTACAGGAGTATTTGAAGTAACCTCTGGTTTTTGGTTATTTTTTACAATGTCATTTACACGTAAATATAGTCTTTTACCCAAAGCTCCACCTGGATGATATTTAGCAAAATCTTTACTTGTAAAACGTTTTAGTTCTAAAAGAGATACTGCAATAGCATCACCAATAACCAATTGTGCAGTTGTACTAGTGGTAGGGGCTAAATTATTTGGGCAGGCCTCTTTTTCTACATATGTGTTTAGTACAAAGTTAGACTGTTGCGCTAAAAAAGAATCTGTATTGCCTGTCATTCCAATTAATATATTACCACCTCTTTTTATTAATGGAACCAAAACTTTAATTTCTGGTGTGTTACCACTTTTAGAGATGCAAATAACCACGTCATCTTTTAAAACAGTACCAAGGTCACCGTGTATTGCATCTGCAGCATGCATAAATATAGATGGTGTACCTGTAGAGTTTAAAGTAGCTACTATTTTTTGTGCAATAATAGCGCTCTTTCCAATACCAGAAATTATTAATCTGCCTTTAGAATTGTAAATGGCATTTACAGCATCTGTAAAATTGGAATCTAGTAGGTTAGATAAATTTTTTATGGCATCAGCTTCATTAGAAATTGTACGCCTTGCAATATCTAGAATTGTTTTGGAGTTGCTCAATGTAATCTTAAATTATGTGTTCTTTTAAAAAAGATGTATTATCTTTAAGAATACAAAATTACGTAAACTTATTTTTATGTGATACAGTAATTTGATGGAAATTAAAATTGACTTAAATTTTGTTTGGATTCCTAAAATTTGAGTATCTTGAAATTTATTTTATAAAAACAGGAATACAACCATTATAATATACTATGAGTAATTCTAAGATTGATTTGCATGCTTCCTTAAAAAAGTTTTTTGGCTTTAATAAGTTTAAAGGTCTTCAAGAAGATGTTATCAATAACTTGCTTCAAGGTAATAATACATTTGTAATAATGCCTACTGGCGGAGGGAAATCTCTCTGCTATCAATTACCTGCTCTAATGCAAGAGGGTACTGCTATTGTAGTTTCTCCCTTGATTGCCTTGATGAAAAACCAAGTAGATGCCATTCGTGGTATATCTTCTGAGCACGGTATAGCACACGTTTTAAACTCCTCATTAACCAAAACGCAAGTAAAAGAGGTTAAAGAAGATATTGTAAATGGTGTAACTAAAATGTTATATGTAGCTCCAGAATCTTTAATAAAAGAAGAGTATGTTGAGTTTTTAAGATCTGTAAAAATTTCTTTTGTTGCAGTAGATGAAGCTCATTGTATATCTGAGTGGGGACACGATTTTAGACCTGAGTATAGAAACTTAAAAAGCATTGTTGGTAGGTTAGGAGATGATATTCCTATGATAGGTTTAACAGCAACAGCTACACCAAAAGTACAAGAAGATATTGTTAAAAACTTAGGTATTACTGATGCTAAACTTTTTAAAGCTTCATTTAATAGGCCTAATTTGTTTTATGAAGTACGACCAAAGACATTAAATATAGAGGCTGATATAATTCGTTTTGTAAAACAAAACATTGGTAAATCAGGAATTATTTATTGTTTAAGCCGTAAAAAAGTTGAAGCATTAGCGCAAGTGTTACAAGTTAATGGTATTAGTGCAGTGCCTTACCATGCTGGCTTTGATGCAAAAACAAGATCTCGTTACCAAGATATGTTTTTAATGGAAGAGGTAGATGTTGTGGTTGCAACTATTGCCTTTGGTATGGGTATAGATAAACCAGACGTACGTTTTGTAATACATCATGATATTCCTAAAAGTTTAGAGAGTTACTACCAAGAAACAGGTAGAGCAGGTAGAGATGGAGGAGAAGGGCATTGTTTGGCTTTTTATTCTTATAAAGACATAGAAAAGTTAGAGAAGTTTATGTCTGGTAAACCGGTTGCAGAACAAGAAATTGGTAATGCACTACTACAAGAAGTTGTTGGTTTTGCAGAAACATCTATGTCTCGTAGAAAATTTATTCTTCATTATTTTGGAGAAGAATTTGACGAGGTAAATGGCGAAGGTGCAGATATGGATGATAATACCCGCACACCAAAAGAAAAAGTAGAAGCTAAAGAAAATGTGGCTAAACTTATAGGTGTTGTACAGGGAACTAAAGAAAAATTTAAGTCTAAAGAAATAGTAAATACTTTAATAGGTAAAAAAAATGCATTAATATCATCTCATAAAACAGATGAAAAACCATTTTTTGGCATAGGTAAAGATAAAGATGCTGGTTACTGGATGGCTTTAATACGCCAAACATTAGTAGCTGGTTATTTAAAAAAGGAGATAGAACAATACGGTATTTTACGTGTAACTCCAGCCGGAGCAGATTACGTTAAAAACCCTACTACTTTTTTAATGACAAAAGATCATGTGTACAGTCAAGAGAATGATGATGCTATTGTTAGTGCAGCAAAAAGCTCAGGCGGTGTAGCAGATAAAGAATTATCGTTGTTATTAAAGCAATTAAGAAAATCCGAAGCTAAAAAACACGGTGTACCTCCGTTTGTAGTATTTCAGGATCCATCTATAGAGGATATGGCGCTTAAGTATCCAATTAATATGGAGGATATGCTTAACATACACGGTGTAGGTGAAGGTAAAGCAAAAAAATATGGAAAACCATTTTTAGCACTTATTACAAAATATGTAGATGATAATGATATTGTTCGTCCAGATGATTTGGTTGTTAAAAGTACAGGTGCAAATTCAGCTTTAAAATTATACATTATACAAAATGTAGACCGTAAGTTGCCATTAACAGATATAGCAGACGCTAAAGGTTTAGAGTTAGCAGAGCTGATAAAAGAGATGGAACAAATAGTATATAGTGGTACAAAACTAAATATTACTTATTGGGTAGATGAAACTTTAGATGAAGACCAACAAGAGGAAATACATGATTACTTTTTAGAAGCAGAGTCAGATAATATAGATACTGCTATAGAGGAGTTTGATGGTGACTATGAAGATGAAGAGTTACGTTTGTACAGAATAAAATTTATTAGCGAAGTAGCTAACTAGTTTAAGAATAAGTTTAAAGTAAAAAATCCCAAAACCTAAGTTTTGGGATTTTTTTATAATTAATATTTAAGAATAATTTAGTATTGCACACCATCCATACTTCCTGCTGTTATAGCAGCAATTATTACTCCAAAGTAAAGAATAGTAAATAATAATATTACGCAAGCTAGTACTAAGCCAACTATAGATAGTATTCTACCAGTATTGGCACTATCTACGCTTATATATTTGTCAGGATTTTCTTCAAATAATTTTTTTGCAGATTTTGCTTTTGCAAAACCAATAAATGAAAATATAGCACCAAAAGGTCCACAACAAAAAAGTGTTAATACAATACTTAATATTCCCATTGTTAAGGCGCTACTAGCACCTGGTAATTCTTCTTTCATAATTTTAATTTATTGTCCAGCTTCCATTTGGTCCATAACATCTTGCCATTGGTTCATACCTTCTTCAAGACCGCCAGTTGCAATAACATAAACCCATCTAATAATCATTAATACGTTTAAAATAACAGCTATTAATGCTACAATCTTACCTGTTTTAATTTGTCCGGCATTGTCATATCCGTCAGGGTTTTCAGCATAAATTTTTTCGGCTTTAGTTGCCATAAAGTAAGCAATAGCAGACGGTATAATACCCAAACCTGCTAAACAACAGCATAAGTAACCTAGTACGCCTAATACTATAATCATTGTGCCATTTGGTAATTTTTCTTGTTCCATAATTTTAAAAGTAATTGGTTAAATAAATTTATATATATAATTAGTCAATATTAATAAGACATTAATAATGGCTAAGGCAGTTATTATTCTGCTTGCATTCTTTATTTTGTAAAAATAGTTTACTGCTACAAACGCAAATAAAAATAACAGAGAATAGATTGCTGGGTACATTTGAAAAGCACCACTAAAATCTCCTTGTAATATTAATGCTATAGATCTTTGTATACCGCAACCGGGGCAGTCTACACCTAAAAGCTTCTTGTTCATACAAGGAAGCATGTATTCATTAATATTAAATTCTAGTCTTGGTAGCAGCATTTAGGCTTGTAATCTATTTTTGAACTGGAAAAATACTACTATTTTTGTGGAAAGAAAATAAACGTCTTATTATTTTTTAAAAATTAAAGGATAAAAGATGTAAATATTAGGTATGAAAAATTTTAACATTGGTGATAAGGTAGAGGTTTTAGATGACACTATTTCTGGGGTAGTTACTGCTGTAGTTGGTGGTAATATTACTATTGAAACTGATTTGGGTTTTGAAATATCTTATCTAGAGAAAGAGCTAATTAAAATTGCAAATGCAGATACAATAAGAGTATCTAATTATGAAGTAGCTAAAATTAAACAAGAAAAGGAACAACCAAAACGTAAAAATAAGCCTGCTATAAAACCAAAAGAGCGTAATATTCCCAAGATGGAAGTTGATTTACATATTAATCAGCTTGTAAAGTCTAGCAAAGGAATGGGTAATTTTGATATGCTTAATTTACAGCTAGAAACTGCTAAACGCCAATTAAACTTTGCTATTCAAAAAAGAATACAAAAAGTTGTTTTTATACACGGAGTGGGTGAGGGAGTGCTTAAGGAAGAATTGCAATACCTGTTTAATAAATATGATAATTTAAAATTTTACGATGCAGATTATCAAAAATACGGATTAGGAGCTACCGAAGTTTATATTTATCAGAATTAAAATTTATTATTGAGGAACAGTAGTTGTTATCACTGCAAAATCTTCAATATTTAAATTTGTAATACGTGATCCATCACCTGTATCTAATGTAATGTCTTTAAGTTTTATGGTGTGTACAAAAGTACCAGCTGTTTCTCCGGCGACAGTATTTATAGTAACAGTACCTGCTGTGGCATTAATTTCTTCAGCTACACTAGGTGTTGCAGGTGGTGGAGAATCACAAAAGTAATTGCTGGTAACAGTTCCAGAAAAAGTTCTGTATGCTAGTTTAGATGCTGTTGGTATGGTACTTGTTATTTCCTCGGTAGAAGCTTCATTTTTTAATAAGCCAGATGCTAATGTTAGTATTAAAGCCTCATTGCTATTTATTTTAAAAAATAAATTAGTATCAACAGTTAGTGTACCACAGTTTTGAGCAGCAACAGTACTAAAGTCTAAAGTTTCAATTTGCAAGTCACCATCACTACAAGATAATAATATAAAAAGTGCGCTAAAAAGGAAATATTTCTTCATACTCCAAATGTAAAAGTTTTTCTTTTGATTAGTTGTAGTTTTTAACGTTTTTTAGAATTATTTAATTTTAAATCCCCTATTTTTGGGGGATTATAATTTTTGATAAATTCTGATGCAAAAAGTTTATTTAGATAGCGCAGCTACAACACAGGTTAGAGAGGAAGTTATTGCAAAAATGCAAGATGCTTTAGGAGAATGTTACGGAAACCCATCTTCTACACACAGTTTTGGTAGAACAGCTAAAACTGCTATAGAAAAAACGCGTAAAACAATAGCAAAGTACTTAAATGCTCATCCGGCAGAAATTATTTTTACTTCAGGTGGTACAGAAGCAGATAATATGATTTTACGTGCAGCAGTTAGAGATTTAGAGGTGCGTACTATTATTACATCAAAAATAGAACACCATGCCGTTTTACACACAGTAGAAGAATTAGAAAAAGAGTATGGTATTGCTTTACATTATGTGAATTTAGATGCCAGTGGTAATCCAGATTTAGAACATTTAAAAACATTACTAATACAAGATGATACTAAAAAAATAGTAAGTCTTATGCACGTTAATAATGAAATAGGTAATAAATTAGATATAGATATTGTATGTGTATTGTGTAAAGAACATAATGCACTTTTTCATTCAGACACAGTACAATCTGTAGGTCATTATACTTGGGATGTGCAACAAACTCCAATTGATTTTTTAACAGCAGCAGCACATAAGTTTCACGGACCAAAAGGTATTGGATTTGCTTATATTAAAAAGGATAAAAATATTAAGCCTTTAATTTTTGGTGGTTCTCAAGAACGTGGATTTAGAGCAGGTACAGAACCTTATCATAATATAGTTGGTTTAGAAGAGGCTTTTGTTAGGTCTTATGATAACTTAACAGAAGAAAAAGCATACGTAACAGAGTTGAAGCAATATTTTATAGATAAAATTAAAACTGAAATTCCAGAAGTAAAATTTAACGGGTTATCTGGTGATATAGAAAAAAGTACCTATACATTGGTAAATGTAAACTTACCTGTAGATGAGAAAAAAGGGGTAATGCTTTTGTTTCATTTAGACTTAAAAGGTATTGGTTGTTCTAAAGGTAGTGCTTGCCAATCTGGTAGTAGCTTAGGGTCTCACGTGTTAACAGAGGTTTTATCTGCTGAAGATTTGCAAAAACCATCAGTACGTTTTTCTTTTTCTAAGTACAATACTAAGCAAGAGTTAGATTATACAATACAAGTTTTAAAAGAATTTATAGAGAGCTAGTTTTTCTTGCTCTTTTTAATTCTTTCTTTATCATAAGGAAATTTACGAGTAGCTTTTTTCATCATACCATCAATTAGATCTATGGTGTTTTTACCAGTCTTCTTGTTAATTTCCTTTTCGTATTTCCAAAGTAATTTACCAGAATCTCCGTCACTGACTTTTATTCCAATACGCCCGTAATTGGCGTTTCCATCAAAATAATCAAAGAAATTAAAAGATGTAGAAACACCATTAGATAGTAGTACGTTTAAATCAATATTACCGCTTATAATTCCGTCTACATTTAAAAGTTTAGCTAATTCTTTTGTAGTGTGTATATCTATGTTTTTAAATGTAATGTTGTTTTTGGCTAATAGGGCGTTAGTATTTTTTATGTTCTGAAACTCTACTGCGTACTTCTTTTTCTTTTTACCTCTTAAAAAATAAGTTTCTAATGCATTTTGTACTGCATAGCCTTCTTTTTCTTTTAAAGCATTTAGCTCTTCATCTGTAATGTCATCTTTTAACTCTAAATTGGCTAAAAAAGGTATAATGGCAAGTATTTTATGGTCTTTACTAATGGCGTCAAAATGCTGATTCTCATAAATGTTTTTTTGTGCATTAACTCCACAAAAAGATAATAATAGTATAAAAAGTAATGTTTTTTTCATTTTTGTATTCTCTAAAATTGCATTCCTGTATATTGAGTTTAAAAAACTCTATTTTTATAATCAGAAATGACTAGTTGCTTTACGTATCTCTAGTTTTGGTTTGAGTAATTGTATGTTAAAAGGCTTAAAATTTTTGTGATAACAGTGTTTTTTTAATCAATTAAACACACTCTTTTTATAATTGAGTTTCTGCTTGCAAAAATATATGAAATTCCTAAATCTACACGCTTATACTAATTTAATCTACTGTTATATTTATGCTAATCTGTTTAATTATTGGTTTAACTATGTTTAAAGTTGGTATTAGGAAGTTTATTTTCTGAAAAAAGTAGTTTCATAAGTTTTAGAGTTGCCTACATTATCTGTTACTACTACTTTTAAATTACACTCTTTTTTATCAAGAATTTTATCATCAAAATTATATGTAATTGTATTTGTTTTATACTCGTAGCTCATTAAAATCCACTCTCCGTTTAAGTAAGCGTTGTAGGTGTCAATTCCACTTAAGTCATCAACAATTTTAAGGCTTAAATATTTGTAATTATTAAGCCATTGTTTTGCTTTAAAGTTTTTAGGAGTAATTACGGGTGCTATTGTGTCTTTAGCAAGTGTGTATGTGCCCAAGTTTTTTGTTCTTGTTGTAAATGTATTTCCTCTTTTGTATGTTGTAGCGTGTATTGGTTGCTTTCTGCTATTTAGTCTTGCTATAAAAAGTTTTTTTCTTTCTGATGCAGAATATTTACTAACATCAAAAGTAATTGTAAAGTTACGGTGAGCAGGAACTTCACCATTATGAATTTTTACAGTATCTGCACCTTTTTCTAAATCTATATAAAAATCTTTATAAAATGTATTAGCAGGGAAATATACTTTGGCGCCATCTAAATTGTAGTTATTTGGTTTTTTTGCAATTAGATAGTTATCTGTAATTTCTATTTTTTTAGGTGATTTTAATTCTTGTACTTTACCTTCAACCGGAATAATAATTTTAGTTGTGTTATCTTCCCAGTCCTTTAAAAGTAATACTACATTGTAGCTAAGACCATTATTTACAGTTATTTTTCCATCATTATGTAAGTCAGAGTAAATGCTAAGTTTATTACTAGGCTCTTTAAAACATTTTACAATACGTTGACTGTATTTTCCGTAGTGTTGGTAGTCTATTAAAGTGTTAATATATCTAGACTCTGCAAACGAGAAAGTGTTAAATTTAAACTTAGAATAGGTTTTACCATTTACTTGTTGTTCTATAGAATAAATACCGTTTTTATTTGCAGCCATATCTTGCCTGTCATATCCATTAAAGCCAATTCCTATGGTACCAGCAGCATACACTTTATCTGCTAAATAAGACCCATCTGCTTGCCTTTTAAATTTTAACTGTGTTTTGTCTGCGTTGCGGTTTATTTGTGCATTATCACTTAAAGGATAGGCGTAAAGGTTTAATATTGTAGGGTCTGTTGCATCTCTAATATCATAGCCATACAAAAGCGGATTTGTAGGTTTACTGGTTGTGTTGCTTCTAATTTCAAAATGTAAATGTGGTCCAGAAGAACCTCCCGTATTACCAGAATAAGCTATAACTTCACCTTTTTTAACTTTTAGCTCACCAAAATCAGGAAAAGTTTCTACTTGGTAAGACTGTTTTTTGTATTGTATTTTTTTTATATACTCTTCTATTTTTGGAGAAAATTTTTGCAAATGAGCATACACAGATGTGTAACCACTAGGGTGTGTAATGTATAGAGCTTTGCCATAGCCCCAATGTGATATTTTAATACGTGTAACAGAGGCATCATCTATGGCGTAAACAGCTAAACCTTCTCTTTGTTGGGTTTTAATATCTATACCAGAATGAAAATGATTAGAGCGTAACTCACCAAAATTACCAGCTAATATTAAAGGAATGTCTAAAGGAGATTGAAATTTGTTCTGTGGATATTTTTCTTGTCCGTTAACAGAAGTAAGTAAAAATAATGCAGCTATAAATGCGTAAATTCTCATATGTATTGTTAAAGTTGATACGAAAATAACCAATCCCGCTTAATTGAAAAAGACTAATACGTCTTAAAAATTACAAAACACCTTATTACAAGAGGTTAAGTGCTAAGATTTAATTCTTTACAAGAATAATTGAAAAAAGTATTGCGAAGTAGTTTATTCTATGTTAACTTTGTGATAAATGCATCGATTTTTGTAAATGAGCGAATTAGTTGAAATTGTTGATTCTTTAGAAAACAAAGTTAGCAAGCTACTTCATAAAATGGAGTTATTACAGCAAGCTAATAGTAGGTTGTATGGAGAATTACTATCGCTTAAAAAAGAACAAGCTGCTACTTCTAATTTAGTTTTAGATTGGGAAGAAAAGTACAATGCTCTTAAACTTGCAAATTCTATGCTAGGCAGTAATAAGAATAAAACAGAAGCAAAGCTTAAAATAAATACATTAATTAGAGAGTTAGATCATTGTATTGCTCAACTAGCTGAATAGTGTAATATTAATACTTATGGCAGAAAAGCTAAAAATTAAACTTTCTATTGCAGACAGGGTTTACCCATTAACTATAGATCCTAGTCAGGAAGAAGGTTTACGTAAAGCTGCAAAAAATATAGAGCAGTTAGCAAAAAAGTTTGAGCAAAACTATGCCGTTAGAGATAAACAAGATGTTTTGGCAATGTGTGCCTTGCAGTTTGCCTCTAAAATAGAACAAAAAAGTATTGATAAACAAGAAGATACAACAGAGGTGACAGAGCGTTTAAAAGCTTTGGAGAGTATTGTAGATTCTAAGCTAAGCTCTATATAGTACAAATACGTTCATTACATAACATTAAGTTACTGCCCACATTGGTATTTTTTTGACAAACTCAACATTAATTTGTTTTTAAAGGGTGAGTTTAGTTTGTAAAAGCAAGCCTTACTAGTATAAGGATCCTTGATCATGCTGTTAGCCCTAATCCTGTTTTATAGGAGTTTGTACAAAACACCCCCAATGTGGGTTTTTTAATATATATAAACAACCATGGAGAATATTACATTTATAATTGTAGGAGCTATAGTAGGTTTAGCAATTGGTTTTATGATAGCCAAATTTTTAGAGAAAGGCAAAGCCTCTAAAACAATAGCAAGTGCAAAACTAGAAGCAGAGTCAATCTTAAGAAATGCTAAGACAGAAGGTGAAAGCATAAAAAAAGATAAAATATTACAAGCAAAAGAAAAGTTTTTAGAACTTAAAGCAGAACACGAAAAAGTTATTATTGCAAAGGACAAAAAAATGTCCGAAGCAGAAAAGCGTACAAGAGATAAAGAGTCTCAAGTAAGTAATGAGCTTGCAAAAGGGAAAAAATTAAATGATCAATTGCAGTCTAAATTACAATCTGTAGATCATAAAAATGACTATTTAGAAAAGAAACAGTCTGAGTTAGATAAACTACATAAAAATCAAGTGCAGCAATTAGAAGTAATTTCTGGTTTATCTGCAGATGAAGCAAAAGAGCAATTGGTAGATTCTTTAAAAGAAACTGCAAAGTCAGATGCTATGGCGTTTATGCAAACTGCAATGGAAGAAGCTAAGCTTACTGCAGAACAAGATGCTAAAAAAATTATCATAAATACCATACAACGTATAGGTACAGAAGAGGCTGTAGAAAACTGCGTATCTGTTTTTAACCTTGAGTCTGATGATGTAAAAGGACGTATTATTGGTAGAGAAGGAAGAAACATTAGAGCCTTAGAAGCTGCAACAGGAGTAGAAATTATTGTTGATGATACACCAGAAGCAATTATACTTTCTTGTTTTGATTCTGTGCGTAGAGAAGTAGCACGTTTATCTTTACATAAATTAGTAACAGATGGCCGTATACACCCAGCACGTATTGAAGAGGTTGTGCGTAAAACAGAAAAACAAATAGAACAAGAAATTGTAGAGGTTGGTAAGCGTACAATTATAGACTTAGGTATTCACGGTTTACACCCAGAGTTAATTAGGGCTGTAGGTCGTATGAAATATCGTTCTTCATACGGGCAAAACTTACTGCAACACTCTAGAGAAGTTGCTAAGCTTTGTGGTGTAATGGCAGCAGAGTTAGGTTTAAACCCTAAAACAGCTAAAAGAGCAGGTTTATTACATGATATAGGTAAAGTACCAAATACAGAAGTAGAGGTAGAAACTCCACACGCTATTTTAGGTATGCAATGGGCAGAGAAATACGGGGAAAAGCCAGATGTGTGTAATGCAATTGGTGCTCACCACGATGAAATTGAAATGAAAACATTAATTGCTCCAATTGTACAGGTTTGTGATGCTATTAGTGGTGCTAGACCAGGTGCAAGAAGACAAGTTTTAGACTCTTATATACAGCGTTTAAAAGATTTGGAAGAAGTTGCCTTTGGGTTTGTGGGTGTACAAAAAGCATATGCCATACAAGCGGGTAGAGAGTTGCGTGTTATTGTAGAGAGTGAAAAAGTAAATGATGACAAAGCAGCTGAATTATCTTTTGAGATTTCGCAAAAAATACAAACAGATATGACATATCCAGGACAAGTAAAAGTTACTGTAATACGTGAAACTAGAGCTGTTAACGTTGCTAAGTAATTTTTTAACTACATAGTATAATATTAAAAAAGCCTCCTAAATGGAGGCTTTTTTAATGCTTAATATTTTAGATTTTAATTATTCTTTTTATTGCCAAAAATGGCATGCATCATTAAGCGTAAACTGTATAAAAATAAACCCATAGCAGCTAAAGACAATATAAAGCCAAGTATAAGCACAGGTAAATATAAAGGGTGATTTTCATTTTTAAAAGCTTCGTATATTGCTCCAGGGCCAGAAAACATAAGTAATATTGTTAACCCAAAAAACTTAATGCTTTTGTAAAAAGAGTCAGACTGTGTTGTGGGCATATGTATAATGGTATTTATTAATTTATAGTAATTGTATATTCGTATGTTTCAGATAAATTAAAATATCCTAAGGCGTAATTGTCTTCATTTGTGGTATTAATTATGTTGCCTCTAATAGTAGCTGGTGTTGTTTGAAATGGTCCTCCAGAGCTTTCTCCACTCTGAGCTAAAATTAAATCCATATAATTATAAAATTGTTCATCTGCGCCATTTAACTTTATAACAACTTCCTTGCCAGAAGATAGATCATCATAAAAATAAGAGAATTTAAATGTCTCTCCCTGAAAAAATTCATCTGAAGTGGTTAAAAATTCACCAAAATCTAAATCAAAAACATAAAAATCTTCTCTGCTAGCATCATCTGTAAAAGAAACAATTAACTCTGTATCGTTTTCATCAAAAAGTGTAGCGTCTCCTTGTTCAACATTGTCAATAGCTACACTGGGTATTAGGGTTGTTTCTGCAGTATATGTATTGTTGTTGTACACAACATTTAGTTGGTATGTTTTGTTAAACTCGGGAGTAAAGTTATTTGTTGTAGATTGGTAATAGCCTGCGTTACCATTGGAGGTAAATGGATATAAAGTACCAGAATTTAAATCTGTAATTGTAACATTTGCATCATTTACTGGTTTGTTTTCATTAGCAAAATAATCTGTTGTTAAAGATAATTTTACAAAGCCATCTGTTCTTACAGGAGATTCTGTAGTGTATACATCAAAACTAGCATCTATAACTAATTTTGGTTCTGTGCTTGGTACATCTATGTCTACAACATCCTCGCATCCAAAAAATAATAAAAGTGGTATAATGTATGCTAACTTTTTCATTATTATTATTATTATTAAAATTTAAAATTATAAGTTACAGATGGTACTATACCAAATATTGAGGTACGTAAGGCTTCATTGTTTCCAGTGTCTTCATTTCTGGAAAAATTAATAGAAGCAGCATTTTTACGGTTATAAACGTTGTATATGCCAAATACCCATTGTGCTTGTAATTTTCTGTTTTTATTTTTTCTAGGAGTTAGTGTGGCAGATATATCTAACCTATTGTAGCTTGGTAGACGTTGATTGTTACGGTCTCCATAAATAGGAATACTTAAGTCTTTGTATTCAAATTGCCCAATTGGGTAATTTGTAGGTTGCCCAGATTGGTATATTAAATTGCTATTAAAGCTCCATTTGTCATTTATGTTATAACTTGCATTTATAGATAAATCGTGAGTTTTATCAAATGATGTGGTGTACCATTTACCATTGTTAATTCCTGTTTCATTAACTGTTCTAGGTGGAGTTTGTTGTTCGGACTTAGATAAAGTGTAGGATAGCCAGCCGTTTAATTTACCGCTATTTTTCTTAAACATAAATTCTAATCCGTAAGATCTCATTTTGCCATTTAAAATTACTTGCTCTATAGCATCATTAGCAATTAAATTTGCGCCATCTATATAATCTATTCTGTTTTTTACATCTTTGTAATAAGCTTCAGTTTCTAAAGAGTAGCTATCGTTTTTAAAGTTTTTAAAGTAACCTATTGCGTACTGATCTAATATTTGTGGTTTTATATATTTTCCGCTAGGAGACCATACATCTAAAGGAGTAGGGGAGCTGGTATTAGAAAGTAAATGTAGGTACTGAGTCATATGGTTGTAGCTGGCTTTTATAGAGTTGTTATTGTTTAAGGCATATGATAATGCTAGTCTTGGTTCTAAATTGTTAAATGTGGTAATTTGTGCAGACCTTTTAAAGCGTTCTTTACCTATAGGTTCTGCACTCTCGTATATCTGAAAATCGGTATTAAAATTTACAGCTTGGTCGTTTTCATATATAAAAAGTTCATCTTGACCAAGTCTGGTAAAATGACTCCAACGTACGCCGTACTGTAGTGTTAGGTTGTTGGTGACTTTATGTTCTGCATCTATATAAGCGGCAAACTCGTTAGCATATTTGTCTGTTAATTTATTAGTTAGAATGCCAGAATCGCCTCGGTTTGGTTTTATTTCTCCAGGATTAAATCTGTAGTAAGTATTGTTTACTCCGTAATTTAACTTTAAGTCATTAGAAATGTAATTTTTAAAATCGTATTTAAGATTAAAATTTTGTATTCCAGAGTTCCATTTAAAGCCAACAAAATCTAGTTCTAATCCGTAAAAGTAGTCTGAGTAAATTAAGGATAAATTACTAAATAGTTTATCTGAGAATAAATGATTCCACCTTAAATTAATTACAGAGTTACCGTATGTATTTTCAAAACTATTAGCAATACTAAAGACATCTCTACCAAAGTAACCAGATAAGTATATGTTATTGTTTTTATTTATTTTGTAATTAAGTTTAGTGTTTAAATCGTAAAAATACGCCTTGTTGTCATTATCTAATAAGGGTAAAAACAAGTGAGCGTATGAGCTACGACCACCAATTAAAAAAGCACCTTTATCTTTTTTTAATGGCCCTTCTAGTAGTAACCTGCTAGATACTATACCCATACCACCATTAGCTTTAAATTTTTTGCTATTTCCTTCTTTTTGATAAATATCTAGTACAGATGAAATTCTACCTCCATATTTTGCTGGTATGCCACCTTTGTATAGCTTTAAATCTTTTATGGCATCAGGATTAAAAACGGAAAAGAAACCAAATAAATGTGATGAGTTGTAAATAGTAGCTTCATCTAATAAGATTAAATTTTGATCTACAGATCCACCACGTACATTAAATCCAGATGCTCCTTCGCCACCACTAGTAACTCCAGGTAGTAGTAAAATTGATTTTAGCACATCTGCCTCTCCTAAAATTGCGGGTATTTTTTTTATACTGCTAGATGAGAGCGAGTTTACACTCATTTGTGGTTTTCTAATACTAATTTTTTCAATGTCTTCAGTAAGTATAACTTCGTTTAACTGCTCAACGGCTTCATTAAGTTGAAGATTTAATGTAGTGTCTTTGGTTAAATTTATTTCTTTTTTAATGTCATTAAAACCAATATAGCTTACAATTATTGTGTAGTTTCCTTTAGGTAAAGTTAAGGAGTAAAACCCGTATTCATTAGTAATAACTCCTGTTTGTAATTCTGGTACTGCTATAGATACGCCAATTAGTGTTTCATTACTAGAGGCTTCTGTAATGGTTCCAAATAAAGTAATTTTTTCTTGAGCTTTAGTTGCTGTAAAGGCGAACAAAAATATTAAAAAGCAGACAATGGGTCTGTGCATAGTTGGTGTGGTTTTTTGTAAAAATAGCCACTTTTGTTGCTAGAATATAATAGTTAACATTTATTTAAAACAAAAAAAGCCTATTCGTTGTTAATGAATAGGCTTTTGTATGATAATAAATATATTAAATACTACTAATAATAGTGTTTAGCGTATTACTAGGTCTCATAGCTTTGGCTAAAATCTCTTGGTTAGGTAAGTAGTAGCCTTCTATATCTACACTAGATCCTTGAGCGTTAATTAACTCTTCGTTTATTTTACTTTCATTATCTTTTAATGAAGTGTAAACGTCTTTAAATTTAGCTTGCAGTGTAGGACTCTTAGTTTGGTTAGCTAATGCTTCTGCCCAGTATAGTGTTAAGTAAAAGTGAGAACCTCTATTGTCTATTTCATTTACTTTTCTAGATGGAGATTTATCGTTTAATAAAAACTTTTCTGTAGCATCACCTAAAGCTTCGGCTAAAACAAGTGTGTCTTTATTATTAGATTTTTCAGCTTCGTGTTCTAAAGAAACTTCTAAGGCTAAAAACTCACCTAATGAATCCCAACGTAAATGACCTTCTTCTGTAAATTGCTCTACGTGTTTAGGAGCAGATCCACCAGCACCAGTTTCAAACAAACCACCACCATTCATTAAAGGTACAATAGATAGCATTTTTGCGCTTGTACCAACTTCTAAAATTGGAAATAAATCTGTTAAGTAATCTCTAAGTACATTACCAGAAACCGAAATAGTGTCCTTACCGTCTTTAATTCTGGCAAGTGTGTATTCTGTTGCTTTTAAAGGAGAAAGAATTAGAATTTCTAGGCCAGAAGTGTCGTGATTAGGTAAATAAGCTTTTACTTTTTTAATTAATTCTGCATCGTGAGCTCTTTCTTCATCTAACCAAAAAACAGCAGGTGTATTAGTTGCTCTAGCTCTAGATACTGCTAATTTAACCCAGTCCTGAATAGGAGCATCTTTAACCTGGCACATTCTCCAGATATCACCAGCTTCTACATTGTGCTCTACAAGTACTGTACCGCTAGCATCTATAACTTGTACTTTTCCGTTGTTTGCAATTTCAAACGTTTTATCATGAGATCCGTATTCCTCTGCTTTTTGAGCCATTAAACCAACGTTAGGGACTGTACCCATTGTTGTAGGATCAAAAGCGCCGTGTTTTTTACAGAAGTCTATAGTAGCAGAATAAATTTCTGCATAACTACTGTCAGGTATAACGGCTAAAGTGTCTTGTGCTTTTCCTTCTGCATTCCACATTTGTCCAGAGTTACGTATCATTGCAGGCATAGAAGCGTCAATAATAACATCACTAGGTACGTGAAGGTTTGTTATTCCCTTATCAGAATTAACCATTGCTAAATCTGGACCATTTTCTATAGTCTTTTCAATTTCAGCTTTAATTTCAGCACCATTAGATATTTTATCTAATTTATTTAATAAGCTTTCTAAGCCGTTGTTTGCGCTTATTCCGTTTTCTTCAAAAACTTTACCGTACTTTTTAAATACATCAGCAAAGAAAACTTCTACAGCGTGACCAAAAATGATTGGATCAGAAACTTTCATCATAGTTGCTTTCATATGTAAAGAAAACAATATGCCAGCATCTTTAGCTTCTTTCATTTGTTCTTGTAAAAAAGCTAAAAGAGCCTTGTTGCTCATTACTGTTGCGTCTATAATTTCGCCATCTAGTAAAGAAATTTTTTCTTTCAATACATCTTTAGAGCCATCTTCTTTAACTAAAACAATGCTAACATCTGTTGCTTTATCTAGTGTAATAGATTTTTCATTGGCTTTAAAATCTCCTGATGACATAGTGGCAACTTGAGATTTAGAATCTGGGCTCCAAGGTCCCATAGAGTGTGGGTTTGCTTTTGCGTAATTTTTAACAGCTTTAGGAGCTCTACGGTCAGAGTTACCCTCACGTAATACTGGATTTACAGCACTACCTTTAATTTTGTCAAAACGACCTTTAATTTCTTTTTCTTTAGCGTCTTTAGGATCGTCTGGATAGCTAGGAATAGCGTAACCTTTAGATTGTAATTCTGCAATGGCTTCTTTAAGTTGAGGAATAGAAGCGCTAATGTTTGGTAATTTTATAATGTTAGCCTCTGGGCTTTTTGCCAATTCTCCTAGTTGAGCTAAAGCATCTTCAAATTGTTGCTCTTTAGATAAATAATCTGGAAAAACAGCTAATATACGAGCTGCTAAAGAGATGTCTTTTGTTTCCATTTCTATACCTGTAGTTTTGGTAAAAGCTTGTACAATTGGTAAGAAAGATTGAGTTGCTAAAGCAGGAGCTTCATCAGTTTTTGTATATATTATTTTTGGCATATTATATTGATTTATTTTAAGCGAAACAAATATACAATTTTCAGCTATCTTAAGGAATGAGATATTTTTAAAAAACTATTAAAAATTGTGATTATTATGCAATAAATCAGTAAAAACAAAAGCCATATCATTGTAATGTATACATTGATATGGCTTTTAGAAACAATTCTTAACTTTTGTTTGTTTTATACCTTCTATAAAACGGCAACCATTGATTGCAGTTAACTTTTGTTTCTACGTTTAAAATAAAATGAATACTTCATATAAATCAAGTCAATCATTATATTTCTTCTTGTTACCACCTTTAAGTTAATTAAACATATAATTTATTAAATTAAAAATCTACAATTAAATTTTATCAACTTATTGTAGGCCTTCTTGTTAAAGCAATTAAGAATGTGCCTTAATTAGTTTATTTGAGGTCTTGTAACAATATAAAGAACGCAACTTTATAGAAATTTACTAAACACTTAACCATTAAAAATGATATTACTAGTAAACAACACTTAAAATTAATAAAAAATAATTAATAAACCTATAATTTTAACATATTCTATTTATTTTAAAATTTAACTGTGTATTTGGTAATTGTGTTAACAAAAAAAAGTCTACCGTTAGGTAGACTTTTTACTATTGTATTAGAAGTTGTATTATTTACGAACTTCTTTAATTCTTGCTTTCTTACCAGTAAGACCTCTAAAGTAGAAGATACGAGCTCTACGTACTTTACCTTTCTTATTGATTTCAATTTTTTGTAGTGCAGGTAAATTAACAGGGAAAATACGCTCAACACCAACAGTACCAGACATTTTACGAATAGTAAAAGTTTCTGTAGCACCGCTACCTCTTCTTTGGATAACTACACCTCTAAAGAACTGAGTACGAGTTTTTTCACCTTCCTTAATTTCGTAGTATACAGTAATTGTATCACCAGCAGAGAATTTTGGAAAATCTTTTTTTGGAACAAATTCGTCTTCAACAAATTTAATTAATGCTTCCATCTTGTGTTTTTTTATATAAGTTTATTAAAATCAACAGTTCACGTGTTTCGCCAGAGGTTAATTTTAAATCGAGTGCAAAAATACATTATTAATTACATATAGCAAGTTTTGAATTGTATTTTTTGCTTTAAAATAGTTATTATGACTCTTTTTTTAATTTGCTAACGGCTATAATAAAGCCTATGACAAAAATAATAGAGAAGAAACAACTTAATACATTAACACTATAGTTAGCTAACATTAGTTGCTCCATGTCTAAATTAAGTGCGCTTGTTAGTGCTGTTATTATTGGGTATGCTATTGTACACAAAAAGCTTACAATGCTACCAATAATCATAAAAACACCAGCTATATCCTTCTTTTTGGTGGTGTAAATTATAGCTCCAATAGTTGTTGTTATGGCTATTAGGGCGTAAAATATTGAAGTTATTCCGTATAATATTTCAAAATTATCAATCATTGTCTAGTAAATCTGGTCTTAATTGTTTGGTTCTTTCATAGGCTTGGTCTTCTCTCCATTTTTCTATTTTAGGAAAGTTACCATTAAGTAATACTTCTGGTACTTTTAACCCTTTGTATTCGGCAGGTCTTGTGTAAACTGGTGGGGCTAATAAATTATCCTGAAAAGTGTCTGTTAAAGCAGATGTTTCATTATTTAATACACCAGGAATTAACCTAATAATGGTGTCGCATAAAACTGCAGCACCAAGTTCTCCTCCAGATAATACGTAATCTCCAATAGATATTTCTTTAGTAATTAAGGTATCTCTTACTCTTTGATCTACACCTTTATAATGTCCGCAAAGAATAATTATATTTTCTGATAAGGATAGTGTGTTGGCCATTTTTTGGTTTAAAGTACTACCGTCTGGAGTCATATAAATAACATCATCATAAGTACGCTCTGCTTTTAACTTGCTTATGCATTTGTCTATAGGTTCTATCATCATAACCATACCGGCACCACCACCAAATTGGTAATCATCTATTTGGTTGTAGCTTTTGTCTGTGTAATCTCTTAAGTTATGAAAATGAACTTCTACAAGTCCTTTTTCTATAGATCTTTTTAAAATTGATGCCTCAAACGGACTTTTTAATAACTCTGGTAAAACCGTAATAATATCTATTCTCATACTAAATTATTGGCAGCAAATATACAATTTAGATTTTGCTATTTGGCTGTCCAAAAGTAGTGAAAAGAGTTTGTGTCTTTTTTCCAGTTTAATTTTTCGTATAATTTTTGTGCAGGGTTGTCTGTTGCAGTCTCTAATGCAACTCCCTTATACTTATTTTCTAAACAAAACTTTTGTGCTTTTTGGAGTAGGGCAGCACCAATATTTTTAGATCTGTAATTTGCATCCACAAATAAATCGTTTAATATAAATATAGGTAGTAGAGATACTGATGAGTATGAGGTATAGAGTTGTGTAAAGCCAACGGCTTCATCACCTTTAAAAGCAATAAAAATATGAGATTGTTCTTTGGTTAATCTTTCTTTTAAAAAATTAATTGCAGCCTCTAAATTAGATTCTTGCTTGTAAAATATTCTGTAATTATTAAATAGAGGAGCTACTAAAGCTATGTGTTCTAGTGTTGCTTTTTTTACTGTTACCATAGTTTTTAAAATAAAAAAGCTCCTTATAAAGGAGCTTAGTAAAAATTATTTTTTTTGCTTGTTGAGTTCGTCCATAAGCTGTCTGCTTATTTTTTGTTCTCGCTCTAAAGCTCTTCTTCGGTGGTCTTCAAACTCAGTCTCTAATTCTGCTAAGTTTGTTTTAGCTTCTTGCGTTAATACATTACTTTTTCTAAATCTGTAGATAAATAATAATAATAACGTAAGTAAACCACCAATAATAGACCACAATATAAGGTTGTATGTTACTTTAGATACTTGCATACCTAAAAAAGACATACTGTCTTTTTCCTCTGTAATTGCAGAAAGGTTTTTGGTTGTAGCGTCTAATTTTTGATTTAGATCACTAATGGTAGTTTCGTTTTCTTTAATAGTGCTTTTTAAAGATGTTTCAGTTTTACCGTAAGCAGACAAAGAATCTAATACATTCTTCTTTAGCTTAGCTAAATTTGTAACTTTTACAACTTCATATTTAACACCAAGAGCTCTATAGTTACCAGATTTTTTGGCAACGTATTCAAATTGCGATTCAATAGGACCACTTTCTAAAGAAAAAGTAGTTTCTTCATCTTCTGATTCGTTTTCTTCTTGAGCAAACTGTACGTTCCATACTAGTAAAGCAATAAATATTGGTAATAGCTTTAAGCCTTTCATATAATGTTGTGTTTTAAAAAATTCTAATGAAGCGGCTAAAGTAATTTAATATTTTTAGATAAGAAAAAAACTCCGCTGAAACTTGGAGAATAATATAGGATTTCTCCTAAAATTAGCTCCAATTTATGAGTTACAACGAAGTTTTCCAACACATAATCGATTAATAGTAAGTAAATCTTCTTACTTTAGAGATGTACTTAGCTAATCTTATTACTTGATGAGAGTATCCATATTCATTATCATACCAGATATATAAAATAATGTTTTTACCATCTTTAGAAACTATGGTAGCAGGGCTGTCATAAATTGATGGGGCAGAAGTGCCAACAATATCAGATGATACTAACTCATTATTTAAAGAGTATTTAATTTGCTCTACAAGGTCACCTTCTAAAGCGTATTTTTTAAGAATTGTATTAATACCTTCTTTAGATGTTTTATTATTAACATCTAAGTTTAATATAGCTAAAGACCCGTTTGGTACAGGAACTCTAATTGCATTAGAACTTAATTTGCCTTCTAAACTAGGTAGCGCTAAACATACTGCTTTACCAGCACCAGTTTCTGTTATTACCATATTTAGTGCAGCTGCTCTACCACGACGGTATTTGCTATGCATGTTATCTACTAAATTCTGGTCGTTAGTATAGGCGTGTATAGTTTCTAAATGTCCTTTTTTAACACCTAAAGAATCTTCTACAATTTTTAAAATTGGAGTAATTGCATTTGTTGTGCAAGATGCAGCAGAAAATATTTTAGTAGTGTCTGGATTGTGCTCTAGGTGGTTAACACCGTGTACTATATTTGGTATTCCTTTACCAGGAGCTGTTAGTAAAACTCTAGACGCTCCTTTAGATTGTAAGTGTCTGCTTAAGGCTTCTTTATCTCTAAATGCACCAGTATTATCTATAATTAAGGCGCTAATTATACCATATTTAGTATAGTCTATATCTTCTGGTTTTTGTGCAGATATAATATGTACTGTTGTGCCATTAATAATTAATGCACTGTTTTCTACATCTACATCTATAGTGCCTGTAAAGTGACCGTGAACAGAATCTGTACGTAAAAGGCTAGCTCTTTTTTCTAATACATCTTTGTTTACAGTACCTCTAGTAACAATTGCTCTAAGTCTTAATTGGTTTCCTTTACCAGTTTTAGCCATAAGTTCTCTGGCAACTAACCTACCAATTCTACCAAAACCGTAAAGAACAACGTCTTTTGGTTTAATAGTTTTAGCGCCATCAGCATCTTTTAATTTGTCTAAAACAAATGCTTTAACATTGCTGTAGTTGTTGTCATCTGCGTGGTATTCATAAGTTAATTTACCTATGTCTAATTTTGCAGGTGGTAATTTAATGTCGTTAATTGCTCTTAAGATTTCAACAGAATCAAAAATTGAAATTGGTTTTTGTACAAATTCACCTGCATACTCGTGTAGGTTAATAATGTCGCTTACATTTTTATCAATAATCTGATTTTTGAAAAGAACTACCTCAATAGACTTGTCATACCACAGGTTGCTCACAATTTTTATGAACTCTGTAGTTGCTTTTCTACGGTCTGCTTGAAAAGCTAATTCTTTCTCGTACGATTTACTGGCACTCATTAAATATGATTTAAAAATGAATTTAATTTTGCGCAAAAGTACTATATTTCAAACGTTTTCGTAAAGTGTTTTGGTAAAAAAAAATGCAGACTTCGTTAAGTCTGCATTTTTAACCGTTTAAAAGGATTGTGTTTGTTACTTATTGAAAGATAAGACGTTCTCTTTCTCCTTTTTCGTTTACCATAGTAATACTTGTGTAACCGTATCTGCCAATAGCACTAAAAAGGTTTTTAGCGTCGTAAACATTTTTAATTTCTTTTTTTCCTACAGCTATTAGTACTTTACCTTCTAGGTTGTACATTCTGTATAGCTCAGGCACACCTATAATTTTAACTCCGTTTTTAGTTCTAAATTTTTTCTTATCCTTGTCGTTAAGGTTTTTAACTTCTAGGCCAAGACCTTCAATAATTATAGTTTGTCTTTCTTTTAGTATCACTGGTTTTAGAATCTCTTCATCATCTCTTTTAATAGCTATTTGTATAGTGTCTCCAGGTCTTTTAGATGATAAATAACCATTTAGATCTGCTAATTTATGAATATCAACTTCATCAGTTTTTTTAATAATATCACCACTTTGTAAACCAGCCTCAAAAGCGCCAGAGTCCTCGGTTACATCTTCAATATAAACACCATCAACTTCATTTAAGCCGTTTTCTACAGCGTATCTAGAGTTAACTTTAGGAGTAGAAATACCTAAAATTCCGTCTAAAACATTACCATATTCAATAATATCATCTACAACCTTTTTAGCAATATTACTTGGTACGGCAAAAGAATAGCCTACATAAGAGCCAGTTCTAGATGTAATAGCTGTGTTAACACCTATTAAATCTCCATTAGTATTTACTAATGCACCACCACTGTTCCCAGGGTTTACAGCAGCATCAGTCTGTATAAAAGATTGTGTTTTGTTGTTGGTATCTAAGTTACGAGCCTTAGCGCTTATAATACCAGCGGTAACAGTAGAAGTTAAATTAAATGGGTTGCCTACAGCTAAAACCCACTCACCAACTTTAGCATTATTACTATCACCAAAAGCTAAATATGGTAATTTTCTCTTTGCATCAATCTTTAAAAGAGCAATATCTGTATTAGGGTCTGTGCCAACTAACTCTGCTATGTATGTTTTGTTATTATTTAAAGTAACCTGTAGTTGTGTGGCATTGTCTATAACGTGGTTGTTTGTAACAATGTAGCCATCTTCAGAAATTATAACCCCGGAACCAGTGCCAACTTGTGGCTCTGCAGAAACACTTTGTCCGTAAAAAAAGTGCAATACTCTATTTTTTTCCTCGTTTATAGATACATTTTTAACGTGTACTACTGCGTTAACCGTATTTTCTGCTGCAGATGTAAAATCTACTTCGTTTATACCTGCTCCTCTAAATGAAACAGGAGTATTACTTGTTTTAAAAGTAGACGCATTAGAATCTTCTGTTATAATGTGATAATTTTGCTTCTCCAAAAATAATTTATAGGCTCCTAATGTAATTGTGCCAGCAAGCACAGAAACGGCTAGTAAACTTGTTATTTTTTTCATAATCATTCAATATATTAACATTTACAACCGTAAAATTATAGATTTTATATTTTAAAAGATCTAATTTAACGTCTTTTTAACTGCTAAAAAAACCTTAACAAATTATATATTTGTGACTATGCAAATTACATTTTATAAATATCAGGGAACAGGAAACGATTTTGTTATGATAGATAACAGAGATCTTAGTTTTCCTAAGCAAGATACCAAGTTAATTAATAAACTTTGCGACCGCAGATTTGGAGTAGGAGCAGATGGCTTAATATTATTAGAGAATGATGATAATTTAGATTTTAAAATGGTGTACTACAACGCAGATGGTAACGAGAGTACTATGTGCGGTAATGGCGGAAGATGTCTTGTTGCTTTTGCTAATTTTTTAGGAGTAGTAAAAGGTGAGGCTACATTTAATGCTGTAGATGGCTTGCATAATGCTACTATTAATGGTGATGTTGTAAGCTTACAAATGATAAATGTTGAAACAATTAAGGAAAAAGAATCGTATTTGTTTTTAGACACAGGTTCTCCACACCACGTGCAATTGGTGCCTAATGTTACAGATTTTGATGTTTTTGCTGAAGGAAAAAAAATAAGATACGGACTTTATGGAGCTGCTGGTAGTAATGTAAATTTTGTAACTAAAAATGATAAAGGTTATGAGGTTAGAACTTATGAAAGAGGTGTTGAAGATGAAACTTTGTCTTGTGGCACTGGTGTTACAGCTGTTGCTTTGGCAATGCATAAATCTGGAGATACAAATGCAACTACAATACCAATAAAAGCTATGGGAGGTAATTTAGAAATTAGCTTTACGGTAGAAGAAGAAGGTTATAAAAATATTTTTTTAACAGGACCAGCAAAACAAGTTTTTAAAGGTGAAATAGTATGTTAAATCTACAAGGAGAGCGTGTTTACTTAAGAGCAATAGAGCCCAATGACTTAGATTTTTTGTATCAGTTAGAGAACGATACAGCTATTTGGGAAATTAGTGGTACTACGGCTCCATATGCAAAGCATATTTTAGAGTTGTATTTGCAAAACGCATACAAAGATATTTATGAGGCTAAACAACTGCGTCTTTGTATTTGCGATGCAGAACATACTGTATTAGGTTTGGTAGATTTGTTTGATTTTGACCCTGCAAATAAAAAAGTAGGTTTAGGTATTATTGTATCAGAAAAAAAGAAAAGAAATAAAGGAATAGGAGCAGAGGCTTTAGAGTTGGTTTGTTCTTATGTGTTTAAAGTATTGCACTTGCATCAAATTTATGCTAATGTTTTAGTAGACAATGAAGCTAGTAAGCATTTGTTTAAAAAAATGGGATTTGTTGCTGTTGGTGTTAAAAAAGATTGGATTTTTACAGGCGGAGAATTTAAGGACGAAATATTATATCAAAAGATAAATAATTAATGTATATAAAGAAGATTTTAGTAGCAATTTTGCTAATTGGTTTAGTGGGTTGTAGTGTGTTTGCCTATATGGTATATGGTGTATTTTTTACAGATAATACTAATTTTAATAATGATGATGCATACTTATATGTAAAATCTACTGATACATTTAAAGATGTAAAAGAACAAATTACGCCTTTACTTAAAGATGTTGAAGATTTTGAAGCTGCGGCAAAACGTAAAGGATATATTTCTAATGTTAAGTCTGGTAAGTTTGTTGTTAAAAAAGGAATGAATAATAATGAAATTATTAATTCTCTTCGTGGGCGTAATATTCCTGTAAAAGTATCTTTTAACAATCAGGAAACCTTAGAAGATTTGGCAGGTAGAGTTGCTGTGCAGATAGAAGCTGATAGCTTATCTTTATTAAATGCGTTTAATGATAAGTCTTTTTTAAAAGAAAATAACTTTACCAATGATAATAAGTTGGCAATGTATATACCTAATAGTTATGAGTTTTATTGGAATAGTTCTGCAGAGACTTTTAGATCTAAAATGCTTACAGAGTACAAGCGTTTTTGGAATGATAGTAGAAAGGCAAAAGCAAAAGCTTTAGGTTTGTCTAAAAACCAAGTTGTAGCATTGGCATCTATAGTACATAAAGAAACTGCAAAAGTGGATGAAAGACCAAGAGTTGCTGGCGTGTATTTAAATAGGTTGCGTAAAGGAATGCTATTACAGGCAGATCCAACTGTTATTTATGCGTTAAAATTGCATCAAAATAACTTTAACCAAGTAATTAAACGAGTACTTTATAAAGATTTAGAATTAGACTCTCCATATAACACATATAAGTATTCAGGATTGCCTCCTGGGCCAATTGCAATGCCAGATATTTCTGCTGTAAATGCTGTTTTAAATTCAGAAAAGCACAACTACTATTACTTTGTTGCTAACGTAGAAAACTTTGGTTATCACAAGTTTGCGAAGACATTATCGCAACATAACCGAAATAAAGAGCAGTATATCCGATGGATAAATAAGCAAAACATTAACAGATAAGCACTTTATCCGTTAATTGGTGTCGAATATCCTAAAAATCTCATCTTTTATGCTTTTTTAACATTCTAAGAACAATATGAGAGGTAAATTTGCACCCGAGAAATTTAAGCGGACTTAATATTAATTTAATATTAGACTGTAAGTCTTAAGAAATGAAACTATATGAGAAAGTGGATTAGTAAATTAATCCCCCTAATCATGATTTTTATTTTAACGAGTTTTAGTTACAATATTATTGCGCCAAAAATAGGAACTGTAGCATTGCCTAAAACACTTAAAATAGGTGAACCTACTGAAGTTTTGTATCCCAAATACAAAACTACTATTGTAAATGATGATGATGAAATGTTGAGTGTAAATCCACCTTTTTTAGGGGATTCATACAATGCATTTAAAGAAGCTCTTGCATTTAAGGAGTCTCAGGGAGATTATTTTGTAACCAATACGTTAGGGTACTTAGGTAAGTATCAGTTTGGTACAGAAACACTGCAGTTATTAGGGGTTACAAATGTAACAGCCTTTTTAGGCAATCCAATCTTACAAGAAAAGGTATTTTATACCAACTTGTGTAGAAATAAATGGATTTTGCGTAGAGATATTAAGCGATTTGCAGGTCGTAAAATAGCCGGATTGGAAATAACAGAATCTGGAATCTTGGCAGCAGCACATTTAGCAGGACCAGGTAACGTAAAAAAGTTTTTACGTTCTAGAGGTACTCATACAGTGCAAGATGCTTATGGATCTAGTATTGTTTATTACATAAAAATCTTTGCAGGATACGATGTATCTGCGGTAAAGTCGGTAAGAAACCCAAGAATTTAAAGTACTACACAATGAAAATGGAAAAAGCCTCAGCGTAATGCGAGGCTTTTTTTATGCTTGAAAAAGAAATATTGTTGGTCTTTTGTTTAAGTCTACATTAATTTTTTTCCAATCAGCAATAGTGTTAGTTGCTATTTGCTCTGTTGGTAAAGTAATGTCTGTTGCAATACATAATAATGTATGCGGAGCAAGTGTTTTTAAAAACTCAGCTAACAATTTATCATTTCTGTACGGTGTTTCTATAAATATCTGTGACTGATCGTTATCCTTGGAGATGCGTTCCATTTTTTTAATAGTAGCTTTTCTTTCTCCATTATCAATAGGTAAATAGCCATTAAAAGCAAAGCTTTGTCCGTTTAATCCACTAGCCATTAGTGCTAAAAATATAGAAGAAGGTCCTACTAAAGGTACAACTTGTATGTTTTTTTGATGCGCAATTTTTACTACCTCTGCACCAGGGTCAGCTATTCCTGGGCAACCAGCTTCAGATATTATTCCTATGTTTTTTCCTTCAAAACAAGGGTTTAAGAAGCTAGGTATTGTTTGTGGGTCTGTAAATTTGTTAATTAATTCTATATGTAAGCTTGGTTGAGATTTTCCTGAGCTTATTTTTTTTATAAACCTTCTTGCTGTTTTTTCGTTTTCTACAATGTAATAATCTATTTGTTCAATAGTACGCTTAATAGAAATGGGCAACACTTCTAAGGGTTCATTGTCTCCTAAGGTAGTAGGGATTAAGTATATTTTTCCTGTTTTGGTTGTGTTGTCCATAGCTATTGGTCTTTAAGTGTTTTGGCAATATTGTTACAGGCTTGGTCTATTAAGTTGTATACATTTTCAAAACCTTGGTCGCCTCCGTAATATGGGTCTGGTACTTCTGTGGTGCTTGTATTTGTGTGCTCTAATAAAAGAGAAACTTTGTTTTTTTGCTCTTGGTTTTGAGCAAGTGCAACTACATTATTGTAATTGTTGTTGTCCATCACATAAATATTAGTAAACTCTTTAAAATCTTTTACAGTAAATTTTCTGCAAACTTGTTTGCTAATATCTATGCCATATTTTTTTGCAACAGCAATAGATCTAGGATCAGGTGCATTACCAATATGGTAGCCAGCAGTACCTGCAGAATCTATAAAAGTAGTAGTAGGGTCTACCTTGTTTTTAAGTATCCCTTCTGCCAATGGTGACCTACATATATTTCCTAGGCAAACCATTAGTATTTTTGTTTTCATCTTAAAAGTTTAAGAGAATTTTTTAGTAAGATCTTCTATGTATTTACGAAACTGTTTGTCTGTTTCTGCTAAATTATCAACAGTTTTGCAAGCATGTAATACTGTAGCGTGGTCTCTTTTTCCAATTTGAGATCCAATACTAGCTAAAGATGCTTTTGTGAATCTTTTTGCAAAAAACATTGCTAATTGTCTAGCTTGTACAATATGTCTTTTTCTAGTTTTAGACTGTAGAGTAGAAACATCCATTTCAAAATAATCAGAAACCACTTTTTGTATGTAGTCTATAGATACTTCTCTTTTGGTGTTTTTAACAAATTTTTCTACAATTTGCTGTGCTAGTTCTATTGTAATTTCTTTTTTGTTGAAAGATGATTGTGCAATTAAAGAAATAACAGCACCTTCTAGTTCTCTAATATTAGATTTGATGTTTTTAGCAACGTAATCTATAATTTCTTCAGGCATTTCAACGCCATCTCTATAAAGCTTGTTCTTTAAAATAGAAACTCTAGTTTCATAATCTGGAGTTTGTAATTCAGCAGATAATCCCCATTTAAATCTAGATAGTAAACGCTGTTCTATGTCTTGCATATCTACAGGAGCTTTATCAGAAGTTAAAATTACCTGTTTGCCATTTTGATGTAAATGGTTAAATATGTGGAAAAATACATCTTGCGTACCAGATTTACCAGATAAAAACTGTACATCATCAATAATTAAAATATCTATTAATTGATAAAAATGAATAAAATCATTTCTAGTGTTCTTTTTAACAGACTCTATATATTGTTGTGTAAATTTTTCAGCAGAAATGTATAAAACAGTTCTTTCTGGGTATTTATCTTTTATTTCTACACCAATTGCGTGTGCTAAGTGTGTTTTGCCTAAACCAACACCTCCAAAAATTAACAATGGATTAAAAGAGGTTCCGCCTGGTTTGTTGGCAACTGCCATACCTGCAGATCTAGCTAACCTGTTAGAGTCACCTTCTAAAAAGTTGTCAAAGTTATAGTTAGGATTTAATTGAGATTCAATTTTAATATTTCTAATACCTGGTATAACAAAAGGGTTTCTTAGCTCAGGATTTTTAGATTTAATTGGTACATCTAATTCTTGAGGAGAAACTGTAGTTCTGTTAGAACTTGGTATTTTTTCTGTAAACGGCTCTCTGTTGCCGTATGTGTTCTCCATTCTTATTATGTAAACTAGTTTAGCGCTTTCTCCTAGCTCTTTAGTTAGGGAAACTTTTAATAGTTTAACATAATGCTCTTCTAGCCATTCATAAAAGAATTTACTAGGAACTTGTACACTTAAAGAGTTATCAGATAGTTTAATTGGTTTTATGGGTTCAAACCATGTTTTGAATGCTTGGGGTTGTATGTTATCTTTGATAAAAGACAAACAATTATTCCATACTGATTCTGCAGTAACACTCATTATAAGATAATCTTTTTTTTGGTTAGTATTTTTGTTCTAATCTGAAAGAAAATAAAGGGGTGTTAACTTCCTTATCAGGGGAGGCAAATATGTGAACAAAATTTCTAAAAAAAAAATCAATTACTATTGAATTTCAAGTTTTTTTTTTGCATGTTGTATTCACAAAATATTTCACCCTTTAAATATATAATTTTTGTTGATATAATATGCGAAAAAATGAAATTACTTTTACTGTAAGATACGGAGAAACAGATCAAATGGGTGTGGTGTATCACGGCAATTACGCGCAGTACTTGGAGCTAGGGAGGTTAAGCTGGCTAAAGGATTTAGACGTTTCCTACAAGAAAATGGAAGAGAACGGTATTATATTGCCAGTAATTTCCTTACAAATAAATTTTAAGCAATCTGCGTTGTACGATGATGCTATAACTGTTGTTACAAGACTTAAAAAAAGACCAGCTGTTAAGATTGAATTTGATTACGAAATTTTTAATGAAAAAGGTGATTTGTTAGTAACTGCAAATACTGTTTTGGCTTTCTTAAATAAAGAGACAAAAAGACCTATAAAATGTCCGGATTATGTGTTAAAAAAGATTGATGATTTTTACGACCTTTAATTTTGAATTTTTATATACTGCATGGTATCAAAAATGTTGAAAACTTCTTCAGCTTTTGTTTTTCTAACAGAGATTACATAAGTGCAGTTAGCTTCCAATTTTTGAGATACAATGTCTAGTTTTTTTTGCTTTATAACGCGCATTACGCTATTCATATCTTTGTAGTCAAAAGTAAGAGTGTATAGTTGTGTTATTATTTTCTTTTTAATTTCTGCTTCGTCCAATGCAATTTGTGCAGCGGTCCTGTAGGCGCTTATTAATCCGCCAACACCTAGTTTTGTGCCTCCAAATATACGAGCAACTGCAACAAGTACATTTGTAAGGTCATAAGCTTGTATTTGGCCATAAATAGGTAAGCCTGCAGAATTGTTAGGTTCTCCGTCATCATTGGCTCTATATCGTACGTTATCTGTGCCTAATTGCCACGCATAGCAGACGTGGTTTGCGGTGTGGTGTTGTTTCTTTAATTCTTCAATAATAGGTTTAACGTCATCTTCTGTAGTTATGGGGAATACGTAACCAAAGAATTTGCTTTTTCGGTCTTTATATAAAATTTCTGGGCTTGGATTGTCTATAGTTAAATACGTGTCTTTTTCTTTATTCATATTACAATGCCATTAAAATTATACTACATACAGCCAAGCTAATCCCTATCCAGTTTTTAGCGCTTAGTTTTTCTTTAAAAAATAATATACCAATTAGTGTGGTAAACAAAACAATTGCAACATTGTTAATTGTAAAAATTGATGCACTAGAAAAATCGGATCCACGTAATGCTTTTATTAAAAAATAAATTGAAAAAAAGTTAGGAATACCAAGAAAAACACCTGCTATCACGTTTTTTAAGTTAATTTTTAGGGGGTATTTTTTTGCTCTTACTAGTATAAAAATGATACCAAATAAACCAGCGGCTATAAATATAACTGAAGAAAATAAGGGTATTTTTTGCTCATCTACGTGTGCTTCTTCTAAATATTTAATAGTAATATCTATGGTTCCGGAACCAATAAACACTAAAAAAGGAAGTAGAAGAGATTTTATATTAAACGTACCAGTATTTTTTTTTATTGAAGCAAGATAAACAGCTGAAAGCGCAAGTAATATACCTGTTGTTTTTAGCGTGGTTAGGTTTTCATTATACATAAAAATACCGCCAAGTACAGGAATTACTAAAGACATTTTTGTAGAAACTGAAGCAACGGAAACGCCTAGTTCTTGAGACGTTTTTGCCATAATGTAAAAAACTAATATAAATAGTATTCCTAAAAATAAGGCACCTCCAAACCAAGACTCATTTTGTAGTTCTGTGGGTTTAATTGGGGTGTTGTAAAATGATAGTCCAACTAGGCAAGCCACAAAATAATTTGTAATTATAGCATATAGCGTTTGTACTTTATAAATATGAAATAGCTTAAATACTATAAAGATTAAACTAGAAAATAAAATGCTTAATACTAAATTTATCATACCTATAATTTGCTCTTTAGGTTGATGATGTCTTCTTTGCCAACTTGTAAATTCCAGCTTTTAATTCCTAATTTTTCTGCGGCAATTGTATTTTCTTTGGTATCATCAATAAAAAAAGATTCTTTAGCCTTTAAGTTGTTTTCTTTTAATACAAACTCATAAATAGCAGCGTCTGGTTTTCTAAAATTTATTAAGTGTGACAAATAAAACTGTTCAAAACAATTTTTGAACCTATTGTATCTGTCAATATTCATATTTTTAATTACTTGTTCTATGTGTAATTCATTGGTATTGCTAAGTAAAAACAAGCGGTAATTAGTTTCTTTGGCAAGAGTTTCAATAAACGTTAATCGTTCTTCAGGAAAATCTAATATAATTTTGTTCCAAGCAATTTTAAGTTGTTCTGGTGTAGCTGTTGTAAAAATTTTATTTGTATCAGCTATAAAATCATCAGAAGAGATTAACCCTTTTTCATAACTCTTCATTAGTGTGTCTAATTCTGGAGTTATTTCTGTAAAACCAAATTTACTCAATTCTAAAGCGGTTGCTGTTTTGTCTAGATTTATAAAAATATCGCCAAAATCAAAAATTATATTCTTAATCATTGTTGTAAATCTTTAAAATGTCGGTTTTAATGTTGGTTGTGGTTTTTAGGTTTCCTTTAAACACTGGAGCTTTAATGCCATCTTTAAATGTAGATACTCCTTTAAAAACTCTTGCTTCATCCCAAAGGTTAGCATCAATAAACGTTTGTAATGTTTTAGTGCCTCCTTCTATAATTACACTAAGGATATTTTGTTTGTGCAAAACTCTACAAATTTCAGTAGCTAATGGTTTTTTAAAGTCTATTTCTTCGTAGTTAATACCATCTAGTTGCTTTTCATGATTAGCTTTCTCGGTAAGTACAATCGTATTTACAGATGTATCTAATATGTTTTTATTTATATCAATCTTTAGGTTTTTGTCTAAAACAATTCTTGTGGGAGGTGTGCCATACCAATTTCTAACATCTAATTTAGGATTGTCTTTTATAACTGTATTTGTGCCTACTAAAATTCCTTGTTCCTCGCTTCTCCATTGGTGTACAAGTTGTCTAGATGCTTTATTAGTTATCCAAAAAGGTTCTGGAGTATTGTTTCGTTTTTCTTGTAACGGGGCAATAAAGCCATCACTAGTTTCTGCCCATTTTAATACTATATAAGGTCTCTTTTTCTCGTAAAAGCATAAAAAACGCTTATGATGATCTCTACATTCCTTCTCTAAAACACCTATTGTTACATTGCATCCTGCCTTTTTAAGTTTTTTAATTCCGTTACCAGCTACTTTTTCATGCGGATCTTTTAACCCTATAACAACATTAGGTATTTTATGTTTTACAATTAAATCTGCGCAAGGTGGAGTTTTTCCGTAGTGGGAGCAAGGCTCCAAGGTAACATATATAGTAGCTTCTTTTAAAGCTAGTTTGTCCTTAACGCTTTTTATTGCATTAACTTCTGCGTGGGAGCCTCCGTACGGAGAAGTAAAACCCTCTCCAATTATTACATTGTTATGCACAATTACTGCGCCAACCATTGGGTTTGGAAAAGTAGAACCTAAACCGTTTTTGGCAATTTCTATACAACGTAAAATGTATTTTTCATGTATCTTCACTTCGCAAAAATAGAATAATATTAAGATATAGTATTTGTTTCATGGATAATGTAGTAATAAGGCCTATTTTACAAAAAGATAATGCATCTGTAGCAGAGGTAATTAGGCAAGTGTTGGTAGATCTTGGTGTTCCAAAAGTTGGTACTGCTTATGCAGATAAAGCATTAGATTCTATGTATGAAAACTATAATGTACCCAAAGCAACTTATTTTGTAGCAGAAGTAAATGGCAAAATTTTAGGTTGTGCAGGAGTAGCACAATTAGAAAATTATGATAGTGATACTTGCGAATTGCAAAAAATGTATTTTTTAGAAGAGGCAAGGGGTAAAGGTTTAGGAAGTAAAATGATGGATGCTTGTATTTCTAAGGCGCGTGAGTATCGTTTTAAAAAGTGTTATTTAGAGACAATGCCATATATGAAAGATGCTCAAAAACTATATAAAAAAACAGGTTTTAAGTATATAGATTGCCGTATGGGAGATACGGGGCATTATTCTTGCCCTGTTTTTATGTTATTAGAGCTTTAGTTGATAGGTTTTATATATTGATTTTTTAGTATGTTGTTAAAAGAAATAAAGAAAATTTTTCATATAGAATTAGATGCTATGTATCCTGTAGAAGAGGTAGATAGTTTTTTTTATATGACTATAGAGCATTATCTTAAATTAGAAAGATTTATACTTGCTATGCAACCAGATTATGTGGTTAAAAAAGAAGAGGAAGGTGTTTTGTTTTCTACCATAGAACAGTTAAAAAAAAATGTACCAATACAGTATATTTTTAAAACTGCACATTTTATGGGGTTAGATTTTAACGTAAATTCTAATGTGTTAATTCCTAGGCCAGAAACAGAAGAATTGGTAAGTTGGATTTTAAGTGAAGTGGACATTAATCAAGAAATTACTATTCTAGATATTGGCACAGGTAGTGGCTGTATAGCTATTAGTTTGGCTAAAAACTTGCCTAAGGCAAAGGTGTTTGCTTTGGATGTTTCTAAAAATGCTTTAGAGGTTGCAAAAAATAATGCAGAAGCCAATAATGTATCGGTAACTTTTATAGAAAAAAGTATATTAGAAGAACCTAATCTTAAGCAAAAATTTGATGTTATTGTATCTAATCCGCCTTATGTTAGGGAGTTAGAAAAGGTAGAAATGAATGCAAACGTATTAGATAACGAGCCAAGTTTGGCATTGTTTGTTTCTGATAATAAGCCACTTGTGTTTTACGATGCAATTACAAATTTTGCAGTAAATTATTTGGTAGATGGTGGTAAGTTGTATTTTGAAATTAACCAATATTTAGGAAAAGAAACAAAGGCCCTTTTAGAGAAGCACGATTATAAAAACATCATTTTAAAAAAAGATATGTTTGGTAATGATAGGATGTTAAAAGGGGAAATTGAAAATTAGTTTTAATAAAAAATATTCATTCAGTCTACTAAAAATACTGAATAAGAAAAAATAGAAGTAAGAATGTCTGTAAAAGAGCAAATTGAAGCATTGCGTGATGAGCTACGCAAACACAATCATAATTATTATGTTTTAGATACACCAACAATATCAGATTACGATTTTGATATCAAGTTAAAAGAATTACAAGCCTTAGAAGCTAAGCATCCAGAATTTTATGATGCTAATTCGCCAACATTACGTGTTGGAGGAGAAATCACTAAAAACTTTAATACAGTTGTGCATGAGCATAGAATGTATTCTTTAGATAACTCTTATTCTAAAGAAGATTTGTTAGACTGGGAAAAACGTGTAGAAAAAATATTAGGAGACTCTAATATAGAATTTACGTGCGAGTTAAAGTATGATGGGGCTTCAATAAGTTTAACTTATGAAGATGGTAAATTAGTACGTGCAGTTACCCGTGGAGATGGTTTTCAGGGAGATGAAGTAACAACTAATATTAAAACCATAAAATCTGTTCCATTACAGTTAAAAGGAGATTACCCTCCTAAATTTGATATTAGAGGAGAAATTGTATTGCCTTTTGAGGGTTTTCATAAAATGAATGAAGAGCGAGTAGCAAATGGCGAAGATCCTTATATGAACCCCAGAAATACAGCATCTGGTAGTTTAAAATTACAAGATAGCTCTTTGGTTGCTCAACGTCCTTTAGAGTGTTTATTGTATAGTGTTGTTGGGGCTAACTTAAATTTAGAAACTCAGTTTGATGCATTAGAAAAAACACGTTCCTGGGGGTTTAAAGTGCCAACTGTAGCTAAACTTTGTAAAAGTGTAGATGAAGTTATGGCTTTTGTAGAGTATTGGGATGTTCATAGGCATGAGTTGCCTTATGAAACAGATGGAGTAGTGGTTAAAGTAAATACATTACGTTACCAAGAAGAGCTAGGATATACTTCTAAATCTCCACGTTGGGCAATGGCTTATAAATTTAAAGCAGAGCAGGTTTCTACGGTTTTAAATGAAATAAGTTACCAAGTTGGTCGTACAGGAGCAATTACTCCTGTTGCTAATTTAGAGCCTGTTTTGTTGGCAGGTACAACGGTAAAAAGAGCATCATTGCATAATGCAGATCAAATAGAAAAATTAGATGTTAGAGTAGGAGATACTGTTTTTGTAGAAAAAGGAGGAGAGATAATCCCTAAAATTGTTGGTGTTAATTTAGAGGTAAGACCACAAGATTCCCTACCTACGCATTACATAGAGCATTGCCCAGAATGCAATACAGAATTAATTAGAACAGAGGGCGATGCAAAGCATTATTGCCCTAATGAATATGGTTGTCCGCCACAAATAACAGGTAAAATTCAGCATTTTATATCCAGAAAAGCAATGGATATAGACGGTTTAGGTAGTGAAACGGTAGAGTTACTATTTAAAGAAGGTTTGATAAAGAATTATGCAGACTTGTATACCTTAACAGTAGAACAATTACTGCCGTTAGAGCGTATGGCAAAAAAATCTGCAGAGAATCTTGTAAAAGGTGTTGCGGCTTCTGTAGAGATACCTTTTGAGCGTGTTTTGTTTGCTTTAGGAATACGATTTGTAGGTGAAACGGTAGCTAAGAAATTAGCAAAGGCTTATAAAAATATAGATGCTTTAATGTATGCTTCTGCATTAGAATTAGCTACAGTAGATGAAATAGGAGAGCGTATAGCTTCTAGTGTGGTAGAGTTTTTTCAGAATGAAATTAATTTAGAGAGTATAAATAGGTTAAAAAGCTACGGACTTCAATTTCAGGTGTCTGCAGAAAAACTTTTAAATCAGACTGAAAAATTAAAAGGAGAAACATATGTAGTATCTGGAGTTTTTGAAATGAGTAGAAACGACCTTAAAAAATTAATAGAGGATAATGGAGGTAAAGTTGGTTCTTCTATTTCATCTAAAACTTCTTTTTTAATAGCTGGCGATAAAATGGGGCCTAGCAAACGTACAAAGGCTGAGAGTTTAAATATCCCAATTATAACAGAGAAAGATTTTTTAACAAAGCTCGGTTAAATTTTAAAAATAGTAATAGATTGTAAATCAATATTTTGTAATTAGCTTCCTTGTGTGATTTAATATTTGTTATATTTATAACAAAATGTTTTATTTAAAAAACAAAGTAGCTTTGTATCTTTGCATTAAATTGTGCTAGATAATAATTACATTTGTGTAAATGTAAAATTGCATGTTAAAAGGCATAAAAAATAAATTTAAGCGCAAGGCAGCGGTAAAATTTTTAAACGAAAATAAAAACAAGCGTGTTACTTGTTCTAGAATAAAAAAAGGAATAAGTAAGGTTGGTTGTATTGTAGATTTGGACAATGTTCCAGACGGTACAGTTTTTAACGAGTTTATTAAGGAGTTTTCTTTGCAGCCAAATGCATTAAAAATTATAGGTTACAAAGCAGAGCATGATAAAAACTCTCCTTATTCAACTCCGGTTTTTTCGGAGGAAGATTTAGGTTGGGGAGCAAAAATAGAAAATAGTTACGCATTAGAATTTTTAGATAATGAGTATGATATGCTTATTAGTTATTATACAGAAGATAACTTATTGTTGCAATTGGTAACTATGCAGTCTAAAGCTAGGTTAAAAGTTGGTTTTGGAGAAGTTGATGAGAATTTAAATGATTTAATCTTAAATATACCAATTAAAGATTTTAGCATTTTTAAAAAAGAGCTGGGAAAATATCTCTCAGTTTTAAATGAAATATAAAAAGAACGTACTACTATGTAAAGCACGTTCTTAAATTTTGATGATTAAATTTATACGTGTGAAAGAGTTAGTTGGTACTGGTGTTGCGCTAGTTACGCCCTTTAAGTCAGATTTGTCTGTAGATGTTACAGCGTTGCAAAATATTGTAGAATACAATATAGCTAATGGTATTAATTATTTAGTGGTTCTAGGAACTACAGGAGAACCTGCAACACTTACAGCAGAAGAAAAACAGTTGGTTATAGATACTGTTGTTAAGGTAAATGCCAGGAGATTACCTTTAGTATTGGGTGTTGGAGGCAATAATACAATGGCTGTTGTTGCAGAACTTAAAGAAAGAGATTTAAGTGATTTTGCTGCAGTTTTATCTGTTTCACCTTATTACAATAAGCCAACTCAAGAAGGAATTTATCAGCATTTTAAAGCTATGTCTTTAGCGTCACCTAAGCCAATTATAGTGTATAACGTACCTGGCAGAACAGGTAGCAATATGTTGGCATCTACAACGGTTAGGTTAGCAAAAGACTTTAGTAATATTGTTGCTATTAAAGAAGCTTGCGGAGATATGGTACAAATACTGTCTATCATAAAAGATAAGCCAAAAGACTTTATGGTTATTTCTGGAGACGATTTTACAGCATTATCTACTGTTTTAGCAGGAGGTTCTGGAGTTATTTCTGTAATAGGACAAGGCATTCCTGCAGAATTTTCTAAAATTATATCTTTAGGGTTAGAAAATAATGCGGCAGATGCACATTTGTTGTATAATAAAGTACACGATATTATAGATTATATTTTTAGAGAAGGAAATCCTGCAGGTATAAAAGCAATTTTTGATTATTTAGAATTATCTACAGCTAAAGTTCGTTTACCTTTATTAGAAGCTACGCCAGAATTAAAGTCAACAATAAATGGGTTTATGAATAGTTTTAATAAGCAAATGGCTTAACTTTTTATCATTTTAATAAAATATTAAGTTAAAACTTAGCCAAAAACTAGTGCAAACAATATTGGCATTCCTATTTTAGCGGTATAAAAAATGTTTTTTATATCCGTATAGAATGACTAATTTTGCAAAATGTTTTTAAGAATGAAGAAAATATTACCTCTTTTATTATTGGTGTTAGTCTTGGGCTCTTGTAGTGAATACCAAAAAGTATTAAAAAACCAAGATATTAAAGCTAAATATGAAATGGCCGAAAAGTTTTACAACGAAGGCGATTTTAAAAGAGCTAACCGTTTGTTTGAGCAAATAACACCTAAATATGTAGGTAAGCCACAAGGTGAGCGTGTAATGTTTTTTAACGCAAATAGCTACTATGAAATAAGAATGTACAATGATGCTGGTTATCATTTTGAGCGTTTTATAAAAGCATATCCTAGAAGTGAAAAAGTGCAAGAAGCTTCTTTTATGGGAGCTAAGAGTTATGCTCACTTGTCTCGTAACTATTCTTTAGATCAGACAGATACAGATAAGGCATTGTTAAAGATGCAGAATTTTATAAATACATACCCAGATTCTGAGTATTTAGCAGAAGCAAATGAGATTGCTGCTAAGCTGATAACTAAAAAAGAAAAAAAATCTATAGAAATTGCAAAGCAATTTACTAAATTAGGTGAGTTTTACGATTTAGAATACTCTATATCAGCAATTAAAGCATTAGAAAACTTTATGATAGACAATCCAGGTTCTATTTATAAAGAAGAAGCATTATATTATAAAACGCTTGCAGCTTATAATTTAGCAATAAACAGTCATCCTTATAAAAAGGAAGAACGTTTAAAAAATGCTAATGAAGCATACGGTAAGTTAATGAAGACTTTTCCTGAAACAGAATTTGCTAAAAAGGCAAATAATATGAAGGAGAAAATAGATAAAGAATTACAAAATTATTCAAAATAAATATTAGGCTATGAATATGAACGACTTGAAGAATTCAAAAGCAGCTGTATCTACAACTACCATTAATAAGAATGAGTTTGATGCTGGTACAGGGAATATATACGAAGCAATTTCTATAGTTTCTAAAAGAGCAATACAGATTAATTCTGATATTAAAAAAGAACTTTTAGAAAAGTTAGAAGAGTTTGCTACGTACAACGATAGTTTAGATGAAATTTTTGAAAACAAAGAGCAAATTGAAGTTTCTAAGTTTTATGAAAAATTACCAAAGCCGCACGCGTTAGCAGTAACAGAGTGGTTAGAGGATAGAATATACCATAGAAATACAGCGAAAGACTCATAGAGATGTTAGGTGGTAAAAATATCCTTTTAGGAATAACCGGAGGTATTGCCGCATACAAAACTACATTTCTTGTTCGCTTACTAATAAAAGCTGGCGCTAACGTTAAAGTTATTTTAACGGATAGCGCCAGCTCTTTTGTTTCTCCACTTACCTTAGCTACGCTATCTAAAAATCCAGTATTAACATCTTTTGTTAGTGAGGGTAAAGAAGAAGGAATATCTTGGAACAATCATGTAGAAATGGGTTTGTGGGCAGATTTAATGGTTATTGCTCCGGCAACAGCAAATACTTTGTCTAAAATGGCAAATGGTGTTTGTGATAATTTATTATTGGCAACGTATTTATCTGCTAAATGTCCTGTGTTTTTTGCTCCGGCAATGGATTTAGATATGTATAAGCATCCGTCTACTTTGGCTTCTTTTGATAAGCTTAATTCTTTTGGTAATATTATGATACCTGCAGGGGAAGGTGAGTTAGCTAGTGGTTTACACGGTGAAGGTAGAATGGCAGAGCCAGAAGATATAGTGCAGCACTTAAAACAATTTTTAAATACAGGTTTGCCGCTAAGTGGTAAAAAAGTGATTATTACAGCTGGTCCTACTTATGAAGCAATAGATCCTGTGCGTTTTATAGGCAATCACTCATCTGGTAAAATGGGGTATGAGCTTGCTTTGGCAGCAGCAAACAAAGGAGCTAAAGTAGTTTTAGTTTCTGGCCCGTCACACCTAACTATTTCTCATGATAATGTTACACTTGTACGTGTAAAATCTGCAGATGAAATGTATGATGAAGTACATAAACATTATGCGCATTTTGATATTGCTATATGTGCTGCTGCAGTTGCAGACTATAAGCCTAAAACTATTGCAGATCAAAAAATAAAAAAGAATGATGCTGAGATGCAAATAACTCTTGTTAAAAATAAGGATATTTTATTTTCTTTAGGAGAACAAAAGAAGCATCAATTTTTAGTAGGCTTTGCGTTAGAGACTCAAAACGAAGTGGAAAACGCTACAAAAAAGCTTAAAAAGAAGAATTTAGATATTATAATACTTAACTCTTTAAATGATACAGGAGCTGGTTTTGGAAAATCAACCAATAAAATATCAATTATAGATAAGAAATTAAATATAAAAACGTTTAAACTAAAGACAAAGGCAGATGTTGCCTTAGATATTGTAAATGAAATTATTATAAAAACGAATGTATAAATTTATAATTGCTTTTTTTTGTTTTGCTATTTTTTCTACTGCCACGGCACAAGAACTTAACTGTACAGTAACAGTAAACTCTGACCAAGTAGGGCAAACAAACCAGCAAGTTTTTAAAACATTAGAGCGTGCGCTTAATGATTTTATGAATAAAACTAAGTGGACAAATCGTATTTACAAAGAGCAAGAACGTGTAAACTCTAGAATGTTTATTACTGTTACAGAGTACTCATCTAATAGTTTTAAAGCAAATATTCAAATACAATCTTCTAGACCTGTTTTTAACACATCATACGAGACACCTATTTTTAATTATAAAGACAATCAGTTTAATTTTAATTATATAGAATTTCAACCATTGGTGTATAACCAAAATACGTTTGATTCTAATTTGGTAGGTGTAATGTCTTACTATGCATATGTTATGTTAGGTTTAGATGCAGATAGTTTTGCTCTAGAGGGAGGTACAGAACATTTTAAAAAAGCACAAGGTATTGTTACTCAAGCTCAGGGTAGTAGTGCAGCAGGGTGGAGTCAGTCTTCTAGTGAAAGAACTCGTTTTGAGCTTGTAGATAACATTTTATCTAACGCTTACAGGGAATATAGAGTTGCAATGTATAACTACCATAGAAAAGGTATGGATGTGCTTGCAGATAATAACAGTACAGGAAAACAAGTAATTTCTGGTACAATACGCTTGCTGTCTACTATAGCTAAGCGTAGAACTAATGCGTTTGTGTTGCAAACATTTTTTGATGCAAAATCAGATGAAATAGTAAGTATTTTTTCTGATGGTCCAAAAATGGATGTGGTAAAACTTAAAGAAGTTTTAAATACAGCCGCACCTTTTTATTCTAGTACGTGGAATAAAATAAAATATTAACCCTCACTTTTTATATTATAATTATATTTGATGTAATTTTTAATTACACAAATTGTTAGTAACACTTTCTATAAAAAATTACGCTTTAATAGACCATTTAAATGTGTCTTTTACCAATGGTTTTACGGTAATAACCGGAGAAACTGGCGCGGGTAAATCTATCTTATTAGGTGGTTTAGCATTGGTGCTAGGTAAGCGAGCAGATTTATCATCATTAAGAGACAAGGAAAAAAAATGTGTTATAGAGGCAGAGTTCTCTATAGGAAAATACAATCTTAAGTCTTTTTTTAATGATAATGATGTGGATTATGAAGAACACACTATTATTAGGAGAGAGATACTGCCAAGTGGCAAGTCTAGAGCTTTTATTAATGATTCTCCTGTTAGGTTAGCAACTTTAACCACTTTAGGAGATGGTTTAATAGATGTTCACTCTCAAAACCAAACGCTACAATTAGGAGATAATGCTTATCAATTTAAAGTAATAGATGGTTTAGCTTCTAATGCAGATCTTTTAGCTATTTATGAAAAAGATTTGCGTTCATTTAAAAAGGAAACCAAAGCATTAGAGTTACTGCTACAAGAAAAACAAGATGGTATTAAAGAACATGATTATAATACTTTTTTGTTAAGTGAGTTAGAAAGTGCGCCTTTAAAAGAAGGAATTTTAGAAGAATTAGAAGAGCAGTACGAGCAGCTTAATAATGTAGAAAACATTATGGAGCACTTGTCTAAAGGACACCAGTTAATTTCTGATGAGCAAGTTGGTATTTTAAATTTATTAACAGAATTAAAACAAGCATCTAGCAAATTGGCAGGTTTTGGTTCGCAATTCACAAGTTTAAACGATCGTGTACAATCTGTTTTTATAGAGGTTGATGATATTTTTGAGGAGTTTGAAAGTTTAGAGAATAGCGTAGAAGCTAATCCTAAATTGCTTGAAGAGGTAAACGCTAAATTGCAACTGTTGTACGATTTGCAAAAAAAGCACGGTGTTTTAGAGATTGAAGAGTTGTTAAAAATAAAAGAAGAATTAGCTGTCAAGGTTGATGCTACAGAGAATATAGATGCAACTATAAAAGCAAAAGAAGCAGAAATTGAGGCTAAAGAAAAAGCACTAAATACAATTTGTGCAAAAATATCTAAGCAGCGTAAGGCAATTGTGCCAGAGTTAAAAAAGCAACTAGAAGCAATTTTAGAGTCTTTAGGTATGCCAAGCGCAGAATTTAAGATAGAAATAAATGCAGCACAAAGTTTTATGTATAATGGTAAAGATGAACTTGTTTTTCAGTTTTCTGCAAATAAAGGATCTGCTTTTGGTGAGTTGAAAAAAGTGGCATCTGGAGGAGAGCTTTCTCGTATTATGTTAGCTATAAAGGCAGTTTTAGCTAAATATGAAGATTTACCAACCCTTATGTTTGATGAGATAGATACAGGAGTTTCTGGAGAAATATCTAACAGAATGGGAGTTATTATGCAAGAGATGAGTAGTAGTATGCAGATATTCTCTATTACACACTTACCGCAAGTAGCATCTAAAGGTAATCATCATTACAAAGTATATAAAGAAGATAAAAATAACGTAACGCACACGCAAATGAAGCAACTTACTACAGAAGAAAGAGTAGTGGAGTTAGCAGAAATGTTGGGAGGTAAAGATTTATCAGATTCTGCTATTGCACACGCAAGGCAGTTATTGAATTAGAAGCATTGCATTCTACTTTTTTTGAATATCTTTACGCGCACATAAAAATTACCAAAATAAACAGCAAATGGCATACAATTTATTAAAAGGAAAAAGAGGTATTATATTTGGAGCATTAGATGAAAATTCTATTGCTTGGAAAACTGCAGAAAGAGTACACGCAGAAGGTGGTACTTTTGTGTTAACTAACGCACCTATAGCAATGCGTATGGGGCAAATAAAGCAGTTGGCAGAAAAAACAGGATCAGAAATTATACCTGCAGATGCAACTAGCGAAGAAGATTTAAACAACTTGGTAGCAAAGTCTACAGAAATTTTGGGTGGTAAATTAGATTTTGTTTTACACTCTATAGGAATGTCTGTAAACGTAAGAAAAGGTCGTGCTTATACAGATGAGAAGTATGATTTTACAGCAAAAGGTTGGGATGTTTCTGCATTGTCTTTTCATAAAGTAATGCAAAGTTTATATAAAGCAGATGCAATGAACCAGTGGGGAAGTATTGTAGCTTTAACTTATATGGCTGCACAACGTACATTTCCAGATTATAATGATATGGCAGATAATAAAGCATATTTAGAATCTGTAGCTCGTAGTTTTGGTTATTTCTTTGGTAAAGAAAAGCAAGTACGTGTAAATACAATTTCTCAGTCTCCAACGCCAACAACAGCAGGTCAAGGTGTTAAAGGTTTTGGTGGTTTTATTGCTTATGCAGATAAAATGTCTCCTTTAGGTAATGCAACTGCTCAGGATTGTGCAGATTATACTGTTTCTTTGTTTTCAGACCTTACAAAGAAAGTAACTATGCAAAACTTATTTCATGATGGAGGTTTTTCTAACACAGGAGTTAGCCAAGAGGTAATAGAGCATTTTACAGAAGAATAAGAATAATATAATATAGTAAGAGCCATCCTTTTTTTGGGGTGGCTTTTATGTTTACAGTGGTACTACATGAATTTTTTGTTTTCTTTTATAGTTCCGGTTTATAACAGGCCTAATGAAATTAGAGAGTTGTTGCAAAGTTTAGAGCAACAAACCTACACAAAACCTTATGAGATTGTTATTGTGGAAGATGGTTCTACTATTAGCTCAGAGGAAGAGGTTTCTCGTTTTTCTAGTTTACCAATATCATATTATAAAAAAGAGAATTCAGGACCAGGAGATTCTAGAAATTACGGAATGCGAAAAGCTAAGGGTAATTACTTTATAGTCTTAGATTCAGATTGTATTTTACCATCACATTATTTAGAAACTGCAGAAGCATCACTGCAAAAAGACTATGTAGACTGTTACGGCGGGCCAGATGCGGCACATGAATCTTTTTCTACAGTACAAAAAGCAATTAATTACGCAATGACATCGTTTTTTACAACAGGTGGTATACGCGGAGGTAAAAAGGCAGTAGATAAATTTCAGCCTCGTAGTTTTAATATGGGTATTTCTAAAGAGGCTTTTGAGCAAACTGGTGGCTATGGTAATATTCATCCTGGTGAGGACCCAGATTTAACTATTAGAATCTGGAATAGCGGTTTTAAAACCAAATTAATACCAGAAGCTTACGTGTATCATAAGCGTAGAATAGACTGGAATAAATTTTACATTCAGGTAAACAAGTTTGGTATGGTGCGCCCAATATTAAACAAATGGCATCCTGAAACAGCTAAAATTACGTATTGGTTTCCGGCTTTATTTTGCTTTGGGTTTTTAGTTTCAATATTGGCTTCGTTTTTAGGACTACCTTGGTTTTTATATTGTTATAGTTTGTATTTTACGCTGTTATTTATAGATTCGCTTATAAAAAATAAAAGTATTGTAATTGCGTTTTTATCTTTAGTAGCTGTTACAATACAATTTTTAGGGTATGGTTATGGCTTTTTAAAATCTACTTTAACTTTAAACTCAAGTAAAAAGACTGCACAAGAATTATTTCCTAAATTATTTTTTAAATTATAAAGGTGTTAAGTAAAATAAAAAACGGACTAAATAAACGTAAAGTGAAAATATTTTCACTGTTTTTACTATGTGCTACTATGGCGTGGTTTATTAGTAATTTGTCTGATTCTTATACAGCAAATACTTATTTTAATTTAGAGTACATAAACGTACCAGATAGTTTATTTTTTGCAGAAAAACACCAGAAAGAAGTTCAGGTAAAAGTACACGCAGGAGGTTTTCAGTTGTTACGTTTAAATACTTTTAGAAAAAATATAAAAGTAGATTTAAAAAGTGTAGAACATAAAGGAGATAAGTTTTTTCTACGACAGTCTGTGTTTAGGAAGCAAATAGAACAACAATTGCCCAACTCATTATCTTTAACAGAAGTTGGTTTTAGTGACACTTTGTATTTAGATTTGTATAAGTTGCATACAAAAAAAGTTCCTGTTATATCTAGTGTTAAAGTAGATTTAGCGCAAAACTATGTGCTAGATAAAGAGCTTAAAATAACACCAGATTCTATAAAAATTTCTGGACCAAAAACAGAGATAGATTCTATTAACTATGTTAGATCAGAAGAATATGATTTTAGTAATATTTCTTCAAGCTTTAAGCAAAAATTAGGTTTATTGTTACCTCAAGATCTAACCAATACAAAGTTTTCTAACGAGAGTGTTGTTGTTTCTGGTGAGGTCTTTCGTTTTTCAGAGAAAATAATTACAGTGCCAGTTACTGTGTTAAATTTACCAGAAGAAGTAAGTATTAGAACGTTTCCTAATAAAGTTTCTATTTTGTGTAAAGCAAAAGTTACAGATTTAAAAGAGGTTAAAGTGTCTGATTTTAGTTTAACTGCAGACTTTAATGATTATGTTGATGAAAACTCACCAATTTTAAAGTTAAAACTAAGTAAAAAGCCAGAGGGTGTATATAGTGCTAAGTTAAAAGAAGAAGCTGTAGAATTTATTTTAAATAGAAAATGAAAATAGTAGGTTTAACAGGAGGTATAGGTAGTGGAAAAAGTACAGCAGCAAAAATGTTTGCAGATTTAGGTGTTCCTGTTTATAATTCGGACCTAGAAGCTAAACAGTTAATGCATACTTCTGTTAGTGTTAAAGAGCAAATAGCAAGCCTATTAGGTAAAGATGCTTATGTAAACAATGTTTTAAATAGAGAATATATAGCAGAAAAGGTATTTGCGGATGCTAGTTTGTTAGAGCAACTAAATAATATTGTACACCCAGCTGTAAGAGAGCACTTTTTAGAGTGGACTAAAAAACAAGACGCACCCTATGTTATACAGGAAAGCGCAATTATTTTTGAAAATAAAAACCAAGATTTCTACGATTACATAATTTTGGTTACAGCACCTTTGGAAGTCAGAATTAATAGGATTTTAAAAAGGGATAATACTACACGAGAAAAAATTCTTTCTAGAATGAACAATCAATGGACAGATGAAAAGAAAGAAAAAATGTCTGATTTTAAGTTAATAAATGAAGATATTGTAAATTTAGAGTTAAAAATAAATGAAATTCACTCTATATTAAGGAGCTTGTCTTAATAATCGTTAAAGTTTAACTATTAGTGTTAAGGTTAGGTTAAACAGGAGAGACTATATATGTTAAAATCTTAATTTTGCCCAAATGAACAAGAAGTTATTGGTTGTACTTATTGTGTTAATGACCTTGTCTTTGCTAGGAATAATATTTGTTCAGGCGTATTGGATTAAAAAATCTATAGAGGACAAAGAAGAGCAATTTTATCAGACAGTATCTCAGGTACTAGATAATGTAGCAAGCAAAATAGAAACAAGAGAAATAAATGAGTATGGAGATAAGTTTATAGCGCTAAAAGATAGTGTTGGTAAACCATCAGAATACCAAATTAGAGATATTTTTTATAGAGAGGTAGATGAAGACTCTAGAGAAGTAACTATTTATAATCACGGAATATTAAAAGAGAATTACAATGTTCCACCTTCGTTCTTTGACAATGATCTTTTAAGTGATAGTACAACAACTATTACTAGTTATACAAGCAAAACTGTAGAAACTGTTTTAAAAGAAAATTTTGGTATGGATGGTAAAGGTTACAGCTTTACACCCATAAAAAAAATAACAAAATTTGGAGATATTTCTAGGTTTGAAAAATTACAGTTTGAGGAATCTTTTAGAGATGAGGCAAACAGAAGGCCAATGTATAAACGGGTTTCTAAAAAAGAGATTAGAACAGCTTTAGAAAAAGAATTTAAAAACAGAAAAATTGATATTGATTTTGAGTATGGTATTTATAGCAAAGGCCTACCAACATCTGTAAAATCTAGAAAATTTAAATTTGACCCAGAAACAATAAATAGAACACCTATTTTTAGGGATAGCGAAGGAAAAACAGATTTTTCGTTACTGGTTTCTTTTCCCGATAAAAAGGAATACTTAATTGGTTCTATTTTAGGAATGGCATTAATTACATTTTTATTTACCACTATTATACTTATAACGTATGTAGGTGCTATTTATCAATTAATTAGACAAAAGAAAATATCTGAAATAAAAACAGACTTTATTAATAATATGACGCACGAGTTTAAAACCCCAATTGCTACTATAAATTTAGCAGTAGAGGCCATTAAAAACCCTGCAACCATAGGAGATAAAGAAAAAGTTGGTCGTTACTTACAAATGATAAGAGACGAAAATAAAAGAATGCACGCACAAGTAGAGAATGTGTTGCGTATATCTAAATTGGAGAAGAATCAATTAGATATTAGTAAGGAAAGAGTAGATGTACACGACATAATTGAAGATGCTATTACACACGTAGAGTTAATAGTAGATGATAGAGGTGGTTATATTAATACACACCTAAATGCTAAGCGTACAGATGTTTTGGCTAATGAAATGCACTTTACCAACGTGTTGGTAAATGTTATGGATAATGCTATTAAATACTCTCCCGAAGCACCAAAAATTGATGTGTATACAGAGAGTACTAAAAATAGTATTGTTATAAAAATTAAAGATCAAGGGTCTGGAATGAGTAAAGCTGTTCTGAAAAAAGTTTTTGAAAAATTTTACAGAGAGCACACAGGAGATATACATAATGTAAAAGGGCACGGTTTAGGACTGGCCTACGTAAAAAAAATAATAGATGATCACCAAGGTGAAGTTTATGCAGAAAGCGAAAAAGGAAAAGGAAGCACTTTCTACATTAAATTACCTATAATTTAAGAGATATGGAAACAGTAAACAAGAAAATACTTTTGGTAGAGGACGATCCAAACTTTGGAATAGTTCTTAAAGATTATTTAGGAATGAATAATTTTGATGTAGTATTAGCTAAAAACGGAATGGAAGGTTTTGAAAAGTTCAAAAAAGACATTTATGATGTTTGTATTTTGGATGTGATGATGCCTTATAAAGATGGTTATACTTTAGCTAGAGAGATTAGAGAAAAGAATGAAAACGTGCCAATTGTTTTTCTTACTGCTAAAACAATGAAAGAAGATGTACTAAAAGGTTATAAAGCAGGTGCAGATGATTACTTAAATAAGCCTTTTGATTCTGAAGTTCTTTTAATGAAGCTAAAAGCTATATTACAAAGAAAATCTTCTAATACTATGGCAGATAGTAAAAAGTTTGAGTTTACAATTGGTGATTTTAAATTGAACTCTAAACTTAGATTCTTAAAATTTAAAGAAGAAGAAGCTGTTAAATTATCTCCAAAAGAAAACGATCTTTTACGTTTGTTGGCTTTACACGAAAACGATTTAATGCCAAGAGAATTAGCATTAACTAAAATATGGAGAGATGATAACTATTTTACATCTAGAAGTATGGATGTTTATATAGCTAAGCTTAGAAAGTATTTAAAGAAAGATGAGAATGTAGAGATATTAAACATTCACGGTGAAGGTTTCCGTTTGGTAATTAAAACTGAAGAAGAGTCTTAAAATATTTTTATTATAAAATATACAAAACAAAAAACCATCCTATTTAAGGATGGTTTTTTTTATGCTTGTAACTTTTCTTTAATAGTTGCTATTATGTTTTTAGGATCATCATTAAAATTTACCCAAAGTGTTTCTTTATTTTTTTTAAACCAAGTAAGTTGTCTTTTAGCAAATCTTCTGGTATTTTTTTTAATTTCAGATAACGCAAACTCTAGCGTCCAATTACCATTAAAAAACTGAAATAGCTCTCTGTAGCCAACAGTTTGTAGTGCGTTAAGGTTTTGGTGTTCTGTTAGTGCTTTGGCTTCGTTTAATAAGCCATTTTGCTCCATTAGATCTACTCTAGTATTAATTCTGTCATAAATAATTTCACGATCTGCCGTAATACCAATTGTAATTACATTAAATGGTCTTTTAGGTTTTTCCTGATTTAAAAAAGTAGAGTAGGGCTTCCCAGATCCAATACAAACCTCTAAAGCTCGTATTAATCTATGTGGATTGTCTTTATCTACTTTGTTGTAATATTCAGGATCTAAATTTTCTAATTTTTGTTGTAATGCAGTAATACCTTCTTTTTCAAATAAAGTATTTAAACTTGCTCTAACACTAGCATCTATTTTAGGGAAACTATCTAAGCCTTTGGTAACAGCATCTACATACAAACCGCTACCGCCAACAAGTACTACAATGTCTTTTTCTTTAAATAGATTGTCTAATTTTTTAAGCGCTTCTTTTTCAAAATCGCCAACAGAATAAGATTCTAAAATACTTTTATGCTGAATAAAATGATGTGGTGCAGCAGCTAGTTCATCTTTATCAGGAACAGCAGTACCAATAACCATTTCTTTAAAAAACTGACGAGAATCTGCAGATATTATTTCTGTATTAAAATGCTGTGCTAATGTAATTGCTAATTTTGTTTTTCCAATAGCGGTAGGGCCAACAACAGACAGTAGAGTTTTAGTATTCACTATGCTTCTTTTTCGTTTTCATCTTCATCTTCTTGGTTTAAGTTGTAGCCACACTTTCTACAATAATCAGCATCAGATCGTTTAATTTCACAACTACAATTAGGACAAGATCTTCCTTCGTCCATAGTTTTATTTGTGTTTAAGTTAGATGCGTACTCGGCAGATACAATACCTGTGGGTACAGCAATAACTCCGTAACCAATAATCATAATTAAAGTGGCTAAAAACTGCCCAAGTGGTGTTTGCGGAGAAATATCACCATAACCAACGGTAGTTAATGTAACTATTGTCCAGTAGACACTATGTGGTATACTGTTAAATCCGTGGTCTGGACCTTCAATTAAATACATTAATGTACCTAATAGTACAGATATTATCAATACAAAAAATACAAAAACTGATATTTTGGTTCTACTTGCTCTTAATGCATTTATAAGTTTATTAGATTCACCAACAAAACGCACTAGCTTTAATATTCTAAAAACACGCAATAACCTTAGTGCTCTAAATGCTGTAAAATACTGCGATCCCATAAAAAAGAAAGCTAAATATTTAGGCACCGTAGATAAAAAATCTATAATACCAAAAAAGCTAAAAATATACTTTTTAGGTTTGTTTATAATAATAACGCGTAATATGTATTCTATAGAGAATAAGATAGTTACTACCCATTCTGATATGTTTAAAAACTCGTGATATTTGGTGTCAAACCTAGGAACACTCTCTAGCATTACAATAATAACGCTGTAAACAATAAGTACAAGTAATAAAATATCAAACAATTTACCAGCAGGCGTGTGCGTACCGTAAATTATTTCGTGTATTTTGGCTTTCCAGCGTTTAGATGGTTTTTCGTTTTTCAATGGTTAGTCTAGTTGTATTTGTTGTACTCTTTTACTTTTTCTTAGGTAAGCTAAAATAAGATGAATAGTATTTGGAGTGCTTTTCATCTCTGTAATAATAGACTCTAAGATATGAATATTATTTATTTGATGGTTTAAATTATAGTACCCGTAGCCTTTAAACTCTCCGTCTTTTATTAAAATAGCAGAATATTCGCCTATTTCTCTTCCTTTATCTTTTATTAAAATATTTTTACCCACAAGGCTATATCTAGCAATTACTTCTTGTACTCTTAGGTTGTAAGATGCTGCATCTTCTTTATTAATACAAGCGCCATTGCAATTGCCATCTTCATAATTGCCGCAATTTGTTTTAGCCTCAGAAATAAGATTAACCTTATTGCACAAAGTATATTCCTTAGATATTTTATGAAGAAAGTTTTTAGCAGAAATAAAGCTACTAAAAGTTCCAATAGCATTTTCTGTTGTAGTTGTTTTTTCTATTTGAAGTGAAATGTAACCATTTTCGTTTTCTTTTTGAAAAATGCCGTAGTTAAACAAGCTCTTGCGTAAACTACTATTGTATTTAGGTTTTACTCTGCGTAATTCTTCGTTTTCTTTTAAGGTTGAAATTAGCTCGTTTCCTGTTTTTTCAAAAGTAACTTTACGTGTTTGCTTTTGCAATTTTTTAGCAACATTAGAAGTTCCTGTAAAGTGTTTGTTTACTTTTTTCTTAATGTCTGATGATCTACCTAAGAAAATTAAGTCGCCATCTTTGTCGTACATATAGTAAACACCAGTATCATTGGGCAATTGTTCTACAAGGTTTATTTGCCTGTCTGATAGTTCTCCCATAGAACCTTCTTTAATAACACTTTTTATAATGGTTTTATCTAAGTCTTTTGCAAGTAGTAATTTAAATAATTGCAATGTAGCAAGAGCATCGCCATTGGCTCTATGCCTGTCACTTACAGGAATACCAAGGGAACGCACTAATTTACCTAAGCTATAAGATTCTTTATCTGGTATTAATTCTTTAGATAAATTAACGGTACAAAGCGTTTTACGTTCAAAGTTAAAACCTAAGCGTCTAAACTCAGTTCTAAGAATTCTATAATCAAACTGAGCATTGTGAGCTACAATAACTGCGTCTTCAGTAATTTCAACAATACGTTTGGCAACCTCGTAAAACTTAGGAGCGGTACGCAACATTTTATCGTTTATACCAGTAAGTTTTACAACAAATGGCTGTATTTCTTTTTCCGGATTTACTAAGCTAATAAATTTGTCTACAACCTTATGCCCATCAAACCTATGAATGGCAATCTCTGTTATTCCTTCTTCATTAAATTTACCACCAGTGGTTTCAATATCTAAGATTACGTACATCAAATTTGTTCTAGCCTGTTGTTTATGAATAATTTCTACTTCCAAAAATACTGCTACCAATACGTACCATTGTACTTCCTTGGTCTATAGCAAGTTTATAATCGCCACTCATACCCATAGATAGTATTTTTACATCTAAGTTAGTAGATTTTATGCTTTGTAAAGAAGAGAATATTTCTTTTAACGTAGCAAACTCTTTTTTTACTTGGTTTTTATCATCTGTAAATGTTGCCATTCCCATAAGGCCAACAACGTTTATGTTTTCTAATGTTTTAAAAATGTCAGAATCTATAAGATTGTTTAATTCTTCTTTATCCAAACCAAATTTTGTGCTTTCTTCTGCAATATGCATTTGTAACAAACAGTTTATAACTCTGTTGTGTTTTTTTGCTTGTTTGTTTATTTCTTTTAGCAGTTTTAGGCTGTCTACACCGTGTACTAAAGAAACATATTCTGCCATATACTTTACCTTATTGGTTTGTACGTGGCCAATCATATGCCATTGAATATCTTTTGGCATAACCTCCCATTTTTGGGTCATTTCCTGAATTTTATTTTCACCAAAAATACGCTGACCAGCAGCATAGGCTTCTTCTAAATCAGAAACAGGTTTTGTTTTAGACACAGCTACAAGTGTAACCGTATCTGGTAATTCTTTTTTTATTGTTAATAAGGATTCTTTAATTGACATAATTTTAATTAAAAACTAAAATTCATAAATAGTAACGCCACTTCTTAACTTAGGCTCTATAAAAGTACTTTTAGGAGGCATTTGCAAGCCATCATCAGCAATACTTTTTAATTCTTGAATATTGGCAGGTAACATACCAAAGCCAACCCTAAATTTACCACTATCTATTTTATTAACTAAACTTACAATCTCTTTTTTACCACTTAAATAATCTATTCTGTCATTTTTACGTAAATCTGTAATCCCTAGAATAGGTTTTAAAATGGTATTGTAAAGTAGTTGTGCATCTAATTTATCTAAAGAGTTTTTAAATGTGTAAATAGATTTACGTAGGTGTAAAGAATAAAATTCGCCATCTAAATACATACTAAAGTGATGTTTTTTATTTGGCTTGTATGGTATTGCACCTCTATTTTCTATACGGTAAACAGCATCTAACTTTATTAAAAACTCTTCTTTGGTTAAACCATTAAGGTCTTTAACTAGTCTGTTAAATTCGTGTATTTTAAGCTCAGACTCAGGAATAAAATAACTCATAAAATAGTTATAGTTTTCTGTGCCATTATGTTCTTTATTTTGCTCTTTACAGTCTAAACAAAGTAATTCTGATGATGACGATCTGTGGTGCCCATCTGCAATATAAACTGTAGGTATATTTTTAAAAGCTTGTACAATAGCGTCTATATCTTCTTTTTCTGTAATAAGCCAAAGGTAATGTGTGTCTCTATACGTAGTTGTAAACTCATACTCTGCACGTTCTTTTTGCTTATTACTCATAATGGTTGTAACCTCTTTATTATCTGGATAGGTAATAAGTACTGGTTCTGCATTAAAACCAACTGTTTTTAAATAATCTTTAAAAACAATCTCTTTACTAGTAATAGTGTCCTCGTGCTTTTTTATAACATTGTTTTGGTAATCTTCTACGCTGGCGGCGGCAACAATACCATTAAACACTTGGTTGTCTCTGTCTACAACTTTATAAATGTAGAAAAACGGAGTAGAATCTTGTGTAAACACTCCGTCTTCTTTAAATTCTGAATATCTATTTTTTACCAATTGGTAACGTTCTACACCAGATATTTCTTTATCATATTTATAACCAGGGTTAACAATATGTAAAAAAGAATACGGATTATGGTCTAGCCGAGCCTCACGCTGTGCTTGCGTGTAGCTTTGGTAAGAACGAGAAGCAACTAAACTAACCTTATCTCTGGTTGGACGTACTGCTTTAAATGGTTTTATATTAGCCAATAGATTTTATTTAGCAAACTGAGAAGCTACTTTCTCTGCTTTTCTAGATTCTGAATAATCGTAAAAACCTTCACCAGACTTTATACCTAATTTTTTTGCCATAACCATATTTACAAGTAGTGGGCAAGGTGCGTATTTAGGATTTTTAAATCCGTCGTACATCACATTTAAAATGCTTAAACAAACATCTAAACCAATAAAATCTGCTAATTGTAATGGTCCCATTGGGTGTGCCATACCTAGTTTCATTACGGTATCAATTTCATCTACACCAGCAACACCATTGTAAAGTGTTTCTATAGCCTCATTAATCATAGGCATTAAAATTCTATTAGCAACAAAACCAGGGTAATCATTTACCTCTGTAGGTGTTTTTCCTAATTTAGTAGACAACTCCATAATAGTAGCAGTAACCTCATTAGATGTGTTATAACCTCTAATAATCTCTACCAATTTCATAATAGGTACAGGGTTCATAAAGTGCATGCCAATTACTTGTTCTGGTCTGTTGGTAACAGCAGCAATTTGTGTAATAGAGATAGATGATGTATTTGTAGCCAAAATAGTTTTAGCATCACAAGTAACATCTAAATCTTTAAAAATCTTTAATTTTAAGTCTACATTTTCAGTAGCAGCTTCTACTACTAAATCTACACCTTTAACACCATCTGCAAGTACAGTGTGTAGTGTAATGTTAGCTAGAGTATTGTTTTTATCTGCTTCAGATATTTTTTCCTTAGCAACCATTCTATCTAAATTTTTAGTAATGGTAGCTAAACCTTTATCTAAAGATGCTTGTGCAATATCTATTAAGTTAACCTTATAATTATTTTGTGCAAAAACGTGGGCAATACCATTACCCATTGTACCTGCTCCTATAACTGCTATATTTTTCATTTTATGTATATTAAAAAGATTCTATAATTTGTAAAGCTACTCGTAATGCGTTTGTTCCTTGTTCTAAAGTTACAATAGGAGTAGTGTTATTGTTTATGGCGTCTGCAAAAGTTTCAAGCTCATCTAAAATAGCGTTGTTACCTGCAACTTCTGGGTTTTCAAAATAAATTTGTTTTTTCTCTCCTTCAGCATTTTGTAAAATCATATCAAAATCACCTGCTTGTTCTGGCGCATCTTTCATTTTTACAACTTCAACCTTTTTCTCTAAAAAGTCTACAGAAATATAGGCATCTTGCTGAAAAAATCTTGATTTACGCATATTTTTTAAAGAAATTCTACTTGCAGTTAGGTTAGCAACACAACCATTTTCAAACTCTATACGTGCATTTGCAATGTCTGGAGACTTACTAATTACAGACACGCCACTAGCATTAATATTTTTAACCTTAGAATTAACTACACTTAATATAGCATCTATATCATGTATCATTAAATCTAAAACCACCGGCACATCTGTACCACGAGGGTTAAATTCTGCTAATCTGTGTGTTTCTATAAACATTGGGTTTACAATGCTGTCTTTTACAGAAGAAAAAGCTGGGTTAAAACGCTCTACGTGTCCTACTTGCCCTTTTACATTGTATTTGTTCTTAAGTTCTATAAGTTCTTCGGCCTCTGCCAAAGTATTTGTAATTGGTTTTTCAATAAAAATATGCTTACCTTTTTCAATAGCTTTTTTTGCACATTCAAAATGAGAAAGGGTAGGTGTTACAATGTCTAAAACATCTACGGCATCCATTAGTTTATTTATGTTATCGTAATATGTATAACCAAATTCGGCTTCTACTTTTTTACCGTTTATAACATCTGGATCATAAAATCCAACTAAAGAATATTTTTCTGATTCGTTAAGCAAACGCAAATGGATTTTCCCCAAATGACCTGCTCCCAAAACTCCAACATTAAGCATAAAAATCAATTTTCAACAAAAATAAGGATAATGTTTGTTCTATGGTTTATTGTATTTTAAAAGTTTACTTAGATAGAATTAAAAAAATGATATAAAAGCACCGCTAAACACAACTTATTTTATGTAATAGTTACAAATTAGTTTAATAATTGTAAATTTAGCAACCAAATTAAATACTCAAAAGAATGAAATTGAACACTTTTAAAACTGCATTTTTTGCAGCATTGTCTCTAGGTACAATTACAGCCGTGTCTGCACAAGATAAGCTAAAAAAAATGCCTGGTTATGAGCAATATGTAAAAGTTGCTCCGCAAATTAGAAGAGCTGTAAATACGTCTCCAACTTACGTTAAATGGAATGATGCAGGAACTGCTTTTCAATATATAAAAGACGGAGAAGCTAAAGAGTTTACTATTGGTAAAGGTGAAGCAACTGCTACAACTAAATTAAAAGACGATAGATACGCTAAATGGGCTAACAGGCCAGCTCGTGGTAGACAATATGCATCTGCAGAGTCGCCAAACGGTAAATACAAAGCTTTTACTAAAGACAGAAATATGTTTTTTAGTAATGCTGATGGCTCTAATGTTGTTGCTATAACTACAGAAGGGAATGATGAAAACCAATTAAAGTTTGGTATTGCTACTTGGGTTTATGGTGAAGAATTAAGTCAAAACACAGCAATGTGGTGGTCTCCAGATAGTAAAAAGGTTGCTTTTTATAAGTTTGATGAAAAAGAATCTAAAAAATACTATGTTTTATATGATCAAACACAAATACAAGACTCAGTAGAAATTGAAGCATACCCTAAAGTTGGAGCTAAAAATTTACCTGTAGATTTAATGGTGTATGATTTAGAAACTAAAAAAGTACAACAATTAGATCTTAGAGATGGTAAACCTTATAATGACGGTGATTTAGGTACTTATATTTATGACGTTAGCTGGACACCAGATGGTAAGGAGTTATTGTACCACAGCACAAACCGTAAGCAAAATATAATGGAACTTAGAGCTGCAAATCCTAATACAGGAGCTTCTAGAACCGTAATTAGAGAAGAATGGTTGCCTAGTTACACAGAAAATAGTCCGGAAATGCACGTTTTAAAAAACGGAAAGCAATTTATTTGGGCATCTGAGCGCTCTGGTTTTAACAACTATTATTTATATGATTTTAGTGGTAAACTAGTTAAACAATTAACCAAACATAATTTTGAGGTAGACGGTATTGTAAGTGTAGATGAAGCTAAAAAAGTGATGTACTACACAGCGCGTAGTGGAGAAAACCATATGAAAATACAGTTGCATAGTGTAAAACTAAACGGTTCTGGAGATAAGAGATTAACAGACCCTGCTTTTAATCATTCTGTATTTTTAGCGCCAAATAATAAGTACTTTGTAGATGTTGCACAAACTCATAATACTGCACCAGTTACTACTTTAAGAACTATTAAAGGTAAAAAAGTTGCTGTAGTTGGTACGTCAGATATATCAGAATTTAAAAAGTTAGGTTTAAAAACTGTAGAAGCATTTACGTTTACTTCTGCAGATGGTAAAACAGAATTACACGGGTTTTTACATTTTCCTTCTAATTTTGACCCTAATAAAAAATATCCACTTCTTTTAAGCAACTACGGTGGCCCTGCAACTAACGAGTTTACAGAGCGTTTTACAACACCAAACCCATTAACAGAATTTGGTTTTTTAGTAGCAGAGGTAGATGGTAGAAACGTAAAAGGTAGAGGTAAAAGATTGTTAGATAATTTATACCAAAACTTAGGTTTTACAGAAATGGATGATTTTGCAGCAGGTATAAAATCTTTATATAACAGACCTTATTTTAATAAAAATAAAGTTGGTGTTTATGGTACATCATACGGTGGTACTACATCTGCAACTTTATTATTGCGTTACCCAGAGGTTTTCCATGCGGCTGTTGCAAACTCTGCAGTAACAGATTGGCGTAATTATGATAACGTGTATACAGAGCGTTATATGGGCCTATTAGAAGAAAATAAAAAAGGGTATGAGGCAAGTAGTTTAATTACTATGGCTAAAGATTTACAAGGTGAGTTAATGATTTTCTTTGGTACTAGTGATAACAATGTACACCCAGCAAACTCTTTACAATTTATAAAAGCATTGCAAGATGCTGGTAAAAGTTTTGAAGTACAAATTGGTCCGGATAAAGGACACACAGCAATGGATACCAGTAGAATGATGGAATTTTTTATAGAGCATTTAGTTTTAGATAAAGAATAATTATTGTTCTAAATTTAAAGTAAAAACAAAAAAGGCTTCATTTAATTATGAAGCCTTTTTTTATTGTATGATGTAATTTTAGCGTGATGTTTTACTTATAAAACATTAAACTAAAGATTTTAAATAAATTTAATGTGGTAATTTATCTCTAAGAATACCATATAAAAATGTTCCTAAGATTGAAAAAGCAATTACAATTAAAATAGGAGCAAAACCTGCGCCTACTAAAGTAAACATAGGTCCAGGACAAGCACCTGCTAATGCCCAACCTAAACCAAAAATAATACCACCAAAAAGATACCTGCTAATACTTTTGTTTTTAGGAATAAACTTTATTTCTTCTCCGTGAATAGATTTTAATTTATAACGTTTAATAAGTTGTGTAATAATAACACCTAGTCCAACAGCAGAGCCTATAATACCGTACATATGAAAAGACTGTAGTTGAAACATCTCATAAATACGAAACCAAGATGCGGCTTCGGACTTAAACATAGTAATACCAAATAAAATGCCGATAAGTAAATATAAAAGGGTTCTCATAGTCTTAAAAAATTAAAGGGTATAATACGTGAATCATAAATAAACCACCAATAAAAAAGCCAATAACAGCTATTAAAGATGGTAACTGTAAGTTACTTAAGCCAGATATTGCGTGCCCAGATGTGCAGCCACCTGCATACCTAGTTCCAAAACCTACTAAAAGTCCACCTATAGCTAATATTATAATACTTTTTATATCTGTTAAGGCATCTAAACTATAAAGTTCTGTTGGTAAGTAAGCATTACCAGCACTAGAAAAGCCAAGTTCTTGTAAATTTTTTATGGTCTCTGGATTTATGTCTACGGCAGTAGTTTCTGTTAAAAAATTAGCACCAATATAGCCGCCAATAATGGCTCCAATCATCACAATCAAATTCCATCTTTGGTTTTTCCAATCAAACTTAAAAAAGTCCGACTTTTTATCTGCTCCGCAAATGGTACACAGTGTTCTAAGATTACTAGACATACCAAAGTTTTTACCAACAAAGAGTAATAAAAATAATACTAAGGCTATTAAGGGGCCAGACACATACCACGGCCAAGGTTGAAAAATTGAATCCATTTTTGCTAATAAAATAGTTATAATATTTACAAAGTAACTTTATTTTATTGAGACGGTAAGTAACTTATGTTACTAAGCACAGTAATTTAATGTTTTAGACATTTTTAAACTTAATAGCTTAGTTTTGTGATACTATAATTTATATATGGATTCTTTAACGCAAATAGTATTAGGAGCAGCAGTAGGTGAAGCTGTTTTAGGAAAAAAAATAGGAAACAAAGCAATGCTTTATGGTGCTATTGCAGGTACAATACCAGATTTAGATACTTTTGCATCTTTTTATACAGATACTGTTACAGGCTTAGAACTACATCGTGGTTTTACACATTCGGTGTTATTTTCAGTTTTATTTGCGCCAATTTTTGCGTGGTTGGTTACTAGGTTTGAAAAGTACAAGGATTTTAAAGGTTGGTGTTGGCTTTTTTTTTTAGCATTTGTAACGCACCCAATATTAGATGCACATACAACGTGGGGTACACAGTTGTTTTGGCCTTTAGAAAACCGATTGGCATTTAAAACTATTTTTGTTGTAGACCCCTTGTATACAGTACCATTTTTAGTGTTTCTTATTTTAACAATGTTTCAAAAGAAGACAGATCCTAAACGTAGAAAATACAATAACTTGGGTTTAATACTAAGTAGTAGTTATTTGGCGTTAACTTTTGCTTTAAAAAGTGCTGCTTTTTATCAATTTAAAAAACAATTAGAAGAACAAAATATAGCTTATACAGAAATTGAAACAAAACCATCTCCCTTAAATACAATTTTATGGACTGCCAATGTAGAGACTAAAAATGCTTATTATATTGGACATTATTCTTTTTTTGATACAAAGCCAATCAAATTTTCAAAATACACTAAAAACCATCATTTATTAGGTGATTTACTTAACAATACTAAAGTACAAAGGATGATTGCTATTAGTAAAGGTTGGTATACCGTAGATATTTATAACGATAACTTGTATTTTAATGATTTGCGTTTTGGAACATTAAGTATGAATTATAAGGCACACGATTTTGTTTTTAGCTACAAGATAAACACTTATGAGAATGGGACTATTGTTTTTGAAGAAAAGCCAAAAAATAGAGCTCAGGCTAAAAAACTACTAGCAGATTTGTGGAAACGTATTAAAGGTAATTGATTAAAAAAGAAAAATGCTAAAGCGATAAAATTAATAAAGCCTTAGCATTTTTTATTTTTTACAATGTAGATGGGCAAACATAGTTGCTTACAGGTATTTTAATATCTTTTATAGCATTAAAACCTCCGTTTACATTAATTAAATTATGTATGCCTCTGCTTTTTAAGATAGATGCAGCAACCATACTTCTGTAACCACTAGCACAGTGAATATAAAAGTTTTCATTAGAAGGAAAATCTTTTATATACTTATTTATAAAATCTAAAGGAGTATTAATAGCTCCAATCATATGTTCAGAAAGGTACTCACTCTCTTTTCTAACATCATAAACTTTGGTACTACTATCTAATTCATTACTTAAATTAGACGCAGTTGTAGTATTCACAGTATCATACTCTTTAGCGGCTTTTTTCCAAGCATTAAATCCGCCTTTTAAATACCCTAAAGTATTGTCAAATCCAACTCTAGATAATCTTATAACTGTTTCTTCTTCCTTACCTTCTGGAGTAACCAAAATTATAGGTTGTTCTACATCTGCAATTAATGCGCCAACCCAAGGAGCAAAACTACCATCTAAACCAATAAAAATAGATCTAGGAATGTGCCCTTTTGCAAAATCGTCTTGGTGTCTAACATCTAAAATAATAGCTCCTGTTCTGTTAGCTAAAGCTTCAAGCATATCTGGGTCTAATGCTATTGTACCTCTTTTTATAATATCGGCAATATCATCATATCCTTCTTTATTCATTTTTACATTTAACGGAAAGTAACTAGGAGGCGGTAATAAACCATCTGTAACCTCTTTTATAAACTCAGCTTTAGTCATATTAGCACGTAAAGCATAGTTCGTATTCTTTTGGTTACCAAGCGTATCAACGGTGTCTTTACTTAGGTTTTTTCCGCAAGCAGAACCAGCTCCGTGTGCAGGGTATACTAAAACAGTATCTGCTAAAGGCATAATTTTATTACGTAAACTATCAAACAAAAAGCCAGCTAAATCTTCTTCTGTAATTTCACCTGCTTTTTGCGCTAAATCTGGCCTACCTACATCACCTAAAAATAAGGTGTCTCCGCTAAAAATAGCGTGGTCGTTTCCGTTTTCATCTTTTAAAAGATAGGTAGTACTTTCCATTGTATGACCAGGCGTATGTAAGGCAATTATTGTAACATTACCAATTTTAAATTCCTGATTGTCTTTAGCTATAATAGCATCAAAAGAAGGGTCTGCCATAGGTCCGTATACGATAGGAGCTCCAGTTTTTTGAGCTAATGTAACGTGTCCGCTAACAAAATCTGCGTGAAAATGAGTTTCAAAAATATATTTAATTGTAGCGTTATTCTCTTTAGCTCTTGTGGTGTAAGGAGAGGTTTCTCTTAAAGGATCTATAATAGCAGCCTCGCCATTACTTTCTATGTAGTATGCGCCTTGAGATAGGCAGCCTGTATATATTTGTTCAATAATCATAACTATGTAGTTTTAAATTTGGACTACAAACTTATGAGTTATTAATATGTGTTACAGTAACTTATGTTACACTTAACTTAGATTTATGATTTTAAGGCTATTTCTATGTAATTCTATTTTACCAAGTTTCTCTAATTTTTTTAATAGTCTAGATATTACTACTCTAGAGCTATGAAGATCATAAGCAATTTCTTGATGCGTTTTGTTTATTGTAATGCTTTTGGTTACACGAGACATTTCTTTTAAGTAATTTAAAAGTCGTTGATCCATATTTAAAAAAGCAACACTATCTACTGTTTGTAGGAGCTCGTTAATACGATTGTGATAGCTTTCAAAAACAAAATCTCTCCAAGATTTATATTTGCTGGTCCATATTTCCATTTTCTCTATAGGAACCATAATTAACTTAGTGTTAGTCTCTGCTATGGCTCTAATTTCACTTTTTTTATGTCCAATACAACAAGCCATTGTCATTGTGCAAGTTTCTCCTTTTTCTAAATAGTAGAGTAGTAGTTCATCTCCATCTTTATCTTCTCTAAGTATTTTTATGGCACCAGAAACTAGCAAAGGCATAGATTTTACATAGTCTCCTATTTCTATCATTTTAAAACCCTCAGGAACTTCTTTATAGGTTGCAACTTCAAGAATTTCTTGTAATAATTCTTTTTCAAATAAATTACCGTAGCTGTTTTTTAGTTCCTCTATCATAGTATGTCAAATTTAATAAATAGTGAGTAAGACAACTGTTAAAAGTCCATAATTCTGTTTTTTTTATGTAGTTGTGAAAGTAATACATAGTATGATTTTAAGTTTATTTAGAATAAATAAAAATAATGTTTGGTTCGTATTGTTTCCTGTAATATGTTTGCATTATAAATATTATTTTAAATAAATCTAAATAAGAATAATGAAGAATTTAATTACGTTAGCATTTTTATTTGTGGCATTATTTGTTGCAAATGCACAAGAAAGTAAGCTAACAGGAAAAGTTACAGATGTAGAAAATAACCCGTTAATGGGTGTAAACGTTTCTGTAGTAGGTACAGGTTTAGGAGCACAAACAAATTATGATGGAGCTTTTAGTATATCAAATTTGGAAGCAGGTAGTTATACAGTTTTAGTTTCTTATATTGGGTTTAAAACTAAAGAGGTAATAGTAACTATTACCACAGGAGTGGAAAACACTCTAGATACAGTACAACTTTATGAGGGTAATGAAATTTTAAAAGAAGTAGTAGTTAATGGTGAGCGAAGAAATAAGTTCTCTAGAAAAGAAACTGCGTATGTAGCAAAATTACCTTTAAAAGATTTAGAAAACACTCAGGTTTACAATACCATTACATCAGATTTATTAGTGTCTCAAATAACAACAAAGTTTGATGATGCATTAAAAAATGCAGTTGGTGTAGACAAGTTATGGAGTTCTACAGGACGTGGTGGTGATGGTTCTGGGTACTATAGTATTCGTGGGTTTAGTGTGCAACCGCAGTTGGTTAATGGTATGCCAGGTTTAACAAATGGTACTATAAATGCAGCAAATATAGAGCGTATAGAAGTTATAAAGGGACCATCTGCTACATTATTTGGTAGCTCTGTAACGTCTTACGGTGGCTTAATTAATACAGTTACAAAAAAGCCTTACAAAGGATACGGAGGTCAAATTTCTTTAACAGCAGGTTCTTATGGATTGTCTGTTATATCTGGTGATTTTAATACAGCGTTAGATAAAAATAATGACATCTATTTTAGATTAAATACAGCATACCATACAGAAGATAGTTTCCAAGATGCTGGTTTTCAAAAATCGTTTTTTGTAGCACCCTCTTTATCTTATCGTGTAAATAACAAATTATCTTTTTCTGTTTACGCAGAAATTACTGAGTCTGAACAAACAAATGCAACATCATTGTTTTTAAATAGAGCAGCAGTATCTGCATCTTCAAGCATTTCAGAGTTGGGGTATAATAATAAATTATCATACACCTCTAATGATTTGTCTATAGAGAATCCTACATCTAATTACAGGGTAGAAATGGATTATAAGTTATCTGATGCTTGGAAATCGCAAACCATATTATCTAAAAGTAATACATCTTCAAAAGGATATTACTCTTATTTATATGAGTACGGAACATTAGATCCTAATACATTCTCTAGAATGATAAATAAAGAGAATAGCACAACTAATACAACAGACATACAACAAAATTTTATAGGAGATTTTAAAATAGGAACTTTACGTAATAGAGTAGTAGCTGGTTTAGATTATTACCAAGCAACAAACATAAACCAAAGTTCTGGTTACTCTTTTTATGGTAACGTATTACCAAACGGAGATACAAACGGTGATAACCCTTTTACACCAGAAGTAGAAACAGATGCTTACCCGCTAACAGAGGCAGGAGTATTGTCTGTCTTGGCATCACAAACAGCTAACAATATAAAATCAGAAACTAGTACCTACAGTGCTTATGTATCTAATGTTTTAAATATTACGCCAGCTTTATCTGCAATGGCAAGTTTACGTGTAGATAGGTTTGATAATGAAGGTGATGTTACTACAGATGTAGATGATTATGCGCAAACGGCATTTTCTCCTAAGTTTGGTGTTTTATACCAACCAATTTTAGACAAACTATCTGTTTTTGCTAATTACCAAAACGGATTTACAAATATTGCGCCTAGTCTAGTTGGTGATCCTGCAGATGGCCCACAAACCCTTAAATCTTTTGATCCAGAGCAAGCAAACCAGTTAGAGTTTGGTTTTAAAACAAACTTATTTAATGGCAAATTAAATGCAACGGTTAGTTATTATGATATTACGGTGTCTGATAAAGTTATGACAGACCCAACATCTACATTTAATAAAATACAAGATGGTGAAGTAGAAAGTAAAGGTTTAGAGATAGAAATTAATGCAAACCCTATTAACGGATTAAATATTAAAGCTGGTTTTAGTAATAATGATAGTGAAATTACAAAGACCGATAATGCTATTTTAGCAGGTACACGCCCTGTAGAAGCAGGAGCTGAAACGTTATACAACCTTTGGGCAAATTATGAGTTTCAGGTTGGTAGTTTAGAAGGTTTTGGAGTAGGTTTTGGTTTAAATGGAGCTAGTGAAAGCTCTATAATTAACTATGGCCCTGGCGGAACTTTTGATTTGCCAAGCTACACCATTTACAATTCTTCTGTTTTTTATCAAGCAGATAAATATAGAGTAGGGTTAAAGCTTAATAATATGTTTAATGAAAACTATTATAAAGGGTGGACAACCATTACGCCACAACAACCAAGAGCATTATTAGCAAACTTTACATATAAGTTTTAAAAATAGTTTAAGTTGGATTTTTTGCAGTAACATCTTAGTCTGGCTATGTACCAGGCTAGGATGTTTACATTAAACAGAATTAAAAAATGACCATATTAATTTTAGTAACCACCCTTGCTTGTTTGCTACATTATAGTACCTCTAAACGAGCCGTAATTACAAAACAGTTTAAACTATTATTTTGGTTACATAACAAACCCAAAAGTGTAAAAATAGCAGCAATTGTGCTTTTTTTATATAGTTTTTTTTTAGCTGTTTATGCATTTGGATTAGGAGCAGGGCTTATAATTTTTACAATTATTTTAATGCTAAGTTGGAGTTTAATTGTCCTGTTAGCTCCTTTAAAAATTGTAAACTACAAATTACTAACACTACTTTTTTTAGTAGCCTTTTTATTAGAAAAATCACTATAAATTATGCCAGCAAATTCTAAATATTTAACAACAAATCCTTGGCAACAGTTTGCTAAAATATCTGCAGGTATTGTAGGCGGTTATATTGTAGCATCATTAGTACATATAGCATTAGCGCTTTGGTTACCAGATCCAAAAGTAATTTTGGCAACATCTATTTATACCATATTTATAGTTTGGGGAGCATTAATAGTTGTTCCTTTTTTATTTAAAAACGGATGGTTGGTTTGGCTAGTGTATTTAGTACTAAGTCTACTGTTAGCTATTGCAATTTATCTAGGAAAACTTAATTCACCTTTAGTATAATGAGTAAACGTAATTACAATGTTTTTTTTCATACACATACCGTTAGCGGTATTGTAATTAGTGTAGCCTTATACATTATATTTTTTGCAGGAGCCTTTGCTCTTATAAAAGATGAAATTACTGCATGGGAAAAAGGAAATACAGCAGAAATTTTAGCACCAAAGGACATAGATTTTAATAGGCTTATTAAAAGCATAGAAGCAGAAGGGCATACACTTTACGGTAGAGATATACGTATAATACCACCAGATGCTAAAAAAGAAATTTATGTACAATTAACAGATTCACAAGACACCACAGTTGTTAATGTACCAGAAAAACCAACTTACTTTTATGCAGATCAAGAAACGTATAAAATAAGTGAGTATTATGCATTTTATAGTTTGGGAGAGCTATTATACAGGTTACATTTTTTTCATCAACTACCAACAATAGGTATTTACATAGCTGGTTTTGTAGCATTCTTTTTCTTGTTTGCAATTGTAACAGGTGTAATTGTACATTGGAAAAAAATGGTATCTAATTTTTATGTTTTTAGACCTAAAACTAAGCTAAAAACTGTTTGGACAGATGCACACACGGCATTAGGCGTAATAGGTTTGCCTTTTCAGTTTGTATATGCAGTTACAAGTTGCTTTTTATGTATGTCTGTTTTTGTATTGTTACCAGCTAATTATGTGTATAACAATAACCAAGATAAGCTTTTAGAGGATATACGTCCAATGATGAAAACCTATCCGTTAGAAGAAAAGTTAGATACTGTTTTAGATGTAAATTCTTTTATGGCTAAGGCCGATAAAAAATGGGAAAACTTTACAGCGCAGCAAATTTATATTAAGAATTACGGGGCAACTAATATGATGTTTCAGGTTGATGGTTTACTAGCTTCTAAAGAAAAGTTTTTAGGTAACGGAAGAGTTGTTTATAAAATGGCAACCAATACTATTGAATCTGAAAAAAGCCCATATGTAAACAGCTATGTAGAAGATGTAGAGCTTACCATACGTAAACTGCATTTTGGAGATTTTGGAGGTATGTACTTAAAAGTAATATACTTTATACTAGCCTTAATAACCTGTTTTGTAATTATATCAGGTGTACTTATTTGGTTAGAGGCACGTAACAAAAAAAATATATCTGCAGCAAAGCAATTGTATAATAGGCGAGTAGGGCACGTGTATTTGGCCATATGTTTAAGTCTGTTTCCTATAACAGCGTTATCATTTATAGCATCTAAACTAATACCAAGAGATTTAGATGCAAGTAGGCAAACCATTTTATATCTCGTATTTTTTGTAGGCTGGTTGCTATTAACCATTTATTTTAAAAGTAAAAGAGACAATTACATTACCAACAAACACAGTTTGTTATGGGGTAGTATTTTAGGATTTTTAATACCAATAGTTAATGGTTTGGTATCTGGTAACTGGTTTTGGAAAACCTTTGCAAACAATCAATTAGATGTTTTTACAATAGATGCCTTTTGGTTGGTATTAGCTTCGGTTGCTTTGGCTATATATTTTAAGTTGGAACGTAAAGTACCAAAGGTAAGTCACGCTAAACTACTAGCGGAATACCAGAAAACAGTTTTAGACCAAAGAAAAGAACAAGAAAACCAGCAAGAAGTAGAAAAAGATCAATCTAAAAAAATAAAATTTATGAGAACAAAAATTTCAATATACTGGTTGCTAATTGTAGTAGGCTTTATACTGCACCACGTTTACGGTTTATTTGGTGTGTATTATAATGAGAGTTTAATGATAGAAGGTGCTACAGGAGATGTACCCGTAGAACACCACTTGTACCGCATATTTTTTGAAGGTATAGCAATGCTTTTTTGTATAGCAACTTTAGAAATATCTAAACAGTGGTTTAGACTAACCTCTATAATTTGGGCAATTTTATTAGGTATTTTTAATATATATCATTTTATAACAGCTATAGCTTATGAAGCTTCTAACATATCAGAAATATTAATACTAGCTTTAATGGGAGTTGTAAGTGTATTATTAGTAAAGACACTTTTACAATGGCGAAAAGAAATAGTCTAAAAAGCGTATAGTGAAACTAGAAAAGCATTTAGGTTATTCTAAATGCTTTTCTAGTTCTTTAAACTTTCTGTGAATAAACATAATTTCTTTTAAAGAAAACTCTTTTTCTTGAAACCAGTCGTAAGCTTCAATTTTGGCATTTTCTACCTGTGCATCTCTTATGGCTTCTAATGTAACAATGTGCCAATGCGCACCTTTGTTTTTAGAAACAGGATAACCAACATCACTAATAATGTAAGATTTACGAGGCTGATTTACCAATCTTACTCCGTTTTTTAAAACAGCTAAGGTTTTGGTAAGTGAAATAACCTCTGAGAAAGAGTAACGTGCAAAGTCGTTAAAACCATCTCGTTTTACATTAAAAAGCTTATCGCCAACTTCTAAATATCGCATAATTTATTTTACAAAGAGTTAGCAAAAATAGAACGATTATCCCTTTTTTGCTTTACTACCAAGCACTACTTATTAACAATGGTAAGGGTTTTGTAGCTATTAAGCTGATACTGATAATTTTTAAGAGTTATTTTTTTGTAGAATTATAGTAAATTAGTTTCTCTGTTAGTGCACACATTTTACTTGTTTGCTTACTCTTTATGGCACGAGCGTGACGCTCGCGTTAGCAGGGCGGTCTCACACTCAATTTGTATTTTATAATTTAAGATTTAATATTCTGATAGATGTTTATTAAGACTATTAACTTACATTCTTCTCCCTCAAACCAAGTAACTTTATATTTGTCATTCATAAACTGGGTCATATCAAAATTTTCATAAGTAAAACCTTCTGGAAGATTTCCTGACATTCTAATTTCATCAATTTTTGAAGTTGCTTCTAAGATTTTTGAAATATTAGGGTTTTGTTTTGTAGCAGCTATAAAACAAGCTTCTACTTCTTTAGAAGAAAAATCTTGAGAAAGGTTAAGAGGTAATATTATTTTTTTTAATTCTTCAAAGGAATCTCCTTTAAATAAATCATAATCTGTAATAGTTCTAATAAACAATTTTTTATAACTCTCTGGGCTATTATCTACAAGAAACTTATTACTTATGAGTTTCTCTTCTGCAATCGAAATATTCATTAACAAATTGTCATCTGTAAAGCAAGAAAATATTTGACTATTAGATCTATTACAGGAAACAATAAAAAAAAATCCAATAAAAATTAGTGATATTTTATTAATATACATTTACCATATGTGTTTTTTTCAAATTTATATAGAATTCGAACAAATTCCTAATAGGACAGCAAAGTGTGTATGTAGGCTTTCAATTTTTTGAGACCCTAAAGTAAGTTCTATCAATATTGTTTTTTAAACAGAGAAAATAGATGGCAACTAATTAGAGTAAAATACATCTATTTTTTTTGATACTTGGAAGTTTATTCGAGTGTAGCAAAATGATTATTATACTAGTAAAACCAACGCTAGCGCAAGCATCTTGCTTGTGCCGTTGAATGCATCTAACTAAATTAAATCAGTTTCTTCTTTCTCAAAAATATGAAGAGTTCCACCTGCTGTTAACACAGCAATCATACTATCATTTACCTTAATTTTATCTATATGATACCAGTTATCTTCATTAGAAATTTTTTTGGGATCTTTTAAGAGTTCATAATAATCTATAATCTTATTTGTTTTAAGGTCTAAGACAGCCAATATACTGGCTATTAATGTTTCTCCTTGCTGTATAGCTAAGTATAATTTATTATTGTGAACAACACTAGATTGGTGTTTAATACTCCAATTATTAGTAGGAAAAATAGTGTTTAGCGTTGTTGTTTTGCACTCCTCTGTATCTAAATTAAAAATACTTAACGTTTGTATGTTATTAAAAATGCCAGAAGTAGCAATAACTTCTTTGTTATTGTTATTATATAAAAAGCCTTTAAGGCTAGGTATTTCTTTGTGTACTTTACCAGTATCTGTGTTTATTACAATACTTCCTGTGGCGTTTAAACTGCTATTTGCAAAAGATAAAAACAACAAATTATTTATTACTAATAACTCGTTAGAAATTAAGTGATTGTTAATTTGTTTAGTATACTGTTGAAAGTTAAAACTCCACACTTCTTTTCCTGTATCTAAATAATAACAGTTTATATCTGTGTCATTTTTAGAAAGAAATGTATTATGTATTATTTTCTTAACTCTTTTATTACCTATACTTGTATGATTAACTACTTCAAAATCATCTAATGTCACTGAAGAAACACGATACTCATTATTAATTGAAGTCTCAACCCATAACTTATCCTCTATAGTTTCTATAGGAAATATATCTTCCTCAATTTTTTTAATTAGTTTAGCATTTAGGCTATTTAACTTTTCGATTTTTTTGTAATTTGTATAAATAAAAACTGAATTTTTATGTTCAAAAAGTAAATGTTGTGTATCAATGTTTTTCTTCCATATATTTTTATCATCATATTTGATTAAAATATCTTTTTTTGTGAATAAATATATACACTTATAACTTAAGTAAAAATTACTAATATTATTTATAGATTGTTTCAAATACATTTATTTCTGTTATTTTATTTATAAAATCATCTATTGAGCTTATTCTTTCATTTGGAAAAAATTCCTGAAGTTTATTAATTTTAGCTAATTCTTTTAACGCATCTTTAGCTTTTGTTGTAGACAGTATATTTTTTAAATCACTTTGCGTAAAAACTTGTTCAAAAATATGCCATTGTGTAATATCGTTTAAGCTACTGGCATTAAAAAAGTCCTCCGCTAGCGTAAGCATTTTTCTTGTTTGCTTACTCTTTACGGCACGAGCGTGACGGTCTCTATTAATTATGATAAAATATTTAAAGATTTTGTGTAATCATCATTAATAAATAATTTATCTAAAAACAGCGCTATTTCTTTAATACTAGATTGTCTTGGGAATTTACAATTTTCAGAGTTTGACATTCTTTGTGTTGGGCTTGTAAAATATAATATCTCATCATCTATTATCTCATCTAACTCTTTTAGTAAAAAAATGGCCTGTTTAATTTCTCCTTCTATTTTCATAACATGACCATGGTCAAATATTGTATAGCTTAAGGTGTCTTTTGAAAACAATTGATAAACTGAGCTTACTTCTTTTGTTTTTCTTTGAATAGTAAAGTTAAATGAAGTTCTTCTTTCAAAATTAGAACAAAATTCTTTTAAATTAGATTCAATGATAATTCCTTCCTCATTAAATATATAAATTACTGTTTTCATATTTATGGCTTCCATAGTACTAGTTCTATTTTTGTTCGAACATTATATTAGTTCCCCCCGCTAGCGCAAGCATCTTGCTTGTGCTGTTACACAAACTAAAATTATTTAATATCACTACAAAAACTCTAATACTTAGCAGCTTTACCATTAGCAGCACTGTTTTTAATAAATGCTCTTATGTCTTGGTTAGCAGATTTTAAATCTTCTTTACGCAAGTACATCATATGTCCGCTTCTGTAGCCTTTAAAAGTAAACCTGTCTTTTAGTTTTCCGCTTGGGTCTGTTTGCCACATACTATATTTAGAGGTAAAGTAGGTTGTAGCACCATCATAATACCCAGTTTGGTACAATACTTTTAGGTATGGGTTTTCTGCCATTGCTTTACGTAAACCTTCTCTAACATTATTATTGCTATTGTCCCAAGGGTGTACACTACCAAACATATTGTATTTAAGATCTGTTTTAAAGTTTAAGTGCTCTCTAAGGTAAAAGTTAATTGCAGGTGTAAAAGAGTGTAACCAAGAGGTTAGCTCTGCATTATAGTCGGGCTTTGTGCCAGCAGCCATTTTGTCTATACCTAAATACCTAGAGTCTAAACGCCCAATTGTATGTCCGCTTTTATTGCGTAGTAAATCTTTCCAAAAGAAAGATGTAGGCACCATTAAGTTATGGTCTAAAATTGCTTTTTTAGACATACCAGAGTAGTACGCCATTTTTTCTGCAACTTCTTGCTTCTCGGCATCTGTTATAAAACCACCTCTAGCAATGGCAGGCATAAGCTTGTCTATGGTATATTCTTCTACTTCTGGTAATACCTCTAACAAGTCTTTTTGTTGTAAAGCCGCAGGTAACATTTTATGGTGCCAAGCAGCAGCAGTAAAATAAGGTAAGTTTATACCAGAAGATAAAGGTCCGTCTGCATTGTATATTTTATAATCTGCTGGTGATACCATAATAACACCATTTAAATACATCCATTGTGACTCTTGTAGTTCTAAGGCTAAACCAGATACACGCGTACCACCATAACTCTCACCAATAATATATTTAGGAGATTGCCACCTGTTGTTACGTGTAACAAAAGTATTTACCCAGGCTGCCAAGTATTTAATATCTGCATTAATACCAAAAAACTGTTTGCGGTCTGGCATTTTTCCGTCTTTTTGTGCTACCATTCTAGAGTAACCCGTATTTACAGGATTTACGTAAACAATATCTGCTACGTCTAAAATAGAATACGGATTGTCTTTAATACCATAAGGTTGTACAGGGTAACCCTCGTCATCAATATTTAAAATTTTAGGTCCAGTATATGCAATGTGCATCCAGACAGATGCCGAGCCAGGGCCACCATTAAAAGATATAACCAATGGGCGTTCTTCTCCTTTATTAACATTTGTCCTTTTATAATAGGTATAAAATAACGTAGCAACCACATTATCTTGTTTATCCCAAACGGGTTGCGTACCAGTAGTGGCAGAGTAGGTAAGTTTAGTGCTGTTAATAGTAGCAGTGTGGTTTGTTACTACTGTAGTATCTACAGCAATTTTTAAATCTTGAGCTTTTGTTTGTGTAGTAAAACTAAATACCGCTAAAACGGTAACGACTTTTAAAAACGCTAATTTTTTCATTTTTGAGTTGTAGTTGAGTTCAGATCTAAAAGTATATAATTACTGTAGAGAATAAAAATGTATTCTCCTTTTAACTTTTTTACTATTAATTAAAAAGTGGCTAACCCTAGATAATCTGCATATTTTAGGGATGAAAAATTTTGACGATTTTTTTTATAGATGCTTTAAGGACACAATTCTGCAGTTCACCGTTTAAAATAGTGCGTTCATTTGATAATTTAAAAAAAGGCTTTAAAGGCGTGGTAACTTTGTCTCAGATTTAACCTACAAATGTTTTTTACCATGTCAAAATTTAAATTTTTACCAATAGGACTTTTAGCTTTATTTATTACAATGACTTCTTGTACTACAGAGAGCGTTGAGCAAGAAGATGCTATTTACGCACAAGTAGATACTTCTAGTGAATTAGAGAAAGAAGTAATAGCGTTGGTAAACGAGTACAGAGTTTCTAAAGGTTTAAATACTTTAGAATATGGTAAAGTAGCATACGGTTATGCAGCACAGCACAATGATTATATGATTGATGCAGGAAAAATTAGTCACGATAATTTTGATTTACGTGCATCTAATTTAGCTGTAGAGGCAAAAGCAGATTTTGTATCAGAAAACTTAGCTAAAGATTTTAGAACAGCAAACGGTGTTGTAAAAGCTTGGATTAATAGTCCAACTCACAAAAAAGTAATGGAAGGTGATTTTACATATACAGCTATAAATATTAAAGCTGATGAAAACGGAAAATTATACTTTACACAATTATATTTTAAATAGGATTTTTTAGGTTAAAATCTATTTTATTGCTGCACTTTTAAGACAATGTAAATTGTTTTAAAAGTGTTTTTTTTGTTACATATTTTATAAATAGTTAATTTTTAAAAGATTGAGTTATTTTTAAAAATTACTGCAAACGTTTGCATAATCTTCAATTTCTTAAAATTTTATGTATTTCATCGAAATGGGGTGTATTTCATCGAGTAAACACAATAAGTGGAGAATACTTATGAGCTAGGTTACGTTATAACTATACCAAATTAGTTCTTAACCAAAATCTAACTAAATGAAAATAATTTTACCCCAGAAAATTAGAATCATTTTTGTGGGAGTCTTACTCGCGCTTACCACAAATTTAAAATCACAAACAAAAAATTACGCTACAACAATTCCTATACAAGATAGGGTAGACAATGCCAATAATGCAGTAGACGGTAATTTATTAACTAAAGCAGACATAAATGCTAGCTCCGGAATACTTGTAGGTATAGGTGCTTACACAGGACATTTAGAGTTGCAGTACCCTACAAATTTACCTGCAAATACTACAAGTTACACTAAAATAGAAACTCAAGACGATATACTGTCTAGTCTATTGGGTGGTAGTTTAGGAGGTCTGTTATCAGACATTACAGGTGTTTTACTTTTAGGTAACCAGGAGTTTGCTGTAAAAGCACAAAATAATGCAGTTACTGTATTAGAAAAATTTTCTAATGCAACTAATGGCTTTTCTACAGAAGATGTTCGTGTGGTTGCAGACAAAGACAATAACTATTTTTTAGCAGTTACACCAGACCAAGAATATAATAGAATACGTATTGACAATTCTATGGGATCTTTAATAGGGTTAAACAACACTAGGCAATTAGGTGTTTATGAGTCTTACTATACTACAGGAACAGCTGGTTGCGGCTTACCAAGTTATACTTCTTTTAGTGGTAGCGGAATATCTTTAGACCTATTAAATTTAGGAGGTGCAGGTGTTGCAAATCCTAACTTTGCTTTAGATGGCGATGCATCAACCTACTCAGAATTAGGATTAGGAGTTTTAGATGTTGCTGCAAGCATACAGCAAACTATTTATTTTGATTCGGGTTCAGACCAAGACGATGTTATATATATACGTTTAGCTGTAGACCCTTCTCTTGTTAATTTAGGCTTATTAAACAATGTAAGTATTAGTGCAAGTAATGGTACAGAGCAAGTTTATACTTCAGATGCATCAAGCTTGTTGTCTTTAGACTTACTAGGATTATTACAGAGTGGAAATAGTACAGTATTAGCGTTTAAGCCAGGAGAATCTGTTAATAGGGTTACCGTTAGTTTGTCTTCGTTATTAAACGTAGCTGTTGGTCAACAAATACGTATTTATGATATTTATAGAGCTCCAGAGCAACCAATTTTATCTACATCTACTACAGATATAAATATATGTAGTGACTCTACAGCAGACCTAGTAGCTACGGCACAAGGTGCAACAGTAGAATTACGTTGGTATGATGCAGAAACAGGTGGTAATTTACTAGCAACTGTAAATTCTGGAGATACATTTACTACTCCTGCTTTAAACAGTAGTGCAACTTACTATGTAGCATCTGCTCATATCGGTTGTCCAGAAGAATCTGCTAGAGTAGAGGTTCCTGTTAATGTAATAGCAACACCTACAGCTGCAGATATTACCGTAATTGGTAATGAAAACCCTATATGTTCACAAAGTACAGTTGTATTAGTACCTTCTAGTGCTATAGATGCAACATATAATTGGTTTTTAGACAGCGCAGAAACAATGCCAATTACAGATGGTATGGTTTTAAACGGTGCAACTTATAATATAGATGAAAACGGAGTATTATCTATTACGGGTTTAACAGATGTTAATAGTCCCTATACTTTTTATGTAGGTAGTACAGATAATCTTGCTGGTTGTAAAAATGCAGATGGCGATTTAAAACCTGTAGAAGTAACTATAGTAGATTCTGCAAGTACAGCAGTAGATGTTACTTTAGATACAGATATTAGCTTAGCTAACTTAATTAATATTTTCCAGGTAAACCCAGCAACAAATATTACAGGTTCTGTAACAGGAGATGTTAATGCTGGTGATGAAATTACTGTTGCGCTAAACGGTACAACTTACACAGGTATATTGGATGCTAACTTAGAATTTAATATTGCAGTAGATGGTACAGATCTTTTATCAGATATAGATAATTTATTAGAAGTTTTTATATCAGGAGGTCTTTGTAGTATTACAGATGATGTTATAGTTACAATTCCAGATTTTATACTAGATAATTTAAATCAGGTTTTTTGCGCTTCTGATAATGCAACGTTACTAGATTTAGATGTAAATGGTAATAATGTTGTGTTTTTTGATAGCCTATTAGGCAGTGCAACGGTAGATGCTAATACAGTATTAACAGATGGTGGTACTTACTATGTAGGACTTTTAAATGTTCCTTTATCTGTATTACCGCGTATACAAATTACAGTAACAATATTAGATACACCTGCGCCAACTACTACAAGCACTACGCAAGTTTTCTGCGAAGCAAACAATCCTGTAGTTGGAGACTTACAAGTTAATGAAACTAGTGTTGTTTTTTATGACGCAGAAACAGGAGGTACAATGTTAGATCCTTCTACAGCTTTAGTAGATGGTACAACATATTATGTTGCTAATACAGAAAATGGTTGTGAAAGTAGTACAAGATTAGCTATTACAGTAACCTTTACACAACCTGCACCAACAACGAGTAACACTGCACAAGAATTTTGTAGCACAAGTAATGCTACCTTGGCAGATATACAGATAAACGAAACGGCTGTTGTTTATTATGATGCAGAAACAGGAGGTACAATGCTAGCTTCTGATACAGTTTTGGAAGATGGTACAACATACTATGTAGCAAACTTAACATCTGGATGTGAGAGTGATGATAGGTTAGCAATAACTATTACAATAGAAGAAGCAGAACAAGCTACAATTACAGGTATTTTTGAAGAAGCCTGTTTAGAAGATTCCTATATGTATACTACAGAAACAGGCAAGCAAAATTATGTTTGGACAGTTACTGGAGGTACAATAACAGAAGGTGGTACAAGTACAGATAGCTTTGTAACTGTTACTTGGGAAGATTTATCAAATACAGAAATTACAGTTACTTATGATGGTGCTACAGGATGTACATCTGAACAAGAAACGTTAGAAGTAGGAGTCATTTCTTGTGGAGAGGTTTTAGGTGAAGAATTTTGCTTATTTGTTTACAATGAGTTTTCACCAAACAATGATGGTTATAACGATTTTTTTAAAGTAAAATGTATTGAAGACTATGCGTCTAATACAGTACAAATCTTTAACAGAAACGGTAACCAAGTTTTTGAAGCTGTTAATTACAGAAACGACTGGAACGGTGTTGCCAATGTAAATGGTGTTTTAATCAAAGGAGACCATTTACCATCTGGTACTTACTATTACATTATTGCTATTCCGGAGTTAAACAGAACGCTTAAGGGCTGGCTGCAAATAGCAAGATAAAATTAACCTACACAACAACCCCAAATTAGTATCAAAATGAAGTTAACCAAAAATATAAAATATACACTGCTATTACTTAGTCTGTTTGGATTAAGTGTTGCAAATGCACAGCAAGCACCGCAGTACACACAATATATGCACAACACTATGGCACTTAACTCTGGTTATACAGGAACAAGTGGCAAATTAGAAGCAACCATTTTACACCGCTCTCAATGGGTAGGTTTAGAAGGGGCACCAAACAACCAGTCTTTTTCTATACAAGGTAAATTTGGAGAAAAAGTTGGTTTAGGATTAAGTGCTATTAATGATAAGCTAGGAGCATCTAACAACATTACTGTAAACGGTAATTTTGCTTATGAACTGCCTCTAGGCTATGTAACTAAACTATCATTAGGTATAAACGCTGGTGTAGACATTTTAAACATAGATTGGTCTAAAGGATCTTATGAAGATAATATGGATCCTGTTTTTAATGAAAACAATAAAGATGTACGTCCTGTATTAGGAGTAGGAGCATTTATGTACGGAACAAAATGGTACGCAGGTGTATCTACCCAAAATCTTTTTAACTCGTCTGTTTTAAAAGATAATGATGAGGTTGTAACAGACCGTAAAAGTCAGTACTACGTAATGGGTGGTTATGTGTTTGATTTGTCTAACAATTTAAAGTTTAAACCAACTATTTTAACCAAGCACGTATCTGGAGCGCCAATTACTGTAGATGTTTCTGGTAATTTTTTAATAAAAGAAAAGTTTAGTTTAGGAGCAGCTTACCGTTATGACGATGCCGTTAGTGCACTAGCAGGTTTTAACATAACCAAAGAATTATTTGTTGGTTACGCATATGATTATACGTTAACAGATTTAGGAGATTATAATAATGGATCTCATGAAGTTATTTTAAAGTACAGTGTTTTCAATTCTAAAAAGAGAGCATTATCACCAAGATTCTTTTAAAAATATAGATATGAAAAAAAGTTTATTCATTTTAAGTATACTTTTTGCTTCATTATCTGTAGCACAAAGTAAAGAGGAAAGAGCAGATGTTTATTTTGAAGATTTTAAGTTTAGTGAAGCTATAAAATTATATTCGAGCGTAGCATCAGAAAAAAGAAAACCATCACTACACGTTATACAACGTTTAGCAGATAGTTATTTTAATATAAACGATTACCAAAATGCAAAAGACTGGTATGGTAAGTTATATAGCATAAAAGGAAAAGAAGTAGGTGAAAGCAACCTTATAAAACTAGTACAAAGTTTAAAAGCTAGTATGGATGTAGATAGGGCAGATGAGCTTTTAAAAGAGTATTATACAAACCCTACTAAACTAAAAATGATTTTATTACAAAAGGCGTATTTAGATAGCATTTCTAAGACAAAACCAAAATATACTATTAAAAATATGCCTTTTAATAGCTCAAAGTCAGACTTTGCACCCGCAATGTATTCTAGAGGGTTGGTATTTGCCTCTGCAAGAGACACTGCTAAGTCTAGCAAACTTTATCCTTGGAACAAACAACCTTATTTAGATTTGTATTTTACAAACCCTAAGCAACAAGATTTTGTGCCAGAAAAGTTTTTAGAAAATATGGAGTCTAGTTTTCATGATGCAACCATAGCAATATCTAACAACGGAAGAACTGTATATTTTACACGTAATTTTATCAAAAAAAATAAGCTTACAGCCAATGCAGATGGGTTATCTAATATGCAAATATTAAAGGGTACAATTGCAGATAATAAGTTAATTAATGTAATGTCTTTAAGTATCAATAGCAAAAACTATTCTTGTGGTCATCCTGCATTAAGTGCAGATGGTCAGCATTTGTATTTTACATCAAATATGGATGGTGGTTATGGTTCTAGTGATATTTATATGGTAGAATTATCTTCATCAGGAGATGTGGTGGGTAAACCTGTTAATTTAGGGCCAACTATAAATACAAGGGGTAGAGAAATGTTTCCTTTTGTAGACAAGGACGAGTTGTATTTTTCATCAGACGGACATTATGGACTAGGTGGTTTAGATATTTTTGCATCTAAAATACTACCAAATAGTGAGTATTCATTACCACTAAATATGGGGAAACCTATAAATAGTAATATGGACGATTTTTCTTTTATTAGAGAAATGGCTTCCAACAGCGGTTACATAGCATCTAACCGTTATGGTGGTATGGGAGATGATGATATTTATCATTTTGAAGGAGCAAAACCTGTTAACTGTCTAGAGTACTCTGGTAATGTATATAATAAGCTAACCCAACAGCCATTAGAGCGAGTATCAGTTGCTATTTATGATGAAGATGATACGCTAATAGAAAATAGTAAAACAGATGTAAATGGTTATTATAATTTTGTTTTGCCTTGTAACCAAACAAGTAAAATTGTATTTGCTAAGGATAAGTATTCTAAAAAAACAATAACAATAGCAACACAAGAAAATCCTAAAGAACCATCTTTAAATAACAAAGTGTTTTTAACACCTTTTGAAAGCTTAATTGTAAAGGAGGATAACGTAGAAAAAATAAAAGTTGATCCTATTTATTTTGATTATGATAAGTATGACATTACACCAAGAGCAGAAATAGAATTACAAAAGGTGCTTTTTGTTTTAAATGAATTTCCAAAGACTAAAATAAAAATAGAATCGCATACAGACTCTAGAGGCAAAGATGCCTATAATTTAGAATTGTCTGACAATAGAGCAAAATCTACCAGAAGATACCTAATATCTAAAGGTGTAGATATAGACCGCATAGAAAGTGCCAATGGTTTTGGCGAAATAAAACTTAAAAATAAATGTAGCAACGGTGTTAAATGTACAGAACAAGAGCATTTAATAAACAGAAGATCTGATTTTATAATTGTTGCAAAATAAAATACGACTGTTCCCCTCAAATCTTGAATATAAAGCACCGTTTTTACGGTGCTTTTGTCTTTGTTAAAATATATTTAAAATACTAGTGTTTTTTATTGCATTTTGTTATTTTCAATCTAAAATTTTAAGAATATGAAAAAAATAATAACATTAGTAATGAGTTTATGTTTGGTAGTGGTTTTACACGCAAATACAAAACCTTTAAATTCAGACATTAAAGTAGGTACAGAGCTTAGAATAGGAGAAGCATCTTCTGCTACTTATCAACATTTAATTTTACCCAAAAAAAACTTTATCATTAAACGTGGTGGACTTGCAAATTATAAGAGTTTAAAAAACCTTACTGTTGTAGTTACGGATATAAATACCAATAAAAATGGTAATGTTGAGGTTACTTTAAAGCGTAAAAATGGTAAAAGGTTTTTTAATAGTCATCCTACAATTAAGGCAAATTATAATAAGGCATTAGAGCAGAAAGAGTTATTAAAAAAGTAATTTTAATAGTGATGTTGTAAGATTACAATTGAGATTAAAATTGGTTTTTTAATAGTTAAATAAATAGTTGTTTTAAAGGTTACTTTATATTAAAAGCATCGCACAAGCGGTGCTTTTATTGTTTGTTAAAGATTTGTTTTTAGTATTGAAAGGTTTCTATTATATATTCGTCCAATCTTATATTCTTTTTGTAAATTAAGCAATAGAAAATAACCACTAATAATACCTACAACCAAACCACCTATGAAAAAACCAATTGTACTTGCCCAAGTAAGCTCTTTAGAAAATAAAAAACCAGAACACGCATTAGTAAATGGATTGGATTTAGTAATAGTAAAATTTGATGACGATATTTCTGTATTGTACGGCAGATGTTTGCACAGAGGAGCTTTAATGTCAGATGGTCACGTAGACGGTCATAATCTTATTTGTGGTGTTCATGGTTGGGATTATAGAGTTGATACTGGAGTGTCTGAGTATAATAATGCTGAGGTACTACATAAGTTTACCACAAAAATTGATGGAGATAATCTTTTTGTAGATGAGGCAGAGATAAATGCTTATTTGACAGATAGTCCACAACCATTTAATAGAGATGCATATTTAGGAGCTTATGCAGATACGCACCCAGAAGAGACAGAGCCATACACTGGTTATATTAAAGAATTAGCTACCAACGGGTTAAAGAATTTAGGGCACCATGGTTTTTCGGACTCTATGGGAGTAGATAGAAATACCTTACCAAAATGGAGCGATATTCAGTTTTTACCAGCGCAATTAGCAAGTAGACCGCTGCTAGATGAAGATAATGTGGCAACTAAAGTAATTATTGGCCCTAAAGCTAAAAAGCCTTTGCGTTTAGATATTCCTTTATTTGTTAGTGATATGAGCTTTGGAGCATTATCTAGAGAAGCCAAAATAGCACTGTCTAAAGGAGCAGAATTGGCTGGTACAGGTATTTGTTCTGGTGAGGGAGGTATGTTGCCTCAAGAACAAGAAAGTAATAGTAAATATTTTTATGAACTTGCATCAGCAAAATTTGGCTTTTCTTGGGATAAGCTAGACAATGTGCAGGCGTTTCATTTTAAAGGTGGGCAAGGAGCTAAAACAGGAACTGGCGGACATTTACCAGGTTCTAAGGTAAGTAAAGAAATTGCAGAAGTTAGAGGTTTAAAAGAGGGTGAAACAGCAATATCACCTGCTACTTTTCCAGATTTTCACGGAGTGGATGATTTTAAAGTTTTTGCAGCGCAAGTAAGAGAACGTACTGGTGGTATTCCAATAGGGTTTAAAATTGCAGCAAGTCATATAGAAAAAGACATACAGTTTGCACTAGATGTAGGCGTAGACTATATTATTTTAGATGGTAGAGGAGGAGGGACTGGCTCTGCTCCAACTATTTTAAGAGATAACATAAACATTCCAACAATTCCAGCTTTGGCAAGAGCCCGTAAATATTTAAATAAAGTAGGTGCTACAGATGTAACCTTAGTGATAACAGGAGGTTTACGTATTGCAGAAGATTTTGCAAAAGCTATGATGTTAGGCGCAGATGCCATTGCAGTATCTAATTCTGCTTTACAGGCTATTGGCTGTTTAGGAATGCGTGCTTGCGGTAGTAATAACTGTCCAGTTGGTATTGCTACTCAAAAAGAATCGTTACGTAGTAGATTAATTATTGACTCCTCAGCAAAGCAATTACACAATTATTTTGATGCAACAAACAATTTAATAAAAGTAGTAGCAAGAGCATGTGGTCACGATGATATTTCTAAGTTTAACTTTGATGATTTATCTACTTTTAATTATGATATGCATAAACTAACAGGTATTAACTACGCTGGTATTAACGCCTAAAAAGATAAAAAAATGGAAAAAATGATGCACTTAGCGGCACAATATTTAGCCGCAGCAGGAATAAGTTTTTTAGAGAAGAAGTCAGATGATAGTCATACCAATCTTGGTTTTTCAATTGAAAAACAACGTTTAGAAACGCATCCATTATCTTTAAACGGAGATATGTTGACCTTAAACTATGCTACATTTTCATTAGAATGGATTTTGCCTAAAGTAAACGCTTCTATTTTGTTAGACGGAAAAACACATCAGCAGGTATTGGAATGGCTACGTAATTCTTCAGAAACGTTTTTGGGAAAGAAATATACATATGATTTTCATTATAATCTACCGTATTCAATTGATGATTCTTTCATCTTTAAACTCAATGCTTCAAAATTAAAGGAGCTTACAGATTTAAGAACATTGACGCAATTAAGTATAGAGAAAACATTAGAAATGAATGGTTTGGAGTCTAGTATTCGAATTTGGCCACATCATTTTGATTCTGGTGCTTATGCCAGTTTAACCAAAGATATAGCTGTAGGTTTTGGCTTGGCTGTGCCAGATAGTATGGTTAACGAGCATTATTTTTATATTAGTGGCTACAAAGGTCACTCTGGGCTAGATACTTCTAAGTTTGATTCACTTTCATTAGGCGAATGGAAAAACGACGGATTTAAAGGGGCAGTGTTACCAACCACAAAAATTAATGAAGAGCAAGTGGTTAAGTTTTTTACTGAAGCCATAAATACCTATAAAAAATAAGCATGCAAGTAACTAGTCTTTCTTTAGACGCTTTTAAAGAAATGGATTATTGGGCTGTAGAAAAGTACAATTTGTCTGTTGTTCTAATGATGGAAAATGCGGGTTTACAATTGGCTAGGTTAGTGGCTAAAAGAGCAACAAAAAACTATGTAGTTACTATTGGTATTGGTAATGGAAATAATGGCGGTGGTGGATTAGTAGCTGCACGTAGACTTGCTGCTTGGGGTTTTAATGTTAATTTAGATTTAGCGGTTTCTATCACTAAAGATTTACCTAAAGCACAATTAAAAAAAGCATTACTGTTTGGAGCAAAAGAGGGTATTCCTGAGAAGACAGATATTTGGGTAGATGCTTATTTGGGTTTTTCTCAAAGATTGCCATTGTCAGATGCTTTTATTAAGAGTATCGCATTAGCAAACACATCATCGGCATTTAAAATTTCTTTAGATATTCCTGTGGGTATTTCTAAAGATGGAGAACTATTTGGCTTTAAAGCAAACCAAATAATGACTTTGGCAGCTCCTAAAACTATACTAGAAAAATTGCCAAGTGGTGTAGAAGTGTTTGTAGCAGATATAGGAATTCCAAAGTCGGTTTATGAGCATTTTAATATTAAGATGCCTAATTTTAGTGAAAACCAACTGATATCTTTATAAAGTGATATGATAAACGATAAAGAAAAAGCGAAAGAAATTGATAAGCAATTACGAAAAGAATTGGGTATTGATAAAGAGAAGCTAAAAGAGCTAAAGAAAAAGCTTTTAAAAGTAGAGCCACGTTCTGAGCGCGGTGCAGAAACATTGTTTCGTTTGGTGTCTAAAAATCAGTATACCTTAAACACAATGATTGATAGAAAGTCTAATATTCTCATTTCTATTAATGCACTTATTCTTTCTATAACTTTAGGTACTGTACTTAACCAGTTAGATAAAGACCCGCATTTAATTTTTCCTGCTACAATTATGTTGCTTACCAACCTAATTTCTATAGGGTATGCTGTTTTTGCAACAAGACCAGAGCTTACACACGGTAGTAAAAGCACGAATAATTTATTGTTCTATGGCAATTTTAATACTATGAATGAAGAAGAATATACAGAAGAACTGACTAGTTTAATGTACAAAGGTGATGAGCTATATAAGACCATAGCAAGAGATACATTTCATTTGGGGAAGACCATTGATAGAAAATTTAAGCTTTTAAGATCCTCTTTTCACATTTTTTTAGTCGGCATTATTTTAGCCGTGATAGGTTTTATTGCTTGTCATTTAATGTTTGGTAATTACTTTGTCTAAAGCTTTTTTTTTATAATACCTTGTGGTCATTGTTATAGAATTTGACAAAATGTTGCCTGTATCAAGTAATGAGTTGTAAATAGGAACATACTTAGTCATTTATTATTAATAACTTTACAAGGTTTATAGGTCATAGTAATAATTTAATAAATTTAAATGAGGAGTAAAAGTCTGTTGTTTGTAATGTTATTGTGTTTTGTAACCGTGTCTGCACAAATATCAGATTTTGCAAGAATAGAATATAAAGTTTTACCTAGAGGTAGTTCTAATTTTGGTTACAGTCGTGCAAGAGCAGCCGTTAATTATCCAATAGAACTTAAGAATAGTAATTATTTATTATTAGGGTTAGACTACAGTAATATAGAAATGTCTTTTGACCCTGAAATAGCAGAGTTTAATTCAGACATTATTCAGGATTTTCAAATGCTAGAATTTAATTTAGCATACATTAAAAAATTAAAGAATGATTGGCGCTTGGGTGTGCGTTTTACACCAGGTTTTAGCTCTAATTTAGGTAGTAAAATTACTTTTGAGGATGCTGTTTTTGCAGGAGATGTAGTATTTATTAATGATAAAAGAGATGATACTACAATAGACAAACCCTACCGTTTAATAGTTGGAGTTTCATATTCTCAAAACAGAGGTATTTCTTTTCCTTTACCATTTATTAGTTATTACCGTAAGTTTCATCCAAAGTGGTCTTATAATTTAGGTGTTCCTAAGTCTAACATACAATATCATATCTCTAAAAAATCTAGACTAAAATTGGTAACAGAGTTAGATGGTTTTACTGCTAATATACAAGAAGGATTGCCCGTTAATAATGAAGAAGATTTAGCAAAAAAAATAAATGTATCTCTTATTTTAGGAGGATTGCGCTACGAGTTTAAAATAAAAGAGCACCTAGAACTTTTTTGTAATTTTTCTGGCGTACTTATGGAGGCAGCTGAGTTAAGAAATAAAGACAACGATAAGGTGTCTACCGTAGATAAAAAAAACACCATCTATTTTGGTACAGGAATACGTATTAGAAGATAGTTAATCTAAAAACATTTTAATGTCTTTATTGCTACCGTAAATTACTAAAATATCATCTTTGTTAAGTACATTATCTGGGTTGGCAACACCTTTAACTTTAGTGATATTTTTAGTTTTACCCACAATGCTTTTTACCTCTTTATTAGCTATTGTTGTTAAAACAAGCAAGTTATATTTTTTTCTAATATTAATTTCTCTAATGGTTTTACCATCGTATTTTAAAGGTAATTCTGCTTCAACAATACTAAAATCATCATTAAGTTCAAAAGAGTTTAAAACACCTTTTAAACATAGTTTTTTAGCCCATCTTTCTGCAGATTCTTCTTCTGGGTGTACAATTTCATCAATCCCAATAGCGTGTAAAACTTTTTCATGTAAAGAATCTATAGCTCTACTAATTAATCGTTTTACTTGTAAATTTTTAAATAAAGCAGTAGCCATAATGTTGGCACCTTTATTTTCGCCAATGGCAACAACAACCAAATCTGTATCTTTTAAAGGTAGTCCAGATACAGTGTGCTCATCTGTAGCATCCATACAAATACAATGAGATATACTTTCTTTGTACATATCTACACGGTTCATATTAGTATCTATACCAATAACCTCGTTACCTTGTTCTGTTAGTTTTATGGCAATAGAAGCACCAAAACTTCCTAATCCTACAATTATATATTTCATTTTAGTTTAATTTATAGTCAATTCTTCAGTTGGGTATTTGTAATTTCTGTGTTTGGTTTTTTTAACCAAAGCAATAAGTAGTGTAAGCATACTTACTCTACCAATAAACATTATGCCAATAATAACAAGTTTACTAGGCGCACTTAAATCCGCTGTAATACCAAGACTTAAGCCTGCAGTGCTGTAAGCGGAAAAGCACTCAAAGGCAATGTCTAACAGTTTTTTTTCGCTATCAAAAATAGAAACTAGTATAATTCCAGATCCTATAACTAATAGTGATAGGGATATAACAGCAAAAGCTCTACGTACAGAGACCTCTGCAATTTCTCTTCTAAAAACTTCTATTTTAGATTTACCTTTAGCTAAACTTAAAAAGTTAAGTGTGGCAATAGCAAAAGTATTTGTTTTTATACCACCCCCTGTAGATGATGGAGAAGCACCAATCCACATTAGTAAAAAGATTAGCATAATGGTAGAAAAGTTTAAGGCAGACATATCTACTGTATTAAAACCAGCAGTTCTAGGTGTGGTAGCACCAAATAAAGCAGTTACAAACTTACCAATACCGCTATGTTCTTTTAACGTATTGTTATATTCATTAATATAAAAAATAATAGTACCAATAACCGTTAAGGAAATGGTTGTAACTAGTGTAATACGACTATTAATATTTAACACCCAAGGTTTATGAGTTTCTGTTTTTCCTGATAAATAAAATAATTTTCTAACAAAAAAGTACTTTAGGTATTTAATTAAATTTACGACTATAGGAAAACCCAATCCACCTAAAACAAAAGAAGCAATTAAAATGCTATGAAGCATATAATTGTGTTTAAACCCTGTTTGGTATAAACTATTTGATAACGTAGAAAAACCAGCGTTACAAAATGCAGAAATAGAATGAAAAAGAGAGAAAAAACAACGTTCAAAAAAAGAACTAAACAATGTTTTATCTACACTACTATAGATTAATAAAGTTGCTAAAATCTCTATAGAAAATGTAATTACTAAAATACGTTTAAGAGTAGAAAATACTTTTCCTAACTTAGAAGCACCAGTAATATCACTTAAAGAAAGCTGATTTTCATAACTAGCACTACCTTTAAAAAAATAACTAAAATAACTAGCAACGGTAAGTATACCAATACCACCTGCTTGTATAAGACATAATATTATGGCTTGCCCAAATGTGGTAAAATAACTGCCTGTATCTACAACAATTAAACCTGTAACGCAAACCGAACTAGTGGCCGTAAAAAGAGCATCTAAAAAAGAGATGCTGGTATAGGTTGCATTAGGTAACATTAACAACAATGTACCTATAAAAATAATACCTAAAAAGCTAATTATAAAAAGCTGTGCAGGATTAAATACGGTACGTTTATAGTTTACATTTTGCTCTGAAAATTCTCTTATAAAAGTTAGTATAATCGCAAATTTAACACACGTGTCATTATATAAAAAAGAAATATGTTTGTGTGCTTCTTCGCCTAAAAAATGAGCATATAAAATGGTTAAGGTGATAAGTATTGTAGCACTATCAAAAATAAGAACGCCATGTTTTATAGTCTTATGTCGCTTAATATAGCGTAACAGTGTGGCTAAAATACCTAATGTTATAACTATAAAGTAGTAGACATTAAAAACGTACTGTAATTGCGGAGATTTGTTATACCCAAAATCTATAACAAAAAGGAACAAACCAATTACACTACATATAAAAGTAATACGGTATAGTTGTTTAAAGTACTGTTTGTAATTATTTAAAAAATTCAAAATGAGTAGTAGATTTATTTTAAATATTTATAACAAAGGTAAAACTTAAAAAATCTAGTAGTCTTAATAAAAAACTAAATTATAAAATCACTATTTACAGGGAAGATCTAGAGTAATTGTTACATTATATTTGTTGTTATGGATATTGGATTTAAAGAGATTGTTATTGGTATTTTAGTTTTACTTGTTGTATTATTTTACACATTAAAATATAAATATATGCTGTCTGAGAAAATGGCAACCAAAAATTTAAATGCTTTTTTAAATGCGAATTATGGTACTACATTAAAACACAAAGATTTATATAGGTTTTTTAATACAGCAACTATGAATCCTAATTGTTTTAAGGCTGTAATTTATGAAGTTGAAAATCCAAAAATAGAAATGTATTTAACTTTTGATGCGGGAAAAATTGCAGATCAAAAAGATGTTAAATCTATGTATCCAGACGGTTTGTCTTTTCATCAATCTTATATGCAAAAACAAGAAGTGGTAGCATCACAAGCTGTAATAGAAGATAAAATGTTAGCTCTAGGAGTTAGTTTAAAATGGAGCTATGATGTTGTTGAGCTGGTTTTTGATGAAGAATACTCAGAAACAGAAATAGCACAGAAAGAACAGTATTTTTTAGATTTATTTAGTAAAGAAGACACAGATAAATTTGGTTATTACCATAGTTTTAATTTAAAATTAATGTTTTTAAATGATACCTATGCTGGCTTAATACATCATATAGAAAAAGAGCACAGTGAGTGGGTACTAAAAGATATAAAACTTAATAAAGATGAAGTTGGTTTTAAATCTATAGATGAATATGTTAAAACAACAATACATAGGTATTTGAAAGAGACACAGCCTAAATTAATACTAAGTAATTATTTTGGTACATTAGTAAACAAGTCCGACTTTAATAGGGTTATTTGGGTAGAATATACAGAGAATAAAAGAACAAAAAGAGAAATAGAAGAGGCTAAAAAAGGAGTATATGTGTCACCAATAAACGGATATGTTGTTCTGTACTGGAATATTTATAAAAAGCAGGCGCAACACATAGCATTTGTACCTTTAAAAGAGCACCTTACGAGAGCAGAAATATTAGAGATAGAAAAAGAAAAATTACTATAATTAAATATAGTTTTACACACTCCTTTAACATATTTTTATAAGTGGTACACTTAAACCATAATTCTTTTTTAGAGTCCAAATAGTAGTTAACTTTAAAATAGAGAGATTATGGATTTTAAAATTAAAAAAATAGTTGTTGCTGCTTTAGTTGTATTTTTTATTGCATTTTCTGCTAATGCGCAAAGTAGGTCATCTAAAAAAGCAGTAACCAAAACAACAGTAACTAAAACTAAGGTTGTTTACAAAACTCCAAAACCTAAAGTAAGAGTTGTACGTACGTTACCAGCAAAAACAGTTGTGGTAAAAAGAAACGGAGTAAATTACCACTATGCTAATGGTAATTATTACAGGCATAATAATGGGCGTTATGTTGCTGTTACGCCACCAATAGGATTAAAAATAAAAACAATACCTACAGGATATAGAAAAGTAGTAATTAGAAATAAACCATACTATTATTTTGGAGGTACTTTTTACATAAAATCTGGTAGTAATTATAAAGTGGTAGAAGCTCCTACAGACGCTATTGTTTATAGTTTACCAGATGAGGCAGACGCTGTTTATATAGATAATAAAGAATACTATAGTTACGACGGTAAACTGTATGAGATTGTAATTACACCAAATGGTAAAGCATTTAAAGTTGTGGGTAGTTTATAGTTTTTCAGTTTAACTTTTTAAAATAGTAAAAGCCTCAATATTAATTATATTGAGGCTTTTTTATACATATCATTTATTAATTAAAAACAATAGCTGTCTTGTTTTTTATGCTGTAGTTGGCAGCTTCAAAAAGTGTTAGCCAAACTATTTTTTCTATCCAAAAATCACCTTGATTATCAATGGTTTTATAGAGTGTTTCTTTGTTTTGTACTTCTAAATTTTCATTTAGTTGTACACCTAACTTTTTTGCAACGCTTTTTAAATCTGTTAACAAACCATAAGAAGAACCAATCATAGCTCCAGGCACGTTAATTTCTTCTGTATCAAAAATTACATCTTCCAAATCTATAGGAATGTAATACCCTGCGCAGTCTGAGTGAACTAAAAGATGACTATAAAACATAGATGATTCTTCTTCTACAATAGCATCTGCTGCAGGATCTAAATTTTTATCAAAAGGAGTAGGAGTCCAATTTTCATCATTCATATGATACGCAAAAAATCGTCTTAAATAATGAAGAAAAGAATAAGGGAAACCGCCAATATGTATAGGCTCTACATCTAATTTGTCTGGTTCTATGTGTGGTTTATAGCCATTTAATTCTAGTAGCTTATTTACTTGATCAAATTCAGCTTTATAAGCCTCATAGCCATCAGGTTCATTTTTTATAAAGTCAGCTAAAATGCCGCTTGTAATAGTTAATCCCATTTTATCTTTTTTATCGCTTATTTTTTATCGCAAACAGTATAATTTATAGACCTTTTATCTATTTTAAATTGCTTTTGTTCTTGTGTTACATTTTCTAACATTTCATATTTATTTACTTGTAAAAAGTTATGATAATCGCTTGTTTCTTCTTCGTAAGTAGATGGAACTTTTCCTTTGTATTTATAATTATTTAGCTTTTTATTGTACTTGTAACTTTTAGAGTTTATTTCTTCGCTTTTAAACTCTTTATACCCAAAGTTGTAATATATAGTTTTGGGAGTAAAGTTAAGTGCAGACATTTTTTTTATGAAATTGTCATTTTCTGAGCCTGGTTTTGGCAAAGGAGATTTTTGTGTTATTTGATGCTCCCCAAAGACTAATTTATTACCATCTATTAAAACTCTTATGGGCATTTTATTTTCTGCTCTTGTATATTCAAAAATAATAAAGTCATTAAAATTAGTATTGTTTTTAAAGTTATATAGTGTTATTTCTTGATTTTCAGATGTCTCATAAGATTGATTAAATGCTAAAGATATTTGTTGGGGTACACTAGTTGTTTTGTGCACATAAGGAAAATCAAAACAATTGGCATCTTTATTAAAAATAGGAGTTAGGTTTACTGGGCTTTCATTAGTTTTACTGTACGTAATAAGTGTTCTATAGCTAAATCTATCACCCAAAAAAGAAGTTTTAGTAGAGTCTCCAATACTAGGATTGTAACGACCATATACACTAAATGGATATTTAGCTTTATTAGGGTTTAAGTGCAAATACTTTTCTTTTACTACGCGCCAAGTACCTGTTTGTACTTCTCCAAAAGAAGCTATCACATATCTATTATTATGGTAAAGAAATAGCGTTGGGCTACCTTCTGGAGATCTATTACCAAAAGATAAGCCATAACTACCAAGTAAGTCTTCTTCTATGTTTTTATATTGTTTTTCTGTGTTATATAAAGAGTCCATATTAGTAATTAAGTAACTTTCTCTAAGTTTTGTTAATTTAGTTTCTATAGCATTACAATTTTCAAATAATTTAGATTGTAAAAGTTTATCATATTCCTTAAAAGTAGTTTGTTTAATTACCTTTGTAGAGTCTTTTGTACTAAGCGCTGCACAAGATTTTAGCTTTATTTCAAAATCTGCTTGACTATCTATGTACTCAATTTTTTCTATACAATTACAAGTAGCAGAAGCTTTATCGTTAACAATTTCTTCAATACTCTGCGCATTACCCTTGAGTATAGTTATAAATAAGAAGAGAGTTACTAGTATTATGTTTTTCATAGGTACTTTGGTTAGTTTTACAGTTACATTTTATACTGATTATTAATCTTTTTTTCTGGATTAACACATAGTAGGTATAATGATATTAAAAAGATCCACTCTAAGGGTTTCATTAAAATATAGGTGATGTTAGACCCCATTTTTGAGTTAATTTTTAAAGAAAGATTATAGCCATACTTGTCATAATTTTTTCTGATAAAAGAGTGTAAGCCAGGAGATATATCAGTAATCATTTCTTCAAAAGCATTGGCAATTTGTAATTGTCTGTTTACAATAATAGTATTCTTATGTCTTTTACCTAAACGAATAGGCTTTACAATTTTGGGATCTCCTTTAGCAGCTACAGTGCATAAATAATGACCTTTATGGTCTAGAATAGGAGGGTGCATTTTTTGTGAAAAAGCCCAAGTAGTAGTTTCTGTAAAAACCTTGGTAATAGAGTTTACATCTTGTCCAAATAATAGTAATATTACTGTAACAATAATAAAAACAGGAATAAAAAGTAGTAATGCCCAAACGGACTCGTTAAATCTACTAGCTAAAAAGGTATTGCAACTATTAAGAAACTTATTTTTGTACACTTTGTTTTTAGCCTGTATTTTTTCTTCTTTAATTACTTTTAACAGAAGTCCTACGGCAATAATTAAACTTATAGCAGGTGTAAATACAAATAAGAATGTACCTGTGTTTTCAGCATAAATGCCAAAGCTATCTAAGTTATGATGGGTTATTTGTATAAGTATAGCAGTATTAATACATATGCCGATTATTAAAAAAACTAAGAATAATACAAGCGATAACGGAGGTAGTTTACGGCCTTTAATCCATATAAAACCAGCAGAGATATTAAAGAAAATAAAATAAACAATAAGAGTTAGTATGTGTTTGCCGCCAAACGGTATATAACATTCTGGGTCTATAGGGTCTATGGCTTCTGTATGCTGGTGTATATGTGTAAGTATACCCAGAGCAAACAAAAGAAAAGAAAGCAAATACAAAACAAATACAGTAACCTCTATATTACTTATGCCTTTTTTATTCTTTTTTAATGCTTTAACAGTAAAAAATATGAGGACAAAAAATAAAATAAGTAGTAAAGGGATAATCATTGACATAAGCTTTTCTTTTTAATTAAACACAATACTTGCTTCTTAGCTCTTTTGCTTCTTTATCTGTTCTATAACCGTGTAACAGTATGCCTTCTGTACAATTAATTTTTTTAGAGGTTATTTGCTTAATAACAAATGCTTTATAATCTTCAGTTTTGTTAAAATCTGAAGGTATTAATTTAATATGCTTTTTGGCATCTTTGATACCTAATTTTTCACTTAAGACTAAATTAAAAATTGTTTTTTTTTAGTTCTTTTGTATGTATGGCGTGATCTAATTTAAAGTTATACGTAAAAGATTTATCCCAGGTAGCTATAACTATTGTATTTTTTACGCCTAAGCTCTTCTTTTCTATAGGATTTTCGTAATACTGGTTTATAGTTTGTCCGTAATAGGCATCTATATTAATCTTTAAGTCAGTAACATCTTCATAGTTAATTTTGTTATTGTAATCAATAATAAACTCGTTAGTACTAAACTCTATGTGTCCTTCCTTTGCACAGTTAATTAATTCATAATCATAAAATTGATATATATGTGCTAAACCCAAAAATAGAATAGAAATTATAAATATGGGAGCAATTATTGGCAGAATATTATCGGTTAATGGAAATTTAGTATTTAAAAAAAGTATTATCAACCCGAAAACAAAAAGAACAAAACTAGAATAAACTATTTGTTTTGTTATAGAAAGTTTTTCTTTAATAATTCTGTATTTATAAGCAGTAAATTTCAAATTACATTAGGTGTTTATTTAAATTCTATCTTTGTTCTTTAATAATATCAGCTACAGCTTGTTTGTACTTAAATTGGTTGCCAGCTTTTTTTATTGCTTTGTATGTTTTTTTGGGGTTGTTAGTTGCTAATGAAAAGAACTCCCAAAAACCTAACATTTTCATTTTTATTGGTGTTGGTCCAGATAGTAATTCATCATACTGATGGTAAATAGTATCGTGAAATTCTTTAAAAATTTGCCATTTATTTTTAGGATATTCTGTTGTGTTGTTTTTTATCATACTTGGTAAAAACGGATCTGCAATTAATCCACGCCCAATCATAAAATGTTGTATGCTAGGGAACTGTTCTTTCATTTTTTTAAATTGAGCCACTGTTGTTATATCGCCATTATAATACAATGTATGTTTGGCAACATCTACACATTTTTGAAAACCTTCTAAATCTACACCGCCTTTATATAATTGTTTGCCTAACCTGGCGTGTATAGCAATACTTTTTAGAGGATATTTATCTAGTACAGAAAAAGATTCTAGTATTTCGTTACTATTCTCGTATCCTAATCTCATTTTCATAGACACGGTAACATCTGTTTCACTATGTGCACGATCTAAAATATGGTCTATTTTCTCTGGATTACAAATAAGTCCAGATCCCATACCACTATTTGTAACCATAGGATAGGGGCAACCTAAATTCCAATTAAGCTCTTTATACCCTAAAGACTGTATGTATTTTATAGCAAATATAAATTGGTCTGCATCTGCTGTCATTACCTGTGGTATAAGGTTTAAAGATGTATTTACCTCCGGATTTAAGTCTCTTTGATAAGAACCTTTTATCACCATTTTTTTATTAAACCTAATGTAAGGCGCATAATACGTATCTATGCCACCAAAAAACTTTTGGTGAGCATTTCTAAAGTTATAATCTGTAAACCCTTGTAACGGGGATGATAATAGTTGGTATGACATTAATTGCTTTTAAGCAGCAAATATAAACTTTTGCAAACCTCTTTTTTAGTTATAAGTCTTCTCTGAAACTACTTTATCATTTTTGTACTCAACTTCTTTAGAAATTTTACCATTTAATTTATAATATTTCCACACGCCTGTTTTTTCATCATTCTTATACAATCCTTCACTTTCTACTTTTGCAGCTTCATTATATGTTTTAGCAATTCCGTTTCTTCTTCCATTTATATATGTATAGGTTGTTTCTAGCATATCATCACTATTGTAGTATTTCCACTCGCCAGATTTATATCCTATTTTAAAATCACCTTCTGTAACAAGATTTCCGGTTTTAGAATATTTTTGGTACAAACCATCTTTATAACCGTCTTTGGAGTTTACTACTTCTTTTTTATTGCCATTATCATAAAAACTAGTTTCTGTTATTGGATAGCTAGCAGCATATGTTCTTTCACTCAGTAAAAGTCCGGCAGAGCTATAATATTTACTACTACCATCTTTTTTATTGTTTATATATGTTTCTACAGAAGTTAGTTTACCATTTGGGTAATATTCTTTTTTAATATAATTTTTGGGTGCACTATACTCTTTTTCCCAAATTACACGGTTGTCTTCTGTTTTTTGAGACCATTTTCCTGTTGCTTTATCAGCATTGTAAAAAGATGTTTCTACCAATTTAGTACCCGTATTCCCATCCTTTAAATAGGTAACCCACTTGCCGTCTTTTAAGTCTTTTTTGTAATTTTCTAAACGTTGTACTTTTCCTTTTTTGTCAAAGGTTTTCCACTCACCATCTTTAAGTCCGTTTTTATAATTAAAATCCTCAAAAACATCACCGTTAGTGTAGTATGATGTACTTTTACCATTGGCTTTTCCGTTTTCATCAAAAACCATTTCTTGTTCTAAATTACCAGAAAAATCATAGTTTTTTTTAGTGCCTACCATTTTACCATTTGCAAACGTTACCTCTGTATATGCACCACTGTTTTCTGCAATTTTGTAGCTTCCATTTAAAAGTTTATTGTCTGTTTTAAATAATGTTTCCTTACCAAAACGTTGTGTATCTACGTTTTCCCACATTAGGTAGTTTACTTGTGCATTTGTAGTTACAGCAAGCAAAAAGGTTAGTATTAGTACAATGTTTTTCATAATAATTTTTTTTAACTAAATGTTAGTTTGTTTTCTGTTATTTAATTTTTTGGCTAGAACAAGTTAATATTCTAAACTCTCTGCGTTTAGTTCATCTACATCTAATTCTTCTGGTTCAAGTTGTTCTGTAGTTACATTAATATGAAACTCTTTAAGTAACTCATAAACATAATCTGCATTACCTTCATGATGTCTTCTAGCCCAAAATGTATATAAATAAGTTAATCTGTCTTCAGTTTTTAAATCAGTTGTTAAATAAGTTTCTTTTTTATAGGTAGAGTAGTTTTCATACTTTAAAATAGTTTTTAATTCTTTTAAAATGCTATCATCTACAGTTTTAGAAATAAAGTCATCAATTTCAATATTATTACCTTCTTTGGCCATAGAATATATTTCTTTCAGTATATATTCATTTTCTCCAATATCATCATAAATTAATAATGAGGATTTTAACATAGCCTCTGCACCAGAGTTTTTATAAATTTTATTATTTTCAAAAAGCTTGTAAATATTATCTTTAACTTGTGGAGTAAATATTTTTTTTAAACTTTCTGGACTTCTATCAATTTTAGAAACTATATAAGAATAATATTCGCTTTTTGTTTCAAAATCAGAAAACCCATTGTAAGAGTAAAAAAAATAGCTAACTGCAATACCTCTACGTGCATCACTATTATCTAGATCAAAACTATCAAAGAGATGCTGAATCATTTGTTTTTTATCAGTTAAAATGTCAATAGATTCTGCTATTATTGAATTTTTAGACTCTTCAGTTTCCTTATTTTTAGCTATTTCATCTCTTAGACCAGCAATAGTATTATTTAATCTTTCATTTTGTCTTTCTTTGGTACTACTTCTTATTTTTTCTTTTTTAATTACTTTTTCTAATTCAACTATTTTATCATTAGTACTAGTCTTTTTACAAGAAATAACCAGAGTAATAATAAGAGCAATTATAATTTTTTTTATCATTGGATTTAATTTTGATTGTTATTTAGTTCTAGCATTGTTTTTTAATGAAAGAACTATTACAACTATCAATATTAAGTATATTACCCTGAGCGGTAATTAGCCAATTAATATTCGTAAGGTATTATTGTATTTTTGAATGATGATGTTCTTAGAATTATAAAACCCTATTATTTTTATTTATAGCTTCTTTGTAAATTTTTGAATCTCTTAACTGTAGATCTGTTGCTAATGCTTTTATATAAGTAATACCTAAATCTTCCCACTCACTAACTTGTGCAGCATTCAATCTTATTTCTCTAACCTGGTTTGCAATACCGCCAAGAAAAACCCATAAATGGTAATGGTTTGTACTTGTTTTACTAAATATATAAAACCAATCTTCCCAATGTATAAGGGTATCTTTAGATTTTAATAGTTGTAAATGTATTTGCTTAATACTTATGTTATTATCAAGTACAGATAACTCAAAAAAATCTTGGTTACTATTGTTTACATAGTTAAATATTTCTGATTTATTTTTATCAGATAGTTTATAATCAACCTTTAAAAAAATGACTAATTCTTCTAAATTTGTAAAGTTTAATGAGGTTTTGTAGTAATATAATTTGTCTTGCCAAACTTTATAACTAGTAGTAATTTTAGATAAAATAAACTTGTCTGTTTTGGTATAAATTAAATCTAAAGGCATATTAAATTCACTGTATTTAATTATAATTTAGTAAGCAGTACTTCTTTAAAATATTTATAATAAATTTCATCATTATAATAGCCCGAATTGTCGTTCTCTAAAAAAAATAAAAGCTCTTTATCTGGTAAAAAAGATAAAATAATGTTCTCAAAACCATCATCTATAATAAACGTATTTGTATCTTCTGTGTGTAAAATTTCAATATAGTCTGATGAGTAACTAATTTGATCTTTAAGAACACGTAAAGATTCTTTAGTGTATTTATTTTTTATTTTGATTTCTTTTTTAACTGGCGTTTGCTTTAAGTCTTTTAATAATTTAACTAAAGATGAATCTTTAACAATTGAAAATTCAAAATCTAACTTATTAGGTTCGTAAGTGTACCTAAAATTTTTAGGTTGCCTTTTGGTGTTCACAATTATAGTATCTATAAGAGAATTACTAAAATACCTTGGAAAATGTAACGGAACAACATTGTCTAGTTTTTCCCAATTTAGTTCTTTTTGGTTTTTATCATTTAAATGTTTTGCCATACGTAGTATGTCAATACTTTCATATAAAATTTCAGTATCTGTAATGTCTTTATTAAAACCTGGTATTTTTTGACTATGAAAAAGGTCAAATCCTTTTTTTAACCTATTGTATTTAAAGTGTATTAACTCTAAACCAGGTATTATACTTGTACTATCTGCATAATCAATCCTATTGTGTTGCTTTATTAATTTTTCTTTAGTTATAGCTAATGAATCTTCACTAGGTAAAAAAAACAAAAAAGTATTTCTCATCCCATCAGATCTAAAATCTTCTTCTTGGGTTAAAAATCGTATTGGATTATACTTATTAACCTCTTCGGTAATTACTAAATCTCCTACCTTAACTCTGTATTTACCAACAGTACTTTTAAAAGCTCTAAAATTTATAGGAACTAATAGTTTTCTATCTTCTTCGGTTACATATCTACAAACTGATGGTTCAGAAATTAAATTTTTAATGTCCTCATCAGTAGGTATTTTTAGCGTGTCTTCTAGTTCAGGGGTTATATAAAAAGTATCAAACCTTAAATTTAAGTCTAGATTTAGGCAACCACTTAAAAGGAAAATACAAGTTAGTGCTAAAGTTAATTTTATGTAGAATTTCATTTTGTTTTACATTAAGTTTAAAAGAGCATTTATTCTAGTTCTTTAATCATAATATTTTTAAAAGCTATGCCTTGGCCTTCTGCTTGTAGTGCAATATAGCCACTGGTTAGGGGAGTGCCATCAATTTTAAGTTCTGGATTATAACCGTGTACAACACCGCCACCAATTTTTGGTTTGGTATATTCTAAAACCTTTACGCCATTAACTTTGTGTATAATTAGAGAGTCTCTGTAAACAATAAGTTCACCTTGTACCCATTGGTCCCATTTAAATGTTTTAGAAGTAGATCTAATACAGTGGCGAGCATCTTCTTTTCCTTTAAAAACTATATCTGTACCAGGAGAACACATATTACCTGTAGGTCTTGGTTCACCTTCTTTTTCCTCTGCAAGTATTTGGTATTCTATTGATATTGGCCAGTCTTGTTCTTTTAAAATAGTTTTAGGATCTTGAGAGTGAAACATAATACCGCTGTTTCTGTACGTAAATTTAGGAGCATCTCTTAACCATTGGTCTGTAAACTTATATTCAAATTTAAGATGATATGATGAAAATGGCTCATTGTAGAATAAATGTCCATTACGCTTATCAAAAGTTGTGTAATCGTCATAATTTACAGCTATAGTACCATTGGTTACTCTAAAGGTATTTGCATAATTATCTCCCGTAACGTGGTGATTTAATTTAGGAGTCCACCCGCTTAAATCCTTGCCATTAAATAAACTACGCCATTCTCCTTTATCACTTTTTACTTTTTTACTACCACAAGAAATGGCAATTACTATTATAAGTACTGTTAAGCACGTTTTTACTGTTTTCATTATGGAGTTTTTTTTAATGGGTATAAGTTATGGTGTTTATTTATGTAGCTAAATATAAATATTTATGTATTAGAAGTCTTAAATGTAATGGTTTATGCGGAGTAAACGAAGTAAAAACAAAAAAGCGCTTAGTTATAATACCAAGCGCTTCACTTTATTTTTGTATAAAATTAGTTTTTAATATGCATCTACATACAAAACTTGTCCGGTTATAAAACCATCTACAGACCTCTCAAAAGCTTTACCAACCAGTCTCCCTGGTACTGGTTCAAAACCAGGCATCATTTCTCCGTAAACATCCCAAGCTTCTTCTAATACAGTTGGGTTTATAGAGTTTACGCGTATACCTCTTGGCATTTCAAAAGCAACACATTTTACAAAAGTATCTATAGCTCCACTGGTAGTGGCATCTGCAATTGCAAACGGAATAGGTTTTACATTTAAAATTCCTGTTATTAAAGTAAAAGAACCCTTGTCTGCAATATATTCTTGGCCAATACGCACAATGTTTATTTGTCCCATCATTTTACTTAGTATAGTGCTCATCCATTGCTCCTCTGTCATTTCTGTAAAGTTTGCGTATTCACATACTCCAACTGTGTTTACAACAGCATCAAAATGACCTACATCTGTATATAATTTTCTTAAAGATGTTTCACTAGTAATATCTACCTGATAGTCATAATTTCCGGCAGAACGCCCTGCGGTTATAATTTTATGTTTCTTAAGACCAGTTAACGCTGCTTGTCCCATTTTTCCGTTTGCTCCAATTAAAATTATTGTTTTCATATGATATATTTTTTGTGTTAAAAATCATATGCAAATTTATTATGAGTTAGTAGGGTAGGACTAGGACATTTGTCTAATAATCTATATTAGCTCTTATTCTGCTTAAATGTCTTTGTGTAACTCCTAGGTAAGAAGCTATATAAACTAAAGGAATTTCTTTAATATACTTTGGCTGTTTAGTTATTAAATCTAAATAGCGTTGTTGTGCTTTATCTTTTTGATGATTAAAAATCCATTTTTCTAATTCTAGATATTCTTGTTCTGCAATTATTTTTAAAAACTGTAGCCAATTAGTATTAGATTTTGCTAAGTTATTTAAGGTTGTTTTTGGAATAGTAATTATTTTAGAATTGGTTAATGCTTGTATATTTTCTTTAGATCCCTCACCTGATATAAAAGATGAATAAGCCATTAATAAACTATTTTGAAAAGTGAAGCAATAAGTAATTTGATCTTGAGAATTTGAATGGTAAAAAGAGCGAAAGATGCCAGAAACAACAAAAGAAATATTGTCGCATATTTCATCTTCCATTAAAAAAAAGTCATTTTTTTTTAATGTTTTATACTCGCAGATATCAAGAAAATTTTCAATCTCTTCATTACTAAATAAATTAAATGATTCTAAATATGCCTTCATTGTATCTTTCAATTTTTATGAGCTGTAATTATTCTAATATAGTAAAGAATATAAGCTTTATTTAGTTTATAAGTATAGAAGCTTCCTTTTTTTTAATGTATACCTATAAGTGTATCATTTTTAATACTTTATAATTTGAGTTAATCTTAGCATAAGCAGTTTCATCAATTAATATAACAATCAAAAGTATAGCGGTTTTGTTGCATTAAATACGCATAGCCTAAAGCATTAATAAAAATTAAACGCAACTTTGTTGCATTAGTAGTTCCTTTATATATATTTGCGCACCAATAAATAATTTAAAACATAATATGAAAAAGATTAATTTTTTGCCTTTTTTGGCAGCAACTATTTTATTTACAGCTTGCTCTAAAGATGATGACAGCTTAGATGATCAAGTAGATCATAATGATGATCATAAAAACGTTTCGTTATTAATTTCTGATGTTAATTCTACAGAAATTAACTTTTTAAACCCATATAGTAAAGAGGTTCAAACCTACCAAGCATCTTATGCTAAAGGTGCTGTATATGCTACAGAATCTGGTAGATATGGTGTTATAACACATAGAGATAATAATTACACAGAAACTTTTAATATTGGAGGAGAAATTGATCACGGAGATCATAGTCATGATTTAGGTGAAACCGGTTTAGCAGCTATAGGTTTTGAAAGTGAAAAACCAACTCATTTTAAATCTGAACATGGTTACGTAGCGGTTTATAATGATGGGGATGCTACGCTTAGTATTTTTAATGAGGAAACAATTGTAAATAGTAGTGCTGTTAAACACATACCAACAGGTACAGTTGCTCACCATGGTGCTATGGTATTTTTTAAAAACGGTACTATAGCAGTTACTAATTTAGGAGATGGCGCCAGCTTACCTTTAAAAGTACACATTATAAATGAAGACGGAGAAGTTGTATCAGATGAAGAGCAAAGCTTAGTTACATCTGGTATTCACGGTAGTGCAGGCAATAATACTACAGCAATATTTGGTTCTAACACAGGAGTTTTAGTTGTAGATGATTCTGGAGATCAAAAAATTATAGATTACCCATCTAGTTTTGAAGAAAATGTATGGTTTGGTAGCCTTTTAGCAACTAGCTCATCTAATTTATTTGTTGGGTATACCACAAGTAAAGGTGTATATTTTATAGATATAGACACAGAAGAAATAACACCAATACATGAAACTACAGAATTATTTAAATGCATGGTTTCTAAGGATAAAGAAGAAATTGTAAGTTTAACTAAGAGTGGAGAATTAAAAGTAACAGATATATCTACAAAAACAGCAGTATTTAACACTGTTTTATCTGTAGATATGGATACAGAATCTAAAGGACATACATCTGTAACTAGCTCAATAGATTATTATGACAATTATTTATTTGTTTCTGTACCGTCTACTAAAAAAGTAATACAATACAGTTTAGATGATATGGAGATTAGTAATGAGTTTCAATTAAATATTACTCCTTACCAGTTTAAAGTTTTAGCTTACGATATAGAGCACTAGAAATAACTTACTTTATAAAAGAAAAACCGAGTGTAAGCTCGGTTTTTTTATACTAAAAAACTGAGTTTAACTAACTCTTTTTTTAAACTATATATGATTATTTATTTCCCAATACAAAAGTTCGCGAAAATATTACCAAGCAACTCATCATTAGATACTTGCCCAGTAATTTCACCCAAGTGGTACAACGCATCTTTAAGATCTATAGATAGTAAATCTCCAGAGATACCGCCATCCATACCAAGTTGCACTCTTTCTATACTTTCTAAAGATTTTAGTAAAGCATCATAATGTCTGGTGTTGGTAACAATAGTCTCGTTATTACGCAAAGCACCTGTATTTACAAACTCTAGAAGTTTGTTTTTTAATGCTTCTACGCCATCACCTGTTTTAGCAGATATAAAGAGCGTAGCAGGTATTTCGGTCTCTATAGCTTCTATTTGTTCTGGAGTATATAAATCTTTCTTATTGGTAATTACAACAAGTGTTTTTAACGGAAACTGATTTTTTATTTTTTCAATCTCTATTTTTATACTTTCTAAGTTTTCTATAGCTGGTGTAAGCGGACTTAAATACAACACAACCTGTGCTTGTTCTATTTTTTCAAACGTTTTTTTAATACCAATACTCTCTACCACATCTTGCGTTTCTCGTATACCCGCAGTATCTATAAATCTAAAACCAATACCACCAATAGATATTTCGTCTTCTATAGTATCTCTTGTAGTACCAGCAATATCACTTACAATAGCACGGTCTTCGTTTAAAAAGGCATTTAATAAGGTAGATTTACCCACATTAGGTTCGCCTACAATAGCAACCGGAATTCCGTTTTTAAGTACGTTACCAACTGCAAAAGAATCTATTAATCGTTTTAAAACGTGTTGTATTTTAGATAATAGTGTTATAAACTGTGTACGGTCTGCAAATTCTACATCTTCTTCTGCAAAGTCTAGTTCTAACTCTATTAAAGAGGCAAAATTTAGAAGTTCTTCTCGTAGTTTTTTAATTTCAGAAGAAAATCCGCCACGCATTTGTTGCATTGCTATTTGGTGACTAGCCTCATTATCAGACGCTATTAAATCTGCTACAGCTTCAGCCTGACTAAGGTCTATTTTTCCGTTTAAAAAGGCACGTAATGTAAACTCACCTGCATCTGCCATTTTACAACCATTACGCAAAAATAATTGTATAATTTGCTGCTGTATGTATTGCGATCCGTGACAAGATATTTCTATAACATTTTCACCTGTATACGAGTTAGGACCTTTAAATAAAGATACCAAAACTTCATCATACACCTTTGCATCATCTACAATATGACCCAAATGTATGGTATGCGTTTTTTGCTTGGTTAAATCTTTGTTACGTACAGACTTAAATTTAGCGTTAGCCAAAGTAATTGCGTCTGGCCCAGAAAGCCTAATAACTGCTATGGCACCAGCGCCAGAAGGTGTTGCTAATGCAACTATGGTATCTTGTGAAAACATAAATGCAAAAATACAAATTATTAAAGTTGATGAGTATTCATTTTTCATTAAATAAATACAGTGACTAACATCATAACGTAAGTTGTAACTTGTTAAATAAATGGTGAATCGGTAAAAAAGCAACTATGCATCATAACAAAAAGTTAAATCTCATATAGTTAAGATGTGTAATTATATTTTTGTTAACAACTAACAAAAACCTAACAAACTCAAAAATCTAAAAAATGATTAAAAAAATGGCCTTGTTGCTATTGTTTGCCGTATGTACTACGGTAACATTTGCACAAGAAGAAACTAGCAATGTGCCAACACCTAACTATAGGCAAGCGGCAAAATTTTCACCAGATAATTTAAGAAAAATTGTACATTCTACAACCGTTCGTCCAAACTGGTTAAAAAAAGGAAATCGTTTTTGGTACCAGTATAAAACTACAGAAGGTGCTAATTTTTATTTAGTTGATGCCGATCGTGGTACTAAAACCAAATTATTTGATAATGCTAAAATGGCAAAATGGCTTACTTTAATTACTAAAGATCCATACGATGCTAAACATTTACCACGCTTAAATTTTAAGTTTGTTAAAAATGAAACTGCAATACGTTTTAGAGTAACATCTAAAGAGAAAGTAGATGTAGTAGAGGATAAAAAAGATGATAAAAAGAATGATACCATTTCTAAAGACTCTACTAAAGCTAAAGCCCCTAAAAAAGCTCCTAAAAAAGAAAATAAAGTTTATTATTTAGAATATAAGTTAGGTGGTAATGGTTTAACTATTATAAATAATAAAAAGGAAGACGAAAACAGAAAACGTTGGGCTAATATTTCTCCAGATAGCACAGTTGTATTATTCTCTAAACAAAACAATTTGTATTGGATGGATAAAGCTAATTATTTAAAAGCTGTTAAAGACGAAAAAGATACTACAATTGTAGAACACCAATGGACCAAAGATGGTGTAGAAAACTACAGTTATGGTGGTGGTTCTTGGGGAGAAAACAACGAAACTAAAGAGGAGAAAAAAGACGACAGAAAAGGTATTAGAGGATATTGGTCTCACGATTCTAAAAAGTTTGTGTACCAACGATCTGATTCTAGAGATTTAAAAGATTTGTGGGTTATAAATTCGGTAGCCAAAAAAAGACCAACTTTAGAAACTTATAAATACCATATGCCTGGAGAAAAAGAGTTCTCTAAACCAGAAATTTTGGTTTTTGATATACCTTCTAAAGAAATGCTAACAGTAAAGTTAGACACTACAATACAACAGAGTATTGATATTTACAACGCACCTATTAAAAAAATGAATTATAGTGATGATTTTAGACCAACGTTATTGCTTTCAAAAAAAGGAAAAATTTATTTTAGTAGTACCAGCAGAGATCGAAAAAAAGTAACTGTTAACGTTGCAGATATTAATACAGGTGATGTTAAAACACTTATAAAAGAAGAACTTAACACTTATGTAGAGGCTAAAGACATTGTTTTATTTAATAATGAACAAGAAATAATTCAGTGGTCAGAGAGAGACGGTTGGGCACATTTTTATTTGTATGATGCAAACGGAAATTTAAAAAACCAAATTACAAGTGGTAGCTACCATTCTAACAGTTTTGTTGGTGTTAATGAAAAAGAGCGCACATTATACTTTACGGCAAATGGTGTTACACCAGACCAAGACCCATATTATGAGCACTTATTTAAGATTAACTTAAATGGTACAGGATTAAAAAATCTTAATAAAGGAGATTTTACTACAAACACTAGTATGTCAGATTCTAACCAATTTTTTGTTAGTAACTACTCTAGAGTAAATACTGTACCTAAATCTGAACTTAGATCTAGTAACGGTAGGGTTGTTTTAAAGTTAGAAGAGGCAGATTTGTCTGCGCTTATGGCAACAGGTTATAAATTTCCAGAACCATTTAAAGTAAAGGCAGATGATGGTATTACAGATCTTTATGGAGTTATGTATAAGCCATTTAATTTTGATGAAACTAAAAGTTACCCACTTATAGAGTATGTATATCCAGGACCACAAACAGAAGCTGTTAACAAAGCTTTTTCTGTATCTATGAACAGATTAGATAGGTTAGCCCAAGTTGGTTTTGTAGTAGTTAGTTTAGGTAACAGAGGTGGCCACCCAAACAGGTCTAAATGGTACCATAATTACGGTTATGGTAATTTAAGAGATTATGGTTTAGCAGATAAAAAATATGTTGCAGAGCAATTGGCAGACCAACATTCTTATATAGATATCTCTAAAGTAGGAATCTTTGGGCACTCTGGAGGCGGATTTATGTCTACAGCAGCAATGTTAGTTTATCCAGACTTTTTTAAAGTAGCGGTTTCTTCTGCAGGTAATCATGATAACTCTATGTATAATAGTTGGTGGAGTGAAACGCACCACGGTGTAGAAGAGGTTAAAGATGCAAAAGGTGTAGTTAGTTATAAATATGATATTGATAAAAACCAGACTTTAGCATCAAACTTAAAAGGAAAATTAATGTTAGTAACTGGTGATGTAGATAATAATGTACACCCAGGAGCTACAATTAGAATGGCAAATGCATTAATAAAAGCAAATAAGAGATTTGATTTTATGATGATGCCTGGTCAAAGACACGGTTTTGGTAGTATGACGGAGTATTTCTTTTGGCTAAAAGCAGATTATTTTAGCAAACACTTTTTAGGTGTAGAAGCTACAAATGTAGATATGTTAGAAATGAATAGAGCTAAACCAAAGCACTAATTATATAAAAGCATAATAGTTTATTTAAGCGCCTGTATTGTAATAAATACAGGCGTTTTTTGTTTTTAGGGTGATGAGTATTTTTCAATTAAAATAAAATTTTAAGATTTTAATGTAACATTTTAAGCAGTTATGCTACTGATATAGTATAACATCAAAATCAATCAAAAAATGGAAATCATCAATCAACACAAAACAACAACAAGGTCTGATAACGGATTATTAGCAGTTACACATTTAACACAGCTATTACATTACTGTACAGGAGTAGGGGGCTTTATAGTTCCTTTGGTTCTTTGGTTAACAACAAAAGACACTGTAGATGGTATGAACGAGCACGGGAAGTCTATAGTAAACTTTCAGCTAAGCTTACTTTTATATATTGTAATTAGCGTGCCAGGTATATTGTTATTTGGTTTAGGACTTTTAGGATTTTTATTTGTAGGTATTATTGGTTTTATAATGCCAATAGTAAATGCAGTTAGAGCCGCAAATGGAGAGTCGCCAAGTAAATTTATGACCATTCCTTTTATTTCATAACAAATTAATAATAAACACTTTATATAATCTATCTCTAAATTTATCTTTAGAGGTAGATTTTTTTTGTTTTTATATCAAATTTATGTTCTAATTTTGCACAACACACATTAACTATAATATAAACTATGAAGAAGATTGTATTAGCAGCAATGCTATTGAGTTTTAGTGCAACAAGTTTAGTAGCACAAGAGACAGAAACAGAAAAAGTAGAAAAAACTGAAAACACAGAAACTACTAAAACTACAGAGGAGGCTTTAAAGGCAGAAGAGGCTGCAAAATTAGCAGCAGCAGCAAAAGCTGAAGAAGCGGCTAAATTGGCAGAGAAAGCTGCAAAACAAGCTGAAAAAGAACAGAAAGCTGCAGATAAAAAAGCAAAGAAAGAAGCAAAAGAAATTAAAGCGAAAGAAAAAGAGGCTAAAAAAGTAGCAAAGCTTAAAAGTTCTATAGCAAAGCAAAACAAAAACATTTCTAAAGTAGAAAGAAAAATTGCTAAGTTAGAGAACAAACTATCTCAGGATACGGCAGCTGGTAAATTATCTCCTGTAGCTATAGAAAAGCTAAAATCTTCTATAGCAAAGGAAAAGCTTAAATTGGTAAAAGAAAATGTAAAGCTTAATAAATTAGAACGTAAACAATAGTTTAGTTTTAATTTTATGAATAAAAAAAGAGGACATTACGTCCTCTTTTTTGGTTTTTTATGTTGGGTATTTTAGTTTATGCGTTGTTAAGCATAACTGGCATTACAAGCATAGTTACGTGCTCACCTTCATCTACACCATCAATAGGTGTTAAAATACCTGCTCTGTTTGGTAAACTCATTTCTAAAGAAACATCATCAGAACTTAAATTACCTAGCATTTCTACTAAAAATCTAGAGTTAAATCCTATTTGCATATCGTCTCCTTGGTAAGAACATGTTAAACGTTCTTCTGCTTTATTACTATAATCTATATCTTCTGCAGATATGTTTAATTCTGCACCAGCTACTTTTAAACGTATTTGGTGTGTAGTTTTGTTAGAGAATATAGAAACACGCCTAACAGAGCTTAAAAGCTGTGTTCTAGAGATGCTTAATACATTTGGATTCTCTTTTGGTATTACCGCTTCATAGTTAGGGTATTTACCATCAATTAATCTACAAATTAGTTCTGTTTTATCAAAAGTAAACTTAGCGTTACTTTCGTTATACTCTATAGTAACATCATTTTCACTACCACCAAGTATACCTTTTAACAATGTTAAAGGCTTTTTAGGCATAATAAATTCTGCTACTTGGCTAGCTGTAACATCTGTACGTTGGTATTTTACAAGTTTGTGAGCATCTGTAGCTACAAACGTTAAGTTCTCTGGAGAAAACTGAAAAAATACACCGCTCATTACCGGTCTTAAGTCATCATTACCAGCAGCAAAAATTGTTTTGTTAATTGCAGTTGCTAAAATATCACCTAAAATAGTTGTAGTACTTGGGTTAGATAATTCTACAGCATTAGGAAATTCTGCACCATCTACATACGCTAAAGCATATTTACCGTGGTTACTACTAATTTCTACTGTATTGTTTTCCTCTACAACAAATGTTAATGGTTGCTCTGGAAAAGTTTTAAGAGTTTCTAATAATAATTTTGCAGGTAAAGCAATTGTACCTTCATTATCAGAATCTACTTCTAGAACAGAACTCATTGTAGTTTCTAAATCTGAAGCAGAAACAGTAAGACTGTTTTGCTTTAATTCAAACAAAAAATTATCTAAAATTGGCAATGTGTTACTGTTATTAATAACACCGCCTAAAACTTGTAATTGCTTTAACAAATAAGTACTAGATACTATAAATTTCATCAGCTATATAATTTTCTTCATTTATGGTTAGGCTCTCAAATGCCTTAAAGTCTTCTTAAAAATCTTAAAAAATCCTTGAAACAAAGATATTTTAATTGTCCTTTTAACGAAAACAAACTTATTAACACTTATTTACCGTATTTCTGCTTTCTGTAATAATTAAATATAAAACCAAATAGTAGCGTTAAAACCACTGGTAATGCTATGTTTATAAGTTGCCACTTGGTTTTTTGAGTGGCTATTTTTTCTTTATCAAGGAACGGAATTGCAACTTTTTTTGTTCGGATGTTTATAAGTCCGCTATCATCTAACAGGTAATTTACGCTATTCACCATAAAATCTTTATTCCCGTATGCGTTGTTTGTCCATTTATCATAACCAAGCTGTAAAGGCTTTCCTTTACTTATTTGGTTTTTTATAACATCACCATCTGCAATAACCAACATTTTATTTTCTGCACCAACTTCTTTGCTGTTTTTTAAAGAAAAAGGTTTTACGCGGTTGTTGTATACAGATTTAAATTTACCTTCTACTAAAACAGCTAAAGGTTTATTTCCGTTGTTATATTCTTCTTTATTAGGAGCCTTATTAACCAAATCTAAGCTAATAATATTTGGTGTACCTACCACTGTAGATAATGGAGAACTGTAATATAAAATATCCTTTTTATATTCGTTATTATCTAAAACATCTATAGAATTTGCAAATTGAAAACGCAATGCTTCTAAATTGTTGTTTATAGGATGATCATTTCTAGAAAAAACCATTGGGTTAAATGGCCAAGGTACAGGATTGTATTGAGAGTTGTTACCGTCTCCTTGTGCTAAAACAATTTGTGTAGCGTATATATCTTTAACTAAAACAGGGTTTATGCGTAAGCCGTATTTAAAGAAAAAATCTTTTAAATTTAAGTCTTTAGGAAAAGCTAAAGATTGCCCTTCTTGGTTAAATAAACTATCTAACTCCATGCTTACATTATCTATAAGCCACATAGATTTACCACCATTTATAATGTACTGGTCTAGCAAGTATTTTTCTTTATCTGTAAAAGGCTCTGTAGGTTTAGCTATTAAAGCAAGATCATACTCTTGCAATTGCTCTAAGGTTTTTTGAGGATTACTAGCAACAGAATCCAATGTAAAAGCACCAATATTATAGTATTCTTTAATGGTAGACAGGTAATCTGCTAAATAAATATCTTTTAATTCACCATTACCTTTAATAACAGCTATTCTCTTTTTTTCTTTAATACTTAATTTACTAAAAGCATCTGCAAAAGAATACTCTAAATGCTGTATAGAGTTAGTAACACGGTCTTCTGTAGTTGCGCCTAGTTTATTTTTTAGCAAGGCAACTTTTACCGTTTTGTTATTGTAGTTAACCATTGCCCAAGGAAAAACAAATTCCTGAGATACTTTACCATTTTCTTCTACAGTAACATTAGCAGGCGTTAATCCTAATTTTTGCATTTCTGCAATTGCATTTTCAGACGACCCTGTGGTTTCTAAAGGATTAATAAAGTTGAATTTTATATTGCTATTTTCTGCTTTAAATTCTTCTAATATTTGTTTGGTTTCGGACTGTAATTTTATAAATTCGCCTGGCATTTCGCCTTCTAAAAGAACATCTATAATAACAGGGTTTGTAAAATCTTGTACAGTTTCTAATGCAGCATTAGATAATGTGTATCTACTATCTTCTGTAACATCTATTCTTGTATATATAAAGTTTGATGCTATGTTTAATACAACTAAAGCAATAAAACCAATGGCTACGGAGGTAAAAGTCTTTTTCATTACTGGTTTAAGTTTTTAAGTTGAATAACTGTTAAAAACAAGAAAAACACTGTTAAGCTAATAAAGTAAATTAAGTCTCTTGTATCTATAACACCACGTGCAATACTTTCAAAATGTGCTTTCATACCTAATGATGCAATTGCAACAGAGGTTCCACCATCTGTAAATAAAGTACTAATACCCTGAAAACCGTAAAAATATACAAAACATAAAATAAGTGCCAATAAAAAAGCAACTATTTGGTTTTGAGAAAGGGTAGAGGCAAAAATACCAATAGCAGTATAGCTAGCCATTAAAAATAAAAGTCCAAAATAAGAACCAAAAACTACTCCCATATCTATGTTACCAACAGTTTGCCCAAGTTGAGACAAAGAGTACACATATAAAAAGGTAGGTATTATAGCAATTATAACTAAGGTAAGCGTACCTAAAAATTTGCCTAAAACCGTTTGCCATAAAGAAATTGGTTTTATAAAAAGTAACTCTAAAGTTCCTGTTTTTCGCTCCTCAGAAAAGCTTTTCATTGTAATAGCAGGTATTAAAAATAAAAATATCCAAGGCACTAAAAAAAAGAAGTTACTAAGGTCTGCAAAACCGTAATCAAAAATATTATATTCTCCTTTAAAGACCCATAAAAACAGGCCGCTAAATATTAAAAACAAGCCAATGACCATATAGCCAATTGGCGACGTAAAAAACGATTGTATTTCTCGTTTGTAAATGGCGTACATCTAATTAATTTAAGGTTTCATTTTTATTTACAGTCCAAGCCTCTGGCTTAGCAGCAAATAATATTTTGGTTTTTGCCCAAACACCAGTAAATAAATCTGAGTGTCTGTACACATCTAAAGCATTTTCATTATCCCAATAACTATAAGTAAAAAATATAGTTGGGTTATTTTTATCTTGGTATAATTCTAAAAAATTACAACCATCAAAATTTCTAATTAAATGCTTAGACTCATTAAATATGTTTTCAAAGCTAACAATATTTTCAGTTTTAAACGTCAATTTTACAATGCGTACTATCATTTATAAAAAATTAATGGTTATTGTGTCTCTATAATCTAACCCTAATAGGGTAGATGCGCCACCAACTGTAGTTAAATTACTTTTATAAATAGCAAGTTCTAAAAATTGAGATGAATTGAACAAAGCTAACAAGTCACCAGGACCATTACGTCTATTTTTTTCAACCTCATAATTAATAATATCGCTATACTTATTGTGTATTGTTTTTAAAACCTTGCCGCGTACTCTAACCTCATAATCTCTACCGTTTTTATAAGCGTCAAATAAGTTTTTCTGAATATTACTTACCACATTGCCATAGTTATCTATATAAACAATGTTGCCTATAATAGTTTTGCCACCGTCTATAAGTTGTGGTACAAAATCTTTAAAAGTTTTTAAATTATCAAACGGTTTGCCAACAACTTCCATTTTTCCGCCACGTGCCAAGTGGCAAGCAGCTTTTACAAACACATCATAAGTTGGGAAAGACCCATCTTTAGTGTCTGGTATATTAATAGAAACTATTTTTTCTGGTTTAACTTCAGAAGTTATTAAACAAACAACACCGTTGTTTGCACTAATAAAATAATGTCCGTCTACGTAAGTAATTATATGCTCGTTTTCTCTTGTTAACTCGGCATCTACGCCAACAATATGTACTGTTCCTTTTGGGAACGTTTTATATGAGTTTTTAAGAATATAGGCACATTCCTGTATATTAAATGGGTTTATGCTATGAGAAATATCAACAATGGTAGCATTTTCAACCTCGCTGAAGATTGCTCCTTTAAGTGCGCCAACAAAATGGTCTTTGTATCCAAAATCAGTAGTTAGTGTTAGTATTGTCATTTATGACTGTTGATATGTTTTTTACCGTGGTGCAGTGATTTTGATTAAATTTGTTATACAAAATTACATAAAAAATAGCCAACTAAAATTTATATTTACGTCCTAACCTTTTAATACATTTTTTCATTTGAACGAAATCATAATTGAACTCACAGAAATAAGTCCCAGAGAATTTTTTGGGCATCAAAATGCGCATATAGATTTATTGAAAAAATACTTTCCTAAACTGAAGATTGTTGCTCGTGGTAGTAAAATTAAAGCCTACGGAGATGATGAGCATTTAGAAGAATTTGATAAGCGTTTAGCAATGCTTATGACACATTTTGCTAAGTATAATAAAATAGACGAAAATGTTATAGAAAGAGTCTTTACTAGCAATAGTCAAGACGACTATGCTACAAAAGTAAGTAGCGGAGACGTTCTGGTACACGGAGTTAGTGGTAGGCTAATAAAAGCACAAACCGCAAACCAGCGTAAACTGGTAGAAGCTGCTAAAAACCACGATATGGTTTTTGCTATAGGACCAGCTGGTACTGGTAAAACTTATACTGGTGTAGCATTGGCTGTTAAAGCGCTAAAAGAAAAACAAGTAAGGCGTATTATTTTAACAAGACCAGCTGTAGAAGCAGGGGAGAACCTAGGTTTTTTACCAGGAGATTTAAAAGAAAAGCTAGACCCTTATATGCAACCTTTATATGATGCTTTGCGTGATATGATACCTGCAGAAAAATTAGCACATTACATAGAAAATGGTACCATACAAATTGCTCCTATGGCATTTATGCGTGGTAGAACATTAGATAATGCCTTTGTTATTTTAGATGAAGCACAGAATACAACACACGCCCAAATGAAAATGTTTTTAACACGTATGGGTAAAAATGCAAAGTTTTTATTAACAGGAGACCCAGGGCAGATAGATTTGCCACGTAGGGTAATTTCTGGATTAAAAGAAGCTTTACTAGTGCTGGGCAATGTAGAAGGTATAAAAATTATTTACCTTGATGATAAAGACGTTGTAAGGCATAAATTGGTTAAAAAAGTTATAGAAGCATACAAAAATATAGAGCATCAAAATTAAAATGTACTAATGAATACAATTACAGATACCAATTTTAAATTTCCTAAACAAGTAGACGTTTATAAGGGTAAGGTTAGAGAAGTATATCGTTTAGAGGATGATATTATGGTAATGGTAGCAACAGATAGGCTTTCTGCTTTTGACGTAGTTATGCCAAAAGGAATACCGTATAAAGGGCAAATTCTAAACCAGATTGCCACAAAAATGATGAATGATACAGCAGATATTGTTCCTAACTGGTTGCTGCAAACACCAGATGCTAACGTTGCTATTGGTCACGCTTGCGAGCCTTTTAAGGTAGAAATGGTAATACGTGGGTATATGTCTGGGCACGCAGCTCGCGAGTATAAAGCTGGTAAACGTATGCTTTGTGGTGTTGCAATGGCAGATGGCTTAAAGGAGAACGATAAATTTCCTACGCCAATTATTACGCCAGCGACAAAGGCAGAAATGGGAGACCATGATGAAGATATTTCTAGGGAAGATATTATTAAGCGAGGTATAGTATCTGAGGAAGATTACAAACAGCTTGAAGAATATACGTTTGCTTTATTTAAAAGAGGAACAGAGATAGCAGCTAAACGCGGTTTAATTTTGGTAGATACCAAATATGAGTTTGGAAAAACTAAGGATGGTAAAATTGTATTAATTGATGAAATACATACGCCAGATTCTTCTCGTTATTTTTATGCAGATGGTTATGCAGAACGTCAAGAAAAAGGAGAGGCACAAAAACAATTATCTAAGGAGTTTGTACGCCAATGGTTAATTAGTAATAATTTTCAAGGATTAGAGGGACAAACACTACCAGAAATGACAGATGAATATATAGCATCTGTATCTGAGAGATATATAGAATTATATGAGAATATTACAGGTGAAACATTTGTAAAAGCAGATATAACAGATATACAAAACCGTATAGAAACTAATGTTTTAGCTTGTTTAAAAACATTATAGTACTGTGAAATATTTATAAAAAAGACCGCTATTTTATAGCGGTCTTTTTTATTTTTATACTTCTAAATTTTCTATAATAGATTTTAATTGCCCAGGTTTAATAGGCTTAATAATATATCCATTAATTTCAGATACATTATTAGCACGTTCTATATCTACAGGGTCAACAGACGAAGAAACCATATAAACAGTAATTTTTTTATCTAGTTTGGGTTTAAATTTTGCATATTCTTCCATAAACTGAAAACCGTCCATAATTGGCATATTGTTGTCTAGGAAGATTACATCTGGTAATTCATAATTATTTTCAAGATTGTCTAGCATAAAATCTTTTGCTTCTTCTCCATCAGAAAAAACCATAATTTTTTTTGCTAAGCCTAAGGCTTTTATTGTTTTTACTATTGTAAATTGATAGATGTCATCATCATCAATAATACAGATGTTAAAATGGTTTTTCATAATTATTTTAGTTTAGGGTTACTATAAAAATTGTTCCTTTATTTACTTCACTTTTAGCAGTTATAGTGCCTCCAAGAGACTCTATTTGTACTTTGGTCATAAATAAACCAATTCCTTTTGCCTGCGGATGTCTGTGAAATACTTTGTTAAGACCAAATAATTTGTGTCCGTGTCTTTTTAGGTCTATGCCTAAGCCATTATCTTCTACGGTTAGTGTTATTCTGTCTTTAACTAATTGTGTTTGTATGTGTATTACAGGGTCACGATCTGGTGACTTGTATTTTAATGCATTACTAATTAAGTTTAAAAAAATACTTTCTAAATATAACTGACTATATAATACAGACGGAATTATAGAAAAATCACTTATTATAGTAGCGTTGGTTTTTTGAATTTCACCAGTTAGTATTTCTTTAGTTTTGTCTAAAATGGTTTCAAACTTTAATTTTTTTAGTTCTGTAGGCGCTCCGTTAGATGTTTTTAAAGCTTCAACAAGTGTGTCTAAGGTTTCTGTTAAGTGTCCTATAACTATCTCAAACTTACTAAATACCTCTGCTTTGTCTTCTTCATCTGTAGCACTGTTATAAAAGCCTAAAAGTGAATTTAAATTGCTAACAGGAGCTCTTAAATTATGCGATGTAATATGTGCAAAATCTGCTAGTTGTCTATTTTTATTTAATAGATTATCTGTTAAAACCTCTAATCTTTCTTTGGCTTTAGTTATTTTATATTCATTATGTTTTTGTTCTGTAATATCTCTAATAGCTACAGATATAAGTAAGCCTTCTTCTGTCTCTAAAGGGGATAAACTTATCTGAATAGGAATTTTTTCTTTTAGTTTATTAACAGCAAAGTACTCTTCACTACCTTCTATTTTGTTTGTTTTTGCACTCGTAAAAAAATTATTATTATTTGTTTCATATCTGTGCATAAACTTTTCAGGTATAAAAAGTTTTACAGGCTTATGATATAATTCTGCAGATGGGTAGCCAAATAATTTTTCTGCCTGTTTATTGCTAATTTGTATAACTCCATTCTCATCAATAATTAACATGGCATCAGGAGCAGATTCTAAAAGACCTCTAAATTTAATTTCGGCCATTCGTAACTGTGTTACATCTTGGCAGGTGCCCATCATTTCAATAGGTTCTCCTAACTCGTTAGTAATAAGTTCTCCTAATAAATGTACTGTTTTTGTTGTGCCGTCTTCTAAAACAATGCGGTGTAATACATCAGTAAACTTATTTACCTTTACTGTGTCATCTATAAAGTTAGAAACTTTTTCTCTATCTTCTGGATGTATATGGTTAAAGTATATTTCAAAGGGTATTGTTGGGTATAATATAGCATCTCTGCCAAAAATATTATACATATTTGTAGACCAATTAATTTCGTTGGTAATCATATTCCAACTCCAATTACCAATCATTGTAATTTGTTCTGCGTAGTTTAGGAGTTGATTCTTTTTTATGAGTTCATTTTCAGCGTTTTTTCTTTCTGTTATATCATAAAAAATTCCTAGAATTCCTAGGTGTTCATCTAACTCATTTCTTAGCGGAGTTAAGGAAAGTTCTACAGGAAATAATGTTCCATTTTTTTTACGAAAAGTCCATTCTCTTGTGTCTTTAATATTTTGTAATGCTAACTCGTAAAATGGATTAAAATTATCCATATACTCTTTATTATACTTTGCAGCAAATTCTTCACTTAACGATTTTACTTCGTTTTCTAATAAAATAGAAGTAGGGGCAAGATTTCCAATAACTTCTTGTGCTTTAAAGCCTAATAGATTTTCTGCTCCAGAATTAAAATGCCTTACATTGCCTTCTTTATCTATAGATACTATTGATACAGCACTTGAGTTAATAATTGATTTTAATTCACTATTTACAGAATGTAATTGAAGCTCTGTCTTTTTAATTTCGGTAATTTCCTGAAAAATACCATAAACACGGGTTATGACTCCATTCTCTATATCAGCTAAGCCAATTTTACGAGCCCATATTTTTTTACCTTTTACGGTTTCTAGAGCAACTTCTTCATCAAAACTAATACCACTATTAATTAAGTTGGACATTAATTCTGTTACTTTTTTTCTATGTTTTTTGTCTTTAAATAATGTAATTGTTTCTTTTAGATTTATTACTTCTCTATTTTCTAAATCAAGAATCTCACAAGTAATTTTGTCTAGTTTATAATTTTTTGTGTCTAAATTTAATTCCCATATACCAATACGAGCTACATTATTAATACGATCTAGTGTATTTTTAATTTTAGGATTATTTTCAATAGCCTTATGCATTATATTTTTTTTATAAACTTTGTAAGCGAAAATGTTGCTTTGGTAGGGGGGTACAACATTCTAAAAATAACCATTTTATTGAAATTATTGAGCCTTGTTACTAATAAATGTTCATATTGTTTATTTGTTTTCGATAAAAGACTACTTTAAGTTGTTAAATAGTAGTTGTTTATATTTATTTTGAAAGATTATAATTACAGATAAATCAAATTATACTTGAAAAAAATGAAAAATACTAAGGAGTTTTATATATAAAACTCCTTATTTTTAGATTGTAAAATAATACAATTAATTAAAAAAAAGTTACATATACTATAAGTTTAGAAAGTATTTAGTAATTTTATCACTTAGTAATCAGCTAATTATAGCAAATAACTCAGTTTATGCAATGTCCTTGTACACCAACACAGCTTTATAAAAATTGTTGTGAAAAAGCTCATTTAGACATCACTAAGGTACAAACAGCAGAACAGTTAATGCGTTCTAGATATAGTGCTTTTGTGCTTGCAAATATTGATTATTTGCAAAAAAGTCACCATAGTAAAACACGACCAGGAAAGAGAGGGAGAAAAGAAATTAAAGATTGGACAAACTCTGTTCATTGGATTAAGTTATCTGTTCTAGATACAGATAAAGGTGCTAAACACAATACTACAGGTAAGGTAGAGTTTAAAGCTTATTATATGGAAGATTCTAATATTATAATTTTACACGAAATTTCTAACTTTAGTAAAGAAAATGGACATTGGGTTTATGTAGATGGTAACTAAGTTAAACTAGTTTTTGTTTTTTAACACCACGCAATATTTTTTGAATATCTAAATTATCTTTTTGAGGTATCAAATAGTTCTCTATATCTTCATTATTTTTAATAGTTTCTGTTTTATCAATAAAGCCATAGCCCATATATGTGCCATTTTTTAGTAAAACAAAAGCTTCTTCTTCTTCGGTGCGGCCTTTTTCTTTTAAAATCGTTAACTCGGCTACATCTTTAATGTGTTGTATAGCAAGGGTAACCCTTTGGTTGTAAGCTTCAGGAGCTTCATTGTCTCTACAAATGCCATTACAAGAACTAATTTTATGGTGGTTACAGGCGGCTACACCCTCCTGAAGGTGACAGTATTTAGGACATAAATTAAATAAAAAACACAGTTCTTCTACATAAGCTCTGCATTGCCTTATATTAGAAAATATTTTTAAAGGATTAGGACTAGATTTTAAGGTATTATATGCCAAATGCATTATTCCTTTACGGTCTGTGTAACTAAAAACAGCATAGTTTTTTAGGTTTCTTTTAGCTAATTGGTTGTACTCTGGGTAGTGTTGTTTTATAGCAGCATCTTCCATTAATAATGCTAGCAATTCGCTACCAGATAGTTCAAAATCTATATCTGCAGTCTCCCTACACATATCTAAAGATTTTTGTGTTTTACTGTAAAAATGAGAAAGTACTCTTTTTTTTAAGTCTATTGCTTTACCAATGTAGATAATTTTTCCCTTCTTGTTTTTAAAGTAATAAATACCAGGTGTATTGGGTATTTTATTAAAAACCTCTGTAGGTAGGTGAGAAGGTAAAGCACCTTCTTTAGATGTTTTTTTAAGGAAACTATTAAAAACAGTTTCTGCATCATCTTGTGCTAGCAAAATTTTAAAAAGTGTAACGGTAGCTTCTGCATCGCCTCTTGCTCTGTGCCTGCCCTCTATAGTAATGTTTAGGTCTTTAGATATTTTTCCTAAGCTATAAGACTTATGGCCAGGTATAAGTTTTCTGGACAAACGAATTGTACACAGTTTTTTACGTCTAAAATCTTTATCTATAGCCTTAAACTCATTGCGTATTACATTGTAGTCAAAATTTACATTATGAGCTACAAATATGGTATCCTCGGTAATATCTAACACTTGTTGAGCAATTTCTGCAAAAGTAGGCGCATTGGCAACCATTGCATTATCTATACCTGTAAGTGTAGTAATGTAATAAGGTATTACAGATTCTGGGTTTACTAAAGAGGTAAACTCGTCTACAACTTTTTTGCCATCAAACTTAAAAATAGAAATTTCTGTAATTCTATTAGTTTGTCCGGTAGTTTCTACATCAATAATAGTATACATCATTATAGCGACTTTTCTAATGCTTTTAATTCTACACCAAGCGTATTAAACATTGTAATTATACTGCTTATTTTAAGCTCTTCCTCTGTGTATTCTTGTGTGTTAATACTACAGGTAAATTCCCATATTTCTAATATTTCATCAATAGATACATCATAAGCTTGGTAATCACTATTGTCAGATACTAACTTTAGGGTGTTGTTTTCTTCAATTTGGTTGTATACTCTTTTGTAGACCATACCGTCGTTAAGTGTAACTAAAACATACGTTTTTCCACTTATAATATCTCTTCTGTCTTCAATAAATTTACCAATAACAAAAGCTCCATTTTTCATAGGTAACATAGAGTCTCCTTTTATAGGAAAAGCTCTGTGCTTGCCTGTTGGTAAAAAAGGAAGTTTAATTTTAGACAATTGCTCTATATACTCAGGATCATCATAACCTGCTAAATAACCTGCAGAGGCAGCTACAGGAACAATTTCTATGAGATTGTCATTGTCTACATCTACTGTAATAGGAAAAAGAACACGTTGGTTGCCAATCTCTATAAAAGATGCATCTGCAGCTTTACTTAGGTCGTTACGAACAAGAATATCTATAGGTAATTTAAAATAATCAGATAATTGTATAAGAGTTTCTATGGTAGGTGCAGAGCGGCCTTCTTCATAAGAACTTACACGGGCTCTTGTAATACCTAAGTTTTTAGCTAAACCCTCTTGTGTAGCACCTTTTAAGCTTCTTAAATGGCGAATATTTGTAGCAATAAAAATCATAATGCTACAAATGTAAACAATAATTGCAATTAATTGTAGCTAAAAAATGTAACTTGTATTTTTATTTATACTCAATTTATTGTACTTATTTGCTTATAAGCTGTTTACGTAGATCTAAAACTAATTTATTGTTGTTTTGTTTACTTTATTTTTTATTTTTTTTAATAAATAAAGTCCTAATACACCACCTAAAGCAGAAACCAAACAGTTAATTATAAATAAACTATTATTAAATGTACCATATTGCATTATAGACCAGGCATCAAAGCCTAGTCTGCCAAAAGATTTAATTAAAAACACGCTACCAAAAACACCAATTAGAGTATTTCCTGTAAAACCAAAAGAGTATTTTTTATAAAAAAAAGCAGTTAGGTTTGCAGCTATTATACCTATGATAATACTAATTAAAGAAATTAATGTTCCCGTCATACTAATAATTTATTTTAGTGTCCGTAATCCATTTTATCTATTTTGCCTCCCATTAATCTTTTTTGTACAATTAAATATACAAAAAGAAGTATAAAGCCAATTATTCCCCAGTTTAAGGCTACAGATAATCCATATTCAGGTGCGGCTGTATTGTATATTGTTAAAGGCTCATTAACAGTATTAATAGAAGGTAAAATTACAGGAAATAACGATGCTAATGAAGATGTTATTCCGCCTAAAACAATTAGACTAGATAATATAAAACTATAAATATCTTTCTTTATTTTTTTGATAAAAAACAAGCCAATTAATCCAGTTAAATATATAATTGGAAATAATATTAAATATGGTTTGTCTACAAAATTATTTAAAGAACTAGGATTAACTATTTGCCATACAATTAAAGAAAATACAGTAAGTACAGCAAGTACAATGTTTAACTTAAAAACAATACCTTTAAGCTTGTTATTTATTGATGAATTTGTTTTTAAAATAATCCAATTAGCACCGTGTATAGCAAGTGTAACCACAGATATTATACCTATAATTAGTGTAAACCAATCTATAATACCTGGTGTTTTACTTAACGGACTAAAAGTGCTGTCCCATAATGGTAAGAAAAAATAATGGCCTTCATGAGCAGAAACACCATTTTCTACACTGCCTAAATTTACGCCTCTAACAATATTACCAAGTGCAATGCCAAAGAAAAGGGCTAATAGCAAACTAGAAACACCAAAAGATTTGTCCCAAATATCCTTCCACATTTGGTAATTAAATTGACCTCTAAACTCTAATCCAATTGCTCTAAAAATAATAAGCCATAGTACTATTATTAATGGTAAATAAAAGCCACTAAAAACTGAGGCATAAAATGTAGGGAAAGCCATAAAAAGCATACCACCAGCAGCAACCAGCCAAACCTCATTAGAGTCCCAGAATAGTCCTGCAGATTTTGTAATAACCTCTTTGTCTTTTTCTTTTTTGGCAAAGAATAAATGAATTATCCCTGCACCAAAATCATAGCCATCCAAAATAAAAAATACAGCTAAAACAATAGCTATTGTAATATACCAAAATACTTCCATAGTTTAATGTGTTTTAGGTTCTGGACCTTGGTTAATAGTTTTTCCCACTAGGACTAAAAACAATAATCCAAGTAGCATATATAAGGCAACAAAACCAAGTAAGGTAAATAAGGTATTACCAGATGATACAGTAGGGGATACACCTTCGCTAGTTCTTAATAAACCATATACTAAATAGGGCTGTCTTCCTAATTCTGCCGTATACCAACCTGTTAGATTTGCAATGTATGGGAACGGAACTAAAAACATAATTGTCCATAACAATGGTTTAATTTTATATATTTTTTTTCGCCATAAAAAGAAAGCAGATAAAAGCATAACACCAATAAATATAGTACCTAAACCAACCATTATATGGTAAGAGTAATAGAGTGCAGGTATATTATCTGGTAATTCTTCTTTTTTAAACTGGTCCATTCCTGGTATTTGTTTATCCCAGTCTTGATGGGTTAAAAAACTTAATACATTGGGTACGGCAATTTTATTGTCTAATTTTTTTTCAACCATATTTGGTTGCCCAACTAAAACAATTTCTGCCCCAGCTTCTTCAGTTTCAAAAATACCTTCCATAGCAGCAAAAGATGCTGGTTGGTATTCTGCAACGTTTTTAGCATTCCAATCTCCGGTAGGGAAAGCAACTAATATGCTAGAAATTAAACCAAAAATAACTCCTGTTTTTAAAAACAGTTTTCCGTATTCAGTTTGTTTGTTTCTTAAAACATAAAAAGCACCTATACTGGCAACAACAAAAGAAGATGTTACAACGGATGCTAGTTGATTGTGTAAAAAAGCAGGTAGTAGCCAAGGATTGCTAAACAAGGCAGAAAAATTATTTAAAACAAATTTTCCGTTTTCTAATACCTCGTACCCAACTGGGTGCTGCATCCACGCATTGGTAGCTAAAATAAACCAACCGCTTGCCCAGGACCCTAGAAACACTAAAAAACCAGTTAAAAAGTGTAATTTTTGACCCATTAGTTTTTCACCAAAAATAAATAATGCCAAAAAAGACGATTCTAAAAAGAAAGAGAACATACCTTCCATTGCTAAGGTCTGACCAATAACACTACCTGTAAGCTCAGAAAACTTTGCCCAATTGGTGCCAAACTGAAACTCCATAGGAATACCAGTTATAACTCCCATTGTAAAGTTGACAGCAAAAATTTTCATTAAAAATTTTGCCGCGTTATTATATTTTTCAATGTTGTTTCTAAGATATTTCCATTTAAAAAAAACAATTAATAATGATAAGCCCATTGTTAATTGCGGAAATATGTAGTGAAAAGTGATAGTAAAAGCAAATTGCAATCTATCATAAAAGATCATGTCTTCCATATCCTGGGTTTTAGACCATAAAAATACGACACAAACGTTAAACGCTATGTAACTTTAGTAACAAAAAGAGCTTTAAAAAAAGTTTTTTTGGGGGTAAGCTGGTTTGTTATTTTTTCTGTAAAATGAAGAACAATTCGTTACCGCTTCTAGGTTTTATAGAGTTATAAGCAGTATCCATTATTTTGATATTAAAGTGTGGTTTAAAAAGCATTATATATTCTTCTTTATTACCGCCAAAAGGAGGATGCGTGCTGTTTAGTGGAATGTTAAATAAGAGTCCTGCAATTTTACCATTTGTGTTTAAAAGGTTAAATGCCTTTTCTACGTATTTATTACGTAGGCTTGGAGATATTGCACAAAAGAAGGTTTGTTCTATAATAAGATCAAAGGTTATATTTAAATCAAAAAAATTAGAGTGAATAAGATGTGAAGAAGGAAATGTTGGAACTCTAGATTTTATATTTTGAAGCGCTGTTTTAGATAAGTCTACAACATACACATTTTTAAAACCTTTGCTGTGTAGGTATTCTGCCTCATAACTATTACCACCGCCAGGAATTAAAATGTGTAAATCTTTGTTGGTTAATTGATTAAAGTAAGATTTTAGAGGAGGAGATACTTCTCCTAAATCCCAGCCAATATCACTTGTTTTATATCTATTATCCCAAAAATCTTCATCTAAAATCATTAATTAGCCGTTGTAATTATAGAAATAAGTTCATTTTTTTGAAGCACTCCAGATTGTCTCCAAATTTGTTTTCCGTTTTTAAAAAGTAACATTGTAGGTACGCCTTTTACTTGGTATTTGGCTGCTAATGTTTGGTTTTTGTCTACATCTATCTTAATAATAGAGACCTTGTCTTTTAAACTATCTTTTACATCTTTTAAAATAGGACTCATTGTTTTGCAAGGCCCACACCATTCTGCATAAAAATCTACTAAAACAGGTGTATCTTTATTTATTAATTCTGAAAACTTGCTCATAATTATTCTATTTTTTAATCTAAACTTTAATTATATCCTAAAATACCACCTTTTAAGTCGTATATTTTGGTAAAACCAACGCTAGCTAATTTATTTGCAGATTTACGACTTCTACTACCGCTTCTACAATAAATGTATATAGCTTCATCTCTATTTAGATTATCAAAATTAGACATAAAATCTCTAGAGAAAAAATCTATATTTATAGCATTCTTAATGTGTCCGTTTTTATATTCATTAGGTGTTCTTACATCTATTAGTTGCACATTTGTATGCTCTATTTTATTTTTAAACTCGGTAGAATTTAGTATTGTAATGGCCTTGTTTGTGTTTGCTTTAGATCCAAATAGGTATGTTAATATAGACATAGTTAAAAATTTGCAGTTACATAAAATACAATAGTAAAATTATAAAATGCTATGCTTTTTGTAAGTAACTTAGGTTACAAAGTTTAGATTGAGTTTTAAACTATGCGCATTTAAAGTGGTCTATTTAAAACAATAGGGAATAAAAAAAGCGACTTAGTAGAAACTAAATCGCTTTTATTGTAGCGAGAACGAGAGTTGAACTCGTGACCTCCGGGTTATGAATCCGACGCTCTAACCAACTGAGCTACCTCGCCAGGTGTTTTTTTTAACGGGTGCAAATATATGTATCTTTTTTCTGTTTATCAAAATTTATTTTGATAAAAATATTATAGCTATTTTAGTTTTTTTATCATACAGAAATATATATATTGCCTTTTCTAAACATTACGAGAATGAGTGATAAAATTAACTATGAGCTAGAGTTTGTGATACAGTCCTCACCACAAATGCTTTACCAATATATATCTACACCATCTGGCTTATCAGAATGGTTTGCAGACAACGTTAACTCAAGAGGAGAGAAATTTACTTTTATTTGGGACGGATCTGAAGAAGTTGCTAATTTACTAAAGAAAAAAAGCGACGAATTTATTCGTTTTGCTTGGGAAGATGATGATGACGATTGTTATTTTGAACTTCGCATTAAAGTAGACGACATTACTTCAGATGTATCTTTATTTATTTCTGACTTTGCAGAAGAAGATGAAGTAGAAGAAGGGAAGTTATTATGGACAAATCAAATTTCTAGTTTAAAACAAGTCTTAGGATCTGCCTAGAAATTATGAAATAAACAATATCTTTGGCCTTGAATTTTTTTCAAGGCTTTTTTTATGATAAATTTTAACGGAGAATTAGTAGAAAACAACACTTTATTTTTAAATGAAGAAAACAGGGGATTACGTTATGGTGATTCACTTTTTGAAAGCATACGTGTTGTAAACGGAAAAATTTATTTTTGGGAAGATCATTACCTGCGTTTAATGGCGTCTATGCGTATTTTACGTATGGAAATTCCAATGAACTTTACAATGGAATATCTAGAAGAGCAAATTCTAGAAACTATTAATGCAGATAACCTACAAAATAATGCTGTGCGTATACGCCTTACTGTTTTTAGAAACAATGGAGGTTTATATTTGCCAACTACTAATAATGTAAGCTTTATTATAGAGACTAAAGTATTGGAAAATGCTTTTTATATACATTCTGATGAAGCTTATGAGGTAGAGCTATTTAAAGACCATTATGTAAACTCTGGTTTGTTATCTACATTAAAATCTAACAATAAAATTATAAACGTTTTAGGCAGCATCTACGCTAAGGAAAATGGTTACAGCAACTGTTTGCTGCTAAATAACCAAAAACAAGTTGTAGAGGCTTTAAATGGTAATTTATTCTTAGTTAAAGGAGATACAATAAAAACACCACCATTAAAAGATGGTTGTTTAAACGGTATTACAAGAAAAAAACTAATTGCTAGTTTAGAAAAATTAGAAAATTACAGTTTAGAAGAAGCTTCTATATCTCCCTTTGAATTGCAAAAAGCAGACGAATTATTTGTAACCAATGTAATAACAGGGATACAGTCTATAACAAAATACAGAAAAAAGGAATTTACAAATACAGTAGCTAAAGATTTGCTAGGTAAGTTAAATGCAGTAGCTAGACTGTCTTAATTTAAGGCAGGATTTTCTGGTGCGTTAGACCAAAGCAGATAATCACCTCCTAATTGGTCCATTTTTTCTTTCCAAAGGTTGTTGGTGCATTTTTCTAAAATTAAGCTTTTATGTTCGTTTGTAGCAATAATCCAAGATTTAGAAGTTAACTCATAATCTAACTGCATAGAATCCCAACCAGAGTAACCTAGAAAAAAACGAATGTCTTTTTGGGTAATAGTATTATCGTTTATTAAACCTACTATTTTTTGAAAATCACCACCCCAAAAAATACCATTAGATATTTCTATACTGCCCTCTATAAGGTGCGGCACTTTATGTATAAAGTATAAATTGTCTTGCTCTACAGGTCCACCATTATATACTCTAAATGACGGTTTTATACCTTCAACAAGGTCGTTAATAGTATATTCTAAGGGTTTATTAAGAATAAAACCCACAGATCCGTCTGTATTGTGTTCTGCTAATAAAACAATAGATCTGTTAAATGAAACATCACCAGTTAGTGATGGTTCTGCTATGAGAAGGTTTCCCTTTTTTGGTTGATTAATGGTCATATAGTGGGGTTTGTACGATTAAATTAAATAAATTTTACGAGATATAAAAGATAACTACAAAAAAAAAGCGCTTCTACGTATAGAAGCGCTTTTTATATATTAAAATGTAAAGCTTAGTTTACAGAGTTGCTTAACTCAGTACCTGCTTTAAATTTAACAACGTTTTTAGCTGCAATTTTGATAGTTTTTCCAGTTTGTGGGTTTCTACCGTCTCTTGCTTCTCTTCTAGTTACAGACCAAGATCCAAAACCTACTAAAGAAACTCTACCACCTTTTTTAAGTGATCCTTCTACGTTTCCTAAAAAAGACTCTAATGCTTTCTTTGCTGCTGCTTTAGTGATGCCAGCGTCAGCTGCCATAGCATCGATTAATTCTGTTTTGTTCATAATTAAATTAAATTAATTGTTGTTTTTAATAACTTATATTCTTCTAACAAATTTATATGGATTTAGCGTTAACACAAGTAAATCGCTAGGAAATGCATCATTTTGTTAATAACTAAGACCGTTTGTTAATAAAGTAGGGCTTTTTCTACGACTTTTTCTGTTAAAAATGGGCTTAGCTAGTCTAAATATGCGGTTTCTTTTAATTGTAAACCGTTTAAAACATCGCTAGTTTTCATTCTTCGCTTACCAGAAAGTTGTATTTCTAGTAGTTTTAGGTAGCCATTAGGTACAGCAACTTTTATTGTTTTTTTATCAAAAATTAATTTTCCCGGTTTTAAATTGTGAGCTTCTTCTTCTAATTCTGTAGCGTAAATTTTTAAATCAGTTTTGTTGTCATCATTATATAAGGTTGTCCAAGCTGCCGGGTAAGGACTAAGTCCTCTTATTAGATTGTAGGTTTTTGTGGCATCAGCTGTCCAGTCTATTTTACAAGTGTCTTTGTGTATTTTGTAAGCTAACTTTAAATTACTATGATCTTCTTGTTTTTTAGTAGTTACATTTCCTTTTTCAATTAGTTCTACGGTTTCTATAACAAGTTCTGCCCCTAAATGCATTAATCTGTCGTGTAAAGTACCTGCATTTTCTGTAGAAGAGATGTTTGTTTTTTTATGAAGAATAGTTTCTCCTGTATCAATCTTATCATCAATAAAAAAAGTAGTAGCACCTGTTTCTGTTTCTCCGTTTATAATAGCCCAGTTAATAGGAGCAGCACCACGGTATTGTGGTAATAAAGAAGCATGCAGGTTAAATGTACCGTATTTAGGCATTTGCCAAACTACTTTGGGTAACATTCTAAAAGCAACCACAATTTGCAGGTTAGCATCTAATGCTTTTAGTTCTGCTACAAAATCTGGATTTTTTAAGTTTGTTGGTTGTAATATATTAAGGTTGTTTTTTTCTGCATATTGTTTTACGGCAGAAGTGTGTATTTTTCTGCCACGACCCGCTGGCTTGTCTGGAGCAGTAATAACACCAACTACGTTATATTTATGTTGTACTAAACTATCTAAAATGGTAACGGCAAAGTCTGGCGTTCCCATAAAAACAATGCGTAAATTGCTCATATTATTGTAGGGTATATTTATTTTGTGTGTTTATATCTATTTTTTGATCTTCTAGTAAAGACTGCAGTGTTTCTAAAACAACTTCTTGTTTATAGGGTAGTAGTTGTATTAACTCTCTAGAGCTTAAATTAGTAGATTTTAATTTTGTGATTATTTCTGTAGAAACAAGATCTATAATACTACTATTGGTAGATGGGCCTTTGCTTAGGCAAACATCACACTTACCACACCTTTTCTTTTTTTCTCCAAAATAAGCAAGGAGTTGTACGTTTCTGCAAATGCTATCATTATTAATGTATTGTAGTATTGCTTCTATATTATTTACCTTAACTTGTTGTAGCTCTTTTACTTTTTTAGAGAACGAATTAATAGTTTGGTCATCTTCTCTAGGTACAAGAAAAGTTATTTCTAAATCGCTATTTTGAGCAGTGTAATTAATTATTTCATCTTTTTGTAATTTTTCTAACGCTTGTAAAATAGTGTTTTCATCAATATTTATTTTATTAGATAAAAGTGCTGTGTTAATTTTTATTGGAAACTCAAAAATACCACCATATGTTCTTAGTAGGGTTTGTATAATTGGCACTAGTTTATGGTGTGTACTTAAATATTGATTTAAAGTTGGTTTTGTTGCTGTAAATTGTACAGTTGCCTGCTTGTTATAATTTTCTGTTAATGTTAATACAGAATGCTGATCTAAAACTTTTAGAGCATTATATGTTAACATTCCTTTTAACTTATAGGTGTTGCAAAAATTATTAAAATTTAGTTGAAACGTTTCCTGAGTATCTTCACCATAAGATATCTGGAAATAATTATTTAACTTATTGTACAATAATTTTAAAAACTTAACATCTGGTAAAACACTTAAAAACTGTTGTTTTACTTGGTTTTCATCTTCTTTGTTTAAAATTAAAACGGCGCTAGACTCTTGTTGGTCTCTACCGGCTCTACCAGCTTCTTGGTAGTAGTTTTCTATACTATCTGGAATTTGATAATGCACAACCAAACGCACATCTGGTTTATCTATACCCATACCAAAAGCATTGGTTGCTACAATAATTTTAGTTTTGTTTTTAAGCCAATTTGTGAGTAATGTTTTTTTGTCTTTTTTGGGTACTCCTCCGTGAAAAAATGTAGTAGAAAAACCGTTTGTGTTAAGGTAGTTAGATATTTGTTCTGCCAAACGTCTTGTTCTAACGTATACTATTGCACTGTTGTTACTGTCTTTACAAAGTTGTTTTAATTGATAAAGTTTATCCTCTGTCCATATAACCTTGTAGGTAATATTATCTCTAGAAAAAGAATCTTTTATAATTAAGGAGTCTCTAAATTGAAGATTTTCTACAATGTCTGATGCTACTTTTTTTGTAGCTGTAGCGGTTAAAGCAATTACAGGTACAATAGGAAAAATATCTCTTAAAACACTACAGTTTTGGTAAGCAGGTCTAAAATCGTTTCCCCATTGAGATATACAGTGAGCCTCATCAATAGCAATAAGGTTTACATTCATTTGTAATAGGCGTTCTTTAACCAAATCTTGTTGTAAGCGTTCTGGAGATAAGTATAAAAACTTATAATTACCAAAAACACAATTGTCTAAAAGGTTATTTACCTCCTCAAAAGAAATACCGCCAGTAAGTGCTAAAGCTTTTATGCCTTTTTCTTTAAGACTATTTACTTGGTCTTCAATTAAAGCAATTAAAGGAGACACAACTATACAAATGCCTTCTTGTAAAAGAGCAGGTACTTGGTAGCATACAGATTTTCCTCCGCCAGTAGGTAATAAAGCTAAAACATCTTTTTGCTCTAAAACAGTAGTAATAATTTTTTCTTGCGAGCCTCTAAAGCTGGCATAGCCCCAGTATTGTTGTAAAATATCTTGCGGACTTTTATGCACTAGCTAATGTTTAAAGTATTTAAAATAAAGTTAGTACGTTCCTCTACAGTTCCGGTAGGTACAATAATAGGTGTGTAGCCATAATCTCTATATGTTTGGTCTAGTAGACTGTGCAGCCGTTTTGCCTCATCAAAATCCTCATACCTTTCATTGTCATTAGAATGTATTTCTTCCCACGGTGGAAAAATAAAAATAACATCGTACTTTGTATTTGTACATGCTTGGTTGTAGTTTTCTCCATATTTAATGTCTGTGCCGTTTAAGTAGGCAACAACATCTGGTACGCCACGATCTAGAAAAACAATATCTTTTTCTAAGCTATTAGCGTTATGGTATTGATTTACACGTCCTTCTAATAATTTATCGCTAAAAAGCAAAGGATTGGTTAAAAAAAGCTGTGTAATACCTTCTTCTCTGGCAGCCAAGGTAACATCTCTAGATATCTCGTGTAAACAAGTGTACCCAAGAGCATCAATCTTATTAATAACTGTTGTTTTTCCTGTACTAGGACCGCCTGTAATAACTATTTTTTTTGGTTTCAATATACTAGATTAAAGTAACAAAGATAACTAAAATAGGAACTACACAAAAAGTAGTATAAAATATAGCATTACATTATCTTTGTAAAAAATAAAGTATGAATACAGATAACCCAGAAGAATTTTACGCAAGGCTAAAAGAGCAACTAGAGTTAAATAACAGTTGGCCATTTAATTACCTGTATAAATTTATTATTCCTACAGATGAAGAAAAGTTTAAGCAAATAGAACAGATTTTTAATAATACAGGAGCAGTTATAGAGTCTAAAAAGTCTAAAAACGGCAAATATACAAGTGTTTCTATTACTGTAAATATGAAAAATCCGGATGCTGTTATTGCTAAATATGTAGAAGTTGGTAAGGTAAAAGGAGTAATATCTTTATAAAACTACCCATAAATGGTGTTTGTTTTATTTATTTTAGTACTTTGCAGAACATAAGCGTATAACTTCACGTTTAGAATATAAATTAGCATAAATCTTTTTTAGTTTGAATTTAGTAGAAAACTTACAGTATAATACTGAGCGTGATCAGCTCATTATTCCAGAATATGGTCGTCATTTTCAAAAAATGGTAGACTACGCCGTATCTATAGAAGATGCAGAGGAGCGTAATAAAGTAGCTAAGGCTATTATTAGCGTAATGGGTAATTTGCAGCCTCATCTTAGAGATGTACCAGATTTTCAGCACAAACTTTGGGATCAGCTATTTATAATGTCAGATTTTAAATTAGATGTAGAATCTCCTTTTCCTATTACAACAAAGGAAATGTTGCAAGAACGTCCAGAGCCATTAGATTATCCTCAAAATTTTCCAAAATACAGGTTTTACGGTAATAACATTAAACGTATGATTGATGTTGCTGTAGAGTGGGAAAAAGGTGATATGAGAGATGGTTTAGAGTATGCAATTGCAAACCATATGAAAAAATGTTACTTAAACTGGAATAAAGATGTTGTAGATGATACAGCTATTTTTAAACATTTATATGAGTTGAGTGACGGAAGAATAGATTTAGCTGCAAAAAATGAAGTACTTACTGATAGTGGTCAGTTTTTAAAGAACAAAGTAGCAAAATCTAACACGAGATATACAAACTCAAAAAACAATCAAAGAAATAACAACAACCGAGGTAAAAAACGGTACTAAATAATAGAATCTTAAATGGGGACATTTAAAATTGAAGGCGGTCAACGTCTACAAGGAGAAATTACTCCGCAAGGAGCTAAAAACGAAGCTTTACAAATACTTTGCGCGGTGTTACTTACACCAGAGGAAGTGCAAATAAATAATATACCAGACATTGTAGATGTTAATAAACTTATAGCTTTATTGGAAGATTTGGGTGTAAAAATTCAAAAAAGAGGTAAAGGTTCTTATACGTTTAAAGCAGATGATGTAAACCTAGACTACTTACAGTCAGACCAGTTTAAAGAAGATGGTCGTGGTTTGCGTGGGTCTATAATGCTAGTAGGTCCACTATTAGCACGTTTTGGTAAGGGATATATTCCTAAACCAGGAGGGGATAAAATTGGGCGTCGTAGATTAGATACTCATTTTGAGGGCTTTATTAACCTAGGAGCAAAGTTTAGATACAATAAAGAAGAATACTTTTATGGTGTAGAAGCAGATAAGCTAAAAGGAACATATATGCTTTTAGATGAAGCTTCTGTAACTGGTACAGCAAACATAGTAATGGCAGCTGTTTTAGCAGAGGGTACAACTACTATATATAATGCAGCTTGTGAACCGTATTTGCAGCAATTGTGTAAAATGCTTAACCGTATGGGGGCAAAAATCACAGGTGTAGGTTCTAACCTTTTAGTAATTGAAGGAGTAGATGCACTAGGTGGCACAGAGCACAGAATGTTGCCAGATATGATAGAAATTGGTAGTTGGATTGGTCTTGCAGCTATGACAAAAAGTGAACTTACAATTAAAAATGTAAGTTGGGACGATTTGGGACAAATACCTACTGTTTTTAGAAAATTAGGTATTACACTAGAGCGTAAAGGAGATGATATTTATATACCAGAGCATAAAGATGGTTACGAGATTCAGAACTACATAGATGGTTCTATCTTAACAATATCCGATGCGCCTTGGCCAGGATTAACACCAGACTTATTAAGTATTATTTTGGTTGTTGCTACACAGGCAAGAGGAGAAGTTTTAATACATCAAAAAATGTTTGAGAGTCGCTTATTTTTTGTAGATAAGTTACTAGATATGGGGGCAAAAGTTATTTTGTGTGATCCGCACAGAGCAACAATAATTGGGCACGACTTTAAATCTACGTTAAAGGCTACAACTATGGTATCTCCAGATATTAGAGCCGGTGTATCTTTGTTAATTGCAGCATTATCTGCAAAAGGAACATCTACAATACACAATATAGAACAAATAGACAGAGGTTACGAAAATATAGACGAGCGTTTAAGAGCTATAGGAGCAAAAATTACACGAGTATAATTTTTATTATAACCACATAGTAGTACTTTGTATAGTATTATAAATAGTCCAACCTAGTAAGAATGTAATTATAACTATTCTTACTAGGTTTTGTTTTGCTATACTTTTTCTTATTTCTTCAGAAGAATCTACTCCTGCTATTATTTTACCGTGTTTTGGTTCTATAATTACAATGTGCTGAAACCACATAAAAGCAATACATAAAACGCTAACTATTGTATACATATTTTGTCTGTCTATAAGTTGTAAAACAGAGGTAATTAGGTGTCCTGGAGTTAGTATAATAGCAAATATAAATATACGGTCCCTACCAGAATGATACCATTTTATTAGTTCTTCTCTTGAATAAAACATTAAAGAAGGATAAACTATAAGCTGTAGCATACTAAATACAATTACAGCACAAAATTCAAACACTAATCTAAGTATGTCTATCATTTACACTTATTTTAAATGCAGTAGTCTTAAAAAAAGGAATACTGTTAAAATTTAAACGAAAATAAAAGATACTCAAAAAAAACAGAATAACAATTGTAATAGAAATATAATGCTACCTACTATTTGTTATACACTCCAAAAAGAGCTTCTAGTTTTTCTTTTCTATAGTTAAAAATTTCTTCAAGTTTTGGTTTAACTAAAAATGGCTGAACTAGTTGTCCTAAAATTCCAAACGGAACCTTGTAGTCTATGATATCTTCCATTTCTACGCCACCATCTATCTCTTTTATAAAATGTTTATGGTGCCATAACGCATACGGACCAAAACGTTGCTCATCTACAAAATATTTGTTCTCTACCATATGGGTAATTTCTGTAACCCATTTGGTTTTTATACCTAAAACAGGAGTAACAATATATTGTATTATTTGTCCTTGATACATTGGCCTGTCTGCACCAGATAATATAATAAATCCCATATAGTCTGGAGTTATTGTTTTTAAATTTTCTGGTTTTGATAAAAACTCCCAAGCCTGTTCTACGCTTATAGGAAGTTTTTGTTTTTTATGTAGTGTGTAAATCTTCATACTTAGTTATAAATTAAGATATAAGCGTTTAAAGATGTTGCTATAAACAGCCAAATTATGTAGGGTAAAAGTAAAAGTGATTTATATTTTAAAACGTTTTTGTATTTAGTTGATATATAAAGTATTAAAAAAGTTAAAGCTGTAATTATAACAAGGCCAATACTAATATTATGTTGATTAAAAAAAGCAAAGTTCCAACCTACGTTTAAAAACCACTGAATAACAAATAAGAAGATAAACTTAAAATTTTTACTAAGTTTTGCTAAAATTCCCAAGTAGATAGAAAAACAAACCATAATGATTGTCCAAGCTGCACCAAAAACCCATCCTGGAGGCGTCCAAGGAGCTTTATTTAGTTGTAAATACCAATTAGATTGTGCACCATTATCCATTAATAAAACACCTAGTGCAAGCGCACCAAAGTTTAGTACTAAAAATAGAATAATGTATTTAGCTAGTTTCATTGGTTTTTTTCATTAATAAAGCAATTTTATCTTGTATAGCTTCTGCTTCTGCAAATTTGGCATCACTAGCTCCACGGTTACTGGTAGAAAGAGCGTGGTACTCTTTCATTAATTGCTGATATTGCTTTTGTAGCTTTTCTATGGGTGATTTCTTTTTAAATAATCCAAACATAATTTATGGTGTTAAATGCTTTGTTATTTTTTTACTAAGCGGATTTGTAGTAGAGTAGTAGTAGTCTACAAATTTGCCTTCTTCGTCTACCAAATACTTTTGGAAATTCCATTTTACAGAGGTGCTAGAGTTTCCGTTTAATTCTTTTTTAGTTAACCAAGCGTATAAAGGGTGTTGTTGATCTCCTTTTACATTTAACTTTTCGGTCATTAAAAAAGTGACGCCATAGTTTCTCTGACAAAAAGTTTTTATTTCCTCTTCAGTTCCAGATTCTTGACTTCCAAATTGGTTACAAGGAGCGCCAATTATCATTAAATTATCTTTGTAAGTATCATAAAGCTTCTGTAGTTCTTCATACTGACCTGTGAATCCACATTTAGAAGCAACATTTACAAAAAGTATCTTTTTACCCTTAAAGTCAGATAAATTAATAGGTTTGCCCTCTAAACCAGTTACTTTAATATCGTAAATACTTGTTTTAGGTTCTGCTTTTTGCTTGGACGCACAAGAAGAAAATATAGTAAGTAATGTAATCATAGCTAATTGTTTCATTTATAATTTAAAATTTACAATTCCGCAATCTACTTCTAAAATTTGACCAGAAATGCTTCTTGCTTTTTCACTAATTAGAAAGCTAGCCATATGTGCTACATCTGTAGGATCTAAAAAACGCTTTAAAGGATGTCTGTCCTTAATGTTTTCTATCATTTTATCATTACGAAGTAACTTAGCTGCTAAATCTGTATTTGTAACTGTAGGTGCTATGGCGTTTACACGCACTGTAGGTGCTAATTCAGCTCCTAAAGACTTAACAAGGCCTTCTACACCAGATTTTGATGTTGCAACACTAGCATGGTAAGGCATTCCTAATTTTGTAGCTACAGTACTAAATAGTGTAATAGATGGTGCATTTCCCTTTTTTACAGTGTTTAAATAATGCTTGATTGTTTTTACTGCACCAATAACATTAATTTCAAAATCTTGCTTAAAGTCTTCTATGCTTAAGCGTCCTATGGGTTTTAAATTGATGCTCCCGGGACAATAAATAAGGTTGTCTACAGTCTCTAATTCTGGTAAATTGTCTGTAAGCACATCACAGGTGTAATGTTTAAGATTTTGATGTTCTAATTCTGGCGCAGTTCTGCTAATTACAACAACTTTATGGGTAGCAATAAGTTCTTTTGTAATAGCAAAACCTATTCCTTTGCTACCACCAATAATAACGGTAGTTTTCATCAATAATTATTTAAATTTGAGCAAAGGTATACCTGTTGGACAAGTAAAATTTGCCAATTATTTGTAGATATTTACGGGTGTTTTATGGTAACAACACTATGGTAGCGGCTGCATATTTAGCCTTTTTTCTACTTTACGTTTAATTGCAGTAAGGCGCTTCATTAAATCCATAATCTCTTCGTCCTTATTTTCTTTGTAAATAGTATTAAGCTCAAGAATAAGGGATTTAGCTTCGCGAGAAATTTCTACTCTTTCGCTGTTAGATAATGACTTCATCTTTCTCTTCTCAAACTCTAATGCTCTATCTATAATCTCCATATTGTTAATGTTTTAAATAGTTTTGTATTTCTGTTATTTTGGTAGCGTTATTAAACTCGCCACCGTAAAAAGCTGTTACTGTGGTAGAGGTGTCATCCTTTACACCTCTAGATGCTACACATAAATGTTTTGCATCTATTATAACAGCAACGTCTTCTGTTTTTAATATTTTTTGAAGCTCTACACCAATTTGGTTGGTTAAGCGCTCTTGTACTTGTGGTCTTTTAGCATAGTATTGTACAATTCTGTTTAATTTAGACAACCCTATTACGTTACCAGATGATTTGTAGGCAACATGCGCTTTACCTATAATTGGAACAAAATGGTGCTCACAATTAGAGTAAAAAGTAATGTTTTTTTCAACAAGTATTTGGTTATATTGGTATTTATTTTCAAATAAAGCAATTTTTGGCTTATTTTTTGGGTTTAAACCACAAAATATTTCATCAATATACATTTTTGCAACACGTTTTGGTGTTCCTTGCAGAGAATCATCTGTTAAATCTAATCCCATAACATCCATAATTTGCCCAAAAAGGTTTTCTATTTTTTCCTTTTTTTGCTCATCGGATAACGCAAAAGCATCTGATTTTAAGGGAGTTTCTAAACCTGTAAACAGGTGGTCATCTCCAATATCCTCTACAGAAACCTTATCTGTTGTACTCATTAAATTTATAGTATCTATACTCATTATAATTTATAAAATTATTTTTACAATAAACCACTTATTATTTAGATAAAACAGTTTGTTTAATATCTTTTGCTTATAGTGTTATTGGTAATTTGTTTTTGCCTGCTACATTTAAAACGTCCGCTAACAAAAGTTCTAAGTTTTGCGTGCTTGGTTTTGCGCCCTTGCACTCTTTTACGCCACATTTTAAAACTGCTAGGTTTCATTTCTGTGCGCATAATTGTTATTACTTCTTTTTCAGACAAGCCAAACTGATGTTTTATAGCATCAAAAGTAGTTCTGTCTTCCCAAGCCATTTCAATTACACGGTCTATTTGTAGTGTGGTTAAACTCATTTTTATGCTACTAATTTGTTTATCATTCCGTTAAAAATAAATATATGAAAAGGTAAAACACTGTACCAGTATAATCTACCTCCCAAACCTCTTGGTCTAAAGGTGGCTGTTTGTTTAAGTACATTATCTTCAATTTTAAACTCTAGCCAAGCTTCTCCAGGTAATTTCATTTCTGCATATAATAACAATTTTTGTTGTTCTTTATCAGCATAAATAACACGCCAAAAATCTAAAGCATCACCTGCACTTAAATCTGTAGTGCTAGTTCTTCCTCTACGCAAGCCTATACCACCAAATAACTTATCTAAATAACCTCTAAATTTCCAAAGAATAGTGCCGTAATACCATCCTGTAGATCCTCCTATAGCCCAAATTTTATTAATAGTCTTATTTTTATCTGTAACCTTACGCTCTTTATAATCTGTAAAACAACCGTATTTAGGCACATTTACATATTTATGTAAGTTACCTTTAAGTCTACCACTACTAACAAGAGAATCTTTCCAGCTAGATACTATACTATTTTGTTCTATTTTTTCAAAAGCCAATTCTACTGCCTCTTTGTAGCTAATTGGTTCTATGTTTAAAATTGAATTAATATCACTTGGTTTACCTATAATTTCTACTCCCATACTCTTTACTAGGGTAGAGGCTAGTTTGTATGATGTTGATGTTACAAAATACAACCAGTATGATGATAATTTAGGTGTCATTACAGGCACGGTAATAATGCTTCTTTTTAAGCCTCTTACTGCTGCAAATTGTAATAACATTTGTTTATATGTAAGTACATTTGGTCCAAAAATATCTATTCCTTTGTTGTAAATTTCTTTTTTTAATATGGCTTTAGATAAAAATAATAACACATCTCTTACTGCTAACGGTTGTGTTTTAGTATCTAACCATTTAGGAGCAATCATTACAGGTAATTTTTCTACTAAATCTCTAATAATTTCAAAAGAAGAACTACCAGAACCTACAATAATACCAGCTCTAAAGGTTGTTAATGCATATTTTTTAGAAGCTAAAGTTTCTTCAACCAATTTTCTTGAAGATAAATGCATAGACAATTTAGGGTCATTTGTTATTCCGCTTAAATATATTACTTGTTGCGTATTTGTACCTTCAATATACTTTTTAAAATTTATGGCGCATTGCTCCTCTAAAGATTTAAAATTATTTGAGGAATTAGACATAGAGTGTATTAAATAATAAGCAATGTCTATATCTTTAGGAATATTAGAAAGCGTATTTTCTTGTAAAAAATCTGCTTCTACAACAGTAATTAGGGGCTCGTTTTTATACCATTCTTCTGCACGTAACTTGTCTCTAACAGCGCATACAACATTATGCCCTTCTTCTATTAAAAGGGGCACTAGTCTTTTGCCTATGTAGCCTGTTGTACCTGTTACTAGTATTTTCATTTATTTATTTTGGTCTTTGGTATGTAAATCTTTTGTTTGTTTTAGGAACCGCATAGGCGTCTAGGCCATTAATTGCAGCTACTTTCCCTTTTGTTAAATCTATTAATCCATCTTTTTGTAAAAGGTCTTCATTAACATATAAATTCATTATTTCACCAATAACCAAAATAGTATTGTTAGCAGCTATAGGCATTTCTTCTATAAACTTGAGTTCTAATTGTACTGGAGCACCTTTTAAAAATGGAGCAATACAATTGTCTTTATACTCTGGTACTAATTTAGTCTTTGTAAATTCTGATACCTCTTCTGGATATTTGGCAGAAGTGTGGTGAGCATCTTCTAAAATATCCTGATGTATATGATTAATGGTGTATATTTTTGTTTCCTTAATATTTTTATAAGTATGTCTAGGTACAGTAGTTGGTCTACAAATAAAGCCTAATAAAGCAGGGTTAGAACCTAAATGAATAACAGAGCTAAATACTGCAATATTTTCTTGTCCGTTAACAGACTTAGTACCAATTAAATTGGCAGACTTATAGCCCGAGGCACTATTTATCAAATTAATTTTAAATAAATGCTCTAGCTCTTTTATATTGTCATTAGTATATTTTATCATTTACTTAAAGAGATAGATAATTATTGATTTTAATGTTTTTTGATTTTAAATCGAACATTAAATTATACAGTCCAAAAAATGTTCTGTTAATGTAAATAAAGTGCTTAGAACCTCTGTTTCCGTTCATTTTACGTAGTTCTGTACTTTTACTATATTTTTCTCCTAATTCTGCAATTTGATTAAAGAAAACTGGGTCAGAAAAATCAAACGTATCATTATGAAAAGGTTTTGTAAACAGGCTTAACATCTCATAAAAAAGATCAGAAAAGAAGGCAATTTCTTCTTTAGAGTCATCTTCTTTTAAAATTTCTAATTCGTGCATTTTCTGAGAAAATAATACAGGATTATTAATAACCTCTGGTTTAGCCAACTCAAAATAGGGTACGTAAAAGTTTGTAGGCACTTCTTTAATACATCCAAAATCTAAAGCAATTAGCTCAATCTCTTTAGAAATTAAAAAATTGCCAGGATGAGGATCTGCGTGTACTTTACGTAACACGTGCATTTGGTACATATAAAAATCCCATAATGCTTGCCCTATTTTATCTGCTTTTTCTTGGTCTGTATTATGGGCTGTAAACTCGCTCAAATGCTCACCAACCATCCAATCCATAGAAATAATACGTTCCGATGAAAATTGCTCATAATACTGCGGAAACTTTAAGTTTGGTATGTGTTCGCAAGCTTTTGCCATTTCCTTGCTTTGCTTTATTTCTAGCAAGTAATTGGTCTCTTCTATTAGTTTGTTTTCTACTTCAGCAAAATACTTATCAGAGTCTTTACCCTTTATATTAAACATTTTAATAGCTATAGGTTTTACCATAGCTAAATCTGTAGAAATGCTATCTGCTACACCAGGATACTGAATTTTAACCGCTAATTTTTTACCATTAGCTTCAGCATAATGTACTTGTCCAATACTAGCTGCATTTACAGAGTTAACATTAAAAGTGTCAAATATTTCATTTGGTGTTTTACCAAAGTATTTTTTAAATGTTTTTTGTACTAAAGGAGCAGACAAAGGGGGAACAGAAAACTGAGCTAAAGAAAATTTTTCTACATATGCCTGTGGCAATATGCTTTTTTCCATACTTAGCATCTGTGCTACTTTTAGCGCACTACCTTTTAATTGCTTTAGACTATCGTAAATATCCTCAGCATTGTTCTTATTTAGGCGTTCTTTTGCTTCTATTTCTGTTTTAGTTAGCTTATCACCATAATATTTAAGGTAATTAACACCAACTTTAGCACCAGTAGTAACTAATTTGCTGGCACGTTGTATTTTAGATGTAGGTATTTTGTCTATAGTTTTCATAGGCTACAAGTTCATATTAATTTTTTCTTTATAAATAAACTTTCCTAGATCTATAATGCTTTGTAAGGGTTTGGTATCTAGTAGGTCAAACGTAGTGTTAACGCTTTTTTCGATAAAAATATCTGTTTTTTCAAAAGATGAAGAAGTATCATCTAACCAAAATTTAATTGTAATTAACAACTGTATCCAAGCAGATTCTTTTAATGTTTTTTGCTGAATTTTCTCTAATTTTTCCTGCTTTAAATCAATTGTATCTATATCTAAACCAGTAATATAGTCGCTAAAACTATTTTTAAGATTAGACAACATACTTACAGATTTTAATTTGTTTTTGTGTTTATTTAAAGCATAAACTACATAACTTCTATTAGCAGTTAGCATTTCAAAAAAGGTATAATAAAAACTTAGAAGTTTAGTTCTACTGTCAAACTCGCTATAAGCTTGGTCTGTTTCTAAAGCTTTGATAGTATGATTATAAAAAGCGTTAAATATGTGTTTTTCTAAGGTATCAAAGGAATTAAAGAAGTTGTAAAAAATGGATTCTTCAAAATTATTAATTTTAGAAAATTTATAGACAGAAGACGGTTGCTTTTCGTTTTCTAGTACAAAATCCATATAAAAACTGATAATATCCTCTGCTGTTACATTCTTTTTCTTTGCCATAATTTCTTTATTTCTAAAACAAAGATACAAAAATGTCTAACTATTTTAGTTAAAGATTAGACAAAAATATAATTATACCTGTTTTACAGGGTTTTATTTACCTAAATGTTAGTGTTTACTTAAATATATATAATGTTTTAATTGTTACCCTTAGCTTTGCATTTTATTAAAAATTAAGTATCTACTAATGAAGATTAAAATAATACTCATATATGTGTCTGCCTTAACTGCAGGTCTAATTTTTGGACAGTTTAGTAGCTCGTTGGTAGGGGTTTTGCCAGAGGCTGTATCAGAATCTTCCGGATTAATACTATACAATGATTTATTAATTACACACAACGATTCTGGTAACACACCAACTTTATATTTTTTGAATAAAAACAGTTTTAAGGTTGAAAAAAAAGTAGAGGTAATAAACGCAAAGAATATAGACTGGGAAGACATTACACAAGATAAAGACTATGTATATGTTGGCGATTTTGGAAATTATTGGGGAGATAGAGAAGATCTTGTTATTTATAGAATAGCTAAAAAAGACCTAAAGTCATTAGATAAGGTTACTGCAGAAAAAATTTACTTTAACTATTCTGATAAAACAAGTAATACACGAAAAAGTAGAAGTAATTATGATGCGGAATCTCTTTTTTACAAAGGAGGGGAGCTGTATATTTTAACAAAGCAATGGAGGTCTAAAGGTACTGTTGCTTATAAAATACCTGCAAAACCAGGCAAACACATAGCATCTAAAGTAGGGAAATATAATACAAACGGTATGGTAACAGGAGCAACATATAACAATAGTAATAACAAGATTGTTTTAGTTGGTTACAATATGTTTATGTTGCCATTTGTAATAGAAATAGAAAATAGTACAGCATCTAATTTATTTGCAGGTACAGTTAAAAAAACACCATTAGAAATAGGTTTTGCTCAAATAGAAGGAATTACAAAGTTTAATGATGATACATATTATTTATCTTCAGAATCTTTTACAAAACTAGGGGCTAATGCAAGTATTTATAAGCTAAAATAGCTTAAACAGTATTTTTTCATCTAATTTGAGCTCTTAAAATTTAAGATTTTGTTAACATTTAAAGGAGTGTGTGTACCTTAATTTTGAGGAAACTTAATAAACTACAAACAAAATGAAAAAAATTGCATTAGTATTAATTGCAGTGTTTGCTTTAACAGGAGTACAAGCACAGATTGAAACACCACAGCCAAGTCCGTTTACTAAAATGGAACAAAAAGTAGGTTTAACAGATGTTACTTTAGAGTATTCTAGACCATCTGCAAGAGGTAGAGAAGTTTTTGGTAATCTAGTACCTTTTTCTAAATTATGGAGAACGGGAGCTAATAAAAATACTGTTATTACATTTAGTAATAATGTAACTATTGGCGGTAAAGAAGTAAAAGCTGGTTCTTACGCTATATTTACTAAGCCAGGAGAAACTTCTTGGGAAGTAATATTTTACGCAGATACAAATAACTGGGGAACACCAAGAGAGTGGGACCAGTCTAAAGTTGCTGCTACAATTAAAGCAGATGTTGTAAAAATGCCAATGAAAATAGAAACTTTTACAATGACTTTTGACGATTTAACTTCTGGTTCTGCTGTATTGGGTATTTTATGGGAAGATGTATATGTAGGTGCTAAATTTGAAGTTCCTACAGATAAAACTGTTTCTGCTGCTATTGCAAAAACTATGAATGGTCCTAGCGCACAAGATTATTATGCAGCTGCTGTATATTACAAAGAATCTGGTAAAGATATTAACCAAGCAAAAACTTGGATGGAAAAAGCTATGAGTATGATGGAGAAACCTGCATTTTACCAATTAAGACAATTATCTTTAATTTACGCTAAAGCAGGAGATAAGAAAAAAGCTATTGAGACAGCTAAAAAATCTTTAGTTGGTTCTAAAGCGGCTGGTAACGCAGACTACGTTAAAATGAATGAAGATTCTTTAAAAGAGTGGGGAGCAAAATAAGCTCTGTTTTTAAAATAGTAAAAGCCCGTAAAACAATTGTTTTACGGGCTTTTTTTATATCGTCTAGTTGTTTGTTATATTTTCATTTCATTTTCGGTTTTCATCATTCTGTCAAAACCTTCTAAAAGCATAGCAATAGATACAACTAAAGCACAGCCAAAAGCATTTAACCATAGGTAAGACATCCAGTCTAACCACCAGCCAATAATTACTATTACTTGAGTTATAATTGCAGCAACAAATACAGCATTACCCTTAACATATTTAAAAAAGAATGCCAGTAAAAATATTCCTAATACATTACCGTAAAATATAGATCCTATAATGTTTACTAGTTGTATTAAATTATCAAACAAGCTAGCAACACAGGCAATTAAAATGGCTATAATACCCCAAATTAAAGTAAGTACTTTTGAAGCTTTAACATAGTGTTCTTCTGTTTGTCCTTGTTTAATACTTCTTTTATAAATATCTAAGGCGCTTATGGTGCCTAAAGCATTTAATTCTGATGCAGTAGAAGACATAGCAGCAGATAATATTACCGCTAACAAAAGACCAATAATACCTTGTGGTAGGTAGTTTAGTATAAAATGAATAAATACATAATCTGTATCATTGGTTTCTACAGAGGCATCTGCTTGTGTAATTAATGTTTTTGCGGCATCTCTACCTAGTTTTTCTTTAGCATTTAAAGCAATAATTTTGTTTTTAGCATTAGTTTGCGCTGCTGTATTGTTATTGTCTAATGCTTCAGATAATTTGTTTTGTATAATTACTCTTTGTTCTGCAATTACCTTATGTTCTTTTTCTAATAGTTTGTAATCTTCTGCGTAAACAGAATTTTCTACTTTAGAAGTAGCTGCAGGATTAAAGTTTAGAGGTGATGAGTTGTATTGATAAAAAACAAAAACCATTACACCTACCAATAAAATAAAGAATTGCATTGGTATTTTTAAAATACCATTAAAAATTAAGCCAAGTTGACTCTCTCTTACAGATTTACCAGACAAGTAACGCTGTACCTGACTTTGGTCTGTACCAAAGTAAGACATAAACAAGAAAAATCCGCCTGTTAGCCCGCTCCAAACAGTATATCTACTTTGAGTGTCTAAACTAAAATCTAAAATATTTAATTTATCACTTGCACTAGCAACTTTTAAGGCTTTGCTAAACGTAATATCATCTGGTAGGTAATCTAAAATAAAGTAAAATGCAACAAACATTCCCAGCATTATTATAAACATTTGTTGTTTTTGGGTAACACTTACTGCTTTTGTACCACCAGAAACAGTGTATATAATTACCAAAATACCAATTAAAATATTTAATATTCTTAAATCCCAACCAAGTACAGCAGATAATATTATAGACGGAGCATAAATGGTAATACCAGCGGCCAAACCACGCTGAATTAAAAATAAAAATGCTGCTAACGTTCTAGTTTTAACATCAAACCTGTTTTCTAGAAACTCATAAGCTGTATAAACTTTTAATTTGTGGTATAATGGTACAAATACCATACATATAACCACCATAGCTAAAGGCAAACCAAAGTAAAACTGAACAAAGCCCATACCGTCGTGGTATGCTTGTCCTGGTGTAGATAAAAATGTAATTGCACTGGCTTGTGTAGCCATTACAGAGAGTCCAATTGTCCACCATTTTGACTGGTTTCCTCCTAAAACGTAATCGTTTACATTTTTACTTCCTTTTGTTTTATATACCCCAAAGCCAACAATAAATAATAATGTTCCTATAAGTAAGTACCAATCTATACTAGCCATATTAATTGTAAGTTTTCATTATAATAAAAAATACAATCGCATACATTAAATTTAAAAGTAAGACCCAAGAATATTCCTTTTTCCAAACAAATTTATCTTCCATAGTGTCTTAGTTGTTTTTAGGTAATGATAATAAGTTAGCAAACAGTTTGTAAGCACCAGGAACACCGGCAGGTAACTCTCTAAAAAAGCTTATGCCTGTATATACGTAGTTTCCTTTGCCATAAGGAGCAATTAAAAGACTACCTTTTTTAGCATCTTCTCCTTTATCTGCCATAGATAAAATAGGTGTAAACTCTTTTCCCCATTTATTAGGAAAGTATAAGCCGCGTTCTTGTACCCAATTATTAAAGTCAGTAGGTACAATTTTATTAGGAGTATTAACTACAGGATGGTTTTTTGCTAAAATGCTAACCTCTGCAAATTCATTTGTAACCCTATCTCTAGATAGCTCTAGAGAATAAGGAGCAAGGTTATCTAAATCTAAACCTCTACGGCCAGCAGTATTATATTGTATAACTAAGTTGCCTCCGTTTTTTACGTAATCTAATAAAAAATGTTGTTTAAATTTTAATTGATTAACAACATTGTAGGCTCTAATACCAACTACAATAGCATCAAAACCTTTTAAAGATTCTGTAGTAATATTGTCTGGATCTATGGTAGACACATTGTAGCCTATTTGTGTTAAGCTTTCTGGTATTTTGTCGCCAGCACCAGTAATATAACCAATATTTTTTCCTGTTTTTTTAATGTCCAAACGTACCACTTTAGCTTCAGATGGTAGTAAAACAGACTGTGTTGGGATATGGTCATAAGAAATAACAACCAACTCTTTACTAAGTTTTTTACCGTTAATTGTTACAGATGGTGAAATGGTACTCTGTGCTTCAGTGGCAGGAGGAGTAACAGTAAACATAAATGTTTTTGTGTCTCCTCTTTTAGCAATAGTAAAAGGCAGTTTTGCATTATTAACTTTCCACCCTTTAGAAAAGCCTAATTCTAATTCTCCTGTAATATCATCTTTTAAAGCTTTAATAGTAACAGGAATTTGCTTAGCAGATCCGTCAGAGAAAATAAAAACCTTGTCCTTTATGCTAACACTAGCTTCTGGTAAAACCTCAAAAGGTCTGTATAGTTCTCCTTTATCTGGTTTAGAGTAGTGGTAAACTACAGGTTTAGTAATGGTTAATGTATAATTATTAATACTAAGTTTAAAATCAGCATTAAAAGCTCTAGGAGTTTCTGGTTTGCCAATTAATTTTTTATCTGCAACAGTGTACATACCTAATGTACCTTTTTTCATAAGCCAATAAGGACTTGTGTAATTTGTATTTGCAGGTACTGCAATATCTAAAACTAGGTTTTCTTTAGTGTTGTTTTTTAAAGAAATATTAGGAGATAGGCTAGTAGTCGCAACTCTTACAGATTTTAATATAATGTTTGTATTACTTCTATTTAAAGCTTCTATAGATACTTTAAAACTGCCAGATGGTGTACTATTTGTGATGCTTGCATTAGCCTCTAAATATAAACCAGCTACAGCAGAAATCATATTTTCTAGTTCTTTAGACTTAATATTTTTCCAGTGTGTATCTGTAGATTTTTGTAATAACTTATAAGCTTCTATAAGTTCTGGTAAGTGCAAAGAAGGATTTTTAAAATTGAAGTTTTCTTCAACCTTATTTAATATTTTTCCAATAGCAACACCACCATCTATTCTAGACCACGTAGTATTTATGCCTTCAAAAATATCATCACCTTTAGGCATATCACCTTTTAAAAGCTCAATATACTCATCTTGGCTTCCTCTTGTAGATATACGGCCAAAACCTTGACATAAATGCTGACTACTGGCAAGTGATGCAATCTCGTTGTTAGAAACACCTAGCATTGGGTAAAAAACACCAACATCTAACTTCATTAGTTTACTTTTATCTGCTTTGTTAAAAGCTTCCTCACTACCATAAAACCACCAAGAAGTGTTAAGAAACATACGTTTTGGTTGCCAGGTTTCTGTTAGTTTTAGTTGTTCTGGGTATGCTTTTGGGTCGTTAACCAAGTCAAAAGCTTCTACACTTAACATTGCAGAGGCAGTATGGTGACCGTGTGTAGTTCCTGGTGTTCTGTGGTTAAATCTGTTTATAATAACATCTGGCTTGTACTGTCTTATAATTTGTACAACATCTGCTAAAACCTCTTTTTTGTCCCAAATATCTAATGTTTCATCTGGGTGTTTAGAGTAGCCAAAATCGTTTGCTCTAGAAAAAAATTGTTCTCCACCATCTTTGCTACGTGCACCAAGTAATTCTTGTGTACGTAATACACCTAATTGCTCTCTAATTTCTGGTCCAATTAAATTTTGTCCTCCGTCTCCACGGGTTAAAGACAAGTAAGCAGTTTTAGCTTTTACATTATTAGATAAGTAAGATATTAACCTTGTGTTTTCGTCATCTGGATGTGCTGCAATGTATAATGCAGAACCTAAGAAGTTTAACTTTTGTAAAGAATGGTAAATTTCTGCAGATGAACTTTTTTTAGGAGCTTGTGAAAACCCTAAGTTGATGCATAATGCAGAAATTATGCAAGATACCAGTAGTTGGCGCATAAATGTTAATTTTGGTTGATGCTCAAATATAACAAGTTCTACGCTTTAGAATGTCAATTTTAAAGGTTCTTTAACAACGTTTTTAAGCGGGTTATTAACATTTGATGATTTTAAAGAAGAATTGTTAGAACCATTTTTTTCTGTTGATAAAAAATATGGACACCAGAGAAATTAAAACCATTACGCCTAAAAGTATAAAATAACCATATTCCGTATGTAATTCGGGCATATTTTTAAAGTTCATACCGTAAATACCTGCTAAAAAAGTAAGCGGTATAAAAATCACAGAAAATATAGTCAAGGTTTTCATTACCTCGTTTAATCTGTGGTTTTGAATACTAAACATTAAGTTTAAAGAACTCTCTAGTTGACTAAGGTTAAAATCAATTTCATCTCCCATTAAACCAATTTGTTCTTTAATTTCAATAAAATACTTTATGTCAAAGTCAAAACAATCTATATTTTCTAATTGGTTAATAGCATCTTTTATGCTTATAGTCATTCTTTTAATTTGGTTAAGTTGCCTTTTCTTGTTTTCAACTTTAATTGCAAATTCGGGAGTTGGTTTAGTCTCATTTAAGTTATCTAAACCAATATTAGCCTTTGTTAACTTATCATAAGCAATGTAATAATTATCTATAATAGCTTCCATTAGTAAGTAAAACAGGTAATCTGCTCCTTTTTTTCTTATAACACCTAAGTTTTTTTCTATTCGTTCTCTTAAATGTTGAAAATGATCGCCTGCAACCTCTTGTATACTCCAAACGTAAGTTTCACCAACAATAAAAACCATTTGTTCAAATTTTGTTTCACTGCTTTCTGCAGAGTAATAAGGAGATTTTAAGGTTAAAAAGAAACAATCGTCTAGTTCTATTACTTTATTTCTGTGATTGTTGTCTATAACAAGGTTTATTAAAAACTCATCCATATTATTGTTCGCAATTATTTTGCGTACAGCTTGTGAATGCTGAAAACCATAAATGTTTAACCAAGAAATAACCGAAGTATCTTTTGTTATAGATATTTCATTTAATTCTTCTCCTTTTAATAAATGACAACTTTCTTTAGAGTAGGTTATTAAAGATGAATTAGCTTTAAATTCTTCAATATTAAAAGTTTTTTTATCAGAATACGGGTTTACTTTACGTCTGTTTTTTCTTTTCATACAATTACTTTTAAATGTAATCTCCTTCTGTAGTATCGTCGTTATCTTCTTTATTAATAAGTACAACACCTTTTTGTAAAAGTAAATTGTTTGGGTAGGTAAGTAGTTCTCCGTTGTCTTTTTTTAGATAAATATGATAAGCTTTTATGTCTAAAATATCAACTTCCTCAGCAAAATCGCCATCTAATATTTTTATACGATCACCTATTTTAAAAGGGAATGAAAAAAATAAAATTACACCAGCAGTAACATTACTTAAAATAGACCAAGAAGCAAATAGAGCCACACCTAACACAGCAAATACAGATGAAAATATAATGCCTAAATCCTCAAAATTTACCTGCCAAATGTAAACAAGAACTATAAAACTTATTGCCATAATTAATATGGTAACATATCTAATTATAAGCTTTGTGCGTACTTTATTTATGTCGCTAATTCTTCCTATTTTACTAATTGCTTTTGCAGTAACAAAACGCAGTACTATAAAGCCCAAAATACAAATTAAGCTGTTTATTAATTGATTTTGATGTGTGTCTATAAATTCATTCATAATCCTAAGCTATCTCTAAAATGTAAATCTTTATTTCCGTTTTGTTGCCAATAGGCTGTTTGTATTCTTTTATTTAAAGTTGCAGTAGTTGTTAGTGTTTTTTTATTTGACCCAAAACCACTTTTATGTGTTTCTGTAAAACTTTCTATAGTGTGCGGAAAAGCTGTAGAGAACGTTATTGTTAAGTTGCGCTGCAAATCAGGATAATCTAAACTATAAATGGTTACATTATCTTTAGTGGTTTTAGTAACCTTTGCTGCATATGCTTTTAATTTTTTATGAGAAAACCTAATGTATGTAAAAGACGGAATAATTTGTAAATTGCCCGTTGGTAAACTATCTGGGTTAATTCTAATTTTTGCCCAAAGATCGTTCTCTAAAATATTTTTTTCAAGGGTGAAATTTTCATCTCCTTCGCTTTCAAAATAAGAAAAAGAAGAAACCTCAAATTTTTCTTTATTGTTTAGCTGAGAAAATACTTGTCCGCACCATTCTTGTACAGAGTTTGTAATTTTTAATGAAGCAGAATTATCACCAACAGGATAAAAAGTGCTAGACATTACAGAATAGGGGTAAATACCAGTTAAAAATTTCTTGGTACTATTTAATTTTAAAACAGGAATGTTTGTATTACTAGGTAGATCTGCTTTTACCTGTTTTTTAGCGCTAAAAGGCTCTGTTACAAAAACCAAAACAGCAGAACCTTTCCTTAATTCGCCATACCTAGCTTGTTCTAAATTGTATGATGTTATTTCTGCAGTGCCATTATACCAATATTTTTTAAATTGGTTAGATACTGGCTTTGGCTTTTCTTTTTTTATAACTTTTTTAGGAGTAGTAACAGCTATATCTTGGTTGTGTACTTTTTCTTTACAGGCATTAGACATTAATAGCGTAATTGCTATTATACCCAATTCAGCTAATTTTTTCATAACAAATACATTTTAAGTAAAATTACTTAAAATGTTATGCATTAGCTATAGTTAGCAAAGTTTTATAAACTAAATGCGTAGGTAGGCCAACAACGTTAGGGTAGGAGCCAATAATTTCTTCAATGGCAATTAAGCCAATCCACTCTTGTATACCATAAGCTCCAGCTTTATCTAGTGGTTTGTAGTTTTCTACATAATACGTAATTTCATCCAAGCTAAGCTCTTTAAATTTTACTTTTGTAATATGACTTTCTGTAATTTGCTTATTTTTAGATGTAAAACAGACAGATGTAGCTACTTGGTGCCAAGAGTTAGATAGTTTTGTAAGCATAGCAATAGCATCTGCAGTGCTTTTGGGTTTGCCTAGCTGCTCATTATTGTGCCAAACAATAGTATCAGATGTTATTAAAATATCTTTCTCTTGGAGTGATTTTTTAAAAGGTTCTGCTTTTAAAGCAGCTAAATAATCTGTAATTTCTTCAGCTTGTAAATGATTAGGAAAAACCTCTTCAATAGGTCTAACATCAACCTTAAAGTTAATATCTAATTCTTTAAAAAACTGATGCCTTCTTGGGGAACCAGAAGCCAATATAATGTTGTAATCTTTTAATTTTTCAGAAAGCATTTAGTCGTTTTTAGCGCTGTAATTATCATTCCATTTACCTTGTGCTTTTAAAACTTGCTCAATAACATCTCTAGCGCAGCCTTTACCGCCATTTTTTTGAGAAATATACTTGCTTACAGCTTTTATTTCAGGTATAGCATCTTGCGGACAAGTAGGCATACCAACTAATTGCATAGGTGGCACGTCTGGCATATCATCACCCATATATAAAACATTTTTTGGGTCTATATTGTTGGTAGATAAATACTCTTTTATAGGTTCTATTTTTAAGTGAGCGCCTAAATAAATATCCTTTACGCCTAAACCTTTAAATCTAGTGCGTACACCTTCACTAGTGCCACCAGATATTATACAAACATTAAAACCTTTTTGTATAGCAGTTTTAAGGGCGTAACCATCTTTAACATTCATTTTACGTAGTAATTCTCCGTTTTCGGTAATAAGTACATTTCCGTCTGTAAAAACACCGTCTACATCAAAAACAAAAGTGGTAATATTATGTAAGTATTCTTTATAACTTTTTTCCATAAGTGTTGGTAATAGATTTGCTAATAACGCTATATATTTCTTTATGCGTATTGTTTGTTAATTGGGTTAAGTGACGTTGCATTGTACCTATGTCATTACGTTTTGCTGGTCCTGTTTGTGCATCGTAAGGAGATAGTTTGTGTAGCTTTGTAACGGTTTCTTGTATTAAGGGTGATAAAATTGAAAAAGGAACCTTATTTTCTTCACAAATTTCTTGTCCAATTTGGTACATATGATTGCTAAAATTATTGACAAAAACGGCAGCCAAATGTATAGATTTTCTTTGTTCTGATGATATTTTATGCACACTGTTAGAGACACTTTCTGCTAGTTGAAGTAGTAATGTTTCATCAGTTTTGTTTTCTGCTTCAATACAAATAGGAATTTCTTTAAAATTTACAGTAGCTCCTTTGCTAAACGTCTGTAGTGGATAAAAAGATCCTTTTCGGTTTTTATCATTTAAAGCAGCAATAGCAACACTGCCAGAGGTATGCACTACTAATTTATTTTCTAAGACTAATTGTGAAGATATATTGGCAATACTATCATCTGTGGTAGCAATAATATATATATCTGCATTAGGTAAATCATTAATGTCAGTAGTTGTATTTATACTATTTTTTAAAGGGAGTAATGCTGTTTCTGTACGGTTGTATACCATTGCAATAGATACATTTTTTAGCTCACTAAATGCATTATATAAATGTGTGCCAATATTCCCTAATCCTATAATTACTACACTAATCATATTGCAAAAGTACAGTTAATCTGTCAAAAAAAATTATTCTTTACAACCAATTGTTATAGCGTGTGTGTGTCCTGCATTTGTACTTGCAGCTATAGTTATAGCATTATTAGTTTTTAAGGTTGCAAAATTTTCTGTTGTAACGGTAAGCATATGCTCGTGTCCTGTAGCGCCAATTAATGGGTATACTTTTGTGGAGCCACTAATTATGTCTTGCGTAGGAATTTCTAAGGTATGATTGTGATTGCCTGTAATAGTAATTTCAGCTCCATTTTCTATGCAATTTCCTTTTGGCCCCTCTTCTGCATCAGTGCCAGAATTATCATCACTAGAACAACTAAAATTTACAAGAATGGGAAGAGCAATAAGAGCAAAACAAAGAATTTTTTTTAAGGGTGTAATGCTAATCATAATAATACTTTTTTTGTCTTTTATTAATACTTTGTTGCTTAATTTTGTGACTAATGCATTCATAATTATTTGCTAATGTATTAAATAGAATTTGTAATATGAAAAAACTAGAGCTCACAACAAAAGAGAATGTACATACATTAGTCTCTGCATTCTATGATAAAATACGAAAGGATGAAACTTTAGGTCCAATTTTTAACGGTATAATTACAGATTGGGACCATCATTTACAACACCTTACTAATTTTTGGAGCAATCAGTTATTTATAGAGCGGGGTACATACAAAGGTAACCCTATTGCTGTGCATAATAAAGTAGATAATTTTACAGGTAATACCATAAACGAAATGCATTTTGGTATTTGGCTTAATCATTGGTTTGCAACTTTAGATGAACTTTTTGAAGGCGATAATGTAAATATTGCTAAAAACAGGGCTCGTAATATGGGGTCTAACATTCATATTCATATTTTTAATGCTAGACCAAAGACTAGCTAATAAATAGTTAAATATTAGGGTTTCATTAACACATTTATTGTTGTTTTAGGTACAAAAAAACACAAAAAGGGCGTATTTTTGCAAACCAAATTCACATAGTATTATCCAAGATGGTAAATTTAATTAAGAAGTTCTTTTTCTCTACACGTTTAATGTCATTTCTCTTTATTGCTTTTGCAACAGCATTAGCTCTTGGGACATTTATAGAAAGCTGGTATAGCACAGATACAGCAAGGATTTGGATCTACAATACCACTTGGTTTGAAGCTATAATGGCCTTTTTTGTAATTAACTTTTTAGGAAACATTTCTAGATATAAATTATTGCGTAAAGAAAAATGGGCAGTATTGTTGTTACACCTTTCTTGGATATTTATAATAATTGGTGCATTTGTAACAAGATACATTAGTTTTGAGGGGATGATGCCTATACGTGAAGGCGAAACTGAAAATGTATTTTATTCTGATAAAACATACATTTCTACTATAGTTTATGGTGAAAAAGACGGAGTAAAAATGCAGAAAAAGCAAGAGTATCCTATTCTTGTAACAGCAGAAGGTTTAAAGTCTAGTTTGCCAATTCATACAAATTTTGATAAAACAGAATACAGTATTAAATATGCTGGTTTTATTGATGGAGCTAAAGAAGGATTAATTATTGGTGAAGAAGGAAAAAACTTTTTAAAAATAGTAGAATCTAGTAGTGGTGGTCGTCACGATCATTATCTAGAAGAAGGTGTTGTACAAAGCATACATAATATTTTATTTGCTTTAAATAAGCCAACCAAAGGTGCTATTAATATTACGGCAACAGACTCTAGTTACACTATACAATCTCCGTTTGAAGGTACTTTTATGCGAATGGCAGATAGGTTACAAGGTGGCGTTAAAAAAGATACGGTACAAAAACTGCAATTACGCTCTTTATATCAAATGGCAGATATGCAATTTGTAATGCCAGACTCTTTGGTTAAAGGTAAAAACGGAATTATACCTATACCAAAAGAGGAACGTACAAAAAATATGGCAGATGCCTTAATTTTAGATGTTACTGTAAATGGTAAAACTGTACGTAAAAAATTACTAGGGTCTAAAGGTATGTTGCAGTTTGCAGATCCTTTTAAAATTGGCGATTTAGAGTTTAGGATGGCTTATGGTTCTAAAATGTACGAATTGCCTTTTGCTATTAAGTTGAATGATTTTATAGCAGAAAAATATCCTGGTACAGAAAAAGGGTATGCGTCTTTTATGAGTAAGGTTACTATTGAAGATGAAAAGCCATTTGACTATGATATTTTTATGAATCATATATTAGATCACAAGGGATATCGTTTTTTTCAAGCAAGTTTTGATCCTGATGAAAAAGGGACGAAACTATCTGTTAATCACGACCAATGGGGAACTTGGATTACTTATATTGGTTATTTTATGTTATATGCAGGTTTAATGGGTATTATGTTTTTTGGAAAAACAAGATTTAAAGATTTAGCGGTTTCTTTGGACAAAATTAAAGCTAAAAAAGCAAAACTTACGTCTGTTTTAGTTTTAGGTGCTTTGTTGAGTTTAACTTCTCAAAGTGTAAATGCACAACAGCATAGTCCTGGCGATGGTCATAACCACGCAGCAGTACCTAGTCAAGAAGTTGTAGATTCTATTATTTTAGCAACTGCAGTATCTAAAGAACATGCAGAGGAGTTTGGTAAGCTAGTGATTCAAGATGAAGGTGGACGTATGAAGCCTTTAAACACATTTACATCAGAATTACTACGTAAATTAAGTTTAAAAGATAAATACTTAGGCTTAACATCAGATCAAGTGTTTTTATCTATGATGACTAACCAACAATTGTGGGCTAATGCACATATTATTGCTATTGATAAAAAAGGGTATAATGATAGTATACGTAAAGTTATAGGTGTGCCAGCTGGGCAACGATATGCAACTTTAATGGACTTTTTTGATGAAAAGCAAAGTTACAAGTTAGATCCGTTTTTGGTAGAAGCTACTGCAACTAATAATCCTAATAAATTTCAGCAAGATTATAAAGATGTTAACATTAGATTAGGGCTTTTAAACAGAGCTTTAAGTGGAGAAATTTTAAAGGTTTTTCCGCTATTAAATGTAGATAATAATAAATGGATATCTGCTTTAGAATATAGAAGTAACAATGGTCAGTTTCCTGTCCAAGAAGAATTGTACGATAATTTTATAAAAAATGCTATACCATATTATTTATTAGAATTGCAAAAAGCAAGAGAATCTGAAGATTATACAAAAGCTAATACAATGTTAGCTGGTTTAAAACAAAATCAAATAAACCACGGAAAAGAAGTATTACCGTCAGACAGAAAAATAAATATAGAAGTAATTTACAATAAGCTTAATATTTTTAATGTGCTATATAAGTCATACGCTGTTGTGGGCTTATTTTTATTTATTATTTTAATTTTTCAAATATTTAAAGATCGTAGTGTTTGGCGTGTAGCTGTTTACTTTTTTAAAGGGACAATTTGGTTGTTGTTTTTATGGCATACAGCAGGCTTAATATTACGTTGGTATATATCTGGACACGCACCGTGGAGTGATGCTTACGAGAGCATTATTTACGTAGCTTGGGCTACTTTAGGTATGGGCTTATTATTTGCACGTAAAAGTAATTTAACAATTGCAGCGGCTACTTTTGTTACTGCTATGTTATTGTGGATAGCACACCAAAACTGGGTAGATCCATCAATATCTAACCTAGTGCCAGTTTTAGATAGTTATTGGTTAATGATACACGTTGCGGTAATTGTGGGTAGTTATGGACCATTAACCGTTGGGATGATCCTAGGGGTTACATCATTAATACTAATTATACTAACAACCAAGAAAAACAAAGAGCGTATGGATCTTAACTTGAAAGAGTTAACCATAATTAATGAGCTTGTTTTAACAACAGGACTTGTTATGCTTACTATAGGTAACTTTTTAGGAGGTATGTGGGCTAACGAAAGTTGGGGACGTTATTGGGGTTGGGATCCAAAAGAAACTTGGGCATTAGTATCTATTATGATTTATGCTTTTGTTGTGCATATGAGAATTGTACCTGGTTTACGTAGCAAGTGGTTGTTTAACTTTGCAAGTATTGTTGCTTTTGCAAGTATTATGATGACGTATTTTGGAGTAAACTTTTACTTAGCAGGTTTGCATAGTTATGCTAGTGGAGCTCAAGTTATTACCCCTATGTTTATATGGTATACAGCAGCTGGTGTTGTGGTACTTGGTTTAATAAGTTACTGGAGATATAAAGTAAACTATTCTAAATAGTTTACTTTCCGCCATTGGCTTTTAGGTCTGCAATACATTGTGGATCTAACGTTGGTATTTGTCCTCCTGTAATAGAGTTTAAAAGTCCTTCTCCTGTTTCTGCAGTCCAGTACACTAAGCAATTGTCTACATCACAATGCTTACCGTGTGCTATGTCTTGGTGGTCTGTTTGCATTTCAGATCCAACATTAACTAAACCAAGTAAGTGTCCAAATTCGTGATTTAAAACGGTAGTAGATAATACTGTTCTGCTTGGAGCTAGTGGTTTGTTACTAAAAGTTTTTACAGTGTTTTCAAAAATAGCAAAAGATGTGTTTTGGTAGGCAATTCCTAAAACAGAGCCATTTTCTGTATTTCCGGCATATTTTGCATCTAAATAAATACCAAAAACAGCAATTTTATCATTTGTATTATACTGAGTACGCAAGTTGTTTTCCATAGCAATAATATCATCAACCGTGTAAGCAGATTTTGCGGGTACAGTAATTTCTTCAAGTCGAATTTCCCAACCTTTAGATTTATTTAATCGTTCTGTAACAAAAGTTTTAAAATTTTCTACAGTTTCATCTGTAGGTTTATAATCTTTTACGTAGAATATTTCAAAAACAGTAGATTTATATTTGTCATTAGCCAGTAAATCGTTTGCTGAGTCACCTACATTTTTTCTATTTCTGTCTTTCATTTCTTCAGTAATAACTTCGTTGTTATTATCAGTAGATGATGCGTCAGATTCGCTATCTGTAGAGCAAGCGCTAAATAAGCTAATTATTAAAAGGAAATAAACAGTTGTTTTAAGGTTCATTATGTTGTTATTTATTCAAATTATAATAGTGTTGTTAAATTTATATACGTCTAATAATGCCAAATAGTTTTGTTAGGTTGTTTAGGTTCTAAATTTGTAACTTTGGTAGAGCAACTAAATAACACTAAAACTAAAAAAATGAAGCAATCTAAAGCAGGGTTAAACACAATATGCACACATACAGGAGAGGTAGAAGATAAACAGTTTAAAGGCGCTGTATCTCCTTTATATATGAGTTCTTCCTATGCTTTTGAAGGCGTAGATGTTAAGCGTTACCCAAGGTATTTTAATACACCAAACCAAGAGGCTCTTTGCAGAAAGGTAGCAGCATTAGAACATACAGAAGCCGGATTAATTTTTGGAAGTGGAATGGCAGCTGTAAGTACATCTTTATTGGCTTTTTTGCACGCTGGAGACCACGTTGTACTCCAAAAAACATTATATGGTGGCACGTATAACTTAATACAAGAAGAGTTTACTAAGTTTGGAATAGAATACTCTTTAACAGAGGGTTTAAAGGCTGAAGATTTTGAAGCTAAAATAAAAGAAAATACAAAGGTTGTTTATATTGAAACACCATCTAATCCTTTGCTTACGATTACAGATTTAAAGGCGGTTGCAAATTTGGCTAAAAAGCACAATTTAATATCTATGATAGATAATACTTTTGCAAGTCCTGTAAATCAAAACCCAATAGATTTTGGAATAGATATAGTTATACACAGTGCTACAAAATATATGGGAGGACATTCTGATATTTGTGCAGGTGCTGTTGCATCTTCAGCAGAATATATAGATAAGATTTTTCAATTAGCAAAGAATTTTGGAGGTAGCTTAAGTGATTATACAGTTTGGTTGTTAGAACGTAGTATGAAAACGATGGGAATTAGAGTAAAAGCTCAGAATGAAAATGCACAAAAAATGGCAGAATATTTACATCAAAATAAAGATGTAGAAGTTGTGTATTATCCTGGTTTAGAGTCGCATCCAGACCACGAACTAGCAAAGTCACAAATGAAAGGTTTTGGAGGTATGTTATCTTTTGAGCTTAAGGACGACATAAATGCTATGAACTTTCAAAATGCATTAGAACTTATAAAACCATCTATGAGTTTGGCAGGGGTAGAGAGTACTGTTTTGTCTCCAACGCAAACATCTCATTCTTTATTAAGTGCAGAAGAAAGAGAAAAACAAGGCATTAAGGATGGTTTAATTCGTTTTTCTGTTGGTATAGAAGAAGTAGAAGATTTAATAGCTGATATAGAACAAGCATTAGCTAAGGTAAAATAGATTAGAATAAAATGAAGTTAGATATATTAGTTTTTGGGGCGCACCCAGATGATGCAGAGCTGGGAGCAGGAGCTACAATAGCAAAAGAAATTGCAAATGGTAAAAAAGTTGGTATTGTAGATTTAACACGAGGTGAATTAGGTACTAGAGGAACAGCACAAACTAGAGATGAGGAGGCTACAGAAGCTGCTAAAATTTTAGGTGTTTCTGTTAGAGAAAATTTAGCTTTTAAAGATGGTTTTTTTGTAAACGATAAAGCGCACCAATTAGAAGTAATTAAAATGGTACGTAAATACCAGCCAGAAATTGTATTATGCAATGCTATTGATGATAGGCATATAGATCACGGTAAAGGTAGTAAACTTGTTAGTGATGCTTGTTTTTTAAGCGGGTTGTTAAAAATAGAAACAACAATAAATGGAGAAGCTCAGGAAAAATGGAGGCCTAAAAACGTTTATCATTATATACAGTGGAAAAATATAGAGCCAGATTTTGTGGTAGATGTTACGGGCTTTATAGATACCAAAGTAAAGTCTGTTTTAGCATACAAAACTCAGTTTTACGATACAAATAGTAATGCACCACAAACACCTATTACGAGTCAGAATTTTTTACAAAGTGTAACTTATAGAGCTCAAGATTTAGGGCGTTTAATAGGGGTAGACCACGCAGAAGGTTTTACTGTAGAGCGCTTTGTAGCTGTAAATAGTTTGGATGACTTAATTTAAGGGATTAAATCTCTTCTTTTGGTAATTCAAAATAAAATGTACTACCAATACCTAAGGTGCTTTCTATCCAGATTGTGCCTTTGTTATTGGTGATCATTTCTTTACACAAAGGAAGTCCTAGTCCTGTACCTTTTTCATTATTGGTACCATAAGACACTGCTATTGCACTTTCGTTGGTAAATAGCTCTTCAATTAATTCTGGTTTAATTCCTATGCCAGAATCTTTTACGCTAACAATCCAGGTGTTTTCAGTTTCTTTAGCGTTTAAAACTATGTTGCCATCTGTTTTAGTAAACTTTATAGCATTACTAAGTAGATTGCGTATAACAACACTCGTTTGGTTTTTATCTGCCCAAACAATAGCGTTTGCAGGTATGTTATTTGTGATACTAATGTTTTTATTTTCAGCGAGCTCAGCTAATAAGTTAATATTGTTTTGAGTAAGGTTGTTTATTTTGGCTTTTGAAGGAGAAGTAGAGCCGCCGTTCATTTGTGTTCTACTCCAAGATAACAGATTTGTTAGCGTAAAAAATAAAGCATCAACATCACTCTTTAGTTTTGGTATAAAACGTATAAAATCTTCTGCTTCTACATCTTTAGAAACAAACATATCTAAAAGACTTTGTAAAGCAGCAATAGGATTTCTAAGATCGTGACCAATAATAGAAAATAGTTTATCTTTTGTTTTATTTATGTTTTCTAATTCGTTCTCTCTCTTTTTTAATATTTCGGTTTGCTCTATAAGCTGGTTGTATAATTTTTTTCTAGTATTAGCTTGTATTTTTATAAGTAGTAAAATAAAACTTAATACAACTAAAGCTGCAATTGCTATATAAAGGTAATTTTGATGTTTGTCTATTTCTTTTTTAGCATCTGCCTCTGTATCTCTTTTTTGCCTTTCGTATTCTGTTCTTGTTTTAAATGCACCTAAGCTGTTGCTGTTTTCTCTTCTTAATATAGAATCAGAAGTTTTTTTAAACAATTCCAGACTTTCTAATGCTAAATCTGTTTTATTATTTTGTTTGTGTATTTGGTAAAGTGTTTCGTAAGATTCCTCTAGTTCTTCTAGTAGTTTAAATCTTGTTCCTATTTCAATAGCTTTGTTAACGGCAGTTTCAGCTTTGTTCATCTGCTTTAGACTTAAGTAAGCTTTAGCTTTTGCGTTCTCTAAAGACATTACAGTTCTATCGTCTGTTAATTCTTTTAAAATATTTTCACTAATACTTAGCCATTTTAAAGCTAACTCCGGCTGTTTTTGTTCAATTAATATTCTTCCTTTATTTATATAGCAATAAGATAGCCATTCTTTATCCCCTTTTTTTTCAAAAGTGGCAATACTATTATCTATATATTTAGTGGCTAAGTCTAATTCATTTACTCTTATGTAAATGTCAGACATGTTGGCGTATGTTTCTGCAATGTATATAGGGTTGCCTATTTCTTTGTTTAGCTTGTCTACTTCTTTATATAAGGCAATACTTTGTTTGTAGTCTTTTTGGGAAGCATATAAACTAGCGGTGTTATCTTTTATGAAAGATAAAAGTACTTTTTCATCGTTTTCTAGAGCTAAATCTGCACCTTTTAAATAAGCTTTTAAAGCTTCTCCATTTTTTCCAATATATGCATATTCAGAACCAAGTTGATTAGATAAACTAATTTGACCATCTATATAATCAATTTTCTCTGCTATGTTTAAAGCTTCTGTAATTTGTTTTATGGCTAAATCAAAGTCTCCTTGGTAAGAGTTGTAGTATGCAAAATGAGATAAAGCATCTGTTTTACCTTTGCTGTAGTTTATAGTTTCACTTAGTTTGTATACTCTGTCAGATATAGCTTTTAAGCTATCTACGTTTTCATACCTGTAATAACTAGCTAAAGATGTAAGTAAATCTATGTAGTTTTGTTTGTCTTCTTTAGTTTTTAATTTTTCAGATGCATTTTCTACTAATGCTCTAATACTGTCTATTTTAGATTGAGAATTTGCAGATAGCACAGAAAAGCATACAAGTGTAAGTGTAATTATTTTTTTAAGTAAATTACTTTGTAAACTATTGTTCATGTGACAGTGAAAAATGTATAAAAATGCCTAGCAATATATTGATAACGAACTAGTTTAACAAGTTTTTAAGTTAAAAAATATGGTATAACTAGTAAATGTAATCCTGTATTATGAATTTAAAAATTTTAGTATTAATTATAGTGTGTATTGATAATTGTCTTCTCCCTTTGGAACAGTAAAATAAAATATAGTTCCTTTTCCTAATTTACTTTTTGCCCATAAATTACCTCCATTATTTTCTACCATTTCTTTACTTAAAGAGATGCCCAAGCCTGTTCCTTTTTCATTATCAGTGCCAAAGGTAGTGTGACTTTGGTTTGGGGTAAATACTTTACTTAAGTCTTCTTCACTCATCCCTATGCCAGTATCTTTTATGGTAACTTCAATAAATTGATATTTTTCTTGTGCGTCTATTGTTATTTTTCCTCCTTTAGGAGTAAACTTAAGTGCATTGCTAATTATGTTTCTAATAACAATATCTATTTGGTTTGGATCAGAAAATATCATAGTATTTTCTGGAATTTCATTTACTAACGTAATAGATTTCTTTTTAGCAGTTTCGCCTAATAAATTTATGTTGTTCTCTGCTAAAGTATTTAATTCTGCTAATGTAGTATTGGTAGTTGCACCATTCATCTGTGTTTGTCCCCATGATAGTAAGTTGTTTAATGTAAAAGATATATGATCTACATCTTTTATAAGTTTAGGAACAAAGTCTCTAAACTCTGTTATGGCTAAATCGCCAGACTTCATCATTTTTAAAACATCTAATAATGCACCTATTGGGCCTCTTAAATCATGTGCAATAATAGAGAATAATTTATCTTTTGTTTCATTAATCTCTTGCAGTTCTTCTTCTCTGTTTTCTAAAACAACTTGCTTTAATTGCAACTCTGTATTAAGCTTTTTATGAGCTTTTCTACTTTTAGACATCATATAGGTTATAATACCCCATATTATTAAAATAGAGATGCCTATGTAAATAGCACTCCTAATTCTGGCATTCTCCAGTTTATCTACAACTTCTTTAGTTTCTTTTAGTTTATCTCTCTCAATTTTTGTTTGAAGCATTAATAAACTACGCTTGTTCTCTTTTCTGGATAAAGAGTCTGTTACTTTTTTATATAGTTCATGAAAAAACAATGATTTTTCAAAGTCTTTTTTGTTTTTATTTATTTTATATAAGATGTCAGAAGCGCTTTCTATATTTTTAATAGAGTTAAGTTCTTTTGCGTTATTGTAAGCTGTAAGTGCGTATAATTCTGCTGTATCTGTATTTTTGTTGCCAAAATGTGCATATGCTAAACCGCTAAGTAAATTTAGCTTGTCTCTGTTGTTTTTTATTTGGTCATATAAATGAAAGCTTTGGTCATACCAACGTATAGCCCAAGTGTATTTTTTTTGTTTTAAGTAAATATCTCCCTTTACTCTATAGGCCTTTGCTATCCATCTAATGTTGTTGTATTCTTCAAAAATGCTAATACTCTTATTAATGTTAAACATAGCATTATTAATGTTGCCTATTTCACTTTGTAAATAAGCATAATTACATAACGTTTTTGCAGAGTAAAAATCATCCTTAATGATAAGGTTTAGTTTTATAGATTTTTCTAAGAACAATAATGCTTGTTTGTAATCTTTTTGAGCAGAGTAGAGGTTGGCAATATTTTCGTTCATTACAGAAAGCATTCTGTTGTTATTGCTTTTTTCTGCTAATTCTACTCCCTCTAAATATATTGCCAAAGAATTGGCGTAGTTACCAAAATAATAATAAGACTTTGCAAAATTATTCATTATAGACAATTGTAAATTACTGTCTGTTGTCTTTTTGCTTTCTTCTAGAGCTTTTATATATAATGTATTTGCTTTTTCACTATTACCGGCATCAGAATAGTAATTGGCTGTTTGTAAAAGAGCATTGCTTATACCGTAACTGTATTCTAATTCTTCGCTAAGTTTTAAAGACTCATTAGCTAAAATTAGTAAACTGTCAGAATTATAAAAACGAAGTCTTTCTGCTTTGTTTATTAAGGCATTTACATAAATTGTGTCTTTTTTAACCAAGTCACTACTAATAGTAGGAGTATTGACACCATTTGCTTTTGTAATACAGCAGAATAATAGTGTACAAAGTAAAGACAGTAGATAATACGGCCTTCTTATATTTAAACAATACACTTTATATTGTGATTTTATAACCATTAATTTTATTGCTATTCTGTATTTGTAACTAAAACGTGAATTTAATAGTAAGCATATGCATTGGCTAATTAATGTTGTGAAATAACATATTTTGTGTGTTTGAACTGCTTTTTTGTACTTGTTAACGACTGCCGAAAAATAATAAACAGGGGCTAAACTACGATAAATATTGATAATTAGTACGTTACAATCTATTTTTTAAATATATTAAAATATGATGCAAAATATTTTGATAGATAAAATAAAAAAAATTATCTTTGCATCCGCTTACAAATGGTGGATGTAGCTCAGCTGGTTAGAGTATCGGTTTGTGGTACCGAGGGTCGCCGGTTCGAACCCGGTCTTCCACCCAAAAGCAAAGCCTTATCAATTTTGATAAGGCTTTTTTGATTTTAATAGATGAATAATAAATAAAAAACCCTTTACTAATTATTTAGTAAAGGGTTTACTTGTTTTAAAAAGCTAGGTTTTTAATCTATTCTGTAGGTTTATCTACAACTAGTTTGTTTGCTCTGTTAGCAATTTCCCATGCTGTGTAAAAAACTAATCTAGTTCTGTTCTCTAATAGATCGTAGTTAATCTTATCTGGAGTATCAGATGGTTGATGATAATCATCATGAGTACCGTTAAAATAGAAAATAATAGGGATGTTGTTTTTAGCAAAGTTATAGTGATCACTTCTGTAGTAAAAACGGTTGGGATCATTTTCATCATTATAAGTATAATCTAAAACAACATTGGTGTATTTTTTATTTACTTCTTCAGATAAGTTGTGCAATTCTGTACTTAATTTATCAGATCCAATAAGGTAAATATAGTTTCTGTCTCCTTCACGCTTAGGGTCAATTCTACCAACCATATCAATATTTAAATCAGCAACAGTATTTTCTAAAGGAAAAATTGGATCTACATCTGTATAGTGTTGAGAACCTAATAGACCTTTTTCTTCACCAGTAACGTGTAAAAATACAACAGAACGTTTTGGTCCGTTACCATCTAATTCTGCCTTTCTAAAAGCTTCAGCAATTTCTAGTAATGCAACAGTACCAGAACCATCATCATCAGCACCATTATTAACTTGTCCGTCTGCAGATACACCAATGTGGTCTAAGTGAGAAGATATAACAAGATATTCATCTGGTTTCTCAGAACCTTTAATGTAAGCAACTACATTTTCAGACTTTACATCTTTATTGCCGCTTTTTAAATCTACATTTAAAGTAGTGTTAACAACTTTAGGTGTGTTATCTGTAGCAATGTTTTTAACAATGGCGTTTGCTAATTTAGAATTAACTAAAATTGTTGCAAACTTATTAGGTGTTGCAGGTTTAGGAGAAATTCTTTCTCTACCGCTTTTTTTCATTTGAGCAAAATATTGCTGGTATCTTGGGTAGTTGTTTTCGTCGTAAAAAATAATACCTACTGCACCTTTTTCTTTTGCAGTTTCAACTCTTTTTGCTAATGCTTCAGAAGGGTTGTTCCAAGAAGATTTTTCTTTAGAACCAGACAATACATAAGTACCATCATCATTTTTAGGTTCTCCTACTTTAGCTATAATAATTTTATCTGTAACGTCTAGGTTTTTATAGTCAGAGTAGTTTTCTTCTTCTATACCAAAACCTACATATACAACATTAGTGTAGTCTCCAGAAGCAGCAGTAGTAGCAACATAATCCTCTCCTAATTTGTATTCCGTTCCGTTTATGCTAAGAGAACCTGTAGGTAGTTTAGATATCTCTAAAGGAACATCTTGAAAGTAGTTGCCATCTGCTTTAGCTGGTTTAATACCTAAACCTATATATTCTTTTTTAATGTATTCTATTGCCTTTTTTTGTCCAGGTTTTCCTGTCTCACGGCCTTCAAATTCATCAGAAGCATAAGTGTATAAGTGTGTTTTTAATTCAGCTTCGGTAATAGTGTTACCATAAGTTTCTGGATTAGCTTCCACAGCCTTTTCCGTTTTCTTTTCGCCTGTAGTTTTCTGAGTCGAATTACAGCTTACAGCCAAAGCTAAGGCCATAAATGCTAGTTTTTTCATATTTGGATTTTTAATTGTTCTTGTATTTTGAAAAGTACTAAAAAATGGGCAATTATAAGTTATGCTTTAGGTTGTTTGTTAACATTTTAATAACAATGCTCTTTTGTTGTGTTTTTGCAAGTGTAGGTTGTTTTTACGCATGTTATTGTTAGTTTTATAATTAAATTTATAGTAATAATGTGTTTTTGTTTATTCTGTTACAGTCTTTTTTTAAAGGCTTTACAGTGGTTTTAATGGTTATTTAAGTCTTTGTTAGATAACTTCTTGTTTTTTATTAATATTTCAGCTTTTGTATTAACCTTTAGTTAATAAAATTACTTCTGTTGCAATATTTTAATGTATTTTGTGTTATTTAACATATTAAATAGTAAGTATTTATACCTTTAATAAAAGTTAGTTATTACCACTGCTTTTAGGTGCATAACTAATTATTTGATTAAAATTTTACTAAGCAATAATACATATTGTAATTGTTTTAAAATGGAAGAGATTATGTTGGGGTTTACAGCAGGTGTAAAATAATTGATATTATTAATGTTAGAATAAAAAATAAAAACAACCCATAACAAAACCTCTAACCAACCTTTCTTTATGAAGAATTCTTTTTCTGAACGCTTAAACTACAAGGCAGAACGCTTTTTAAGCAAAGGAGGCTCATCAATCTTTAAGAGTCTTTTAATTATATTTATCGTTGTATTTGTATTTCTGGTAGGATTGCGATTATTACTTATAAATCTTTTTCCTAGTCTAGATTATACAGGAAACATTTTTAGAGATATTTGGGTTACTTTTTTAGAAATGACAGATCCTGGTAATATGAATCAGGATAATGATGCACCAACTTTTTTAAAGGTTTTAACGGTTTTATCTGGCTTAACCGGTGTTATTTTGCTGTCTATGCTTATAGGTTTTATTACAACTGCCTTAGATACAATGTTGTATGATTTTAGAAAAGGTAGGGGTAAGGTTATAGAAAGTAACCACACTATTATTTTAGGATGGAATGAGCGTGTAGTAGATGTTATAAGAGAATTGATTTTAGCTAATGAGAGCGAGTCTAAAGCGTCTGTTGTTATTTTATCTAACACAGATAAAGAAGAAATGGATAACTTAATTACTAAGCGTTTGCCAGATATGATGACGACAGAGGTAATTACAACTCAAGGAGATTATGCCAATATTAACGAGCTAAAACGTATTAATTTACACTCGGCTAGGTCTATTATAATACTTGCTGGTTGTTCTGAAAGTGCAACTTTAAGTAAAAAGAAAGCTAGTGATGTACAATCTGTTAAATCTATCTTGGCAATTACAGCCTGTCAAAATGGTAAAAACGAGTTGCCAATTATTGCAGAGATTTTTACCAAAGAAAAAAGAGATATTATAAGCTTTTTTGAAGATGATAATATTATTGCTATTGATAGCTGGAATATTATGGGTAAACTTTTAATACAGACATCGTTAACAAGTGGTTTGGATTCTGTTTATAAAGAGATTTTATCTTTTGATGGCTGTGAAATATACTTTTATGAAGATGATTGGAATAAGGTGCCTTTTGGAGAATTAAGTTATTATTTAAAAGACGGTATTCCGTTGGGTATTTACTCAGAGGAAGAAGGTTTGGTGCTTAGGCCTCCAGTAGATAAAGTACTAAACAATGGAGATTCTGTTGTAATTTTAGCAGAAGATGATTCTACAATATCTTTTGAGGGGAAGCAATACTTTTTTCCTAATAGAGATAAAAAAATTATTGATGTTCGTTTAGAGCAGAAGAAAAAACGAATTTTAATCTTAGGTTGGCATAAAGTGGCTGAAGTTTTTATAGAGGAGGCTACGGATTACTTATTGGAAGGTTCAGATTTTGATATTTTGTTTGATGAACCTACGGATGAATTAACGCAGATAGTTACAGATATTAAAGGTTTATATCCAGATTTTAATATCAATTTGCATAATTCTAATCCTTTAGATCTACACAAGCTTGAAGAAATTAATCCAGAGGGTTATGATACTGTTGTAATATTGTCTCAGAGTATGGAAGAGCAATCTGCAGATAAAATAGATTCTGATACCCTAATTATTTTACTGTTACTACGTAAACTAGTACAAAGCGCAGACGGACTACATATAATTACTCAGGTTTTAAATTCTGAAAATCAAGAAATAATTACACAAACAAATGTAGATGATTTTATAATTAGTAATAAGCTAATTACAATGATATTGGCGCAATTAAGTGAAGAGGCTTTAATGAAGACTTTTTACGATGATATTTTCTCTGAAGATGGAAGTGAAATTTATGTAAAACCAGCAACACTTTATTTTGATACTTTTCCGCAGAAAATAACTTTTGCAGATGCTATTTTTTGTGCACAACAGAGAGATGAAATTTGTTTAGGAATTAGAAAAGGTAATTTAAGCAAAAGCTTAGAAAATAATTTTGGTATTACTTTAAACTTATCTAAAGACACAGAAATAGAATTATTAGAAGATGATTTCTTAATTGTATTATCAGAAGACGAACTGTAAAATAGTAACTTTAAAACATTAAAAAGGAGTTTGTTTTACAAAATAAACTCCTTTTTTTATATGATACATTATCTTAAATAATACTCGTAAACCAGTGTGATATATGAGATAGACCATTAGAAACTTCATTAATTAAAGGAATGTCATAGCTTAAACCTTTGCCAACAGAATATATTACAAATAACACATAAAGTAGTAATAGTAACTTTGCGTGTATTCCTTTTATGCCTTTTTTAGAAAGTATAAATATAAAAAATACAATTACGGTTAGTATTAAAAGTAGCACTCGCAATTGCCCTATGTTTTCAATAGTATCTGCACTCATTTCTATAGGTCCGTATATTAATGTAAACAAGAATAAAGGAAAACCCAAAGCAAAGCAAACATCAAATATGTTACTACCTAAAGCATTAGCAACAGCGTCATCATAATTACCTTTCATTGCATCTTTGTAAGATATAATAGTGTCTGGTACACTTGTAGCAGCAGATGCTAAAACAACAGAAACAAAGTAAATAGGCATACCAGTTGCAGCACCAAATTCCTGGCAAGCTTCTACCAGCCAAAAACAAGCTAATCCTATAAATAAAACGGAAACAATTAGTAATCCAATAGCTTTTACTTGGTTTATTTTAGAATCTCCAAGAACAACAGTAGCTAAATCACCTTTAAATAAGGCAACAGCTCTGTTGCCGCCATCAGCCTCTTCTTCGTAGTCGTTTTCTACTTCACCTGGTCCTTGACTAAGTAGCATATAGCCAACGTAAACAAAGTAAAGTGCCATTAAAATTAAACCGTGGATCCAATTTAAAGATGTACCGCTAATTACAAATATTAAAGCTAACTCTGCTAAAATTAATGCTATACCATCTCTGTATATTACTTTTTTAGAAACTTCTATTTTAGAAGTTATCTTTTTTCCTATTACAACTAAAATTACAACCGCAGGTATAATCATTGCATTAAAAACAGCGCTACCAGCTGTTGTGCCAATACCACCAGAAAACCCGTCTTTATCTTTTAATACAAACAAAAAAAACAGTGTAGTAAATAATTCTGGTAAGCTGCTACCTATGGCGTTTATAGTGGCGCCTTTTATACCTTCTTTCATGTTTCTGCCTAGGTAATTAGATGCCATTTCAAAGCCATCACAGGCTCTCCAAATTATAATACAGGTTATTAATATTAGTCCTAGTGAAGTTAAAATTGCCATAAATAGTTTGTTGGTTTTGGGTAAATTTAAATAAATAAAATAGAAAATGTTTAAAAATATTATTGGGTGGCATCAAATGCAATTAATATGTAACATTTGTTACGTTCTATTTGTTAGAAAATATAGATATTTACGACTCTTAATTGTAGTATGACAAAATATTTAGATGCTTTTATTAGTGCTTTTTCAGGTTCTTTAAGTTGGACCTGGAAGTCTATAATTTTTGATGTGCCTTGGTACACCAACTATTTTTGGGGGTTATTATTAATTTCGTTACTTGTTTGGAGTTTAGAAATTGTATTTCCTTGGCGTAAAAATCAGTCTATATTTAGAAAAGATTTTTGGTTAGATTTTTTCTATATGTTTTTTAATTTCTTTGTTTTTTCTATAGTTATTAGTGGTTTTTACAAAGTGCTAGAGTTATTGTTTAACTCTAGTGGTATTACAATTAAAAGCTTAGCTATTGTAGATTTGTCTAAGTTGCATATGGCTTGGCAATTATTAATTTTCTTTATAGTTCTAGACTTTGTGCAGTGGTTTACACATGTATTGTTGCATAAATTTCCTGTATTGTGGAACTTTCATAAAGTGCACCATAGTGTTAAAGAAATGGGTTTTGCTGCTCATTTACGTTACCATTGGATGGAAAACGTATTGTATAAGCCATTAAAAACCTTTGGTGTTTTAGTTTTAGGTGGTTTTGAGCCAGAACAAGCATATATAGTTCACTTTTTTGCAATTACTATAGGGCATTTTAATCATTCTAACATAAAAATTACGTGGGGACCATTAAAATATATATTTAATAATCCGGTAATGCACTTATATCATCATGCATACACAATACCAGAAGGTTCTTATGGTGTTAATTTTGGAATTAGTTTAAGTCTTTGGGATTATATTTTTAAAACAAACTACATACCAGAAGATAGTGGTACAATACGTTTAGGTTTTAAGGGTGATGATCATTTTCCTAAAGGATTTGTAAAGCAGAATTTATACGGTTTTACAAAAGATAAAAATGTAGAGTAGTGTTTATTGATTTTTATGGTTTAATTAAATTGTAATTATCTATAAAAAACCTTTTTTACATAAACTGTGGTATGTAAAAAAGGTTTTGTGTTTGTCTTAGTTACTCTTTAAATTACTTAACCCAAAGGCTGTCTGTAAAATAATGTTTACAATCTAAAAAGTTTGTAGCAAGAGTGTAACCTGTTTTTGTGGCTAAATCTTCAATCTCATTAAGGTCGTATTTTTTAGATAACTCTGTCCAAATAAGCTCGTTCTGATTAAAATTAATCACTTTATCTAATTTTTTAAGATAAACCTGTTGCTTTTTAAGGCTTACAATGTAACTTTTTACTTCTCCGTTAGTTGGGTTGTAATGGCAATAAAAATCAAAATCATCAATTTTAAAATCGGCTTCTAACTCTCTGTTAATACGTAGTAATAGGTTAAGGTTAAAACGTTTTGTAATTCCGTCTTTGTCAAAATACGCATTGTGTATGGTAATAGGGTTCTTTTTTAGATCTATGCCAATTAGTAACTTATCCTTAGGCTTCATATTCTTATTAAAAAGCTGTAGTAGCTCTGTGGCTTCATCATAAGCATAATTGCCAATATTACTTCCTAAAAACAGCAGTAAACTTGGTGTAGTGTCTTGTTTAAGCTCTTTAAGCATTTTAAAATAGTCGCCAATTTTAGGTTTAATAGATACATTTGGTAAGCGTTCTTTTAGTTTTTTGGTAAGCATATCTATTGCTTCTTTGCTGATATCTATTGGTATGTAGTGAAAAGCAATGTTGTTTTTCTCTAAATATTCTAATAGTTTAAAAGTTTTAAACCCGTCGCCAGCACCAAACTCTATAATGTTAAACGGTACTTTAAACTCTAGCGCATCAACAATTTGTTTTGCTTGAAGCGATAAAATCTCAAATTCACTATCTGTTAAATAGTATGATTGCATGTGCATAATTTCCTGAAAAATTCTGCTACCTGCATCATCGTAAAAGTATTTAGAAGAAAGGTGTTTTTTTGGCGTACTTAGGCCGTCTAATATATCTTTATCAAAAGTATAATCCATAATTTATTGTGCAAGTCTTATTCCAGAAAATAACCAACGCATATCTGGCTGAAAAAAGTTTCTGTATGTTTTTCTACTGTGGTTCTCTTGTGTTGCTATAGAGGCTCCTCTAAGCACGTGTTGGTTAATCATAAACTTACCATTATACTCACCTAAAGCACCTGGAGCTTTAGAAAAGTTAGGGTAAGGTAAATAGGCACTATTGGTCCATTCCCAAAGCTGACCGTAATTTAGGTATTCTGCGGCAACTTCCCATTCAAATTCTGTAGGTAAACGCATTTGTTTCCATTCCGCGTAGGCATAAGCTTCGTACATGCTAATGTGTGTAACCGGTTTATTGGGTTCTACAGGCTTAAAACCATCTAGCGTATAGTAATGCCAAACGTCTTTGACTTTGTGCCAGTATAGCGGTGCTGCAATTTCATTTTTAGTAATATAATCCCAGCCTTCTGCGTGCCAAAGGTTAAAGTTGGTGTAGCCGCCAGCCTCTATAAATGCAATATACTCTGCATTGGTGGTTAGGTTGTTGCTAATTTTAAAATTATGAATATAAGTTTTGTGTACACCTAATTCATTATCAAAACTAAAACCTGAAGAGTTGTAGCCTATTTGGTACACGCCTTCTTTTATGCATATAAACTCTTGTTTTTGCGTAATATTTTTTAAGGCTATATTATTCTCTAGAGTAGGGAATGTAGGCTGATTTCCAAAAATGTATTTAATATCATAATAAAATAACTCTTGGTGTTGTTGCTCGTGGTTTATACCTAGCTCTATAATTTCTAAGGCTTCTTTAGGTAGGTTATTATCCAAAAAGGCAATCATTTTGTTATCTACATAGTTTCTATAGGTATAAACTTCGTCTACAGTTGGCCTAGTCATTAATCCTCTATTAGGACGCAAAACACGTTCGCCAGCATTGTTATAGTAGCTATTAAAAAGATATGCAAAATCGTCATTATAAACGGTATATTCTGGGCTAAATTCTTTTAAAACAAACTGCTCAAAAAACCAAGTGGTATGTGCTAAATGCCATTTAGGTGGCGACACAAATTCTGTTGGTTGAACAGAGTAATCTTCAGTTTTTAGGCCTTTACATATGTCTGTAAATTTGTTACGAGTATTTAGGTATGCGTCTTTTATATTAGTCATTTACTATGGTTGTGTCTATAATAATATCACTTTGTAATGTTCTGTGAACAGGGCATTTAGAGGCTATCTCTTTAAGTCTTTGTTTTTGTATTTCATCTAGGTTGCCTATAAACTTTAATTTTTTAGAAAGATGGTCATATTTAGTTGGTTTATCAACATCTAGCATTAAATCTGCACTGTGTTTTTTTGCATACGTAATATAAACAAAAACTTCTTGTAAATCCCATTTTTTGCGCTGCGCATACATTTTTAAAGTCATTACGGTGCAAGCAGCTAAACCTGCACTCAGAAAATCGTAAGGAGACGGACCAAAGTCATCACCTATATCTTCTGGTTCATCTGCAATTAAAGTATGTTTTTTGGTTTGTATTGTTGTGGTAAAATTGTCTTCTAGTAAGTTAAGGTGTCCAACCAATTGTTCGCCATCTGTAGAGAGCATCTTATTCTCTTTAGGCTCAAAATAACGCTGTACCCAAGTACCAATTACATTACCAGCATAAACACTATCTTTTGGGTTGGTAAGTAGGTGGTCTGCTTGGTCTAAACTTACAAAGCTTTTAGGGTGGTGTGCGGTTAAATAAAGCTCCTGAGCGTTGTCTACACCAACTATGGTGTCTATAGGTGAGTGCAGTATTAAAATAGGTTTACGCAGCTCTTTCGTGATTTTAGGTAAATCGGTTTTACTAAAATCTTCAGCAAATTCTTTATTTATTTTAAATGGCCTGCCCCAATATTAACTTCAACAGCACCTTTTTCTGGTATACTACCAACATCGTGAGTAAATAAATGTGTAACGTGATTAGCTGTAGAAGGTGCGCCAATGGTAGCAACTGCCTTAATATTATCTAATTTTGATGCTGCTACAATAACGGCTGCCCCACCAAGTGAGTGTCCAACCAGTAGGGAGGGAGCGTCATAATGTTCTTCTAAGTAATTATTTACGGCAATAAGGTCTTCTACGTTGGCAGAAAAATGACTGTCTGCAAATTCTCCTTCACTACGTCCAAGCCCAGTGAAATCAAACCTAAGAACACCAAAACCGTGACTAGTTAAAGATCTACTAATGTTTTTTACTGCTGTTAATGTGCTACTACAAGTAAAACAATGAGCAAAAATGGCAAAGTAGTTTGGTTTTTGGTTTGCAGGCAGCTCTAAATATCCTTGTAGCTGTAATCCATTTTTATTTTTTATATGTAATCTAGTGCTCTTCATAAGTTAGTTTTGATGTGTTAACGTGCTTAGAAAACTTGTTTAGTAACAGTTGTACTTTATGTGTAATGTGTGTTTTGTAAAAGGGTTTATTAGTTTTTTTTGATAGTAATTTTTAAACTTTTTTTGTGGTGGTTAAAAGGTTAAAAATGTGTAAACTTTTGTGATAATTTCATTTTCAAACTTAGGTTGTAAATCGTTTACAGTGGTTTTAATTTAGTGATGGAAAACACATAAAATTCCGATCGGTATTTTTTATAAAACACATATTTTTTAATGTTTTATATTATTTTTAAAAATTTGTTAACCAGTACTTTAAAGGTTTTAATTTGAATATAAAGTTTAATAATGAATACTTGAGGTAAATTTGTATTTTATCCTATTGAAGAAATAAAAATTTGTTACACACTCTGCACCCCAATGAACAATTTATAAACAGCTTTTGTGCACAAATGGCATCTGCCATCTAATGCAATTATATAAAGTTGTTTTTCTATCATTCTAAACTAAAAGAAAAACTATTCTACAACTTCTACACCTTTCCAAAAAGCAACATAACCTTCTATTGGTTTTGCCATTTTTGACACCTCTGGGTAATGCCAAGCAGCATCTTTATTTTCCTTACCATCTACAGAAAGGCTATAGTAATGGGCTTTTCCTTTCCAAGGACATGTAGTATGTGTAGTTGATGCTGTAAAAAACTCTTGCTTAATGCTCTCTTTAGGAAAATAATGATTGTTTTCTATTACTATAGTATCGTTACTCTCAGCGATAACAGTGTTGTTCCAAATTGCTTTCATAAATGTGGTTTTTAATTTATTTGTTATTGTTGGTTATTTTGTCGGAAAAAAGGGTTTAAAATTACAGTGCAACTATGGTGTTGCTTAGCAGTTAATTAGCTGTTTTGTTATCGGTATTCGGGGTTTTCAAAGCTCCACTTTTTGCCATTATCCCAGCCTTCACGAGAATTACCATAACTTGGGTAACCACCTTGTTCTTTCAACATTTTTGCTAAATGCATAAGGTTGTAGGTCATAAAAGTGGTATTTCTGTTGGTAAAGTCAGACTGCAAGCCAACAGGGGTGTCTAGTTTTTCTCCTTTCCACTCGGTGTCTCCGTAGCTAGGTCCTGGGCCAACCTCACCAATCCAACCAGCATCTGCTTGTGGTGGTATAGAATATCCAATGTGCTGTAAAGAGTATAAAATACCCATTGCGCATTGCTTAACACCATCTTCGTTGCCTGTTATGATTGTGCCACCAACTTTTCCGTAGAACAAATACTGTCCCTTTTCATTTGTCATACCACTCATAGCGTATAGTCTTTCAATAAGTTTTTGAGCAATAGAAGACTTTTCTCCTAACCAAATGGGAGTCCCCATTATAAGGATATCTGCGTCTATAATTTTTTTAAATAGTTCTGGCCATTCATCTTTTTTCCAGCCATGTTCTGTCATATCTGGATAAACACCACTAGCAACATCGTGATCTACAAGTCGTAATTGATCTACAGTTACATTCTCTTTGCGCATTATTTGCTTAGAAACCTCCATAAGTTTAGAAGTATGACTTTCTGATGGTGATTTTTTTAGCGTACAGTTAATGTACATTGCCTTTAAATTACTAAAATCTGTTTTTTGCATAGGATCTGTTTTTTAGTTTTGACCAGATATTAAGAGCTACAGGATAGCATAGAACAACCTACTTTGTTTTTTGCCCAATCTGGTCTTTTGGCAAACCACTTTTGATGTTCTGGTTGTTCTTTGTACGGATTTTTTAATAGCTGATATAACTCATCTAACACACTATAATTTCCGTTATCAGCTGCGTCAATTGCTAATTGAGCCATATAGTTACGTAATACGTACTTAGGGTTGGTTAAATTCATCTTTACTTTACGTTCAGAATCTATAGTTTTTTCTAACTTTAACCTGCTCGCATATGCTGTAAACCAATTAATCCAATGTGCTTTGATGTCATTTGTAAGTGCAGTAGGAGTATACAAAGCTTCTTTAAGCTGTTTTAGAGCGTCTTTAGGAGCTTCTGTGTTAAATGCAGTTAAGTTTCTGTAAAAGATGGTCATATCGGTCTCTAAACGCTGCAAATTAGCTTCTAACTCTTCAATTAGTTTAAAGTCGGAATCAAATTCAGAATACAAACCAATTTTAGAACGCATCATTTTTAAAGAAGCTTTATCATAACCAAGTTTGTAATTGTCTAAAATGGCTTCTAGAGGAGCGGCCTCATTAACCAGCGGAAACAAAGCATTTGCCAATTGAAAAAGATTCCATAACCCAACATTAGGTTGATTGTTGTAACGGTAACGCCTATTTTCGGCGTCTGTAGTATTTGGTGTCCAGTCCGGATTATAATCGTCTAACCAGCCATAAGGACCATAATCTATAGTTAAACCTAAGATAGACATATTATCTGTGTTCATAACACCGTGCACAAAACCTACACGTTGCCAATGCACAATCATATCTAACGTACGTTCTGCAACTTCTTTAAAAAATGCAATGTATGTTTCTTTAGATGGGTTGCCTAAATGCGAAAAATGATTTTTAATAGTGTAGTCTACTAAGGTAGTTAGTGTAGAAATATCTTCTCTTGCTGCCAATAATTGAAAATTTCCAAAGCGTAAAAAACTTGGCGCAACTCTGGTAACAATAGCTCCTTTTTCATAAGCAGCATTACCATTGTACAACATATCTCTTAATACACTATCTCCTGTAAGTGCTAAAGATAAAGCTCTTGTAGTTGGTACACCTAAATGGTACATAGCTTCGCTACATAAATACTCTCTTACAGATGATCGCAATACAGCTAGACCATCTGCTGTTCTAGAATACGGAGTTTCTCCTGCTCCTTTAAGCTGTAAAGCCCATATTTTATTGTTGTGTTCTACCTCAGCAAGGTTAATAGCTCTACCATCTCCTAATTGTCCGGCCCAATTGCCAAATTGGTGTCCGCCATAACACATAGCATACGGTTTAGTGTCTGCCATAACGCTATTACCTGTAAACACGTTTAAAAACTCTTTAGTAGCACTATCTTTTTTAGTTAGCCCAAGAGTTTGCAACATATCATCAGACACGTGTATTAACTCTGGATTCGCTGTTTTTTTAGGTGTAACATAAGAAAAACAAGCATTGGAGACCTGTCTTCTAGAATTTTCTAAAATAGGATCTGCGGGTAATTGTGATGTGAATCTATTTTTTAAGTTAAATTTCATTACTTAAGCTTGTTCAATTATAGTATTCCACTTATCACTTCTTTTGGCAATAGCTTTTACATAGCCACAAACAGCTACAGCTTTGTACCCTTGTGCAGTAAGTAGCTCAAAAGTTTGTTCTACTAATACTTTACCAACGCCTTTTCCTCTTAAACTAGGAGGTACTTCAGAATAGACCAAGTACATTTTGCCATCTTTAAGTTTGTAATCTACAAATGCAGTGGCACCTTCTACATCCATAGTAAATTTTTGATTTTCTTTATTATGTATAACTTTCATTCTTTTTAAAATTTAAAAAACCTGCAAGTCATAAAGAATTACAGGTATTGTATGTTAAGCTGTTACGCTTTTTAATTTATCTGCGTGCATTTGTCGCAGTTTAGCTAATTTAGGATCTATAACTACCGTACAATAGCCCATTGTTTTATTGTTTTTATAAAAACTTTGGTGGTCTTCTTCGGCATCATAAAAAACACCTATGGGACTAAGTTCTGTTACAATAGGGTCTGCGTAATACGGAGCCATTTCTGCTAAAACAACCTCAGCAACCTCTTTTTGCATTTGGCTATGGTAATAAATTACAGATCTGTACTGTGTGCCAGCATCTGCACCTTGTCTGTTTAATGTAGTAGGGTTGTGGGTGGTCATAAATATAACCAGTAAATCTTGGTATGATATTTCTGCGGCATTGTAGGTAACCTGTACCACCTCTGCGTGCCCAGTTAAGCCAGAGCATATTTCTCTGTATGTTGGTCTACCAGGCGCAATACCACCTGTATATCCAGAAACTACCTTTTCTACACCTTTAACTTCATTAAAAACTGCTTCTGTACACCAAAAGCATCCTCCACCAACAGTTAACGTTTCTAATTTTCTATTCTTCATTCTTGTATTTCCTTTCTATTTTGTAATTGTAAAGCTTCTGAGTTTATGCAATAGCGTAAACCACTAGGTTCTGGTCCGTCTGGAAAAATATGACCTAAATGAGCATTGCATGTATTGCATAAAACTTCTACCCGTATCATTCCAAAACTACTATCTTTTACATATTTAATAGCATTTTCTTTAATGGGTTGTGTAAAACTAGGCCAACCAGAGTTAGACTTAAACTTAATGTCTGAGTTAAACAATGGCGTATTGCAACAAACACAATTATAGTTACCGTTTACAAAAGAACTACATAAAGCACCTGTGTGTGCTGGTTCGGTTCCTTTTTTACGTGTAATTCTGTATTGTTCTGGTGTTAACAACTGTTTCCACTCACTTTCCGACTTTTCAACTTTAAAATCTGGCTCTAAATTGCCTTTTACAGCAAAATGAATTACATTTTTCCAAGTTAGCATAAACCAATTTCCTTTCTACTTTACAATTGTTATGATACTGTTATATTAATTGTGTGTTTTGTCGTACTAAAAGCAAATTCCTATCAAATTAAAATAAAGAAGAAATTATGTTACAACACGTAAAACAGCAATAGTTTTAAAGATAAGAAGAACTGAATAGACTTAAGGCGTATTTAAGCTATCTTTAAGAGTTTTGTACTGTATATTAATTTTTTTAACTCCGTATTCTATCGCTTTTTCTACATCTACGCCCATATAAATGTCTATGCGGTTGCGCCATTTAGAGTGCATTTTATCTTTAACTAAAAATATACCACTAAAACCTTCTAATTTAACTTTGGTATCTCTTTTTAATCCCAATTGCAGTAAATCTTTAGAAACGGCTATGTATTTATCGCCAGGAGAAAGACTGTCTCCCCAAGCAGCAATAGTAGGTTGTGAAGATGTTTGGTACGCTAAAGAGTTGTATGCTGTTGCTTTAACATTTAAGGTTTTCCAAACATACGGATACTCTTTCTTTTTTAAGCTTGTGTTAGAACAAGAAAAGAGTGTTATACAGCATAAAATAAAGACAAGGTTCTTAATCATTAATTTAAATATACTATAAATTTCACAAAAATAGTATAGGTGCTTTAGGTTCATAAAAAATAAACCCACAACAAAAGCTGTGGGTTTACTAGGCGCAATAAAAATACCGTTTTTAAAAAGTTACGGAAACTTTAGCTTTTAAAAAGAAAGGAGTACCAGGTGTAAAGTGAATTTCATCTACAGGGTTAGTCTCACTAAACAATCTTGTTTCTGTAGCAAACTGACTCTCGTTCCACTCTGTGTCAAACAAGTTCTCTATAATAATTCCGTATGTCCAGTTTTTAGTATTGTAGCTTAGGTTAAAATCTGATAAAAAGTAACCATCTGCAACAATAGAGTTGTCTTCATTGGCAGGTCTGTCTTTTACATATCTGTAATTTAATCCACCAGAAAACTTACCAACGTTTTTAAAGGTTAAACCACCTGCAGCAGTTAAAGAAGGTGCTAGTGGTATGTAATCTTCACCATCTACTTCTTCTGTGCTTCTTGCGTAAGCGTAATTAGCATCACTATAAAAATATAAATTAGGAGTTATATTGTATCTAAAACCTAAGTCTACACCATAACGTTGTGTTTTTCCACTAGGTTCTACCACACCAGCATCACCAACATATACAAACTCTTGTTCTAGAAATAAGCTCCATAAAGCAGCATTAATAACTAGTTTTGATGATGGTTTAAGAATTACACCCAAATCATTGCCATAAGCAGCAGGTAATATTTCTTTACCATTGTTAGCTGTAACCACACGCGTGTCGTTAGAATGAAAACCAATACCCGATTTTAAAAATAATTGTACGCTAGGAGAAGCAGCATAAATAAAGTTTAACTTAGGACTAACAAAAACCTTGTCTTCACTTAAACTAGTATAAGCTGTTTGTAGCTTGTCTATATAATCGTTTTTAAAATAATCTAAACGTAAACCAGGATTAATTGTCCATTTGTTTTTCTTGTACGTAGCGTTTAAAAAACTATACATATTTACTTCATCAATATCACCTAAAGCGTACGTTTCTAATGTAGTTTGTCTGTTTGCAGTGTGAGATAACTCTACGTCATTTACATCATCATACCTAAAACCAACACCAGCTTCTAATTTTAATTGCGAATTGTCTTTATCAAAATGAAAATTATGAGCGTAAACAGATTCGGCTCCAAAAATACTACGAGACTCTTTTTGTTTTATTTGATCTCCGTTAACAGGATCATCTAAAAAGAAAGTAAAATTAGAGAACAGCTCAAAATCGTACTTAGATATAAATGCCTTAGAGGTAAGAGATTCGTGCTCGTTAAATTGTTTGGTATGATTAAACCATAGGTTAGATCTACTAGTTTTACCACCTTCTGTATCGTCTATTGCACCAAACCTGCCAATTAAACCTTGGTCTACTGCACGTTGTGGTATTTGACCAGAAGCATCCCATTTACTTTGAAAATGACTAGCCGTAATAGTAAACTCTTGATCTTTGTAATTATTAAAGTTATAGCGCCCCATTAAGTTTATTCTATTAAAATTCTGAGGAGAATCAAAAACACCATCTGTAAGTACAAGCTCAGAGGCTAAGTACATATTATTTTGTTCTTCATCTAATAACTTAAGCATACTTACAGCACGTAAACTGTTAAATTGTCCAGCTTCTACAGAAAGTAGATTTTTGTTTAACTTCTTTTTAGTTTTTAGGTTTACATACCCAGCAGTGTTAAAGTTACCAACGTTGGCATAGTAAGGACCTTTGCCAAAATCTATATTATCTACCGTTTCTGGTATAATAAAGTGCATATCTGCATATCCTTGTCCGTGTGCATGAGACACCATATTTACAGGTAAACCATCTACGCTTATGGCAACATCTGTACCATGATCAATATCAAAACCACGTAAAAATATTTGTTCTGCTTTACCGCCACCAGCGTGCTGACCAATAATTAGCCCAGGAACTTTACGTAAAATTTCTTGTGAAGACTTTACTGGGGTGGTTTTAACATCTACATTTAAAAACGTACTAAGGGAGTTTACTTTAGATACTAAAACCACTTGATCTAAAGAGACAGCGCTCTCTGTTAAGTTTACTTTTATAGTTGTGTTTAAATGCTCTTCAGTAATTATAATTTGTTTTGTAGCATACCCAAGGTTGTAAAAGAAAACAACATCGTTTAAAGAGACATCATTTAACTTAAAAAAACCAGAGGTGTTAGAGTAGGTGTAATTACCAGTTGTTTGGTTGTACACACTAACACCCTCTATAGGTGTATTGTTGTTAGACATTACAGTACCTTTTAGTTCGTGTGCTTGTATACTGCCAATGGTTGCCAAAAGCAGTAGTATTGTTATAATATATTTCATTTATTGTAGTTTGTTGTAAGCGGTATCCTGTATAGAACTATAACACAGTTTTACACTTAGATACCAGAATTGTAAACGCATAGTATAGCCATAGGTTGTTAAAACCTATAGTAGCTGGCGTTTCTTATATAAATAATTGTTCTTCTGCTTTATATAAGCAGTATTAAGCTAGTGCGCTTTTAGGAGGTTTTTCTACAATTGCTATATAGCCTTTTGCAGTTTTATTTGTACTAGTGTATATATAGTTAATGGTTAGTGTAGTGTTATTTTTAATGTTGTATGCAAATGTGTCTGCAATATGCTTGTCTATTTTAATATCTTGTACAAGACTATCATTAGAGTCGTTTTCTGGTGCGCCAAACAGGTCATTAAAAAAGGTTATAATTTGATGCTCATGATGTATGGCGTGAGAATGACTATGTGCTTTTGTTGAGGTATGGCTGTGCGAGTGTGTTGCAACTGTATTTTGTGCTTCTATTGCGTGAGAAATAGCGTGTAAACCATCTTTAATTTGGTGTTGCAACGGATGTAGCACGTACAACAAGCTAATGCTTATTGCTATAATTTGTACTAAAAGTTGCTTAATATTTGCCATTTTTTGCTTTAAAACACTATGTTATTGTTCTGTATTTAAGTGTTATTTTTGCAGCTACCAAAGCTATAAAAACTTATGCACTCTTGCCATACTAACGAGATAATTTGAGGTAGGGTTTTAAAAAAAGTAAAAAAAATATAAGTTTTTGTTTTTGGTATATGTAAAAGTGTTTAAAATTTAGCTAGTTATGGCAAAAAAAGGAAGAGAAAAGAATACATTAAATAAGGCAAAGCACACAAAGTTAATGGCCAGAAAAATTAATAAAAAGAAAAAAGAAGAGGCATTGCGTAAAGAACGCCTTAAAGCTATTATTAAAAAAGCACAACAAGAGAAAGAAAGTTAGGAAGTACTGAGTAAAACGCATTAAGTCTTATGTTGTGGCATTGTTTATTTAAAACAATGTAATATTACAATAGCCTAAAGCTTATTGTTAAAGGCTAGTTTTAGACACTATAAATAAATTATATTTTTGCAACTGCAGCTTCTACACATCTTTCGCCATCCATAGCTGCAGAAATTATACCACCTGCATAACCACCACCTTCTCCGCAAGGGAACAAGCCCTTTATCTCTGGGTGTTCTAATTTTTCTGTTCTTGGAATATTAACAGGAGATGAGGTTCTAGATTCTACACCAATTATATTAGCTTCAGAGGTGTAATAGCCGTTCATTTTATCTCCAAATGCTTTAAATCCGCCTCTTAAGCGACTGCCAATTAGTTTTGGAAATAGAGAGTGCATAGGAGCAGACTTTAATCCTGGTTGGTATGATGTTTCATTTAGTGTTGTAGATAATTTTCCTTCTACAAAGTCTGTTAATCGCTGTGCAGGTGCAACTTGACTTCTTCCGCCTGCTGTAAAAGCTAGTTTTTCTAAGTCTTTCTGGTATTCTAACCCTTTTAAAACGCCAAACTTATTGTATTTAGGAATATCCTCATCAACATTTATTTCTACAACAATACCAGAGTTTGCGTATAAATTATTTCGTTTAGATGGTGACATACCATTTACCACAACCTCTCCCGGAGCAGTTGCAGCAGGTACTATAAATCCGCCAGGGCACATACAAAAAGAGTATACACCTCTGCCTTTTACCTGTTCTACAAGGCTATATGCAGCAGCAGGCAATAACTCATCTCTTTGTCCACTGCAATGGTATTGTATGCTGTCTATTATGTGTTGTGGGTGTTCTACACGTACACCCATTGCAAAAGATTTTGCTTGTAGTGCAATTTCTTTTTTATGTAGTAAATAGTAAATATCTCTGGCCGAGTGTCCTGTAGCAAGAATTACACTATTTACAGGCATTTCATCACCATTTTCTAAGATAATAGCTTTTAAAGTATTGTTTTGTATATCAAAATCTACCACTTTAGTATCAAAATGTACTTCGCCACCATATTTTATAATGTTTTCTCTAATATTTTGTACAAGTTTAGGTAGTTTGTTGGTACCAATATGTGGGTGTGCATCTACCAAAATTTGGTCTGTTGCTCCGTGATACACTAGATTTTCAAAAATTCTACGTACATCACCACGCTTAAGACTACGAGTGTATAGTTTACCGTCTGAGTATGTGCCAGCACCACCTTCACCAAAGCAATAATTAGAGTCTTGGTTTACAATGTGCTCTTGGTTAATTGCTTTTAAATCTCTTCGTCTGTCTTGTACATTTTTACCACGCTCTAAAACAATAGGTTTGTAACCTAGCTCTATACAACGCAGTGCGGCATACATACCTGCAGGACCAAAACCAATAATATGAACTTCTTTGGCGTTAGAAACATCTTTATAGTCAAACGTATAATTACTGCTTTCTGGAGCAGGTTCTTTTATGTAAACAGATACTTTATAATTAAAGTAAATGGTAGGCTTACGTGCATCTATAGACTTACGATCTACTTTTACGGCTGTAATTTCTGATGTTGGAATACCTAAATATTCTGCAGCTTTTTTGGTTAGAATCCCTTTTATAGGTTCTTCTTTTAATGTTGTTCTAAGCTGAATGTTTCTTACCATACCGCAAAAGTACCATTTTAAAAGAATTTCTCTTTTTTTGTTTTTGAATTATTTTAGGTTGATGATGTAATTCCGTTTTCAATGTATAATAATTGCTATTTTTGTAAACTTAGTATTGTTAAAATAGTTGTTTTTAGATTCGTAGTTTTTTGAGAAAATCAATTTATATGTTTAAAATCATATATTTTAAATTATATGTTATATAGCATATAATTGTGTTTATATGTTAAATAGCATATATTTGATAAAAAATAAAAAATGATAGCAGTTATAACAGGTGATATTATTAATTCTAGAACAGAGGATGTAGCTGTTTGGTTGCCAGTACTTAAGTCAGAATTACAAAAAATAGGTACAGACCCTAATGATTGGGAAATATACAGAGGAGACAGTTTTCAATTAAAAACAACACCAAAGTTGGCGTTAAAAGTAGCTTTTAAACTAAAAACGGTACTAAAGCAGTTTAAAACATTAGATGTTAGAATGGCAATAGGAATAGGAGAAGAGAGCTATATTGCAGATAAGGTTACAGAAGCAAACGGTAGTGCTTATGTAAATTCTGGCGAGTGTTTTGAAGAGTTAAAAAAGCAAACTTTAGCAATAAAAACCCCTTGGAAAGATTTTAATGTAGTTTTAAATTTAGTGTTAGATGTGTTAGAGCTGACTGTTAATAATTGGACACCAAATTACGCGCTTTTAATAAAAGAAAGCTTAGAAGATACAACTGTAACACAAAAAGAGTTGGCAGAAAAACTAGATAAAAAACAAAGTAACATAAGTACTAGTTTAAAAAAAGCTGGCTTTGATGAGATTTTAAAAATATTAGATTACTATAACACACAAATAGAAAAACTATGTTAGTATTTACCTTAAAGTTGCTTTTAGCTCATATTTTAGGCGATTTTGTGTTGCAACCCAATAGTTGGATAAAAGACAAGCAAGAAAAGAAACAAAAATCTGTATACCTTTATTTGCACATACTTGTACATTTAACTGCTTTGCTTGTAATTTTTGAGTTTAACTTAACCTACTTTTTAGGAATAGGAACAATTATAATTACTCATTATTTAATAGATTTAGCAAAACTTATATTACAGAATGATGCCAATGCAAGAGTGTTATTTTTTTTAGATCAAGCATTGCACTTGGTAATATTAGTATTGGTAGCTACTACTTATACAGATTATAGTTTAGACCTAGCTTATTTAACTACTCCTAATGTAATACTATTTTTAATAGCTATTTTTTTACTTACAAATGTGTCTTCTATTTTAATGAAAGTTATAATTTCTAAATGGAAATTAGAGGACGACACAAAAAAATCACTAAAAAATGCAGGTGCTTACATAGGTGTGTTAGAGCGCTTGTTTATTTTTATGTTTATTGTTTTGGGACAATGGAGTGGAATAGGGTTTTTACTAACAGCTAAATCTGTTTTTAGGTTTGGAGATTTATCTAAAGCAAACGATCGTAAGTTAACAGAATACATATTAATAGGAACTTTAATAAGCTTTGGGTTGGCTATTTTAATAGCTTTAGGATATAATTATATAATAGAACAATTACCTAAATAGTATTGTTATGAAGTTAGGGAACGAAAAAACATCGCCTTCTAAAATGCAAAAAATGTTACATTTAAACTATGATAGGGATGATGATATTTGGCTAACTAATACTCAGACTTTACGTAAATTAATAGGTGTTTTAGGCATTATATTACCTGTGCTATTATTTGGTTTTTTATGGCTTACAACAGAGCATCCAAGCACATTAGAATCTATTAGTCATTATTACTATACACGTGCAAACCCTATTTTTATTATAGTTGTAAGTATTATGGCTATATTTTTAATGGTATATAAAGGCAGAGAGCCTATAGATTTTTATGTCTCTTTTATAGCAGGGCTTTTTGCAATTTTATTACTACTGTTTCCTACAGATAATATAGCGGTTACGTGTTGTGATGCAGATGCAGCATATAGTGTAACATATATAGAAGATAGTGTTTGGCGTGTACGTTTTCATTACATAGCAGCAGCTATATTTTTGCTAAGTCTTAACTATATGTCGCTCTTTATTTTTACAAGATCTAACAAACCAAAGGCAGAACGCACTAAAGAAAAAAAGCAGCGCAATACCATTTATAAAATAAGCGGAATATTAATGTTGTCTGCATTAACTGTAATAGTGCTAGGTTTATTAAAAGTAATACCAGAAGATGTGTATTACCAAAACCACATTACTTTTTGGATGGAGACCGTTGCTATAGAGTGTTTTGGAATAGCTTGGTTAGTAAAAGGAGAAACTATTTTTACTGATTAAAAGTATAAAACCCCTGAAAAAATCAACAATTTCAAGGGTCTTATGGTAAAATATGGACAATCTACATAAATAGCCTAGACTATTTAAATTTTAGCATAAGCAAATAGCATAAGTAGGTTTTTGTATGTTTTTGCTTTGCTTGTGTGCTTTTAAGCACAATCTAACTGTCTTAGCCTGTCCAATGCTTCAGACTTAGAATTTACATTAAGTTTTAAGTATATGTTTTGAATATGAAAGTTTACTGCACTTGCAGTAACAAATAATTTTTCTGCTATTGTTTTGTACGTAGCTCCTTCAAACAATAAATCTATAATTTCGTTTTCTCTTTTAGAAAACTCACTAAAAGATTTACGCTGAAACATAGATATTACTTGCTTAGCAATATCATTACTAAGTGCAGCGCCATCAACTTTAATAGAGTTTAAGGCATCATAAAGCCTCATTTCTGTAAGCGGTTTAGTTAGGTAACCATTTGCTCCGTTTTTAAAAGCTTTTTTAATTAGCGTAAAATCATTTTGTTCACTAACAATTATAATTTTAGCATTAATTGCTTTCTTTTTAAATTTAATAAGTACGTCTATACCACCTAATTCTTCTTCAGGAATATCTGTAATAATAATATCTGGTGATACAGTTGTAGAAGATCTTAAAGCTTCTTTTGCAGAACCATATATACCAATTAGGTTGTAGTCTGAGTATAACTCAAAATAGTGCTTGTACGTTTTTTTAAACAGTGGATCGTTATCTATTACAATAACATTTAAATTTTTAGTTTGCATAAGTTGGGGGTTTTTGCATACTTAAAAGCATACAGGTTAAGTTTATAAGTGAAATTTGGGGTAGTATTTATTTTTAAAATAGGCCATAGAAATCCATTCTTAACTATTTTTTACAATAATTAAGTACTATTTAATAGATAAATATTATACTTAAAATTAAAAGGGTAGGGGTTACTCTTATTTTTTAATTTTAGCTACAATACTATATAAATAATAGTTTTCTAGACAGTCAAAAAAAATTAAATACTGAGATTAAAATAACGTTTACAGCGTAGATGATCATTTTTTTGTAGGGGTAAAAATGACTGCTGATTGCAGTTTTTGTAGGCTTGTTTTTGGTTACTTTTTAAAGTGTAAAAAAGTGTCATATAATTTGGGTTTTTCGGGGGTTAAAGAAACCTTTTTACAAGCTTCTAAATTTAATTTTTAGAGTAGATAAATATTATATTTTAATTGATTTAAGCTTTTTCCTAACGTTCATTTTAATAGAAAAAGCTTTGTTTATTAAATAGGTTCTATACTATTTATCTGTATCTCTATACTAAAGATATGACTTTTGCGTTATCTGGCAAAATTTAAAAGTAAGTAAAATCGTATTTAAAAATAGTTAAACTGCATTTCAACGTCACTTTTGTGCTTTTGAGCGTTTATCAGGAAAGGGCTAATCGATAAAGTGTTAAAAAATTAACACCTTATTTAGAATAATTCTAAAGTATGTTTATTAGATGAAATACACTTTTTTGTAAAAAAAAATAGTCCAAAAGACAAGTATAAGAACGTTATATACTTTGTCTTTTAGGACTACCCGCAACCCCCGATGCGTAATTTTCACTTATAAAATAACCCAATTTTTCCTCTTGGGAGAGGCAACTTATATTGTATTAATCTTCATATATATTTGAAGCTGTAGCAGTTGAAGCAGAATATGTAGGTTTGTCTACCTTTAATATCCATTTTTCATCCTGGTATTTACCGTTTAGGTTAGATGCGTATGCATCTTCAGCATCTTGCATATAACTGTAGTCTGCTAAGTACACATAGTAAAGATCATTTTCTTTATTATAAAATTGCTTAGCATCTATATTTTCTTTTTTAAGTTTAGCCATAAAAGCATCTAAGTACTTTTTTGTTTTATACACATTTGCAATAACGTAGAAGCCAGACTTAACACCATCCATATCTGATTGGTTTACTACTTTTAAAGGAATCTTCTTAAATTTTTTGTTCTCTGTTGTTGCAGCAACTTTTTTATCTGCATCTAACTTATAAGTAACCTTTTTAGTTGTTGTAGCTGCTACAGCGCTGTTAGGTACTGTGTTTACTTCTTGTGCTGTAGTTTGTAGGTTTTGTTTAATATCGTTTCTTAAAATACGTACTATAGACTCAAACTTTTTTTCTAAATCTCTGCTTCTAGCATTTTCTATAGAATCTTGTCTTAAAATAAGCTCATCTAAAATTAATCTGTTTTCATAAGCTAAAGAGTTTACGTCTGTTTGTACAGTTGTTTGCTCTGTAACAGCTCTAGATTTAGAAGCTCTTTTATTTTTACGGTTGTCTTTTTTCTTTTTGCTATTTAATGTAACACTTTGCGACTCAAAGTTTTTTACAATTGAGTTAAACTTATCTTGCACTTTGTTTTTTGGAGTATTTGTAGTGCTAGCGTATGTGTTTATGTTGCTATTGTTAGTAGTGTTACTTTTAGGAGTATTGTCTTGCTCTCTTTTTAAGCTATTTTGCTTTGTTATTAATGCTAATATTTCATTTTCTCTTTTTTTGCTAGAAATAGCCATTCTGGTAGCAACTTTACCGCTTTCTAATGCTACAATTCTTTCTTTATCTCTTTTTTGATCTTCCATAAGAGCTAAAATTTGCTCTTCATAATTTCTTATAATATTGTCTACTTTACGGTCTTGTGATTCTTGCTTATCATTAGTAGCAAATGCAGGACCGTTGTTTTTAAATGTATATGCTAAAGACAACTCATGGTTCCACCCTAAATCTGTTTCGTTGTTCATTATATCTTTTTCTAGCAAATAACCTAAAGACATTTTGTTGTTTAAGTTAAATCCTAACCCCATAGATACTCCGTGTTCGTTGTCTATTGTAGATTGTAACCATCCGTACTTAGGTAAATCTAATAACATAGAACCTATATAAGATATGTTTCCGTTTTCGTTTTTACCCACTTGTACAAGAGGCATAAACCTTGCTTCTGCAAATAAACCTCTAGTAGCATTAAATGGTTGTGTGTATTGTAAAGATGCCTTTACACTTTTATCATTAAAGTTAGTAGAAAAAGCATTTGTTGTTTGGTTATATCTTACTAAATCTTTAGCGTAAATACCAACATCAAATCTACCAACAGATAGTGTAATAGCAGGCTGTATAGCTAATTTACTTTCTTTTTTAGCATCTATTAACTGTAAATCGTTATTGTCTGCTACAATTCTGTTTTTATCTAATCCCTCGTTAAAATAAGTAACATTAGCGCCAAATGTAAGCATACTCTTTTCACCTAGTTGTACAGCAGTTGCATAATTTGCATTAAAGCCAAACTCTTGTACAACACCAGCCCACTGACTGTAAATACCAATACCAAAAGCGGCATTGTCGTTAATTTTACTACTAAAACCTACAAAATAGTTTTGTACGTTATCATCAAAAGTTGCGTACTGGTTTCTATGCAAAATGTTTAAGTAAGATTTATTTTCTCTTACCAATGAAAAGGTAGGATTTATTAAAAATCTATTAAAAAACATTTGATTGTGGTACGAATTGCTTGAACTATTTTCTGAAACAGTAGCTTCTTGTGCAGTTACTGTTTGTAAGCCTAATACAATACATATTAAAGCTAGTAAATAGATTTTGTTAGATGATGAAACTTGACTTTTCATAGTAGTAAAAATTACGGTTATTTTTGGGGTGAAAGTGATAAGTACTTTTTTTTACTTAAGTACTGTAAAAGAATTATAAACTAAGGGGGTGGTTTATAATACTTGGTTCTTAATCTTCAAAAACAGATGTTGAGTAGTTTATTGATGATTCATCATTAACAGCCTCTAAAGAGTTAAAATCTCTTTTGTTACTGTTGGTATAAGTAAAGGCTACTTTTTCTACATTACCTTGTCCTCGGTTAGACATTACATAGCCCATTCCATTTTTAGATCTTAAGTCTAAAGAAAAATCATCTTTGTCGCTATTAATTTTACTTCCTAAGTTTGCAGCAATACCAACTTTACGTTGTCCAACTTCTACCATATATATATCTAGTCCGCCATATCCTTTATGTCCGTTAGATGCAAAAAATAAAGAGTTTCCGTTTACTACTTTAGGATACAAGTCGTTTTTTTCTGTGTTTACTTTTTTTCCTAAGTTTTTAGCAACTCCAAATTCTCCTTTTGAGTTAATAGAAGCTACATATATATCAAACTTACCAAAAGTACCAGGCATATTAGAAGCAAAAAATAAACGTTTACCATCTTCAGAAACAGTAGGGTGCATTGCCGAGTAGTTTTTAGGTGCTAAAGCAATTTCTTTTACGTTTTTCCATTTTCCGTTAACATTTTCAGCTCTATATATTTTATGAACTATTTCTTTTTTAGAAAAAATTCCGGTAGCTGGCTTCACATAAACACCTTTACTAAAGTAAGCTGTTTTACCATCTGCAGTTACTGCAACTGGTGTTTTGTATGCATTGTGTTTATCTTTAATTTCTTCTAAGTAATTATTTTGCTGAGATACTGTTTCTAGAGAAGAATTACCTCTTGGGTTAAAACTATAGTCGCCATATTTACCAGCATAAGTAGTATTGTTTTTTTGCTTTGTAGTTTTATAATCACTAGCAACAGCTTTCATCCAATCTTTATTGTCACTAGCATTGTCTGTAGTGCTTACACCAACTTTTTTAAGTGCAAATTGGTAACGTTCTTGGTAGCTATTGTTTAGCATTTTATCTTTGCTAACATCTTTTAGTTTCTTGTACCAAAAAATAGCTGTTTTGTATTTTTTTACTAAAAAGTTAGCGTTACCAAGATCTTCGTAAATCTCTTTGTCTGCGTAACCTAAGTTTTTAAGTTGTTTGTAGTTGTCAATTCTTTTTTGAACTTCTACGGTTGTAGTTTTTGAAGAGTTATGAGCAACTGATTTTTGTGCTGATAACGAATAGCAAAAGAAAGTAGATATACATACTATTGCTGCTTTGTGGGTTATTAAATTTTTCATAAGATAAGGGGTTATATTATTCTTACATCAAAGATCTAGAATTAACCCGTTACTTATACTAGTAAATATTCATAGGTTTTTGTAAAAAAGGCTCATTTCATCGATTAAAATCATTTTTTATATGCTGAAATGCACTTTTTAGAGCTTTTCGACTAGTTTTCCACATATAATTTCAAACTCAGCCTTTAACTGATTTTCATCAATAGGTTTACGAATTATGTGCATTGGGTTTGTTTTATTTGCTCTTTCTATTGTAGATGCATCAGAGTTACCAGTTATAAAAACAAATGGTATTTGATAATCTTTATTTATTACCTCTGCAACTTCAATACCGTCTTTATCTCCGCTTAATCCTATATCTAATAATATAATGTCTGGTGAAAAAAAGCGTAAGGCAGACATAGCCTCGTTACTATTACTTGCTGTTCTAACAATATTATTGTCTATACCTTCTATAATGCTCTCTATAAACATTTGGATAATCATATTATCCTCTACTATGAGTACTTTTAATGCCATAATTTATGATGTTTGTTCTATTTCTTGAAATGTGATGATGTAATTTGTTCCTTTTTTAGAGTTGTCTTTTTCTATGTTACCTCTAAGTTGTAGGGCTAGCTTGTGTATAAGTTTTAAACCCAGTGATTTTGTGTTTCTAAAATTTATACTTTTTGGAAATCCTTTTCCGTTATCTCCTATTAATAGTAAAAAATTTGGGTACACCAGTTTTTTTACTTCAATACTTAAAGTACCCTCTTCTGTATTTGTAAAGCCGTACTTTAATGAATTTGTAATTATCTCGTTAATCATTAAACCTAATGGTACAGAGGTATCAATATTTAAAAATAAATCTGTTGCTTTAATGTCTAATTTTATGTTTGTGTTATTGCCTTTCATAGAAATTAGCATTGTGTTTGCTAATTGGCTCATATACTCACCATAATTAATTCTACTTAAGTCATTAGAGCGGTATAACATTTCATGAATAATAGCCATTGAGTTTATTCTATATTGGCTATACCTAAATAAAGCTCTAGTTTCTTCGTCTTTAATAAAGCTAGACTGCAGGCTTAATAAGCTAGTTATAACCTGTAAATTATTTTTTACTCTATGGTGTATTTCTTTTAAAAGTGTATCTCTTTCTGATAATCTAGACTCTACTGTATGGTTTAATTGAGATATATTTTCGTTTTTAATGTATAGGCTATATACAATAATTAAAAAAATGAGCAATCCTAAATTAAGTAAAGCAGCATTCTTATAGGTCTCAAACTCAAACAGAGCAATTTTTTCTTTGGTATTATTGGTTTTGTGTGTTGTATATATGGTCCAATTGTGGTTGCCCTCTAAGCTTAATTGTTTTGTAAAAAATAAATTATTACCATTTTCATCTTTTTTATTAAAGTCTACGTCATCTTTTTTATATAATTTTTTACTGTCTCCATAGAATATTTCACCTTTTGCATTTAAAATGGTTAGGTTATAATTATCTAAGTTTTTAAACCAGTTTTTTGCATTTAAGTTTAAACCAACAATTCCTTGTAATTTTTTATTTGCATATACTGGTGTAAAAAATCGTATTGTTGGTCTGTATGGTTTTTCAATTTGTTTTTTCTCTACATTAAGATCTAAATGAGAAACATAAACTTCGTTTTTATGTAATTGTATAGCTTCTTTAAAGTAATACCTGTTAGATTTATCTTGAAATTTTTCAGATGAAGTTAAAGAGTCTATATCTACACGTATAACTTCTATACCTTTAGAGTTAATTAATCTAGCCTGAAAATAATTTGGGTCTACATCTATAAAACTTTTTAATTTTTTTTCAATTTCTAAGATAGATACGTTATTTTCTAAATCTAATTCTACTAATTGACTAATAAATAATACGTTTTTTCTACTAATATTATATAATTCATTTAGTTTTGATTCTGATTCTACTAGCTTGTTGGTAGATTTAATACTCTCTACCAAAACTATATTTTTTGTGTACGACTGTACTTGATTATATGAAACGTTCCATATAATCACAGAAATTATCAAGAATAGTACTACAGATATGAGTATGAGTTTTTTGCCCATAGTATAGGTGGAAAAAAGGGGGTTAAAGGTTTGTAACTTTTAAATGGTACTATAAAGCTACAAAATACTTCTTGTTTATGTAGTATTTTTAACACCTAAAATTTTAACTATTTTGTTACAATAGTATAGAAAGCAGGCATTTAATTATAGACTGTATCTTTTTATGTATGGTTGGTAAATACTAATTTGTTCTTTTTTTACCTAAATGTTAAAGACTTCTTAATTAGTTATTTGATATTTGTATTGTTTATGTTTTTATGAACTTTTATATTTATTATTTATCTGTAAGTTTGCTTATTTATTACAGATTATTCTTTTAATAATATAGTCTTATCTTACATAAAATGTAGTTAAGTATTGCATTATAGAATAGCTTAATCCTTTTGTTTTAAATTAATTAAATTATGTAGTATTTATTTTTATTTCTTTATAAGAAATTACTTACCTTTGAATTCCCCAAGCATTTTACAAACTTAATTATTTACGATATGAAGAAAATTGTACTCAAATTCTACTTTATTGCTAAAAACAAGTTTTTGGCTTGTAACTCTTTCTATAATAACTATTTAAAATTTAGTCATTCTATATTAGGCTGTACAGCTTAAAGTTTTGTTTTATAAAAAACATATAGTGTGTAATTATACAATATAGCTGCTTTTTAGATTACAGTTAATACTCTAACAGGTTATATTATTAGTTGTAGCTGTGCTTTTTTATGAAAACAGACTTTTGCTCTTACATAAAAATATAATAAATCTTATGACTACTTACTAAAGTTTTTTAAACAAAAAAGTATAGACATTAGAAAGTTCCTTGTGCGTAAATTTTATAATTTATCTTCAAGGGCAATAGGACTGGTATGTCTATTCTTATCTGTTAAAAACAAAGTCAAAATCTTTTATTTAGGTCATAAGTAATTTATTATCAATTAATTAATTCTTAATTTAATTTTACTACTATGAAATTATTAAAACCTTTTTTATTAGTTACATGCTTGTTTGTAAGCGTGTTTTTAAAGGCTCAAACTCCAGACGGAGAACTAAAACGATGGCACAAATTATCGTTAACATTTAATGGGCCAAGTACAACAGAGACCTCTAACCCAAATCCATTTTCAGATTACAGGTTAGACGTTACATTTACACACATAAGCAGTAGCAGAAGTTATACTGTGCCTGGTTATTTTGCAGCTTGTGGTGATGCAGAAAACACAGGTTGTAGCTCTGGTAATAAATGGAGAGTAAATTTTGCTCCGGATGATATTGGAGCTTGGAACTGGACAGCTGTTTTTAAGTCAGGATCAAATGTAGCTATTAATGGTGGTGGTTCTAATGCAGGATTTATGAATGGTGCAACCGGAACCTTTAACATTGCAGAATCTGATAAATCTGGTAAAGATTTTAGAAGAAAAAACCTAGGTAGGCTACAGTATGTGGGAGAACACTATTTAAAACATACTGGTACTAACCCTAATAAACCAAATGGTCCTTGGTTTTTAAAAGTAGGCGCAGATTCTCCAGAAAATAGGTTTCACTACGTAGATTTTGATGGTACACCTGGTAACACAGCAGGTGGTAACAAAAGTAAAACTTGGCAAGCACATACTAGAGATTATGTAGCTACAGATGCTAGTGCTTATACCTGGAACGGTGGTAAAGGAAAAGGTTTGCTAGGTTCTATTAATTACTTATCTGGTCAGGGAGCAAATGTGATATCTTTTTTAACATGGGCAGCTGGTGGTGATGATGGTGCTGTTTTTCCTCATATATTAAAAGTTTCATCAAGCGATTATTCTAGTACGGGTAAATCTGGACAATGGAATAAATTACATAAAGATAGGTTTGATGTATCTAAACTTGCCCAGTGGGAGAAAGTGATGGAATACGCTGATAAAAAAGGAATGTATCTGCATTTTAAAACAATGGAAACAGAGAATTGTGAAAAAATGGATGGTCATACTTTTGGTAGAGAAAGAAAACTGTATTACCGCGAGTTAATTGCTAGATTTGGTCACCATTTGGCATTAAACTGGAACTTATCTGAAGAAACGACACTTAAAGATGAAGTTGTAAAATCTACAGTTAATTACATAAAAAACCTAGATCCGTATAAGCACCATATTGTATTACACACATATCCAGGACAACAAGACCAAAGATACAATCCGTTAATTGGTAATAAATCTAACCTTACAGGTGTATCTGTACAAACAAGTCAAAATAATGTACATAAAGATATACGTAGATGGGTAATAAACTCAAGAAATGCTGGTAGAAAATGGGTGGTAGCAAATGATGAGCAAGGTAGTGCAACACAAGGTATTATGGTGTCTGACAAGCAGGTTAGAGAAAAAGTACTTTGGGCAACATTTTTAGCTGGTGGTGCTGGTGTAGAGTATTACAGTGGTTACACTAGTGATGATGGAGATCTTAACGGTCAAGATCATAGAAAAAGAGGAGCTAAATATAAAGAAGGAAGCTATGCTCTTAACTTTTTTAATGAAAACCTTTTATCTGGTATAACAAAAATGGTTTCAGATGATGGTATTACTGCAGATAGTAAAGATTATGTTTTTGCTGAAGAAGGAAAAACATATGCTATTTACAGACCAAACGGAGGAAGCACATCTTTAAGCTTACCTAGTGGTAACAATAAATATAATGTGCAATGGTTTAACCCTAGAGCAGGAGGTAATTTAACAGCTAAAACTACTTTGGGTTCTAATTTAGTAGCTCCAGATAATAATGACTGGGTTGCTTTAGTTACAAGTAAAAATGACGACGGTAATGCAGGTGGTTGTACTAATAACCTAGCAGCAACACTAACTCAAGATGCTTATTTGCAAGGAACAACAAGGTTTAATAACGGCGATTTAAGAGTTGAGAGTGGTAAAAGACTGGCTTACCTACAATTTACCGTACCAGCAACAACTAAAACGGTTACAAGTGCAAAACTAGAGTTAACAGTTTCTAGTGATGGTGGTAATGGCTTAATAGAGGTTTTTAAAGGTAGTGCAAACAGTTGGTCAGAGGCTAACTTGTCTAATTCTAACAAACCATCAGAAGGTGTTAAATTAGGATCATTAAATACCAATTACAGTATTGGTAATACATACACTTGGAACCTGTCTAACGTAACACCAGGACAAACAATTTCTTTAATTGTAAAGCAAACAGGTGGTAATGATGTTTCTTTTTCTTCAAAAGAAGGAGTGGCTTCTCCAAGACTTATTTTAAATATTGAGTGTGATGAAGTTAGTAGTGCAGTTGATACTTCTATTTCTTTACCAGGAATTTTAGAAGCAGAAAGTTTTACAGATCAATTAGGTATTGAAGTAGAAAACACATCTGATGTTGGTGGAGGAAAAAACATTGGATATGTAGAAAGTGGTGATTTTACCAGCTACAAAGTAAGTGTAGCAGAAGCAGGTGTTTATAAAGTGCAGGCTAAAGTAGCAACAAAAACTACAGGAGGTAAAATTAAGATTAATGCAGATGGTACCAGTGTTGGTGAACTAACAGTTGCAAACACAGGAGGCTGGCAAACTTGGCAAACGGTAAGCACAACTGTTAATTTAGAAGCAGGAGAGCAAACACTTCAATTAAACTTTACAGGTGGTTCTGGTTATTTATTTAATGTAAATAAGCTAATTTTTGAAGAAGATGTTACTACCGTAGAGCCTGGCAATGATTGTATTGCTGTAGAAAAAAATGGAGTAGTAGCTGTAGAAGCAGAACATTTTCATAGTCAGTCTAAAGATGGAGATAGAAAATGGTATACTTTTAATGAAACTACAACAGGTACTACAACTCCAGATCCAGATGCAAACCACTATAACGGAGCAAGTGGTAGTGGATATTTAGAAATTTTACCAGATACAAGGGTAACTCACAGTGACCCTCTTAACGCTCAGAGTTTCTCTAATCAACCAGGAAAAATAGCAATAGTAGATTACAAAGTAAAGTTTACTAGTCCAGGAAAGTATTTTGTATGGGTAAGAGCATACTCTACAGGATCTGAAGATAATGGTGTACACGTTGGTATTAATGGTACTTGGCCAGCTTCAGGACAAAAAATGCAATGGTGTTCTGGTAAACAGCAATGGACTTGGGAGAGCAAACAACGTACAAATGCAAATCATTGTGGAGAACCACAAAAAATATTTGTTGATGTACCAAGTGCAGGAGTGCATACAATTTCTTTTTCAATGAGAGAGGATGGGTTTGAGATGGATAAGTTTGTACTTTCTAAGACGTATACTAAACCTGTTGGATCTGGACCAGAAGAAGTTTTAGAGGGCTGTTCTAGTTCTAGTTCTAGAAGTGCTGCTGTTACTTTAAAAGTTATGAGTAGTGAGGTTAAAGTTTTTCCTAACCCTGCACAAGATTATATAACTGTTTCTGGTGTTACTACTGGAGAACAAATTATTGTATATGATTTTACAGGCAATGTAGTACTTAAAAAAGTAGCTAGTACTACAGCTGAAACCTTAGATGTATCAACCTTAAAATCGGGTAAATATATAATTAAAACTCAAGGAGAAAAAGGCATTCATTTTTTAAAAAAATAATTAACCTATAGCTATTTGGGAGTATATCCCAAATAGCTTTTTTAAAAATTAAAAATTATGAAAACTTCTCTTTTTAAACAAGTTTGTAATGTTGTTAGCTGCTTAGTTTTTTTATTATTAATAGGTCAAAAAGTAAGTGCTCAATTAAAAGTAGGTGATCCAGGAGTAACGTTTGATGCTAGTAAGTATGATAACCGTTACCCGCAAATGAAAGAATGGCAAAAAGCCGGTGTTAGAGGTGGTATTCCGTTTTTAAAAGATGTAAAAATTGTAAAAACACTTACAAACGGAGCAAATAGTGACGCTATTAATAGTGCTATAAATGATGCATCTAAACAAAGTGGGTTAGTAGCAGTTTTACTTAAAAATGGAACTTATACTATTGATAAGCGAATTAAAATGAAATCTAATGTCTCTTTAATAGGAGAAAGCAGAGATAATGTAAAGTGTATTATAAAAATGAACAGTGGTGATGCTTTTAGTTTTTATAAGGTTCGTAAAAGTGGTATTTACACACTAACTATACAAGGTAGTTGGGGAAAACCTAAATACGACTGGAACTATAGTTTGGATGCTAATGATGAGCTAAAAAGTAACAATAATATCTCTGTTAAGTTTAATGACTCTGAAGATTGTTGGTTAGATAAAGTTAACATTTTAAATTCTGCTAGAGATCCTGTTAGAGTACCAGCAAATCATATAACGTTAAGAGATTTAAACGTTGATGGTGCGCATAAAAAAGCAGGTGGCGCACAAGGATATTTTTTTATTCAAGGTGCATATAACTTAATTACGGGTTGTAAGGTTACACATTTAAGACATATTTCTTTACAAGGAGGTAATGTAGAGTACAATGTGGTTTATGATAATGATTTTAGACAAGAGGTAAGTTTCCATAGCGGAGATAAAGGCAATAATTTAATAGAGAATAATAAAATTACTTTGCCTTTTGATATGCCAAACTCTAAAGCAGATACACCTAATGCGGTTTACAACAATAGTAATGAACCTAACTATTATGCTATTATGGGACCTTGGTCTAGTCAGCATCAAAACTCAGAAAAGCCTAATTTTATTTTTAAAAATAACTGTTTAGAAAAAAACCATAATAATGCTAGGCCTTGGTCTAATCCTAGTTTATTATATAAGGGACCTAGACAAGTAAAGCCATCTAATCCTGCTACTAATTTCCCTGCATTATCTGCAAGTTTAACACCTAAGGGAGGTACATTGTATCCTATGATTTTGAGTAAAAATACAGGAGGCTCTAATGCTTGTAATAGTACAGTAACGGTTGCTGGGGCTAATGATGCATACTTACAGCAATCAGCTAAATATAATACTAATGAGTTAAGAGTAGAGGGCAATGAACGAGTTAGTTACTTGCAGTTTAAAATACCTGCTAATTCTGCATCTATTGTAAATGCTAAGTTGCAATTAACTGTGTCAACAGATAGTGGTAGTGGCCGAATTGATGTTTTAAAAGGTAAATCTAATAGTTGGACAGAAGATAACTTGTCTACTACAAACAAACCTTTACAAGGTGCTAAATTAGGTACATTAACAACTACTTATACAAAGGGTGAAACTTATAGTTGGACACTAACGGACTTGCAACCAGGAGAAACTTTAACCTTAGTTGTAAAACAAGTTAATGGTAACGATGTTTCTTTTTGGTCTAAAGAAGGTGTAAAACCACCAAAATTAGAGCTAAAGTTAAGTTGTAATTCAGCTGCTTCTAAAAGCATACTAAGTTTAGAGGAAAAAGAACTTACATCTGCTATAAAAGTATATCCTAATCCTACGCAAAATTATGTAACAGTTTCTAATATAAAAGCAGGTCAGGAGCTTATTATTTATGATTTTTCAGGAAATGTAATATTTAAAAAAGTAGCTAATAGTTCTGCAGAAACCTTAGATACTTCTGGTTTAAAACCAGGAAAATATATAATTTCAATTCAAGGAAAAAAAGGCATTCAATTTATAAAAAAATAATAATCAAAAGCCGCTTAGCTATTATAGTTAAGCGGTTTTTTAATACTCTTACTATGATATTAAATAAACAAAAAATAAAAGCATATTTGTTCTGTGCTTTTCTATTATTAAGCGCACTATCTGTAGTTGCACAAAAAAACTATTACGTTAGTGCTTCTGGTAACGATGCTAACAACGGAACATCTGAAGCATCTGCATGGAAAACAATAAATAAAGTAAATAACTCAAAAAACAATATTAACGCAGGTGATATTATCAATTTTAATAAAGGAGACGTTTTTTATGGTTCTTTGGATTTAAAAGGAAAAAAAGGATCATCTGGTAAATCTATTGTGTTAAAGGCGTATGGTTCTGGTACAAAACCAGTAATTAGAGCAACAAAAAGGGTTAATAACTGGACACGCCACAGTGGTAATATTTGGAAAACAAACCTAGGTAAGGTAAATAATGGTAGAATTGCGTCTCTGTTTTTAAACAACCAAGCACAGCAAATAGGTAGGGAGCCAAATGTTAGTGCAGCTAATGGTGGTTACAGAACAATAAAATCTCACGCAGGAAATAATAAATCTATTTCAGAAGCATCAAGTTTACCATATGCATCAAACAGGTTTAAAGGCGGTGAAATTACTATTAGAACTACAGACGATAATGTAAAGGTAGAAACAGTTACATCTCACGGAGGTACAACGGTAAATTTTAGTTTATCTGATCCTAGTGCAGGTTTTGAAAACAATTTGGAAAACAATTTTGGATACTTTTTTCAGAATCACGTTAACACATTAGACAAAAACGGAGAATGGGCACACGATACCAATGCTGGTGTTTTGTATTTGTATAGCAATGGTAACCCTAACAATTTAAATGTAGAAATACCATCAGGGGAAGAGGCTTTAGCTTTAAATAATACCAATTTTATTAAAATTCAGGATTTAAGAGTAGAAGGAGGTTTAAGTCAGACTTTATCTATTAGCGGTGCATCTAACTTAACTATTACAAACTGTAATTTTTACAATGGTAATAACTACTTGTCTTTAGGTTTTACCTTAAGCAATATTAAAGTAACAAATACTGTTTTTGAAGAAAGTAATAACGTAGCAATACGTTGGGAAGGTATAAATGGATTAACCTTTAGCAATAATACAGTTAAAAATATTGGTATGCGTACTGGTATGGGGGCACCAGGTTTTATTGGTTATACAGGAGTTAGGTTTATTAGTAAATCTGGATCCTCTACTAACATTATAGAAAAAAACACAATTAAAGATATAGGATATCATGCATTAAATTTTGGTGGAGGTAATTTAAAAATTAGGTATAACAACATTAGTAATTATTGTTATACTAAAGATGATGGTGGTGGTATATATTCTGTTGGTAATAAAAACGGAAATAACAGCATTTATAACAATATTGTACACGATTCTCCTGGTGCAATTAGAGGTATACCAAGTGGTAGAGGCTTTAAAACAGCTGGTATTTATATAGATAACGATTCCCAAAACCAGTTAATTTATGAGAATACAGTATACAATATAGTAGGTTGGGGTTTAATGGCAAACTTGTCTAGTAAAAATACAATTAAAGATAATACAGTTTATAATTGTGATAATGGATTGGTACTATCTACTTATAGCAATAGTTTTGGTGCTGGTGGTAGTGTAGCAAAATCAACAAATAACACTATAACTAATAATATTTTGTTTTGTAAAAATCCAAATCAATTTTCTGCAAGGTATACCAACCAAATTACAGATGCTGGTTTTAATACCTTTTTAGGAGATGTAAATAGTAATTATTACTGTATGCCTTTTAATGGAAGTAAACAAATTAGTATAAGAGCAGGCAGACAAAATACAGAGTATAACTTAGGTGAATTTAAATCTAAATATCCTAATTACGAGGAAAAAGGAAAGAGTGCTCCGGTTACTTTTGCAGCAACAGCAAACCCTAATACTTTTATAAAATTTGAAGTAAATAATACAGGTGTTGCAAAATCTGTGAGTTTAGGGTCTACAGAGTATGTAGATGCTAAGCATAAAAATTACACAGGCAATATAACTTTAGCTCCTTACTCTGCTATAGTATTATTAAAAGGTAAGGGTGATGATGCTTTGCCAATAACTTCTCAGTTAATAGATAACGGTATGTATACTTTGGAGTCTGTAACCTCTAACCAAAGACTTTTATCTAGAGCCTTAGAGACATTTAACGCTAAAATGGTAAATCCAGGTAATTTTGATGATCAAAAATGGATTTTTACACATTTAGGTGATAACGTATACACTATAAAGAACAAAGCAAACAATAGATTTTTAGAAGTGCCTAATGCTAAATGTGAGAATAAAGTACAAGTAGCAACTTATACTAGTGCAGCTGGCAAACACCAACAGTGGAAAGTTGTAGAAAACGGAACTAATGTATACGGCTTATTGCCTAACCACTGCCAAACACAAGGTTTAGACCGTAATAACGGAACACTTAATACCAATGCTATAACTTATACTTATGAAAAAGGAAATGGCAATCAAAAATGGAAAATAGTACCAACAACAGCTAGTTTAAGAAGCAGTGAAGCTGTTTTAACAGTATATCCTAATCCTGCAAGTGAATTAATAAAAGTAGCAGGAGTAAAAGTAGGAGACAAGCTTGTAGTTAGGAATATGAATGGTGTTGTTGTAAAAGAAATGAATGCAACAGCAGAAGAAGCGGTTATTATTTTAGACAATTTAAAATCTGGAATGTATATTATTTCTATACCAGGAACAGAAAGCAAACAGTTTTATAAACAGTAATACTTAAAAATTAGTAAAATGCCACCTAAATGTAACGTTTGGGTGGTTTTTTAGTTTTCTGTTACTCTGCTTACTTGTTACGGCACGAGCGTGACGCTCGCGCTAGCGGGGGTAAATAAAAACTCAATCGATTATGGAATTATTAAAATCTTCATTTTCAAGATAACTTATTAATCTTTGTAATATTTCATAATCTTTTCCATATTTCGTTGCATTTATCTCGACTCCTTTTTTATAAGCACTTAATGCCCATTCTTTAAAATCAATATATTTAGAACTATTACATAATTTCATTATTATAAGAACTTTAAAATTAGTTTGTCCTGGTATATAGTTCGCATATTCTTCTTTTGACAAGTCATTTAAAATTTCATCATTTACAGACTTGGCATTAGGAAACTTTTCAAAAAACGGTAGAATATAAGAATCTATGTGACTTATTATTTCATTTTCAAACTCTTTAATATCTAAGTCTGTTTTAAGGGGAAGGCTTTCTAATTCATCAAATATTTTATTATATTTTTCTTTGTTTTTATACAAATCGTAGTTCACTACAACAGCTTCATAAACATTTGGTCTAAGCTCTATAAATCTACTTAGTATATCTATTACATTAGTAAAAGATATTCTTCCATAAACATTGACAAAACCTTTTGTTGTATCATCAAGTTCAAGAGTTATTTGATAATTACTATGTTTATTTGATTTATAAAAACTTAGACTTCCACTACGCTCTGAATAAGTTGATTCTGTTAATCCTCTATTTTTTAAAATTGGAATTAAAGAATTAAAAATTTGTTTATTAAGCTTCATATTAATTTGTTTTTAACACTCCTCCTTCATTAAATAACTTTATAAAATCCCCGCTAGCGCAAGCATCTTGCTTGTACCGTTAAACAAACTAAAAGTTTTACTTGTTTTTACTAAAGTTTCTTATAATTTTATAGATGTAATAAGCGCTTAAAACAAGTAAAGTTCCTTTACCTAAAAATACACCAAATTTGTTGTTGTGTAGGTATCTTAATATTGCTTCTAACAAACCAGCTCGCCAACTAGAAGGAAATTCCTCCATAGGTGTCCAAAAGTCATAAATATAGTAGAGAAACTCTAAACAGAGTACCGCAAATAAGTTATGTAACAGCTCTTGTGTTTTATCTGAGAGTTTCATTATAACATACAAATTATTAAACCTACTTTTTACTAAAGTCCCTTATTATTTTATAAATATAATAGGTGCTTAAAACAAGTAAAGTTCCTTTACCTAAAAATACACCAAATTTATTGTTGTGTAGGTAAGCTAATATAGCTTCAAATAATATAGGTCGCCAACCCGAAGGTTGAGTTTCACTAGGCGTCCAATAATCATATATGTAGTAGAGAAACTCTAAACAGAGTACCGCAAATAAATTATGTAACAGCTCTTCTGTTTTATCTGAGAGTTTCATATTTAAAATATTAACTCTTGCCTAAATATTTTATAAAATATTTAAGCAAGAGTTTCTGTAAGTTAATAAAGTTTTATTTATCTAAATAAAATTCTGTTTTAAAATTTAATGTGTTATTTATTTACAATTTTTATAAGCTGTAATTATTTTTTTTAAACCTTCAGCTTCATCTAAGTTAATTTCTGCAGTATTTAAATTCTCTTTAAGGGAAGGACAATCATTTAAATATTCAAATAATTTTTCAAACATTTTTTCTGAATTGTCTTTTTTGAATATTGTAGAACCCTCTACAATAAGCCCTTTTTCTTCACTGTCTTTCTTTAGAATATGGTATGTACTAGTTATAGATTTATATAACTTTAAGTTTTTAGAGTCATCTATAATTAAGTTAAATTTAGGTCCAGTTACTCCTTTAGTCGCAATCCCTGCATAGCAATCTCCAGATTCTTTTAAACATATTTTTACACCATCCTTAGCTTTGTAAGTTGTGTATTTATCTTTACCATTTTCTTTTTTTGTTATTAGGGACGCTACACCACCATAATTTTTAATAGAAGACATTCCAGATTTTTCTGATTCTAATTCATAAAACTCTATTGTTACAATACCTTCTATTTTTTCTCCTTCTGTCGTATAAACTATTGCTTCTTTTTTGTAAATATTGTCAGAAGTTTTCATTTCTGCCAATACTTCGTTTTTATGATTTTCTCTATTGATATTAAATTGCTTTGTTTGCATATCACCAAGAGTATAACCACTCATTATCATACGCTCTATTACTCTTTTTGCAATTTCATCACTATTGGTAGATTTTAAAGTATAATCTATGCCATTTTTGTTAAAAAGTGAAATTTCTCCCTTCTGATAAGTACCAGTTAAAAAATTAGTGGCATCGTATACCTTTACAATTGTTTGTTTTGTAGAACTATTGTAATTTGTTTTATAATGGCCGATAATAATGTCCTCTGCACCACCTTTTATAATGTTATTTTTATCAAATTTCAGGTTAAAATTTTCAACAACTTTATAAGCTTCTTTAAATTGGGCTATTTTATCATCTACAATAGAGTTTCTGGGTCTTGGCTTAGCAAAAAAAGCATTAATTTTATCATAGTTAATACCAGTGTCGCTTATAAATTCATTTTTTTTAACTAAATGTCTAACAATATTTTTTTCATTGCTAAGTGAAAACTTTAATCCAGTATCATCATAATCAAAAAAGTAAATATCGTTATTGTTTGGTTTACTAAATTTAAAAAATTTAAATGTTTCATCTCCTTTTAAGGATATTATGTTTTCTGATTCTACCTTAAAACTAAGTATGTCTTTATCGTTTAAATCTTTAAGGTCATAATGATTTAGCTCTATTTTAATAAGCTTACAAACTTCATTTTTATTAAGACTTAAAATATCTTTTTTTACCTTAACATCTTGGGCTATAGATGTTAATGATGTTAAAAACAAAGCAGCAATGAGTATTTTTTTTTTCATAATTATATTTAATTTATTTGATGAATATTTTTAGTTATTTGTGAACTCTCTAAAGTGTTAGAGTTTATGGTAATTTAATTATTGTAGACAAGTTACTTTAGTAGTTTTTTCAAGCTATTTTTTGCTGGCAATATAAGAATTTACTTTGTTTTGTAGTAGTTTAGTTTTAATCACTTGATTTATATTCTTACACATAAATTCCCTTTCCATAACAGTTATAATAGGTTCTTTACTATTGTTCTATTAATGAATTATGTATACTGTTTAGTATTTATTTTAGATGAAATAATTAATATAGTCGACGTATTGCATCTTTGATTTAAGAATTTACTTACTATTGATATTTACTAATTATGACTTATTTATTAATTAAAAATAATTTTCTATATTTGACTAACCAGAACAGAACAGAACGGTTTATGAAATTTAAAATTAATTCTAACAGTGATATTCCAAAATACTTACAATTGGTTAATGCAATTAATGATGCTTTAGCTAGTAATACTTTAACTAGTGGTGATGCTTTACCTTCTGTAAATAATGTATGTAAAGATTTTAGTTTGTCTAGAGATACCGTATTTAAAGCATATTCTATTTTAAAAGAAAATGGTGTTATAATATCTGTTCCAAATAAAGGATATTATATAGCAAATGATACTAAAAAAGTACTTCTAGTTTTAGATACTTTTAAAGCGTACAAAGAAGTTTTATATCATTCTTTTGTAAATAACTTGCCTAAAAATGTAATTGTAGATGTGCAGTTTCACCATTACAAAATAGAAAACTTTAAAACCATATTAAACAACAGCAAAGGAAAGTATTTTAAGTATGTTGTTATGAGTTTTAATGATAATGAAGTTGCCGAGGTGTTGTCTAATTTTGATAATGACGACCTGCTTTTAATAGATTGGAATATACACGCAAAAGAATATAACAATTATGTATTTCAAGATTTTGGCGTTTCTTTTTCTAATGCTTTAAAAGAGGCTATCTCTAATTTAAAAAAATACAAGCGGCTGGTATTTGTGTATCCTACATTCACATTTCATCCTTTTGAAACGGTTACATATTTTAAGAAATTCTGTAAGGAAAACAATTTAGATTTTGATGTTGTATTAGATGTAAATGACTTTAAGGTTCTAAATAATGAAGCTTACATAAGTGTAAGTGATAGAGTTTTAGGTAATTTTTTAGAACAGTGTAAAGATCAAAATCTGGAGCCAGGTACAGATGTAGGTTTCTTGTCTTATAATGAAACTCCAATGAAAAAATTTATATATAAAGGTATTAGCGTTGTATCTACAGATTTTAAAGCCTTAGGTTCTACAGCTGCTTCTTTCGTTACTAATGATGAGCCTTTGCAAAGCTATATTCCAACAAAATTAATATTAAGAGAATCTTTATAAGTATGTATTATATAGGGTATGATATTGGTAGTTCTTCTGTTAAAGCAGCATTGGTAGATGCAGATACAGGCAAACAAATAATTATTGTTAATGAGCCAGAAAGTGAAATGGAAATTATTGCTCATCAACCAAATTGGGCAGAACAAGATCCTAATGAATGGTGGAAACACGTTTGCAACGCTACAAAACGAGCAATTAAAGAATCTGGTATTAACGCATCTAAAATATCTGCAATAGGTATTTCTTACCAAATGCACGGTTTAGTAATTGTAGACAAAGAGTTAAAGTCATTACGTAATTCTATTATTTGGTGTGATAGTAGAGCTGTAGAAATAGGGGAAAATGCTTTTAATAAAATTGGCAAAAAAGAATGCGCAGCAAGACTTTTAAATTCACCTGCAAATTTTACGGCATCTAAACTAAAATGGATTAGAGATAATGAACCAGATGTTTATAGTAAAATTTACAAATATATGCTTCCAGGAGATTTTATTGCAATGCAACTTACAGGGGAAGTAAACACTACAAAAAACGGATTGTCTGAAGGGATTTTGTGGGATTTTAAAAATGATGAATTGGCTTCGTTTTTATTAAATCATTATGGGATAAATGAAGGGTTAACACCAACCATTGTATCAAACTTTAAAAATCAGGGTGTTGTAACTAATAATGCATCTTTGGCTTCTGGACTTCCTGTTGGTATTCCTGTAAATTACAGAGCCGGAGATCAACCAAATAATGCACTTTCTTTAAATGTATTTAACCACGGAGAGGTTGCAGTAACCGGAGGTACATCTGGTGTAGTATATGCAGTAACAAGCAATTTGCAGTCTAAAGAAACATCTAGAATTAACCATTTTGCTCACGTAAATTATACTCAGAATACGCCTGTATTAGGTAAACTCTTAAATATAAACGGTGCCGGAATTCAATACCGTTGGTTAAAACAGAATTTAGGAGCTACTAGTTATGATGAGATGAATAAAATGGCCTCTAAAATTTCTGTAGGGTCTAATGGATTAAGTTTGATACCATTTGGTAATGGAGCAGAACGTATGTTTAATAATAAAACTATAGGGACTCATTTTTGTAATCTAAACCTAAATAAACATACAAACGCACATTTATATAGAGCAGCATTAGAAGGTATTGCTTTTTCATTTGCTTATGGTATGCAAATATTAATAGAGGATAATACAGCTATTAATGTTATTAGAGCAGGAAACGATAATTTATTTAGGTCTCAAATTTTTTCTGAAACAGTAGCTACTTTAATTGGTTATGAAATAGAAATATACAATACCACAGGCGCTGTTGGTGCAGCAAAGGTTGCGGGTGTAAAAAATGGTGATTTTACAGTATTTAAAAACAATAGCACAACTAATGATCACATAAAAACATACAAACCATTAAAAGATAAAACTCCTTATGTTTTGGCATACGAGAAATGGAAAAACGAATTAGAAATCATTTTAAAACATAAATAATATGGCATTAATTGGCAATAAAGAATATTTTAAGGGTATTGGAGATATCAAGTTCGAAGGGAAGGAGTCTACAAATCCTTTAGCGTTTAAATATTATAATCCAGACCAAATGGTAGCTGGTAAAACAATGAAAGAGCATTTTAAATTTGCTATTGCGTATTGGCATTCTTTCTGTGGTCAGGGTTCAGATCCTTTTGGGCCTGGGACTCAAAATTTTCCTTGGGACTCTTCATCAGACCCATTACAAGCAGCAAAAGATAAAGCAGATGCTGCATTTGAGTTTATTACAAAAATGGGATTTGATTATTATTGTTTTCACGATTTTGATTTGATTAATGAAGGTTCAACTTTGGTAGAATCGGAAAAAAGAATTCATAGTATTACAGATTATCTTAAGGATAAAATGGAAGCTTCAAAAGTGAAGTTACTTTGGGGAACATCAAACTGTTTTTCTAACCCAAGGTATATGAATGGTGCTGCTACTAATCCAGATTTTAATGTGGTTGCAAGAGCAGGAGCACAGGTAAAATTAGCATTAGATACTACTATTGCTCTAAACGGAGAAAATTATGTGTTTTGGGGTGGTAGAGAAGGTTATATGTCTTTGTTAAACACAGATATGGGCAGAGAGTTAGATCATATGGCGCAGTTTTTAACTACAGCTAGGGACTATGCTAGGTCACAAGGGTTTAAAGGTACATTTTTTATAGAGCCAAAACCTATGGAGCCAATGAAACATCAATACGATTTTGATTCGGCTACTGCAATTGGTTTTTTACGTAAGTATGGTTTAGATAAAGATTTTAAAATTAATATAGAGGTAAATCACGCTACTTTGGCACAACATACTTTTCAGCATGAGTTAGAGGTTGCAGCTAACGAAGGTATGCTTGGTAGTATTGATGCAAACCGTGGTGATTACCAAAATGGTTGGGATACAGACCAATTTCCTAATAACATACAAGAAACTACAGAGGCAATGTTAGTATTTTTAAAGTCTGGAGGTTTACAAGGTGGTGGTGTTAATTTTGATGCTAAAATTCGTAGAAATTCTACAGATTTAGAAGATGTTTTTTTAGCACATATTGGTGGTGCAGATACTTTTGCTAGAGCACTGTTAACAGCAGAAAAAATTATAAATTCTTCTGCTTATGATGAGCTTAGAAAAAAACGTTATGCTTCTTTTGATACAGGAAAAGGTAAAGACTTTGAAAACGGAAAATTAAACCTTCAAGATTTACATAAAATAGCATTAGAAAATGGTGAGCTAGATTTAAAAAGTGGCAAGCAAGAATTGTTTGAGAATATCATAAATCAATATATATAATAAAAATATAACTTAAGGTGCATAAGCCACATAAACTGGCTTTGCACCTTTTTTTATTAACAAGTACCAACCAAAAACCTTAAAACTTATGAAAACCTCAACCAATACCTTAACCAATACCTTATTTCTATGGAGACTAACCTTGGTAGCTACTTTAGGCGGACTCCTATTTGGTTATGATACTGCAGTAATATCTGGAACAGTAAGTTCTCTGGAACAGTTTTTTGTATTACCATTTGGGTTGTCTGAAACAGCATCTAATGTAAGACTTGGCTTTTTAGTGTCTAGTGCGCTAATAGGATGTGTTATTGGTGGTGTTTTTGGAGGTTTAATAAGTAAAATACTTGGCAGAAAAAAAGGGTTAATCTTAGCAGCTACTTTGTTTTTAATATCAGCCTTAGGTTCTGCTATGCCAGAGCTGTTTATAAAACCAATAGGAGAGGCAGACCATACTTTTATGTATATATTTATCTTATACCGTATTATTGGAGGTATAGGTGTTGGTTTAGCGTCTATGTTATCACCTTTATACATTGCAGAAATTGCTCCAGCTAATAAAAGAGGAAAGTTAGTTTCAATGAATCAGTTTGCTATAATTTTTGGTATGCTTATAGTTTATTTTGTAAACTATTCTATTTCAAATCAAGGAGATGAAAATTGGTTAAATACAATTGGTTGGCGTTGGATGTTTGCTTCAGAAATAATACCTGCAAGCTTGTTTTTACTGTTATTGGTTTTTGTACCAGATACACCAAGATCTTTAGTTTTAAAATCTAATCCAGATAAAGCGCTAGACGTTTTAATTAAGGTTAATGGTGAGCGAGAAGCTTTACATATTTTAAATCAAATTAAAAATACGGTTACAAGTAATTCTGCTAAATTATTCTCATATGGTATACCTGTTATAATAATAGGAATTTTGCTATCTGTTTTTCAGCAATTTGTAGGCATAAATGTAGTCTTGTATTATGCTCCTGAAATTTTTAAAAGTATGGGGTCAGAAACAGATACTGCTTTATTACAGACCACTATTGTTGGAGCCATAAACCTACTTTTTACAATATTAGCTATACAAACAGTAGATAAGTTTGGGAGAAAACCATTAATGATTATAGGAGCTATAAGTATGGCAGTGTCTATGTTTGCTCTAGGAACCTCTTTTTTTACAGCGTCATTAGGTGTTTTTGCATTATTGTGTATGTTAATTTATGTTGCAGGTTTTGCTATGAGTTGGGGACCTGTTGCTTGGGTTTTGTTATCAGAAATTTTTCCTAATAATATTAGAGGCAAAGCACTGGCAGTAGCTGTTGCTGTACAATGGGTAGCTAATTATTTGGTGTCTTTGACTTTTCCTATGATGGATAAAAACAGTTATTTAATTGAAAAATTTAATCACGGTTTTGCATATTGGGTTTACGGTATAATGGCAGTTTTAGCAGCATTTTTTGTTTGGAAATTTATACCAGAAACAAAAGGAAAAACATTGGAAGAAATGAATGATTTGTGGCGTAAAAAATAACCCATATTTTAAGTCATTCAACTTAATTTCTTGTTATAAATTTTAGCCTAAACAAAGAAATTTTTAGGTTAAAAAGCTATTAAAACACGATAAAATTCATTTGTGTTTTTTGTTCTTCATTTTCTCTTGAGCGCTCTATTATAGTACGTTCACCGATGTTTTTTACATATTTAAAAAAATCATTTTAACTTTTAATTTTTCTTGATGTTCACAAATGTAGTTGTGGCAACATTCTGATGGCGTTTTACAACAAAATATTGCAATTATGCCTACTAAATGTTCTTTTTGATAGTATTAATAATAGTGAAGTTACAAACAAATACCATCTGATGAACAAAAGAATACTTATTTTACTTTTCTTACTTCTCGGCTTTAGTTTTTCAATAAAAGCCCAATTAAGTGATCTCCATTATTTGCCCCCATTAAAGCAAGGTCAAAATAATCAAGCTGTACAACAACAGGCTGTTTATTTGTCTACACCAGAGCCAACAACTTTTACGGTTAATGCTTACAGAGGTACAAATACAACACCAATTGCAACGTTTAACATTTCAAATGTTAGTCCGGCTGTATACACACTTGGTAACGGAGACAACAATATTACGTTGGTTACAAATGAAAATACGGGTGTTGTATTAAGCAACAGTGGTTTACGTTTTGAATCTCCTAGTGGAAATAAATTCTATGTTAATTATAGAGGTTATTCTGCAGCTCAGGCCGCATCTTTAACATCTAAAGGTAGAGTTGCAATGGGAACAAGTTTTAAATGGGGAGGTATTCCTAATTTAGGACAGCACTCATCTAAATCTAATACATTAGGTATAATGGCTACAGAAGATAATACTGTAGTAGATGTATATGGTTATGATCCAGATTGTGTATTTAGAAACGGTAATGATGTAGATGGTCATACAGATAATACTTATCAGATAACATTAAACGCAAATGAGTCTTTTGTTTTTGAAGCTTACGTTGGTAACTCTCCAACTCAAGCTCAAAGAGATGGGTGGATTGGAGCATCTATTAAATCTACAAAAGATATTGTAATTAGTAATGGTGGTATGAACTTTGGTCGTCAGGCAGGTTCATCAAACCGAGATGCAGGTATAGATCAACCTGTGCCAGAAAATAGATTAGGAAAAGACTATGTTTTTGTAAGAGGTAACGGTAATACAAATGGTACAACAGAGTTTCCTTTAATTATAGGAACAGCAGATAACACAAATATATATGTTAATGGTGGCACAACACCAATAGCAACAATTGATGAAGGAGAGTATTTTGAGGTGCCAAGCAGTTACTATTCTGGTAACAGTGTTGGTGCAAATATGTTTGTACAAACCTCTAAAGATGCTTATGCTTACCAATGTATGGCAGGTGCAGCAGAAGTGTATACACAAGGTTTAAACTTTGTTGCTCCTGTAAACTGTTTGCTGCCAGATAATATGGATAATATTCCTAATATTAGAAATATGGCAGGTACTACTGTAACAGGTGGTGTAACTATTATTGCGGCAACTAATACTCCAGATGCAAACATAAAAGTTTATGAAAACGGAACAGAAATAACATCTATGCCAGCTTCTGTAGCAGTTGCAGGAACATCAGACTGGAAAACATTTTTTATTCCTAACTTAGATGGTAATATAAGTGTACAATCTACAGGACCAGTAGCTGTTGGCTTTTTTGGTTATAATGGTGCCAGAGGTGTTGCAGGATATTTTTCAGGTTTTGATACAGTACCAGAAGTTATTTTAGAAATAAGAGGAGGTAGTGGTTGTTTTGTTGGATCAGAAATATATGAAGCAACAAATAATTTTGATGCCTACCAATGGTATGAAGACGGAGTACTTATACCAGGAGCAAATAGTCCTAATTATGCGCCTTCTGGAGCAGGAGAATTTTTTGTAAGAGGAACAAAAGGACCTTGTACTTATGATTCTCAGCCAATTAAAGCACTTTATTGTGATCCAGATGTTGTTTTAGACAAAACGGTAGACAAGTCTGAGATAGTAGAAGGTGAAACTGCGACCTTTACAATTAAGGTTCGTAACTTAGGTCTTGGGCCATTAACCAATCTTCAAATAACAGATAATATACCAACAGGCTTAACATTGGTATCTAACTTTACAATAACAGGTTCATTTAGTGGTAATGTTTGGAACATAGGTACACTAGATGGAGGAGAAACTGCTGAATTAGAATTAGTGGTTAGAGGAGATGAGATAGACATACTTCCTTTATTAAATTTAGTAAATACAGTAACTAACACACAAGATCAAACAGATACAAATAGAACTACAGATAGTCCAACAGCAAGAATTATTGTACATAATGATTATGATAATGATGGTGTAATTGACTCTATTGATTTAGATGACGATAATGATGGTATCTATGATTCTGTAGAGCAACTTTGTACTATATCTGGAGATGTAACTTTTGGAACTCCTTCATCAACAGTACAAGGAGGAACACCAATAACAGAAATTTTTACCAATTTTAATGATTTTTGGAGAAGTTCTTCTACAAGTATAAATAGTGTAAGACCAAACTTATCTCATGAATTATTAGCTTTTACTTCTGGCGGAACAACTTTTTCTACAGGTGTCATAGATGATGATCTTTTTGACGCTAATAGTAATGGCTTAATGGATGGTATTGACACTAATAACGATGGTTTTGCAGACTTAACCGTTTCAGAATCTAATTGGTTAGGGTTAACGCCTTCTAATAATATTTTTGGAGAAATGACTATAGAGGGTAGTCTTAACGATGGTGATGTAAATAATGCTTTAGGTTTAACAGTAGTAGGAGACCCTACAACAGACCCACTAAACCCTTTATTAACTAACGGTCAAAATAGTTTAGATTTAGGTACAGCAATTGCAAATATTGGAAATAACTGGACCTATGAAATAGATCCGATTGTAGCAGCTACAGTTGGTGATGGTATTCCAGATATTTTATTAACACAAGTTGCACAACCAGGTGGTGCAGGGCATATTATTAGTTTGTACGATGCTACAGGTGCTCCTTTAGGTAATGCTGTACAAATACAAGCTTCAGGTAGTGGAGCATTGTCTACAGTAGTTGGGGCTTATAATTTAGATGTCTATTACCCAAATGGTAGCGTTTTCTTTGCAAACACAACCAGAGAATATCGTTTAGCTACTATTGAATTATCTGAATTTGGTATACCAGCTAGTAGTATAAGTGATGTTGCATTTTTACGTTTAGAATTATCTAGTGATGCAGACATTGCTTTTTTAGCTTACAATACAGACTCATTCTCTGGATTTTGTGCTAATTTAGATACAGACGGCGATGGTATTCCAGATCACCTGGACTTAGATAGTGATGGTGATGGGTGTAGTGATGCTAACGAATACTATAAAGATGATAATGCAGATGGTGGTGATGATGGTGTTTATGGTGTAGGAACACCTGCTGTAGACCCTACAGACGGTACAGTAATTGCCGCTTCATACACACAGGTTTTTGCTCCAGAAATTTTATTAGAAAATACAGTTGAAGATTTATCTGGTACCGATATTAATGGTGATGCAGTTAGCTTAGGGCAAACAATGCAGTATGTACTTCGTTTTCAAAATACAGGAGATGATGATGCTACAAATTATACTATTAGAAATATACTACCAGAGAATGTTATTTTAGACGGAGTAGATTTTTCTGGTGCTCCAGGAGCATCTTATACAGAAGATGTTGCTAATCACACATTAAACTTTACTATTCCAAATAGCTTAGTAGAAGTAGGAGATCCAGAATATATTATAAGAATAAAAGTATCAATTACAGCCAATTGTTCTGAGTTTGTAGCAGCTTGTTCTTCAACATTAGAAAACATAGCATACTCTACTTACCAAGGTACAGTAAATACAAATACTTTTTCAGATGAGGGTGGTGCAACTTCTATAGGAGCTTGTACAAGAGATCCAGAAGTGGCTAGTAATTCAATTTTAGATGATTTAGCAGCTTGTAACCAAGCAAGAACAGTACAATTGTGTGGAGATGATGTTGTTTTGTCTGCAGGTACTGGTTTTACGGCTTACAACTGGGTATTAGATAATAATGATAACGGCATTGTAGATGCTGGTGATACGGTATTAAATGATGGTGATCCAGATACAGATCCTAGTACATACTTAACAACTGTTATTGGTAATTTTATTGTAGAAAAAACAGGAGATGCTACTTGCCCTAATTTAATAGAGCGTATAAAAGTAGAACGTTTTGGTACTACGCAAACAAACCCTGTATTAGACTATTTTAATTTTGTAAATAGTGATGCTAACCCAGATAATGATATGCAAGGTGAAATAGCTACTTGTCCTATAGACGGTAGTTTATTACCTAAAATTTATTTATGTGGTGCAGCAGATGAGGCTACAATACAGTTAGGTATTACAGATGCAGATAGTATTACTTGGGAAAAATTAGATGATACTAGTTGTTCTGATGCTGGTGATGACTGTGCAAATAAAAATGGAACCTGTACTTGGAATGCTGTATCTAATGTAGATAACTATACAGCTACAGAAAGCGGAGAATATAGAGTTGTTGTTCGTTACTCAGGTGGTTGTTTTAGTCGTTTTTACTTTACAGTTTTTAAAAATGAATTAGATATAGAATTTACAACTAAAAATATCTTATGTGATACAGATGGTAACATAAGAGTAACTAATGTAGGTGCTGGTTACGGTTTTCAGTTGGTAGATGCAATTAGTGGTGCAGTAGTTGTTCCTTTTTCAGCTAACAACGGACCAAACTTTGATATTGCTACAATTGGTACATATAGAGTACAAGCAACACAATTAAACCCAGCAGATAATACACCTATAGACGGTGCTTGTATTTTTGAAACTGAAGATATAGGTATTAGGGAAGATATTTTTACTGTTAATATAACTACAACTCCAGAAGATTGTAATACGGGTGGTACAATATCAGTACAAGTAACTAACGCATTACCAAATTACGGTTACGAACTTCGTTTAGATGATGGGGCTAATGGAGGCGATGGTTCTCCATTACGTAACCATCCAACTGTGAATGATAATACATATGAGTTTACAGGTGTTTCACCAGGAGATTATATTGTAATTACAACTACACAAGATGGTTGTTTAAATTCACAAGATATAACAGTAGGTGAAATAGAAGAGCTTAAATTAGGTGCCGTTACTACAGAAAATATTACTTGTACAGCCGGTGTTGTAAACTTAACTCCTACGGGAGGTTTACCTAGCCCTGTATATGAAATGGCTATTTGGAGTAAAGACGGAGTAGCATTATATGCCGATGAAGCTTCTATTCCAGATTCAGCCTTTACAGAAAGTACTACTTTCTTATTTGGATACAGAGGTGCGCCATTAACTTATTTTGATAATGAGGAAGGTGAGTACACTTTTATAGTAAGAGATAAGAATGGATGTTATGCTACGTCTGTTCCTGTTATTATTGAAGATTTAGGAACTCCAGAAATAACAGCAACACATAGTACAATTACCTGTGCAGATTCTGCAACATCTACACTAACAGTTAATGTTACAGGTGGTACAGCACCTTACAGATATAGTCTAGATGGTGGTACAAATTACCAAACAGTAAACACATTTAATAATTTAGCTGCAGGTATTTATACTATTACAGTTATGGATTCTAGCGGAGCTACTATAGACACAGGTTGCGAGGTAAGCGAAGATTATGAAATAGACCAACCTTTTAGGTTATCTGCTTCTGCATCTATTATAGAAGACGCTTCTTGTAACCCAGCTGGAGCCTTAATAAAAATATTAAATCCTAATGGAGGAGATGGTACATACGAGTATAGTTTTAACGGCGGTACAAGCTTTAGTGCTACAGATACAGCTAATTTAGCTCCTGGAGATTATGAGTTAGTACTGCGTGATGGTTTAGGTTGTACTTACGAAATGGAAATTACAGTTCCAGACCCAATTACAGCACCAACATTTTCTAGTAGTGTTACGTATGACTGTATTGGAGATGGTACAATAACTATGACACCGTCTAACACAACAGACTTTAGTTATATTTATAAGTTAAATACAATAGACAATACACCACCAAGCAATAATGTATTTGCAGGAGTTAGTAATGGTAGTTATACGGTTACTGTAGACTATGCAAGTGTATTAACTGCTGGTCAGTCTACATTGTTCTATGAGAGTTTTGGAGCAGGTGCTACTACACAAATAGCAGAAATAGGATCAGATTATTGTTATGAACCGCAAAGTGGTGCAGAAACAGCTTGTAATCGTGGTCCGGCTGGTATTCTAGTAAATGGTGAGTACACAGTTACTAACACTGTTACCAATCCGGTTCCTAGCTTCAGAAGCCCTAACGACCATACAGGTTTAACAGACGGTCGTTTTTTAGCTATAGATGTTAGTACATTCTCAGATGTATATGCAGCTCCAGTTTTAAACGGTGTTTTATGGTCTAGAAACGGAATAGAAGTATTAGCTAACCAAGATATTACTTTTTCATTATGGGCATATAACTTAATGCAAGTAGGTAGCAGCGGTAATAACCCAGAAATGACAATAGAATTAGTAGATGGTTCTGGTACTGTTATTTCTAGTGTAGCAACTGCAGAAATACCTAAAAATACAAGTGCAGACGACTGGCATAACCGTACGGTTACTTTTAACCCAGGAGCTAATACAACTGTAGGTATTGTTATACGTAATAACGTAAATAGTAATGATGGTAACGATTTAATAATAGATGACCTTAGAGCTACACAAGCACCAGAAGCTTGTGCGCAATCTGCAGATGTTACTGTTGTAGTAGAAGATAATAAAGAGTTTAGTGCAGCATTACTTGGAACAAAAGATCCTAATTGTAATGGTGGTTCAGATGGTAATATCCGTTTTGAGGTTTCTAATTTTGATGCAGCAACAGGATTTGAATATTCTGTAGATGGAGGTACAAACTGGGTAACATCTTTAACATCACCAGTAACAACAGCATCTAATTTAGCAGATGGTGCATACAATGTACTTATTAGAAAAGTAAGCGATAATGCTTGTGTTACAGATATTGATGCAACATTAACAGATCCAACAGCAATAGTACCAAGTTTAAGTGAGACTTCTGCATATACGTGTTTTAACACAGGCGCAACATTAACAGCTTCTGCTACAGGTGGTTCTCCAGGTTATGAATATCAGTTAGAAAGAGCTGCTGATAATTCTATTGTAAGAGCATACCAAACAGATGTTAACTTTGTAAATGTTACAGAAGGAGATTATGTAGTTCGTGTTAAGGATGATAAAGGTTGTGAGCTTGCTTCAACAGTAGCTGTAACAGTAGATAAATTTGAAGATATAGATTTTGATTTAACTGCTACATCTTGTTATGATGGAGCAAACAACGCTACTGTAACTGTTACAGTTACAAGTGGTAATGGCGACTACAATTTTAGAATAAATGGAGGTGCTTGGATTACTCCAATCCCATCAACTTCTAATACGCATACATTTACAGGTTTACCAAATGGTAGTTATGATATTGAAGTTACAGATGCTTTTGGATGTGTATCAGTATTAAAAACAATAGTTATACAACCAAACTTAAATGCAACTGTAAATGTTGTAGATGTAAGTTCTTGTGCAGATGGTAGTATAACCGTAGATGCTAGAGGTGGAGATGGTAATTTAGCTTATGCTTTTGTACCAACAACAACTCCTGTTACTGCAGCAGATTTTTCAGTAACAGATACATTTGCTGTAGCAGCAGCAGATGCAGGTAGTTATGATGTGTATGTTTGGGACAATGGAGCGGCAGACCCACATTGTGAGTATATGGAAACTGTTACAGTGAACCCAGCAACACCTTTAACTTTTACTGCAGATCCAACAGATCCTGATTGTTATAACGGCTTAGGAACAATAGCAATAGAAATAACTTCTGGTATTGCACCTTATACTTATGAGATTGTAGATATAGATAACGCTGGTGCCTCTAACGAGACAGTTACCAATGTAATTAACAACACCAAAACATTTTACAACTTAGCACCAGGAAATTATACAATTAATATTACAGACGCAAGTGGATGTGCAGTAACAACTACTCCTAATGTAACCATTAATAACCCTGATGAGTTGACGGCAGATATTATAGGTATTACACCTGTTACTTGTACAGGTACTGCTAGTGATTTTGGTTTTAGATTTGATGCTTATCCATCTACTTTAGGAACTATAGAATTTAGTGCAGATGGTGGTGCTACCTGGACTGCAGATAACTCTGTACCTGGAACGACAGATAGGTTAACTGGTTATTTGTCAGGAGATAGTGTTTACCCTTCTATGAGAACGGTAGATGGCTCAGGAAATACAATTTGTCAAACAGATTTTCCAAGGTATACAATTCCTTATCCTTTAGATAATTTAGATATTACGATAGATGCTGTTGTTGTAAATTGTAATGAGTTACAAGTTAAAGTACAAGGTTCTGAGGGTACTCCGGGTTATGAGTATGCAATTTCTGAAGATCCAGCAAACTTTAACCCTGCTGCTGCTACTTGGATAGCTGGTGGGTCAGTAAATGATTCTTCTGGATCTGCTGTACCGGTTACAGCAGGTCACGGTAATTACTTGTGGACAGGCTTAACTCCTGGTAGAACATATGTTTTTTATGTGCGTGATTTTAACGGTTGTGTTCGTCAGAGTGATGTGAATGTAAACGATATTGTAAATCCACTTCCTTTAGATGTAGATTTTACATCTACTCCTTCTTGTGATGGAGCAGATAATGCAACAATAGATTTTACAATTACAGATAATGATCTCCCTTTTGGATCACAATACAGATGGGAATTGTACAATATAGCAGGTAACATTATTAGATCTAGTGGTAATGGTACTACTCCTGGTATGGCAGGTACTATAGTTACTTTTGATAGTAATTTACAAATAACCAATTTGGTGCCAGATGAATATTACATTGTAGTAACAGAAATTGATGGTGCTACAGATACGTGTATATCTGCATCAGAGAATGTGTTGTTAGAAGAATTAGAACCTATTACTGCTACTTTAAGAAAATTAGAAGATATTGCTTGTGACACTCCTGGACTTATTGCAGTAGAGAGTATCACAGGTGGTGGCGGTACATATACATTTACGCTTACAGATCCTTCTGCAACAGTAATTGCTACTGGTACACCAGATAATCCTTTAGAAATTCCTGCTGGTTCTGTAGCAGGTAATTATACTGTTAGTATTAGTGACCAATATGGTTGTGAGTATCCTTTAGGAACAATTAATATGTTATTAGCTGCTAATCCAACAATTGATGGTATTGAAGTTGATAACTGTAGTACATCTACAACGGTAACAGTGAATACAACTATTGGAGATTCATCAACTTTAGTTTACTCTATAGATGGTGGTGCAAATTACGTTTCTAACGGAGGTGTATTTACAAATGTAACTGTGGGCAACTATACTATTTTTGTAAAAGATGGTAATGGGTGTATAGATTCTAGCACTGTAGATGTTTATCCTTCATTGCAGGCGTCTGCTACTCTAGAAGAAAGTTTAGGTTGCACCAATGATGCCGAGATTTTAATAAAGGCAACAGATGGATCTGGTAATTATGAATATAGAATTGTTAACTCTTCTGCCACTGAAATTGTAGCTAGAACAGGTTTCACAACTTCAGTAAATGCAGTAGTAACAACTGCAGATACCTATACTGTAACTGTATATGACACTAATTCTGTTCCAGAATGTTTAAGACAATTTACAGTTGTAGTTGCACCAGCAATACAGCCAAACTTTACAGCTACGCCAACAGACGTAACTTGTAATGGTGGTGTAGATGGTGTTATTAAAATTACCGAAGTAAATAATGGTAATAACCCATTAACATATACAATATCACCAGCAGCAACTTATGACCCAGTTACAAATTCGTTCTCTGGTTTATCTGCAGGATCTTATGACGTTACAGGTACAGGGCCAAACGGTTGTGTAACTACTAGAACATCTGTAGTGGTAGGTGAGCCAAATGTAGTAGCGTTTGCTACACCAGTTGTTAACCAATTTGGTTGTACATCAGATAATACTGCAAACAATGCAACTATTGTTTTAGATGAAACTAGTATAATAGGAGGTAGTACTACTTACGTTCGTTATGAGTTTGAAGATGTAGCTACTGGTACTGTATTGCAAAGTGGTACAAATGCAACATATAACTATACAGAGTTTGCTGGAGGTAATGTTATTGTTCGTGTTATTGATGATAAAGGTTGTAGTGCAGAGCAAACAGTTACAGTGTTAGCATACAATCAATTGCTAACGGCCAATGCTGTTGTAACAGACGCAATAGCTTGTTCTAATGCCGGCGAAGATATTAGGGTAGATGTTACAGGTAGCATTACAAGTTATACTACTGGTGCTAACCCTGGTGATTATCAATTTACATTATTGCCAAGTGGTACACCTCAAGCATCTAATTTGTTTGCAGATTTACAACCAGGTACGCATACTATATTAATAGAAAATACAACTACTGGTTGTCAAATAACTACAGAGCACATTGTAGCAGAGCCTAATACTTTTGATGTTCATGTTGAGATAGTATCTGATGTTATTTGTTTTGGTACTGAAGGACTAGTTAGGTTAACTATAAGTGATGCCACTTATACAGGAGGATTTACATACAGAATTTATGAAACTAATAATACACCAGCAGATCCTTTAGATGATGGTATGGCTATTAGAAGTGGTAGTTCTGCAGATTTTGGACCTACTGCACCTATAAACCTAGACGCTGGTAATTACAGAGTAGAGGTAATACAAGATGGTTTCCCAGATTGTACTCAAAATAGATTGTTTAATGTAAAGTCTCCAAGTGCTGCTTTAGCATTAGATCCTATAGCTACAGAGGATGTTGGCTGTACAAATGATATGGGTACGGCAAATATTAAACCAACAGGAGGTTTAGCTCCATATACAATTTCTATTGTAAATAATGTTACTCTGGCTACAGAAACAGTAAGTGGTGTTAACTCATACTTATTCCAAAACTTAGCTGCAGGCCAATACACTGTTACTGTAGATGATGCTCTGGGATGTTCTAACACTTTCTCTAATGCGTTTAATTTGGTAGTTCCAGATCCTATTTCAGGAACAATTACAAACACAGATTTAGTTTGTTATGGAGATTCTGATGCAACAGTAACCTTAACTGTAAACCCAAGAAATGTTACTACTACTTACAAGTATGTATTAAATAAATACACAGATGCTAGTGGTAGTACATTAGAAACAAGTAGTGTTAGTCAGTCTGCAGACACATTTGGTAATTTAAGTGCAGGTTTCTATAGCATAAGTGTTGTAGATGCTATGTACTGTGACTTTGAATCTTCAATTATAGAAATTGTAGATCCATTAGAACCAAATGCTAGCTTGGCTACAGAAACATCATTAGGTTGTACTACAGGTGCAGCATTAGAGTTGTCTGCTACAGGTGGTACTGCTCCTTATACTTGGAGTACAGATGGTGTAATATTTACAGCAATGAACAATGCAAACGGTCCAGGAACGCATTTGTTTACAGGCCTTTCAGATGGTACATATCAATATTATGTTAGAGATAATTTTAACTGTATCTCTACTGTATCTAATGTTGTTGTTATAGATCCAATTGCACCTTTAACACTTGTTGTAGATGAAAGTGCAGCGGTTATTAATTGTAACGGAGAAAGTACAGCTGTAATTACTGCTAAAGCAGATGGCGGGTTAGGTAACTATGAATACGGATTATTTACAGACGCTACGTTAACTAATCAAGTTAGAGCATACCAAACCTCTGAAATATTTGCAAACTTACCAATGGGTACGTACTATGTAAATGTACAGAGTCAGGATTGTGAAACATTATCAAGTGTAATAAATATAACAGAACCAACACCATTAAATGTAGTACCAGATATTACAAATGTGAGTTGTAATGGTGATGATGATGGTAGTATTGTATTAAATGTAACTGGTGGTACAGGTAATTATCAATATGCAATATCTCCAGATCTTAATAAATTTGATGATGAAAATATGTTTGATGAGCTTGTTGCTGGTGATTACAGTGTAATTGTACAAGATGAAAATGGATGTTTTGATCTTATAGAGTTTACAATTACCGAACCAGTAGAGTTACAAATGAGTTTAGCATCTACACCAGAAATTTGTGCAGGTGAAGAAGATGGTACAATTACAGTAACTGTAACTGGAGGCACAGCGTCATACAGTACTAGTATAAATAGTAATGCTGATGCAGATTTTGTAGAGGGCAAAATGACGTATACAGATTTAGCAGCCAATAGTTATGTAATTTTTGTTAAAGATGCTATGGGTTGTATTACTAATGAAATTGTAGAAATTGCAGCAGGTGCAAACCTAACAGCATCGGCTGAGGTTATGTATGAGTGTACTGGTGATACTCCAAATAACAGTGTTGCTATAATTTTTGAAGATCCAACAGTTACAGCAGATGTACTGTATGGTTTAGATACTACAGACCCAGCATTAATGGTATTAGATCCAGACTTTACAAACTTGTCTCCTGGTATGCATTATATTACTATTGCACACGCTAATGGATGTATAAACACGGTAGATTTTGAAATAGAAGACTTTACACCATTACAACTAATTGCAGAGCAGCAAAGTATTAATGAAATTACAGCTTTAGCAACTGGTGGTAAACCAGGGTATACATACTACTTTAACGATGTTAATAATGGAGATGATAATACATTTTACATTAAAAAGACAGATACGTATACAGTAAGAGTTGTAGATGAAAACGGATGTGAGTCTATACAAACCATATTTATGGAATTTATAGATATTGAAATTCCTAATTTCTTTACACCAGATGGTGATGGTCAAAACGATTTTTGGATACCTAAAAACATAGATCAGTTCCCAGATATTTATATTACTATTTTTGACCGTTATGGTAGAGAAGTATATAAATTAGAGGATAATGAACAAGGTTGGGATGGTTTATACCAAAATACAAATTTACCAACGGGTGATTATTGGTATGTTATTAAATTAAATGGTGAAAGTGACGAAAGAGAATTTATGGGTCACTTTACATTATACAGATAAGCAATTTTAAAATTGATATTAACCCTTCTAAATTTTTAGAAGGGTTTTTTATTTTGGCAAGCTTTTAAAATTGTATTTACTACATTTGAAAAATTATTACACAAATAAACTTTAAGGTTGGACTCCACCAAATTTGTATTATTTACCGCAGACAATAAATACGTAGTAGAGTATTTATTGCAACAACTTATACTTAGCGATAGTATTACAGAAGCCTTAATTTTTGAAGAGTACGACCTAGCAGTAGGTTTTAGAAAAATGCTAGCTAAAAACTGCAAATTAGACTGCTCTATAAATACGTATATAGAATAATTTTTTTGCTCCATTAAAAAACAATCTCTAAATTACTCTCTGTAAGAACTATCTTTTAATTTTATAGGAAAGAAGTCTTAGATCATAAGCTTTTATTAGAATTTCAAGGTAAACAAATAACAATTAATTGAATAAAACAATAAGAAATAATAAAGCAAAAAATAAGATACTAAAATATCTTACAAAAGATTTTAAATATTATTTAATTTTTGATGTTTCAAAAAATGAAAATATTGATGAAGATTTAACTTTTGTATGCGCTGAAGAATTAGAAAGATTAGAATTTATCGATATAATGGACGTTTCTACTCAGCAAGGCCCAGGAATTAAATTAAAACTAACTAGAAAAGGGAGTTTATTTTTAAAGGATGGAGGTTTTCCATTTACTAAGTATGAAGTATTTAAATTATTTATCAAAAACCATAAAACAACAATTATTTCAATACTAGCACTTATTTTAAGTATTATTAACTTTTTTATAAAATAAATTAGAGTGGGACTATTCAATTTCTTTAAAAAAAAGAACACCAACACAAGTAAAAGTGAATCATCTTTAGATGACAAACAAAATAATTTTATAAATGATATGACTAAATCTGCTGATTTTTTTGTGAGTAGTAGTTCAGAAAAATTTAAAGGATTAGATTATTCCGTTAAAAGTTTAGAGGTTGTTGATAATATGTTAGACGAAGCGTCTGATTTTTATAAGCAAATGGATAAGGAACAACAGCAAAATTTAATTACAACAGTTGGTTCATATATTTTTGAAGTAGCACGGCAAAATTTTGGAGGAAAATATTTTTGGTATGATAAATTAAACCAGCCAATATTAGTTACTGGTCAACCTAATTTTGAAGCTTCAATTATTGCTAATGACAAAGTAGAAAAAAGATTAGTTAATGGTGTAGAAGATAATATTCCTTTTTATTTTGAGGGCTATGTGCAACTTATTAATGCAGAGAAATCAGGAATGATTGTTTAATATCAATCTTATAAAAAACAATAATACATATGATATGTACCGTATACACACATAAAATTGGTGTAGATAAAATTGTAGAAGTACTAAAAAAAAGTATTTCTAATGTAAGTGTAAATACTACAGGAAACTCTAGTAAAGTAGTAGCAGAAACCAAAGGTGGTTTGTTTGGTAAAGGCAGTAAATTACTAATTAATTATAGAGAACGGTTACAGCCAGATTATCAAATTCATGCAACAGAAGATTGCCCTTTAAACGAGAACTTAAAAGGTTTGTATGGTTATATAAATTCTTTGCCTACCAATAATGAAAATGTAAAAGGCTTGTGTTTAGCCAAAGTACAAACATTAAACGCAGAGTTTTCTATTCAGCAAGAGGGTACCATTAAAAACTTAAAAGAAATAATATTAGAGTTAGCACAAGAATTAGATGCCGTACTTTTTGTACAGCCAGACGCTCTAATTTCAAAATCTAATGGTCAGCATTTTTTAGATAAAAATTTAGACTTAATTATAGATGGTGATGGTAATTGTGAAATAGAGGAATTAGTTGTAAATATAGACTCTAAGTATTATGACAAACCTCAAACAGAAGCTACAGAGGACCAAAAATTAAGAAAAGAACAAAATGATGCCTTTATAGCATCAAAAAATATAAAAGTAAATAAGAATTTACCATTTGTAGAGAGTGAAGATAGTGTAGAAATTCGTTCAGCAAAAGAAATAGCAGAGCGTGTAACTATACTAGCTGTTACTAATTTTGTTGCATTTAATTCTATGTCGGGTTCAGATGCATTAGAGTATATAAGTAAATATAATTTAATTGATTTAGTAACACCAAAAGAATTAGATTTTTTACAAAACCCTACCGAAGACAAAAAAAGTCAAGAAACTTGGAAATGCGAGTGTATTTGGGTGCTTTTTTGGGCATTAGACAAGACAACAGAAATAGGTTTTCCTAACGCATTGGCTGACTTAAATAATATACCAACAGAGCAATATCCCGTAGGTAAAGATAAAGATCCTTGGAATTTTATAAACGCACAAACTAGTGTAAAAAGTACAGCAGAAATATTAAATGCAAACGACTTATATTACCGTTTAGATTGGGCTTGTGTAGACGCAAGAATTAATGGTTTACAAATAGAAGAAGTACACCCAGGCGTAGTTTACGAGCGTCATTACGCATTAAACTGGCTTATAAATTACAACAATGCCCAGTGGGATGATGTTAGTTGCGACACTTAAAATTTTAAATTGAATAAAAATCTAAAAATATGCCTAGAGCTATTATTTTAATTATTGTTGTATTTGCTGCAATTATAATTTTTTCTGTTTTTATTATGCCTAAAAAGAAAAAGAATAATATAGCAGTTGTTAACGACACTAAAAGTTTAAAGTCCAGCAAGGTTCCTGTTGTGGTTGCTAATCAATCTTTATCTTATGCAGATAGACTTTTAGAAACCAAAAAGTATTATCCTTTTGCTATGTGGCAAACAAACTTTACAGAGTTTAATATGGAGCAGTACACAGAGGAAAATTGTAGTGCAGCAAGGCATATTTTTAATACCTTAATAGCTAATTTAATTACTTTAGGAGAAAATGGAAAAGAAATAGAGAAAGTTTCCTTTTTTGAAACTGCTGTAACTGAACTAAATAATTTAAATAGTAATGCTGACGGTTTAATAGAAACCGGAGAAAGAGAAGATTTATGTGAGCTTATAGATCATATTACAATAGCAGCTGATTTAAAACCAGATGATTATGCAGATGGTGAAGGATTAGCCGATTTATGGAGAGAATGGTAAGTTTTAACTAAAAAAACAAGATGAAAACACAGGACCTAAAAAATAAACCAACAGATAAATTAAAAGGAGAACTAAAAGGGTTAAAAGTAATTACAACTGCATTAACAATTGTAGTCTCTTTTTTAATTATTATATGTATTTATGGTTTAGTCGCAAAAGGTAATAATGCTGTTTTTACTCCCTTGTTAGTTGTTGCTTTCTCTACTGGAAGTATGATTCCTTTAAACTATATGAATATGAAAAAAATAAAAAAAGAATTAGAGTCAAGAGAGGTAAATTAAACTTTCTTAAAAACAAAGTATAGACTAAAACTAGTACCAGTTTTTTTCAAATATAAAACTATACACTACGCATATAAAAGCATTTTTTTAGTTAAGAATATTTACTGTATTTTCAATATTCAGTTTAAATAAAATAGTAGAAGAATGAGTGACACTGTTCATGGCGATGAAAAATCTAAAGAAGAAATTGAAAAATTAGCACAACAAGCAGAAAGTGGTGCGTATAAAATTTACCCAATACTTAAACCGGGAGACTGGGTTGGTATTAAGGCAGGTGCTGTAAAATCTAACTTAATAGGTACAGAAGAAGATTTAAAAGTTGTTGTAGGTTTTGGGTATGATACTCCAGATAATTTTGTGTTTTTAACTCATCAGCATTTAGAAAAATTAGATCCTGATGAAGTTTTACAAGAAGCTTTTAAAAATTTAGAAGAATTTGAGACAAAATTCACTGCAGTAGATAAGTTAGACAATAAAGTTTTGACTTCTAGCGGACTAGATTTTTGTAGTGAACGCATATTATCTGCAAAGCATATGCGTAAAGCACATGAAATGTTAGGAGCAGAAGAAATTTTGGTTAGTATACCTAGACGTACTTGTATGATGGTTGTTGCTAGGCACGCAGATACACAATTGTTAGGCACATTTATAAACTTGCACGTTGGTACTTGGGAAGATGACAGTTACGGTAATGCTCCTATTGCAAATTTACTTTTTGTGTTAAAAGAAGGCCAAATAGTGGGTACAATTCCTTTAGAAAAATAATTTTCCTTATTTTTTTATCTAAAAATCAATAATTACAAAAGATGATACATTTAATTGTAGGAAACACTGGTTCTGGTAAAACAACCTACGCTAACAAATTAAAAAATAAAACTGGCGGAATTGTTTTTTCTATAGATAAATGGAATAACACATTGTTTCTTGCAGATAAAAAGCCAGAAGATGGTTTAGAGTGGTTTTTAGAACGAATAAATAGGGCAGAAGAGTTAATTTTAAACCTGGTAACACAGCTGCAAAACACTAATGTAGATGCTATTTTAGATTTAGGGTTATCTAAATTAGAACACAGAGAAAAGTTTAGAAGATTTGCAAGTGTAAATGATTTTAAACTAACAACTCATTTTTTAGATATACCCAAAGAAACCAGACTAAAAAGGGTATTACAAAGAAATACAGAAAAAGGTGAAACGTTTGAGTTTGAAGTTACAAAAGAGAATTTTGACTTTATGGAAACTTGGTTTGAAAAACCAAGCGCAAACGAAATGAAAAATGGAATTGTTATTACAGCGTAATAACAGCTAAAAAATATATACAGATGATTGCAATACGTTTAGACGAAAAAATAGATGGAGAAGTACAAAATCTAATGATAGATACTTTTGAAGTTGTTGGTGCCAATAAAGGTAATTTAACTACTGATGATTTATTAAAAGGAGAAGAAAAGTTAGAACAAGTATTTTTTAAAGTAAAAGAAACTGGTTTTTACAAAGAAAAAGAGGTTGTAAGCCTTGTTAAAGCATTAAATATAGAGTTTCAGGAGAATAATAATACTATTGAAGATGCACTTTATAAAGCTTGGTCTACTATGGTTGCTACAATGAACAAGGCTACATCACAAGAAGATTTTAATGCTAAGTTTGCGTTATTTGTGCCGTTAGTTTTAAAAAAAATGAACGAATTTAAAGCACAAGCAAGCTAATTAGATTTTTTACTTTTTAAAATAGATGTATGAACAACTTGCTCTATGAGGTTAAATATGCTGTAGAAACACATTTTAAATTTCTTCAGGACAATTATAATTTTACACCTTTTGAGCAGGTTTCGTTAGCATATGAATATCACTTTAAAGCAAATGATAGCGCAGGTAATTTTATAAATATTCATATAGAGTTAATAGCCTCTACGCCAATATGGGTAAATTTTAATGGTGTTTATATAGAAAACTTAATTACAGATAACCTTGTAGATAAGTACAATATAGAGTTGCATAATTTGTATGATAGTAACTTTAATAAATACTTAAAAACAAAAGATACAAAGTATATAAGTGCCAATATAGATAACTATAATTTATATGGTAACACTATAAATAACAACCGTTTACAGCGTATTGCTGAACTAATAAAAGAAGATTTTTATAAATTAGTTAGTGCTAGTAAAAAATATAAGGATCTTAAGGAGGAGGAAGCTGTAAAACAAAATCAGCAAATAAATTCTAATACGCTTAAAGAGTTTGCATTACTGGCAAACTCACAAGAATTTAAAGAGAAATTTATTAGTAACAACGTATTAATTGTAGATACAGATAAATGCCAAATAGACATAACATCTATAAAAGAACTGAAAAGTTTAATAAATACATTAACAAAAAATAAAAACAATGTAGTAATTGACTGGCATTTTGTTAATTAATTTAATTATGATTACTTTTTATTGTGTTTTACTGTATAATTCTAATCATTTTTCTTTCTTTTTTAATAAATGTTGTATAACTTAACTATCTAAGTAACTCCTTAATTTTGTAAGTTATATATGGCTATAGTGGCAAGTTCAATATTTGTAATAATAGGATTATTTTTAATTCTTGGTTTTCTTTACATTTTAATTAGAAATGGAAAGATAAAAAGAAACGGAATCCTAACTACAGCTAAAGTGGTATCTATATCTCTAGAAAAAGGTTCTGAAAATGAAGAAGGATTTTCTGGTGTTATAAAAGTACCTGTGTATAGTTTTGAGTATTATAAAAACGGAAACTTGCAAAGCCATAGAATTAAAGGAAGAAGTAACTCTAAAGTAGAAATAGGAGATGTAACTCCTGTTTATTATAATCCTAAAAACCCGCCAAAGGATTACTATTTGCCAAAGAAAGACTTTTTTATAAAGTATGTTTTTTTGGTAATAGGATTTGGTTTTTTTGCTATTGGTATCTCCAAAGGGTTTGATTTTTACAGCAATTATTTTTATGTGTTTGGCATTCCTAATATAGATAAAGAAGGCTTCTTTATTAGACTATTCTTTGTGTTTTTAGGGTTTATCTTATGGTCTTCTATTACAAGGATAATTAACAACCTTATTTTTAAAAAGAAAAATAAGGCCGTTGATTTACAGCATAAAAATTACAAGGAATCTATTTGATTCCAATCTGTTTTTTGGTACTCATCAATCCATTCTTTTGGATAGGTAGCATACAAGTCTTTTAATAGTTTCTTGTTAGTATCTGATTTTTTAAAATCCTTGTAAAAGCTACCTAATAACCAAACGTTAGTATTTTTTAAATTTAACTTATGCAGATTATATAAAACTTCTTTAGAGCTAGTATTAGTATCTAAAAGTAAAAGAACTAAAGAACCAGAAGTTATAAAATCGCTCTTAAAATAAAGAGATAACCCGTTTTTAATACGACGCATTATTGTTTCGTTTTCTAAAAACTGAATAAAGCGAGCTCTCTTTTTACGTAAATTAGGAAATGTTGTATATGAACCACATAGGGTAATAAATTTTAGGCTTTCTGTATAATCTTCATAAGCGGTATCGTAAACACTATCAGCATTTTCGTTATTAATTATTCCAAATAAAAAATATAAATGAGTTGGGTTTAAAAATGTATTATCTAAATCGTTATCATCAATATTATGAGCTACAGCCTTTAAAAATAAAGGATAATGCTTTTCTAAGGGTTTATATATGTTTCCAAGTTTAAGTTGGTAGTAAAATGCCAAATAAATATCTTCATCATCAATTTTAGACATTTTAGAACTCATTACACGGTTTATTTCATAATGATAAGAAGGATAAAACTGCCCTTGAAAATTGTTTTCATAAGCTTCTTTTTCACTAGCTATAAAATGCTTTATAATACCAATATTGTCTTTTTTAATTTCTGCAGCAAAATTTAAATTGCCGTATAATTCATTTTGTTTCTCCAATAAATCGTTTTTCATTTTATACGTTAATTTAACTTTTATTCTGTATAATTTTAAATAGTATCTACTAAATAGTTTTTTGCAGCTTTATTTGCTAGTCTTTTTGCTTTAGTTTCTTGGGTGTTAAAAGGGGCAATGTTAGAAAGAGAAACACCTAGTTCTTTCTCTATTTTCTCTTTAGAAATCTCCAATGCTTTATGCATAAATAAAGGATACATATCTTTAAAAAACCAGTCTTGTAGATTGTTGTAAAACTTATTATCAAAATCGTAAAAAGTATTTTTTGTGCTTATCTCGTATTTTTTATCATTTAAAATAAAAGAGTAGTGTAAGGTAATAATTATACTAGTGTTGGCACCTTCTTTATCATCTGGCCAGTCATAAATTAAAAATATAGCATTATCTACGCCAATTTTGGGAGTAACTTTTTTAGTCACTTCTTTTTTGCTTGTAATCTCAAAGCCGCCACCAGTGGTTATTTTTAGTATATGTTCTGGATAGTCCATTATATTTTTTGTTTAAAAATATAAGAATTATGTATTGGTTATAAATGCCTTTTGTAAGTGTTACTATTTGTTTTGTATTTGCTATTTAGATGTTAAAAATATTCCTGTTTTAAAATGAAAAGGTTAGCTTCGTTTTTATAAGAACGCATACCGCATACATGAAATATTGCTTTTTAAATAATAGTTTAATATACAGTAGTTTACTCTTTTTAGTGTTAAGTTGTACACAACCTAAAAACAACCTAGTAGAGTTTAATAACACTATAAAAATAACAGACAGTCTTTCGCAATTTAAGTCTGAAAAGTCAATACAAATATTAGATAGTTTACAAACTAATTTTATAGGAATTACACCTGAGCAAGAAGCTTTAATTCTGTTTAAAAAAGGCGAAATATACTATGTTAACAATATGTATTTAGAGGCTATAACTGCACAAAAAAAAGCAAATAGCTTATTTACAGCCCAAAAAGATATTTACAATAAAACAAGGAGTTTAATAACGCTAAGTGCAGCCAATTTACGTTTTAAAAATCTAGAGAAGTCTCAAGGATACGCTTTAGAAGCACTAACCAATGCTACAGAGTTAAAAGACAAAAGATTGCTGGCTAAAGCTAATAATTTATTGTTTCAGTTACATTTTACTTTAGAAGATTACCCTAAAGCTTTAAGCTACATACAAAAGGCAGATAGCCTTTTTACCTACCAAAAAGATACAACATCTGTTATTGCTATAAAAAGTAATATTGCAGCCATTTATTTAAAGGAAAAAAATTATAATAAAGCCTTAGAGGCATACCAAAAAGCACTGCAATTAGGACAATATACCAAGTCACCCCAAACCTTAGTTAAAATTTTAAATAACATAGGTTTTACGTATATAGAAACAGAAAATTATGCATCTGCAGCAAAGTTTTTACAAGCAGCTATAAAGGTAAATAAAAGCATTACGGCTAAAAACGGTGCGCCATATAAAGGCTTAGGGTATACTTACTTTTTAAATAACAATTTTATAATTGCAGAAGGCTATTACAAACAATCGTTAGAAATTTACCAACAGAATAAAGACACGCCACAACAAATACAAATTTTAGACAAGCTTATAACTATTGCCATACGTACTAATAAGCCAGAAGATGCACTTGCGTATCAACAAAAAAGAGATGTACTACAAATAGAGCAGCATAACAAAGAAACAGAACGTTTATTAAATTTTTCTAATGTAAAATATAAAACAAAAGAAAAAGAGGCTGAGTTACTATTTTTAAAGCAAATTGCTGCTAAAAACAGATTACTTTATGGTAGTTTGTTTGCTGCGTTATTGTTACTATTGGTTTTGTTAGGTGCCTATTTGTACATTACAAAACTAAAGGCAGCCAATAAGGCATCACAACTAGAGCAGAGCTTGCTTAGAATGCAAATGAATCCGCATTTTATATTTAATACACTTGCCGCAATACAAAATATTACTTTAGAGAAAGACCCTATAAAATCATCTAACTACATAGCTAAATTTGCTAAATTAATTCGTCAGAATTTTGACTATGTACGCAAAGAATCTATTAGTTTAGAACGAGAAATTAATATGATTTCTAACTACATAGAAACACAACAATTACGTTTTGATTATGCTTTTAATTACGTTTTAAATGTTGCTAAAGATTGTGATGTGCATACTTTAAAAGTACCACCAATGTTGTTACAACCGTTTTTAGAAAATGCTATAGAATATGGTTTAAAAGAAAAAAAGCAAGGCGGTATTTTAGAGTTATCAATTTATAAAGAAGATGCTAAATTGTGTTTTGTTATTACAGATAATGGTCTGGGAAGATCACATCAATCTAAAACAAAAAAAAGTAAAGAATTGCACGCTACAGATGTTTTTATAGAACGATTAAAATTGCGTAAAAAAGCAGAAGAAAAGAGCTTTGTAATTGAAGATTTATTTAACAAGGATAACCAACCTATAGGAACAAAAATAGCCTTTAAATTAAGTATTACATGATAAAAGTAGTTATAGTAGAAGACGAGTTTAATGCTCAAAATACCTTATCTAAATTACTAAAATACACTCAAAAAGATATAGATGTAATAGCAACAATAGATACGGTTAATGATGCTATTTTATTTTTAAATGAAAATACACCAGATTTAGTTTTTATGGATATAGAACTAATTGGTGGTAATGCATTTACAATATTAGATGCATTAGATAAAATATCTTTTAGAATTATTTTTACTACTGCTTATGATGATTTTGCTATACAAGCTATACGTGTAGATGCTATAGATTATTTACTTAAACCAATAGATTCTGATGAGCTTACAGCGTGTATAGACAGGTTTAGAACTTTATACAAGCAAGATAAGAAGGTGCTTAGTTTAGAAATGAAAATTCAGGATTTAGAAACTAAGGACGAGCATAAGAATTTATTAATTAAAACCACTCAAGAGCAACACATATTGCCTTTAAATGACATTATTAGGTGCCAGTCTGATGGGAGTTACACTATTTTTTACACAGCAGATAAAAAAATAATGAGTGCCCGTAATTTAAAGTATTATGAGAATATTTTAAGCGAACAAATATTTGTTAGAGTACACCAATCTCATCTTATAAATATAAATTATATAGAGTCTATTGTGCTAAATAATATTTTATTAAAAGACGGAGAAAAAATTCCGTTAGCCTCTAGAAAAAAGAGCTACTTAAAACAGTTTTTAGCCAATTTGTAAACGGATTTAAAACAAAAAACAACGCTTGTAAAACCGTTTATCACATAAGTGTGTTTTAGTGCTATTTTAGAATCATAGATTATTAAAATTAACACTTAAAACATACAATTATGGGACTTAAAGAAAAGAAAATTACAAAAGCATTTCAAGACGAAAAATTTCCTGCGTTAAAAGAACAAATAACTAAAGCAGCTGGCTTTGATGTTCCTTTAGAAATAGAATGGGAAACATTATTTGAAGACCGTTTTACGCATTTGTATATGGATACATATTCTCAAATTTATTTTGAGCCATTAGTAGAAGCTTTTACAGCAATTACTGCAGATGATATGGGTAAAGAAGCATTACAAGAAGGGCTTAAAAAAGTTGTAATTGTAAACAGAGATAATCACCACAATCCAGAAAGAGCTTATACTTTTACAGATGGTGTTTTAGAAGTAAATCACTGCCCAGTAAGTAATGCTCCAGATGTTAGTAGCAGAGTAAAAGTACTTACAAATTTGTTAGAGAATAACTTGTAAAATATAAGTTATATGCAAACTACTCTAAGAGATTTAACACAAGGAGAAATAAATAATTTAGAGCTAGATTTAGATTTGGCGTATTCTATTTGTAAAAAATATGAACCTGATTTTAATGGTTCATTTACAGCTAGTCTGTTAACCAAAGTTTTTGGACTTTGGTTAACAGATTCGTCAAATTTTGTAGCTAATGAAGATATAGCAGACTTTAACTCTAAATGTCTAACCAAACCAACGCCTAAAATGGTAGAGTTTGGTTTAGGAAGTGCTTACGGCGAAGTCCTAAACGAGGAGTTTGGTACCAGTTGGAAGCATATTACAGATGAGTATGGTGCAGAAATTTGCATTCGTAATGAAGATCCTGTGTATACTACTTTCCCTTATACAATAGTTCAAAAAAGAATAGATTCTAAAGAAACTTCTTTTTTTGAGCCTATAATGGAAACTATGAGGTATAACATAGGTAAAAAATAAGAGGCAATTATTTAATGACAGATGATGATAAGGGAAAAGTAGACCTGCAAAAGTCAATAGTAAATAACACCTATGCAGGTTTATTGTTGTTTTATAGAGATTGTGATTTAGATGAATCATTAATTTCTAAGTACAAAAAAAATCAAATTTTAAAAGAAGAAGGCTTTACAGACGTATCTGCATTTAGTGCAGGCTTGTCTAAAAAGGTTAGGTTTACAATTGCAAGTAACAAAGCCATAAATATGGCTAAAATTAATCCGGATGTAGCTAAGTTTGGCTTTTATGTAGTTAGGGCGCCTGGCTTTTTTAAAGTGTTAGATGTATATAAAACAGGAGATAAAACACATATTATTTTACTTCATATAGATAAAGATTATGTTGTGTTTTTTAAAAGGAGCAGCATGTCTTTAGACGAACAAATTATAAACTTAGCAAAAAAGAGATTTTCAAGAAATTTAGTAGCAGATTATAATGTGTTTTTATATGAAGAAGAATGGCTAGAGAGAACTAAAAACCCTATAGGAATGACTGATGATGGAGAGCTTTTTTTACTTACAGCCAATAAATAAAACTAAAAAAACCAAGATTAATACTTAAAAATGTAAATGGAAAACGAAAAAAATAACCAAGAATTAAATATGGCTGACTTTAAGATAATAGAGAAATTAAAACCACAATCTTTTAATGATTTAGTTGAAAATTATGCAGGTTTGTCTTTTGAAAAACAATATGTTTTTGGCGATGTAATAGGAGATAATGGTTGGCAACTAGATATGGGTAAAGCTACTATTACTTTTGGAGAGTTATCTTTTCCAATACAAGTAATAGGTTCATTATCTTTTAATACAAGTTCTTGGATGTGGGGTTGGGCAAACACGCAAAGCGGAATTCCAGAAAATTTATTGCTACAGTCTAATAAGTTGAAAGAATTTGGAGAAGAACATGCTATTAAAGAGCTTATAGAACCTCATTTTAATGTAGATGAAAATTTTGAGCATAAAATGGGAATGGTTGCTTGTGGTTTGTTTAACTCTAAAAGCTACTACTGTGCTAATTACGGACAAGGAACATTGGTTGTAACTATAGATGATGATAAAATACCAGCAATAGATAAGAGCAAACTAGAGAAGGTTTTAACTGTATTTCCTCAGTTAATAAGCTCTATAAGTATAGCGCACGTGAGTGCTTTAAAAAACTATTTAATAGATCGTGACTTTAAACTTAGTATGTCTGATAAGGAGATAAAAGGAGAAAAAGATGGTAAAGTAGTTACGGCTGAGTTTGATGATTTAGGAAGGTTACAGTCCTTAAGTGGTAAACTCTAAATATTAGAATCCAACTAAACCAAATAAGTAAAGCTCTGTAGCGTAAATGTTACAGGGCTTTTTATGTTTTAAGTATTTAAATAGTATCAAAATTGAATAATAAACATTAAATTCTTAATTAATTTTTTAGTTTTATTTTCTTAAAAAATAATCTGATATCAAACTAAATAAATGAACAACCAATTAAGTCTAATTAAAACTAAAATTTACGATAAGTGTAAACTCACCATAACCAACTTTATATTAGAAGAAGAAAGTAAGGAATATGATGCTTGCAGGTTTTTGTTAGGCGGACACGTTATTATTAGCAGAAACTCTAAAATAACACCTAAAAAACTTGGTCAGTTTGTTACGTTTTGGAAAAGAAGTAAAAGTGGACCAATAGAGCCATTTAATGCCACAAATAACATAGATTTTTTTATTGTAAACGTAGCAGATCAAGATAAGTTAGGGCAATTTGTTTTTCCTAAATCTGTTTTACTAAAAAAAGGAATACTATCTACAGAGAAAAAGGAGGGTAAAAGGGCATTTAGAGTATACCCTAGTTGGGTTGTGCCAATAAGTAAACAGGCTTTAAAAACCCAAGAGTGGCAATTAAAATATTTTTATATTATTAATGATGAAATCAATCTAGAGGAGGTTAATGCTCTTTATAGTTAGTTCATATAAGTTAAATTAATTCCCTGTAAAAAGGGTGGTGTTTTCACTAGATATAGGCTTATAATCCTAGTGAAATAGTTACATCTTTGAAGTATCTAAATATTGTAATACAACTTTAAAAAGATGGTATGAAACTAAAACACACTTTATCTCTAATATTACTAGCAGCTTTGTTTTTTACTTCTTGTAAAGACCGGCAATATGCTTCTAACATACAAACCAACTATCTAACTAAAAGTAAGGGAGATATTTTTATGAGTAGTAGAATAGAACTATTAGAAGATACCATTAGAGACTTGAAAAAAGAGGTAGCTTCTTTAACGTCTTATAAATCAAAGGTTGTAAGCGGAAAATTAATATTTGGAGTAGAAGTTGCAACTTTTCAGCCTTGTGGCAGTGATAAAATATTTTGGATTACTGATAACTATAAAAAAACTGGTAAATTAGAGAAACTTTATTATGCCTTGGCAAACGGAAAAGAACCTTATAGTCCTATTTACGCTAAAATTGAAATAATAGATAAAGGCAAGGATAAGTATGGTTTTGCAGCAGATTACAATGGTACATATGAGTATGTTAATGTTTTAGAGGTAAGACATATAAAGTCTTCAGATTGTAAATAAAATTATATATTGATGAAAAAAATACTTTTACTCTTATTTTTAGGTATACAATTTGGCTTTGCGCAAACAAGTGTTAAACAAATTAGCTTGTCAGACGCCGCATTGCAATTAACCAAGGATAATGTAACCTACGATCCTAGCTATTTTTCTATAGATTATCCTAATGGCGATGTGCCTAGTGATAAAGGTGTTTGTACAGATGTTATAGTTAGAGCGTACCGAAAATTAGGAATAGATCTACAAAAAAATGTGCATTTAGATATGAAGTCTAATTTTAATGTCTACCCAAAATTATGGGGTTTAAAAACTACAGATAAAAATATAGATCACCGCAGAGTACCTAATTTAATGACCTATTTTAAAAGAAAAGGAGAAGAAAAATTAATATCTAAAAAAGCAGAAGATTATGTTGCTGGCGATATAGTTTGTTGGAATTTAGGAGGAGCCATTACACATATTGGTATTGTTGTAAATAAAAAATCTAAAGATGGTAAAAGAAACTTAATTGTACACAATATTGGAGGTGGCCAAGTTTTACAAGATTGCCTTTTTTCTTTTAAAATTATTGGTCATTATAGGTATAAAATATAGACTTTATTACCCTGTAAACTGCTAGTTTGTTTTTACCATAAGTAGGTTATTTTTAAGCACTAAATATCTTCAACTTTGTTACCTTAATATTTGTAAAGAACCAACAGGTAAACGTTTAATTTATATGCGTATTTATAAAACTATTACATACTTCTGCTTTTTTTTGGTAATGTGCTCTTGCGCAACACTAAAAAATACACCTACGGCAGCAAATAGGGTAGAGTTAACAGCAGATAATTTACATTTAATAAATGGTACATATCAAAATAACATAAAAAATACGCCTTACGCTTCAGAGTTTTTTTGGGGATCTTTTTTTAGCAAAAAGGAGAGTGATGCTGTTTATGGTAATGAGTCCAAAGAAAAACCACCTTTTTTTATCACACTAAAAGCAGTAAACAAAAAAAGAATAAATGCAACTGTTACGGTAAATGATAGTGTTTTAAAAACAATAAAAATTAGAGGCCGAATTAAAAATGGATACTTTGAACAAAACAGAAAAATGTATATTATTCCTATTGCAATTATAAATGTTGCTTATTCATCAAAATTTAGAATAGGACTAATGAGTAATAGCAACGTTACTACAGATTTCCAAAAGATAGAAACAGGAACGGTCTACTTTTTTCATCCATTTAATAACAATATTGCTAGTTATAATTTAGAACATAAAAAAACAGCTAATTTTATTACAGCTCAAAGAGTTTTTAAGTGAGATACAATTAAAACAACAAAAATAGACACAAAATAAAAGTAATTAATAGCAGTTACAAATACTAAAAAGGCAATATAAGATGTTTTACATTATAATAATTATACTAACTATAATTAGTGCATTAACACTAGGTATGTTTAGGAAAAATGCTGTAACACAACCTAAAAAATATATAGTTGTAGTGTCTGCAATAGGCTTAGTTGTAAGCCTAATAATGGGGTTTTATATAGGAACCGCGTATACTCACGGTTTTGATATTCCGTGGTGGTTTTTTAGTATTCTATTTTTTATAATGATACTAGTCCCGTGCCTTATTTTAGTTGCATTAGCACAATTAAAATTAAAAGTAAAAAAGCACAGAGATTAAAAAGTAATTCTAGAACAGTAATGAAAGATGATTTAAATAATAAAAACTTAGATATGGATAACGAAGAGTTAGAAGATGATATGCAAGTAAGAACTAAAACTGCAGTAGCAGAACGTATTTTAGGTTTGCTAGCAATTATAGGTAAGGTTCATCAAGGACAAGAACCTAGTTTTAAGTCTTGGGTTACCAATAATGGCATAAATAATTACTTGTCTTTTAAAGAAACAGAATTTATAAATTCAGTAGAGCCAGAAGAAAATGACATTGTATACTATAGTTGGCGAGCAGAGGCCTTAACATCTTTGTTTTGGGCTGTAAATTTAATAGAAGAAATGCCAGCCTTAAATACACAGTTTGATGTGTACAGCATTAGAGAGCTTGCCGAAATAATAGGCAACCCTAAAGCATTTATAAAATCTGTTACGCTAAGGTCTGATGAGGATTTAATGGCCATAGAAACAGAGTTGTATAATCAGCATTGGCGAGTAAGAGACGCACAATTATTTGGTAAAGAAATGCCAGAAGAATTAAACCCTAGTGTTGTATATGAAAGAAGATATGCACTTAGTTGGATAATTGGCTATGGTGATGATTGGGACAGTGTGCCAACAGACACCTAAAAATTATAATTAGTATGTTAATACAGTAAAAAACACAAGGCGTTAAATCTATGGTAAAATAGAACAATACGCCTTGTATCACTTCATAAAAAAGTCTAATTAACGTATCTTGCAGGCTTCTTTTAAAGATGAATCTTATGCAAGACAATAAAACACTAAATTATATAAAAGATGTAGTAGCAAATATGCCAAAAGATTGGTTAAACTTAACTACACATCGTCTAGATATCTACAATGAAGAACTAGCTAAAGTTCAGTTTTTAAACGAGCTAGAGGCTTTATATGTAGCAAATAATAGTACTACAACTGCTTTAAGTGAGTTACACACTGCTTATGACTACATTAGACTAGGTCATCCTTTATCTTGTGTGCTAGAGTGGGGAATAGCAAAACTACACGGTTTAGACACACAAAATGTAATAAGTTTTGACTCTAACACTGTTCCTGTTTTATCAATATTGCGTAAAAATTTATTTGATAAAAAAGAAACTCAAATACTATATACAGGTGAGTTGCCAGCTAATTTTAATGTAGATGTTATTAAAAATGTTTATGGCTACAATTTCAACCTAAAAAAAATAAATAGCGCTAATGATGTTACTGCTTTTAATGGTAGTACCGTTTTTATTGAAGATCAGAAAACCATTGGTGCAGTTACCTTAAATTCTAACATAGATTTTTACATAAGCCTACACGGCAAATTAGGTAGTGTTTTAGTAGTTAATACTACAGAGAATACTGCTACTTATGTAAAAGACATACAGCACGTGCGCAGAAGAGAAACAATTGCAATGACACCTGCAAACTCGCTTTTAGCTTTAAACTCACTTACAGCAGAAGCAGAGTATGTATATGAAGAAGAAGACGTAAAGGCAGATAAGGCAAGTGTTTTAGCATCTATAAAAGACATTACCCGCGCAAGTACCAAACCATTAGTAGCCTCTAGCGGATTATCTATACAATATGCTATTTTAATGGGCTTGGTTAATGATGCGTTAGAAAACCATAAAGGAAAAGCTATAAAAATTATTGTACCACCAAACTGTTATGGCGGTACAAATGACCAGGCTAGGAGAGTAGCAGCTTGTTTACAAAATGTTGCTATAGTAGATTTGCCTGTAGATGGTGATAATGATATGGTACAAAGCGTACACACTGTTTTAGACGCTATTGCAGCAGAGGATGCAGTGCCTTTAATTATAGCAGAAATACCAACAAATCCACGTGTAGAAGTTCCAGATTTAATTGCGTTAAAAGATGCATTAAGCAAGGAGCGTAAAACACCATCTGGAGCAATAGCAATAGATCCTGTTTTTATATTAGATCAGACATTTTGCCCTAACGTACACTTTTTAGGAGAAGATGATGTATTATCTTCTGTTAGAATAATTTCTTTTGCAAGTGGCTCAAAATTTCCTAGTGGAGGAAAATGTACAGCTGGTTACTGTGTTGGTAATACTAAGGCAGCAGACCTAATGGAGAAAATAGAGTTGCATTTAACGCTTTGTGATAATGAAGCAACGGCATTGCAGTATAGTATATTGGCAGAACAATTGCCAAGTATGAACCAGAGAATTGCAGATGCGTATACAAATACGCGTGACTTTGTAAACTTTATACACGCTAATTTACCAGGAGCAAAAATTAACTTTGTGTCTAAAGAGTTAGCATCAGAAGGCTTTACACCGTCTGTTTTTTCTCTAGACCTACCAACTAAAGGTAATACAGAAGAAGAAAGAGAAACATACAAACGTGCATTAAATTTAAAATTGATTAATTTAATGATAACTAAAATACCAAACGAGAGTAAGTTTTGTGTTAGTTACGGACAATTAAAAGGGTGCTACTGGACTATACCAGCAACCTCTACACAAGGAACAACAAAAGAAGGTGATAAGGATTATATAGTACGTGCATCTTTATCTCCTAATTTAGACTTAGATTTACACAAACAAGTGTTTTTAGAGTTTGTAGCATCAATCTAAAAACAGTTTAAAAACGCATTTATAAATCGTAGATTGAGAATTGTCTTAAGGCTTTCTCAGTTTACGATTTCGTTTTTTAATCAATGAATCTCAAAGTATCGGGACTTAAATAATTAATAGTATTAATTGAAGATAAATTTCACAATGCTTCTAATTAAAAACGAGCAGTTTAATTTTAGACAGACCTACGAAAGTATTGTGTAAAACTAAAGTTGATATTTCTTGCAAATAATCCGTTTGTTATGAATTCAAACAGCGTTTGAAGAAGTTAGCGATTATTTAGAAATTGAGACGTATAGTTTAGCAATGTGTTCGTGAGTCTAGATTTTTTGGGATAGCTCACAAGATTTTTATTGTTTTTAAAGGAGTTCGTGAATCTATATTGTGATTTGCCTAATGGCAATCTCAATCTGCGATTTCGTTTTTTTATCAATGAAAAAAATGAACAAGCTTATTAAAAAGGCAAATGTTACTTTGTAATAAATCCCTAAGTATTGGGACTTGTATAAATAATAGTATTAATTAAAGATAAATTTCACAATGCTTCTAATTAAAAACGAGCAGTTTAATCTTAGGCTGACCTACGAAAGTATTGCGTAAAACTAAAGTTGATATTTCGTGCAAATAATCCGTTTGTTATGAATTCAAACAGCGTTTGAAGAAGTTAGCGATTATTTAGAAATTGAGACGTATAGTTTAGCAATATGTTCGTGAGTCTAGATTTTTTTGGTTCGTTTTTTTATCAATAAAAAAATGAACAAAAGCCTGTTTTAAGGCAATGCCTCTTTTACAAACATTATTCAATAACACTAGCCAAATAACTAGCATCTTTTTGGACACCACCCAAAGTAGCAGAACCACGCGTATACATCCACGGCAAGCCAATAAAGTACAAGCCTTTAATATTACTAACACCACGTATGTTTTTTGGGTAATTATCAGCATCTAATTCCAAACCTTCAATCCAGTTAAAATTAGGACGGTAACCCGTTGCCCAAACAATATTTTTAATGGTAGAAACCTTCTTTTTCTCAAAAAATAACATTTCGTTTAAAGCATCATTAGTTCTACCTACAGGAATAACGTTTTCTCTAGCTAAAATTTCTTTTACATTAGTACCAATTACAGGTTGTTTGGCAGCATTTATACGCTTACCTAACCAACTATATTTGGTAAAACTTAAAAAACCAGTAACTGTAAACCACCACCAAATGGTTTTACCTAAAAATTGTTGCGGAATAGATTTTACAGTAGTATCGCCAGAAAAATAAACAGTTCTAGAACCATCTTTAGAGAGCTCGTTTAAAATTTGGTAACCAGAATCTCCTGCACCAACAACCAAAGCATCTCCGTTTTGTAATTGTTCTGGTGTTTTGTAGTAGTTGCTATGCATTTGTAGTATGCTGTCTGCAAGTTTTGTATGGCAGGGCGGAGTGTAAGGTATATGAAAAGGTCCAGTAGCAACAATAACATTTTTAGCTCTAATTTCTCCGTTTTTATGCGTAATAAAAAAACCTTTGTTTGTTTTACGTACTGCAGTAACTAGAGTATTTAATTGTACCGGAATATTATACTCTTGCACATAAGTTTTAAAGTAATTAGCAACTTCAAACTTAGAAGGGTAGTGGCCCTTAGGCGCATCAAATTTTAAACCAGGCAAATTATTGTAGGCTGTACAGGTAAAAAGCTTTAGAGAATCCCATCTGTTTAGCCAAGATGCACCAATTTGGTCTTCGCCATCTACAACTAAGAAATTCTTATTCATTTTTTTTAAATGATACGCCATAGCTAATCCTGCTTGGGCACCACCAATTACCACATAATCTAACATTAAATTGCGTTGTTTAATTTGTACAAAAGTAGCAACATTTGCAAGACCAACAAGGAAGTGCGTAGTAAAGCTTAAAACAATTACTTGTGAACAAATAGTATAGCATAAGAAATTAAAATTATAACTATCTATAAAATAAAATATGTCTAAAAATACTACGTTAATTAAAAAAGTAGCACGAAAATACTTTTTGTGCTTACGTTTATAGGTTCGCTATTTTAAACTGTAGACTTTAAATGTAATTTTAGCTTATAAATTATTAGATAATTAATTAGTAAACGTATGGGTTGGGATATAAGTTATCATCCAATTAATGAAAAGCAAATAAACAGTTGGTATTTTGATGTATTAGATAACCAAAACTTAATAAATACACTTGCAGAAGAACATAGTCTAGATGATTTTTACAAGGATAAATATATAGATGTTATAAAAGTTGCATTAGAAACGAGTAAAGAAGATAGTTTTGATATGACACACGGCTATTATGTAGCTGTTGTACAGGGTTTCTTTAATAAATATTTTTACACTAGAGGAGCAGCTTTATCTTTTTTAGAACAACCATTTTTTGAAAAATACTATAAAAAATGGGATCAAATAATAGATCAAGACAAATACTCAAACAACATAAGCAATAGTATAAGTACTAATTATAGTTCTGGTGTTTATATACCAGCTAATATGGTTGTTCAGTTGTTACAGGATTATGATACAAACGCAGAAGTTAAAAGTGAACTAGATAATTTATTTTCATATGATAGAATTATAGTTTTTTTAAAGGCTTTAAATTATGCAAAAGAACACAATTTAGGACTTTTAGAAGCAACGGAAGTTGTAGAGCCTAACCCTATGGATTTAAATAAATCGGCTTGTTATTCTAATCTGTTTAACTGTGATCTAGAAGGTGCGTTGCTATACCAACAAGCAGCACTAGAACAACTTGCAGAAATAGAAAAAAAGGAAGGTTTGCCAGAGGGTCATATCTCATCTAAGGCAGAGTATGAGGTTACTAATATAAACCCAACAGAGGTAATTAACCCAAAAGAAGAAAAAGTAAAAAAGAGTTTTTGGAAGCGATTATTAGGTAAGTAGCCAATTGTAAGATTAATTAAAATTAAATAACCATATCAATAAAAATTATGTTAGAAAGATTATTATTAAAACATTTAACTAAAAAAGGAAAAATAGGATATTTTGTAGGTATAGTGGTATTATTTGTCTTGTTGGCAGTTTACCTTTTTGGAATAGAAGATTACAGTATGGATCGTGGGCGTAACCCATTTTTTATAGGAATGATTATCATAAACCTATCTTGGGCAGGTGTTTCTTATGCTTTATGGAAAAAACCTAAAGAAGAAGAGAGTACAACTACTAAAGAAGAAGTTTTAAATAAATAGAACACAACAGTACTTAATTTATATTATAAACCTCAAAACAACGTGTTTTTGAGGTTTTTTTATTCTAGAACTAGTAGTAAGGAGTAGACAATTTTTCTATATTTATGAGCTAAACAACCACAAAAGCATTAATCATTACTAATGAGTTTATACTCTTTATACCCTAAGTTAAAATTAACACACCAAGATTATCTGGACTATAACACCTATTTTGTTAAACATACTAGTGACAGGGTTTCAAAAAACGACATTGAGTCTAGGTTGCGTTTTATAGCAGATAGTTACAACAAAAAACACGCTTTGCTAAGTGATGAAGCTATTTTGGCCATTAATAACAGAGTAAAGAAAAAACTAAAATCAGAAAAACGCATTTTTTTATCATTTGCCTTTGCTGCTATGGTATTGTTGTATTTTGGAATTAAATATTTAAAACCAGTTATAGGAGTAAGTGTTTATTATAATGTACCTGTGGTTGGTAATAATCCTTGGGAAATTATTCTTGTTGTGCTTATATTTTTATGCGCTTGGTGGTACGAGAAAAAGAATTATAAAAACAAACTTATAAGTGGCGTAAAAAACCAAATTATAGCAAGTGTAGAGACGTATATTGCTTCATCAGAATACCGTAAACAGCAACACAGTAAAAAACAACAGCATAAAGTAACTAAAAGACGTAGATGGTAATTGGTTACACTATCTACTAAAAATACCCTGTGATAATAACTTTTAATTTACCTACTAAGTAAGAAAATCAGTGTTAAGGTTTAGTATTTTTATTTTGTGGTTTTATTAGATTGCTTAATTTTCTCCCATTTCTGCTTGGGTAATATTGGTAAACGTTGGTAAACCTTCTGTAATACTACCAGCACCTTTTTTGTTTATTTTAAAAGTAACGTCTTTTGTAGTTGTAAAAAGTAATACCGAAAAAAATGAAGTTCTTAAGTGCTTTTGTATTATTGGAAAAGCTTCTTCTAGTGTTAGTTTTTTTTCAATATCCTCGGTTTCTCTAGATCTGTAACGTAATTTAAGTAATACCATAAATCCGTCATCAGCATATACAGGACGCACAAAAATATTTTTTAAGTCTGGCTTACCAATAGTTTTAGCCATAGTTAATTTTGCAAAACGGTTTTCTTCAACACTCTCTTTTACTTGTTCCCAAAACTGAACAAAAACATCATTATACGGCATAAATTACAGCTAAAATTATAAGTTATTTAGGGTGTCAAAAGTACTACATATAATTCAATTCATAAATCTCAAATCATTATTAATAGCAGAATAATTTACACGCTTCTTTTTGTTTCACAAATGATTTAAGTCATATTATAAACAAATTTGCATACCTACTTTTACTACAAAATAAATTAGTATGAGCATTTTTAGAAACAGACCACAAGACAACTACATTAACGAGGCTAACTGGCAAGAGCTTTACACTTTAACAGAACATTGGAAATCAGACCTATTATTTTATAAAGACGATTTAAGATTTTTACATCAACTAATTAAAAAATATTTAGTGTGGATTTCTAAAAAAGAGAATTTAGATTTAGTTAAAGAAATTGAAGTTAGTTTGTTAGAAGTAGACCATCAATGTACCTCATTGTTGGAGCGTACCACAAAGCATTTACATCATTTAACAGAGCTTATAGAAAATCCTTTTGCTTACGATTCTCATAAATTTAGAACAGAACACGGAGTTTTAGAGGACGATTTATCAAAATTTGTAAAAGACTTTAGAAAAAACAGAAAAGAAGTTTTTAGCATTACAGAATATATTATAGATGGTGAGCAATTGGTAAGGCATTACACAGATTTGGCAGACTAATTAGTAATTTAAAAGTAACAAGCTATGAAAAGTGTAGATGACATTTTAAAAGAAATTACAGATATAACTACAGAGATAGAGACCAATTACCCAGAGCTTTATCGTAATTTAGATGAAAACCCTATTACGCTTAAAGAAAATCATAGTTCGCATTTAAACAAAAAAGCGCTTCAAGATTATTTAGAGCGTTTAAAGCAACTATTAAAACATCATACCTAACAAATATGGTATAACCAATAAAGACAAAAATATGGGAGAAATAGCTAAGTCTAATAGGCAAATTACATTGTATTATAGTTCTGAGTCTATTAGGGCAAAACAAACCTTAGCTTATGCAAAAACAGAAGGTTTTATAGTGCAAGAAGTAGACATTTTAAAAGAAAAACTTACAGGCTTACAAATTATAGAGCTGGCAGATAGGTTACACATAACGGTTGCAGAATTGGTAAACCAGCAGCATCCTAAGTACAAGAAAAATTTTGAACCTCATAACTTTTCTACCAACGATTGGATAAAGATGATACAACACAACCCTACTATAATGAAGCAGCCCATTGCTTTAAGAGGAGATATTACCATTTTAATAGAGACACCTACAGACATTCTTAAAATTTAGTGCATTTTTAAATGAATTTGTATGACATAAGTCATTTTATATCTGGTATTTAGAGGTTACATTAGAGTGTAATTAAAAAACGCTCTACAATGAAAAAAATAGTTATTCCAACAGATTTTTCAGAAACAGCTATGAATGCCATAATGTATGCCATACATTTATTTAAGCATGACATTAGTCAAATAACAATAGTACACGCCTTTGCAGACGAAGTATATAAAAACACAACCACGTTAGATAGAGAAGATTTTGAGGAGTACAAAAATGCCTATCAAAAAAAAATAGAAACAGCTTTACAAAAAGAAGTTGCAGATATATTAGAAGCATCTCCCAACCCAAAACACAAATACACTTATGTCTCTTGCTTTGGTAGCTTGGTAGATGAGATAAACCAAATTGTAGAACAACAAAATGCAGACTTGGTTGTAATGGGCACAAAGGGCAAAACAAACAACCGCAATATAACTTTTGGTAGCAATACATTGCAAGTTATAAAATATGTAGAATGTCCGGTTTTAGCAGTACCGGTAACGTACCACAGAGAGTACCCTAAAAACATACTTTTTCCTACAGACTATATGCTGGCGTACAAACGCAGAGAGTTAAAGTTGCTAAGTACCTTGGCAAAAAACTACAGTGCTACGGTAAACTTCTTGTATGTGTCAGATTTTAAACCATCATCACACAGGCAGCTAGACAATAAAATGTTTTTAGACGCCACATTTAAAGACAATACCTGTACCAACTTAAAAACCTCTGGTACAGATATAACAGCAAGCATAAATAACACCATAGCAGCAGAAAAAATAGATATGTTAGTAATGGTAAACCGCAGACACTCATACCTAGAAAACATACTTTACAGTTCTACTATAGAAGAAATAGGGTTGCAAATTAAAATACCATTTTTGGTATTACAAAACCTTAGTCGTTAGTAGTTTATAACTAGTAATTATAAAAAATAGGTTTGTTTTTTTATAGGTATATGTGTTTAAGGTTTTAAAAAAGTAAGCACATATACCACAGTATTTTACAGTACCACACATTTAAAATTTTAACCATTTAAAAACCAGTTGTTATGAAAAAAAAGATACTATTACCTACAGATTTTTCGGCAAATTCTAATAACGCAATACACTATGCAATTAAGCTTTATAAAGAAGAGCAATGCGAGTTTTTTATACTACATTCTTGCTACGTACCAGGTTATGCCAAAAGCAACCTTTTAAGTTTAAACAATGTAGACCAAACTTTAGCGGCAGCAAAAGAAGCAGCAGCAGAAAAAATGGAAGAATTAAAAAAACAACCTTCGTTTAACGTTACAAACACCAACCATACTTTTAAGTATCTTATAAAAATTGGCGACCTCACAGACAACCTAAAAGAGACCATAAAAAGCAATAACATTGCATTGGTAGTAATGGGTACAAGAGGAGAAACAGACAGCAAACACCTAATTTTAGGGAGTAATGCCGTAGTAACTATGGAAAAAGTTAGAGCTTGCCCAGTACTAGCCATTCCTGGGCATATTGCATATAAAGCACCATCAGAAATTGTATTTCCTACCAGTTTTAAAACAACATATACTAAGGCAGAGTTGGCAACTTTGGTAGAAATAGCAAGCCTAACCAATGCACCAATACGCGTATTATATATACAGAAAAACTTAGATTTTAGTAATAAACAAATAGAAAACAAAGCACTATTAAATACAATACTAAAACCAACAACATTTACACACCATAAATTATACAGCCAAAACCTACACAATGGCGTACGGTCTTTTGTGCAGAGTAGAGATAGCGGTTTAATAGCCTTTGTAAATAAAAAACACAATTTTTTTGGTAGTATATTTTCTAATCCTATGGTAAAAGACCTAGGTAACAACACCAATGTGCCTATATTAGCATTGCATAATTTAATAAACTAAAGCAACCCCATATATTTAGTTTAAAAGCCCTTTTAGGGCTTTTTGGTGTTTAATAGCCAAGTATATCCTTAATTTGGGTTTTTATTGCCTAAATTGTGTAAAACACAAACACTAAGTATACCCACTACAATTATAAAGCACAATTATGAAAATAAACCTATTATCCTGTGATGCTCAAAGACCAGACAAAAGAGCTATAGCCAAATGCATAACAGAAATTTCTGCAACAGATAACTCCTTAGCCAATGAGCTAACAGAAATTCTTTTAGAAGGCGATGCTGTAGACATAGAAATAGAAGATAAAAATACAGGCTCTGCCCTAAGAGCATTGCGTAAATTAGATATAGATTACGAGATTGTAGAGTAATAAAAATATTAGACACTAAAAAAAGCCATTGCAAACCATTGTAATGGTTTTTTTTATGTTTTAAACTATGGTTTAGTAGTTTTTTATAAGTAAAAATTACAATTAAGAGTCTAAGACTCCCAACTATAAAGTATTTGTACCCATTTATACATTAGTAGTCTTGTTTTATATAAAATAGAATTACATTACTTACCTAAAAATATAATGTATCTGCGTTTGTAATTACAGTTGTTATTAAGTTAAATAACAGTAGTTAATATTAACTAGTGTAGATTTATTTTTTTGTGAGCTTTTACGGAAAAGCGTAAAAAAAGCATATTGTTTTTTAGGATATTTACAAGTAAGAATTTACAGTAAATAAGTATATTTAAACTTTAGTTTAAATATACTCAAATTATATTTTTTGATGTACTCCAAACTCCAATCAAATGAAAACAATACCTACAAGAACCAATTTAAGTAGCTTAAACAACCAGCAACGTAAAGCTGTATTATCAGCCGAAAAACGGATACTTGTACTTGCAGGTGCAGGCTCGGGTAAAACTAAAACATTACTTAATAAAATAGACTACTTAATAAATGATGAGCAGGCAGATTCCGATAGTATTCTGGCTATAACATTTACCAAAAATGCGGCAAACGAAATGGTAGATCGTATGATTTTATCTGCTGATAAAACGGGATTCTATAAAAAAGTAATGGAAACTAAAGGTGTTACTCAAAAAGACTTGGCGATAGAGCGTAAAAATATGCTTGAAAAATACCCGTGGTTAAATAGAATTACCATTAAAACGTTTCATAGTCTATGTTATCAAATTATGCGGGAAGATGGAGTTAATGTTTTTGATAATCAATTTAAATTGGTACCTAAATATATAGATGATTCTTCAGAATATAAAGGGTTAAGTGCTACTGAAACAGAACAAGAAATAATACAGAAAGTAGCTATAAAGTTATCAGAAAACAGGAATTATTTAATCGCTTTAAAACGCTACATTATTGATTATTATGTAGATTATATTAGGGAAGATGAAGGTGGGGCAGAGTTTAGACCAAAAGGTAAACTATTTACAACACTAAAGGGTGAAAAGGTAAGGTCTAAATCTGAACAATTTATAGCCGATTGGTTTTTCCGTAATAATATAGATTACAAATACGAACGTAAAGAACGTATTTCTAAAACGGCTTTTCATCCCGATTTTTTTATTCCATCGGCAAACGTGTATTTAGAGCATGTTAGTAATTTAAGTCATCCCACATTTTGGAAAGAAGAAGAACTCAAAAAAGGCGGAATCACATGTATAAAAACCTATGATAAAGCCACTCAAAATTCAGCAGTATTCAATAAAGTATTAGATACGGTTATAAAGGGACGATTAACTGAAGGTTTAGACTCAGCTACAGTTTTACATTATCACGAAGAATTTTCTGGATTTAAAAAAGAGCTAAAAAAGTTTTACAGATCTGTATTTGATGTAAAAGGCGCTATTGAAAATGCAAATAAAACTATTGAAACCGTTGGTTTAGAAGCCAAAAAGAGTGAATATGAGCGTGTACGCCTTTTTTATAAAGTAGCGTTGCCGATTATAAGAGACTATGATGTGTATTGTACAAACCGATCTTATTTAGGCTTTGACGGATTGGTTGAATACTCTTTAAAACTATTCAAAGAACACCCAGAAACAAGAGGTAGATACCAAAAGAAATATAAATACATTTTGGTTGATGAGTTTCAAGATGTAAATAACAAACAAGTAGAGTTTTTGAAATATTTAATAAATGATAATTCTCAACTTTTTTGTGTTGGTGATGATTGGCAAAGTATTTATGGTTTTAGAGGTTCAGTAGTAGATTATATTGTAAACTTTAAAGACCATTTTGATAATTCGGAACTCATTAAACTGAACTTAAACTATAGAAGTACCGACCGTATTGTTAAGGCTTCGAACGAAATTATAAAAAAGAATAAGTTTCAAATAGCAAAAGATATTTCAGCTGTAAAAAAAGGAGGTGCTAAAATAGAGGTTAATTATGCAGAGGTAGATGGGGAGACTGAAAATTTTATTTATGGCAAAATTCAACAACATATAGCAGAAGGTATTAGTCCAGATAAAATACTAATTCTATACAGGCGTACAGCAATGAAAGCCAATGTAGAGGAGAAGCTGAAGAAAAGCGGTGTATATGTGCAATTTAAAACGATACATGGAGCAAAAGGTCTAGAGGCAGAGGTTGTATTTGTTTTAGGTTTAAACTCGGCTCGTGGAGGTTTTCCAGATCCATGGATGCAGGATAAAATTTACCACGTTATTAAAAAAACAGAATACAATACCTTACTAGAAGAGGAAAGAAGGCTGTTTTATGTGGCACTTACTCGGGCTAAAACACAGCTTTATTTAATGTCGCAAAAAGGTAATGTGTCTGAGTTTATAAAGGACATCCCAAATGAACTGATGCTTATTAATGAAGATGAAGCTTCTGTTCCAGAATTTGAATTAACAGTATGTAAGAAATGTAATTCTAAAATAGAAGATCATTTTAAATTTTGTGCAGAGTGTGGAAGCGCTATAACTGTTAAGGAACCTATAATCTACAAGGAAGATAAGTTGTTTGATGTTATTAAGCGAAAAGTGAAAGCATTGCCTTTAAAATATCCTGACGGTAAAGATGAAATTGTTACTAAGGCTAGGTTAAAAAATACAAGAGCTTATGAGCCGTGGAGCATTGCGGAAGATAAATTGTTGTGTGATTGTATTGATGAATTTAGTAACAGTGATTTATGTGTTTTGTTCGGTAGAAGTTTAGGTGGTATTAAATCGAGGTTGATAGAGTTGAATTTAGAAAAACAAAAGAATTACAAGACCTTTAGGTAACTATTCTTTTAAAGATAAAATAACAAACCTGTTTCTTTTATTAAAGTTAAAAAGGATATAATAAACGAGTTACTTTCTATAAAAAAAATAAGTATCATCTATGATTAGCTATAAAGAATATGAAAAGGTAGTTTTTGAATGGTTAATTCAAAAACACAAAAAAGATTCTGATTTTACGTTTTCTTTAAGGAAAAAAGGTTCTAAGGGGGCAGAGCAAGACTATTTTATTGGTAGGGAAAAATCAAAATATTTTGGTATGACTTTTTGGAATATACCAACAGGTGGTTACCCAGGGTCAACGGGTGGTTGCATAACTCTTATTTTTAGTTACTCAAAGGATACATATAGTTACAGATTTGAGTTTGTACAGAGTAAAAATTACAACGACCTTCAAAATAAATCTATCATAAAACTTTTGCTCAAAGTAAAAAAATCTATTGAAAGTTCCATAGGTTTTTCCTATATAAGTCCCGTTGAAAATAAAAAACTAATACTTCATACAAAGCAAATAAAAAGTAGTTATATATCCTTAGAAACTATGTTGGTTGATGTAGACAAAGAATTAAATATTTTAATTCCTGCTGTAAATAATGCGATTGCAGAAATTAAATTAGATAATCCAGAATTTATAGGTTACAGGTTTACAATAAATGAATTTAATAAAATGCTAAACAAGCTTAAAAAGCGTCTTAAAACTGCACCAACAAAGCATTCTAAAACTGATCAATCAACTTTAATAAGGGAAAAATATTCTAATTGGTTAAAAGGAAATGAAAAGAGTAATAAAGTTAATTCTTACTTAAGATCCATTGAAATTTTAAATGAAATTTTAGCCAAAGATATTTATTTAGAAAACGATATAGAGTCCCTAACATTATTATACAAAGATTTAATAAAACAACAAGGAAATGAGAATAGTAGATATTATTACGAAAAAGCTCCTTCTTACGGTAATAGTGGCTTTTATTCTGCTTCTGTAAAATCCTTTATAGATTTTTTAAATGAAGAATCCATGATTAGCTCAAAAAGCAACAAAGAGCTTAAACCTATTAACCAAATATTATACGGTCCTCCAGGAACAGGAAAAACATACTTTTTTAAAAATGAATTGTTTGAAAAGTATACATCCAAACAAACATCAATTACCAAAGAACAACATTTTGAAACAGTAGTGGGTAATTGTTCTTGGTGGCAGGTAATTGCTATAGCTCTATTAGATTTAGGTAAATCTAAAGTAACTAACATTTTTGAGCATAAGTGGGTTCAGAAAAAAGCTAGCTTATCAAACTCTAAAACAATAAGACCAACACTTTGGGGGCAATTGCAAAGTCATACAGTTAATGAGTGTAAACATGTAAATGTGTCTAGTAGACAACAACCTTTAATTTTTAATAAAACGGAAGATTCTTATTGGGAAATTTTAGAAGAAGAAGTAAAGGAGTTGACTCCTGAACTATATGATTTTAGAGATTCAGTAGAAAACTACAATCCAGATCCAGATAAAGTTGTTAAGCATTATAATTTTGTTACTTTTCATCAATCCTTTGCTTATGAAGATTTTATTGAAGGTATAAAACCAATTCTTCCTGAAAACATTGAGGAAGCAGGTGATTTAGGTTATAGAATTGAAGATGGGATATTTAAAGATTTATGTATTAAAGCTAAAAATGATCCATCTAAAAGATATGCTATTTTTATAGACGAAGTAAATAGGGGAAATGTTTCAGCAATCTTTGGAGAATTAATAACCCTTATTGAGACAGATAAAAGAAAAGGCGCCAAAAATGAAATGAGTATTACTTTGCCATATTCTAAAAAGGAATTTAGTGTGCCAAAAAATTTAGATATTTATGGCACTATGAATACCGCAGATAGATCTGTAGAGGCCTTAGATACAGCTTTAAGACGTAGGTTTGAGTTTAAGGAAGTGATGACAAACTATAATGTGATTAAGAATGAAGAAGTAGATGGGATAAAATTAGCTGGTGTTTTAAAAATAATTAATGAACGTATAGAATTATTACTAGACAGAGACCACACTATTGGGCATTCTTATTTTATTGGATTAGATAAAAATAAGAAACTAGCTAATGTTTTTAATAATAAAATAGTGCCTTTACTACAAGAGTATTTTTATGGTGATTATGGAAAAATAGGTTTGGTTTTAGGAGATGGTTTTGTTGAGGAAAAAAAGAATAAAGACCTCAATTTTTCAAGTTTTAAATATGATGGGAAAGAAGATTTTATTGCACCTACGTATCACTTAAAGAAAGTAACTTCTGAAAATATAATAGAAGCTGTAAAAAACATTTTTAACACGGATAATAATTAAATTGAAAACTCTAAAGGCGATATCTGTTTTTGAACACCAAAGCTTGGCTATTGGTGAACAAGGCTTTAAACAAGCTCATTTAGATGCGCTTTTAAAATTAAATGAGTACCATAACGGTACTTATTTTCAGCCTATAGCAAAAGGTGTAAAATTTAATCAATATGTAGGTGTGATACAAGTAGATGGTTTAACTATAGAAATAAACCCTAAAGCAGATAAAGACGATGATGACGCTAAATGGAAAGGAGTTCTGTTAAAAATGCTTCAATCTTGTGGTAAATTAAAGGCAAAATCTACTGGAGCAGCAAATGTAAAAAGAAAGCACTTAAACCTTTTAGAGGTCTATTTTGAACTTTACTTGTTAGAAGTAGAAAGTCTGGTGCGTAAAGGACTTATTAAGCAATATAGAAAGGAAACTAAAAATACAAAATCATTAAAGGGCAAGTTAGAGTTTGCAGGTCATTTACGTCGTAATATAATACACAAGGAACGTTTTTATACAAAGCATCAAGTATATGATGCTGATCATTTACTACATCAAGTGCTACAAAAAGCATTAGGTATTGTATCTCTTTTTACAAATGGTTCTAGACTACAGGATTTAGCCAATAGAGTACAATTAAATTTTCCGAAAGTAGCTAATAAAACTATAACTGCAAAGGAGTTAAATACAATACAATTAAACAGAAAGTCTAATGGTTATAGTTATGCTTTAGAGTTAGCACGTTTAATTATTTTAAACTATTCGCCAGATATTGCTAGTGGCAAAGAAAAAATGTTGTCTTTACTTTTTAATATGAACGAGCTTTGGGAAACGTTTATTTTAAAGCAGTTGCAAGAAATATCAGAAGCAAATGGAATAGATATTTCTGGACAAGAAACAAAATCGTTTTGGGGAGCCAATTATTTAAAGCCAGATATTGTTTTAAGAAAAGGAGATAAGACCTTTGTACTAGATACAAAATGGAAAAGGCCGCAAAATAACAGAGTTTCAGTTGGAGATCTACGTCAAATGTATGCATACTGTCGTTTTTGGGACGCAGAAAAAGCTCTTTTATTATATCCTGGTTATTTCAGGAGTAACTCATTTAAAACTTATAAAACAGATGATTATTCCCTCTATAATACAAATAAAGTATCAGAAATAGCTCATCAGTGTAAAATGGGTTATGTTTCTGTTTTAGATGAAAATGGAGAATTATCTACAACTGTAGGAGAATCTATTTTAGAATTATTAGAATTATAAAATCATCAAAAAAAGAAACAGACATTTAAACCAGCAAAAGTTTAATATTTTTGCGGTATGAATAATAATTTTGTGAATGAATACTTTGGTATAGGCATACAAAACGGTAAAACGCCAGAAAATTTAGGCGTTTTATGGCGTACAGCACAAAACTTAGGCGCTAGTTTTATTTTTACCATAGGCAACAGATATGCAAAACAAGCTTGTGATACACACAATGCGGTAAAATCTATACCGTATTACCATTACAATACGTTTGAGGATTTTAAAAATAACATTCCTGTAGGCACCAGAATAGTAGGAGTGGAGCTAGATGATACTGCGGTAGATTTAGAAACCTTTGAGCATCCTAGACGCTGTGTGTATTTACTAGGAGCAGAAGATCACGGTTTAAGCAAAGAAGCCATAGAGGAGTCGCACTTTTTAGTAAAATTTAAGTCTACCTTAAGTTTAAATGTAGCAGTTGCGGGCAGTATTGTACTTTATGACAGGCAACTTGATAAACCAAGAAGTTAATTTGTAATTTTTTTTTAGGGTCTAATTTTTTAAGAAACAAAGAGTTATCTAATATGCCAATAAAAATTACAGAAAAAAGCACAAAATAGTTTTATAGAATAAAAAAAGGTTCTTATATTTGCACCCGCATTAAGGGAATAACCTTATGAGACACTTGGAGAAATGGCAGAGTGGTCGAATGCGGTAGTCTTGAAAACTATTGAGGGTCACACCTCCGGGGGTTCGAATCCCTCTTTCTCCGCAAAAGAAACCCGTAACGAAAGTTACGGGTTTTTGTTTTTTATAACTACGCTGAAAATTTATTTTCATAAGTAGTTATAAAAAACAAAAATCTACAAACGTAGTTTGTTAGGGTTTTATGCTTGCTCGGGATACTTATCTGGGATGCACGCAGTGAATCCTAGTTAATTAAGATTTTAAGATTTAGGCATTTGAAAAATGCCGTAAGAGGGATAACGCAGTAATCCCTTTTGCTTGTGTTTTAGTGTAGTTTGTTAGGGTTTTATGCTTGCTAAGGATACTAATCTGGGATGCACGCAGTGAATCCTAGTTAATTAAGATTTTAAGATTTAAGCATTTGCAAAATGCCGTAAGAGGGATAACGTAGTAATCCCTTTTGCTTGTGTTTTAGTGTAGTTTGTTAGGGTTTTATGCTTGCTAAGGATACTTATCAGGGATGCACGCAGTGAATCCTAATTAATTTAAGATTTTAAGATTTAGGCATTTGCAAAATGCCGTAAGAGGGATAGAGTATTTTTTTATATTATTTACTAAGCTCTATTAGTTCCCATTCGCCATTACTCTCTTTAGTTAGGTAAACATCTACATTAACATCTTTATCATTGCCAATTACTTTTATTCCTAGTAGAGCCTCACCATAGCCGTTAGTCATATTAATGCTCCCTGTTGGCATCATACCATAGTCTTTTATGCCTCCAGTTTCAGATTGTATTTCTTCATTTTTTTCAATTTCAATAATAGCAACCTTATAAGCGTCAGAGTTTTTCATTACAGAGCCAACAAAGAAAAATATAAATATAAAAAAGGTAAATCCTGTTGCTACTAACGCTATTATTCTTGGTAGTTTTGATGGTTTGTTAGGGTTTTTAACTACAATTGCTTTTGCTGTTTTATCTCCTAATCTTTTTTTATTTTGATTGGTAGCAAGAACTATAAATTCTACTGGCCAAATAATTAAAAATAAGTTTCTAGTTAATAACCTTCCAAAAGAAGGAACCTCAGAGGGGTTATTTTCATCACGAACCATAATTCCCATGATCCATTTACCAGGACTAATACCTTTTATAGTATCTTTTGAAAAGTAAATTAATAAGCCAATAACCATAGATGGTAACATCTTAAACAAAATGTTACTAAAATTGGTTTCGTTTATAAAATCCGACCCAAGTGATAAAAAAACAATACTTACAATTAAAAATGTGAATAAACAGTGATCAATAGCAAATGCAACTATTCTTCTTTTTCTGCTAGATAAATTATACGTGTTTTCTAAATTTTGATTCATCGGTTGGTGGTTATTATTTATGATTGGGTTTGTTAGTAAATGTATAAACTATTTAAAACTAAAAAAAGAGATAATGACAATTACCTCTTTTTTTAGAATTATAAGTTATGTTTTGTGTTTATGTATGGCACTGCTCGCACTTACCTTGTAAAAGTACTTGTGAAACATCTACAACCCTGTTAGGTATTTTAGGTATTACAACATCTGCAGGCAGGCAATCTACCTTACCACAGTTAGAACATTGAAAATGTGGGTGCGCATCTGAATGATTGCTAGATGAACATCCATTACATTTTGCGTACCATTTATGACCGTTTTTGCCTAAAAATGAATGTAAATAACCATCATCTTCAAACTTATCTAAAACACGATAAATAGTAGTTTTATTCATTTGAGCACTAAAACGCTCAATTAAAGTAGTTACAGAAATTGCAGCTGAACTTTTATCAAATTCATCGTGTAATATTTTAACCGACTTTGTTTTTCTTACAATACCCATAGTACAAAAATAATGCAACTGGAATGCAAAAAAAAGAATCTGCTTAGTTTTAACTTAATTAACACCTAGCATTGTACTACTTAACGGTAAAATTAATCTACTATTTTTATGTCTATAGAGGTTCTAGATTGCCAGCCTGTTTGGTCTGTTACAGAGTAAGCACAGTGGTAATCACCCGTATCAATATCGTCCGGAATTGTTAAGCTTACGTTTATTTCATAACTGGTAGAACCTTCAGGAATCGTATAGTTTTCCATATAAATAAAAGGGTTTATGGCTTGTTTAATAGGTTCTAAATTACATTCTCCCTCTTGGTCATCATGGGTATGATGGTCAAAATTATTATGAACATCTAAACTATAAGATGCCAAAGCTTTGTTGTCTGTAACCTGAGCTCTAAAACTATAGGTTTCTCCTTTTACTAATTGCACACACGGTTGTGGAAAACCTTGAGTGTAATTAATGCTAATTGTTGGTTTTTCTTCATCTTTATCACTACTATCATCACTAGAACAAGAAGAAATAATAGTTAATAATGGTAAAAAAAAGAAATATTTTAATTTAATTTTCATTTTCAGAATTTTTAAAACCGCATAGAGAAAAACACTCTATGCGGTATTTTTTATTATTCAGTTACATCAATATGTGTATCGTATTTTTTGGTGTTACCGTCTTCATCTTCAACAGTAAAAACCATATGATACTCGCCAGCAGGTGCAGTAGCAGGCACATCTATATGCTCGTGAAATTCAGCTTCAGTTTTTTCATGGTATTTTTCTAAGTATTCTTTTTCAAAATCCCATTCTTCTTCACCATCTTTAAGAGTAAGACCGTGAGCGTGTATATCTACAGTAATATTATGTATACCATTTACAGCATTTATCATAAATTCTGCATGAAAATCCTTTCCTCTAACAACGCTTGCATCTAAAGAGATATCACTTAAAGCAATAGGATCTTTAATATCTATATGACCTTCTACTTCAGTGCTATTTCCTTCTTCATCTGTAACAACCAACTCTATGTGGTACTCACCAGCAGGTACATTAGATGGTACATCTATGTGCTCATGAAATGTAGGATTAATTACTTGGTAGTTAGCACCAGTATAAACTTTTTCAAAATCCCATTCTTCTTCACCTTCACCAACTTCTAAGTCGTGTGCATGAATGCTAATAGCAATACTTTTTACAGTAGCTTCTGCATTAATTTTTGCTTCTAAATGAATGTCAGAACCTCTATAAACGTACTGTTCTGTAGAATGGTCACCACCTTCGCCATACTCAAAATCTGTAATTAAAGGAGCATTTAAAGCATTAGAATCATCATCACTACTACATGATTGTAAAAAGAGTCCTAGAAAAGCAACGATTGCTAAAAATTTAAAATTTGCCTTTTTAATGTTTGTTTTCATTTTTTTAATTTTAATTGTTGTTTGTATTTATTTAAATGGAATTGTTAATGACACCGAAATGTTTCTACCAGCTTCAGGAACATCTATCAGCCTATAAAAACTAGTGTGATTGTAATATTTGGTATTGAATACGTTATTTAATTTTAGTCTTAAATCTACTGGAGCACTGTTTTTAAAAATGTTCATTTTTGATGTAAACGACATATGCAGCACATTGTAACCGTCTGTAGTCTGCTCTGGAGGTACAATTTCTTCTTGTGCTGCAGTAATTTTATAATCTACAGAGATTAGAGGTCTTTTAAAAAATGAAAAATCTTTAAATTGATAAGAGGCAGAAAATAGACCAGATAATGGAGGTGAAAAAGGGAGTGTAAAATCTTTTTTTAACCCACTAGTTTGCCTAGAGTACACATATTCTGCAGATGCGCTTAGTGTTACATTTTTTATAACTGTGGTACTTGCATTAAATTCTCCGCCAAACCTAAAAACTTTGCTTTGTGTGTATTCGTAAATTTGTAATGTTTCAAAATAATTTGAGGTTGGATTTAAGTATATGTAGTTCTCAAATAAATTAATAAAAGGGCTAATGCCTAAACTAAACTGTTTTTTAGTGTGATTTATATCTAAGTCTAGTTGATAAGCTACCTCTGGTTTTAAGTCTAAATTTCCTTTCTCAAACCTATACATATGATAATTAACACCGTCTGATGCCAACTCGTTAGCTAGTGGCATCCTAAAGCTTTTACCAAGGTTTATTTTGTAAGTTGTATTGTTGTTAATATAGCTAAGACCAACAGAAGCACTTAAGTTATTAAAGTTTAAACTTTTGTTTTTAGAGCGTTGTAAATATTCTTGGGAGGTAGAGCCATCATTGTTTTTTACAGTAGAAGGAAACCAATCATAATACGCTTTAGTGTCTATAATACCATAGTCATAACGTGCACCAGCTAGTAGGTGTAAATTAGAGTTAATTTTAAACTGATCATACCCAAAAGCACCAACAGTAAAACGATTATATTCAGGAATTAAAAATCCCCAACCACCAATAGTGTTGTTTTGCAGTTCCATATTTACACCCATTACCATATGGTGTTTGTTATGAATGTTAAATGCATCTCTGGCATTTAAAGTGTAGGTATTTTTAGTAAAAACACGTTCTTTAGTATTTGGTGGCTTGGGCATATACCCATGCGGAATAGGTTCTGAGTGTTCTTCTCTTTTGTTGTTCTGAAAACCTAAATCAAAATGTAAAATATGTTCACCTGTGTTTACAGTAGTGTTATTGCTAACTCTAAAATGATTTACTTTGTGGTAGGGTAAATCTATATCTCTGTTAGAGGTATCATAATCTATTTTAGATGTTCTAACCTCTAAACCATGTGCATTTGCAAAAAATCCGTTTTTAGCATTTACATTGCTAAATAGTGTTTCTGTTTTTATATTATCTGCAACGTAACCAATACTAACACTGGCATTGGCCTCTTTACCAGCAGTGTTTCTTAAATTATTTTTATGAAGCTCAAAAATGTAATTTTCATAATTAATTTTAGATGTAGGTACTTTGTAGTCACCATAATCTCTATATGTTAATCTTGTACGATAAAACCATTTTTCTTTTCTAGATGTTAAGCCTACAGATACACCAAGTAAGTCGTTATTACTTTCTCCAAGAATATTTAGGTCGCCATTAAAAGAGTTTTGTAATGGTATTTTATTTGGTTGAATATTAACAACGCCTGCAATAGCATCTGACCCAAAAAGTAATGAAGCCGGACCTTTTATAATTTGTATGTTTTCAATTCCTTGTTGGTCTATTTCAAGTCCGTGATCGTTACCCCATTGTTGAGCCTCGTGTTTAATACCGTTTTGCACCACAGCAACTCTATTAAAACCAAGCCCTCTTATAACGGGTTTACTTTGTCCAGAACCAATATTTATAGTACTAACACCAGGTATTTTACTTAAAGTCTGCATAAGACTGTTTTCTCTGTTTTTATCTAGAAATTCTTTGCTAACTGTATGTGTAACTATTGGAGATTCTTTTGCTTTTCTACGTTTAGTTTTTCCTGTAACTGCTACTTCATTTAAAACGGTAGAAGACTCTTTTAAAAGTACTTTAATGTGTTTGTTAGCATTATTTTTTAAATTAATAGTAACAGTTTCTGAAGCATAACCTACGTGAGATATAGTAATAGAACTAGTTTGTTTTTTGTTGTTTTTAATAATAAACTCTCCTGTAGAAGAAGAAACGGCAAATAAATTATTACCCGTAATATTAGCACCTTCTATAGGTTTTAAGGTATTGGCATCTAGCACAGATCCTTTTATCTTAAAAGAATTTTGCGCTGTTGCAGTAGAACATATGCTAATAAATAAGCATATACTCAGCATTTTATAAAGCATAATTAGCTGTTATGTATTGTTATAATGGTATTTAACTAATAAATATGTCTATAGCTTTATGTGTAGTTTAACATTCATAAGGTTAGCATTGTAACAAAGCAAACTAGCTCAATTACAAAATAAACACACAACTATAAAAGACAATTAGCAGTAAGGCGGAGGAGGTCTACAAAATAACTGAACACTACTATCTGGGTTAGAAAAGTAAACATTGTAACCTTTAGTAATTTTTTGTGCTAAAATAGGTTTTAGCTTACAAACTTCTGTAAAAGTAAAGTTTACAGAAAGTATGGGAGTATTGTTTTGTACAGTTATATAATCGCAAATAGCACAGTCTGTATGCTCATCATGATTGTCTAAGTGAGTTATAGAGTGTAGTCCTGCTATTTTCATTGTAAAGAAAAGGGCAAGTAACAAATATGTAATGCTATTTTTAAACTGATGTAATTTCATAAATTACTACAAACAATACTTTTATATTACAACTATGTTGCGTTAACTGAGTGCAAATATATTATTATTTTATTTTAATGCAACTAAAGCGCAATAATAAAAATTTTAAAAAGTATGGAGCAAAAACTAAGTAGCATATTTCTAATATATTAAGTGTTTATAGTACTTTTTGAAGAATAGATATAAAAGTATTATTGGATGTAATAATGTGTTTTTTGATCAGTTTTACGGTTAAAAATCACTAATAAACCAAAAGTTATATAAAAACACTATAAAACCGTATTTTTGCACGCTATGGAAGAATGGTATCATTACCTACTATTAATTGTAGTTGGTTTTGCAGTAGGATTTATTAATACAGTTGCAGGTGGAGGATCCTTAATTTCATTGGCAGTATTAATATTTTTTGGTGTGCCACCTAGTATAGCAAATGGTACCAATAGGGTAGCAGTAGCTATACAGTCTGTCTTAGGTGTTGCAGGTTTTAAAAGTAAAGGTGTAAGTACTTTTCCGTTTAATATTTACTTAGGTATATCTGCAATGTTGGGTTCTATAGTTGGCGCAAATATAGCTGTAGAGGTTAGCGGTGAAACTTTTAATAGAATTTTAGCTGTAGTAATGATGGTTGTATTGCTCATCATTATTTTTAAACCAAAATTAAAAACCGAAGATATACACGAGCGTATTACAGGTAAATACTTGTGGATTGGAGTAATAGCCTTTTTCTTTTTTGGTATTTATGGCGGCTTTATTAATGCAGGTTTAGGTTTTATAGTTATTCTGTTTTTACATTATGCCAACCGTATGACCTTAGTACGTGCCAACGCAACAAAAGTAGCGGTAGTTTTAATCTATACTTTAGCGGCGCTTGCGGTTTTTATATATTATGATAAAATAATTTGGGAAATAGGTCTTGTTTTGGCAATAGGTAATGGTTCTGGTGCTTGGGTAGCAAGTAGAGTTTCTGTTGCTAGGGGAGACGGATTTATAAAAAAGTTTTTAATGCTAATGATTGTTGTTATGGCTATTAAACTTTGGTTTTTTTAATACAATTGATGAAAAATGGAGATTATTAAAAAGTTAGAATGGCGTTACGCTGTTAAAAAGTTTAATGAAGATATTGTACTATCAGATGCAAAAATAGAAGCAATAAAAGAAGCTTTTAACTTAACAGCTACATCATATGGTTTACAACCTACAAAAATGGTTGTTGTTAAAAACAAAGCATTACAGCAGCAGTTGGCAGCAAGCTCATACAAGCAACAGCAAGTGTCGCAGGCGTCTCACGTATTGGTTTTATGTAGAGAAACTGAAATAAGCTCTGCTTATATAGCTAATTATTTTAAACGAGTACAACAAGTAAGAGGTACTAGTTCTGATATTTTAGATCCGTTTAAAGAACAATTAACAGCTAGTTTTAGTAAAAAAAACGAGCAAGAAATAGCACAATGGGCAATTAATCAGGCTTACCTTATTTTAGGAAACTTGTTAACTGTTTGTGCTGCGGTAGAAGTAGATGCTTGCCCAATGGAGGGCTTTGTGCCTGCAGAATATGATACACTATTAGGATTAGATAAGCTAAATTTGGCTTCTGTTTTGGTTATGCCAATAGGTATAAGAGCAGATGACGATGTGTTTTCTACCTTTAAAAAAGTACGTAAAGAGACTGTAGAAAGTGTGATAGAAATAGCCTAAAATTAGTAACTTTACAGTTCTATTGAAGCTATTTTATAATAGCGTTGTTAAGATTAAAAAATAAGAAAAATATACAATATGCCAGGATTTGAATTTTTTGGAGATAAGGAAAGAGCAGAAGTACAAAAGGTACTAGACTCAGGTGTTTTAATGCGTTATGGTTTTGACGGTATGCGTGGCGACCAATGGAAGGCATTAGAGCTAGAGGAAGCCTTAACTAAAAGAATGGAAGTAGGTTATGCACAATTGGTAAGTAGTGGTACTGCAGCTTTAACAGTTGCATTGGCTAGTGCAGGTATTGGTGCAGGAGACGAAGTAATTATGCCAACATTTACTTTTGTTGCTAGTTTTGAGTCTATTTTAGCATTAGGAGCTGTTCCTATTTTAGTTGATGTAGATAATACGTTAACCTTAGATCCAGAAGCGGTAGAAAAAGCAATTACGCCAAAGACAAAGGTAGTTATGCCTGTGCATATGTGTGGTTCTATGGCTAATTTAAGTGCTTTAAAAGCTATTTGTGACAAGCATAATTTATTGTTATTAGAAGATGCTTGCCAAGCAATTGGTGGTACTTATGAAGGTAAACCTTTAGGTAGTTACGGAGATTTAGGATGTTTTTCTTTTGATTATGTAAAAACAATAACTTGTGGTGAAGGTGGTGCTGTAATTACTAACAATGAGCAGTACTATAAAAATGCAGACCATTATTCAGATCATGGTCATGATCACATAGGTAAAGATAGGGGAGCAGAAGATCACCCATTTTTAGGATACAACTACAGAATTTCAGAATTACACGCAGCAGTAGGTGTAGCTCAGGTACAAAGATTAGATGAATTTATAGCAATACAGAAAAAAACGTATACTATTTTACGTAATACATTGTCTACAATACCAGAGGTAACTTTTAGAGCTGTACCTGAAGGAGGAGAAGAAAATTACTCTTTCTTATCTATATTTTTACCAACAGAAGAATTAACTAAAAAAGCGCATAAAGCTTTAGGTGAAAATAGTGTTGATGCTTGTTTTTACTGGTATGCAAATAATTGGCATTACTATAAAAAATGGGCTCACTTAACTAATTTAACATCTTTAGGTAAGCTACCTAATGAGGTTAAAGAGCAACTGCCAGATTATAGCAAGTCAGACTTTTCTAAATCTGACCAATGGATTAGTAGAACAATTTCTTGTCTAGTAAAATTAGGATGGACTGATGAGGAAGTAGAGCAGAGAGCTGCTAATATGGTTAAAGCAATAAAATCTGTATTATAATTTAGTATAGATTATTAAAAATAGAAAAATCCCTTAAAACTTAGTTTTAAGGGATTTTTTATTTGTTGTAGTTAAGTTAATTAGTACTTAACGTAATCTATAATTTCTAAACCATAACCAACAATACCCACACGTCTAGATTGCGTAGTATTAGTTAGTAGTTTTACTTTGCTAATATTTAAATCGTGTAATATTTGTGCACCAACACCAAAATCTCTACTATCCATATCTACTTTAGGTGCTTTAACTAAACCGTTACCTTGTAGTTTTTTAAGCTGAGATAATCTATTTAATAAATTAAGAGACTGAGATTCTTGGTTAATAAAAACCATAGCTCCTTTACCTTCTTTATTAATAGCGGCAAACATATCCTCTAATTTCTGATCTGGATTATTGGTAAGCGTACCTAAAATATCATTATTTACTAAGGTAGAGTTTATACGCGTAAGTATTTGTTCATCCTTATTCCAGCTACCTTTTGTAAGAGCAATATGTATTTGGTCATTAGTTGTTTGTTGGTAGGCGTGTAGTCTAAATTCACCAAAACGAGTTTCAATTGTAAATTGTTCTTTCTTTTCAATAAGACTATCGTGCTCCATTCTATATGCAATAAGAGCTTCAATAGAAACAACTTTTAAGTCAAACTTTTTGGCAACATCTATCAATTGTGGCAAACGAGCCATAGAACCATCTTCGTTCATTATTTCAACAATAACACCAGCTGGCTTAAATCCTGCTAAACGAGCAAAATCTATTGCAGCTTCAGTATGTCCTGTTCTACGTAAAACACCACCTTCTTTAGCAATTAAAGGAAAAATATGTCCCGGTCTTGCTAAATCTTGAGGTTTTATATCGTTCTCTGTAAATGCTTTTACAGTTGCAGCTCTGTCTCCTGCAGAAATTCCTGTAGTAACGCCTCTACCTTTTAAATCTACAGATACTGTAAAAGCAGTTTCCATAGGGTCTGTATTATTGGTTACCATTACGTGTAAACCTAATTCTTTACAACGACCTTCTGTTAAAGGAGCACAAATTAAACCACGACCGTGAGTAGCCATAAAGTTTATCATCTCTGGAGTAACAGCTTCTGCAGCAGCTACAAAATCACCTTCATTTTCTCTATCTTCATCATCAACAACAATAATAACTTTTCCTTTACGGATGTCTTCTATTGCTTCTTCAATTGTATTTAACTGTATTTTATTTTCCATTAGTTTTAGTCTTGGAATTTTTAATAAACTGTTTTTTTATCAAGTAAATAATATCGCCAAAAGAAATTAGGCCCTTATCATTTGTTGCTCTTATGGTTAAAAATACACCTAGAGGTAGCATTACTAAAGTAGGGATCCAAGCAGCTAGTGCTGGTGGTATTTTACCAACTTTAGCTGAGTTACCAACAAATACTCCTAAAAAGTAGTATGCCAAGAAAAGTACAATAGCAATTACCATAGGTAATCCCATACCACCTTTTCTAATAATAGCGCCTAACGGTGCACCAACAAAAAATAAAATGATACAAGAAAAAGCCAATGCATATTTACTATGTAGGGCTAATATATGTATGTTGTAACGTTGGTATTTAATAACTAATTCTTTTTTTCTGGCAGTAACAGAGCTTAATACATTGGTAGTAGAACTGTGTGCTGAGTTATATAATTGCATTTGCATAGGCTCTTCATACAACGCTGCAATATCTCCAGTATAAACAATGGTATCTTTATTAGTCTTTTCGGCTTTTTTGTTTTTTACTACAGTAGCAACTTCTTCTTTAGAAGCCTCGTCTAACATAGGTTTTGGCTTTTTAAATCCAAAATCTGCTTTAAAAGCACCAGATCTACTAATTATATTTTTAGAAAAAGCTTTTATAGTTTTTATGTTATCTTCTCTAATAGAATCTATGTCTACAATAAGTCTAGATACCTTTTTCATTTTTTCGGTATCTACATTACGATCCTCTTCTAAATCCTGATCGTCCATAGAAAGTACAATATTTATAATGTACTCGTTAAACTTAGCTTTAGCAAACGGAACTTTTTGCTTGGTTTTACTATTTTTAGACTGCACATCTTCATAATAGTTACCGTCTTTTAGTATAAGTTTTACAATATCAGAATCTTCACTACTAACTAATTCACCTTTTTTAGCTTTTATAACTACATTGCTAATATTATTTTTAGTTTTTTTGTGAATGATAATATTATCTAAAAAACGATCGTTTTCTCCGGACTTTTTATCAACCTTGATGTTCATCCCTTCAAAATCACTAAAAATACCTTCAGCAATAATGGCGGCAGGTTTTACGTTACCAATGTTTCGTTTTAGGTTATAAATTTTATGAGCAGCAGCAGGGGCTACGTTGTTTGCAAAGAAAAAAGCAACAGTACCTAAAAGCAAAACAAATACCACAATGGTACGCATTGCACGCTGCAAAGAAATACCCGAGGCTTTCATTGCTGCAAACTCATAATTCTCTGCTAAAGTACCAAAGGTTAAAATAGAAGAAAGCACCACCGTTAAAGGCAATACTTTATCTACTAAACTTGGCATAAAGTAAAAAATAAACTTACCAATAATAAGTAAGTCTAGTCCTTTACCAGCTAAGTCTCCTATATACAACCAGATCGTTTGGAATATGAAGATTAACATCAATATTGCAAACGAACTGAAAAAGTTAAAAAGAAACTTTGTTAGAATGTAACGATCTAATAATTTCAATGGCTTAATTTCTTATGATATAGTACCCGTCATCCTCGTACTTTTTAAGGTCAAAAGTAAATAAGCTTTTTGATAAAGTTTGATTTGTTTTAAAAGAATTAACAGTAATTGTGGTTTTTGTACCATTATCACCAGTTTCTATAAGGTTGTAGATGTGTTTTGTTTCTACATCTATACCTAAAAGCCTAGATTTTATCTCAGAATTAGAGTCTATCGGAATTAATTTAATGTATTGTATTTTTCTTCCGTTTACAGTTTGTAATTTATCCCAAGCATAATTATGTCCAGATTTGTAAAATGTAAGCATTTTAGAAGGTGTCATTGCATTGTCATCATTAGACTTATCTTCAATAGTCACTTCTTCGTTATCTGGTACAACAGTATAGACTTTTTTACCATCAAACAATTGCATAGAACCAAGGTAGTTAAACAAGTATTTTTCACCTTGTAAAGTAACGTCTCCTCTTGTTTCTCTATTTATATTGGCTTCACTATTGTTAAGTGAGTGTTTAAAGTCCACAAAAATATTATTATAGCTAGTTACTTTATTATAAACCTTGTCTAATAAAGCTTTTGCTTTCTCGGAATTTTGCGCAAAAGATACATTTGCTATTAATATGAATACTAAAACTCCTAATTTTCTCATTTTATATGATTTATTAATTGTTATTTTTTTTCGTTTTCTAATAATTGATCTAGAGCCATCATATCTGGTACCAAAACCTGTCTTGCTTTACTACCTTCAAATTGACCAACAATGCCTGCAGCCTCTAACTGATCTATAATTCTACCTGCTCTGTTATACCCTAATTTTAATTTTCGTTGTATTAAAGAAGCAGATCCTTGCTGTGCAATTACTATAACTTCTGCAGCTTCTCTAAATAATTTATCGCGATCTGCTATATCATTAGCAATACTTGTGCCAGACTCATCTGGACCAACATATTCTGGCAGTAAAAGAGCTTCTGCGTACGCTCTTTGTGAGCCTATGTAACCTGTAATTTTTTCTACTTCTGGCGTATCTACAAAGGCACATTGTACACGAATTACATCGTTACCCTGTGTATAAAGCATATCTCCACGACCAATTAATTGGTCTGCTCCTTGTGCATCTAGTATAGTTCTAGAATCTATTTTAGAAGTTACTCTAAATGCTATACGTGCTGGGAAATTTGCTTTTATAATACCTGTAATTACATTTACAGAAGGTCTTTGTGTTGCTATAATTAAGTGAATACCAATGGCTCTGGCCAATTGCGCTAAACGAGCAATAGGAGTTTCTACCTCTTTACCAGCTGTCATAATTAAATCTGCAAATTCATCTATTACCAATACAATGTATGGTAAAAACATATGACCGTCATTTGGGTTTAGTTTACGAGCTTTAAATTTAACATTGTATTCTTTTAGGTTACGTACCATTGCAGCCTTTAGCAACTCGTACCTGTTATCCATTTCTATACAAAGAGAATTTAAAGTGTTTATAACTTTTGCATTATCTGTAATAATGGCATCTTCAGAATCTGGCAGTTTGGCTAAAAAGTGACGTTCTATTTTATTAAATAGCGTTAATTCTACTTTTTTAGGATCTACCAATACAAATTTTACCTCTGCTGGGTGTTTTTTGTATAGGAGTGATGTTAATACAGCATTTAAACCAACAGACTTACCTTGCCCAGTAGCACCGGCCATAAGTAGGTGTGGCATTTTAGCTAAATCTACCACAAGTGTTTCATTACTAATGGTTTTACCAAAAGCAATTGGTAGCTCCATTTCTGCTTTCTGAAATTTTGTACTTGCTATTACAGAACGCATAGATACTATAGAAGGGTTTTTGTTAGGAACCTCTATACCAATAGTTCCTTTACCAGGTATTGGAGCTATAATACGTATGCCAAGTGCAGCTAAAGAAAGTGCAATGTCATCTTCTAAGTTTTTTATTTTTGAGATACGCACACCAGCATCTGGTACAATTTCATACAATGTAACTGTAGGTCCAATAGTGGCTTTAATTTGTGCAATTCCTATTTTGTAGTTTTTTAAAGTTTCTACAATTTTGTTTTTATTTTCTTCTAGCTCTTCTTGGTTAATTGTTATTCCGCCACCTGCACCGTGTTGGTCTAATAACTCTATGTGTGGAAACTTGTAGTTTGCAAGTTCTAAAGTAGGATCAAATTCACCAAAATCATCAACTAGTTTATCTGCTAGGTTGTCAATCTCTTCTTTTTCTTCAGTAATTTTTTCTACCTCTATATTTAAGCTTTCCTCTACATTTTCTTCATCTTCGGCTACAGTAACCTCAAAACTATTATCCTCTACAGGTTTTTCCTTTTCTATAGGAGGAATTTTTTCTTTGTGAGTATAAGTATCTACAACTACAGGAGTTTCCTCTACAATAACCTCTTCAGTTTGCTTTTCTTTTTTGGTTGAAGTAGAAGACTCATCATCAACATTATTTAACTCATCAGTTAAAGCAGTTTTTTTCTGTTTAAAATACTGTAAAGCACTTTCTGGTGTAAACTTAAATAGTCGGACTAAAATAAATATCAATCCAAAAATTAGAAGTAGTAAAACACCAATTTTACCGGTATAGTCTTGTAGAAAATCGTTCATTTCAAAACCAACTAAACCACCTAATAAAGGCCACTTAGCGGCAAAGAAACCTAGTGCTACAGATAACCACAGTACAAATATTAACCCCCAAATCCATTTTTTTACAAGTCCGTTTTTAGGTAAACTAAAAAATAAAGTTAAACCAGATAAAAATAATAGAACAGGAAAAATAAATGAAGCAACTCCAAATCCTTTATATAAAAATAAATGACCTATGCTTGCGCCAAATTTGTTTAGTAAGTTTTTAGCTTGTTCGTTTCTATTAGCAAATTCAGACAATAAACTTTGATCGTCTTGCCACGTAAAATAGAAAGATGTAAAAGAGAAAAACAAAGCAATAGCAAAAAGCATTATAACACTACCTAACAATATTTTATTTTGTTTAGATAAGCCAATACTGCGTTTCTGCTTAGGAGTAGCAGCTTTCTTTTTAGTAGTCTTTTTTGCCATTAAATATGTATACCTTAATATATGTAACTTAAATTTGGTTACAAGTTAAAAATTTTTGGAATGTAAATAATACATCCTATAATAGATGCTGCTATAGAAACTATCATAACAGCACCTGCAGCTACGTCTTTTATAAAGCCAATTTTTGCATCAAACTCTGGTTGTATGTAGTCTGCTATTTTTTCTATAGCAGTATTAACACCTTCTATGCCCATAACTAAACCAATGGCAAATATCTGTAATATCCATTCTATATTAGATATATTATAATAAAAACCAAAAATGGTAATTAAAATACATATAAAGAACTGAACCTTTATACTAGCTTCAGTCTTTAAAAGTAAAAAAGCACCCTTTAAAGCGTAACCAACACTACGAATTCTGTTTAATACAAAATTTTCTTTTGGCATACTTATAGAGCTTCTAAAGCTGACTTATAATTTGGTTCTTCAGTTGTTTCTGCTACTTGTTCTGTGTAAACAACGTTTCCTTCTTCATTTAAAACAACAATAGATCTAGACAATAAGGCTTCTAATGGCCCATCTGCAAAAGATAAATTATAAGCTTTACCAAAGTTACCGTCTTTAAAATCTGATAACATTTCTACATTATCTAAACCTTCTGCACCACAAAAACGTGCTTGTGCAAATGGTAAATCTTTAGAAATACATAAAACAACAGTGTTTTCTAATGTAGATGCTTCTTTATTAAATTGTCTAACAGACTGTGCGCATGTGCCAGTGTCTACACTTGGGAATATATTTAATACTACTTTTTTACCCTTGTAATTTTCTAAGGTAGCAGTAGATAAATCGTTTTTAGTTAATTTAAATTCTGGAGCTGTAGCACCAACTTCTGGTAAATTACCTAATGTATTTATTTTATTTCCTTTTAACGTTACTGTAGCCATAATGTGCGTGTTTTAATTTTGGTGTGAAATTAAAAAATATATGAGTGATATGTAACTATTTTAATAAAAAAGAATATTGCATGGATTGAGTCTATTTTAATAGCGTAAATTTATTGATTTTACTTTTAGTATAAGGTTAATTTATTCTTTGATAAAATCTATCAATTTCTTAACTTATATCCGAAAAGATTTTTAGCTAATTTTATCTCAATAAAAATATAGACTGTTATGGAAAATAAAAAACTTACCACATCTGCAGGAGCTCCAGTATCTAACAATCAGCGTTCACAAACGGCTGGTGATAGAGGGCCTGTTTTAATGCAAGATTACAAGCTGTTAGAAAAGTTAGCACACCAAAATAGAGAGCGTATACCAGAACGTGTAGTACACGCAAAAGGTTGGGGGGCAATGGGTACTTTTACGGTAACCCACGATATAAGTAAATATACAAGAGCAAAAATATTTTCATCTGTAGGTAAAAAAACACCTGTTTTATCTCGTTTTTCTACAGTAGCAGGTGAAATGGGAGCTGCAGATACAGAAAGGGATGTGCGTGGTTTTTCTGTTAAGTTTTATACAGAAGAAGGTAATTGGGATATGGTAGGTAACAATACTCCAGTTTTCTTTTTAAGAGATGGTTATAAATTTCCAGATTTTATACATACACAAAAAAGACATCCTAAAACAAATTTACGCTCACCAGAAGCAATGTGGGATTATTGGTCTTTGTCTCCAGAGAGTTTGCACCAAGTAACTATTTTAATGTCTGATAGAGGTATACCTGTTACACCAATGCATATGAATGGTTACGGGTCACATACCTATAGCTTTTGGAATAATGACGGAGAACGTTTTTGGGTAAAATTTCACTTTAAAACACAACAAGGTCACAAACATTACACCAATGAAGAGTCGGCTAAAATAATAGGAGAAACTAGAGAAAAATACCAAGAAGAACTTTTTGGAGCTATTGAAAAAGGTGATTTTCCTAAGTGGACATTAAAAATACAGGTAATGCCAGAGGCAGATGCTGAAAAAACACCATACAATCCGTTTGATTTAACTAAGGTTTGGCCGCATGCAGATTACCCGTTAATTGAGGTAGGAGAGTTGGAGCTAAATAAAAACCCAGAAAATTACTGGCAGTATATTGAAAATGCGGCTTACTCACCATCTAACATAGTACCAGGAATAGGTTTTTCTCCTGATAAAGTACTACAAGCTCGTATTTTTTCATACGCAGATGCTCATAGGTATAGATTAGGTACGCATTATGAAGCTTTACCGGCAAATGCAGCTAAATCTGAAGTTAATCACTACCATAAAGATGGTTCTATGCGTTTCTTCACCAATGATTTTGGTAACCCAGATGCTTATTATGAACCAAATAGTAAAGGAGGAGCTGTAGAAGACCCAACTGTAGAAGAACCACCAATGAAAATTAGTGGTGATGCCAAACGTTATGAAGAAAATGATACGTATGGCGAGTATAAGCAACCAGGAGATTTGTTTAGAATGTTTGATGAGGGGCAGAAAAACAGATTGTTTAGCAATATAGCTGCTGCAATGCAAGGTGTTTCTATGGAAATTATAGAGAGACAGTTAGTGCATTTTGATAAGGCAGATCCTGCTTATGGAAATGGAGTACGTAAGGCTTTAGGTATATCAGAATTAGAAAATTATTAAGATAATAACGCATTATTTGGGGTAAGCATTAGTGCTTATCCCTTTTTTTATAACTATAAAATGACAGAAACTACAACAGCATTTTTTAATGCAATACGAGAAGAGAATACAGAAGAAGTAGCAAAAATGTTAAAAGAGAACCAAGAATTAGTATCTGTAAAAGATACACGTGGCTCTACACCTTTAATTTTAGCAACTTATTATAATTACTTAGATATAGCTAAGGTTTTACTAGACAATAATGCACCAATAGATGATAAGGATTCCTCTGGAAATACGGCTTTAATGGGAGTATGTTTTAAAGGTTTTGATGCAATTGCAGAATATCTAATTGGAGAAGGAGCAGATGTAAACGCAGTTAACTTATCTGGAGCTACTCCTTTAATTTATGCGGCAACATTTAATAGACAGTCAATTATTAAAATGTTATTAGATAAGAATGCAGATAAAACTGTAGCAGACCAAAGAGGTAATACAGCATTAGATCACGCAAAGATGCAAGGTTTAAGCGATTTAGAATCTCTTTTAGTTTAGTGTAAGAATAAAAAAACCTCTGAAAATTAATTTCAGAGGTTTTTTTAGTAGTTTGTTGTAACAGTTTCTTTAATAAATAAAAGCCACAATTCTAATTTCTAGAATTGTGGCTTTATTATGTAACAGTGTTTTACTGTTTATTTGTCTATAGAACCTAATACACGTTTCATAAAACTGTTTAGAGCTTCTTTTTCTGGCACACCTTCTTTAATAGATTTTTGTACCTCTAAAGCACCATACATATTAGAAATTAGTTCTCCAATAACATCTAGTTCTTCATCTTTTATAGATGATACTTCTGTTAGCGCCTCTAAAGTTTCAATTGTTTCAAGAACGTAATCTTCATCGTTCTCTTTTATAAAACTTGTAAGGTGTTTAATTACTGGCAATTTCATGTACTAATTCTTTTAAAACATCATATTTATTTGTCTGCGTCTGGTTTTTAATGTTTCCGTTTTCAAACGTAGCAAACGTAGGTAAATTATCTACATTGGCTAATTTTCTAGATTCCGGAAATTTTTCAGCATCAGCTAAAATAAATGTAATGTCTTCGTTAGCAGCAGCCTCTTTTTTAAATTTAGGCTTCATTATTCTACAGTTTCCACACCAAGTAGCAGAGTATTGCACAACCACTTTTTTGTGCTCAGCAATTAGTTCTGCTAAATTGTCTTGTTCTAGTTCTAGTAACATACTAAAATTAGTTTACGTTAGAAGCTAAGTATTCTGCAGTACCTTTAGCGTTAGCTTGCATAGCTTCTTTACCTTCTTCCCAGTTTGCAGGACAAACTTCACCTTTTTCTTGTACGTGAGTGTAAGCATCTACTAAACGTAAAAACTCGTTTACATTTCTTCCTAAAGGCATATGGTTAATTCCTTCATGAAAAACAGTACCTTCTTCGTCAATTAAGTAAGTTGCTCTATAAGTAACATTGTCACCATCTACAGTTATAACTCCTGTTTCATCATTATAAGTTTCGTTAGATATATCTAAGATTCCTAATGTAGAAGCTAAGTTTCTGTTGCTATCTGCTAAAATTGGGTAAGTAACACCTTCTATACCACCATTATCTTTTGGCGTATTTAACCAAGCAAAGTGTACTTCAGGAGTATCACAAGAAGCTCCAATTACTATTGTATTTCTTTTTTCAAATTCTGCTAATGCAGACTGAAAAGCGTGTAATTCCGTTGGACATACAAAAGTAAAATCTTTAGGGTACCAGAATAATAATACTTTTTTATTATTGTTCTTAGCTTCTTCCAATACGTTTAGTTTGAAAGTATCACCCATTTCGTTCATTGCATTAACGTTTAAATCTGGGAATTTTTTTCCTACAAAAGCCATATATTTTTTATTTAAGGTTATACATTTTGTTACTGCAAATATAACCTACAAATATGCTTTTTTAGTTTAATAAAATTTTAATTCTTTATAGAAGAATAAAGATTCTTTATGTTAAAATTTATTTAGAACGTAACTGTCTTATTTTAATGTTTAAAGCAGCAAATAATAATGTAGTAAATGGGCTTAACCAGTTAAACATAGCGTAAATAAAATACTCGCCAACTCCAACGCCTAAAACACTAGATTGATAAGCTCCACAAGTATTCCAAGGTATTAGTACAGAGGTTACAGTACCAGAATCTTCTAAGGTTCTACTTAAGTTTTCTGGAGCAAGACCTTTATCTTCATATGCCTTTTTAAACATTTTACCAGGAATAACAATTGCTAAATATTGATCACTAGCAATAGCATTTAAACCCAAACAACTAGCAACAGTACTAGCAAACAAACCAAAGGTAGTTGTAGCTATAGATAGTAGTGCTTTGGTAATTCTTGCTAAGGCTCCAATACCATCCATAATACCACCAAAGACCATTGCGCAACATATTAGTAAAATAGTCCAAAGCATACCATTAATTCCGCCAGCACTAAATAGTTTTCGTAATCGCTTTTTGGTAATTAATTTATCTAAATTATCAGCAGTACTTGCTAAAACACTTTTGTCTTTAGTTAGACCAGAAAAAACAGCTGCTAAATCTTCTTTTGTATAAATACCTTCTAAGTCATCACCAGTAAAAACTTTGCTTAAGTCCTTATTTTGTTTAATAACTGCTATTTCTTCGGTAGAAAATTTTGCTACTTGTTCACTATCATCTATACTTACATTAGTATCTGTTAGGACAGCAGTAACAATAGAGTTTATCTTAGAATCACTTAATTTATCTAGTAATTTTGGCTGAAAGATAAAAGCAAATACTATAGCTAAGCCTACACCAGAAAGTAATGCAACCAAAGGTTTTGTTTTTAATAAAATAAGAGCAACTACAGCCACAGGTACTATAAATAATAATGGTGTTATGGTAAAATTAGCATCTATTGTATCTAAAATAAAGGCAATATCTGTAGTGCCATTTGTATCTATATTGGCACTTAAAACACTAAAGAAAATAAGTGTAACTATAAGTGTTGGCACAGTAGTAATAGTCATATATTTTATATGTGTAAACAAATCTGTGCCAGCCATAGCAGGAGCAAGGTTGGTTGTGTCACTTAAAGGAGACATTTTATCTCCAAAATAAGCTCCAGAAATTACAGCACCAGCAATCATTCCTGGGTTAATACCAAGGGCAGAACCAATACCAATTAATGCAATACCAACTGTTGCAGACGTGGTCCAGCTACTACCTGTAGCTATAGAAATTATAGCAGCAATAATAACAGAGGCAGGTAAAAATATACTAGGATTTAAAACTTGTAATCCGTAATAAACCATAGCAGGTATAATACCGCTAACCAGCCAAGTACCAGCTAAAGCACCAACCATAACCAATATTAGTATAGGTATAAAAACACTTTTTAGGTTTTCCCAAACTTCTTTTCCCATAGTAACAAAAGAAGTTTTATTAAATAACCCAACAATTGCAGCAATAACACCACCAATTAAAAGTATTATTTGATTTGTGTATGCACCAAACCATTCTTGTCCGTCTACAAAGAAGATATTGTAAGCTAAAAGCGACATTAAAATTAAAACCGGAATTAAAGCTTCAAAGAAATTTAATTCTTTATTATCTACAATATGCTCATTTTTAGGGTCTGAGGTGCTTAAGTTTTGGTTTTGCATTAAATTGAGTTAGTTAATTACCTTGTAATATTACAATTTTGGAGCGTTTCTTGCAAGTTTTATATCTTCATACTAGTGGTTGTATTATTATAAAATAGCCAAGTTTTGTTTACACTTTTTTATCAAATTATAAGTTCTTTTAATATCATTATCTAAAACAATAGATAGTCTAATTAAACCATTAGATAGTCTAATTAGTTCTTTTATTTTTGATTGATATAGGTGTAATTGTAATTCTGGAAATACAATATGTAAACCATTCTTTTTTTTAATTCTGAGATCATTATATTGTGTTTTCAATGTATTTATGTTTGTTAAGTCAATAGCATTAAACCATATTGGTAGTACGCAAAGTTCTTTTGTAATAAATGAGGTAAAACATACTACAGCTATAGAACTTGGCGTTTAGTTTATGTGTTTATACGCACTAAAACGCTAAAAATTTGTTATAATAAAAAGAGGAAGGTATTATAATTTCCTATCCACAAAAAATAGTGCTAATTTTACAACTTTAATCAAAGAAAAAGATATGAATTCATATGATGTTGCCGTAATAGGCTCAGGTCCTGGAGGGTATGTTGCAGCTATACGTTGCGCACAATTAGGAATGAAAACAGCAATAATAGAGAAATATTCAACTTTAGGTGGTACGTGTTTAAATGTAGGCTGTATTCCGTCTAAGGCGTTGTTAGACTCTTCTCATCATTATGAAGATGCAGTAAAGCATTTTGAAGAGCACGGAATTGATATTCCTGGCGAAATTAAAATCAATTTAGAGAAAATGATTTCTCGTAAGCAAGCCGTTGTAGACCAAACTACTGGTGGTATTGATTTTTTAATGAAAAAAAATAAAATAGACGTTTACGTAGGTACTGGTTCTTTTAAAGATGCTACGCATATTTCTATAGTAGGTGAAGAAACTACAGAAATTGAAGCAAAACATACAATTATAGCAACTGGTAGTAAACCATCTACCTTGCCTTTTATTAAGTTAGATAAAGAGCGTGTTATAACATCTACAGAAGCATTAAAACTTAAAGAGGTGCCAAAGCACCTTATTATTATTGGTGGTGGAGTTATTGGTTTGGAGTTAGGACAAGTATACAAAAGGTTAGGTGCAGAAGTATCTGTTGTTGAGTATATGGACCGTATAGTACCAACTATGGATAAAGGAGTTTCTAAAGAACTTAATAAAGTTTTAAAGAAACAGAAATTTAAAATGAACTTGTCTCATAAGGTAAAATCTGTGGAACGTAATGGTGATGAAGTTATAGTTAAAGCAGATAATAAAAAAGGTGAAGAAGTTACTTTCACTGGAGATTACTGTTTGGTAGCTGTTGGTCGTCATGCTTATACAGATGGTTTAAACGCAGAAGCTGCTGGTGTAAAACTTACAGACAGAGGTTTAGTAGATGTTAATGAGCATTTGCAAACAAGCGCTTCTAATATTTATGCAATTGGTGATGTAATTAAAGGTGCTATGTTGGCTCACAAGGCTGAAGAAGAAGGTACTTTTGTTGCAGAAACTATTGCGGGTCAAAAACCACATATAGACTACAACTTAATTCCTGGTGTTGTTTATACTTGGCCAGAAGTTGCTGCTGTAGGTAAAACAGAAGAGCAGTTAAAAGAAGCTGGTGTTGATTATAAAGTTGGTCAGTTTCCTATGCGTGCTTTAGGTAGATCTAGAGCTAGTATGGATTTAGACGGTTTTGTAAAAGTACTTGCAGATAAAAATACAGACGAAATTTTAGGTGTACATATGGTTGGTGCACGTGCAGCAGATATGATTGCAGAAGCAGTTGTTGCTATGGAGTACAGAGCTAGTGCAGAGGATGTATCTAGAATGTCTCACGCTCACCCAACATTTACAGAGGCTATTAAAGAGGCGGCTTTAGCTGCAACAGGAGATAGAGCTTTACATATTTAAGCTTTTATCTTAATAGATATAAAAAAGGCTGCTCAACAGAGCAGCCTTTTTTGTTTAATGTAGTTTGTAAAAATGGTCTACAGGACCATTTCCTTTTCCTAGTTCTTTACTTTTACCAGCAACTATTGCGTGGTGTGTGTAAGTTATTCCTTTTTGTACAGCGTCTTTTAAACTATTTCCAAGTGCTAAATGTGTAGCAATAGCAGAAGATAATGTACAACCAGTACCGTGTGTGTTTTTAGTGTTTACCTGTGTTTTACTAAAATTGTGTAACGAGTTGGTTTGGTAGTTGTATAATACGTCTACTAAGGTTTGACTATTTTCTATATGTCCGCCTTTTAACAAAACCGATGTTTTGTACATTTTTCCAATTTTTTCTGCCATTTGTGGCATATTTTCAGGAGAAATAGTATCAATCTTAAGTAAAACTTGTGCTTCTGGTATATTTGGAGTTATTAAGGTTGCTAATGGCAAAAGTAACTTTATGGCCTCTAAGCCTACATTGTCTAACAAATTATCTCCAGAAGATGCTACCATCACAGGGTCTAAAACAATAGGCATGTCTTTATGAGCTTCTAGAGTTTCTAATACTGCTTTTATAATCTTTGCAGATTGTAGCATTCCAATTTTTATAGCACCAACATTTATATCGCTTAATACAGCTACTATTTGGTTTTTAATTTCTGTAGTAGGAATTGGATAGATTGCATTAACTCCTAACGTGTTTTGTGCTGTAATAGCTGTAATTGCAGTAGTTGCAAAGCCTCCGTTAGCACTAATGCTTTTAATATCTGCTTGTATGCCTGCGCAACCTCCAGAGTCGCTCCCTGCAATAGTTAATACAGAGTTGTAAATGGTTGTAGTGTTTTTCATTCGTATTTTAATGTCAGTATGCAAATCTATATAATTTGTAGTTTTTTGTACTAAATTGTTTCTAATTAACATACGTGTAAAACACAAAAAAAGTCCTCAAGAAAAATTACTTAAGGACTTTTTTATGTTGTAGTGTGCTTATTTTTTATGAGAACCGTCGCAAAATGGAGGGTTGCTTGTTAATTTACAAGTACACATATTGTAGGTTTTTGCTTCTTCAACAGAAAAACGCATAGACGGTGTTGCGTTATGTGCCTTGTGAGAACCATCACAAAATGGTTGGTTGCTGCTGTGTGCACAAGTACACCATCCGTAGTTTTTATCTTTTTCTAATTCTACTTTAATTGGCGAGTATTGTTTGTCGTTGCTCATTTTTATAGTTATTTGGCTGTAAACATAGCGTAAAACTAAGCATCAAAAAATAGCAAAACTTAATTTTTAGCTAGTCTAAATAGCTTTAAAGTAGCAAACTTTACTTTTTGTATTCTGTTTTTAATTTTAAGTTCGTGTTTATCATACAATAAGGCCAAGTATGTAGAGCTAAACATAAATAAAGCAGCGCCAATTATTGCTTTTGCAGGGGTTAAAGAATATTTAAAAAAGTGATAAAACCCAAGTCCAGTAAAACTACCGTATAAAATAACAAAGTGTATTACGTAAATGGCAAGCGTGTTCTGACCAATTTTTAAAATAGTTTTATTAGTAAGGTAGTAGCGTAGCATCATAAAAATAGAGAATATGATGAGCACATCTCCAAGCCTGATGAATAAATAATTGTTAGTGTACACAGCATACAAAAAACTTGTATTTGTTATATCGCATATAAAAGCAAATAAAGGCGATGATCCAAAAATTAAAAATAGTCCTGTAACAACACATATTGGTATAGCTGTTATGTATAGTTTTTGGTAGTTTTTATATTTTGTAAATAACATAGCCATAAAAGCACCAAAAGTAGCATAGCCAAACCAAGGTATTATAGTAAATACAGAACCATATAATTTAGTAATGTAGTTAGCAATAGCTTGTGGTAAATAAGAGTGTGGTAGTTTGTCGTATGTTGGTTCAAATAAAAATAAAACAATTGTAATTGTCACTAATATAGTAGTAAAAATAACTGGCTTTGTTTTACTTGTTAGTAAATACAAGGCTATTATTCCTAAGATAGAGAATCCAATGCAATGTAGCACATCTACGTAGAAAAAGGAGTCGTAGATTTCTCCAAAAATAACACTAAAAAGGTTCATTCTTAATAAATAGCCTATTAGAATTAATTGTAATCCACGTTTAATTCCTTTTTTTACTCGCGGATTTTTTAATCCTTTTTTATCTCCTCTAACAAGTAAATACGTAAATATAAAGCCAGAAACTGTAAAAAAAACAGGAGCAGTCATTCCTCTAAAATAACTCCATATAGCATAAGCTAAAATAGATTTATCTCTATATTCAAAATCTAATAATCCGTCTATAAAATGACCTTGTAACATCATTAAAATAGCCCAAGCACGCATTGCGTCTATAAAGTATAATCTGTTGGTTTTATTCTTCATTAGTGGTTTAAAAAAAAGCTATGTGCTTGTTTTACAGTTGGTTTTATTATTTTCGTTTGCAAAATTAGCTAAAATGCTCGCAATTGATTGTTTTTTACGGTATTTTCGTTAAAAACTATATAAAATGAGTACTATTTTAGCCTTTGCAGGAAGCAATTCTAGCACCTCTATAAACCATAAATTAGCAACATTTACAGCAGGTATTTTAGGCAATAATGATGTAACAGTTTTAGATATGGCCAAAGTTACTATCTCAATGTATAGTGAGGATGCAGAGAAAAACAACGGGTTTTCATCAGAACTAAAAGAAATTAATGATGCTATTGCCAAGGCAGATGCTCTTGTTATTTCTGTAAATGAACACAATAGTGGTTTATCTTCCTTTTTTAAAAATTTAATTGATTGGCTATCTAGATTAGATCGTAATTTTCTTGAAGGTAAAAAAGTACTTTTATTGGCAACCTCACCAGGTAAAAGAGGCGCTTTAAGCGCTTTAAAACAAGCAGAAGGTGTATTGCCTCGCTTTGGAGCAGAAATAGTAGCTACCTTTGCTTTACCATCTTTTAACGACAATTTTAAAGAAGGTGTTTTAATTGCTTCAGATGTAAAAACAGAGTATCAAGCAGCTGTTAATCAATTTTTAGAAAAATTATAAGCCCTTGCGTAAGTCTTTTTCTTTTAAAGTTGATGATGTACAAGTTTTTAAAGCTAAATTACTTGTATGGAGTCAGCAGTTCTATGAGGTTGTTTGGTTAGACAGCAACTCACATAATAACCAATATAGTTCTTTTGATGGTATGTTGGCAGTAGATGCTTTAACCGCATTGTCTACAGATAGTTTTAATGCTTTTGATGATTTAAAAACGTATCAAACAGAAACAAAAGACTGGATTTTTGGTTATCTAACGTACGATTTAAAGAATAATGTAGAACGATTAAAATCTGAGAATTTTGACGGACTTCATTTTCCTGAATTATATTTTTTTCAGCCTAAAAAAATAATACAAATACAAGGTGATACTGCTCATTTTATATACCTAAATATGGTTGATGATGAGATAAAAATTGATTTTGATGAGATTACCAATATCACCCTTAAAAACAAAAAAGAGACAAAAGAAAAGAACATACATATTAAAATGAGAATTTTTAAAGATGATTATTTTGATAGAGTAGGTAAAATGCTTCAAAAAATACATAGAGGAGATATTTACGAAGCTAATTTTTGTCAGGAATTTTATGCTGAAGACACAGAAATTAATCCGTTAGAAACTTATAATGAACTTAATAAAATATCTGAAGCTCCTTTCTCAGTTTTTTTAAAGTTGAATGATAAGTATGTGGCATCTGCTTCCCCGGAACGTTACATAAAAAAAGAAGGTACAACAGTAATTTCTCAGCCTATAAAAGGCACAGCAAAACGTTCTTTAGATAAATTAGAAGACGAAAAACTACGAACAAATTTGGCGTTAGATGAAAAAGAACGTGCAGAGAATGTAATGATTGTAGATTTGGTGCGGAATGATTTGTCTAAAAGTGCCATTAAAGGAAGTGTGCAAGTTACTGAGTTGTGTAAGGTGTATACTTACAATCAAGTACATCAAATGATTTCAACAATTACTTCAACTGTTAAGAGTGATAAAAATGTGGTTGATATTTTAAAAGAAACGTTCCCAATGGGTAGCATGACAGGTGCACCTAAGGTTTCTGCGATGAAAATTATTGAAGAATTAGAAGCTACAAAAAGAGGTGTTTACAGTGGTACCGTTGGGTATATTACTCCAGAACAAGATTTTGATTTTAATGTGATTATACGTAGTATTTTATACAATGCCACAGAAAAATATGTATCATTCTCTGTTGGTGGTGCAATTACAGCAAAAGCTAGTCCAGAAAAGGAATACGAAGAGTGTTTGCTAAAAGCTAAAGCAATGAGACAGGTTTTAGAGGGTAAAGTATCTTAAACTTTAGTTACATTTGTAGTGTGCTAAAAGAATTTAAACACCATATAAAAACAAATTTTCCGTTGTTATTGCAACGTCCATTTTTGGTGGCCTGTAGTGGTGGTGTAGACAGTGTTATTTTAGTGCATTTGTGTGCGCAATTAAATTTAGATTTTTCTATAGCGCACTGTAACTTTAAGCTGCGTGATAGTGCTAGTGATGCAGATGAAGAATCTGTTCGTAATTTAGCACTACAGTTAAATAAAAAAATATATGTAACTAATTTTGATACAAGTGGTTATGTGAGTAAAAATAAAGTATCTATTCAAATGGCAGCAAGAGAGTTAAGGTATGCTTGGTTTGCCAAATTAATAGAAGAAAACAACCTTTGCACGTTACTAACTGGTCACCAAGCAGATGATAATTTAGAAACCTTTTTAATAAACTTATCTCGTGGTACAGGAGTAGATGGTTTGCTTGGAATTCCGTCTAAAACAGCTTCACTTTCTAGGCCATTATTACCTTTTACTCGCGCTCAAATTTTGGACTATGCTAAATTAAATAATATTATCTGGCGAGAAGATAAAAGCAACCAAGAAACCAAATATTTAAGAAACAGAATAAGGCATAATATAGTGCCAGAGTTAAAAGAGCTGCATCCAACTTTTTTGCAAAACTTTAGTAATACACAGACTTACTTGCAAGAAACCAATATACTAGCAAAGGATTATATTAGACTACTTAAAAAAGAGCTATTTATATCAAAAAAGGGAATAACAGAGATATCTGTACAAAAACTATTAAGTTATACACCCTTAAAAACCTATTTGTATGCATTGTTTAGTGATTATGGCTTTACAGAGTGGCAAGATGTTGCCAATTTACTTACTGCAATGAGCGGAAAGCAGGTTTTATCTAGAACACACAGATTAGTAAAAAACAGAGAAAATTTGTTACTACAAGAGCTAAAAGAGCCTAATTCTGATGTTTACCTAATAAATAAAGAACAAGATATATTAGACCACCCAATACACATAAACTTAAAAGAGGTTGCTGACATAGAAAAACCAGAGGTGACAACTATTTTTGTAGATAAGTCAAAGCTTAAATTTCCATTAGTACTGCGTAAGAGGGAAGAAGGAGATGTTTTTTACCCATTTGGACAGCACGGAAAAAAGAAACTAAGTAAATTTTATAAAGACATAAAATTAAGTGTAGTGGCTAAAGAAGAACAGTGGTTATTATGTTCTGGCTCCGCTATAGTTTGGGTAGTTGGTATACGTGCAGACAATAGATTTAAGGTTGATGACGAAACATCTAAAATTCTTAAAATCAAATTGTTAAAATAATACCGTTATTTTTTTATTTTTTGCTGTTGAAATAGATTTTCTTTTTTAAAATTTAATTTTACCTTTAGGCAAACAACCTACGCCATGCGCCGATTGAAAAAGATACTAAAAATAACAATCCCAATCTTAGGATTGTTATTCTTGGGACTTTGTATTTTTCTTTACTCCTTAACTCCTGTTTATGAAGGGGAGAACGATTTAAAAAATTTATCAGAAAAAGTAAATGTCTATTATGATAATTACGGTATTCCTCATATTTATGGAGCTACAGAAAAAGATGCAATACGCACACTAGGGTATGTGCATGCGCAAGATAGGTTGTGGCAAATGGAATTACTTAGACGTATTGGAGCAGGAGAATTATCAGAAATTTTTGGTGAAGACTTAGTAGAAACAGATAAACTGTTTTTAGCGTTAGGAATAGATGATTACTCTAAAAAAACTGTAGCTAATTTAGATCCAAATAGTGACTATGTAAAGCTTGCAGAGGCTTATTTAGATGGTGTTAATCAATTTATGGAAGAAGGTCCAACTCCGGTAGAATTTTATCTTACAGGAGTAGATAAGCGCCCTTTTACACTTAAAGATATACACAATACCATTGGGTATATGGCTTTTAGTTTTGCTATGGCACACAAAACAGACCCGTTACTTAGCAATATTAAAAACAAGCTTGGCGCTGCTTATTTGCAGGATTTATCTATAGATACGGAACCAACATCAACCTATATTAAAAATTATGATCCTTTAAAAGATACACTGCAGCTAAATTTAGCTAGTAAATTAGCCTCTGCATTAGAAAAGCTGCCAGTGCCACAATTTGAGGGGAGTAACAGCTGGGTTTTATCACCAGATAAAACAAAGAATGGAGCTGTAATACTGGCAAACGATCCGCACATTGGGTTTTCACAACCTACCGTTTGGTATGAGGCGCATTTGAGTACGCCAACCTATAAAAAATACGGGTACCATTTAGCAGGAGTTCCTTTTCCTCTATTAGCACACAACAGACAGTTGGCCTATGGTTTAACAATGTTTGAGAATGATGATGTAGATTTTTATTACGAGGAAACTAATCCGCAAGATACTACAGAATACAAAACAGAAAACGGCTGGAAAAAATACACTTACAAGGAAAAAGTTATAAAAGTAAAGGGAGAAGACGATGTTAAATTCACACTTAAATTTACAAGGCATGGAGCTGTATTAAACGGTTTAGCTGCAAGTGTAGCAGGAGAAAGTCCAGTGACAATTTCTTGGATATACACACAGGTAGATAATAAATTACTAAGTGCCTTATACGGAATGTCCCATTCTGAGTCTATGAGTACTTTTAAGCGTCATTTAAGAGATTTACACGCACCTGGCCTTAATATTATGTATGGTGATGCAGATGGTAATGTAGCTTGGTGGGCAACTGCTAAACTTTATACAATGCCAGATAGTACCAATACAAAGTTAATTTTAAATGGAGTAAGTGGAGAGCAAGAGCGAGGAGATTTTTTAGATTTTTCTGAAAATCCACACGCAGAAAATCCACCTTGGGAGTTTGTGTACTCTGCCAATAACCAGCCAGATACTATTAATGGAAGATTTTTTCCAGGATATTACTTACCAGAGAACAGAGCAAAACGTATAGAGCAGCTTTTAAAACCTAAAAATGACTGGGATAAAGAGTCGGTTTCTAAAATGATTACAGATATTACTTCTTCTGTAGATCCAATGGTTGCTAAAAATATGTCTAAAAATATAGATATTAGTAATTTAACAGATGATGATATTAAGTTGCTAGATAAGCTAACCAATTGGGACGGCAGTGCCACCACAAGTAGCATAGAATCTAGTATTTACCAACGTTGGGTATTTTTTATGCTTAAAAATACATTTAAAGATGAGTTGGGTGATGAGCTTTTTAAACAATTACTAACTACACATTTTCATAAGCGACTAATTGCACCCTTGGTAAGCAACAAAGCTTCTATTTGGTGGGATAATGTAAGCACAACCAAAGTAGAAACTGCAGATGACGTTTTTCAGGCTTCTTTTGTAGATGCTCTAACCTCATTAAAAACACAATTTGGCACAAATACAGATGTATGGACGTGGGGAAAAATACACACACTAGAACACGAGCATCCTATTGGCAAAGTAGCATCTTTAAGAAAATATTTTAATGTTGGTCCTTTTCCTGTAAATGGTACAAAAGAGGTTATAAATAATATGGGTTTTACGTATAGCGGAGATAGTGTGTACAGAGTAACTTCAGGGCCATCTACACGTAGAATTATAGATTTTTCTGATATAGAAAACAGTATAAGCATACTACCAACAGGGCAATCTGGTAGTCCGTTTAGCTCGCATTATAATGACCAAGCTAAAATGTACTTAAAAGGTGAGTTTCGCAAAATGATGATGAATAAAGAGGAGATTATAGCAACAAAAAAATCTTTATTAGTTTTTAAGCCAGAAGATAAGTAGAGCAGGATCTTATATGTGTATTCATATTAAAATATACAAGCGTTAACTTTTAGATTATTTTTCTTACTTTTAAGAAAAATAAAATTGAATGCTTACAAAGGTTTTTGGTAGTGCTGTTTTTGGAGTAGAAGCTACAACAATTACAGTAGAAGTTAATATTAACAAAGGTATTGGCTACCATTTAGTAGGTTTGCCAGACAATGCAATAAAAGAAAGTAACTACAGAATTGCTGCTGCTTTGCAGAATAACGGTTACAAAATTCCAGGTAAAAAAATAACAATAAATATGGCTCCGGCCGATTTACGTAAAGAGGGTTCTGCGTACGATTTAACACTTGCTTTAGGAATTTTAAGTGCATCTGGACAAATAAAATCAGACAACATAGAAAAGTATTTAATAATGGGAGAAATTTCTTTAGACGGAAGTTTGCAACCTATTACTGGTGCTTTGCCAATAGCTATTAAAGCTAAAGAAGAAGGTTTTGAAGGATTTATATTGCCTAAACAGAATGTAAAAGAAGCTGCAATAGTATCTGGATTAAAGGTGTTTGGAGTAGAAAATATTACAGAAGTAATAGAGTTTTTTGATAAAGATGTGCCTCTAGAACAAACTATTGTAGATACGCGAGAAGAATTTTATAAAAGTTTAGAGTTTCCAGAGTTCGATTTTTCTGATGTTAAAGGGCAAGAAAGCATTAAACGAAGTATGGAAATTGCTGCAGCAGGCGGACATAACATTATTTTAATAGGTCCTCCAGGAGCAGGAAAAACAATGTTAGCCAAGCGTTTACCATCTATTTTGCCTCCAATGACACTACACGAGGCTTTAGAAACCACTAAAATACATAGTGTAGTAGGTAAAATTAAAAACGCAGGATTAATGAATCAGCGTCCGTTTAGAAATCCACACCACACCATTAGCTCTGCTGCTTTAGTAGGTGGCGGAAGTTACCCGCAACCAGGCGAAATATCTTTATCTCATAACGGAGTTTTATTTTTAGATGAGCTGCCAGAGTTTGAGCGTAAAGTGCTAGAGGTTATGCGCCAACCAATTGAAGATAGAGAGGTAACTATTGCTAGAGCACGTTTTACGGTAACCTATCCAAGTAGTTTTATGTTGGTTGCAAGTATGAATCCTAGTCCGGGTGGTTATTTTAACGATCCAGATGCTCCAGTAACATCTTCACCAGCAGAAATGCAACGGTATTTAAGTAAAATATCTGGCCCCTTGTTAGATCGTATAGATATACATATTGAAGTTACTCCTGTTCCTTTTGAAAAACTATCAGAAGAACGAAAAGGAGAAAGTAGTGTGCTAATTCGTAAACGTGTAACCGCTGCTAGAGAAGTGCAAACCAAACGTTTTGAAGCCTTAGAAAACATACATTATAATGCGCAGATGAATACCAAGCAAATACGTGAGTATTGCGCTTTAGATACAACTTCTAAAGAATTATTAAAAACAGCTATGGAGCGTTTAAACTTATCTGCTAGAGCGTATGACAGAATTTTAAAAGTAGCAAGAACAATTGCAGACTTGGCTAATTCTGATGCTATTTTAGGAGATCACATTTCTGAAGCTATACAATACCGTAGTTTAGACAGAGAAGGGTGGTTGGGGTAAGCTTAATCAATCTTAAAAAAACAGAACACTTTATTTAATATTTGTCACATTTTAGGTACAATAAACTTATAAGTTTTTTATCTTTCAACTAAAATAACCAACTTACAGAATGATAAAAAAATGGTTTAAAAACATTGGTCCAGGTCCGCTAGTTGCTGCAGCTTTTATTGGTCCAGGAACCATAACGGTATGCACGTTAGCTGGTGTAAATTTTGGATTTGCTTTGTTGTGGGCTATGGCACTTTCTATAGTTGCTACAATTGTTTTACAAGAGATGTCTGCTAGAGTAGGTATTGTATCTCAAAAAGGACTCAGCAATATTATACGTACAGAAATTAAAAATCCAATTTTAAAATGGTTTACTATTCTGCTTATACTTTCTGCAATTGTTATAGGTAATGCTGTTTATGAGGCTGGTAATATTAGTGGTGGTATATTGGGGTTAGAGGCACTTTTAGGAGAATCTTATGTAAGTTTTGGTAGTTTTTCTTTTAATTACTTAAGTATATTAATGGGTGTAATTGCTTTTGTTTTACTGTTTATTGGTAATTATAAGGTTTTAGAGAAAGCACTAATTTCTTTAGTAATAGCAATGAGTTTGGCTTTTTTAATTACTGCAATTATTACCAAACCAGATTTAATAGCAATTTTAAGCGGTATTTTTAAGCCCAGTTTACCTAAAGACGGGTTATTAACTGTTATTGCTTTAATAGGAACAACTGTTGTGCCTTATAATTTATTTTTACACGCTTCATTGGTTAGTGAAAAATGGAAATCTGTTACAGACTTGCAATATGCTCGTAAAGATACTATTGTTGCCGTAATTTTAGGAGGTGTGGTATCTATGTGTGTTATAATATCTGCTGCTGCAATACAGGGTAGTGACATTAACTCTGCAGCCGATTTAGCCAAAGGACTAGAACCTTTGTTTGGTAGTTTTGCAAAGTACTTTTTAGCTATTGGTTTGTTTGCAGCTGGTATTACTAGTGCAATTACAGCTCCATTAGCTGCTGCCTATGTTACTTGTGGTTGTCTGGGGTGGTCTACAAATTTAAAATTTTCAAAATTTAGAACTGTTTGGATGCTTATTTTGTTTTTAGGTGTTTTGTTTTCTTCATTAGGAATTAAACCTATTGACATTATAAAATTTGCTCAAATAGCAAACGGAATTTTACTGCCAATTATAGCTGCTTTTTTATTGTGGATAATGAATAAAAAATCGGTTTTGGGTGTATATAAAAACAATGTTTTTCAAAATACATTAGGCTTTATAATTCTTGCTATTAGTATTTTACTATCTGTAGCAACTTTAAATAAAGTGTTTTCTTTAAATTTATTTTAATGGCAGTAAAAACAATAGATATTAATGTAGATGTTGGTGAGGGTGTAGGTAATGAGTCGCAATTGATGCCTTTTATTTCCTCATGTAATATTGCTTGTGGTGGTCACGCTGGTACTATGGATTTAATGAAACATATTGTACGCTTGGCAAAAATAAATCACGTAAAAATAGGTGCACATCCTTCTTTTCCTGATAAAGAAAATTTTGGAAGAGTGGCAATGGAAATTAGCAATGATAAGCTGTTAAACTCCATACAAAAACAATTACTAAACTTACTAACTGTAATTGTAGAGGAGAAAACAGTATTACACCACATTAAGCCACATGGCGCTTTGTATAATTTGGCAGCTATAGACGAAAACATTGCAAAAGTGGTTGTAAAAGCTGTAAAAAGTATAGATTTACCTGTAAAATTATATGTTCCTTACAATTCAGTAATTGAAAAAATAGCAATAAAAGAAAATTTAAAAATTAAGTACGAGGCATTTGCAGATCGTAATTATAATGATGATTTAACACTGGTTTCTAGGTCTCAAAAAAATGCAGTTATAGTAGATTTTGATAATTTATTTAGTCACGTTTACGGTATGTATACCAATAAAACTGTAATAACGGCTCAAGGTTCTATAAAGAAAATAATGGCTGATACATTTTGTCTGCACGGAGATAATCCTAATGCTGTAGAAATTATGAAGCAGTTAAAAAATAAATTGAAGAGTTTAAATATTGATGTTGCTTAAGATATTATGACTAACGTAAACTATAAAATATTTGGAGACACTTCTATTTTGGTAGAATGGGAGCAAGTTATAGCAAAAGATATTTTGTATGATGTATTAGCGTTTAAATTTAAAATTGAAGCAGCTTACACATCCGGAATTCAAGTTACAACGGCATACAATTCTCTTTTAATAGTTTTTGATGATTTTAAAGTTGATTTGTCTGATGAAATTGAAAATTTAAAACAAATATACCTTCAGAAAAGAAAAAAAACAGATTGTAATAGTATGCTTTGGAAAATTCCTGTTTGTTATGAAGATGAATTTGGAATAGACCTTAAAGAAATTGCTAAAGAGAAGAATACATCAGTAACCAAAGTAATAGAATTACACACAAAAACAGTGTATACAGTATATTTTATTGGGTTTTTACCAGGTTTTTTGTATTTAGGCGGATTGCCAAAAGAGTTAACAATGCCAAGAAAAGCAACGCCTAGGTTAAGAGTAGAAAAAGGTGCTGTGGCAATAGGAGGTAACCAAACTGGTATTTACCCAGTAGAAAGCCCAGGAGGTTGGAATATTATTGGCAACTCACCACTTTCTTTTTTTAATGCAAACAAAGATGTTCCTTGTTTTGCTAAAGCAGGAGATGCTATTCAGTTTCATTCGGTTACAAAAAAGGAATATGATGATATTAAAACTTTAGTTAATGCTAATGTTTTTTTAATAGAAAGTGATATTTACAATGGTTAAGGTATTGCAAACAGGTTTTTATACATCGGTACAAGATTTAGGTAGATTTGGCTATCAGCAATACGGAGTACCTTACGCTGGTGTTATGGATAAAAGAGCTGCTATGTTGGCTAATTCTTTGTTAGGAAACACTACAAATGCAGCTGTTTTAGAGTTTACAATGACAGGACCAAAGCTTCAGTTTTTGTGTAGTACTAGAATATGTATTACTGGAGGAGATTTTCAGTCAAAATTAAATAACATACCAGTAAGTAATAATAGTGTAATTGTTGTAAAAAAGGATGATATTCTCTCTTTTGGAGTGAAAAAGAGTGGTTTTAGAGGTTATATTGCTGTTTTAGGTGGATTTTTAACTGAAGTTGTGATGAAAAGTAGAAGTATGTTTAAAAACGTTACTCAACATCAAACCATACAAAAAAATCTCCTTTTGTCTATTGATAGTGTTGAAACTCTAGAAAAACAATCAAACGCTAGTTTAGCTGTAAATAATGTTTATTTAGATGAGAAAATCATTAAAGTTTACAAGGGTTCTGAGTTTTGTAAGTTAAATGCTCATCAACAAAAAAAACTATTAAACACTGTGTTTACGGTATCTAAAAATAATAGTAGAATGGCATATCAACTATCAGAACTGGTAGAGAATAGATTAGAACCCATAATAACCTCTGTGGTTTTGCCAGGAACAGTACAGTTAACTCCGTCTGGTCAACTTATAATTTTAATGAAAGATTGCCAAACAACAGGTGGTTACCCAAGAGTGTTACAACTTACAAGTGCTGCTATAAGTGTGCTAGCTCAGAAATTTACAGGAGACGAAATTGCTTTTGAGGTGATTTAGAGTTATATGTTAAGAATCAAGTGGCAAGAAAATAGAAAAGATAAAAAAACAAACAATAGTAAAGAGTAGAAGAAGTTAAAAGGCTATCAAAAATGACAGCCTTTAACTAATATAATTATTTTAGAATTACTTTTTTTGTAAAGCTTTTAGTTTCATTTTTTGGCTTAAACTGAACAAAATATATTCCTTTTTTTAAACCAGAAAGAGATACCTCTTTTGTTGAATTTTCACCTAGAAATAAGCTTTTAACAATTTCTCCGTTAAAATCAAAAATTGTTATATCGCAGTTGTTTAAACTGGATCTAATTTTAAGAATATCTGTAGTAGGGTTAGGAAAAATAGAGAAGCCGTTATCTTTTTCTAAACTATTGTCTTTAGATGTAGTTTTTGATATAGCACTTAATGTATTGGTGTTATTCCAAGTTGCTTTGTACCAACCGCTTCCCCAACCAGAACACCAAAATGTGTTTTCGTCCTTATTATCGGGTTTAATATCTGTAATAGAGTGTGCGTGTGCTAAATTTTTGTTGGCTTTAATCCATGAGTTTCCTCCGTTTTTAGATATATAAATGCCTGGGTTTTTGTGTTGTGGAGATCTTGGGACTGTAACAGCAATAATTTCAGGGTTAATTGGAGAAGTCTCGGTTTGCCAAACATAGTTTAAATCAAATATTTTTTTCCAAGTTTGTGCATTGTCTTTACTTCTCCAAACACCTCCTGAATTATTATTTGTAGACCCTTTTACTCCGCATGAGATGTAAATATCTTTTGTAGTTTTATCTATATGTACATTATTTACAGATTTTATGGAAGATGGTAATGTATTTATTTTAGTCCATATTTGGGCTTTATTGTTAGTTCTGTATAACCCACCATTTACACCTTTGTATAAATTTGAAGCAGCATAAATTATGTTACTATTTGTAGGGTGCATCTCTAATCTTCTTATACTAGATTTAGCTGGTAAACCATTATTTTTTAAAGACCAACTTTTTCCTCCATCTGTGCTTTTGTATACACCATACTTACTAAAATTAGTCACTGGAGTACCTTCATTAATTTCTGAAGGACTGTATCTCATAAGTGTAAAATATATAGTTTTTGCAGACACAGGATCTATCATTAAAGAAGAACTGTAAAAGTGCTGAGACGATAGGTTTGTGTCAGGATAATCAATAGGAGTACTTATATTTTCCCAAGTTTTTCCGCCATCTTTAGATCTTCTAAATTTATCTCTGTGTTTTTGTCTAAATTGTAGTGTGTATATTATATTGGGATTGTTAGGGTGTACTGCTAAAGTTGCTATAGAATGTGCTCCGTTTGTATTATTTTGACCTTCTAATTGGGTTGTAGCAACTTTATTAGAGTTTGCAAACCTACCTAAGCCTGTAGATTTCCATAATCCGTGTTCTCCGCTTAGAAAAAGTTTTCTGTTGGGAATTCCGGTTTCAAGATAAATATATCTACCAGGGAGATTACTACCTCCTTTACCTATCCATGATTTACTGCCGTAAAAAGTTTCATCATCATCAATCTGTTTCCACTTATTTTCACCATTAGTAAGTTTAAGTACTTGTTGGTCTAAGCTAGTAAATACGTTCCCTTCTACATCAATAGACATAAACCTACATCCCCAAATTTCTTCTCTTTCATCCATATTTTTTTGTATGTGAGCAAATTTGGTATTACTACCAGATACTTTTACTGCTCTGCTATTCCAGTAATTTTGGTCTGTATTATTTTTCCAATATTTTCCTGTTCTAGCAATAGGAAACCAAGTTTGTCCGCCATTGTTTGTTTTCCAGATGTCTCCAGGACCAAAAGAAAAGTCATGTTTTACATTGTGAGAAACGTAGATCTGGTTTGAGTTTTTTGGGTTGACAACTATTCTATTATAGTTTTGCAATATATTTTTAGGTAAATTATTACTTACATCAGAAATATTAATTCCTAACCATTTAGCAATAGACCTTTTATAGTAATATTTTGTAGGATTACTAGTTATTTTAGTTAAGTTTATACCTAAATCTCCTGTTATTGAAGTCCAACTTTTACCACCGTCTGTGCTTTTGTAAATACCACCTTTAGAAGAAAATGTATTTTCAGATTTGTAAAAACTAGTTTGATCTACTAAAAATAAAGTGAATTTATTTGTTTCCTTATTATAATGAGATGTCATATCTCTAGGAAGGTTATTAGGTAAGCCATTATTTTTAGCCAAAGTCCAACTTTCTCCCTTGTTAGAGCTTAAATAAAGGCCTGTATTTGCAGCCATTATTACGTTATTGGTGTTAGTTGGATCAACAATAATTTTAGCTACAGCAAGTTTTGCAGGAAGTCCGTTTGTAATTTTTTTCCATGTAGAGCCTTTATTAGTACTTTTATAAATATGGCCTAAAATAGCTTTGGGTCTAAAAGTACCTCCAGTTTTATCATTAGCGGTTCTATGAAACCTTTTAGAATCCCAAAAAGTTCCTGCTCCAATATACCAAATATTGTCATTTTTTGGGTCTACAGCTATTTCATTATGTGCTCCACCTAAATTAAAATTTGTTTTTTTCCAACTTCTTCCTTTGTTTGTTGTCTTATATAGTCCAGCGAGTTCATCAGTTGCAAAGCCTAAATTTGGATTTTGTCTAGAAAATTCAACATCATAAGTTCTTCCCATATCAAATCCTTCTCCATCATAATCTTTAATAGTTTGCCATGATTTTCCACCATCAAAGGAACCGTAGCCATTAAACATATCTGGAGCCATTAAAATAGTATTTTTATCCGTAGGGTGATTCCAGAAAAATTCGCAATATCCAGACATTCCTGGACCAAATTGAACCCAATTTATAGAATTGGTAGAAATTACTTTTTCTGTTCGTAGTTTATTAAAATAAGCGGCATTTTGTGCATAAGATATATTTATACACAAAAAAGTAAACGCATATAATAGTTTAATAAATAAGAGTTTTTTCATCATAGTAAGTAGTTATTTATAAGTGGTTAATAGTATTATTGACCTTTATTCTAAAAAATATTATAGGATATAAGTCTTGATGTACTATATATAATACAAGCTATAAATGTATGAATAAATCTATTTAAAAGTAAGTTTATTATTACAAATAAATATTTATGATATATATTTATTGTGAGAAGATATTACTATGTTTAGTATTATAATTGTATTTAAATTTTAAGAGCTAGTCTTTACTATATAGTGGTTGTTCTTAGTAGGAAATGAAAATATATTGTTTTTAACTTAAATATATAAAGTATTCATAATTTTTTCTATTAAACGCTGTTTTTCTTACAATAAGTAGTATTTTCCGACTAATTAGAAATTAGTTTGCTAAATATGTTAAGAAATACATTTCTTATAATAATAACATTATTAACTTTTTACAGTGCGTTTGCACAAAAAGATTCCATAAATATTTACAAAGTGCTGTATGAGAGAATTTTAACTATTGAAGAAGGTAGAAAACCTTTTATAGGTGTTTATGAGCTAAATAAATTTGTAGAGCTAAATAAGTCTATTTACACAAAAAAAAGCAAATCAAAAATTACAGAAGTTGTAATTACAGATGAAGATGACGATTCTAGATTTACTTTTACGCCAACTGGTAAAAATATTAGTACGTTATTTAAGGACTATAACAATGGCACCTTTTATTCTAAACATGAAGTTGCTTACAAGTATTTTGTTGTTAAGGATAGTCTAAATATTTTTAATTGGAGCATTCAAAATAATTCAAAAGAAATTTTAGGTTTTAAATGCCAATTAGCAACAATGGACTTTAGAGGTAGAAAATATGAGGCTTGGTTTACATCAGATCTACCTGTAGGTGGCCCTTATAAATATGATGGCTTACCAGGTATGATTTTAGAACTGAAATCTATAGATAACTTTATATCTTTTAAACCTATAAAAATTAAAAATACTAAGCTAAAATTAGCTACTTTAGAAAATCCTTTTGATACAAAAGATGCACTAACTTGGCAGGATTATAAAGACTTGTACAAGAAAAAAGCAATAGAACTTTTAAGTTATAGACCTAATGAAAATACTGGAGGTGTAGTATCTTCTAGAGGTGGTATTGAATTATATATAGATGAAGACGACAAAGAGTATAATGATGCACTAGATAAATACCATAAGAAATTTTCTAAAAAATAATACCACACACAACTTTTGAAAAATTTCCTTTGTTCTAAAATTTTACTAGTACTATTCCTTTTATTGAGTAGTATAGCATTAAGCTATTCACAAGTAATGAAAGGTACAGTTACTACTAGTGATAATACACCTATAAACGCACAAATACTACTAAAAGAACCTAATGCTAGTGTAATTAAAGAGTTTGTACTTGTTACTAAAGGAGCGTTTACTTATAAACTTAAAAAAAGTTACTCTACTAATAGTTTGTTTTTAACTGTTAAAGCCACAGGGTATACAGCTTATACAGAAGAGATAAAAGGATTAAAACCATTAGATACATTAACTTTTAAGTTTGTATTGTTTAAAGAAAAGATTGAATATTTAGATGAAGTTGTAGTTGAAAAAAAGAAAGCATTTACAATAAAAGAAGATACTGTTACCTACAATGTAGATTCTTATGCAGATGGTACAGAAAGAAAAGTAGAAGATTTACTAAAGAAACTTCCGGGTATAGAGGTTGATAGTGGTACGGGTAATATTAGTTACAGGGGTAAATCTATAGAAACTGTTACAATTGAAGGAGATAATTTGTTTGATTACAATTATACTATAGGTACTAAAAATATAAATATAGACTTAATTGAAGAAATTGAAGCTATAGAAAATTACTCTGAAAACAAACTTTTAAAAGGGATTGAAAATAGCCAAAAAGTTGCTTTAAATTTAAAACTAAAGAAGAATAAAAGTGATATTTCTGGTAGTGTAGATATTGGGTTGGGTGGTTTTACCAAGTCTAAAAAAAGCCCGCTAGATGTATCAACAAATTTATTGGCTATAAATAAAATACATAAATCTTTTGCTGTAGGTACTTACAATTCTATTGGTGAGAATTCGTCTCCTTTTAATTATTCTGGTAATCAAATTACGCAGGAGCAGTTAAAGGATGAAAATTACCATACTCAAAATATAATTCCAGAATATAATATTAATCAGGTTACTAATAACAATTTATCAAATCAAAATAGTCAGTTGTTTACTAATTTTAATAGTATTTATAAATTAAATGACAAATTAAAGGCCAAAGTAAATTTATATTATTTGTCAGATAAAATAAACAGTAACCAGTTCTCAGAAAGTTCTATAATTACTGGGGATGAGCAGTTTGCAATTTTTGATGATAATTATATAAACAAAAAACCTTTGCATTACAGAGGAGATTTAGAATTAAAGTACAACACATCTAAAACTTCTTTGTTAGAGTATAACGTTAGTTTTAGGGATGAAACGATAGATACAGAATATAGAACTATATCTAACCAAGAGAATGATTTTAATTCACTACTTAATACCCAAAATAAATTGTTTAAACAGAACTTGGAGTATACCAACAAGGTGTCAGGTAACAAGGCTTTACAGATTAACTTGATAAACTCTTTTAATAAATTAGATCAAAGTTTTACCATTAATCCTTCTGTTTTTAATACAAAAAAATTTAATAGTGATATACAAAGTAATTCTTCTAAAAAATACTACACGGATTTTAAAACAGTTTTGTTAGGTAAAAGCAAAAACAACAATAAATATAGTGTTTTAGTAGGGTTTAATTTAGATAAAGAAACTTTTTATTCTAATTTAATTAGCAAAAATAACACTCAACAATTAGCAGTTGATGGTAGTTTAAATGATATCAATTTTATTAAAAATAGTATATACACTCAAGGGTCGTATAATTGGAAAATAGGAAAATTTTCTATTTCACCAAAACTCTCTTTTCAACAACTTTATCAGGAGTTAAAAGGCGCTACAAACCCATTAGATGATATTTTTATTTTTGAACCTTCATTATCAGTGATGTATAAGTTTAATTTAAATTCGTATTTAAATTTGAATACAGGTTTTAATCAAAACACACAGAAAATTCAGAATGTATTTGAGAACCAAGTTTTAATTAGTAATCGTATGGTAAAAAATAATATACCTGATATTACAACACGAAAAAATCAAAAATATAGTCTTATGTACTCTAAAAATGATCTTTTTAATCAGTTAACATTATCTTTTGGAGTGGATTACTTAAAGCAAAAAGGCAATTATTTTTCAAATACAGATATAAATGAAAACGCTATAAAAACAACAAGTTTTTTTCTGAATGAATACACAGATAATACTAGTTTTTTCTTGAATTTTTCAAAATTAATCCCATCAATAAAAACCAATTTCAAAATTTCATCAAACTATTCAATTTATAATTATAAAAACATCATTAATAATTCAGGTTTGAGAGACAATAAAGCTCTTTATTTGTTTAATAGTCTTTTCTTAAAAACCGCTTTTAATTCATCAATTAATTTTGAAAATATAACGAAGTTTACTTATCAAGAAACCGTAAATCAGAGTTCATTTGTAAATAAGTCTTTAGAAAATAATTTTAAACTACTGTTTAAACCATCAAGATCCTTATTTAGTACTGTTTCTTATAACTACTTTATTCCAAATTTTACAGATAAGGGTACAACCAATTCATTCTTAAATTTTGATGTAATGTATAGACCAGAAAATAAAAACTGGCAATTGGGATTAAAAGGGGTTAATTTATTAAATAACACTTCATTTATAGAGAGAAATGTAAATGAATTTTCTATAAATTCTCAAAAAACGAATTTATTTGGTAGATATCATTTACTTAGTTTTATGTATTCATTTTAATTCTTAATAAAAGCATTTATTAGTAGTTGATAAAACTATCTAAAACCCTTCAAAAACACCAAGACCAAATAAAGCAAAATCGTACTTAGATGGGTCTTTTGAGTCTAATTTTCGTAAGCTTTTGTCTAGTTCTGCTAAGGCTTTAGCATCATTTTGTTTACGCTTTAATAACCCCAATTTACGAGCAACGTTGCCAGAGTGTACATCTAATGGGCAAGATAGTAGTGCAGGATCTATGGTTTTCCAAATACCAAAATCTACTTTGCTACTAGCATCACGTACCATCCAACGTAAAAACATATTAATACGTTTAGCGGCAGAACCTTTTAAGGGATCAGATATGTGTTTTGTTGTACGTTTTGGGTGTTCAATCTCAAAAAAGGTAGCTTTAAATTTAGAGATTGCGGTTTGCAAGTCATTACCTTGGGTGTGTTTAGCAAAGAGAGCCTCTAAACCACCGTGATTTATATAAATATTACGTAAACTCTGTACAAAAAAAGTAAAATCGGTTTCATTAAATGTACGGTGCACAAAATCTTTAAAGTTACCCAAATCGTCATCAGAATGGTTTAAAACAAAATCGTGAGGAGAGTTGTGCATAAGAGCCATCATTTTATCCGCATTTTTAATAATACTCTTACGGTTTCCCCAAGCTATAGTTGCCGTTAAAAAACCAGCAATTTCTATATCTTCTTTTTTTGTAAAACGATGCGGAATTTGTAACGGATCTGACTCTATAAAATCTGGATTGTTGTATTGTACAACCTTAACATCTAAAAACTCTTTTAACTCGGCTTTTGTCATTATTCTATAGGAAGTTCTAAAAGTTTAATAAGTGCTAAAGGTAAAAACAGGATAAAGTTGTGACAAGCGTGTAGTGCAATAGACCAAATTAGTCCAAACTTAACTCTAATAAAACCAGCAAAAGCACCTAAAACCAATTGTGGAGCTACTAAAAATGGAGATAACGCTAATGCCATTGGTGTAATTTCAAAATTACTAATGTGTACGGCACCAAATAATAAAATAGATACATATAAAGCTATTTTAAACCTTTTGGTTTCTTTAAAAAAAGCAAGTGGACCTCTAAAAAGTAATTCTTCAAACAAAGGAGCAACTATAACAATTAATAAAAATAGCATAGGAGTAGTATAGTCGTCCATAGCAGAGCTTAAAGCGTGCTCGTTAGGCCCTAAAATACCTGTAGTTTCCCAAATAGAGTTAAAAACAACTATGCCAATACCTATTAATAATCCCCAAAAAAGTATTTTTATAAAAGATATAAATCTGTATCCAAAATCTGTGTTTTCATCAGGAGTATTGGTTGGATTTTTTAAAAACTGGTAAACTATTTTTAGCATATTATGTTGTTATTTGTCCGTCTACCATTACCAATTTTCTATCTGCCATATCAGCAAGTTCTTCATTGTGTGTTACAATCACAAATGTCTGTCCAAATTCATCTCGTAATTTAAAAAATAATTTATGAAGGTTATCAGCGCTTTCAGAATCTAAGTTACCACTAGGTTCATCAGCAAAAATAATAGAAGGATTGTTTATTAAAGCTCTTGCAACAGCAACACGTTGTTGTTCCCCTCCAGATAATTCGTTAGGTTTATGTTGGTATCTATGAGAAAGCCCTAGAAAGTCTAAGAGTTCTTTTCCTCTTTTTTCTGCTTCCTCTTTAGGTGTTTTTTTTATGTAAGCAGGTATACAAACATTTTCTAAAGCAGTAAACTCTGGTAATAGTTGATGAAACTGAAAAATGAAACCAATGTTTTCATTCCTAAACTTAGCTAACTCCTTATCTTTTAGTTTTGTAACATTTGTGTTTTTAATTAATAACTCACTAGAAGATGTTTTAGAAATAACATCTAGAGTTCCTAGTATTTGTAATAAAGTTGTTTTACCAGCACCAGAAGAGCCAACAATAGAGACAATTTCTTTTTCTTTAATATGAAGATTTACACCTTTTAAAACCTGAAGTTTCCCGTAAAACTTTTGAATATTTTTAGCTTTTATCATTCCTTGTCTTTTTCGCTGATGAAAGTACTCATTAGCGTTGATATGGCAAAAATAAATAAAAGAAAGCGGTATTCAATTTTAATACCTATTTTTGAAATAGAAGAGTCTGTTTTAGTTAAACAAGGACTTTATCAACCCAAAAACAAGTATAAAACACAATATATAGATGTCTTTTTATAAAAATTTTGAAGAATATAATTTAGAAGCAACCGAATCTGTAAAAGAAAAATACGCTAAAATTATTGAAGGTGTAGGCGAAGATGTAGAAAGAGAAGGTTTGGTAAAAACACCAGAAAGAGCAGCAAAAGCTATGATGTTTTTAACGCAAGGTTATGAGCAAGATCCGGTAAAAATATTAAAAGCTGCAATGTTTAAAGAGGATTATGATGATATGGTAATTATTAAAGATATAGAATTATACTCTTTATGTGAGCACCATATGTTGCCTTTTTTTGGTAAAGCACACGTAGCATATATACCAAACGGACATATAGTTGGATTAAGTAAAATACCTAGAATTGTAGATGTTTTTGCAAGAAGGCTACAAGTGCAAGAACGTTTAACACATGATATTTTAGAATGTTTAAATAATACCTTAAAGCCACAAGGAGTTGCAGTTGTTATAGAGGCATCGCATATGTGTATGATGATGCGTGGCGTACAAAAACAAAACTCTGTAACCACAACATCTGGTTTTAGAGGGCAGTTTGAGAAACAAGAAACACGTAATGAGTTTTTAAAGTTAATAAGCTCAGACTTATCCTAATAAACACTGGCATTACTTTTGTATATTAGTAGATAACATTAACTATTTTAATATGACAAATAAAAAAAATACAAAATACAGAGACTTACTCTTAGGTCTTCTTTTTGATGCTATAGGAATGCTTTCATTTTCTGTTTTAGGAATAGGAGAGTTTTCAGACGTTGTTTGGGCGCCACTTTCTTTTTGGTTAATGACCAGAATGTATAAAGGTACTGCTGGTAAAGCAGCTGGTATGGCATCTTTTGTAGAAGAATTAATACCTGGCACAGATTTTATACCTTCATTTACTATTATGTGGATTTATACTTATGTTATAAGTGGGTCTAAATTAGGAGAAGTACTAGAAAAAAAATAGTATGAGTAAAAAAATTATACCATTTATTGTAATATTCTTCTGTTTATTACTAATTTTAATGCACTTACTTACTGCAGACTTTAACAATTTAAGCATAGGATTTTATGTAGGCATCATATCAGCTTTGGTAGTGTCTGTTGCTATGTTTTTTAATATTAGAGCAAGAAATAGGGGTGAAATTGAGTAATAATTTGATTTTATAATTAGTTTGAAAAGAAGAAATTTTGTTAAAAAGGCTACTTTAACTACTATGGCAGGTATTATTGGAGCAGATATTGTTTTTGGTTCTAAAATGCCAGAAAATTACCAACCTTTAGCCATACAAGATACAGACCCGTTTACCTTGTTTAATTTAGATAAGGAAATGGTTGTTTTAAATGATAAACCTTGGAATATTGAAGCTAAAGCACATTTGTTAGATGAGAAAGTAACATCTAATAAAAATATGTTTATCAGAAATAACGGAATTCCGCCAGAAGATGTAGATATATCTGCATGGACACTTACCATAGATGGCGAATCTGTACAACAGAAAAAAACTTATACTTTATCAGAATTAAAATCAAAATTTAAACAATACACTTACCAACTTACGGTAGAGTGTGGTGGTAATGGTAGGTCTGAATTTAATCCGCCAGCAAAAGGTAACCAATGGACCGTTGGTGCGGTATCTTGTGCAAGCTGGACAGGAGTTAGACTTAAAGATATACTTGATGATGTAGGTATTAAAGATTCTGCAGTTTATATTGGGTACCACGCTGCAGACTCACATATTAGTAGAGATCCTAATAAAGAGCCTATCTCTAGAGGCGTGCCTATGCATAAAGCATTGCAAGATGAAACTTTGGTTGCTTTTAAAATGAACGGTAAAGATATACCAGCAGCTCACGGTTACCCTTTACGCTTAGTTTGTGGTGGTTGGCCAGCATCTACATCTGGTAAATGGCTAAATGGTATTAGCGTAAGAAACAAAGAACATGATGGGGCTAAAATGAAAGCTCCGGCATACAGAGTGCCTAAAAACCCTGTAGCTCCAGGAGAAAAGGTTAAAGACGAGGATATGAAAATTATAGAGTCTATGCCTGTAAAATCTTTAATTACTTACCCTAAATCTGGAGCAATGATAAATTTAGGAAAAAAACTAAACATTCGCGGACACGCTTGGGCAGGAGAGTTAGAGGTGGTTAAAATGGAGTTTTCTATAGATTTTGGTGCTACCTGGCATACTTGTACTGTAGAAAAACCTGTAAACAGGTTAGCGTGGCAGCATTTTAATGCAGTAATCGCATTTCCAAAAAAAGGATATTATGAGGTTTGGGCTAGAGCAACAGATGTAAATAATGTAGCGCAGCCAATGCTTGTACCTGGCTGGAACCCTAAGGGGTATTTAAACAATGCTTGTCATAGAATAGCTGTAAAAGTGAAATAATGAGCGAAGAAAACAAGTTTAAAAATCAGGCTAAACAAGTATATAGAATGCTTATTATGGTGTGGTGCATAGTACTTTTAGGAGTAGTATTTGCAATTTATGCGCTTGTAGACCCTAACTTATCAGCATTTAAGACTGATGAGGAATTACAACCTGTTGTAGTAGAAAACACCATTGAAGAAGATGATTGGGACAAAATTGAAAATGGTATACACTTAAGAACAGGTTTTGTAGAGGATGAAGGGGTAATGACTGTAGTTAATAATTGTACTAGCTGCCACTCGGCCAAAATGGTTACTCAGAATAGAATGACAAAAGAGCGTTGGATAGCCACAATTAGATGGATGCAAGAAACTCAAAACCTTTGGGATTTAGGAAATAATGAAGAGATTATAGTAAACTATTTAGCCAAAAACTATGCACCCAAAAGTATGGGCAGACGTGCTAATTTAGAAAATATTGATTGGTATCAATTGAATTAGCTATAGAACTAAAATGTTTGTTTGATAATAAAAAGTTACTCTTTTAAAAAACGTCCTAAACCTAATCTTGATAGCATCTTTTTTTCAAAAGCCCAAAAGAATTTAAACTGACCAAACAACCAACCAAAAGCAACAAGTAGTATTTGATATATTGGAAATATGATTAATATGCGGACTGTCCAATATAAAATTGAAAAATACCAATCTGAAGGAAAAATTTCTCTTGTAAAGCCTATAAAGTCCAAAAGTGGTCTTGCAACTTTTAAAGATGAAGATCCAGTTACGGCAAATACAATAAGTATCATAACAATGGCGAAATTAGAATCTATTCCCCAACGTTGTTTTAATTTTTCCATAGTAGCATTTAATCGATCGCAAATATAATAGCTTATATGCGAGGAACAAAATGACCAAGACGTTGATTGTATTTTCTTTGAAAATAAATGAAGTAATTGTATAGTTTGTAGTTTACTTCATAGCCATAATCTATGTTTGCTGAATAGTTAATTTGCATTTCATATAAATTAGGGTCGTATCTAAAAGGTTGTGTAGCTCTTTGGTTCCATTCTGTTACATATAAACGGTTTCTTGTTTCTAAATAACTCTGAGAATAAAATTGCTCTGGCCTAGCAAAACTAACTAACCAGGCATTAAAACCAGGATCTATTATTATAATTTCGTATTCAGATTCTTCATCAGCAATTACAACTGATTCTCCTTCTTTCTGATTAAAAACATTTTTTTCTGCTTCTGATATAGCAACTACTTCTTTAGTGCTTGTGCAATTTGTAAATAGGATAGAGGTAAGTAGTAAGCCAATTAAATATAGTGTCTTTTTCATAACTTCTGTATTTATTCTAATATACAAAAAAAAGCCACTTGATTTTTTCAAGTGGCTTATATATGTTTGTTAAAGTGTGCTTATTTTCCGAAAAGTCCGCCTAAAAGACCTCCAATTCCAGAACCTCCACTTTTGTTTCCGCCAAGAACCATACCTGCAACATCATCTAAAATGCTACCATCTCCGTCAGAATCTAAAAAAGACTCAATTAAAGATTGCTCTTTATTGCTGTTTTCATCACCTCCTAGTAAACCTCCTAAAAGATTTCCTATACCGTTAGACTCAACAACATTTTCATTTCTTGCTTGTTTACCTAAAACACCCATTAAAAGTGGTGCAGCAACTTTTAAAATAGTAGCAACAGTATCAGAACTTACACCAGCTTTTTGGCTTAGTGCATTTTCTACCTGTGGTTGTTTTGCTCCTAATACGTGATTTAAAATTCCCTGACCATCGTTCATAACGTTGTCATCTACACCTCCGCCAAATAAACCACCTAGGTTATCTAAAATGCTACCATCATGCTTATTTGTTAAAGCACTCATAAGTCCTTGAGCACCTTCTGGAGTAGCTGTGTTTTTTTTCATTGCACCCATTAATAAAGGTAGTGCCATACTTAGTACACCTGCTGTTTTTTGCTCAGATTCTCCTGCTTGACCTGCAACACCTTTTATAATTTGTGAACCTATTGGGCTATTTAATAAATCTAATAATCCTGACATCTGTTTTGTTTAGTTAATGTTTAATAATGCTTCAATTTACAAAAAAAAAGAATGATATTATAGAATAACCGATAATCTGCAATTATTTAAGCAAAGTAGTAATTTTTGAGGCTAATTCTTCACCAATTCTGTCTTGTGCTTCTTTAGTTGCTGCCCCAATATGCGGAGTTAAAGAAATTTTTGGATGCATTAATATTCTAATCTCAGGATTTGGTTCGGACTCATACACATCTAAACCAGCAAAAGCTACTTTATTTTCTTCTAAAGCATCAACTAAGGCAACTTCATCTAAAGCACCACCACGAGCAGCGTTAATAATACCAACTCCATCTTTCATTTTGTCAAAATCACTATCACCAATAGTATATCCTTTTTGTGCAGGAACGTGAATAGTAATAAAGTCAGCTTCTTTTAAAAGCGTGTCTTTGGTAGTGTTTTTAAAGTTAAAAGAAACCGATTGCCCATCAAAAAAAGGAACAGAAACAGTAGCTTCTTCTACTTCAGTATCATGGTAAATAACCTTCATACCTACACCAAGTGCAATTTGTGCAGTAGCCTGACCAATTTTACCAAAACCAATAATACCAATGGTTTTTCCTCTTAACTCAACACCTTTAGCATAGGCTTTTTTAAGCTGTTTAAATTTACTATCGCCTTCTAAAGGCATAATACGGTTGGCATCATATAAATAACGAACACCATTATATAAATGAGCAAACACAAGTTCTGCAACAGAGGCAGATGAAGCTGCAGGTGTATTAATAACGTGTAGTCCTTTTTCTTTGGCGTAAACTACGTCAATATTGTCCATACCAACACCACCACGACCAATTAACTCTAAAGTAGGGCAGTTGTCTATAATATCTTTACCTACTTGTGTAGCGCTACGCACTAACAAACCTGCAATTTTATTTTCGTTTATGTAATTAGCAAGCTGTTCTTGTGCAACATTGGTTGTAACTACTATAAAACCAGCTTTTTCTAATGCGTCTATACCATTTTGAGATATACCGTCGTTTGCTAATATTTTTTTCATACTTAATCTTAATTATTTATAACAGCTTATGCGTTTCTTTCTAAATCGCTCATAACATCTACAAGTGCACCAACACTATCTAATGATAATGCATTGTACATAGAAGCTCTATAGCCACCAATAGATCTGTGACCGTTAATACCGTTAATGCCTGCTTCTTTACACATTGCATCAAAAGAATCTTTTAGTTTTTCATCAGTTAAAGTAAAAGTAGCATTCATATTAGAACGGTCTGCTTTATCTGCGTATCCTTTAAATAATGGGTTTAAATCTATTTCTGAGTATAATAACTGTGCTTTTTTATTATTTATTTCTTCAATAGCATCAATACCTCCAAGGTCTTTAAGCCATTGCATAGTTAGCATAGATGTGTAAACAGCAAAAACAGGAGGAGTGTTAAACATACTGTCTTTACTAATATGTACTTGGTAGTTTAACATAGAAGGTATTTGTCTTGTTACTTTACCAAGAATATCTTCTTTAACAACAACTAGAGTTGTACCAGCCGGACCCATATTTTTTTGTGCACCAGCGTAGATTAAATCAAATTGAGAAAAATCTAATTTACGAGAAAATATATCAGAGCTCATATCGCAAACCATTGGAATTTTAGTTTTAGGAAACTCTTTAATTTGTGTTCCAAAAATGGTATTGTTAGAGGTAAGGTGAAAATAATCTAAATCTGCAGGAACCATATAGTTTTTTGGTATGTAGTTAAATTTTTTGTCTTTAGATGATCTTACTTCAACTATTTCTCCAAATAATTTTGCTTCTTTAATAGCTTTGTCACTCCAAGTACCTGTATTTAAATACCCTGCTTTTGTTTCTAATAAATTATAAGCTGTCATTAAAAACTGCATACTTGCACCACCTTGTAAAAACAATGCTTTATATCCTTTATCTGTAAGGCCTAAATGTTCTAAAGCTAAAGATTGAGCTGTTTCCATAACAGCTACAAAATCTTTACTGCGGTGAGATATTTCTATTAAAGATAATCCTGAACCATTAAAGTCTACAACAGCTTCTGATGCTTTAAGTAATACTTCTTGTGGTAAAATACAAGGTCCTGCGCTAAAATTATGCTTTTTCATTTGTATGTGTTTTGTTTGTAATTGGTTTGTTGGCCAATTAATGTTTAGAGAGATAGGTAATTAATTGTTAATTAGCAGCTTATCTCTTTATTAAAATTGTTTAAATATAAGGTAAAGGTCTAAATTTTATAACAATAGACCTTTTAAAATTGTAATTAATTCTAGGATGTTTTCAACAAGAATTTAACAGTATCTATATTATCTGCATAATCTGTTAAGCTAGGTTGTTGTGTTTGCCCAAAAGCAACTTCAGTATCTAATAAGCCATTTGCAACTACGCATTGTATTTTATCTTCATCATTCTTTAATTTCTCTTTTAAGGAGTCTAAAGAGTCGTAATACTCATAAAAAACAGAAGAAATAGGTGAGGCGTAGCTTTCATCTTCTTTAATCATTAAAAAACCATTTTCTAAAATATTAAATTCGCTCATTAAATACACAGCTTTGTTATAGTCGTAGTTGTTTGCGTATTTTACGTGGTGTATAATATCTTGTTTAGGATACATTGCTTTAAAAAATGCATCAAAATCATAGCCCTTTGGAACAAATAGTTTGGATACACTTCTGCAACCTAATCCATAATATCTAAAAATATCTTCACTAAGGTTTTCTAGTTGTTCTTTGGTTTCGTTGCCTGTTAAAACTGCAACAGAATTTCTATTTTTTCTGATAATATTTGGCTTTTTACCAAAGTAATGCTCAAAATAACGAGCAGTATTATCGCTTCCGGTAGCAATAACGGCATCAAAACCTTCTAATTTTCCATCTACATACACAATAGAATTAGCTAGTTCTGGTAATTGTTTAATTAAGAATGAAGAAACAAAAGGTAATAGTATTTTATCGTTTGAAGATAACTTAACTAAAGCAGTATTACCACTTAATATTGTAGCTAAAAAATCATGAAAACCAACAAGCGGAATATTACCAGCCATTATAATAGCTATGTTGCTGTTTTTTATAGAGTTTAAGTCATAAGATTTAAACCAATTGTTTAACTCTTTTTTAGTTAGTAATTTGCTCCAACTATTAATACAAAAAAGAATGTTTTCTTCTGTAAACCAACCATTGTGTAAGCTAGCTGTGTGTATTGCATCTTGTAGTTTTATAATCCACTCGTTTGTGTTTTCTTCTTGTTTTTCTGAGTTTGCATATTCGTAATAATCTGCAAACAAAGTTCCTAATTTAGAAAAAGCAACTATTCTATCTTCAAGTTTAGCCATTTTATTTGTATAGTGATTTAATAGGGTTTACCTTTGTGCAAAAGTAGATATACTGATTAAATATCAGTCTAAAAATTGATATAAATTATGGCAATAATAATAACAGACGAATGTATTAATTGTGGAGCTTGTGAGCCAGAATGTCCAAATACAGCAATATATGAAGGTGCAGACGATTGGAGATATGCAGATGGTACGTCTTTAGAAGGCACAATTGTTTTACCAAATGGTAAAGAGGTTGATGCGGAAGAGTCTCAAGAGCCTATTAGTGATGAAATTTACTATATATCTCCTGATAAATGTACGGAGTGTAAGGGTTTTCATGAAGAGCCACAATGTGCTGCTGTTTGTCCTGTAGACTGTTGTGTACCGGATGAGGATATTGTAGAAACTGAAGAAGAATTACTAGGTAAGCAGCGTTTTATGCATCCAGAAGATTAAGATTTTAAACTTATTTAATATAAAAAACGAGGACTAATTGTCCTCGTTTTTTTGTTTGTAATATTTCTTAGAAATTAAAATTAATTCTACTAAAGATATAGGTCCCATCAGAACCCATTTGTACAGAATCTGCTAAACCACCTTGATCTGTCCATCCATCAAATTGTGGAGTAGGGTACTCATTAAATAAGTTGTTAGCGCCAACAGTAAGTTTTAAATTCTTGCAAAATTCATAACCAACACTTAAATCTACTACAAGAGCAGCTTCGTAAATATCTGTAGCTACAGGGTAAAGTAAATCTGCTTCCGCTTGTGTTGTAGCAGGTGTATCCACCCACTGAAAATCTTGTAACTCTACTTCACTAAACTGTGTTAATGTTGCCTGTGCGTTAAATTTAGAGTTTGTGTATCCAAGATTAAGTCCAAACTTATAATCTGGTGCAGCAGCTTCTAAATAAGCTTGAGAAAAAGGACCAAAGAATGTAAATTCATTTAAATTACCATTGTGTATTTCTTTTACCTCTAAATCATTAAAGTTACCAATTAAACCAATACTAGCTTTTCCGTTAACACCAACACTAGTGGTGTAGTTAAGTACAATGTCTAAACCAGTGGTTCTGGTATCTACGCCATTAGCAAAAAACTGCGCAGCATCTACACCTAAAGGACCTAATACAGCTTGGTCTGTAAAGTTATCAGTTAAAATAATACGATCATCTACAGCAATAGAATATGCATCTATAGTAGCAGAAAAACCACCATTTGTGTAGGTAAACCCTAAACTTGCATTAAAAGCTTTTTCTTCATTTAACTGTCCAATTCCAAATGCCTTTGTTACAGTGCTGTTATTTGCAGATAATAAAGACGGTACAGACCTACCAGCTACTATGTTTGTAAATATTAAGTTATAGTATAGTTGCGCTAAAGAAGGTGCTCTAAAACCAGTAGAAACAGAGCCTCTAAAAGCTAAATCATCACTAACTTTATATCTACTTGCTAGTTTAAAGTTAAATGTATTACCAAAATCGCTGTAATTTTCATAACGTAAAGCACCACCAACCATAAACTCTTCAGTAACATTTAACTCGGAGTCTACATAAATACCATAATTTGTTCTGCTACGGTCAACTTCATTTGCAGGGCTGTAGCCAGGAAAACCTTGTGAGCTGCCAGGTAATTCGTCCCCATTGCCATCCTGTGCTGCTGTTTGTGTAGCAGGGTTAGTAATAACAACTCCGTTATCATCATATAAAGAATACGAAGATTCTTCTCCAGAAAAGATTCCGAAATTCTCTGTTCGATATTCAAATCCGTAAGCTACATTTAAGCCAGCTGCAACATCTTCAAAATACTTATTAAGTTCTAGTCCAGTAGTGTTCATAGAAAGGTAATGTCCACCTGCATCAAAATCTGTAGGAGAAGCATCTTTCATAGAGGCATTATTAGTGTTTTTTACAAAATAATGAAAGTTGTTTTTGCCGTAAGTGTTGTTGAAATCTACATTCCAACCATTTTTAGTTTTACTTCTAACACCAGCAGAAACAGAAACATCTGTAATTAGAGATGTAATTTGAGGTGTAAATCCGTCTGGGTACAAACTTGGAACAGCTCTATTGTCACCATCGGCAAAGCCATCTCTAGAAAAAGCATTTGCATTGGTATCTCTGTAGTTTCTACCTCCAAAAGCATATACTTCTGTATTTTCATCAATAGGGACAGCAGAATTAATCATAAAGTTAAATCCATCAATAGCAGCACCACCATACCCTTTTCTCCAGCTAAAACCAGGTCTAAGTGTTTTTTCTTTTGATAAGAATTCGGTTGTAACGTTAAAGAAACCACCATTTTCTCCAAGAGCCATACCGTAGTTAAGGTCTATTTTGGTAGTTTCACCATCAAAATTTTTGTTTTTTCCATCTAATCTGTTTTCTCCTTCAACATTAAAAAGTGTTTCTCCAGATTCTTCTGCCCAACCATCTCCAATAGCAGTGCTGTATGCTCCGTAAGTAATTCCACCAGAAAATCCGTTTGTATTATTTTTTAATACAATATTAATTACCCCAGCAATGGCATCAGAACCGTACTGTGCAGAAGCTCCATCTCTTAAAACTTCAATTCTTTTAATAGCGGAAGCAGGAATTGCGTTTAAATCTGTACCAGAATTACCACGACCTCTAGTACCAAAAATGTTTACTAAAGAAGATTGATGTCTTCTTTTGCCGTTAATCAAAACAAGAGTTTGGTCTGGACCTAACCCTCTTAAGCTAGCAGGTACAATGTGGTCTGCACCATCAGAACCAGACTGTTTAGTGGCATTAAAAGAAGGAGCAGCGTATTGTAATATATCGTTAACTTCTACTTTGCCTGTATTAGAAGCAATTTCAGCAACATCTAAAACATCAATAGGTACTGCAGTATCTGTTGCGGTACGCTTAGGGCTTCTAGAACCAACTAGTTGTATTTCATCTAAAAGCATACCCTCAGACAGGGTTACGTTAATAGTTGTTTTTCCAGAGGTGCTAATTTCTTGTGTGTTAAAGCCAATATAGCTAAATACTAGTGTAGCGCTTGCTTGTGTTTCTATACTGTATTTTCCATCAAAATCTGTAGATGTTCCGTTTGTAGTACCTTTTTCAAGAATATTTACTCCGGCTAGTGGTGCTCCTTCATCATCTACTACAGTACCTGTAATTGTAGATTGACTAAACGCGAACGAGAAGCATAAAAGGCTTAAAATAAGAATGCATTTTTTTTTCATATAGATTGATATTTAGGTTTTTATAAATCTAAAGGTAATCAAAAAACGTTTTATTTGTTCTTCAAAATTTATAAATGGTATATTTGCGGCACTAAAATAGAATTAGAAATGAAAGCAGGTATTGTTGGATTGCCAAACGTGGGGAAATCTACCCTTTTTAATTGTTTATCTAATGCAAAAGCGCAAAGTGCAAACTTTCCGTTTTGTACTATAGAGCCTAATATTGGGGTGGTGAATGTACCAGACTCAAGATTACAAAAATTAGAAGAATTGGTAGACCCAGAGCGTGTTTTACCAGCAACTGTAGAGATTGTAGATATTGCAGGTCTTGTTAAAGGTGCTAGTAAAGGTGAAGGTTTAGGAAATCAGTTTTTAGGGAATATACGTGAGACTGATGCTATTTTGCATGTGTTACGTTGTTTTAATGATGATAATATAGTGCATGTAGATGGTTCTGTAGATCCTATTAGAGATAAAGAAACCATAGATATGGAGTTGCAGTTAAAAGATTTGGAAACTGTAGATAAAAAATTAGAAAAGGTTAAGCGTACAGCTAAGACAGGTAATAAAGAGGCTCAGAAAGAAGAAGCTGTTCTTTTAAAGTTAAAAGAAGGTTTAGAAGCTGGTGTTTCTGTTAGAGCCATAGAGGTTGATGAAAAAGATCATTTAGAATTTGTAAAGCCATTACAGTTTATTACAGATAAGCCAGTAATGTATGTTTGTAACGTAGATGAAGAAGGAGCTGTTAATGGTAATGAATATGTAGAGAAAGTAAGAGCAGCTGTTGCAAAAGAAAATGCAGAAGTTATTTTTTTAGCAGTTGGTACAGAGGCAGATATTACTGAATTAGATAGTTATGATGAGCGCCAAATGTTTTTAGAGGATTTAGGTTTAGAAGAGCCTGGTTCTGCTAAATTAATTAGAGGAGCTTATAAATTATTAGACTTAGAAACATATTTTACGGCTGGTGTTAAAGAAGTTAGAGCTTGGACAATACCAGTAGGGGCAACTGCACCACAAGCTGCAGGTGTTATACATACAGATTTTGAAAAAGGATTTATCCGTGCAGAGGTTATTGCTTATAATGATTATGTTACTTTTGGTAGTGAGACAAAAGTGAAAGAAGCAGGTAAAATGCGAGTAGAAGGTAAAGAGTATATTGTAAAAGATGGAGATGTAATGCACTTTAGATTTAATGTGTAAGTACACTCTTTGTTAAATAATAATAAAATGCTGTAACCTTGTTGCAGCATTTTTTTGTGGTTTATGGTTAAATTGATGAATTTTTATGACCGTACACCATATGTAACTACTTAATTTCTATCTATCAACAAAATAAAATGCACTATTGTTAATTACTTTAAGCTGTATCAGTTTCATTTTTTTCTAACACTTACTATATTAGCGTGCAAACTGCAATTATCCTAAATCAATGTCAGACAATACTAAATATACCGAAGATAATATTCGTTCGTTAGACTGGAAAGAGCATATACGTATGCGTCCGGGGATGTATATAGGTAAATTAGGTGATGGTTCATCTGCAGACGATGGTATCTATATTCTTTTAAAAGAGGTTTTAGATAACTGTATAGATGAATTTGTGATGGGAGCTGGTAAAACCATTGAAATTGGAATAAGAGACAATGTAGTTAAGGTACGAGATTATGGTCGTGGTATACCGCTTGGTAAGGTTGTAGATGTAGTGTCTAAAATGAATACTGGTGGTAAGTACGATTCTAAAGCCTTTAAAAAGTCTGTTGGTTTAAATGGTGTTGGTACTAAGGCTGTAAATGCTTTGTCTAACTTTTTTAAGGTAGAATCTTCTAGAGAGGGTCAGTCTAAATGGGCAGAATTTAGTCAAGGTAATTTAATTGCAGAGGAAGGACCAGTAGAAAGCTCTAAACGAAAAGGAACTAAAGTTTCTTTTACTCCAGATGAAGCTATCTTTAAAAATTACAAGTATAGAAATGAGTATGTAATTCGCATGCTTAAAAACTACGTATACTTAAATCCTGGGTTAACTATTGTTTTTAATGGAGAAAAGTATTTCTCTGAAAACGGATTAAAAGATTTACTTGAAGAAAATAATAATGCAGAAGATTTATTATATCCTATTATTCATTTAAAGGGAGATGATATAGAAATTGCTATAACACACAGTAAAACTCAATATAGTGAGGAGTATCAATCTTTTGTTAACGGACAACATACAACACAGGGTGGTACGCATCAAGCAGCTTTTAGAGAGGCAATAGTTAAAACTATTAGAGACTTTTACGGAAAAAATTACGAAGCTTCAGATATTCGTAAGTCTATTATTTCTGCTGTTTCTATTAAGGTGATGGAGCCTGTTTTTGAGAGTCAGACTAAAACAAAGCTTGGTTCTACAGATATGGGAGGTAATTACCCAACTGTACGTACCTATATTAATGATTTTGTAGGTAAGTATTTAGATAATTACTTGCATAAAAACACTGAGACTGCAGATGCTTTGCAACGTAAAATTATACAGGCAGAGCGAGAACGTAAAGATTTGTCTGGCATACGTAAATTAGCTAAGGATAGAGCTAAAAAAGCAAGTTTACACAATAAAAAGCTTAGAGATTGCCGTGTACACTTGGGTGATTTAAAAAAAGATAGAAGATTAGAGTCTACTTTATTTATTACAGAGGGAGATTCTGCATCTGGTTCTATAACTAAGTCTAGAGATGTAAATACACAGGCTGTTTTTAGTTTACGTGGTAAGCCATTAAACTCTTATGGAATGTCTAAAAAGATAGTTTATGAGAATGAAGAGTTTAATTTACTACAAGCAGCATTAAATATAGAAGAATCTATGGAGGATTTGCGTTACAATAATATTGTAATTGCTACAGATGCTGATGTAGATGGTATGCATATTAGATTATTGTTAATAACCTTCTTTTTGCAGTTTTTTCCAGAGTTAATAAAAGAAAATCATTTATATATATTACAAACGCCTCTTTTTAGGGTTCGTAATAAAAAACAAACTTTCTATTGTTACAGTCCAGAAGAAAAAGCTGATGCAATTGAAAAATTAACTGGTAAGCCAGAAATAACCCGATTTAAAGGTTTGGGGGAAATTTCTCCAGATGAGTTTCAGCACTTTATTGGAGATGATATTCGTTTAGAACCTGTAATGCTAGATAAGGCTATGTCTATAGAGCAATTACTTAGTTTTTATATGGGTAAAAATACGCCAGACCGACAAAAATTTATTATTGAAAACCTTAAAGTAGAACTTGATATAATCGAGGAAAACTAATTATAAACCAGATAAACACGAGTCTTTCTTTATGGAAGAGAACGAAGAAGTAAACGAGAATCTAGATAGTAACATAGATGATCCCCAGAATGAGCTTACCAAGGTCACAGGGATGTATAAGGATTGGTTTTTAGATTACGCCTCTTATGTAATTTTAGAACGTGCTGTCCCTGCTATAGAAGACGGTTTTAAGCCTGTGCAACGTAGAATTATGCATTCGCTAAAAGAGTTAGATGATGGTAGATATAATAAAGTAGCTAATGTTGTTGGTCATACAATGCAGTATCATCCACACGGTGATGCAAGTATTGCAGATGCTATGGTGCAAATTGGTCAAAAAGATTTGCTTATTGACACTCAGGGTAACTGGGGTAACATATTAACAGGAGATAGGGCTGCAGCATCTAGATATATAGAAGCGCGTTTGTCTAAATTTGCTTTAGATGTTGTTTTTAGTCCAAAAATTACAGACTGGCAACAGTCTTATGATGGTCGTAAAAAAGAACCCGTAAACCTCCCTGTAAAATTTCCATTATTATTGGCTCAAGGAGCAGAGGGTATTGCTGTAGGTTTGTCAACAAAAATATTACCTCATAATTTTATAGAGTTAATAGATGCTTCAATTAAGCATTTAAAAGGTCAAAAATTTAAGCTGTTTCCAGATTTTCCTACATCTGGTATTATAGATGTATCTAATTATAATGATGGTTTACGCGGAGGAAAAATTAGAGTTAGAGCAAAAATAGCTCAATTAGATAGGAATACACTGGTTATAAGTGAAATTCCATACGGAACTAACACCTCTTCTTTAATAGATTCGATCTTAAAAGCAAACGAAAAAGGGAAGATAAAGGTTAAGAAAATTGAAGATAACACAGCTGCAGATGTAGAAATTTTAGTGCATTTACCATCTGGAATATCTCCTGATAAAACCATAGATGCATTGTATGCATTTACTGCGTGTGAGTCTTCTATTTCTCCTTTAGGTTGTATTATTGAAGACAATAAGCCGCTTTTTATTGGTGTTACTGAAATGTTGCAACGTTCTACGGATTATACAGTAGAGCTTTTAAAAGCTGAATTAGAAATTCAATTAGGTGAGTTAGAGGAACAATGGCATTTTTCTTCATTAGAACGTATTTTTATAGAAAATAGAATTTATAGGGATATTGAGGAAGAAGAAACTTGGGAAGGAGTTATTTCTGCTATAGATAAAGGGTTAAAGCCGCATACAAAACATTTAAAGAGAGCTGTAACAGAAGAAGATATTACTCGCTTAACAGAAATTAGAATTAAGCGTATTTCTAAGTTTGATTTAGACAAAGCGCAACAATTATTAGATAGTTTAGAGGAGCGTATTGCAGAAGTAAAGCATCATTTAGAGCATTTAATTGAATTTGCTGTAGATTACTTTAAAAATCTTAAAGATAAATACGGTAAGGATCGTGAACGTAAATCAGAAATTAGAATTTTTGATGATATTGAGGCAACTAAAGTGGCAATTAGAAACACAAAACTTTATGTAAATAGGGAAGAAGGTTTTGTAGGAACCTCTTTAAAGAAAGATGAGTATGTTACCGATTGTAGTGATATAGATGATATTATTGTGTTTACTAAAGATGGTCATATGATGGTTTCTAAAGTAGATTCTAAGACTTTTGTTGGTAAAAATATTATTCACGTCGCTGTGTTTAAGAAGAAAGATAAGCGTACTATTTACAATTTAATTTATAGAGATGGTAAAGGTGGTCCTAGTTATATTAAGCGATTTAATGTTACGTCTGTAACAAGAGATAGGTTGTATCCTTTAACTACTGGTAAGCCAAATTCTGAAGTCTTATATTTTTCTGCAAATCCTAATGGAGAGGCAGAAGTAGTTACTATACATTTAAGGCAAGTTGGTAGTATTAAAAAATTAAAGTGGGATATGGATTTTTCAGACATTCTTATAAAAGGAAGGTCTTCAAAAGGAAATATTGTTAGTAAATACGCTGTTAAACGTATCGACTTAAAAGAAAAGGGTGTTTCTACTTTAAAACCTCGTAAAATTTGGTTTGATGATGTTGTTAGTCGTCTAAACTTAGATGGTAGAGGTGAATTACTAGGAGAGTTTAAAGGAGATGATTTAATTTTGATAATTACTCAAAAAGGAATCGCAAAGACCATTAAGCCGGAAATTACGATTCATTTTGATGAGGATATGATTGTTTTGGAAAAGTGGAATCCTAAGAAGCCAATTTCAGCCATTTATTTTGATGGAGCAAAGGAGCGATATTATATTAAGCGTTTTTTAATAGAGAACGAAAATAAGGAGGAATTGTTTATCTCTGAACATCCAAAATCTGTTTTAGAGTTAGTTTCTACAGATTGGCGACCTGTGGTAGAATTGGAGTTTGTAAAACCTAGAGGTAAAGAGCAGAAACCGAATCAAGAAGTTGATGTAGAGGATTTTATAGCTGTTAAGGGGATAAAAGCTTTAGGTAATCAACTGACTGCAGATAAAATAAAAAACACAAATGTTTTAGAATCTTTACCTTATGAAGAAGTTGAGGAGGTAATTGAGGCTCCTAAGAAAACAGAAGTAGCAGAAGAGGAGGATGTTACATCAAAAAAAACAGATAGTAAAGAAGATTTAGAAGATGATGATACGGAACAAACAAGTCTGTTTTAGAAAAATTAACCTTTAATAGTCTTATCTTAGCAAAAAAAATATTTTTTATATGGATTTAACAAACCCGCTAGTTTACGGCGGTCCAGCGTTTATAATTTTTATATTATTAGAATTAACATATAGTAAAAACCATGAGGAACATCATGATCTTTACGACTGGAAAGATCTTTTTGCGAGTGGTTTTATGGGTGTTGGGTCTGCAATATTAGCAGCGGCACTTAAAGTAATATCAGCAATTGTAATTTTTGAATTTGTTTTTGAACTATGTAATCCGGAGGTAAACGGTGTGCATACTAATATATTGGGCTACCAATCTTTTGGATATGCTTGGTATGTTTGGTTGCTTTGTCAGCTTGCGGATGATTTCACATACTATTGGTTCCATAGAGCTAATCATGAAATAAGAATTTTATGGGCAGCTCACATTGTGCACCACTCATCAGACAACTTTAATTTAGGTACAGCTGTTAGAAACGGTTGGTTTACATTGTTGTATAAGCCATTGTTTTATATGTGGATGCCAGCAATAGGTTTTGAGCCAGAAATGGTGGTATTTTGTTTGGGAATTGAGGCTTTATGGCAATTTCAATTGCATACAGTATTATTACCAAAACTTGGTATTTTTGAAAAGTTTATGAATACACATACAATGCACCAAGTACATCATGCGCAAAATGTGGAGTATTTAGATAAGAATCACGGTGGTTTTTTAAATATTTTTGATAGAATATTTGGTACATGGTTACCTTTAGATGATGGTATAGATGTTAAGTATGGTGTAATACATGCGCCAAATTCTAATAATCCAATAGTTATTTTAACACATGAGTTCAAGGATATTTGGGCTGATATGAAGAAGTCTAAAAAACTGTCACATAAATTAATGTATATTTTTGGCCCTCCAGGTTGGAGTCATGATGGTAGCACAATGACCGTTAAGCAACAACAGAGACAGTTTAAGGAGTATGCTAAAGATCATCCTAAAAAATCTTTTGAAAGGCCTAATTAGTATTCTGCTTGTAAAATAAAAAACCTCGCTTATTTTTTAATAAGCGAGGTTTTTTATTTTAAGTCTTTTTAAGCTTGTTTTTCTTTGTTTCTGGTAGTTTGGTGGCGTTATGTTTAAAACACTGTTAATTGTAATTTAAATTAACTCTAAGCTACTTCTTAACTCTAACAGCTGTACCTTTCATAACTACTAACTCCTTTTTTGGATCTCTAGCAGCATTGCTGTATTCAAAAGTATAGCTGTCTTTGGTTGTTTCTAAAATTTTAAAATGTATAGATGATTGGTCTTTAAGTGATTTTAATACAAATTCGCAATCGTTTATCCATCTTACAGAGGAGCTGTCTACTTTGTTTTCGTAATACTCTACACTGTATTCTTTATCTCTTGTAAAACGGCCTGTTTTTTCTTCTCCGTTAATCTGATAGTCAAACGTAAATTCTCCTGTTTTAAAGTCAGCGCAATTTCTTGTTGGATTGTAGCAAGATGTAAAGCAAAGAGCAGAAGCTAGTATGTAAAAATATTTTATTTTCATAAGCACAAAAATAAATAATTAATAGAAAGCTATTTGCTTTTTGCTGTTAAAATAAGTGTTGAAACTTATTTTTTGTCAAAGGTTTCAAAAGTGCCATCGGTGTAAAAAATAATTACTTTACTAACTTCTTTTTTTAAGTCTGTTTTGTTAATTATTGTTTTGGTATTTTCTTTTGGTAGAGGCTTAGTTTCTTTTTTCTCAACAAAAGGAAAACTTCCTTTTCCGTTTAGTAACCAATATAAATTTACCTCAGGAAATTGAGTTACAACTTTTAAAACAAATTCTAAGCTTGGTTTGTTTCTGCCAGATAATAGGTGAGAGATGCTAGAGCGTTGCACTTCAACTTTATCAGCAAAAGCAGCAGCGGTTAAGCCGTAGTAATTAATTACTTTTTCTAATCTTTTTATGAACTCTTCAGAATTTACCATTGTAATTACATCTTAATTATTTTGCTTAGTTTGTAGGGAGATTAGATTTGATATTTCTATTAGTTTTAATTCTATTAAACTTTAGATAAAATAACTTAAGTTGTTGATTTTAAGATTTTTATTGTTTTTTAATAGAATTTACTGATATAAGCAGTAGTATTGTGTTACAAATGTAATCATTTTAAATAAATAGCAATGGTTTTTAGTTTACATTTGTAATGTTTAATGTTACAAATGTAATAAATACTGTTACATTTGTAATTCAATATAACGCTATCTTTACGCTTTACTAATACCTTTTGTAATGATAGATTTTAAGCAGATATTTAAAGATTGTAAGGTTAATAATATAACTGGTCGTTATGTGACAAATAGTTTGGTTTTTCCTTTTTTAGGAAAAACATTGTTTAAAAATGATATAGAAGAAATTGGAAAATCTGTTTTAAATGAGCCTATAAAAATGATTACTATAGGACACGGAGAAACTAAAATTTTAATGTGGTCTCAGATGCATGGAAATGAATCTACAACTACAAAAGCAGTTTTAGATTTTATTCATTTTTTAGAAAAAACATCTTCTTTGCAATCATCAATTTTAGATAATTGTACTATAAAAATTATTCCTATTTTAAACCCTGATGGAGCAAAAGCATATACTAGAATTAATGCTAATGAAATTGATTTAAATAGAGATGCGCAGAATAGGACTCAGCCAGAAAGTAAAATTCTTAGAGAGGTTTATGACAACTTCAAACCAGATTTCTGTTTTAACCTACATGATCAGAGAACAATTTTTAATGTAGGTGAAACAAATAAGCCAGCAACTGTATCTTTTTTGGCGCCTGCTTTTAATAAGGAAAGAGGTATGTCTGTTGCCAGAGATAAAAGTATGCAGTTAATTGTGGCTATGAATAGTGTTTTGCAAAATTTTATTCCTAATCAGGTTGGCAGGTATGACGATGGTTTTAATAGTAATTGTGTTGGTGATGCTTTTCAAATGTTAAACACTCCAACTGTTTTATTTGAGTCTGGCCATTACCCAGAGGACTATGAAAGGGAAAAAACTAGAGAATTTATTTTTTATTCTTTATTAAAAGGAGTAGAGGTAATTGCTACAAACTCGCTAAATAAGTATAAGGTAGATGCTTATTTTGAAATTCCAGAGAATGGCAAACAGTTTTTAGACCTTATTATATATAATACTAAAAAAATAAATACTTTACATCCAGAGGCTAATTCCTTAGGGGTTCTGTATAAGGAAGTGTTAAAAGATAAAAAAATTATTTTTGAACCAGTAATAACAGAAACGCAAGGGGTAGAGAAATTTTACGCTCACAAAACTCTTAACCTTCTAGATAAGAGTGATTTAGATTATGTTGAAAATAACATTCTTTTATCTAAGTCTTTACTTGGTAATTAACAATTTAATTAGTACATGTAAAATAATTGCATTATTGATAAAAAAAAGATAGATTTAGTGCGTATATCTTCTTATTTTACTATTTTTGTTCCAAATTTAATTAAATAATGACTAAAGTTAAGCTAGACGAAATTGATCACCAGATTCTGGATATGTTAATAGATAACACCAGAACTCCGTTTACAGATATTGCAAAGAAATTATTAATTTCTGCGGGTACTGTTCATGTTAGGGTAAAGAAAATGGAAGAAGCCGGAATTATACAAGGTTCATCTTTAACGTTGGATTATGTTAAATTAGGTTATTCTTTTATTGCTTATGTAGGTATATTTTTAGAAAAAACACACCAAACTAAGTTTGTTTTAGAGCGTTTAATTGGTATTCCTTATGTTACCGTTGCGCACATTACAACAGGTAAGTTTAATATTTTTTGTAAAATTAGAGCTAGAGATACGCAACATGCAAAAAATATCATTTTTAAAATAGATGATATTGATGGTATTAGTAGAACAGAAACAATGATTTCTTTAGAGGAGAGCATTAACGATAAAAAGCGTTTAATGCATACAATTTTTAATGAATTGTAGATTTCTTAATTTAAGAGATGAATTAATAACACTAAGCTCAATGTAAATTACATTGGGCTTTTTTATTTTATTTTATGAAAGCATCAGAATTAACACCACTAGATTACAACCCTTATTATAAAAGTTATATAGATTTGGTAGAAGATACAAGTTTGTTAACAGCTTTAGAAAATGGTAGAAAAAAGTTTAAAGATTTAATTGCTGTAATACCAGATAATAAATTGAATTATGCTTACGCCTCTAATAAATGGACAACAGCAGAAGCGCTAGTGCATATAATAGATACGGAGCGTATTTTTCAGTACAGGGCTATGCGTTTTTCTAGATTAGATGCTACGCCTTTGCCTGGTTTTGAACAAGATGATTACGTGCCAACTTCTAATGCAAACAATAGAACTAGACAAAGTTTATTGCAAGAGTTTTTAGATGTAAGGGCGTCAACAATTTCATTGTTTACGCATTTAACAGAAAAACAGTTAAAGTTTGTGGGCACAGCAAGTGATTCTCCTATGAGTACAGCTGCTGCAGGTTTTGTAGCGTGCGGACATCAAGAACATCATTCAAAAATTATTATTGAAAGATATTTATAGGGGTAGCAATGCATTAATCCTCTAATTCTTTAGTGTTTTCTGTATAGACAGTTTCAGACATATTAGAAACAGGGGATTCTAGCTCTTTTTCAATGGTGTCATCAAAATTAGCAATAAAGTTAGATAAACTTTTACTTATTCTAACCAAGTAAATGGTGTCTTCTGTTTTTACTTCTACAGCTTCTACAAATTCTCCTTTTGCATTTTTAAAAACAATAATGTCGTTATCTCCATATCCATGTGGATAGGATTCTATTAATTTTGTGGCTACTGTGTGGTCAAGTTTTTTGTAATCTACTAGTTTGCGTAACATAATTCATCGGTTTTAGTTTTATAAGAACTAAACTAAAACTTTTTTCACTGCAAAAATGTAATTAGTTGTGTAACAGTGTTTTTATGTAGGTGTGCAACTTAAACTTTGTAGTAAGCAAAAGACTGGTGTAATAAATCTTCAGGAACGGTTACATCTATTTGACAACTACCAATAGATTTTAGTAAAACAAAATTAATATTGCCATGAGAGTTCTTCTTGTCAAACTTTAAATATGTAAGTATATTTTTTATATCCTCTTCTGTAAATTCAACTTTGCCATATCGTTTTGTAAATGTAGATTTTATAGCATTTAACTCTGTCTCGGACAGGTTAGTTAGTTTGCTGCTTATGTATGCTTCCAAAACCATACCAACTGCAATAGCCTCACCGTGTAATAATGTTTTTTTGCTTTCTGTTTCTAAAAAGTAAGACTCTACTGCGTGGCCAAGAGTGTGGCCAAAGTTTAGTATTTTACGTAAGTTTTGTTCTGTTGGATCAATAGTAACAACATCATTTTTTATAACTACAGAGTCGTAAATAAACTCATCTAAATTATTAAAATCAGAAACTAAATTAAGTTCGTTCCAATATTTTTTATCTTTAATTAAGCCGTGTTTAAGCATTTCTGCAAAACCACTGTGTAGTTGTCTTTCTTTTAAAGTTTGTAGAAAAGAAGAAACAACTAGTACCATTTGTGGTTGATTGATAACGCCTACCTGGTTTTTTAAAGAACCTAAATCTACTCCTGTTTTACCTCCAACAGAAGCATCTACCATAGATAGTAATGTAGTAGGTACGTTTATAAAATCTATTCCTCTTTTAAAGGTTGATGCGACAAAACCACCTAAATCTGTAATAACGCCTCCGCCAAGGTTAATCATAACGCTTTTTCGGTCTGCATCTAGTTCAGATAAAACGTGCCAAACTTGTACACAAGTTTCTATAGTTTTGTTTATTTCGCCTTCTTCAATTTCTATAATTTCATAGTTGTAATCACCATAAATCTGAGCCATAAAGCTAGGTAAGCAGTGCTGATGTGTATTTTCATCAACTAAAATAAAAACCTTAGAATAATTTGCTTTTTCTAAGTGAGAATTTAATTCTGTATATGCTTTTTCATTAAAATGAACTGAATATGTACTTGCTAAAATTGACTGCATAATTATATATTTACATCACGCAAAATAAAGACATATTTTAGTTATTAGAATACAAAATCTGTATTTATATTTGCTGCATTACGAAATTCATAAAAATGGAACAAATTTTTGAAAATACAGCAACTGCTTTTGCTCTAAAATCAGATTCTGAACTAGAGAGAGCGTATTTTTTGTTTAAGTTAATAGCAAATGAACCATTGGTTCGTATTGGTACTGCTGTTACTAATTTTGCTATAAAAGCTCATTTACCTGTAGAAGGTTTAATAAGAGCTACTGTTTTTGACCATTTTTGTGGTGGTGTTAGTGAGCAAGATTGTATGCCAGTTGCAGACAAAATGTACGATAAAAAAGTAAGTACTATTTTAGATTATTCTGTAGAGGGTAAAGAAGATGAGAGTCATTTTGATGAGGCTTACGAGAAAATATTACACGTATTAGATTTTGTTAAAGAAAAAGAGGCTATTCCGTTAGCGGTTTTTAAGCCTACCGGATTTGGAAGATTTATTCTTTTTGAAAAAGTAGGAGCTGGTATAAAGTTAACAGATGTTGAGCAGTTAGAGTGGGATAGAATTGTGTCTAGGTTTGATAAGGTTTGTAAAAAAGCTTACGATTTAGATGTGGCTCTTTTGGTAGATGGTGAGGAAAGCTGGATGCAAGACGCTGCTGATGATTTGTGCGCGCAAATGATGCGAAAATATAATAAGGAGAAAGTTGTAGTTTATAATACATTGCAAATGTATCGTTGGGACAGGTTGGCTTACCTTAAAAAATTACATTTAGAAGCAAAAGAAGAAGGCTTTAAAATAGGGATGAAGGTAGTGCGTGGTGCATATATGGAGAAAGAAAATGAGAGAGCTGAAAGAAAAGGGTATCCAACACCAATTTGCGCCAATAAAAAAGCTACAGATGATAATTTTGATGCTGCTGTGGTTTATATGATAGAGAATTTAGATGTGATGTCTATTTTTATGGGGACCCATAATGAAAATAGTTGCTATAGTTTGATGCGTATAATGCAAGAGAAAAATATTGCACACTCTGACTCGCGTGTTTGGTTTGGGCAACTGTATGGTATGAGTGATCATATTTCTTTTAACCTAGCAGCTAGTGGTTATAATGTTGCTAAGTATTTGCCTTTTGGGCCTGTTAGAGATGTTATGCCTTATTTAATACGTAGAGCAGAAGAAAATACCTCGGTTGCAGGGCAAACAACAAGAGAGTTGTCTTTATTGAAAGAAGAGCGTAAAAGAAGAAAAATTTAATAAAAATATAGCGTTTTAAATAAAAAAAAAGGTGAGTTTTAAAAACTCACCTTTTTTTATGTGTTGACTTAGTTAAACCTAATTAACTAAATCTATTTTATCTACAACTACTTTGTTTGTACAGTTTATTACAGTTAAAATAGCTTCTTTTTCTTTAACTAAACCTTCAATTTTATAGGTTTTGCAAGGAGTAGATTTTGTGTCACTATTTCCAAAGTCTATATCACCATCATTTAAAAAATAAGAGACCGTTGTAGAGTCTATAGTTTTATTATTGAGTAAGACTTTAATTTCGTCAGAATATGATAAAGGTTTAGAGCGTAAATCTTTTAAAACTCTGCAGTTTGGAAAATAACAGAACTCGGTTCCTGTTTCGTCTGATTTCTTTTTCAGGAAAAAAGTTAAAAATACAATGCCGATTGATAGTCCAACTAAGTACCATCCTAATCGTTTGATGAATGCCATATTAAAAAATTAAAAAATTGATATCACTATACTGCAAGTCGTACCATTCTCCTACAGATTTGTTTGTTAAAATTCCGTGGTACATATATAGTCCGTTACGCAAGCCTTTATCAAAACGCAATGCATTTTCCATTCCGCCATCTTCTCCAATTTTTAATAAATAAGGAGTAAAGATGTTACTAATAGATATTGAAGATGTTTTAGGGTATCTAGATGGTATGTTGGGAACACAGTAATGTATAACACCGTGTTTTTTTATTGTTGGTTTATTGTGTGTTGTGAGTTCAGATGTTTCAAAGCAACCACCCATATCTATACTAACATCTATAATTACTGCATCTTTTTTCATATTTTCTACCATGGTTTCTGTAACTACAATAGGTGAGCGGTCTTTGCCTCTAATTGCGCCAATAGCAACATCACATCTTTTTAAAGATTTTAAGAGGTTTTTAGGTTGTAAGGTAGATGTGTAAACTGTTTGTTTTAGGTTGGTTTGTATTTGTCTTAATTTGGTAATGGAGTTATCAAATATTTTTACATTAGCACCTAGTCCAATTGCAGATCTAGCGGCAAATTCTCCAACGGTTCCTGCGCCAATAATAACAACTTCTACAGGTGGTACGCCACTAATATTACCAAACATTAGGCCGTTACCATTATTAGTAGTAGCCATTAATTCTGATGCTATTAAGACAGATGATATACCAGCAATTTCACTTAATGAGCGTACTGCAGGATATTTACCATCTTCATCTTGTATGTATTCAAAAGCAATTGCTGTAATTCGTTTTTTTGCTAATTCTTCAAAATATTTTTTAGATTGTGTTTTTATTTGAAGCGCAGATATAATAGTTGTCTGCGGGTTTAGCATTTGTATTTCTGATATTGTAGGTGGCTCTACCTTTAGTATAATAGGACAAGAAAATACTTTTTTAGTATCTTTTGTAACTTCAGCACCAGCATTTGTATAGTCTAAATCTGTAAAATTTGCACCTTCACCAGCACCAGACTCAATTAAAACTCTATGTCCGTTGCAAGTAAGTGCATTTACGGCATCAGGAGTTAGACAAATTCGTTTTTCTTGATACTGGTTTTCTTTCAGCATACCAATGAATAATTCACCCTTTTTTCTAAGAATTTCTAGCTTCTCTTCCTGTGGTAATAATTGGAATTTGCTAAAAGGCGAAGAAGGCTGATTCATATCCGTTAGTATTTGTTATTTTGACCATCAAAATTACAATTTTATTTTTAAAATAGTTGCTTTAATTACTTTTTCTAAAAGTGTTTTAAAAACTGATTTTACGGTCGGTAGGGTTAATTACTTCTAGTTTTATATTGGTAGCATCTTCAGGTAAAAATGAACTTATTTTTTCTGGCCACTCTATAAATACCCATTTGTTTGCGTAAAAATAGTCTTCTACGCCAATGTCTAAAGCTTCCATTTCGTCTTCAAGTCTATAAAAATCAAAATGATAAGCTAAAGTGTTGCTCTTGTTGTCTTGGTATTCGTTTACAATGCCAAAAGTAGGACTAGAGGTGTCGCCAACCACACCAAGCTCTTTCATTATAGCTTTAATTAAAGTAGTTTTTCCTGCGCCCATTTCACCGTAAAAACATAAGGTTTTGGTTGGTGCATTTTTAATTATATCCTTAGCAATATCCTGAATTTCTGGTGTAGAAAAAGTTTTATTCATTTTTTATAAAAAATTACAAGCGTACAAAAGTAATTAGTAGTAAGTTTTAAAACAATTATCTAGGCTCTAAAACAGCAAATGGTATAATCATTTCTTCTAGTGAAACACCACCGTGTTGGTAGGTATTTCTGTAGTAGCTAACGTAGTGATTGTAATTATTTGGGTAAGCAAAAAATAAATCGTTTTTAGCAAATATAAAAGAGCTGCTCATATTTATTGTTGGCAGTTGTAAATCTTTAGGGTTTTTAGCAGCTAGTACATCTTTATCCTCGTAAGACAAGCTACGACCTGTTTTGTATCTTAGGTTTAGACTAGTGTCTTTATCACCAACAACCTTAGATGGTTGTTTTACGTTTATAGTGCCGTGATCTGTGGTTATAATTAATTTTTGTCCCATTGTTTGTGCTTGCTGTATAATTTCTAACAAAGGGGAGTTTTTAAACCAGCTAACTGTTAAAGATCTGTAGGCTTTGTCGTTACTAGCAAGCTCTTTTATTACTTCCATTTCTGTTTTAGAGTGAGAAAGCATATCTACAAAATTGTATACAATAACTGTTAGGTCGTTGTCTTTTTGTGATTTATAATTTTGAGATAATTGTTTACCTTGTTTTAGACTGCTAATTTTATGGTATTCCCATTTTAAATCTAATCCAAGTCTTTTTAATTGTGCGCCAAGAAAATCTGCTTCGTGTAAATTTTTACCGCCTTCTTCAGTGTCGTTTTTCCACCAATTTGGATGTTGTTTCTCCATTTCTAAAGGGGTTAGGCCAGAGAAAATGGCATTACGAGCATACTGGGTAGCAGTAGGTAAAATACTAAAGTAAGGTTCTTCTTTAACTTTTTTGTAAAATGAGTTAACAGTACTTTCAAAAGCTAACCATTGGTCATATCTTAAGTTGTCTACCACAACTAAAAGCGTAGGTTTTTCTTTTAGTTCTGGTTTTATTAATTTTTTAAATAGATTTTGGGATAAAACAGGAGCATCTCCGCCAGCAAACCAGTCTGGGTAGTTTTTTTCAATAAACTTGCTAAATTGATTATTTGCTTCAATTTTTTGAGATTCTAGAATTTCAAACATTCCGGTATCTTCAATTTCTTCTAATTGCAGCTCCCAGTGAATTAAGTTTTTATATAAATTTACCCATTCTTCATAGCAATTAACCATAGATAAATCCATCGCTATTTTACGAAACTCTTGTTGGTAGTTAGACGTTGTTTTTTCAGATATTAATCTAGAGTGGTCTAAGCTCTTTTTTAAGCTAAGTAGTATTTGGTTTGGGTTAACAGGTTTTATAAGGTAATCTGCTATTTTAGAGCCAATTGCCTCTTCCATAATTAACTCTTCTTCACTCTTGGTAATCATTACAACAGGGAGAGATGTATGTGTTTTTTTTATTTCAGATAATGTCTCTAAACCACTAATACCAGGCATATTTTCATCTAAAAAAACAATGTCCACTTTTGTATCTTCTAGTTCTTCTAAAGCTTCTCTACCACTTTGGCAGGTTATTACTTCATAATTTTTCTTTTCTAGAAATATAATGTGTGGTTTAAGTAAATCTATTTCATCATCTACCCAAAGTATTGTTATCTTGTTCATTTAGTGTCTATATTTGTAATTGTAAAGAAAGAAGATTTTGATTATATCTAACAAACTTAAAATATTCAATGATCCAATTTACGGATTTATTGGCATACCAAGCACGCTAATTTTTAATATTATTGCGCATCCTTATTTTCAGAGGCTTCGTAGAATATCACAAACGGGCTTAACTTATTTGGTGTATCCTGGCGCACAGCATACTAGATTTCAGCATGCTCTTGGTTGTATGCATTTAATGGAACAAGCTGTGCAAATACTGCGCTTTAAAGGAGTAAAAATAACAGATGTTGAAGAAGAAGGGCTTTTATGTGCTATTTTATTGCATGATATAGGTCACGGTCCGTTTTCACATGCAATGGAGCATACTATTGTAGAAGGTGTAGATCATGAAGCTATTTCATTAGTGTTTATGCAGCAATTAAATAAAGAGTTTAAGGGCAAGTTAGATACTGCAATTGCTATATTTAAAAAAGAACATCCTAAAAAGTTTTTAAACGATTTGGTGTCTAGTCAGTTAGATATGGATAGATTAGATTATCTAAAAAGAGATAGCTTTTACACTGGTGTAGCAGAAGGTAATATTAATGCAGAGCGTTTAATTACAATGCTTAACGTTGTAGACGGTGATTTGGTTATAGAGGAAAAAGGAATTTACTCTGTAGAAAAGTTTTTAATGGCTCGTAGGTTTATGTATTGGCAAGTTTACTTACACAAAACAGGCTTAGTTGCAGAGCAATTGCTTATAAAAACACTAAATAGAGCAAAAGAATTAATACATAAAGGAGAAAATTTACCTTGTAGCTCTATTTTATCATTCTTCATAAAAAATAAAATAGAGTTGAAAGATTTTAATGCAGATGTGATTAAAAAGTTTTCTGAGCTAGATGATGTAGATATTATGGCAGCTATAAAAGAGTGGCAACATAATAGCGATTTTGTTTTATCTACATTAAGTAGAATGATATTGCATAGAGATTTACTTCATATTAAAATGAAGAAAAAGCCAATAGCGACATCAAAACTTAAAAAAGAATTTTCTGCTTTTAAAGAAAAATACAATTTATTTGATGAAGAAACAGCATATTTTGTTTTTAGTGGAGAAATAAAAAATACGGCTTACATACAGCATACACAACCAATTAAGGTGTTAAAAGAAAACGGAAAAGTAACAGATGTATTAAAGGCATCAGACCAATTAAATAGTAAAACGTTATCAAAAACGGTAACTAAATACTACGCTTGTTATCCAAAATTATAATATGCTAGCGTAAAAATATTGTAAAGTATTTTTATTAATATTACAATAGTTTAATCCGTATAACACAGCATTTTACTAGGTTTTAATATAAGCCAACTTAAGTTAAGTATAATAATTTCACTATTTTTCTTACTTTTGTGGCCGTTAATTGTGGTTTTATAAAAAAGCCTTAATTTTTACTCATATATAATAAAGGATAAAATACCTTAATAATTAATTAACAATAAGTGAAGTTTACAGCTAGTCAGATTGCAGGTATTTTAGAAGGTGAAGTTCAGGGAGATCCTGAAACAACCGTACATACACTTGCTAAAATAGAAGAAGGAGAAGCGGGTTCGCTTACCTTTTTAGCTAATCCCAAATACATACCTTACCTATATACTACAAAATCATCTATAACAATAGTTAATAAAGATTTTACTCCAGAAAAGGAATATACAACTACCTTAATAAAGGTAGATGATGCTTACCAGTCTTTTACAAAATTATTAACTTATTATGATCAGGTTAAAAATGACAAAAGCGGTATAGAGCAACCGGTTTATATAGATGAGTCATCTAGTTATGGAGAAAATGTTTATTTAGGTGCATTTAGTTACATAGGTAAAAATGTTACAATTGGTAAAAACGCTAAAATTTATCCTAATGTTTACATATCAGATAATGTAACTATTGGCGATAATGTATCTTTGTTTTCTGGTGCAAAAATATGTTCAGATTCTATTATAGGAGATAATTGTGTTATACATACAGGAGTAATTATAGGTTCTGACGGATTTGGTTTTTCTCCAAATGCAGATGGTACTTTTACAAAAATACCTCAAATAGGTAATGTAATTTTAGAAGATAATGTAGATGTTGGTGCAGGTACTACTATAGATCGTGCAACAATGGGGTCTACTATTATTAAAAAAGGAGTTAAGCTAGACAATCAAATACAAATAGCACATAATGTAGAAATTGGAGAAAATACTGTAATTGCAGCGCAAACCGGTATTGCTGGTTCTACTAAAATTGGTAAAAATTGTATGATTGGTGGTCAGGTTGGTATTGTTGGTCACATTTCTATTGGAGATAATGTGCGTATACAGGCTCAGTCTGGTATTGGAAAAAATATAAAAGATAATGAGGTTTTACAAGGCTCACCAGCTATGAATTATGGTGATTTTAATAAATCTTATGTGCATTTTAAGAACTTACCAAAAATAGTAAAAGGAATAAATAACATTGAAAAAAAGTTTGATGGCAAATAAACCAAATGCAAAACAGAGAACTATAGCTAAGGAAGCTACCCTTACAGGTGTAGGTTTACATACAGGTGAAAAAGTTACAATGAAATTTTTACCTGCTCCAGAAAACCATGGTTATGCTTTTAAACGTATAGATTTAGAAGGAGAACCTATTATAGAGGCAGATGCTAATTATGTAGAAAATACACAACGTGGTACTAATTTAGAAAAAAAAGGAGTTAAAATACAAACTCCAGAACACGTTTTAGCAGCTTTAGTTGGTTTAGAAATAGACAATGTTTTAATAGAGTTAAATTCTCCAGAACTTCCAATTATGGATGGTTCTTCTAAATACTTTGTAGAAGCTTTAGAAGGGGCAGGTGTTGTTGAGCAAGAGAAAGAAAGAGAAGAGTATATTGTTAAAGATGTAATCTCTTATAAAGATGAAGCTACTGGTAGTGAAATAACTATTATACCTTCTGATGAATACCAAGTAACAACTATGGTAGATTTTGGTACTAAAGTATTAGGTACTCAAAACGCTACCTTGTTAAAGTTGTCAGATTTTAAAGAGGAAATTTCTAATGCAAGAACTTTTAGCTTTTTGCACGAATTAGAAATGTTATTAGAACACGGGCTTATTAAAGGCGGTGATTTAAATAATGCCATAGTATATGTAGATAAGGAAATATCTGATGAAACTATGAAAAAGCTTGAAAAAGCTTTTGGAAAAGAGAAGTTATCTGTAAAACCAAACGGAATTTTAGATAATTTAACATTGCACCAGCCTAATGAAGCTGCGCGTCATAAATTGTTAGATGTAGTGGGTGATTTAGCTTTAACAGGTGTAAGAATACGTGGTAAAGTTATAGCTAACAAACCAGGGCATTTTGTTAATACACAATTTGCTAAAAAATTGGCTAAAATAATTAAGTTAGAGAAAAGAAATAGTGTGCCTAAATATGATCTTAGTCTGCCTCCTTTAATGGATATTCACCAGATTATGGATATGCTGCCACATAGACCTCCTTTCTTATTAATAGATAGAGTTTTAGAGCTTTCTGGTAACCATGTAGTTGGTATGAAGAATGTTACTATGAACGAACCCTTTTTTGTAGGGCATTTTCCAGGGGCACCTGTGATGCCAGGAGTATTACAAGTAGAGGCAATGGCGCAAACAGGAGGTATTTTGGTTTTAAGTACTGTACCAGACCCAGAGAATTACTTAACATTTTTTATGAAAATAGATAAAGTTAAGTTTAAACAAAAGGTTTTACCAGGAGATACATTAATATTTCACTGTAGCCTTATAACACCAATACGCAGAGGAATATGTCATATGCAAGCGTATGCTTATGCAAATGATAAATTAGTTTGTGAAGCCGAAATGATGGCACAAATAGCAAAAAAACAATAGAATGAATCAACCTTTAGCGTATATACACCCAGGTGCTAAAATCGCAAAAAATGTTGTTGTAGAACCTTTTACAACAATACATAACAATGTAGTAATAGGCGAGGGAACTTGGATTGGGTCTAACGTAACTATTATGGAAGGCGCAAGAATAGGAAAAAATTGTAATATTTTTCCAGGCGCAATTATATCTGCTACACCGCAAGATTTAAAATATGCTGGTGAAGAAACTATTGTAGAGATAGGAGATAACACAACTATAAGAGAATGTGCTACAATAAACAGAGGTACATCAGATAGACAAAAGACTAAAATTGGTAAAAATTGCCTAATTATGGCATATTGCCACGTTGCTCACGATTGTTTTGTGGGTGATAATTGTATTTTTTCTAATAATTCTACATTAGCAGGTCATGTAACAGTTGGCGACAATGTAGTTTTAGCTGGTTTGGTTGCTGTGCATCAATTTGTATCTATTGGTAACCATGCATTTGTAACTGGTGGTTCTTTGGTACGTAAAGATGTTCCTCCTTTTGTAAAAGCAGCAAGAGAGCCTTTATCTTATGTAGGTATCAACTCTGTAGGTTTACGTAGAAGAGGAATAACTTCTGAAAAAATTAGAGAAGTTCAAAATATTTACCGAATATTATATCAAAAAAATTATAATAATAGTCAAGCTGTACAGATAATTGAAGCGGAAATGGAAGCAACTCCAGAACGTGACGAGATTTTGCAGTTTATTAGAGATTCTCAAAGGGGAATTATGAAAGGCTATTTTAGTTCAAATTAAATAAAAGTATGGCATCAACATCAGACATTAGAAAAGGATTGTGTATTAGATACAATCATGATATTTTTAAAATTATAGAATTTTTACATGTTAAACCAGGAAAAGGTCCTGCTTTTGTAAGAACTAAATTAAAAAGTGTAACAACGGGTAAAGTAATAGATAATACTTTTTCTGCAGGTCATAAAATTGATGATGTTCGTGTAGAAACACGTTCTTATCAATTTTTATATGCAGAAGGTCCAACGTATCATTTTATGAATACGGATGATTATAACCAGATTACATTAGAAGAAAATAGCTTAGATGCACCAGGATTGTTAAAAGAGGGTGAAGTTGTAACTATCTTATTTAACACAGAAGATAGTTTGCCATTATCTGTAGATATGCCAGCTAGTGTTATTTTAGAGGTAACATATACAGAGCCAGGTGTAAAAGGGAATACAGCAACAAATGCGACTAAACCAGCAAAGGTAGAAACTGGGGCAGAAGTAAATGTTCCTCTTTTTATTAATGAAGGTGATAAAATAAAAGTAGATACAGAAAAGGGTTCTTATATGGAACGTGTAAAGGAATAAACTCTTTGCAATTTTGTAAAATATAAATATACGTACAATAGAAGTTTGAAATTTCCCATTCCACATACTTTAAAGCAAATTGCAGCTATTATAGACTGTAATTATGTAGGTGAAGATAGTTTTTCTGTTTTAGGGATGAACGAGATTCACGTAGTTACCAAGGGCGATATTGTTTTTGTAGATCATCCAAAGTACTATGATAAGGCCTTACAATCTAAAGCAACCATTATTTTAATTAATAAAGAGGTAGCTTGTCCAGAGGGTAAAGCATTATTAATTTCAGACGATCCGTTTAGAGATTTTAATAAACTCACGACGTATTTTAAGCCTTTTTTAAAATCTGTTTCTACGGTTTCAGAGACAGCAAAAATAGGAGAGAACACAGTAATACAGCCTAATGCTTTTGTTGGTAACAATGTAACTATTGGTAAAAACTGTGTTATACATTCTAATGTCTCTATTTATGATAATTGTGTGTTAGGTGATAATGTAACAATACATGCGGGTTCTGTTTTAGGAGCAGATGCTTTTTATTATAAAAATAGGCCAGAAGGATTTGATAAGCTATTATCTGGAGGAAGAGTTGTAATAGAAAGTAATGTAGATATTGGAGCTCTTTGTACTATAGATAAAGGTGTTACAGGGGATACTACTATTGGAGAAGGTTCTAAGTTAGATAATCAAGTGCATGTTGGTCATGATACTGTAATTGGTAAAAAGTGTTTAATAGCTTCGCAAACGGGTATTGCTGGTTGTGTTGTTATAGAAGACGAAGTTACTCTATGGGGTCAGGTTGGTACAACTAGCGGCATTACAATAGGTAAAAAAGCTGTAGTAATGGGTCAAACTGGTGTTACAAAATCTATTGTTGGTGGTAAAAGTTATTTTGGCACTCCAATTGAGGAATCTAGGGAAAAACTTAGACAATTGGCTAATGTTAAAAAAATACCATCTATTTTACAAAATATTAAAAATAAATAAACAAAGAATACTTTAATAATCGCTAACAAAGCTATATTTTTGTGAAGCGAAAAAATAACAAACGATATAATGAGTGTTTTAGTAAATAAAGATTCCAAAATAATTGTACAAGGGTTTACAGGTAGTGAAGGTACTTTTCACGCTGAGCAAATGATAGAATACGGTACCAATGTTGTTGGTGGTGTAACACCAGGTAAAGGTGGTCAAGAGCATTTAGGAAGACCAGTTTTTAATACAGTTTTAGAAGCTGTTGAAAAAGTTGGTGCAGATACAACTATTATTTTTGTACCGCCAGCTTTTGCTGCGGATGCAATTATGGAAGCTGCTAACGCTGGTATTAAAGTAATTATTACTATTACAGAAGGTATCCCTGTTGCTGATATGGTTAAAGCTTCAGATTATATTAAAGATAAAGATTGTCGTTTAATAGGTCCTAACTGTCCAGGTGTTATTACTCCAGGTGAAGCTAAAGTAGGTATTATGCCTGGTTTTGTATTTAAAAGCGGTACAGTAGGTATTGTTTCTAAGTCTGGTACTTTAACTTATGAGGCGGCTGACCAAGTTGTACGTCAAGGTTTAGGTATTACTACTGCAATTGGTATTGGTGGTGACCCAATTATTGGTACAACTACTAAGGAAGCTGTTGAATTACTAATTAATGATCCTGCTACAGAATGTGTAGTAATGATTGGTGAAATTGGTGGACAGTTAGAAGCAGATGCAGCAAAATGGTATAAAGAGAGTGGAAGTAAAAAGCCAATTGTTGGTTTTATTGCTGGTGAAACTGCTCCTGCAGGTAGAACAATGGGGCACGCAGGTGCTATAGTTGGTGGTAGTGATGATACTGCACAGGCTAAAAAAGCAATTATGAAAGATTGTGGAATTCACGTTGTAGATTCTCCTGCTGAGATAGGTAAAAAAGTGAAAGAAGTAATGGGTTAATCCATATTCTTTTTAAAAATATAAAAGCGTTTACTTATTTAGTAAACGCTTTTTTTTATGCATCAACTTAATGGGTTGCACTGTTGTAAAGTTTTTGTTTATCAATCTTAAAAAAAAGAAGTATGTCTTTTAAAGGTGTAAAACATACCCTATATTTGGCTTGCAACAACGCAAAATTTTATTAGATGAAATTGTTAGAAGGAAAAAACGTAATTATTACTGGTGCTAGTAGAGGTATTGGTATGGGAATAGCAAAAGTATTTGCAGATAATGGTGCAAATGTAGCCTTTACATATAGTTCTAGTGAAGCTCCTGCTTTAGAATTAGAAAAAGAATTAACTGCTAAAGGTGTAAAAGCTAAAGCATATAAAAGTAATGCAGCAAGTTTTTCTCAGGCAGAAGAATTAGTAGCAAATGTATTAGAAGATTTTGGTGGTATAGATGTATTAATTAATAATGCAGGTATTACTAAAGATAACTTGTTAATGCGTATGGGAGAGGAAGATTTTGATGCCGTAATTGAAATTAACCTAAAATCTGTTTTTAATATGACAAAAGCAGTACAACGTACGTTTTTAAAACAACGCAAAGGTTCTATTGTAAATATGAGTAGTGTTGTTGGTGTTAAAGGTAATGCAGGACAAACTAATTATGCAGCGTCTAAAGCCGGAATGATTGGTTTTACTAAGTCTGTAGCTTTAGAACTAGGTTCTAGAAACATTAGATGTAACGCTATTGCACCTGGTTTTATTGAAACTGAAATGACTGATAAGTTAGATGAAAAAGTTGTTCAAGGATGGAGAGACGGAATTCCTTTAAAACGAGGTGGTTCTCCTGACGATGTGGCAAATGCTTGTTTGTTTTTTGCTTCAGATATGTCTGCTTACGTTACTGGCCAAGTGCTTAACGTAGATGGCGGAATGTTAACATAATAGAATACTTAAATTTATATTGAAAAATAGAGACAATTAATACATGCAAATTACAACTGTACTGTGGGTAATTTTAGCAGCAATATTTGCGCTGCTTGTAGTCTTGTTTCAATATTATTATAAAGCTAAAAGGAGAGGTAAACTTATTGTTTTACTCTCCTTTTTACGTTTTTTAGGTATTTTTGGAGTTTTGCTACTACTTATCAATCCAAAAATCACTAAAAATATTTATACGGTAGAAAAAACTAAACTAGTGGTTTTAATAGATAATTCTGCCTCTATAAAAAATAGTAAGTCAGCTAATAAAGTACTAGAAGTAGTAAATAATATTAGTGAAGATGTAGATCTAAAAAGTAAATTTACAATAGACACGTATTCCTTTGGTGGTAGTTTAAATAGCTTACAAGATAGTTTAACATTTAAAGAAGTGAATACGAATATTGGTGCTGCACTACAAGGAGCAGAAGATATTTATAGAAACACCAATACGGCTATAGTTTTAATAACAGACGGAAACCAAACATTAGGACAGGATTACGAGTTTTTAACATCAACCTATAAAAAGCCTATTTATCCTATAGTTGTAGGAGATACTACAAACTACACGGATTTAAAAATAGATCAGGTTAATAAAAATAATTTTGCTTTTCTAAATAACAAATATCCTGTAGAAATTTATGTTTCGTACACAGGAAATAAAACTGTAACAAAGCAGCTTACTGTTACTGAAAATGGTAAAAATGTATTTAAGGAAAATATAACCTTTTCTAAAACCGAGAACAGCAAATTTATTACAACAAATATAGAAGCAAAAAGTATTGGTGTTAAAAAACTTAGGGTAGCAATTTCTACTTTAATAGATGAAAAAAACACCATAAATAACACTAAAACAATAGCTCTGGAGGTTATTGATGAAAAAACAAATATTGCAATTGTATCTAATGTAGAGCACCCAGACTTAGGCGCGTTAAAAAAGTCTATAGAAAGCAATGAGCAACGGTCTGTTACTATAATTAAACCTAATAGCTCGCTTAGTTTATGGCAAAACACAGATGTGTTTATATTTTATCAGCCAGTAAATAGTTTTAAAAATGTTATAGACTATGCTGTAAATTCTAATAAAAACTCTTTTGTAATTACTGGTTTGCAAACAGATTGGAATTTTTTAAACTCGGTTCAAAACACTTATGTTTTTGAGAGAGGCTTTCCTGTGCAAGAAGTAATGCCAACTATAAATTCTTCTTTTTCTAAGTTTGATGTGTCTAAGTTTTCAACTAATAATTTTCCTCCTTTGCAAAGTAACGTTAGTCCTGTTTTTCCTAAAAATGAAAGCTTAACTATTTTAAAAACAACCATTCGTGGTATAGCTATAGAATCTCCTTTACTGTCTGTTTCTGATATAGATAAAACAAAGCAAGTGTATTTGTTTGGTGAAGATATTTGGAAATGGAGAATGCAGACCTACAGAAATGATAAGGATTTTAAGTCTTTTGATGATTTTATAGGTAAAATAATACTGTATTTGGCGTCCAGCAACTCTAAAAATAGTTTTACTCTAGATTATAAGCAAGTGTATTTGGGTAGTAATGAAGCGGTTATTAATGCATCAGTTTTTGATGACGCTTTTGAGTTTGATTCTAATGCTACTGTTATTCTAAAAATAAGGAATAAAGAAAAATCAACCTATAAAGAAATTCCAATGTTGCTAAGCGGGTTTAATTATAAAGCAGATTTAAGTAGTTTGTATGCTGGTGATTATACATTTACTGCAACTGTAAAAAACACAAATACTTCTAAATCTGGTGCTTTCACTATTTTAGATTATGATGTAGAAAAGCAATTTACATCTAGCAACTATAAAAAAATGGATCGTGTTGCAGAAAACACAAATGCAACACTGTTTTTTATTGATGATATAAGTGGTTTAAAACAAGATTTACTAAGTAAAGAAGCCTTGAAACCAGTACAGAGGAGCAAGGAAAATATTGTATCTTTGGTAGAATTTAAATTTCTATTAGGATTAATTTTATTGGTGTTTGCAATAGAATGGTTTCTTAGGAAATACAACGGATTAACTTAAAAATTACTATGGAAAGATTACCCAAAATTGCATTACCTGTATTATTCGCTGTAATACTTGTTATTGTATTAATATCAAAATCTGCTGTTACTATTGATTCAGGTAAAGCAGGAGTATTGTATAAAACATTTTCAGATGGTGTTGTTACAGATGAACCACCAATGGGAGAAGGTTTTCATATAGTAGCTCCTTGGAATAAAGTATTTATTTATGAAGTACGCCAACAAGAGGTTTTAGAAAAAATGAATGTATTATCTAGCAATGGTTTAGATATAAAATTAGAAGCTTCTGCTTGGTTTCAGCCAAAACGCAATGAGTTAGGAAAATTGCACCAAGAAAAAGGAGAGGACTATATACAAAGAGTTTTGTTGCCAACTATTAGATCTGCAGCACGTTCTGTTGTAGGTCGTTACACGCCAGAGCAGTTATATTCTAGTAAAAGAGATGCTATACAACAAGAAATTTTTGATGAAACAAAAAAAATTGTTGATGGTGAATACATTCAATTAAATGAAATTTTAGTTCGCGACGTTACTTTACCACCAACAATTAAAGATGCTATTGAACGTAAGTTAAGACAAGAGCAAGAATCTTTAGAATATGAATTTAGATTAGTTACAGCTAAAAAAGAAGCAGAAAAAGTAACTATAGAAGCACAAGGTAAGGCAGATGCAAACAAGATATTAAGTGCGTCTTTAACAGATAAAATTTTACAAGATAAAGGTATAGATGCTACAATTAAATTGTCTGAATCTCCAAACTCTAAAGTTATTGTAATTGGTAGTGGAGACTCTGGTTTGCCGTTAATTTTAGGAAACCAATAAATTAACGTTTGTTTGTTAAGAAATTATTAATAGTGAACTAAAATTATAAATTCCCTTTTTTATAATAGAAATAAGTTTTACTTTTACACCATAATGAGAAATAAAAACACACATCATCATCACTTTACTCCTTGCTTTCAGGCGAGCTAGAAGTGTTTTGCAGTGTTTAAACATATATCTAACCCGTTTGAGAAATCAAGCGGGTTTTTTGTTTTTAATCCCTTTTGATTTCTTAAACATATACTAAAAAAAAGAATGACTAAAATTAGAATTGCAATTCAGAAAAGCGGACGTTTAAACGAAGATTCCATAGCTATTTTAAAAGACTGTGGTATCTCTATAGACAACGGTAAAGATCAGCTAAAAGCATCTTCAAGAAATTTTCCAATGGAGGTTTTTTACCTTAGAAATGGTGATATTCCTCAGTATTTAAGAGATGGTGTAGTAGACATTGCTATAATTGGAGAAAATGTTTTGATTGAAAAAGGAGAAGACATAACATTTTCTGAAAGATTAGGTTTTTCTAAATGTAAAGTATCTTTGGCGGTACCTAAATCATTTGAGTACACATCTGTACAAGATCTTCAAGGAAAACGCATAGCAACATCATACCCAAATACCGTTAAAAATTATTTAGAATCTAAAGGTGTTACAGCAGATTTACACATTATTAATGGTTCTGTAGAAATAGCACCAAATATTGGTTTAGCAGATGGTATTTGTGACATAGTATCTAGTGGTAGTACATTATTTAAAAATAACCTTAAAGAGGTAGAAGTAATGTTAACTAGTGAAGCCGTTTTAGCAGTTTCTCCTAAAATATCTGAAGAACGTAAAGAGATTTTAAGTCAGTTAGAGTTTAGAATAGAATCTGTTTTAAGAGCTAGACAGTCTAAATATGTGCTTTTAAATGCACCTAATAATAAATTAGATACTATTATTTCATTATTACCAGGAATGCGTAGTCCTACTGTATTACCATTAGCAGAAGAAGGTTGGAGTTCTGTACACACAGTTATAAACAAAGATAAATTCTGGGAAGTAATTCAAGAACTGAAGAAGGAAGGCGCGGAAGGCATTTTAGTTTGTCCAATTGAAAAAATGGTATTGTAATGAATAAGATTGATAATCCGCCTTTTGAAAATTGGAAACAAGTTTTAGAAAGGCCAACACAAACTGTAGCAGATATAGAAGGTACTGTGGTTTCTGTTTTTAATGATGTTAAACAGGATGGCGATACAGCAATACAAAAATATACAGCTAAGTTTGATGGTGTAACTTTAGACTCCAACGTAGTCTCTAGTGAAGAAATTATAGAGGCCGAAGCATTGGTTACTAAAGAGCTAAAAGAGGCAATACAATTAGCAAAAAGTAATATTGAAGCTTTTCATAAAGCACAAAAAACTAGTAAAGTAAGTATACAAACAACAAACGGAGTAAATTGTTGGCAAGAGAAAAGACCTATACAAAAGGTTGGTTTATATATTCCTGGTGGTACAGCTCCATTATTTTCTACCATTTTAATGTTAGCAACACCAGCAAACATTGCTGGTTGTAAAGAAATTGTTCTATGCTCACCTCCTAATAAAGAAGGTAAAATAAACCCTGCTATTTTGTATGCAGCAAATTTATGTGGTGTTACCAAAATATATAAAGTTGGTGGTATACAAGCTATTGCAGCTATGACGTTTGGTACAGAAACAATACCACAAGTGTATAAAATATTTGGTCCTGGTAACCAATTTGTTACAGTGGCTAAACAAATTGCAACTAAGTATGGAGTAGCAATAGATATGCCAGCTGGTCCAAGTGAGCTGTTAGTTTTAGCAGATGATACAGCTAACGCTGCATTTGTAGCATCAGACTTATTAAGTCAGGCAGAACACGGTACAGATAGTCAAGTAATATTGGTATCTACTTCTAAAGAAATGATCTCTGCTGTAGAGGCAGAAGTAGAAAAACAATTATCAGTTTTACCACGTGTAGAAATAGCTACACAGGCAATTGCAAATAGTAAGCTTATTTACATAGAAACAATAGAAACAGCTATGCAATTGATTAATGAGTATGCTCCAGAACACTTTATTGTTTGTGTAGAAAATGAAGACTATGTGTTAAGCACTACAGAAAATGCTGGTTCGGTTTTTATTGGTAATTATACACCAGAGAGTGCTGGTGATTATGCTTCTGGTACCAACCACACATTACCAACAAACGGCTATGCCAAACAATACAGTGGTGTTAACTTAGATAGTTTTACTAAGAGTATTACGTTTCAAAAAATATCTGAAGAAGGTATACAAGGTATTGGTAAAGCTATAGAACTTATGGCAGAGGCAGAAGGTTTACAGGCACACAAAAATGCAGTTACATTACGTTTAAAGAGTTTAAAATAATGAAAAATTTTAACTTAGATAAATTAACTAGAGAGAATGTAAAAGGACTTAGTCCGTATTCTTCTGCTAGAGATGAGTATGTTTCTGATGGTACTGAAATGGTCTTTTTAGATGCCAATGAAAATCCTTTTTCAAACGGAGTAAATAGATATCCAGACCCACAACAACGTAGTTTAAAATCTATTTTAGCAGAACAAAAAGGTATAAAGTCAGAAAACTTGCTTTTAGGTAATGGTAGTGATGAAGTTTTAGACTTAATTTACAGAGCGTTTTGCGAGCCTAAAGAAGATAATATTATAACGTTACCGCCAACTTATGGTATGTATAAAGTATTATCTGGAATTAATAATATAGAGAATAAAGAGGTGTTGCTTACTGCTGATTTTGAACCTAATGTAGATGAAATTTTAGCAACAGCAGATAACAATAGTAAAATTTTATTTTTATGTTCGCCAAACAACCCAACTGGTAATAGCTTTGCTACAGAAAAAATGCATCAGTTGTTAAATAATTTTAATGGTTTGGTTGTAGTTGATGAAGCTTACATTGATTTTTCGTCAGAAGAAAGTTGGGTTTCTCAATTAGATAATTATCCTAATTTAATAGTTACGCAAACACTGTCTAAAGCGTACGGATTAGCAGGTGTAAGATTGGGAATTTGTATTGCGTCAAAAGAAATTATATCAGTTTTAAATAAAATAAAACCACCTTATAACGTAAACGAATTAACACAACAACGAGCAAAAGAGCGTGTTTTAGATCTAGATTCTGTAAAACAGGAAGTGTCTGAAATTATGAAAGAAAAGGAAGTTTTATCTAAAGTATTACTTGAAGTTGGTTTTGTTGAAAAAGTATATGCTTCTGACGCTAATTTTATTTTAGCAAAAGTAGATGATGCCACAAAAAGGTACAATCAGCTTTTACAAAAAGGAATTGTAATACGTAATAGAACTACACAGCCTTTATGTGAAAATACATTACGTTTTACCGTAGGTACACCAAAGGAAAATAAGCAGCTAATAAGCGCATTAAACCAAATTAATAACTAACCGTAATTCTTTTTTAAAATTGAATTATAACGAACTATAGAAGATGAAAAAAGTATTATTTATAGATAGAGACGGCACCATAATTAAAGAGACTGTAGACGAACAAATAGATGCATTTGAAAAAATGATTTTTTACCCAAAAGCATTTACTTTTTTGGGTAAAATAGCTAAAGAATTAGACTATGAGCTTGTAATGATAACCAACCAAGATGGTTTAGGTACAGATGTTTTTCCTGAAGATACGTTTTGGCCAGTACACAACTTTATTTTAAAGTCTTTTGAGAATGAAGGTGTAGTTTTTGATAAGGTGTTTTTAGACAGAACTTTTCCTCATGAGAATGCAAATACACGTAAACCTGGAACAGGCTTGTTAACGGAATATTTTTCAGCAGAATATGATTTAGCTAATTCATTTGTTATTGGAGATCGTTTAACAGATATAGAATTAGCCAAGAACTTAGGTTCTAAGGGTATTTTTATTAATGATGAAACCAATCTTGGTACCGGAGAAATTACGGTAAAAAGAGATGAGTTAAATGATGTTATTGCTTTAGAAAGTAACGACTGGGAGAAAATATACGAGTTTTTAAAGCTAAAGGACAGAGTTTCTGAAATAACACGTAAGACTAATGAAACTGATATTTACATTAATGTAAATTTAGATGGCACTGGTAAAAGTGACATAAAAACGGGATTGTCTTTCTTTGATCATATGTTAGATCAACTGGCTCGTCACGGTCAAATGGACTTAGAAATTAAAGTAAATGGCGATTTAGAAGTAGATGAGCACCACACTATAGAAGATACTGCTATTGCTTTAGGAGAGGTATTTGCTAAGGCTTTAGGCACCAAATTGGGTATAGAACGTTATGGTTTTTGTTTACCAATGGACGACTGTTTAGCACAAGTTGCTATAGATTTTGGTGGTCGTAATTGGTTAGTATGGGAAGCTGATTTTAAACGAGAAATGGTTGGTGATATGCCTACAGAAATGTTTCTACACTTTTTTAAATCATTTTCAGACGGAGCAAAGGCTAATTTAAATGTTAAAGCAGAAGGTGTAAACGAGCATCATAAAATTGAGGCTATTTTTAAAGCATTTGCGAAAGCAATTAAAATGGCGGTAAAAAGAGATGTAGAAAAAATGGTTTTGCCTAGTACAAAGGGAATGCTGTAAATAGTGTTAATACTTAAACTTTAAAATGAAAATAGTAATTATAAATTACGGCGCAGGAAACATACAGAGCATTAAGTTTGCTATAAAACGACTTGGTTTTGAAGCCATTTTAACAGATAATGTAGATGAAATTTTAAATGCAGATAAAGTTATTTTTCCTGGTGTAGGTGAAGCTAGTAGTGCTATGAGTAAGTTACGAGATAGTGGTCTAGATGCTTTAATTCCTACATTAAAACAACCTGTTTTGGGTATTTGTTTAGGTATGCAGCTAATGTGCAATGCATCTGAAGAAGGAGAAACAAGAGGTTTGGGAATTTTTAATGTTGATGTAGTAAAGTTTTCAAACAAGGTGAAAGTTCCACAAATTGGATGGAACGAGATATCAAACTTAAAAACAAATCTTTTTAGTAAAGTAAAAGAAAAGTCTCATATTTATATGGTACATAGTTTTTACGCTCCAGTTACTAATGAAACCATTGCAACATCTAATTATGATGTAGATTACAGTGCTGCATTACAAAAAGATAATTTTTACGGCACCCAATTTCACCCAGAAAAGAGCAGTGAAGTAGGAGAGCAGATTTTGAGGAATTTTCTAGAAATGTAGAAGTTTAATTAAGTCTAAAGTCAATAGTACGAAGTATTAAGTAAATAATATGAATAAATATGAGAATTTAATTGTTTGGAAAAAGGCTATGGATCTAGTTGAGGAGGTTTACAAATTAGTAAAGGTTCTGCCAGATGATGAAAAGTTTGGTTTACCATCTCAAATAAAAAGATGTAGTGTCTCTATTCCTTCCAATATTGCAGAAGGAGCTGGAAGAAATTCAAAAAAAGAGTTTAAAAATTTCTTAAGCTATGCGAATGGTTCTACAACAGAATTAGATACTCAATTACTACTAGTAATCAGACTAGGTTTTGTAGAAAAAGAAAATATAGAACCTTTATTACGGTTGGCTACTGAGATTAAGAATATGAATTTTGCTTTACAAAAGAGCTTACAATTATAAATTAGTATTAAAACTTATGACTTTGTTCTTAAAACTTAATACTTTCTTTACAAAAAACAAAAATGAGAATAATACCAGCAATAGATATTATAGATGGCAAATGTGTACGCTTGTCTAAAGGAGATTACAACACAAAAAAAATATATAACGAGAATCCTTTAGAGGTTGCTAAAGAGTTTGAGGCTCACGGTATAGAATACTTGCATTTAGTTGATCTGGATGGAGCAAAGTCTAAGCACATAGTAAACCATAAGATTTTAGAACAAATTGCATCTAAAACAAGCCTAAAAATAGATTTTGGTGGCGGATTAAAGTCGGACGATGATTTACGAATAGCCTTTGAAAGTGGTGCTAACCAAATAACAGGTGGTAGTATTGCAGTAAAAGATAGAGAGGTATTTTCTTCATGGCTTGAAAAATTTGGCGCAGATAAAATAATCTTAGGAGCCGATGCTAAGGATGAAAAAGTAGCCGTTTCTGGTTGGTTAGAAGAATCTAAAGAAGAATTAGTACCATTTATACAAGCGTATCAAAAGCAAGGCGTAAGCTATGTTATTTGTACAGATATTAGTAAAGACGGTATGTTAGAAGGACCATCTTTTGATTTGTATTCTAAAATTTTACAATCATCAGAAAAAGGATTAAAATTAATAGCAAGTGGAGGAATCTCTACTTATGATGAGCTTCCTAAACTAGCAGAAATTGGTTGTGAAGGTACTATAATAGGAAAAGCTATTTATGAAAATAGAATTTCTATGAAACAGTTAGAAGAATTTATATTAAATAAATAAGGAATTTGAATAAAAACTATGTTAACAAAAAGAATAATACCTTGTTTAGATATTAAAAACGGACGCACCGTAAAAGGAGTCAATTTTGTAGATTTACGAGATGCTGGTGACCCAGTAGAACTAGCAGAAATATATGCGCAAACAGGAGCAGATGAGCTTGTCTTTTTAGATATATCTGCTACAGAAGAGCGTAGAAAAACATTAGCAGATTTAGTATTGCGTGTTGCAGAAAAAGTAAATATTCCTTTTACTGTTGGTGGTGGTATTTCATCAATTGAAGACGTAGATATATTGTTGCAAAATGGTGCAGATAAGGTATCTATAAATTCATCTGCAGTTAAAAATCCGCAATTAATAAACGATTTGGCAGCCAAATTTGGCTCTCAGTGTGTTGTTGTGGCAATAGATGCAAAAAATATAGATGGCAACTGGGTTGTACATTTAGTTGGTGGTAAAGTACCAACAGAACTTAATTTATTTGATTGGGCAAAAGAGGTAGAAGAAAGAGGAGCAGGAGAAATTTTGTTTACTTCTATGGATAATGATGGTACCAAAGATGGTTTTGCAAATGAAGCATTAGCTAAATTATCAACCGAATTAAATATTCCTATTATAGCTTCAGGTGGTGCTGGTTCTATTCAGCACTTTACTGATACTTTTATAGACGGTAAAGCAGATGCGGCATTGGCAGCAAGTGTTTTTCACTTTAAAGAAATAGAAATAAAAGATTTAAAAGAAGAATTAAAAACTAACGGCATACCAGTTAGATTATAATATCAATAGTAAAACGAATAAAATGACAATAGATTTTACAAAAAGTACAGATGGTCTAGTACCTGCTGTTGTACAAGATGCAACTACCAAAACAGTTTTAATGCTTGGCTATATGAATAAAGAAGCTGTGGACAAGACAAATGAAACAAAAAAAGTTACGTTTTATAGTAGAAGCAAAAATCGTTTATGGACTAAAGGAGAAGAAAGTGGTAACTTTTTAAATTTAGTTGATATAAAGGTAGATTGTGATAACGATACCTTATTAATTACAGCAAACCCTGTAGGACCAACGTGCCATACTGGTTCTGATACATGTTGGAATGGCGATAATACAAGCAATTATGGTTTTTTAACTGAGCTTGAAGATATTATTACAGACCGTAAAGAAAACCCAGAAAATAAAGACAGCTATGTAGCCTCTCTTTACAGAAAGGGAATTAACAAAGTTGCCCAAAAAGTTGGGGAAGAAGCCGTAGAAGTAGTTATTGAAGCAAAAGATAGTGATGACCACTTATTTAAAGAAGAAAGTGCAGATCTACTATTTCATTACTTAATTTTATTACAAGCAAAAGGCTTTAAATTAAACGATATTGTTAAAGTATTAAAAGATAGACATTAGTGCACAGGTAATGTAAAACTAAAGGTGCTGCCTTCTTTGGGTTTGCTAAGTACAGTAATAGTGGTGTCATGCATTTCCATTATTTTCTTAACTATGGCTAAACCTAAGCCAGCGCCTCTTTTCTTTTCAGACTTGTCTAGCTGCTTGTAACGATCAAAAATATAAGGTTGCTCGTTAATTGGTATTCCTGCACCAGTATCTGTAATATTAATCTCTACTTTTTTAGCTTGCTTTTTAATTGCTAATGTTACTTTTCCGTTTGGTTCAGTATATTTAATAGCATTTTCTAGCAAGTTTTGTAATGCACGTTCTACCATACTAACATCTGCATATACAAGGTTGTTTTCATTAGAAGCATCCATTTCTAAAACAATTTGTTTCTTTTCAGCTATTACCTTAAATTTTTCAATTAAGTCATAAGACAGTTCTGTTATAGAAAAGGGTTCTTTTACAGGTGTAACCTGTTCAGACTCTAACTTAGAATACTCAAACAATTGGTTTATTAAGTTTGATAATCTGTCTATGTTGTTATGAGTAATTTGTAAATACTCATCTTTCTGAATTTCTGTAAGTGTATCTTTTTTAATTTGAAGCGTTTCTACATATCCTTTTAAAATAGCAAGTGGTGTTCTTAAATCATGTGATACGTTAGCAATTAATTCTCTACGTAATGTATCTACAGACTGTATTTTATCAATATTACTAACAATAGTATCTGCCATATCATTAAAAGAGTTTGCAAGAACTTCAATATCAGATTTTTTTGTGTCTTTGATACGTGCAGTACGGTCTCCTTCTTGAAATTTATTTACAGTACTAATCATTACACGTAAGTTTTTAGTTAAAAACCAAATACTTAGTAGGCCTAATAATGCAGCAAAAAGCATAGTCAGTAGGGTAGCACCAAGCCCTAACTTCATAAAATATTGAGATAACAAACTATTACTTATAGCCTGAAACTCTTGACCTGCAAGAATAATATATATGTAACCTTCTTTATCTCCGCTTTTATAAGGAGCGGCAGAAAATATTTTTTGTTCTTCTGTATTTCTAGGATCATCACCCAGAATATACTTTTGTCCGTCTGTTTTTATAAATTCTTTAATAGGATCTAGTGATACGTGCTTAATAGGCTCATTGGCATCATGTTTTAAAACAACAGAATATAGTACAGAGCCTGCATTGTCTAGTAAATACACTTCTATACTACGGTTAACCGCCATCATATCATGCATTAAGTCCCCAAACAATGGTTTATTTACACTACCATCTTCTAAAAAAGGAGAAGCATCTTTAAACTTTTCTTCAATAAGGTGGTTAGCTACTTTTGCGTTTACTTTTTGTATTGTAGCTTCATTGTATTTATTAGCAAAGTAACCAGTTATAAGTATGTAACAGGCTCCCATTAATATGATAATGAGAATAAAGGCAATCCACAATTTTTTTATCAGCTTAGTGCCAAGGACTTTTTTAGATGTTCCCATAGTTATATTTCTTCATTAAATTTATAGCCAACTCCCCAAGTGGTAAGTATATACATAGGGTTAGCCATATTAGATTCTATTTTAGCACGCAACCTGTTTATATGTGAGTTTACAGTATGCTCATAACCTTCAAAATTATAACCCCAAATAATGTTTAACAGTTCTGTTCTAGAGTAATTTCTTCCTGGGTTAGAAGCCATTAAAACTAATAACTCAAACTCTTTTGGAGATAGCTCTATCTTTTGCTTGTTATGTAGTACCTTACGTTTATCAATATCTATAAAAAGACCTTCAAAATTTAAGGTAGTAGAGTTGTTTTCTTCTATTTTAGGAGCATCAGACCTACGTAAAACAGCTTTAATACGAGCAAGTAATTCTCGTATGCTAAAAGGTTTAGTTAAATAGTCATCTGCACCAATTTCTAATCCTAATACACGGTCTATTTCTTCAGACTTAGCAGTAAGCATTATAACAGGAGTATTTTTTTTAGTTCTTAGTTTTTTACAAACCTCAATACCGTCCATAATAGGTAATGTAAGATCTAATAAAATAAGGTCATAATCATTTTCTAAAGCTAAATTTAGACCAGTTTCACCGTCCATAGCTTTAGTTGTGGTATATACCATATCTGTTAAATGTATTTCCAGCAATTGTATAATTTCTGGATCGTCTTCTATAATTAAAATCTGTTTCATAATATGGTTGCAAAGAAGTTAATATATATCACAAAGCTATCACAAACTTAAAAAGTTTATAATGTCAATGAAATTAAGGCTTTTAACGCTTTGTGACTACTGTAAGGTAGAATTTATCACAAATACCTTACAATATTGGCTGTAAAGTTTACTTTTTTGTGATTTCATCGTTAAAAACAACCCGTTAATTTGTCTCATAATCTTAAAAACTCTAAAATATGAAAAAGTTACTATTATTATTTATGGCAACAGCTCTTGTAGTAAGTTGCGATAGTGATGACGACACAAATGAACCACAAACAGCAAATTTAACAATGGGTATTGATGGTCTAGAAGACTTAGGTGCCGATTATGTTTACGAAGGTTGGATAATTGTAAATGGCGCTCCAGTATCTACCGGAGTATTTACTGTAAATGGCGATGGTGTACCATCTAAAACATCTTTTAGTGTAGATGCCGCAACACTAGACCAAGCAACAGCTTATGTACTTTCTATAGAGCCAGCTGTAGATAATGACCCAGCACCAGCTACAACTAAATTATTATCTGGTGCATTTGCAGCAGAAACAGCAACTGTTAGTATTACAGATTTAGTAGGTGATTTTTCTAGCGCAAGTGGTGAATTCTTTTTAAGAACTCCAACAGATGAAGATGATGGTATGAATAATGGTAACGACCAATACGGAATTTGGTTTGGAATACCAGGAGCACCACCTGCAACAGGTTTAGAATTACCAGTTTTACCTGATGGATGGGTTTATGAAGGATGGGTAGTAGGAGCAGAAGGACCAATAACTACAGGTACATTTATGGATCCTACTGCACAGGTAGAAGATTCTGGCAACCCTTTTAGTGGTGCTAATCCAGGACCTCCAATTCCAGGTGAAGACTTCTTTAATAATGCACCAACAGGATTTATGTTTCCTTTAGATGTTAGAGGTAAAACAGTTGTTATATCTGTAGAACCATCACCAGATAATAGTCCGGCTCCATTTTTACTAAAACCATTAGTAGGAGTATCTGGACAGGAAACAGCACCAACAACTCATACTTTAAGTTTAAACAGTGATTCTTTTCCAACTGGTTGGGTTAAAAGATAATTTATTTTAGTTCATAAAAATAGCCTCTAGAAAATCTAGAGGCTATTTTATTTATGTTTGTATTTGGTTTTGTTTTAGTTCTTTAAGGCCAAGTATCTAAGTCTTCTTCTTCATAACAATCTGTACTGTAATTTCCAATTTCGTTTTTACGAATAGAAAATATTTTTAATGTAACCAAGCACAAACCTAAATAAGCAAGTACAATTGCAATACCTACAGGTAAAAAGTGATTTGGTAAAATAAGATCATCGTATGTACTGTATCCAAAAACAATACTAGCTATATCTACCATTTTATAAATGTAAAAAGCGAAAATAGCATAGAAACCATATTCTAAGTTTCTCATTTCTTTATCTGGGTATTCATTTTCGGTTAATTTAAACCAAAAAGCATACAAATAAATAATGTGTACTGTAGCTAAAAGAATAAAAAAATAACTACCAGGCTGGTTAAAGTGAAATTTGTCTGTTAACAATCCGTAAAAGTTTGAAAACGATACAAGAATTAGTAAAATAACAGATATTAGGACAGATAACTTCCAAGAAATTTTTATTGTTGGTATTTTCATATCATTATAGAGTATAAAGCGGGGGGCTCTATGTTTAATTTAACACAAAATTATATCTTATGTTAAATTTTGATAAATAAAATCGGTTAAACACATAAATATAAGTGTAACTGTATTAGTTTAGATAAACGGTATTTTAGCATAGATAATGTGCACATTAAATAGCTAAAAACAATTAAAACTCTATACTAACCAGCCCTTTTTTGTAGCATAATTAGAGAATAAAAATAGAAATACAGCAATTACTATTATCATTATAGGAAAATAGATAGAAGATGTACCTAAAACTTTTAATGCATTACTCATAAAAAAGGTATACACATTTTGCGCTATAATACCTGCTAATGAGATTAAGAATACAGTTTTAGCTGCTTTTTTACGTATAAGAAGTAACATACTTGCTAATACACCACCAAAAACGGCTATTGCGTAAGCTCCTGTGACCCAAGAAGGTCTTTTATTGTATAACTCTTGTACTTCTTTGGTAAAAGAAGAGAAAATTTCATCAGATATATAAGCCTCTGCTATATATGCCATAACACCCATACAGTTCCAAATTAATGCTATAACAGCAATAACCCAGAACCAAACTGGAATTTTACTTGTGGTTTCGGTATTCATTTTGGTTGGTTTTGTTGGTTAAACAATTGTAAAATACAAAAAAATAAGTTGTTTCTAGTGTTTTATTAATTGCATACTTTTGCTTTTGTGAAAAAACAGAAACAATATTATTTAATAAGATTACAATTTTTGGGCTACAGATTTAGTGGATGGCAAAAGCAACCAGGTTATAAAACCATTGAAGGTATGTTAGCCAAAACACTAAAATTTATACTTCCAGAACGTCAATATAAAATTCTAGGAGCTGGTCGTACAGATGCTAAAGTATCTGCTTTAGATGCTGCTTTTGAGCTTTTTTTAGATGGTGAACCGTTAGAAGATTTAGATTTTTTTTTAAGTGATTTTAATAAAAACTTACCATCAGATATTAGAATTGTTGATGTAAAGCACGTAAAAGAAAAATTTAATATAATACAGCATAGTAAAGAAAAGGAATATGTGTATTTATTTTCTTTTGGAGAAAAAAATCATCCTTATGCTGCACCATTTATGGCAAATATACAGGCAGAGTTAGATTTAGATTTAATGAAAAAAGCTACTAGCTTATTTGTAGGCACACATAACTTTAAAAGTTTTACTGCCAAACCTAAAGAAAATGGCAAGTTTATACGAAAAGTAAACTCTGCAGAAATAAAAGAAAATACAATTTTAAAGGCAAATTTTTTTCCAGAAAAGTCATATGCTTTTCACATCAAAGGCGAGGGGTTTATGCGTTACCAAGTACGTATGTTAATGGGAGCTTTAATTCAGCTAGGAAAAGGAGAAGTAACCCTTTCTGATATAGAAGAAGCCTTAAAGCTAGACAGTACAACTAAATTTGTATTTGTAGCTCCAGGCTCTGGCTTAATGCTACATAGTTTAGATTTTAAAGATGATGCTTAAGAGTCATAAGCATCATCTTAATTTTTTTATCCAAATAAACCAGAAGACAAATATCTGTCACCTCTATCACATACAATAGAAACTATGGTTCCACTGTCTAAAGTACTGGCTAATTTTGCAGCAGCAAATGCTGCGCCACCGCTACTGACACCAGCAAAAATGCCTTCTTTTTTAGCTAGTAGTAATGTTGTTTGTTCTGCTTCTTCTTGGCTAACATCTATAATTTTATCAACCTTAGAAGCATCAAATATTTTAGGTAAATATTCTTGTGGCCATTTACGTATACCAGGAATTTTAGCACCCTCTTTAGGTTGTACACCCACAATTTGTATGTCTTTGTTTTGTTCTTTTAAATAGGTAGATGTGCCCATTATAGTACCTGTTGTACCCATAGAAGAGACAAAATGTGTGATTTTATTATCAGTATCTCTCCAAATTTCTGGTCCTGTAGATTTGTAATGTGCTTTCCAATTATCATCATTACCAAACTGGTTAAGCATTACAGCCCCTTTTTTAACTTGCTCGTCTGCATAATCTCTAGCGCCTAAAATCCCAACACTTGCTGGGGTTAAAGTAACTTTTGCTCCATATGCACGCATTGTTTGTATGCGTTCTTTAGTAGACCCTTCAGACAATACAATTTCTATATCCAAATTAAAAATACCAGCAATCATAGCTAGTGCAATACCAGTATTACCACTAGTTGCTTCTACAAGCTTGGTTGTTTTGTCAATATCACCCCTGTCCAAAGCACTTTTTATCATATTATAAGCAGCTCTATCCTTAACACTTCCGCCAGGGTTGTTGCCTTCTAACTTAAAAAGTAATTTAACATTTGGGTTGGTATTTAAAACCTTAGACTCTACTAATGGCGTATTACCAATTAAATCTAGAATACTATGAGACATTTTGTGTAGTTTTTATTTGTATTTCAGATTTATAAAAAACCTTTGAATTTGCTGGTATAGAGCTAGTAACCCAAGCATTACCACCAATAATTGTATTTTCTCCAATTACAGTATCACCTCCTAAAATAGTAGCGTTGGCATAAATTGTAACATTGTTTTTTATAGTTGGGTGTCTTTTGGTTTGCTTTAAATTTTTAGCAACATATAAAGCCCCTAGTGTAACACCTTGGTATATTTTAACGTGGTCTTCTATAACAGCAGTTTCGCCAATAACAACACCAGTTGCATGGTCTATAAAAAAAGAGTTTCCTATTTTGGCTCCAGGATTAATATCTACACCAGTTAACCTATGTGCATACTCCGTCATTAAACGCGGTACTAAAGGAAAACCAATAGTGTGTAATTCATGTGCCAATCTGTAAATAGCTATGGCATAAAAGCCAGGATAAGCCATATAAACTTCTTCAATAGATAACGAAGCAGGATCACAATTTACTATTGCTTCTGCATCTAAATTAAGTTTTTGCAATATACTAGGTATGGTAACAACATATTTGTCCCAAATTTTTTTGCAGGGTTTTTCAAGTTGCCAGCAAGCAAGATTTACGAGTTCATCAAATTGTACTTCTAATTGTTCTAAGTTTTCAGCTACAGGTGTCTGCGTATCAAACAAAGTATAAAAAAGTTTTTGTGTAAAAACTTCGGTTTTCTCTTTTAGACTAAAGTTTAAATTGGGTTGTTTTTTATGTAACTCAATCTCTTTAATTACAGATTTTAGTGTCATATGTAATGTATTCAACTATCAAAATTAACTATTATTTCTATAAAAAAACTTTTAAAAACAGTTAACTTTAGCATAAATAATAGATTAGTAAGATTTTTATGAAAAATGATGTAATCTCTAAAAATACATTCAATTTTTTAAATAAGTTGAAAGAAAACAACACTAGAGAGTGGTTTTTAGAGCACAAAGACGAGTTTAAGGTTGAAGAAAATGCGTTTAAAGGATTTATTTCTTTGTTAGCTGAAAAATTGAATGAACACGATGATATTGAAAAATCTAAGGTATTTAGAATTTATAGAGATGTACGTTTCTCTAAAAATAAAACACCATACAAAACACATTTAGCAGGTTCTTTTACTAGGGCAGGTGCGCGTTTACGTGGTGGTTATTATGTACATATAGAGGCAGAAAATAGCTTTATAGCTACAGGATTTTGGGCTCCTAATAAAGAAGACTTATTTAGAATAAGAAAAGAGTTAGAGCTTGATGCGTCTGAATTTAGAGAAGCAATAGGTTCTAAAAAGTTTAAAGCCGTTTGGGGAGAGTTAGCTGGTGAAGAACTAAAGAGAGCACCTAAAGGCTTTGATGTTGAGCACAGCGATATAGATTTAATACGTAAAAAACAATACATCTTTACCAAAGAATTTACAGATAAAGAGGTATTGTCTGCTAACTTTTTAGATACCGTAAACGAGTCGTTTGCCACTATTAGACCGTTTTTTGATTTAATGAGTGATGTATTAACGACTAATTTAAATGGCGAGTCTATTTTAGACTAAAACAGGCTCATTAAAGTATTGTAATTGATCTTTTAACCTTGTTATAGACATAGACATCATTCTTTTATTAAGCGCAGAAGAGTTAAGAATATAAGTTTCATATTCTTCAACTGTAAATTGCCCTATAATTAAGCCTTTTAAAGCATTTCTAAATTTAATGTCTCTTTGTATGGCATTTTCAATATACTCTAGTCTTTTTTCTAAAGTAAGGTTGTAAAATTTGTTTTTGTGTTTTTTAATGTAGTTTTTAAAAACAAGTAGAATTAAATCGTTTTGCAATTTAAGAATAGGTCTAATTGTTTTGTTCTGAAAAAGTTCGTCATTACTAATTCCTTCTGCTACTTTAGTAGCTTTAATCTCTGGCCTTATGCGTAAGAGATCTGTAGATCTTTGGTTCATAACTAGCATTTTTACTAAAGGTACAACAAGATATTACCCTAAATAAGTTAGGTTAATATAGTTTTTAACTGGTTTATGAACATTTAACAAAAATGTATTAAAATGAAATTTGGAAAAGTTACCAATCCAGAATTATTAAATTTAAAATTACCAAAAGACCATATAGACACTGCAGCTGTTTTAAAAAAAGTAACAGTTAATAGTAATTTAAATATATCTGTTGGGTGCGCCAAGTGGAACAAACAAGATTTAAAAAACTTTTATCCAAAAGGAACAAAAGATGAGCTAAAGTACTATGCATCTCAATTTAATTCTATAGAGTTAAACGCTACTTTTTACAGGATTTTTCCAGCAGAGCAGTATCAAAAATGGTATGACAAAACACCAGAAGATTTTAAGTTTTATCCTAAAATAACTAATGAAGTTAGTCATTTAAATAGGCTAAATAATAATGTTTACCCTATTTTAGATAGGTATTTACAAGCAACATCAACTTTAAAAGAAAAGTTAGGAACTATATTTTTACAATTGCATACTAATTTTGATACTAAAGAATGGGACAAAGTAGTACAGTTTGTAAAGTATTGGCCCAAGGAATTTAAGTTGGCAATAGAATTTAGACATCCAGACTGGTTTGCAAACAAAACTATAGCACAAGAATTGTACTACTTGTTACAAGAAAATAATATAGCAAATACCATTGTAGATACTGCAGGCCGTAGAGATTTGTTACATATGAGATTAACAAACAATGAAGCTTTTGTACGTTTTGTAGGTGCAAACCATAAAAGCGATTATGATAGGCTAGAGGAGTGGACAACAAGGTTAGAAAATTGGAAAGAAAAAGGGCTTAAAAATATTCACTTTTTTGTGCATCAGAATATGGAATTAGAGTCACCATTATTATCGGCTAGTTTTATTGCCAGTTTAAACAAAAAAGTTGACTCTAATTTAAAAATCCCTAAAACTTTGTTAGATAATCGTCTAACTTTATTTTAATACCTAATTTTGTAATCTAAATCGTAATATTATGAGATTTCACAGTAGAAAATGGGTTAAGCCAGGAGATTTAAATGCAAATAAAACACTTTTTGGTGGTAAAGTTTTAGCGTGGGTAGATGAAGAGGCTGCGTTGTATACCATTATACAGTTAGAAAATAAGAAAGTGGTAACCAAATATATGTCCGAGATTAATTTTATGAGCTCTGCAACAGAGGGTGACATTGTAGAAATAGGTATTGAGGTTGAAAAATTTGGAGTATCATCTTTAACTTTAAATTGCGAAGTTCGTAATAAAATGACAAGAGAAACTATTTTAACTGTAGACAATATAATTATGGTTAATCTAGGGCCAGACGGTAAACCTAAGCCACACGGAAAAACAAAAATTGAATACGTAAAAGACAGGTTGGCACAGTAACTTTTACAAACATAAATAGCAAGTCCTAGTAGAAATACTAGGACTTTTTTTTTGAAAAAAAGCGAATGTTATTCTTATTAAAATAAGATAAAAAGTCAATAATAACGGTTATTGGTAACTTTCTGTAAGTATTAAACTAACAAATAAGGTTGTTTCACAACATAAAAAGGCATATATGTAACATTTTATTGTTAGTGCCTATGTAATTATTGAGATTTACATTGTAATAAGTCAGTTATTTTAAAGATTTGTTATTTAATAATGTAAAATTTCCTCCAAATTGAAATTGAACGACCTACATACTTCATTATCTAATTTGCAAGAAAAACTAAACAGTTTTTCTTTTAACGAGTTGTCTGTTAAACAAGCAGATGCACTTAGGGGTGTCCTAAATAATTTTAAAAAACTTCTTGTAGAAAAAAATAAGGAGCGCGAGTTTTCTTTAGGCTTTTCAATGCATAATAACACTGCTACTGTACAAGATAGTTTAATATCCAAAGCAAATAATGAAATTAAGCAACCTTTAAATGGCATATTAGACAATACAGAAAAGCTATTAAAAAGTAATTTAACTATGGAACAAGAGAAAATAGTAAAAGACATACAAGCCACCTCTAACACAATGTTAAACGTATCTAAAGATTTATTAGATTTTAAAGATGCAAACGCCGTTAATAGAAATGTTAATGAGAGTATTTCTATAAAGTTTCAGAATGTAGTTAATGATGTTTTGTTTTTGTGTAATACATTAATAACAAATAATAATCTTGTTTTAAATAAGCAAATAGATGCTGCTATACCAGAGGAGTTAATAGGAGATCCTTCAAAATTATCTCAAATACTATTAAATATTGTTGGTAACAGTATACAATCTACTGCTAAAGGTGAAATTTTAGTTACTGCTGCAGTCAAAGAAACGTATGCAGAAACTGTTGTTGTAGAGTTTACTGTAAATGATACCAACGGAACTATTTCTGATAAAAAGGTTCTAGAAATTTTTGATATCTATAGTCAAGATAAGTCTAAATTAGGTTTAGGCTTAAATGTAGCTAAGGAATTAATAGAGTCTCTTAACGGTAAAATAGAAGTATCTAATAGAGAAAATGTTGGTACAACTTTTACTTTTACTATCCCTTTTAAACGACAAATAAAAGCTAATTCTGTAGAAAGTATTAGAGGGATGAATGTTTTGGTTTTTGAAGATAATAAGCTAAATCAGAAATTGTTAGAGTTTAAGTTAGATAAATGGAAATGTAAATCTTTTGTTACAGATAGTTGTAGTACAGGATTAGAAATTCTTGAAAACAATATTATAGACATCATTTTAATGGATTTAAGAATGCCAGAAAAAAATGGTGATGAAATAGCAGAAGAAATTAGAAATCATAAAAATATAAGAATAAGCAATACCCCAATTATTGCTGTTACAGCAGATGATGAAATAGAAACAAGTACAGAATTTAATACCTCAAATTTTACTAATTTTTTATTAAAACCCTACACCTCTAATGAGTTACTTAACATTTTATTAGAGCAATTACAAAACAATGCAAATATGGAAACATTAACAAGCAATCATATTAATGATCAAGGAGATGTAAGAAAGCTTAATTTAACACCTGTATTAAATGAATGTATGGGAGATTTGGCAATGCTCCAAGAGCTAGTTAAGTTATTTAAAAATAATGCCTTAGAGTTTATAGGTAAAGCAATAGTACACATTAAAAATGAAGATTACGAGGCTTTAAAATTTGCAACTCATAAAATTAAAGCTGGTTTAAAAATGATGAAGGCAGATGCCTTATTTGAAAGTGTTTTACAAATAGAAAATGCAATTAAAGATGATATAGATGTTAAACATCTAAACTTTTTATATAACTGTTTTGTTAGTGAGTACCCTAGTATAGAACAGCAATTAGATGATGAGTTACTAAGGTTAGCAGAAGAAGTATAAAAAAGATATTATGCAAAAGAGGTTATTGCTAGCAGAGGATGATGAATTACTTTCTTCTCTATTAAAATTTAGATTACAAAAAAGTGGCTATATAGTAGATGTTGTTGTAAATGGTAAAGAAGTTAAAGAATACCTTACAAACAATACTCCAGACCTTATAGTTAGCGATATAATGATGCCTTATATGTCTGGAATAGAGCTTATTGATTATGTTAGAAATACATTAAACTCTATGCTTCCCATTATTATTATATCATCTGCAGGTAATGAAGAAAATGTTTTAAATGCTTTTGAAATGGGGGCAAACGACTTTTTATCAAAACCAGTCAGTCCACCAGAATTATTAATTCGTGTAGCAAGAGTATTAAAAAGAATACCTGTTTAGTAAATGAATAAAGCCAATTACATATTTATGAATATAGCACCAAAAATTGGTGTTGATTTGTTATGGATATTGGCTATTGTTTTTGCCATTGTAGCAGCTATATACATAGCAATTACTTTTTATGCTAAAAACAATATTACTCTTGGTTTAAAATACAAAAAAATAAAGAAGAAAGAGTTAGGTCCTATAGTAAGTGAATTTCTCTTTTTTGATGAAAAAACAGCAACGTTAGAGGATAAAAACAATTACGTACGTCTTAAAATTAAAATAAGACAAATGCTAAAAAATAAGCGTAATAGAACTGTTTTTTCTGAAGTATTAGTAGAGTTGAGTCAAGATTTATCTGGAGAAACATTAAAATTTTTACATAGTTTATATAAAAATTTAGGTTTAGATAAAGATGCGCTACAAAAGCTTAAAAGCTGGCGTTGGCATACAATATCTCAAGGTATTGTAGAGCTTACACAAATGAAAGTAACAGACTCATATGAGCAAATTACAAGGTTTGTTAACGGTAGTAGAGGAGTAATTCGTAAACAATCTGTAATAGCAATTGTTTCCTTGAAAGATGAAGGTATTAATTATTTTTTAGATACTACTCAGCATAAAATATCAGAATGGCAACAGTTAAAATTATTAGAGATTCTTCAGAACAAAAAAAATTATAATCCTCCTAGATTTAAAAACTGGTTATTTTCTAAAAATACAGATACGGTACTTTTTGCATTACGCTTAGTAAAACATTATGACCAGAGTGATGCTAATGATTCTATTGTACAATTAATTAGACATAAAAACAGTCAAATTAGACAAGTAGCCATACAATGCGTTAGTGAATTTAACTTGGTGGAAGCAAGAGAATCTCTTAAAAAAGTATTTAATAGTAGTACCAACGATAGTAAATTATTAATAATTGAAGCGTTAGAAAACCTTGGTTTTCAGGAAGATGTTCAGTTTTTAAATACAATAGAAGACCGTACAGAAGTTTTTGCTGTTAAAAATAAAGCATTAGTAGCTATTAATAGCTTATTACCAGATAATCATTTAGAGTTAGAAGGGCTAGAAGAAATGGCTACAACAACAATACCCGTTGCAGATACTAAAACAATTAACCCATTAGAGGTAACAGTAACTCCAAGAACTGAGGTAGAAAAAGATTTAGCTTCTGTAATAGACCAGTTAACAGACAATACAGATGATTTAGCAATTGTTAATGATGTTAGTGAAGAAGACGAGGATAAGGAAGAACTTATGACTTTTGCTCTAGAAGATACTATAGAAGTTGTTACACAAGTAGCTCCTATGGATGATGATAAACATTTAGAGTTTGTTAGGTTTTTAGAAGCTAAAAAAGATGTATCTGATGAAGAAGTTGATAATGCAGTTTATTTTAATTTAAGTGAGCCTAAAGAAGTTAAGGAACATACATCTAAGTCTTTAGGATTAGAGTCACAAACTGTTTTTAAAAGTTTATATGACGGTTGTGATACCGAAGCTAAACTTATATTATTGGATGAAATAGGTGCTCTAGGAGATCAAAAAGAACTGAATTTTGTAAAAACGCTATTAAACGATAAAGAACAAGAAATTAGCAAAAAAGCAATAGCTGTTAAGGCTGCAATTGAAAATAGATTAGAAAAGATTGCAAAAGAAGATGCAACAGAAGAAAGTTTTAATGAGTTAAACACATCTACAACAGAAAATAATGTTGTTACTCTACAACCTACAATAGATACCTCTTTAAAAAATACAACTACCAATATAGTATTACCAGAAGAAAAAAAGCTTAAACCTTTAGAATTTTGTTTTTTACAAGAAGAGGAAGAAAAACCAACTAAAGGGTTTAGTTATTTAGATATTGACTTTTTATTATCTGAAGAATTTTACAAAGATAATAGCAACTAACATCCAGTCAAAAACTTGACATTATATGTTTCAGAGTGATTTTTTTACTATTCTAGTAGATTATATAAACGTTATTTTTTTAATGTTTACTATAATTTTATTCTCTGGATACACAGTAATGGGGTATTTAGCAACTAAACACACATTACATTATCGTAGAAAAAATAGCTTTGGAGACTTATCTAAAGTTATGGCATCACCTTTAGCACCTAGTATTACAATAATAGCTCCTGCCTATAATGAAGGAATGAATATTGTAGAAAATGTAAGGTCTTTATTGTCTTTAAACTATGTAGATTATGAGGTCATGGTTGTTAATGATGGGAGCAAGGACGATACTTTAGAAAAAATGATTAATGCCTATGATCTTGTTAAAATTGAACAAGAAATAGATCCTAATTGGCAGTCCAAGCCAATAAGAGGAATTTATAAATCTAAGCAAAAGGCATTTCATAAATTAACAGTAATAGATAAAGAAAACGGAGGCAAGTCAGATGCTTTAAATACAGGAATGCAACTATCTAACAATAGGTATGTTGGCTGTATAGATGTAGATTGTTTATTGCTACCTGATGCGTTATTACACGTTGTAAAATCATTTTTTCAAAGATCAGGAAAAAGAGTTATTGCTGTAGGCGGAGTTATACGTGTTGCTAATTCATGTATAATAGATGGTGGTGAGTTAGAAGAAGTAAGGTTACCAAAAAACTGGTTAGCTAAATTTCAACTTTTAGAATACACAAGATCTTTTATTTTGGGTCGTATGGCTTGGGGTAGTATAGATAGTTTACTAATTATTTCTGGTGCTTTTGGTTTTTTTGATAGAGAAATAGCCTTGGCAGCTGGTGGTTATGATACCAACACCGTGGGTGAAGATATGGAGATTGTTTTTAGAATGCGTAGATATATGCATGAGAGAGATCTACCGTACACAGTAGAATACATTCCAGATCCTTTATGTTGGACAGAAGTTCCTGAAGAAGTAAAAATATTTGTAAACCAAAGAGATAGGTGGTCTAGAGGAAATTTAGAAACGTTAACTAAGCATAAGGATATGTTTTTTAACCCTAAGTATGGGCGCTTAGGTATGCTAAGTTACCCTTATTGGTTTTTTTACGAGTGGTTGGCTCCTTTGTTAGAGTTTTTTGGGTTTTTATCTATTATACTATTTTATTATTTGGGAATTTTAAATTTTCAATTTTTCATTGCTATTACAGCGGCAGTATTTTCATTCTCTGTAATGTTTTCCTTCTTTGCTATATTTTGGGAGGTTTATGCTTATAATCAATACAAAACAAAAGATATTTTGGTTTTAATGGTATTTGCCATTTTAGAACCTTTTATTTTTCATCCCTTAGTTACCTACTCGGCGGTTAGAGGTAATTATAAAAAACTTTTTAAAATAAAGTCGGGTTGGGGTACAATTACACGTAAAGGGTTTACAAAGGCTGCTTAGTATGAGTATTACTACACTAAATACAAATCCAGATTTATCCTTAAAGCACTACACAAGGTTACTAATTGCATTTGCTTGTGTGTTATTAATCTTGTCCTTATACCAATATATTGTGCTTTACAATAGAGGTATAATTAGCAGTGTTTTTAGTATTAGTTTTTTGCTAAGTATTACTCATCATGTTGGTTTTGCTGCATTTGTTGGCTTGCTACTTGTGGCGCCTTACTATTACTTAGAAAAATCTAAATATTCTAGAGGCTACAGATTTACATTTTTTATTTTAATTATTTTACTAGCCTTAGAGTGTTTTTTAGTTTTATATTTTACAAGAGCATATATACCCTTAGGAGCTAACATATTAAATTATGGTTTTTTAGATTTAAAAACAGCAATAAATAGTAATGTTGTAGTTCCATTTCTTTTTTTATTAATGTTTATCATAATAGTTTTATTGTTTTATGGCTTGTATTTAATTACATCAAAATACTACCATTATGTAAATAAAATGTTTCCATTCACCTTTTTTTTACTTACCGTTTTTGTAGCGTCTATGTTTATGTCTGGGCAACCAATAAACCAAAATAAGACCCAATACTTAGCTGTAAATTTATTTGAAAACTTTATGGAGGATGATAGTTACTTTGACAATAAAAATAATCCGCCTTATCCTTTACTAAAAACAGCAAAAAACGATTATAGCTTAGGAGGTAATTTTAATTTATCAACCAAAAAGCCAAATATTGTAATAGTAATGGTAAATGGTTTGGGTAAGGATTTTGTTGGTAAAGAATCTGTTTATAATGGATTTGCACCTTTTTTAGATTCGCTAGCACAAAAATCTCTTTACTGGAAAAATTGTTTTAGTACAACAGCAAAAAGTTTTGGTGCTTTACCAGCTATTATAGGCTCTTTACCTTATGGTAAGCAGGGTTTTATGAGTATTCCTAAACCTATAAACCGTTTAACACTATTTGGTATTTTAAAAAATAATGGGTACGCCACAGCCTATTTACAAGGTACAAATAGCTCTTTTAATAATGTAGATAATTTTTTACAACAAGAGCAAGTAGACTTAGTTATAGATCGCAGCTATTTTGGTGCAAAATATATGCTTTCTCCCAAAGATAAAGCTGGCGAATCTATAGGTTATCCAGACAAGGAGTTATTTAAAAAGAGTTTTAATACTCCCAGAAATAATAACAAACCAAAATTAGAGGTGTATTTAACAACTTCATTAAAAGAGCCTTTTTTAATACCTAATAAGTCTAATTTTATAGATAAAGTAACAAATATATTAGCAAGGTCTAAGGCATCAGAACATATAAAAAAGCAGCAGAACAATAATAAAGATGTTATGGCTAGTATTTTATATACAGATACTTCATTAAAATACTTTATAGAGTCATATAAAAATAAAGAAGAATTTAAAAATACCATATTTATAATTACAGGAACACATAGGTTATTAGAGTTACCCGTAAATAATGAGTTGTCAAAGTATAACGTACCATTATTAATATATAGTCCAATGTTAAAGGCACCAAAAAAAATAGAATCTATTACATCTCATTTAGATATTACCCCATCTTTAACAGGACTAATGGTTAATAAATACAAAATAAGTGTGCCTAAAAAAGTAGCTTGGTTGGGAGAGACTTTACCTTTACAGACTACATTTAAAGCCAACAGAAGCGTGCCTTTAATGCGCGCTAAAAACCAAATAGAGGAATATTTATATCAAAATTATTTTTATTCTTCAGGAACAACTTTTAAGGTTGATGACAATCTATATCTAACACAAAGTGAAAACGATAGTGTATATGCAGCTCTTAAAAGGTTTAGATCTATAAATGCTTACGTAACAAAATACGATAAACTTTTACCACAGAATTTAGCTGTTTTTAATATTAAAAACATTGTGTTTACTGAAGAGGATAAAATATGGATTAACAGTGTTTTAAACGGGCAAAGTTTTGATAGTGCTTATAAAACGGCACAAAAAATGGCTTTTAATGGTAAAACTGAAGACGCTTTACGCTTGTGTAACTACATTATACAAGAAATTCCTAGCCATATTGATGCTAAAATATTAAAAGGCAGAATTAAGTCTTGGAGTAAAAATTATGATGAAGCAGAAAAGATACTATTAAAATGCATTGCTACAAATCCTACATATGCAGATAGTTATAATGCTTTACTTGATGTTTACTTTTGGTCTAATCAAAATAATAAAATTAAAGAAATAGAGTCTATAATTATAAAAAACGATGTAAAAGACAAAAGCCTGTCATTAAAAATAGAAAGAGCACATACAGAACTTACAAAATAAGCGTTATACCTACAACTACCTTTTATAACATATGAAGTTTCCCAAATACATAGTTTTACTTTTTTTATTGATTAATACAGTAGGTATTTGTCAAAGTAAATACAAAGGAGACCCAGATGTATCTTTTAATGTTGCACGTCAATTAGCTTTTAATAATAAACGAGAACAAGCAAGAGACACATTAAAACTTATACTAAGCAAATATCCAAATTACACAGATGTACAAAATTTATTAGCCAAAACTTTAACTTGGGATGCTAATTACAACCAAGCCAGACTAATTTTTAATGAGATAATTACAAGAGATAAAAGTAACATAGAAGTTTGGGTAGCCGCAATAAAAAATGAAATGTATGCTAAAAACTATAATATAGCTATTGGATTAGCCAATAAAGGATTAAAATCTATACCAGGAAATAAAGATTTAATTGCGTTAAAAAATGATGCCCTAACTGAAATAGAAAAAACAAATGTGGTTAATCAAGATTTAGCACAAACTATAGAACAAGAAGAACAATTAGAAACTGAAAGTAAAAATGCAATTTTAATAACAGCAGAGGCACAGTCTTTTAACAAAGTATATAGTACAATGTCTATTGCTAGTATTGCTTATAAACGCACTACTAAATACGGAGATGTAATACCAACAATTAATTATAGTAACAGGTTTAATACAAATGGTGTGCAGTTTCAATTAGATGCATACCCCAAAATTGGTGAAAAAATGTATGCTTATACGAGCTATGCATTTTCAGATTCAGAAATTTTCCCTTCCCATAGAATAGGAGGTGAGTTGTACAGGTCTCTACCAAAGTCCTTAGAAGTATCTGTAGGTGCACGCTATTTAGAATTTAGTGGTAAAAATGCAACGGTATTAACCGGTTCTGTTAGTTGGTATCCGGGCAACTATTATTTATCATGGAGACCTTACGTAAACCCTAGTAATGATGGTTCTGTAAGTTTTTCTAATAGTTTTACGGCTCGTAGGTATTTAAAAGACAAATACAATTATTTAGATGTACAGTTTGGTTTGGGGTTTTCTCCAGAAACTACACAGTTAACAGAAAATAATGTTTTACTATCTGAGTCTATTTTTTACTTAGAGTCACAAGATATTGCGCTAACCTATAATTTTACAGTAAAAAGTACCAATAATATACTAGCAGCAACAGTAGGTTTAACAAGGCAAGAATTAATTTTTACTTCTAATGAGTTTTATTTGGCGGTAACTGGTAGGTTAAAATATCAATTTAATTGGTAATTATATTAAAGGTGATGTTTCACAACAAAAAAGAATAAGTTCACCACATTTAATTGTCACACCCAAAGTGTTTCTGTAGTTTTAGACCAGATTAGAAACCCAAATAACCTACTTATTATGTTATACGATACTTACGGAGAAGAATACCTAAACTTCTTACATGATTTAAACGAAATTTTAAGTCTTAATGAATTAATAGAATTAGATTACATATAAGTTTTATTCTTGTTTCTATACATTTAATAAACCCCAAAAAAATCTTTTGTTATGGCAAACCAAAACAACTCGGCTTACTTATCATTTGTAGAGAGCCTAAATGAAATTTTATCAGAAGTAAATATTACAAAACTAAATTATTCTTAGTTAGGTATTTACATTGAAAAAAATCATAAAAAAAGGAGCAACTGTATTAGTTACTCCTTTTTTTATGATATAAAACTAAAGCTTATCCCAAATATGTTTTTAAGATTTTGCTTCTAGAGTTATGTTTTAATTTACGAATTGCTTTTTCTCTAATTTGCCTAACACGCTCACGTGTTAAATCAAAAATCTGACCTATTTCTTCTAAAGTCATAGAATGTTTATCACCTATACCGTAATATAATTTAACAACATCTGCTTCTCTAGGAGATAAAGTTTCTAATGCTCTATTAATCTCTGTATTTAAAGATTGATGCATTAATTTTTCATCTGGGTTAGGAGATTCTCCGTATTTAATAACATCGTATAAGTTAGAGTCTTCGCCTTCTTTAAAAGGTGCATCCATAGATACGTGTCTTCCAGAGTTTTTCATAGACTGCTTAACCTCACTAACAGACAATTCCAATTCTTTTGCAATTTCTTCTGCAGAAGGAGGTCTTTCATGTGTTTGTTCTAAATAAGAAAAAGCCTTTTTTATCTTATTAATAGATCCAATTTTATTTAATGGCAAACGCACAATTCTAGACTGCTCAGCTAAGGCTTGTAAAATAGACTGTCTAATCCACCAAACGGCATAAGAAATAAACTTAAAACCTCTAGTTTCATCAAATCTTTTAGCAGCTTTAACCAAGCCAACGTTACCTTCATTAATTAAATCTGGTAATTTTAAGCCTTGGTTTTGATATTGTTTAGCAACAGACACAACAAATCTTAAGTTTGCATTTGTTAATTTTTCTAGGGCAGCCTCATCACCTGCACGTATTCTTTGAGCTAACTCTACTTCTTCATTTGCAGTAATTAGATCTATTTTGCTGATATCTTGCAGGTATTTGTCTAATGATTTTGATTCTCTGTTAGTTACCTGTTTGATGATCTTTAGTTGCCTCATATATCTGTTCTGTTAATTTAAAGTTTAAAGGTACAGTATACATTTTAAAATGTTATTTTCCAAACATTTAACATATACTTTATACATTACTTATAAATAAAATACTTACCTTTTTAAATATCAATGTTTTTAAGACCAAAAAGGTTTTAAATATATTTCTTTAATTTTTTGATTTATTTGGTAACTTTCCGCAATTATAGATTTTTTGTATGAGTAAAAGAGCTTTAAAAAAGTATTTATCAGAATTAAAAAAAGGAGAATTAGAAGAACAACTTTTAGGGTTGTATGAAAAATTTCCGGCTGTTAAAGCATACTACAGCTTTGTTTTTAATCCAAAGGAAGAAAAACTGGTACAAGAAGCTAAATTAAAAATAGGTAATGAGTATTTTCCTGTAAAACGCAAACGCCCCAGAGCTCGTAGATCTGTAGCTCAAAAATACATTAAAAACTTTTTGTTATTAGGTGTAGATGCTCCTTTGGTAGCAGATGTTATGCTATATAATATAGAAATAGCACAGGAGTTTGCACAGCACAAAAACGTGCCAGATGCTTTTTATAAAAGTATGCTTAATTCTTTTGAGCAAGCTGTACAGTATGTAGCAGTTAATGCAATTTTACCAGAGTTTAAAGACCGTATTTTAGTTATTTACAAGCATACGCAAGACAATAATTGGATGTTTCAAGACGGTTTTTCTAGAGCTTTAGATAGTATAGACTAAGCGCTAGGCTGCCTATTTAACAGCACTTTTTATCAGTTTTATGCTTTTAAGTTTTCTTAAAGCACAAAAATCGACTAATTTAGCAAGGTTTATTTTTAAACTTAAATACATCGTTTTTCTACGATTAATTACAAAATAGGTTATCCCATTTGGAAGAACAAAAGACAACTACAGAAAAAACATTATACGACTATCAGCAGGAAGATTTAAGTAAAATATTTACTTATTTTGATGAAAATCCTCCTGGTACAAACCTGTTGTATCAATTGCCTACTGGTGGCGGAAAAACTGTTGTTTTTTCTGAAATAGCCCGTAGATATATAGCACAAAAAAACAAAAAAGTTGTTGTGCTTACCCATAGAATTGAGTTAAGCGCACAAACATCTAAAATGTTAGATAGTTTTGGCGTACATAACAAAGTAATAAATAGTAGTGTAAAAGATTTAAACGATCAAGATAGTTACAAATGCTTTGTAGCTATGGTAGAAACTTTAAATAACAGGCTACAAGAAGAGAACGTGGAGCTAAAGGACATTGGACTTGTAATTATTGATGAAGCCCATTATAACTCTTTTCGTAAGCTATTTAAATACTTTAAAGATTCGTCTATACTTGGTGTAACAGCAACGCCGCTTAGTTCTAATATTAAGCTACCAATGAAAGACAATTATAAAAAGTTAATTATTGGCGAGTCTATAAAGTCGTTAATTAGCAGAAACTTTTTGTCTAGTGCCAACCAGTATAGTTATGATGTAGGTTTAAAAACTTTAAAACTAGGTATTAATGGAGATTATACTGTTAAATCTTCAGATGAGTTATACAGTAACCAAACAATGCAAGGCAAGCTATTGTCTTCTTATGAAGAGCTAGCAAAAGGTACAAAAACCTTAATATTTAACAACGGTATTAGCACATCATACTACGTGTATGAAACCTTTAAAAAAGCTGGGTATAATATTCGCCATTTAGATAATAAAAATTCGGCATCAGAACGTAAAGAAATTTTAGAGTGGTTTTCTACAACACCAGATGCTATATTAACATCGGTTAGTATATTAACCACTGGTTTTGATGAGCCTACAGTAGAAACCATAATCCTAAATAGGGCTACACGGTCTTTAACATTGTATTTTCAGATGATTGGTCGTGGTTCTCGTGTAACAGGTACCAAAGAAGAATTTACGGTTATAGATTTAGGTAACAATACCAAAAGATTTGGGTTGTGGAGTGAACCTATAGATTGGCAAGAAATTTTTCATTTTCCTGATTTCTTCTTAGAAAATATTAAGAATGATGAAGAAATAGAGCGCGATTTTGTTTACGAAATGCCTCAGGCCTTACGAGATGAATTTTCTAAATCTGAAAACATATTTTTTGATATTAAAGCCGAATATAAAGATGCTTTTGCGAAAGGATTAAAATCTAAATCGGTCTTAGAAAAAAGTATAGAACAACACGCAAAAATATGCGTAGAAAATAGCGAAGATGTTTTTGATGCACGTATCTTGGCCAAAAAGCTTAAAGAAGAGATACAATTTAGAGTAAGACAATACTCTTACTGTATAATGAATAATACAAAAAACTATAAAGAATGGTTAGAGGAGGATTATGAGCGTAAATTACGACTTAGTATTTCTCAGAAATTTTCTTCTAAAATGTAAATTCTTCTAGCGTGAAAAATGTTTTATTTATTGGTTTTGTTTGGCCAGAGCCCACAACAACGGCAGCTGGTGGCAGAATTCTACAGCTTATTACATATTTTACACAACAAAACTATACAGTTACATTTGCTAGTACGGCAGCAAAATCTGTCTACTCTGTAGATTTTTCATCTTTAGGTGTGTTAGAAAAGCAAATACAGCTTAACAATACTAGTTTTGATGATTTTATAAACGATTTAAATCCAGATATTGTTGTTTTTGATCGGTTTTTAACTGAAGAACAGTTTGGCTGGCGAGTAGCACAAGTTGTGCCAAATGCAATACGAATTTTAGATACTGAAGATCTTCATTTTTTACGCAAAGCAAGAGAAGAAGCGTTTAAAAACGGAAAATTACAACCTACTGAAGAAGCATTAAAAAAATTAGAGATTACTAAGAGAGAAATTGCAAGTATTTATCGCTCAGATTTTTCATTAGTAATATCAATGTATGAGGAGCAGTTGCTAAAAAACACCTTTAAAATAGACAGTTCTTTGCTATTACATCTTCCTTTTATGTTAGATGCTTATAGTAATACTGGTAATAGTTTTAAAAACAGGAAAGATTTTGTGTGTATTGGCAATGGAAAACACAAACCTAATGTAGATGCTGTTTTGTGGTTGCATAAAGAAATTTGGCCGCTAATACGCAAAGAGCTTCCAGAAGCAAAATTACATATTTATGGCGCCTATTTACCACAGCAGTTAACAGAAAAACACAATGCTAAAACAGGGTTTTTAGTACACGGTTGGGGAGAAGATGCAAACCAAATAATGCAACAAACTAAAGTAAATTTAGCCCCATTGCGGTTTGGAGCGGGCATAAAAGGTAAATTAATAGATGCTATGCGTAACGGAACACCAAGCGTAACTACTAAAATAGGGGCAGAGGGTATGTACGGTAATTTAGCTTGGAGCGGAGAAATTGCAGATACCGCAGCTAATTTTGCTACTAACGCTGTAAACTTATATACAAATGAAGCTGCTTGGTTACAAGCACAAAAAAACGGAGCGGAAATTCTAAATACCTATTATGCTAAGACTAATTTAGAAACCAAGTTATCTAATAAAATTAGTACTTTGCAAAAAGATTTAGAAAAACATAGAAATGCCAATTTTATAGGCAGTTTACTACAGCACCATAGTATGATGAGCACAAAATACTTATCTAAATGGATTGCAGAAAAAGAACAAAAAAACGAAGTCTAAAAATAAGATTAAAATGAAAAATATTGAGTGGAAAGTAGCTCAGGAGTTCGAGGATATTACGTATAAAAAGTGCAATGGCGTAGCGCGTATAGCGTTTAACAGACCAGATGTGCGTAATGCGTTTAGACCAAAAACTACAAGCGAGTTATACAAAGCATTTTATGATGCACAAGAAGACACGTCTATAGGTGTTGTTTTATTATCTGCAGAAGGCCCATCTAGTAAAGATGGAGTGTATTCTTTTTGTAGCGGAGGAGACCAAAAAGCCAGAGGCCACCAAGGATATGTTGGTGAGGACGGTATGCACAGACTTAATATTTTAGAAGTACAGCGTTTAATACGTTTTATGACTAAAGTTGTTATTGCTGTAGTTCCGGGTTGGGCTGTTGGTGGCGGTCATAGTTTACACGTAGTTTGCGATTTAACTTTGGCTAGTAAAGAGCATGCTATTTTTAAACAAACAGATGCAGATGTTACTAGTTTTGATGGTGGTTATGGTTCTGCTTATTTGGCAAAAATGGTAGGACAGAAAAAAGCTAGAGAAATCTTCTTTTTAGGACGTAATTATTCTGCACAAGATGCTTATGAAATGGGAATGGTAAATGCTGTTATTCCGCATGATGAGTTAGAGGATACTGCGTATGAGTGGGCCCAAGAAATATTAGAAAAGTCGCCAACATCTATAAAAATGCTAAAGTTTGCTATGAACTTAACAGACGATGGTATGGTTGGTCAGCAGGTTTTTGCTGGTGAAGCTACTAGATTAGCGTATATGACAGAAGAAGCTAAAGAAGGCCGTAATGCATTTTTAGAAAAGCGTAAGCCAGACTTTGGTAAAAATAAGTGGATTCCTTAGTAGTTAAGGAATAAGTGTTGTAAATGAAAAAGAGTCTTGTCGACAAAAACAAGACTCTTTTTACGAGAACACTATATGAAAATGAAAAATTTATTACTCTTTAACAACACTGCTAAAGTATAGTAGCTTTAACTTTAAATAAAATCTATGTTGTTAATACAATGGTTATTGTTGTATAACTTTGCAATTAAGTTGTAAGCTTATTTACAAATAGAGAAAACTGCTAAAAAAATATAAGATGTCGTTTAAAAAAATACATCCAGAGTTAAAAGAAGCCTTAGAACGTTTAAAAATTACAGAACCATTACCTTTTCAAAAAAATGTACTTTCTAAAATAAAAGGCGGAGCCAGTATTTTTGGTTTAGCACCAAAAGGGTCTGGTAAAACAACAGCTTTGGTTATTAGTACATTACAAAAGTTAAAGTGCCAAGAGTATCAAGATGCTCCTAGAGCTTTAATATTTGTAAAAGACAAGCAATCTGCATTAGACTTAAAACAAGAGTTTGATAGGTTTACATTTAGAATGTCTATACGTACGTACTGTGCTTATGAAGAGCAAAATATAGATGATCAAAGAGATGATATTTATGATGGCGTAGATATTGTAATAGCAACTCCAAAAAGACTAAATCGTATTTTTTATACAAATGGTATAAACTTAAATGTACTACAATTGTTTATTGTAGATGATGCAGAGTTTTTAGTAAAGCCAAGTTTGTTTTCTGAGGTTATAAGAACACCAGAAAGTATAGATAAATGTCAGTATTTGGTATTTGGGACAAAGTTTGACGACCGTATGCAGCGTATGCAAGATTCTTTTATGGCTTCTGCACAGATTGTGAAGTTGTAATTTTCTATTTGCAACTGTTACTTTTAAAGGTGAAAATGTATCACTTTTCTAAGTAAAACGAGAAGTTTAATTATTGATAGACCTATGAAAGTATTTTACAACTATATTTAGGCTATTGCATACAATAAAAGTATAACCAAAAAGTAATTGCTTTTTAGTTATACTTTAAATCTTTCTCATTAATTTTTTTGGACCATAACTCTTTACCATCTTTATTAAAAATAGAAATAGTAAGCTCACGTTCTTTACGTGGGCCTTTTACATTTAAAATTCCAAAGTTATGCTCGCCTACAATGGTATCATCAATTTTGTAAACATTTAAAGGTTCTTTGTTATTATTAGCACCAGCTGTTAAAGAAGAACACGTAAGGTCATATAACGGATATACACTATTGCTTTCTTGCATGCGACTTAATACAGTGTGGTGCCTGTCTCCATCAAGAAAAACAACACCTTCAATTTTTGCTTCACGTATTTTTTCAATTAAGTAATTACGCTCTTTAGGAAAAGTAGCGTGGTTTTCATACATCGCTTCAGAACTTACTACTTGCCCGCCAATAACAACAAACTTAAAAGGAGCATCACTAGTAGCTAAAGCATTTATAAGCCAGTCTATTTGTGTTTTACCAAGTATTTGTCTTTCTGTAGTGTAATTATTATTAGCAGTTCTGTAGTAGCGATTATCTAATAAAAAGAACTCTAAATCTGCCCATGTAAAAGAACCTGTGATTCCGCCTTTATTAATAATGTCATAATTAGGATTACCCCAAAATAGTTTAAAAATTTCTGATGAAGTTTCTTTTAGAGGAAAACTACTGTTTGAGTTATCTGGACCATAGTCATGATCGTCCCAAATAGCATAATTGTGTGTAGAAGCCAACAACGGCTGAAGTTCTTGTAAAGACCTAGTATGTGTATAGCGGTGTAATAAACCAGTACGTGAGCCCCAATCTGGTTCTCTTAAGTACGTGTTGTCTCCTAACCACAACATAAAGTTTGGATTTTTTTTATGTATAGATGTAAAAATGTCAAAATCGCTACCATATGGTTTTCCATTTCTATCAAAACGTTCTTCGTTTACATAATTACAACTACCAATAGCAAAACTAACCTCAGGTGGGTCTGTTCTCCATTTCCATAGTTTTTGAGACTCAAACTCCATAGCGTAATCTCTTTGTATCTTTTTACCATTTACAAACAACTCATATACGTAGTTTTTACCAGGCAAAACCTTATCTGCAATTAGTTTAGCTACAAAACCAGTATTGGCCTCTGTAGTATACTTTTTTGTTTTAAACCTTTGTTTAGCATTTCCTTTTTCATAATACTCAAAATGTACCTCTGCCGCTTTAGTAGTTTGTGTCCAAAGTAACACCTCTCTCATAGTAGAATATCCTACCATGGGACCAGATTGCACTAAGTCTTGTGCACATAATAAGCTAATGTTTACTATAAATAGAAGTACAAAAAGTATATGCTTTTTCATAAAAAAAAGAAGGTTTATTTAAGCTCGTAAAATTACAAGTTAATTAAAAATTACTGTTAACTAAAGCTAAATATAGTACTAATTTTATGTAAAGTATTTTTTATTTAAGGGTATAGGAGGGATGTATATTAGTTGGAAAATACTGAAGATTAAAAACAATTATTAAATTAACTGTCACATTTTAAGATGTATAAATTCATCTTTAATGTGACAGTTTTAATTTTTAACTTATTCAGCTTTTATATCAGAAACGTAGTATATATCTCTTTTAATTTTTAGAGGTTCATTTTTTATATCCGAGTATAACTTTCCTTTCATTCTTGTTTCATCAGCAATTTTTAGACTAGTATTTGTGTTACTTCTTCTAACGTTTAGAGCTTTTTTTCTAGATGTTATAGTATTATTTCCTTTGAACGTTAAATAACCATTTAAATAAGTTGCACTAACAGCATCTAAGTCTGCATCAATAATGTTATTTGTAATTATAACATTTCCAGATCCTTTAGCTTTTTTTTCAGCTTCTGTAAAATTTCTTCCTTGTCCGTGACCTACTTTGCCTGTAGAAAACAATAAAATTGCTACCTGCTTACTTTTCATTTTGTTGCCTGTAATACTAATGTTTTTACATCTATCTTCAATGTGTATAGGTTGTGAATAAGACTCTGTACCACCATCTATTTGGCTATTATTTCTTATAATAACATTGTGAGTATTAGCTAAAGCGATATTAAAAGACTTTGAAATTTTAAACTTACTTTTTTCAATTATGATATTATTATGCTTTGTTAGTCTTTCTCCAATACCATAAGTTGGATCATTTTCATCTAATAACGCACCATCAAAGGATATTTGATGACTTCCGTTACTAAATTCACATTCAGTAATTTTAAAGCTATCTAAAGTAGGGCAGTCTCTAGCAACTAGTCCAAACCAAAAATTAAATTTACAGTTTTTAACTAATATGTTTTTAAAACTTCCCTCAAAAAAGAGACCTCTTGCTGTGTCTCTAGCATTTTTTTGAACAAAATTGCAATCTATAAATTTTAAATTACTGTACATTACTTTTCTATTTGCAGGCAAACCAACATCAATTGCCTTATATCCAGTGTTATCATAAATTACAAGATTAATGTTTTCAATAGTAACATTGCTAGAGCGTATTAGTAAAATGTTTCCTTTACTACGATTTCCATTAATTGCTTTTCGTATTAATTTATATCTATCATTTGGTTTATTAGCACCTCTAATAGTAATACCTTTTGTTATTGTAATTGTTTTATCACCTGCATTAAAAGGTATGTTTAAGTCTAAAATTATGACATCGCCAGCATTTGCATTTTTAATTGCGTTTTCAAACTTTTTATAAGGTGTTGTACCTGTTGTACTTTTTACAAAGATATTTTTTGCACTAAGACTTACAGAAGCTAAACATAGCAATATAATTATATATGTTTTATAAGTAGGTTTCATATTTTAATGGTGTTAAAGTTAATATTTAGCATATGTAATTACTGTACCAGATAGTTCTCCAGAGTAAGTTAACTCAAGTAAGTTATCAGTTATTTTTAGACTTCCGGTTACAGTCTCTTCTTCATTTTTAAATTCATTATTTAATGTATTTACGTTTGCAGATTCATAAGAAATAGCGGAGCATTGACCATTAGATGTATCAAAAAATATTTGATTTAGTTTATTTTCTGTTGTCAATTTTAAGGTATTTTGTTTGTCACATTCAGTAGTGTAGTCAATTCCATTCTGTACTATACTTACAAGTTCCCAACTATTATTAGTTGTTACGCTTTGTTCATAAAGATCATCTTCTAGTTTCTCGTTTTCACATGAAAATAGTAGCGCAATTGTTAAAAAAGGCAATAATTTTTTCATAGTATTTAATTTTAAAGATTAAGTTACTAATATCTAAATTTTGTAGTAAAATTCTTTAAAATAAATAAGAAAAATATTTTTTTGTTTAATTTCTGAATGTGTTTGTAGAAGTTAGCGATTATAGTTTAAAGAATACTTTTCTCGCTTAAGTATTTCCAATAGCGTTTAGGAACATGTTGTACGTGTAGTTTCATATTTTTTCTAGAAGCAATATTTGTACTCTTAAAATAATCGTTCCATAACTGCTGAAACTCTAATTCTATTTCAGCAAAAATTTCTGAAGACGTTTTAGTAGGATCAAAATCTGCACCTAATTCTAGAGTAATAATATCTACTTTTTCTAAGTTGTAATACAAGCCATACTTCCGTCTTAAATCGTAAATAAGCCATTTTTGGTCTGCATAACGCTTCTCAAAATGCCTTTTTATTAGTGGTAACACATTAAAATCTGGCTCTATGTTAGCAAAGTAAACACCATCTTTAGTAAGTTTAAAACGTACAAAAGCTTCCATTCTATGCTTTTCTCGTCCTACGTTTTTAGTTAGTTTAGCTATTTCTAATATATGTTCATTTGTATAATCTGCTCCAACATTAACTTTAGCAGCAAATACATACACAATGGCATTAAATAAGGTATTTTCTACAGTTGGTTTTTCACTTAAAAAAGCATAATAAAACCTGCGTAAATCATTGCTAGGCATTTTCTTTTTTAAACCTGCCCAAACACGGTTACTTTTTTCTTGGTCTGTATACACAGTTTCAAAACTACCAAACAAAGGTTGCTGAAATCTTTGTTCTGTAACAATAGTCACTGTTTTTAATTTCATTTCAAAAGCAGTAAAAACAGCCGTTAAAAATCCATCAAAAGAGGCGTCATAAATTAGTGTAGTTTCCATAGCAAAAGTCTATCCAAAAAGGTTTAACTGGTTGCTAAGCATATCTGTGTATTTACTTTTAGAATTTTGTAGAATTAGACCTTTAATTTTCTCGGCTGTTAAATCTCGACTTTCAAACTTGTTAGATGCACAAATTAAAAAGTATTGTGCACGGTTTAATGACACGCCAATTGCCTTTAAATGTTCCCAATTAAGTTGTCTGTAACGCCTTGCTTTTAGTATTTTGTATACAGATTTCATACCTAAACCAGGAATTCTAGCTAACATATGCTTGTCTGCCTTATTTACATCTATAGGAAACTCGTGCATGTTACGTAATGCCCAACCCAATTTAGGATCAATATCTAAATCTAAATGTTGATTATGCTCATTTAAAATTTCTTCAATATTAAAACCATAAAAGCGTAACAACCAATCGGTTTGGTACAATCTGTTTTCGCGTAGCATAGGAACAGGAGTACCAATTTGTGGCAAACGTGTATCATAACTAATTGGCACATAACCAGAGTAGTACACACGCTTTAAATTAAAATTCTTATAAAAGTAGTTAGAGGTGTACATTATTTGCATATCATTTTCACCACTAGCGCCCACAATCATTTGTGTACTTTGCCCACCAGGAGCGTATTTAGGCGTGCTTTTTATAAGCTTTTTCTCGTTTTTATACTGTATAATTTCATTTTTAACCTTAATCATAGGTTTAATAAAATCTTCTCTGTTTTTATCTGGAGCTAAAAGTTTTAAGCCTTTTTTAGTCGGAATTTCAATATTAACACTAAGTCTGTCTGCATACAAACCAGCCTCTCGCATTAGCTCATCACTAGCACCAGGAATAGATTTTAAGTGTATGTACCCATTAAAATTTTCTTCTAAACGCAATTTTTTAGCCACCGCAACCAAACGCTCCATAGTATAGTCTGCACTTTTAAAAATACCAGAGCTTAAAAAAAGACCTTCAATATAGTTACGTCTGTAAAAATTTATAGTCAAATCTACCACCTCTTGCACTTTAAAAGCAGCACGTTTAATATCATTGCTTTTACGTGTAACACAGTAAGCACAGTCAAAAATACAATGGTTGGTTAATAATATTTTTAGGAGAGATACACAACGGCCATCCTCTGTGTAGGTATGGCAAATACCAGAAGCAGACGCATTACCCAATCCTTTATTGGTATTGGTTCTGTTGCTGCCGCTAGAGGAGCAAGACACATCATACTTTGCAGCATCTGCAAGGATGTTTAATTTTTCTTGTACACGTTGAAAAGACATACCTTAAAATTAGAGTTTAGACTGTAAAGATACAATGTAAACTAATAAAAAGCACATTTTACAATTAATTTATATCTCATATTATGATATATAAGTATGTAATTTACTATATTTGACACTGAAAATAATACAATTATGAACCGTATTAAGTACGTATTAGATGATAAAGGAATTAAGCAAACCTGGTTGGCAGAAAAACTAGGTAAAAGCTACAATATGGTAAATTCTTATGTACAGAATAGGAGGCAACCCAGTTTAGAGTTACTGTATGAAATTGCACAAATTTTACAAGTAGAAGCCAGAGACTTGTTAGATGGTAACCAAGCCGTATTTAATACAACTACAACAGAAACAGATACGGTAAACATACCTTTAATAGGCTCTGTAGCTTGCGGTTTACCAATATTTGCAGAAGAACATATAGAGGCACAAATTGCCATATCTACAAAACTAGTAAAAACACCTTCAGATTATTTTTTGCTAAGAGCTACAGGAGACTCTATGAACAAAAAAGGAATAGACAGTGGTGATTTACTACTAATTAAACGCCAGCATACTGCAGAAACCGGAGATTTAGTATTGGCCTTGTTAGATGATGAAGCTACGGTAAAAGAGTTTAAAAACAATGGTAGCAACCTTGTTTTAAAGCCGCACTCTACAAACCCAAAACACCAACCAATTATTTTAACTACAGATTTTAAAGTACAAGGTATTGTAGCAGATGTTATTAAGGTGTAGTTAAATACATAAACTTTTTAATATTTTCTTTTGCAAAAAGTAGGAGGGAAGTTGCATTTTCTCCCCAACTGTAGAAAGTGTTACCAATAACTAATTTTATACCATTTATAAATAAATAGTACCCAATTACACATATCCGTAATTGTAGTAAAAAAAATAGTTTTACATTGTAGGAAAATTTAACAACCAAAACTAGCAAAACTACATTATGTGCGTTTATACACCCGTATTGGCGGAATAAACGTTAGTATTTGAGTTTATATGTAGTTCTAAGCAATTTGAAAAAAACCGTACTTAAAATATTAATTCTGACTTTAATTTTGACTAGTTGTATGCAAAACAATAAATCGGAATTAAAAACTCGTGAATTAACTCAAATTGAAATTAGCGATGGATTTAAACTTGAATTTCTAAATCAAATCTTATCTGATAATTCAAAATCGAGATTATTATTTGATAAAAAGGAATTGATTTCTAATTTATCTATAAATGTTCCTCCGACTTTACCAATAGGATTAAAAAATCCCAAAAAGACAATATCTCATTCGGAATTTATATCTGATACCTTAAGAATAAATGATACTGACTTTGTAAAAAAACAGTTCCAAAAGAACAAAGACTTTGACATTTCGAAAATAAAAAAATACGGATTTAATATAATTGACATAAAACAATACACAGAAAATGAAATTGCGTGGGATTCAATAAATAATATTGCTGAAAAATATTATAAGAAAAATAGTCTTAAAAATATTTATTCAATTTTATACATAACCAAACCCATTTTCAATAAAAAACTGAATTTAGCTTATGTGCGTATTAGACAAGGCTCTGGTGGAATGACTCGGATTTATGAAAAACAGAACGAAATTTGGAAAGTAAAGTATGAATTAGATGAATGGGTAGAATAAAACAGCTTAGAACAACGTGTATAATTAATTGCTAGCCCTAACCTACTTACGAAAGTCTTCTCAGATTTTCTATTCGGTTATTATTTTCTAAATTAGATGCTTAAACCACGCAGCAAACCATATACATAAACGTTGTGTACTATTTAAGAAAAATTACATCTGAAAGAATACTTTAATGAATAAACATTTTTTAATAATTGCTATATTTTCAATCCTATCACTTACTTCTTGTGATCCATACGGAGTAAATAAAGACAGAGATTTTCAAGCAATAAGAAATCAATTATCGGAAAACTTAAATGTGAATTCAATAGAAATTAAAGACAATGAAAACTTATTGATTAAAGTAAAAAGTCCTTTTAAAGAAAATAAAGGTTCATTCGAAAATTTTGCTTCTGTGGCTCAATATATTATCGGAAAAAACTATAAACCGAATACTTTGAGTATGGATAAAAATATAATTATTGAAATGAGAGATACATTGAATAATAATTACAAATCCCAAACAGACTTTAAATCAATATTTTATCTTGAAAAATTTTTCGATAAAACTTTAAACCATTTAGAATTAATTTTTAACCCAGAATATAATGGAAAAGAATATGCAATTATTGAATTTCACAAAACAGATTGTTTCAAAAAAATAATAAGTAACGGAATTAAATCAACAAATATCGTTGGGATTGAGAAAGATAAAACTGGAAAAGTAAATGTAATTATTATAACGGAAGCAAACAAAGAGCATTATTTAAAAATCAATTACACTGGAACAGAATTAGATACTATAAAATGTTTAAATAATAAATAAAACAGTACACAACACCGCAGTAGGTAATAACTGAATTATGTCATATACAATTTCAAAATTTTCAAAATAACCATACATAATAATTTACCTTTTTTATTACTTGGTTAAAGTTGTACATAGTTAGTCCAACTCAAAAAAAATCGTGTATCTGTACTTACGTACTGATACACGATTTTTGAGATTATGTATTTTTATTAAACTTAAGTTACTAACACATTTAATCATTAACTATAAATGCGTGTATAACTCCTGGTAACCACCCAATAATAGTTAGTATAAGACTAATTAAAAATGTTTTTCCTATTCCGTGTTTCATAAATACGGCTAATGGTGGTAGTATAATATTTAGTATAATTGTTACTAATGACATATGTAGTTGTTTTAATTGTTAAACAGTTATGGTATTTGTTTTTGTAAGTATTTTTATGCTAAATTAAATGTATTATAACTAGTGTTTTATCTCAGTTAGTCATATTGTTAACCTTATCAAGTAAATAGTAATTTGCACATCGTTTTTATAAATTTTCTACTCTATTTCTTCGCTAATATTTAGCAACAAAAGAATATTTAAATGTAAACTCCCTTAATAAGTAGTTAATTATCCAATGCTAATACTATTTTATCCAACCCGTTTATCATATATTTTTGTAATACAATTCTTACTACTTTTGATTCATAGTTAGAACTATAATTATTAATAACACAAAAGAATTTAGTTATGAAAACAAAAATTATGAGAACAAAAAAGTTAGCTTTAAGTTTTCTTCTAGTAGGTGTATGCTTCATAGGATACAGTCAAAAACCTAAAGGACAAACATCAAATCCAAATGATAATTTTAAATTATTAAACGATTTTTCTGATGAATTTAATACAGGAAATATCAATTGGAACAAATGGAGTAAAACAGCTAATTTACCCAGTACAAAAGCCTGGAAATGGAATAACAATGCTAATACTAAATCTGTAAATTTTAGTGGAGAAGGTGCTGTTGAGTTAACTATGCGTCAAAATGCAAATAATGCTATAGATGGTATTACTTATTTTAAAAGTGGCTGTTTACAATCTATTAAACAATTGCCTAAAAACTTTGTAGGCTATGTAGAATCTAGAATTTATGGTGCAGAAATTAATTCTCCAAAAGCTACAGGTCTTGACAAAAATAGAGGCGTATGTCCTTCCTTTTGGTTATACAGTAAGTTCTTTGATAATAAACCAATTGGAGAAGCTGTTTATACAGAAATTGATATAGTAGAACTACAGCAATTTGATTTTGACCCTAATGGTCCTGTTGGTCACCAACAAGATTTTATTACAGATGCAGAATCTAATCTACACTTAGTAAAAAAAGCAAGTTTTGGTAGAGATTGGTTTAGGCCAAAACAACCAAAAGCAAGAGCTACTCAATTAAATAAGTATGAGCTACCTGGTAAATTTGATCCCACGCAAGGTTGGCATACCTATGGTTGTGAAATTACACCTACTAAATTATATTTTTATGTAGATGGTGTAAGAGTAGGTAGGGCTTTAAACAACACATACTGGAGCGATAATCCAATGTATGTTATAGCATCATTAGGGTTAAGAGTTCCTTTTGTAGACTTTAAAGGAAATGTATTTGAGCCTGTTAACCCAGAAGTAAATCCTAGAGCAAAAAAGAATATAGACGAAATGCCAGTATCTATGCACGTAGATTATATAAGAGTTTGGAAAAAAGAGGGTACAGGAGCAGCTAGTAATGCTACAGATGGTAATTGCTCATCAGCTACAACTTGGAAAAAATCAGGAAATTTTTTAATAGGAGACAAAGTAAAGCTTAACAATGCAATTTATGAACTAAAAGTTGGTAATGGCACTTGTAGACCAGGTGGCGCTTCTAGCTGTTCTGTAAACCAATGGACTAAAGTTTTAGATTGTACATCTAATAGCAGTATTATTAATACTGACTCAGGAACTGTATATCCAAACCCTGCTAATACAGTAGTTAATGTGGTAGCTAGTAAAGGAGATTTTATTAGAATAATTACCTCTGTAGGCACAGTAGTACGTACCGTAAAGGCTAAAAATAGTACAACTGTAATAAATATTTCTGCATTAACACCAGGTTTATATACTGTTACAATTACTGGTAACAATAAAAATGAAACAAAACAATTGCTTGTTCAATAGCTGAAAATTTACATAAATTAAATAATAAAGGCAGAGTTAAACTTAGGTTTGATTCTGTTTTTTTTTGTTTTTTAATGAAACAGCGTAGGAGGGAAGTGGAATGTGTGTGGAATTAATACGCAGCTATTATAATATTATCAAACGGTATTCTATTTTTTTACGAAGTTCTTTAACCAAACTCTTATTTTTTTATTCTTGGCTTCTTTACATTTACCAGCAATACCTTTATTCTGAAGTAACGTTATTAATTCTAAGTTATATTCGTTATCATTTATCATCAACTGAGAACTAGAAACAACATTATAATTTCTAGGTAGACTTTTTTCCAAAATATGTATTAATTCTAAATTAGTCAACTTAGATCCGTACAATACAATAAGTTTCACTTTTTGCTCAATTGTTATTTTCTGATTAAGTAATGCTACTAACTTTTCTGTAGACAAAAGCAAACTACTTGTATTTATAACTAGATTACATAACTCTTCAGACAATTCTTCACTACTGTTTATTTCAATTACGGAAACTTTATCTACCAATAATAATTTATTTTTATTGGCTAATTGTGAGTTTTGTAAAAGGAGTGTTTTGTCATCTAAATCTATGTCGTAATCTTTTATAAATTCTTTATAGCTTGATTCTTTTTTAATTAACAATTCAATATGCAATTCAGGATGATATTTTTTTAAAGAATCATAATATGTAGCCTTTAATTCAATTACATTTTCTTTTATTAGAATTTCAACTTTATCTTCATTAATAGATTCAAAAGCAAAATCACTAAATAATTCAAAATCATTTGGAATGCAATTTAAGAATTCTGTATATGGATCTATTTCTAAAAAATTATTACTTATTAGAGTTGAAATGAATTTAAGCTTCTTTTCAGTCTGTATCTCAAAAGAAATTTCACCTTCAAGGCTGAGATTGATATAGTTTTCGTCGTCATTAAGGTATCTATTTAATGACTTATCAAAAATATTATCAGACTCAAGGTAATAGTTGTAAATATTACTCCAAGTCGCTGTAATGTTATTATACTCAAATACCAAACTAAAGAAATTTCTATCTTCAATATCATATAATTTATTGATTTTTACTTCTTGATTTTGAAGAAAAAGTATAACATTTTCTTCTAAGACACCTTTTTCATTTATTACTTTTAAAATGTTTACTTCATCATCATATTGATTGCTTTCTAACTTAGAGTATAGATTAGATAAATACAAATTGAAACTATCATTTTCTAAATAGTCAATTAATTCTATTAAGTTGGAATTAATTATATAACTCAAATTAGAGTTTTCAAAAGAATCTTTATCAAAATTTGTATCTAAATAATACTCTAATAGCTTCCCAATGTTATTATGATTGATATCATATCTATTATGTTCATATATAAATTCAAACAATTTTTTATATTTATTAGCAAAAGGAATTAATTCTTTAAACTTTATATCTAATACTTTTTTTGAAAAAACTTCCTCTATTCTTTTCAATTGACTATCCGAATTATAATTATAAATAATTTCAATATTATTGGCTATATAATCACTCAAAACCTTTTCCTTATTTAAGGATATTAAGGTTTCATTATCCAAATTACTAAGCATTAAAAATAGAAGTTGCTTTTTATCTTTTTCTAAAAAGTCAGAATTTGAATGTATTTTACTCCATAAATCTTTCCAGGTTCTAGCTAATTCTTTGAGTAGTATTTCTTTTTTAGTCCCGTGATAAAGAAATTCTGTAAAAAACTGTTGACTTCTTTTATCCCATTTAGAAATAACTTTAAGTGATGCTGCAAGTTTAGATGAGTAAGACCCCTTATGAATTACTAGAAAATCTATTAAATTAATATTTAAAATTCTGCTATCATCAAAATAGTTAATTGGCAAGTCATTAACAATTTCATCAATATTTGATAGTTCGTAATCAAAAGGCTTTGGCTCATTTACTCTAGATATAATATTGATTTTAAATTCCTGGTCTTTTTCTGTAATACCTCCTTTTTGAAATGTAGAAATATAAACTCTGTAATGTTCATCTATATATCCATTTTCCAATAAAAAAACTAAAAGTAAATCATTATAAATACGCTCTTTTTCATCTTTGATTTCACTTTCTACATAAAAGCTTTCAAATTCTTCTTTTAATTTTTCTTTTGATAAATCTTTTTCTTTTAGAATTTGAGAAAGAGATTCATTTTTTATTTTTTTTATTGATATTCTTAATTTATCTATTTCATTCTCTTTTTCTTTAATTAATATATTTTCATTTACAATAATATTATATTTTTCAGAATAATTATGGCCTACTAATTTATCTATTTTTTCTAAACTCATGTCTAGAGAATATTCATAATAGTTATTATACCAATTAATATTATTATCATATAATGGATTTAAATCAATACTTTCATCAAGTATCTCTTTAAATGTCTTTTTTGTATCTCCAATTTTCAATCCATTTGCTGATACTTCTCCAATTTTCTCTCTAATATAGTATAAAAAAATAGTATTTAGTTCTGCAATATTTTCTAGATTCTCTTGATTAATATTGTCTATTGCTTTGGTTATCTCATCTATTTTTCCCGTATGTTTTTTTATTGAATTTTCAATTAACTTACTTTTATTAGAAAAAACAATATCAATATTACTATCACCATTATGTAGTCTTGAAAAATCCTTTGGTCTTAAATTTTTGTATATTATTAGGGCTAGAAGCTTTTCTTGGTTGAATTCTTCTATTTGTAGTTTCTGTTGCTCTTTATAAATGATGAACTCATTTATAATATTAATAAGTATTCTATTATCAGTTATGAATGCAGATACCGTATTAATAAAATCTTTATTACCATTGGGGTTATTAAAAAGGTTCTTTTCATTTTTATATAAATCAATTAATTTCTTTGTTAAAACATTTTTAGAATTACTGAAGTTAACGAATGGAATTGTTGGAATAATTAAGTCGAAAAATTTAGTTCTTTCAAATTCATTTAAAAATAAATCATCTTTAATAGCATATAGAAAAGTAACTTTTTTAAATTTTTGAGTAGTATTTTCAAGATAATTATTGAGTATAAAATTTAATTCTCTAAGTGTTCTATATATTTCTGTACTATTAAATCTGTCTAAATCTTCTATAACTACAATATCAATATTAACTTTTTCAAAAAAATATAAAATTTCATCGATATATTTATTTAGAAAATCTTTATGTTCAACTTTACTACCAAGTTCAGCTTCTCCTTTTACACTTATCTTATTGATTTTAGAATTAGACATTATTTTAATCAAAAATTGCCCAATAAAAAAAGAAGATCCTAAAAAGAGTAAAAAAGAGATAAAGCTCCACCAACTAAACCCTAAAGAGACACTCCAGTGATTTGGATTTAATTCAGATGTAAAAAAATTTAATATTGAGTATGTAGAAATTAAAAACACCAATAATACAATTACTTTTAAAAGATGACTCTTTTTCCATATATCTATTTCTCTAATACGGTTAATTCTTGAATCTGGTAATTTTTCTGAATCTTGACTATAAATTATTTGTTGAAGAATCGATAATTGTATTTGATCTTTAAATTCATCGTACTTTACTGTTTCATTGAATGAAGCTAAAGAAATGTTAAGTATTTTTTTAGTAGGGTATTTTGATTTATAAGATTTAATTATTGTACTCTTTCCTGAACCATAAACTCCTGTAAGTGCTAAGTTTCTAACCTCAGACTTTGAAATAGCATCATTAATATGCTTAATATATATTTGTACTCTTTTATCTTCTTTTTTATTTAAAGGTGTAAGTAAATCTAATTCAATTGGCTTTTCATCATTAAAGTTTTTATCAATAATTTCACTTTCCATTTAATTGGATTTTAAAAATTCACACTTTCAAATTTAATAAGAAGATTCCATCATTGTAAGCTTTAGTTTTTAACATTAATCAAATGTTTTTAACAATTATATTTTTAATTAGTTATATTTTTAACTGGAGCCGTATATTTTAAATTTATAGCGCTTAAATACTGTTGTATAAACTAAGTTTAATATTAATTCAAAATAAATTTAACGAGTTACAATGCATTCTAATATATAGCGAATGAGCTGTTAATTGTTTCCAAAATTATATGCAGCCTTTGTCCAGACGATTCGGGATTGTTTCTTTTATTTTAAGAGATTATTCTTTTTATCTAAAATACCAATTCCACGAGAATCGCGTATTTAAAAATTTCTGTACCTAATTACAGAATACGCAAATTATAAGCAGTATGCGTTTTGTTGTAATTATAGGTTCAATTGTAATTTTATAACTTTTTGTGAAAATGTATTTTAGTTTTACATAACGACTAATTATAGCTACACATCTAAATTATTCTAACTAAGCCACAATTAGATTTACATAATTACTCAATATAAGCATAAAGTCAATTATATCATTAATTATGTAAAATATCGCTGAAATTGTAACTGTTAATTTAAAATTGACATTTCGAGTTACGGTAAAAAACTCTCGATTTATTAATGTTTATAGGAGGTAAGAAGTTTTTTTGAAAATATACCTAACAATTTAAAACTGCTAAAAAAGCATTTTTTTAGATTAATGCTAAATTAAAATTACCATTTTTATTTTTTAAGCATTTCTTCATTTATTGATGATTCTAAAATCACAAGATCAAAAATCTTCTCTATTGCATTTTTAGACTCTTTACTTATTACTTCTAAATTTTTAAGCTTTGTATATTTTGCATCCAATTTTATAAAATCTGGATCATCATTATTTGTAGTGTAGATTAACTTATTAGTTAACTCTTCTATTCTAACATTTAAAGCATTAGCAAGCTTAAGAATTGTTTTCGCTGATGGTTTGGCTTTGTTATTTTCATATCTACCTATTTGTACAAAGGACACACCTGATTTGTTCTCTAGTTCAACTAAAGTTAGTCCTCTTAGCGTCCTTAATTCTTTAAGTCTCTCACCTATTGTCATTGTTTTTTGAATATTAAACTTTTTTATATTATTTTTATATTATTTTTATACTTTTATAAAAAACTAAATAGCTTTTAGTGTAAAAAGCAATTTTTATTAAGTACATATTGTTATTTACAATATATGCAATACCTGCAATACCTGCAATATAAATAAAAGGGAATCCCGATTTTCTTAATTAGAATTTTTTAGAATAAAGATTAGAATAATATTATTTAGATACAATGACTTAAAAGTATATATTAATTAAACTCTTGACAAATGGATAATTACAAGATTAAAGATAAGAAACTAATAATTTCTATTGATTATTTAGTTGATTTAGGTTGTAACCGAAGAACTATGGAAAATAGTATCTCAAAGTTCAACAAAGGTAATTCTATTTTTTTTCACGCCCATAAGGATCCAATAACCAATAAGAAATGGATTTATTATGAGTCCATTCCGAAACGTCTTTTAAAAAAGTTTAATATTTCTACAGATAGGGATATAGCCCTAAAAACATTAAGAGAAATAGAAAAAAATGACATTTTTAAAATTAGAAGTGAAATTAATTTGTTATTAAAAATTCAATGGGATAATCCAATATATTGGAAACAGTATATACCCAATTATGTACTATATTTTTTAGATGCTGAAAAAAGAAATAATCAATCTTATCGGAAAAAACAAAAAATTATATGCTGTAATAATTTCTGAATTGAGTGCTTGTAATGAAATTAAATATCTTGAATCTTCAGACTCGTTTATTATTGAAACTAATATTGGACTAAGTGCGTATTCAAATAAAAAATATTTGGATAAAAACTGGGGCATAATTTTGGGATGGCTAAAAAACTTTGCTCAAATATTTATACCAATTGTTTCTCTATTTATTGCGGCAATGGCATTATGGATTAAAATTGAAATGCAAAACGATATGCAAAATAACAAAATACAAGAAATAGAATCACGAATTGAGAGTATAGAAAAACTTGAATATAAAAAGCAAGAGTCTACCAAAAATGATGGAATCGATACTTTAAATCTGAGATAAAATTGAACATATCTAGGTCTGAAAATAGTACTCTAAAAAAAATAACATTTGCTAACAAAACCTAAACGTAATCCGGACTTTAGGGCAAAATCGAAAGGTCTGTGTATATTTATAAAGTCACTAAATCTTATGAATTTAGCTTTGGAAAAGAAAAAATAAAACTAAACAATAAGCTTTAGCTTCGTGCGCAGACGGAAACGAAAAGTTTCCTTGCCTACGCATTACGCTTAGCCCAGCCGTTATATATAACCCTGCAAAACTAATTCAAAATTTAGAAAATGGGCAGTTTACAAGACTTGAGTGACAAACTAGGAGAATTTAAAAATCACATTGAGGATATATCAAAAATGGTAATTCCAATTATTCCAGATAAAAATGGAATGATTGACAGGCAATGTCCCAAAAGTGAATGTGAATCCCTTTTTAAAATACATAGAGAAGATTGGTTAAAGATTGTAAGAGAAGAAGAAGTATTTTGCCCTTTTTGCAAGAATAATTCCGAGGCTAAAAGTTATTTGACAGTCGAGCAAAATAATGAAGTGATTAGCGATTTGAAAAAATCAATAAGGGAATTTTGGAATTATGGATATTCGCAAACTGGACAAAACATATCCATTAAACCGAGAGAGGAATTCGAGTTAAACCTAAAATGTGTAAAATGTAATTGCAGATATTCAGTTGTTGGCTCTGCATATTTTTGTCCATCGTGCGGAAACAATAATATTGAAGAAAACGCTAAAAAAGCCGTTGAAAAAATTCTTTCTAATACCAATAATATAGAAAAGATTCAAGAGACCCTAGAAACAAATTTAAATAAAGACGAAGCAACAGTAATAACAAAATCTATAATTAAAAACTCCATTTCAGAAATAATAGGGACTCTCCAAAATTATAGTGAGTTGAGATATAATTCAATATCTAGTAAAACAGCACCATTTAATGCCTTTCAAAATGTTGAAAAAAGTAATAAACTATGGTTTACATTATTTGGAACTGGGTACGATGATTGGTTAACAAAGACTGAACTAGAAAATCTATATAAATACACTCAAAAAAGACACCTAATAGAACATAAGGCTGGAATAGTAGACCAGAAATACATAACTAAAACTGGAGATATAAATTATCAAGAAGGAGAAAGAATAATAATAAAGCCCAATGACGTAGTATGTTTAGGAAAAATAGTTATTAAACTTTTAAATGAAATATCAATGCTAAAAAAAGACAGGATATAACACAACCTATAAAACCAAAAAAAGTGAATTACGGAACTGTTCCTGTTTTTAAGGATTTATACGGAAATTTATGGGACTTACTGGAATTAAATCCTAAATCCTGAACGGCTGCTTAAACTCTGTAAAATTCATAGCAAGTACAAGCGTGCTAACGAAAAGCCTTCAGGTTTAAATTCATTTATAAATAATATTTTCAACTTTAATATTTCTTTAGAATCAAATATTAATTTTATTTTTTTAAATTCATTAATATGAAATATTTAGTAGCTGAAGATGAACTAGATTTACAACAATCTATTGTTACCTATTTGCAACGTGATGGGAATATTTGTGAAGTTGCTTCAGATTTTGGTGAAGCTTCAGAAAAAGCAGCTATTTATGATTATGATGTAATTATCTTAGATATTAATCTTATTTCTGGTAGTGGTCTAGACGTGCTCCGTTTTTTAAAAAAAGAGAAAAAGAGGGCAGGGGTTATTATTATTTCGGCAAATAACTCTTTAACAGATAAGTTAGAAGGACTTGATTTAGGTGCAGATGATTACATTACAAAGCCATTTCACTTAGCAGAATTAAATTCTCGTATAAAAGCAGTTCTTCGTCGTGGCAAATATGGTGGGGACGAAATTATGGAGTTTAACGAGATAAAAATAGATACAAAATCTAGAACGGCTTACATAGACGGTAAAGCAATCGCGTTAACTCGTAAAGAATATGATTTACTTGTGTTTTTTATATCTAACAAGGGTCGTGTACTTTCAAAAGAAATTATAGCAGAACATCTTTGGGGAGATAATAGTGATTTGTTAGATAATTTTGATTTTATTTACGTACATATTAATAATCTGCGTAAAAAGTTAACTGCTGAAGGCGCTAAATATATAAAAACTGCCTATGGTAGTGGATATAAGTTTATTGAAGATTAATAAATTATTTAAACGTGTCAAAAAAAACAAGACTTATACAAAAAACCTCTAAGACTTTTTTGTTTGGAGGTGTACTTTTAGTATTATTAAGCTCTTTAGCGTTGTATTTTTACACCAGCTATCTTTTAAAAAGTGAGGTAGAAGAAGTTTTGTATTCAACAGAGTCTAGAGTTGCAGATGCCATTAAAAATGATAGTGTTGTTTTTTCTTTATCACCGGTTATAGAAGTTAAAAAAACGGATAATGTACAAAGTGAAGTATTAAAGGATACAATTATTTATGACCCTTCTCAAGACGAAATGGAATTGTTTAGAGAACTTTCAACTTATAAAAATATTAATGGCATAGACTACCAAATAACAGTAAGAAATATGGTTGTTGAATCTGAAGATTTAGCTTTGGCAATTGTTATTTCTAACATTACGATATTTGTAATTGCGTTTATATTTCTTTTTTACTTTAATACTACTAGAAACCTTAAATTATGGGATCCGTTTTTTAAGAACTTAGAACAAATGAAACGTTTTTCATTAACATCTAAAGATACCTTAAATTTAGTAGATAGTGATGTTTTAGAATTTTCTGAATTAAAAACCGAAATTGAAACTTTAGCGGATAAAGTAAGGAAAGATTACGAAAGTTTAAAACAGTTTACTGAGGATGTATCACATGAGATGCAAACGCCATTAGCTATTATCCAGGCCAAGATAGATAATATTATAAACGAACACGAAATAAGTGATAAACAGTTTGAGCAAGTAACATCCATTCAAAAAGATATTCAACGTTTAAAACAGCTTAATAAAAGAATAACAACTTTAACTAAGATTGATAATAATCAATTTATAAATATTGAAAATGTCAACGTATCTGATTTAATTAATGAAAAGATTGAAAGTTTTAAAGAGCTCCAATTTGCAAACCTAGTTTATAATCCAGAAAACAAACTCTCTGTTTCTATGGATGTATATCTAGCAGATATATTAATTAATAACTTAATTTCTAACGCTATTAAGCACAGTAAAAAGAATGAAGAGATTACAATTATAACCAAAAGTAAATTGTTGATTATTTCTAACTTTGGAGAGAAAGTTTTAGCAAATCCAGAGAATTTATTTTTACGATTTTATAGAGAATCTAGTACAAATCAGTCAACAGGATTGGGATTAGCTATTGTAAAAAAAATATGTGATTTATATGAATTTAAAATCTCATATAAATTTGAGGTTGATCAACATATATTCTCAATAGACTTTTTAAGAAATTAAGAGTTAGTCTTTTTTGCAATACCACTGCATTAAATAATTTATATATTTGTCAAAATTATATGAAAATATTCTTTTCCATATTAATGTCTGTTTTATTCCTTTTTCAAGGAATAAGCATAGATATGGACTTCTGTGGACCGATTAAAGATATTTCAAAAGTCATTACCCATTATCAAGACCATAAAGTTTATGGAGACTCTTTCTTTGAATATGTAGTTGAAGATTACATTGATAATAATGCTCAAAATAAAGAGCATCATCATAGCCCAGATAAAGAAAATACACCTATTCATTCCCATAATCAATGTTGTCACCCATTGGTATTAATTATTGCCAACAATACTTTGGCTTTAACCAATCAACTAAATTTTGAAGAGAAAAAACAGTATAATTTACATAAAGTAAACTTCACTTCCAGATATTTGGAATCGCTTTTCCAGCCACCAAGGGCATAATTCAGTTTTTTTAAAGGATAACTATATCCAATTTTGAACCTATATGGTTCTTTTCATTTCGTGTAATTCTATTTTCTATATCAGAATTATACCGAAAAGTTTAACTGAATTAAAACATTTTCTATGATTAATAAAATCATTGATTTTTCAATCAATAACAAATTCATTATTGGTTTGCTAACGCTTACCATTGTTGGAGCAGGTATTTGGAGTATGACCCAAGTGCCCATCGATGCTGTTCCAGATATTACCAACAACCAAGTACAGGTTATTACACAAGCACCCAATTTAGGTACAGAGGACATTGAACAATTTGTAACCTATCCAGTAGAAGTTGCAATGAGCAACCTACCTGATGTAAAGGAAATCCGTTCCATTTCTCGTTTTGGTTTATCTGTGGTTACTATTGTTTTTGACGATGATATGGGAACCTATCTACCACGTCAATTAGTAGCTGAAAAGCTAAACGAAGTTAAAGAACAAATTCCAAGTGGTTTTGGCGAACCTGCTATGGGACCTATCTCTTCTGGATTAGGAGAAATCTATCAATACACACTTAAAGTAAAACCAGAGTATAAAGACAAATATTCAGTTACTGATTTGCGCACAATGCAGGATTGGATTGTACAACGTCAAATGGCAATGGTTCCTGGTGTGGTAGAAGTAAACGCTATTGGTGGTAAAATTAAACAGTACGAAGTAGCAGTTGATCCAAACGAATTAAACGCTATTGGTCTAACAATTACAGATGTGTTTAATGCTCTTGAAGCCAATAATCAAAATACAGGAGGTGCATATATTGAGAAGAACCATCAAGCTAACTTTATTCGAGGAGAAGGTTTGGTACGAAATTTAGATGATATTAAAAAAATCACTGTCAAGAATATTAATAACATTCCTGTTACTATTGACGATATTGCCAAAGTACAATTTGGTTCAGCTATTCGTTATGGTGCATTAACACAAGATGGAGAAGGCGAAGTAGTAGGTGGTTTGGTTATGATGCTAAAAGGAGCAAATTCCAATGATGTTATTGCAAACGTAAAAGAGCGAATGTCTCAAATTGAAAAGTCATTACCCGAAGGCGTAATTATTGAGCCATTATTAGACCGAAGTAAATTAATTAGCGAAACAACTTCTACGGTTACAACTAATCTTATTGAAGGCGCATTAATTGTCATTTTTGTGTTGGTTTTTTTGTTAGGTAATTGGCGAGGTGGTTTAATAGTGGCTTCTACTATTCCATTATCCTTATTATTCGCTTTTATTTTAATGAACGTTTTTGATGTTTGGGTAAATTTAATGAGTTTAGGAGCAATAGATTTTGGAATCATTGTAGATGGAGCTGTAATTATTGTCGAAAGCACTGTTTTTCTTATAGCATCACAGGTTTTGAAAAAGAAACAACTTACATCTAAAGAAAGAGATAAAGTTGCTACTAATGCTTCAAAAAAGATGATGAATGCTGCTTTCTTCGGTCAATTAATTATCCTTATCGTTTTTCTTCCCATTTTAGCCTTGCAAGGTATAGAAGGAAAAATGTTTAAACCAATGGCTTTGACTTTTATTTTTGCTATGATTGGAGCAATGGTACTGTGTTTAACCTATGTACCAATGATGTCAGCTTTAATATTAAGAGCACCAAAAAATGATAAAAAATCCTATGGAGATAGATTTGTAAATTGGGTTGAAGACAAATATCAACCTTTATTGGTTAGAGCCTTACGAAAAGGTAAATGGGTAATTGGCGTTGCAGTTGTATTGTTCGGAATTACAGTTTTTATGTTTTCTCGAATAGGTGGTGAGTTTATCCCGCAATTGGATGAAGGGGATATTGCATTTCACGCTATTTTAAAACCAGGTAGTTCCCTTACAGAAACCATTGAAACTACGACTAAAATAGAACAAATAGTAAAAGCAAAATTTCCAGAAGTCGATAAAATTGTTAGTCGTATTGGGGTTGCTGAAATTCCAACAGACCCAATGCCAATGGATATTGCTGATGTTTTTGTGATTCTGAAACCCAAAAGCGAATGGACAACAGTAGAGTCAAAGGATGAATTAATTGAAGCAATGAAAGAAGCAGTTGGAATGGTTCCTGGTGTTAATTATGAGTTTACCCAACCTATCGAGATGCGCTTCAATGAATTGCTTGAAGGAGTTCGTGAAGATATTGCCATAAAGCTCTATGGTGAAGATATTGACATTCTATCTCAAAAAGCAGAAGAAATATCTAAAATTATTGCAGGTACTGAAGGTATTGGAGATATGAAAGCGGAAGCCACAACAGGTCTACCACAAATGACTATTAATTACAATAGAAATAAATTGGCACAATACGGACTTCAAATAAATACGCTTAATCAAACCATACAATCTGCATTTGCAGGTGGTATAGCAGGTGTTATTTTTGAAGGTGAAAAACGTTTCGATTTGGTAGTACGTTTAAGTGCTCAAAACCGAAAAGATATTTCCGATGTTCAAAACTTGTATATCAACCTACCTTCTGGCTCTCAAATTCCATTACGTGAAATTGCGGATGTTAGCTACAAAGCTGGTCCAATGCAAATCAGTAGAGACAATACAAACAGAAGAACTTATGTAGGTGTCAATGTTAGAGGGCGTGACGTAAAATCGTTAGTTACAGAAATTAAATCAAAATTAGATGCACAATTAAAACTTCCATCAGGTTATTTTATTCGCTATGGTGGTGCTTTTGAAAATTTAGAACGTGCCAGTAACCGTTTACAAACTGTTGTTCCTATTGCCTTGTTACTCATTTTTGTACTGATTTATTTTGCATTAAAATCCTTATCACAAACCTTGATGATTTACATCGCAATCCCAATGGCAACCATTGGTGGTGTTGTAGCGTTGTGGTTACGAGATATGCCATTTAGTATCTCGGCAGGTGTTGGTTTTATTGTTTTGTTTGGTGTTGCAGTATTAAACGGATTAGTAATGATTAGTGGTCTGAATGAATTAAAAGAAGAGGGTATTACCAATCTAAAAGATAGAATTATAGAAGGTACTAAACGAAGAATCAGACCTATTATGCTAACTGCCTTTACAGATGTATTAGGCTTTTTACCAATGGCTATTTCATCATCAGCAGGTGCAGAAGTACAACGACCTTTAGCAACCGTTGTAATTGGTGGTTTGTTAACCTCTACATTATTAACATTATTCGTTTTACCTATATTGTATCATTGGGTAGAAAACAAATCATTTAAGTTTAGAGCAAATAAAAAAGTAATTACAGTTACTGCTGTCATAGCTTTTATGTTTTTGTTGCCAATAACAGGAGATGCGCAACAAATAAATGATTCTTTACCAATTATTTCGATGCAAGAAGCTGTAAAATTGGCTAAAGAAAACTATCCAAGTTTAAAACAACAACAACTCGAAATTGATAAGCAACAACAATTAAAAGGAACTGCTTATGATTTTGGAACGACTCAAATTTTTACGGGAGGTGAAGAAATCAATAACGGAAATGGTATTTACACCACTATTGGAGTTGGTCAATCAAATATTGATGTATTTGGTATAGCACCAAAGAGAAAATTACTGGAGCAACGTATTCAGTTAGCTAAAAAAGCGTTTCAGCTTTCAGAATTAGATTTAGAATTGGAAGTAAAGAAAGCTTGGGCAAATGCTTTACAGAGTAAAAGGAATTATAATTTATACAAAGAGTTAGATTCCATCTATACCAACTTTGAAAAAGCAGTTGCTTTAAATTATGAAGTAGAAGCCATTTCTAAACTGGAATATGCAGCAGCCAAAAATCAAGCCTTACAGATTCAGAATAAATTTTTGCAATCAAAAAGCAAATATGTTATTGCTTTACAACAATTAAACTTGTGGTTGATTTCAGATGATTTTTATACGGTTTCAGATGAAATTGATATAGCGAGCGAAATAAATGTAGAATCCTTTACTTTAGAAACACACCCTTTATATAGTTTTTCTCAACTTCAACTCGCAGAGGCAGAAGCAAACTTTAAAGCTGCCAAAGCTGAAAATTTACCAAAGTTAAACCTTCAAGGTGGTTTACAAAAAGTAAATGGAAATTCAGGGTTTTATACCTATCAAGCTGGTATTTCCATACCGTTTTTATCTGGTACAACAAAAGCACAAGTTAGAACTGCAAAAATTGATAGGCAAATTGCCGAATCAAATATGCAGTTCAAGCAAAAGGAAGTGCAATCTAAATTTAATCAAGCCAAAGAAAATCACCAAAAATGGAAAACATCTTGGCTGTTCTATAAGGATGAAGTATTACCACTTATTAAAGAACAAAAAACTGGTGCTTTGTTTGCTTATAAAGAAGGAGAGATTGATTACACAGCGTTTACACAACTTATAAAAGAAGCTATTCAATCTGAATTACAATCTCAAGAAGCATTAATAAATTATTTAGAAAGCACATTTCAACTACAATATTTTAATCAATAAGACAATGAAAAACACACAATATATAATTTTAGCACTACTAACAGTTTCATTTTTAGTTGTTGCTTGCGGAAATAAAGAAAGCCATAAGGAAGGTGATGGTCATTCCCATAACGAGGAACAAAAGATTGAAGAAAACGATGACCATAGCGAAGGCGAAGAAGTGATGCTTTCACAACAACAGTTTGAAGCTTTAAAAATGAAGATAGACACCATTGCATTGCGTAATATGAGTGGTTATGTAGAAGCAAATGGCACATTGGAAGTACCACCACAAAGTGAAGCAGCAATAACTTCTGTAGTTGGTGCAAATGTGTTATCCATAAAAGTGATTGAAGGAGACAAAGTGAATAAAGGTCAAATTGTGGCATATCTTTCACATCCAAATATTATTCAAATGCAAACCGATTATTTGAATGCTTTTAGCAATAGTAATTTTTTAAAGAAGAACTTTGAGCGTCAACAAAAATTATATGATGCAGGAGTTGGCTCTGGTGCAAATTTTCAAAAGGCCGAAGCCGAATATGATGCCTCTAAAGCTATGGTAAATGGATTGGAAGCGCAGTTGAAACTATTAAACATAAATACGTCATCAGTACGAAATGGAACAATTGCTCAAAGTATATCATTACGCAGTCCTATTGAAGGCTATGTGCAAAAGGTAGAAGTAAAAACAGGACAGTATGTTGAACCACAAACTGAACTCTTTGAAATTGTAAATACAGATCACGTTCACGCTGATTTAATGGTCTTTGAAAAAGATGTGTATAAAGTTAAGAAAGGTCAAAAAGTAAGCTTTAATATACAAATAATGCAAGATGAAGAATTAACAGCAGAAATCTATTCCGTAAGCAAAACATTTGAAGATGACCCTAAAGCAGTACACGTACACGCTGAAATTGAAAACAAGAAAGGTAACTTAATTCCTGGAATGTATATCCAAGGTAAAATTCAAGTAGAGAACACCAAAACAAAAGCACTTCCTGAAAGTGCGATAGTAAAAGAAGGTGATAGATTTTTCGTGTTTTCGGCAGAAAAAGAAAATGACGATTGGAGTTTTAAACCTATTGAAGTGCTTTTAGGAGCAAAAGATGGCAATTGGGTAGCTGTTCAATTTACTGAAGAACAAGATAAAATCACAAAATTCGCTTATAACAATGCGTATTATTTAATAGCCGAAATGAAAAAAGGCGAAGCAGAACACGAACATTAGATTATGCAAACCATAGAACAATTATTAGAGTTAAAAAATATTCGCGTTACGGCAATGCGTTTATTGATTTATAAGTTTCTTGCAGAGAAACAAGTAGCAGTAACATTAAGTGATATAGAAAATGCTTTTGAAAAAGCAGATAGAACTACATTGTACAGAACTATTAAAACATTCGAGGAAAAAGACATTGTACATCAAATAGATGATGGTACAGGTATTACCAAATATGCTTTATGTGAACAAGGTTGTAGTTGTGATATAAATAAAGATTTACACTTACATTTCCATTGTAACAATTGTAATGAAACCATTTGCTTAACAGACCATAAAATACCAAAAATTAAAGTGCCTGATGGCTTTGTTTCAGAAAATGTAAACTTGGTTGTAAAAGGTATATGTGATAAGTGTAGTGGATAACAAATGCACTTCCATTGCACTAACGATTGTACTACTTTTATTCAAAATTAATGGATATGAAGTTTAATACTAAAATACCTAAACCTCTTAAACAGGCTTATATAGAAGAATTAAAACAATACAGTTTCTGTTTAGAAAATAAGCAGTATAGTAATGCTTGGTATCATTTAGAACGCAGTCATATCATAGGGCAATCTTACCCAATAGAACATACCTATTCACATTGGTTAATGCTAAAGTTTGGATTTATGCAAAAAGATACTAAAGAAGTACTCGGCCAAATTATTAGGTTACTTGTTGGTGGTTGGAAATCATTTATTGACCACGTGCCACTTGGTAACACAGGCAGTGCAAACGTACCACCATTAAAATCTATGCCTATACCTAATGATATTAAAAATTTATTCAATTCAAAATGAAAAAAAAGAAAGTCAATTTAAGAGATTTAAAACCAAATTCAGAAGAGCAACATTCTCACGATGATGGTCATAATCACGGTAATGGAAGTGCATTTAAAACTTATGTGCCAGCAATTATAAGTTTTACGATGCTTATGATGGGTATAGGTTTAGATTATTTTGATGTTTCTTTTTTTAAGAATTGGACTCGTATTGTTTGGTACAGTATAGCATATTTGCCTGTAGGTTTTCCAGTAGTAAAAGAGGGTTGGAATAGTATTAAAAAGGGTGATATTTTTACAGAGTTCTTTTTAATGTCTATAGCTACTATTGGTGCGTTTATAATTGGTGAATATCCAGAGGGTGTAGCAGTAATGTTGTTTTATGCAGTAGGAGAATTATTTCAAAATGCAGCAGTAAATAGAGCAAAAGGAAATATTAAAGCATTATTGGATGTTAGACCAAATGAAGCTCTGGTATATCGCAACAATAATTATGTGTCTGTAAGTCCAGAAACGGTTGAAATTGGTGAAAAAGTGCAAGTACGTGTTGGAGAAAAAATCCCTTTAGATGGTATTCTACTTTCCGACAAAGGTTCATTCAACACAGCAGCATTAACAGGCGAAAGCAAACCTAATACGATTGTAAAAGGCGAAAAAGTATTTGCAGGGAGCATTAATTTGGATGGAGTAATTGAAATAGAAACCACCAAAGAATTTAAAAATAGTTCCATAGCAAGAATTTTGGATATGGTACAGAATGCCACAGCTCGAAAGTCTAAAACAGAATTATTCATTAGACAATTTGCAAGAATTTACACGCCAATCGTTGTGTTATTAGCCATAGGTGTTACGTTTCTTCCATACTTTTTTGTGGATGATTATGTATTTAGAGATTGGTTGTATCGTGCCTTGATTTTTCTCGTGATTTCGTGTCCTTGTGCATTGGTAATTTCAATTCCGTTAGGCTACTTTGGCGGATTGGGAGCAGCTTCAAAAAACGGAATTTTATTTAAAGGCGCTTCGTTTCTCGATGCAATGACCAAAATAAATACGTTGGTTATGGATAAAACAGGAACTGTAACCAAAGGTGTTTTCAAGATTAAAGAAATTAAAGCAATTGGTTGGGAAGAAACCGAATTTATGAAATATTTGATGGCGATGGAAGAACAATCTACGCATCCAGTCTCCAAAGCAATTTTAGAATATAAAGCAGACGGAGCAGATTTTGAGGCTACAGAAGTTTCAGAAATCGCTGGAAAAGGTTTGAAAGGTATTGTAAATGACAAAACCGTTTTAGTTGGAAATAAAGCCTTAATGACTTCTAATAATATTGATATACCATCTGAAACGGAATCTATTGTAGAATCTATCGTTTTAGTCGCTATCGATGGAAAATTTGCAGGTTATGTGGTTATTGCGGATGAATTGAAAGACGATGTAAAAGACACAATTATTAATTTACAAAAAATAGGCATAAAAAATATTATGATGCTTTCGGGAGACAAAGATTCCATAACTCAAAAAGTTGCTTCCGAATTAAACATTGAAAAAGCCAAAGGCGGATTATTGCCAGAAGATAAGCTAAATGAGGTTGAGCTTTTAAAGAAGAATCTCGAAAACAAAATTGCTTTCATTGGCGATGGAATTAACGATGCGCCAGTTTTGGCGGCAAGTGATGTCGGAATTGCAATGGGTGGTTTAGGTAGCGATGTCGCAATAGAAACAGCAGATGTCATCATCCAAACAGACCAACCTTCAAAAGTCGTGAGAGCAATTAAAATTAGTCGTTCTACACGAAAAATTGTATGGCAAAACATCATTTTAGCATTTGGTGTTAAGGTCATTGTTCTAATTTTAGGAGCAGGTGGTTTAGCAACAATGTGGGAAGCAGTTTTTGCCGATGTAGGAGTAGCATTATTAGCAATTTTAAATGCGGTTAGATTACAAAAAATGAATTGGAATTAACCTCTAAACTTCTATTAAACAAAATCAATAGTTGTTAAAATTTTGTAACTTCGCAATTAATATGAAACAAGTATTCCATAGAATAATGTCTTTAGCAATGGCTTTTGTAGTGTTATACTCTACAATGTCATTTACGCTCGGTATGCATTATTGTGGAGATACTTTGGTAGAAACTGCTATGTTCCATAAAGCTGAAGGATGCGGAATGGAAATGGATAATCCTTCAACTGAAGGTTGTTCTATTACAAAAAAGAATTGTTGTAATGATGAACAATTGGTAGTTGATGGTCAAGACGAACTACAATTACAAGTTGACAAAATTTCTTTTGAACAACAAGTATTCATCGCTTCATTTGTTTATACCTATATTAACCTTTTTGAAGGTTTAGAAAACAATGTATCTTCTTTTGAAGAATACGAACCACCACTCGTCATAAAGGAAATCTTCAAGATTGACGAGACTTATTTAATTTGATTTTTAAACAATAGACTGTTTTATCCTATGACTTTATAATGTCATAAGGATAATTTGCTGTATTCGGTGTTTTCTTAACGCCAATGTCTAACTGTTTAATAATCAAATCATATGCTTAATAAAGCAATCAAATTTCTTATAGAGAATAAACTCGTTGCAGTTCTGCTACTTGCTCTTTTTGTTGGATGGGGAACTGTAAACGCACCTTTCAATTGGGATACTCGATTTTTACCAAGTAATCCTGTGGCTGTTGATGCCATCCCAGATATCGGAGAAAATCAACAAATTGTATTTACAAAGTGGGATGGTCGTTCGCCACAAGATATTGAAGACCAAATTACCTATCCATTAACCACATCCTTATTAGGTATTCCAGGAGTAAAAACCATTCGTAGTTCGTCTATGTTTGGGTTTTCAAGTATCTATATCATTTTCGAAGAAGATGTAGAATTCTATTGGAGTCGTAGTCGTATTCTAGAAAAACTAAACTCATTACCAAGTGGATTATTACCTGAAGGTGTTAATCCTGCTTTGGGTCCAGATGCAACAGGATTAGGACAAATATTCTGGTACACACTTGAAGGTCGTGATGAAAAAGGAAACGTGACTGGTGGTTGGGATTTACACGAATTGCGTAGCATTCAAGATTACTACGTAAAATATGCTTTATCTAGTGCAAGCGGTGTTTCTGAAGTTGCTTCTATTGGTGGTTATGTTCAAGAATATCAAGTAGATGTTAATCCAGAATTGATGCGTCAATATAGCATTAGCTTAAACCAGATTGTAAAAGCGGTTAAAAGTAGCAATCAAGATATTGGTGCGCAGACTTTAGAAATCAATCAAGCTGAATATTTAGTGCGTGGTTTGGGTTATGTGAAATCTGTTGAAGATATTGAAAATGCTGTAGTGACATCAGAAGATTTTACCTCAATTAAAATTAAAGACATAGGTAAAGTATCATTAGGTCCAGCAACACGAAGAGGTTTATTGGATAAGGAAGGTGCGGAAGTTGTTGGTGGTGTTGTAGTGGCAAGATATGGTGCTAATCCAATGGAGGTTATTAACAATGTAAAGGCGCAAATTGAGGAACTGAAAGGTGGATTACCTTCAAAAGTATTGGCAGATGGACGAACATCTCAATTAACAGTCGTTCCCTTCTATGACCGTACCGAGCTTATTGAAGAAACATTAGACACGCTTAATGAAGCATTGACACTAGAAATATTAATTACCATTTTGGTTATTATTGTGATGGTTTTCAATTTAAGAGCTTCTATTTTAATTTCTGGATTGTTGCCTGTTGCAGTCTTAATGGTTTTTGTTACGATGAAACTTTTTAACGTAGACGCCAATATTGTAGCACTTTCTGGTATTGCTATAGCTATTGGAACTATGGTAGATGTAGGCGTCATTCTCGCAGAAAATATGATTCGCCATCTCGATGATGACAAATTACGATTACGAGAAGACGGTACAGAGTTAACTACAAATGAAGTGGTTTATAATGCCACAGCCGAAGTTTCTGGAGCGATTTTAACTGCAGTATTAACCACAATTATCAGTTTTGTTCCTGTGTTTACAATGATTGGTGCAGAAGGAAAATTGTTTAGACCACTTGCATTTACCAAAACGATGGCGTTATCAGCATCTTTGGTTATTGCCTTATTTCTAATCCCGCCATTAGCAGCTTATTTATTCAGAAAAACATCACTTAAAAATTCTTTTAAGCATATTTTAAATGGTGCTTTAATAATTGCCGGAATCGCAATTATTGGTGTTGGATATTGGTTAGGGATAATTTTAATTGCTTTTGGTGTCACAGGTTTATTAGGAGTTTCGAGAAAACTCAACAAAAAGAATAGCAATCTTGTTAATATTATCATCTCATGTGCTGCTATTGTATTCTTACTTGCTGAATATTGGAGACCGCTAGGTTTTGACAGAAGTATCTTCATCAACTTAATTTTTGTCGCTATCATTTGCTTCGGAATTTTAGGAATATTTTCAATTTTCAGAAGGTATTATGGACAGATTTTAAACTGGGCTTTAGCCAACAAACTTTTGTTTTTAATGATACCAACTACCGTACTTATTTCTGGTATTTGGATAATGAACAATACTGGAAAAGAATTTATGCCATCTTTAAATGAAGGTTCATTTTTATTAATGCCAACCTCATTACCACATTCTGGTGTTGAAGAAAACAAAAGAGTGCTTCAACAATTAGATATGGCAGTAGCTACTATTCCAGAAATTGAAACCGTAGTTGGAAAAGCTGGTCGAACAGAATCGGCTTTAGACCCAGCACCTTTGTCGATGTATGAAAATATGATTCAGTACAAATCTGAATATATGCGAAATTCCGAAGGAAAAAGGCAACGTTATAAAGTTAATGAGGATGGTGCTTTTGAATTGAAAAATGGAACATTTATAGCTAACCCTAATAATTCCGAAAATGTTGTTTTTACAAAAGTTTTACATTCTCAACTTATCGAAGATAATGATGGAGAATACTACAGGAATTGGCGACCAGAAATACAATCACCAGAAGATATTTGGAATGAAATCGTTAAAGTTACCAAATTACCTGGCGTTACGTCTGCACCAAAATTACAGCCCATAGAAACCAGATTAGTTATGCTTCAAACAGGTATGCGAGCACCAATGGGAATAAAAGTAAAAGGACAAGATTTAAAACAAATCGAAGCGTTTGGTTTGCAATTAGAAAGTCTTTTAAAACAGGCAGAAGGTGTTAAGGTTGAAGCTGTTTTTGCAGATAGAATTGTTGGTAAACCGTATTTGCTCATTGATATTGATAGGGAAAAGATAGCACGTTATGGTGTGTCAATTGAAGATGTGCAAAACGTGCTAAAGTTTGCAATAGGTGGTATGGCTTTAACTCAAACGGTTGAAGGTAGAGAGCGTTATGCTGTTAGAGTACGTTATCCAAGAGAGTTGCGTGGTAATCCAAACGATATAAAAGGTATTTATATTCCTGTTGAAAAAGGAAGCCCTGTTCCATTAAGTGAGTTGGCGACTATTCAGTATGAACAAGGACCACAGGTAATTAAAAGTGAGGACACCTTTTTAGTTGGCTACGTGTTGTTTGATAAATTAGATGGGTTTGCAGAAGTGGATGTTGTTGAAAATGCACAGGCATTGTTTCAGCAAAAAATAGATGCAGGAGAATTAACGGTTCCTAAAGGCATCAGTTATAAATTCACAGGAACTTACGAAAATCAGTTACGAGCAGAAAAAACATTGTCCGTTGTCGTTCCATTAGCACTTGCTATTATTTTCTTGATTCTGTATTTCCAGTTTAAATCTGTTACTACCTCACTAATGGTATTTACAGGAATAACGGTTGCATTTGCAGGTGGTTTTATAATGATATGGCTGTATGGTCAAGATTGGTTTTTTAATTTTAGTTTGTTTGGAGAAAATATGCGAGACCTTTTCAATATGAAAACCATCAATTTAAGTGTAGCGGTTTGGGTAGGTTTTATAGCATTATTTGGGATTGCAACAGATGATGGTGTCGTTATGGCAACATACCTCACGCAAACTTTTGAGCGAGAAAAACCTTCGGATAAAAAGAGCATTAGAACTTCCGCTTTACAAGCAGCCGAAAAACGTATTCGTCCGTGTTTAATGACTACGGTAACTACCATTTTGGCGCTGTTGCCAGTATTGACATCCACAGGAAAAGGAAGTGATATTATGATACCTATGGCAATTCCAATATTTGGAGGGATGGTTATAGACATTACCTCTTACTTTATTGTACCAGTATTATATAGCTGGAGAGAAGAGTTTAAATTGAAAAGAGCAAACAAATGAAAAGAATAATTTATACACTCATAGGTTTATTAATTTTTAGTGTCTCAAATGCACAAGAATTAGAAGTACTTATTAATGAAGCATTAAATAATAATCCTGAAATTCAAAAATTTGAATTACAGTATCGCATTGCTTCCGAAAAAGTGAATGAAGTCAATACCATTCCTAATACCGAATTTAGCGTGGGTTACTTCGTAAGCGAACCAGAAACCAGAACAGGAGCGCAACGTTTTAAAGTATCGGCAAAACAAATGTTACCGTGGTTTGGTACAATTGCTTCACGAGAAAATTATGTGAGTGCTTTGGCAGATGCTAAATACGAAGACATTGTTGTAGCTAAAAGAAAATTGATGGCTTCTGTAGCACAATCCTATTATTATCTTTACGCTAATAAAGCAAAACAAGAGGTTTTAAGCGAGAATATTAAACTATTGGAAACCTACGAAACGTTAGCATTAACCTCGGTTGAAGTTGGCAAAGCTTCAGCTGTAGATGTGTTACGATTGCAAATGCGTCAAAATGAAATGCAACAACTAAAAGATGTTTTAAGTCAACAGTTTTTAGCAGAACAAACTAATTTCAATAAGCTTTTGAACAGGAAAAATGATACTGCTGTTAGTGTGGTAGATGGTTTAATGATGCCTTCAGAAGACTTTGAAATCACTACTAAAAATTTAGCCTTACACCCTGAATTGTTAAAGTATGATAAACTATATCAATCCATAGAACAATCCGAATTACTAAACCAAAAAGAAAGCAGTCCTATGATTGGTTTTGGCTTGGATTATATCAATATTTCCGAAAGACCAGATATGAATTTCTCTGATAACGGTAAAGATATTGTAATGCCAATGGTTTCGGTGTCCATCCCAATATTCAATAAGAAATACAAATCTCAAACCAAGCAAAATAAGTTGCAACAACAGGAAATTACGGCTCAAAAACAAGAACGATTAAACACTTTGGAAACGCTTTTAAGTAAAGCAATTAATGAGCGTATTTCGACAAGAATAAGTTATGAGACTCAAACCAAGAACTTAAAACAAGCCAAAGATGCTGAAGACATTTTAATCAAAAGCTACGAAACAGGAACGATAGATTTTAATGATGTTTTGGATATTCAAGAACTACAATTAAAGTTTCAAATGAACCAAATAGAATCTGTGAAGACCTACTATGTTCAGAGTACTATAATTAATTATTTAATACAATAGTAATGAAACATACATATCACATACACGGAATGACGTGCAACGGTTGTCGTACTCATGTAGAAGAAACACTTTCTAAAGTGGAAGGTGTTTCAAAAGCAACAGTCAATTTAGAAAAGGCAGAAGCTACAATCGAAATGGAATTGCATATTCCTATAGAAACATTTCAAGAAGCCTTAAAAAATGATGGTGGGAGATACAGTATTCATAAACAAGGTGAACATCATCACCATTTAGAAGATAAAACAGAAAAAACATCAAAAGGCAAAGGCACAGGTACATTTTATTGCCCAATGCATTGCGAAGGTGATAAAACCTACGATAAATCAGGCGATTGTCCTGTTTGCGGAATGGATTTGGTTGAAGAACAAAATCTATCGACAGCTTCAACAGAACAATGGACGTGTCCAATGCATCCAGAAATCGTAAAAGATGAACCAGGTTCGTGTCCTATTTGCGGTATGGATTTAGTACCAATGCAACCAGATGTTTCAGCAGAAGAAAAGACCTATAAAAAATTATTGAAGAAGTTTTGGATAGCAACTGCATTCACATTACCAATATTCTTAATGGCTATGAGCGAAATGCTCAATAACAATCCATTGTACGATATAATGGAACAGAAATATTGGAATTGGATTCAGTTTGCATTATCTATTCCAGTTGTATTTTATGCGACTTGGATGTTCTTTGAGCGTGCTTATAGAAGTATAAAAACGTGGAATCTCAATATGTTCACACTTATTGGAATCGGTGCAGGTGTGGCTTGGTTATTTAGTGTGTTTGGGATGTTATTTCCAGATGTGTTTCCAGCACAGTTTAAAACTGAATCAGGTGCAGTACACGTCTATTTTGAAGCAGCAACGGTTATTCTAACCTTGGTGCTTTTAGGACAGTTGTTAGAAGCGCGAGCACACAGTAAAACCAATTCCGCAGTAAAAGAGTTACTAAAGTTAACACCTAATAAAGCCATAAAAATAATTGATGATGAAGAAATTGAAGTCAGTATAGATAAGATAGAATTAAATGATATTCTAAAAGTAAAACCAGGTGATAAAATTCCTGTAGATGGTGTAATAACAGAAGGAGAAACAACCATTGATGAATCTATGATAACAGGAGAACCTATTCCTGTAAATAAATCACAAGACGATAAAGTAAGTAGCGGAACCATTAATGGGAATCAATCATTCTTGATGAAAGCGGAAAAAGTAGGAAGTGATACCTTACTCTCACAAATCATACATATGGTTAATGATGCCAGTAGAAGTCGCGCACCTATTCAGAATTTAGCAGATAAGGTATCAGGTTATTTTGTGCCAGTTGTAGTTCTTATTTCTATTATCACATTTATGGTTTGGGCAATTTGGGGACCAGAACCTGTTTATGTATATGCGTTTGTGAATGCAATTGCAGTTTTAATCATTGCGTGTCCTTGTGCTTTAGGTTTAGCAACACCTATGTCTGTAATGGTTGGTGTGGGTAAAGGTGCTCAAAATGGTGTATTAATTAAAAATGCCGAAGCTCTCGAAAAAATGGATAAGGTAAATACACTTATAGTTGATAAAACAGGAACTATTACAGAAGGAAAACCAACGGTAGAAACAGTAGGTGCTTTTAGTGATACTTTAAACAAAAATGAACTACTTCAATACATTGTTTCATTAAATGCCAATAGTGAACATCCTTTGGCAGAAGCGACAGTTAAATATGGAAAGGAACATAACGCTGAAAGAATAAAATCTAAAAACTTTAGTGCTGTCACAGGAAAAGGTGTTGAAGCTATAATAAATGATAAAAAAGTGGCTTTAGGGAATCCTAAAATGATGGAATATGCCAAAGCAGATATTACTTCTACAATGAAAGACGAAGCTAAATCTTACCAAAAACAGGGTAAAACAGTTTCTTATTTGTCATTAGATGAAACCGTTGTTGGGTATGTAGTTATAGGCGATATAATAAAAGAAACAAGTGCCAAAGCGATTAAAGTACTTCAAGATAAAGGTATTGATGTAATAATGCTAACAGGCGATAATCACGATACAGCACAAGCAGTAGCATCAGAGCTTAATCTTGCAGATTTTAAAGCCAGTATGTTACCAGAAGATAAACTCAAAGAAGTAGAGAAACTGCAAGAAAATGGAAAAGTGGTTGCTATGGCAGGTGATGGTATTAATGATGCACCAGCATTGGCAAAAAGTGATGTAGGTATTGCAATGGGAACAGGAACAGATGTAGCGATAGAAAGTGCAATGATAACCCTGGTAAAAGGTGATTTACACGGCATAGTAAAGGCTAAAAATTTAAGTCATTCCGTAATGAAGAACATAAAGCAAAATCTATTTTTTGCACTTATTTATAACACATTAGGAGTACCTATTGCAGCAGGCGTATTATTCCCATTTTTTGGCATTTTATTGTCGCCAATGATAGCAGCATTAGCAATGAGTTTTAGTTCTGTTTCGGTAATAGCAAATGCTTTAAGATTAAGAACAATTAAAATTTAACTATAAAATCAAACTAATTATGGAAAATTCAAAAGAACACACAAACAAAGGAAACTATAAAACATTTTTTTTAATGTTAGGGTTATCATTTATAGCTATGTATATAACAATGTACTTAAATACATATTCCATAGACCACGTATGGTTTAGCTTAACACGTTTCTATATGACGTGTTTGGGTATTTCAACAATGGCTGTCATAATGTGGTTTTTTATGCGAAAAATGTATAACGACAAAAAAAAGAATATAGCAATACTTGCAGGTAGTTTTATTCTCTTTGTAAGTGCATTAGGATTAGTAAGAACACAAGCACCAATTATTGGTGATGTCCTTTGGATGAAAGCAATGATACCGCACCATTCCATCGCAATATTAACAAGTGAAAGAGCGGATATAAAAGACCCAGAAGTTAAAAAATTAGCAGATGATATAATAAAAGCACAAAAGAAGGAAATAGAAGAAATGAAAGCAATGATAAAACGATTAGAAAATGAAAAATAATAAAATAGTGATATATATAGGCTTAGTTACTATAGGTCTATTGTTGGGGTGGTTACTTTTTAGTGGTTCATCAAACGAACAGACAGAACATAATCACGACGAGCTTGCAGAAACCAATCAAATGTGGACGTGTTCTATGCATCCACAAATTATGCAACCAGAACCAGGTGATTGTCCTATTTGTGGGATGGACTTAATTCCTGCCGAAAATGGAAGTGATGGTCTGTTAGCAGACCAATTCAAGTTAACCGAAAATGCGATGGCTTTAGCCAATATTCAAACAACTGTTGTAGGTAAAGGAAATGTTGATGGCAACACCCTTAAATTATCTGGTAAAATTGCTGAAAATGAAGAGGCAAACGCAGTACAAGTCAGTTATTTTTCGGGTAGAATAGAACGTTTGAATGTTAGTTTTACAGGCAAAGAAGTTCGTAAAGGTCAATTATTAGCAACCATTTATTCGCCAGAATTGTATGCAGCACAGCAAGAGTTAATTACGGCATCATCTTTAAAGGAATCCCAACCTGAATTATATAAGGCAGTTCGTAATAAATTGAAGTTGTGGAAGCTTTCTGTAAGTCAAATCAATCAAATTGAAGAAACCCAAAAAGTAAAAGAAAACTTTCCAGTTTATGCAACAGTTTCAGGAACAGTTACCGAAAAATTAGTAGAACAAGGCGACTACATCAAACAAGGTCAACCATTGCTTAAGATTGCAAATCTCAATACGGTTTGGGCAAACTTTGATGTCTATGAAAATCAAATCGATTTATTTAAAAAGGGACAAGAAGTTTTAGTGACTACAAACGCTTATGCTAATAAGGAATTTAAAGGGAAAGTAGATTTCATTGAACCAATTTTAAATACTAAAACAAGAACAGTAACCTTACGTGTGGTGCTTAATAACAAAAACGATGTATTTAAACCAGGAATGTTTGTAACCGCAAATATTGAACGAGTTTCAAGTAGTAATGATGCGGTATTAACAATCCCTGCATCTGCTGTACTTTGGACAGGTAAACGTTCTGTGGTCTATTTAAAAACCAATCCAGACCAAACCATTTTTGAAATGCGTGAAGTTGTTTTAGGGAACCAAATTGGTAATGAATATGAAGTTTTAGAAGGTTTATTTATTGGAAATGAAATCGTGACTAACGGCACATTTACAGTAGATGCAGCAGCCCAATTACAAGGTAAAAAATCAATGATGAATAAGGATGGTGGCAAAGTAATGACAGGTCACGAAGGACATTTAGGTATGGATAATAAGGCATTAAAAGAAGAGAACGACCATACCAATATGAATGAACGTTTGGAAGTGTCAGAAAAATTTCAAGAACAATTAAAAGTTGTTTACAATGATTATATCAATTTAAAAGGTGCTTTAGTCAATGAGGATTTTAAAACTGTAATGACAATATCAAATAGCTTATTGGATAATATATCTAAAGTATATATGAAGTTACTAAAAGATGAAGCACATACACATTGGGTGTCATTGGAAAAAGAAGTAAAAATTGCTGCGACATCTATTTCCAAAACATCAGATATAAAGGAGCAAAGAGTTCATTTCAAAGATCTATCATCACAATTAATAAATGCAGTACAACTGTTCGGTATTAATGAAAAAGTGTATGTGAAGTTTTGTCCGATGGCAGAAAACAACAATGGCGCTTATTGGTTGAGTAAAGAAGAAAAAGTAATCAATCCCTATTTTGGTAGCACCATGTTAACCTGCGGAGAAGTAAAACAAGTCATAGAATAATAATAAATCAAATAATAACAATTAAATTTTAAAAAAATGAATAAAGTAATTTTAAGTGTAGCTATAATAATGGCTATAGGATTAACAAGTTGTAAAAATGAAATTAAAAAGGAAGCTGAAACATCAACTACTGAAATGTCCAAAGAAATCGCAATGACAGATTTATCTTTTGGCGTAAGAGGCAATTGTGGTATGTGTAAAAACACCATTGAAAAAGCAGCCTATAGTGTTGAAGGTGTTACTGCTGCAAACTGGGATAAAGACAAAAAGAAGATTGATGTTTCTTTTGATGATACCAAAACAGATGCTATGACAATTCACAAAGCTATTGCAGCTTCAGGATATGATACCGAAAAAGTTGCAGGTAGTGAAGAAGCTTATGATGGTTTACCAGGTTGTTGTCAATACGACCACGAAATGATGATGAATCAATAAAATTTGAAATGTTTACAGGCTGTTTGAAAATGACAAAATCATTTTTATTGACAGCCTTTTTTTTAATAATTTTTATAAATTAAAAGTTCAATATCTCACAACTTAACTTCTTTAGTATCCCTTTAGATTTCAACACTACATTTGTCCTGTAAAAATTGAAACTAATGATAAAACAAACGCTTACAGTACTTATACTATTTATTTCATTCTTTGTAAATGCACAAGAAACAATTACTATTACTGGTCAAATTATAGACCAAGAAACTCAAGAAACTTTGCCTTTTGTTAGTGTTTCTATAAATGATGAAGCTACTAATGCCATAGTTACAGGAACCATTAGCGATGATAATGGACGATTTGAAATCAAGGATTTAAAAACAGGGAAGTACATCATAAATATTACCTATTTGGGTTTTGAAACGATACAACGAAAAATTGCTTCAGGTGGATTAAACCCAATTTTCGATTTAGGTAAAATAGAACTAAAATCCTCTGCTGAAGCTTTAGATGAAGTAACCATTGAAGCAAAACGAGCGACTGTAAATTCAGCATTGGATAAAAAGTCTTTTAGTCTTACTGATAATGTGGCGCAGTCTGGTGGTTCTGTGGTGGATGCTATGAAAACAATGCCAGGTGTTGCTTTCGACCAAGAAGGAAAAGTGGTGTTGCGTGGTAGTGATAAAGTAGTGGTTTTAATAGACGGCAAACAATCGAGTCTTACTGGTTTTGGTAACCAAAAAGGATTAAGCAATATTCCGGCATCTAATATTGAACGTATTGAAATCATCAACAATCCATCCGCAAAATACGATGCTAACGGTTTTGCAGGTATTGTAAATATCATTTATAAAAAGGAAAAGCAAACAGGTTTGAATGGAGACGTGGGTTTGTCGTTCGGTTTGGGTGCGTTATCTAAACGAAAACAAGATACACCTACAGATTATGGAAGTTTTTCAGTTAATCCTAAACTGATTCCAAGTTTAAACCTTAATTACAGAACAGATAAGCTTAATTATTTTCTACAATCAGAGTTCATCATTCAAGAAGCGTTACCTAATAATGAGTTTACAACAAGAAATTACGATGATGGTCGTAACATCATTTCACAAGTTCCCGAAAACAGAAGACAGTTTCGTTCTATAATTACGGGAGGAGTAGATTGGGAACTTAGCGATAATGATGCCATTACCTTTTCTGGAATGTTCGACAGGGAAAAACATATAGATACTTCGCAAGTTGCTTTTATTAATTTAGATAATAATGTTCGTAATCGTTTGTACACTTGGAAAGAAGAAGAAATTACAAGCTTTATAAACGTCGCAGCTAATTATAAACATAACTTTCCTCAGGCAGGTCATTCGTTAACGGCGAATACTCAGTATACAAAAGGTCTAGAAGATGAAAGTTATTTTCTAAACGATAGTTCTGCTATTAGAATAGGTAGAGATATGACTAATATTAGAGCCATAGAGCACACCACAAGCTTATCTACAGATTATGCACGTGCATTAAGTAGTGGTAAAATTGAAGCAGGAGCAAAGGTGAGATTCAGAAATTTGCCTGTAAATTATACTGTAAATAGAGGTAACCAATCTATTATCTATCCTAATTTAGGTGATTTCTCAAAATGGAAAGAAAACCTATATGCTTTTTATGGTAATTATCTTTTAGAGAAAGAACGTTTTGATGTTGAAGCAGGATTAAGGGCAGAGCAAACAGATGTATCATACAAATTAGACCCTGCAAATACTTATTATGCAGCTAATGATAAATATGATTATTTCGAATTATTCCCAAGTGTGCGGTTTACGTATAAATTAAATGATAAAAACAAACTTTCATTATTTTACAATCGTCGAGTAGATAGACCAGGCGAACCCGAATTGCGCATCTTTCCAAAATATGATGACCCAGAATTATTAAAAGTTGGAAACCCGTATTTACGTCCGCAGTTTACAAACAGCGTAGAAGCAGCACATCGTTATAATTGGGGTTCAGGCTCATTGTTTTCAGCCATCTATCACAGACAGATTAAAGGTGCTTATCAACGCATTTTTAGTGTAGATAATAGCAATCCAGATTACGATATTGTTAATCGAGTTTATCAAAATACAGGAGAAAGTACCAACACTGGAATGGAGTTGTTATTTAGTCAAGACATTACACTAAATTGGAAATTAACGGCTAGCACAAATATTTACATAAATAGTATAAGTGCTTATGAAGGTACATTATTATTTCCTTTTGTAAGAAATTTCAACATTACTAAATCATCAGACACAGCAGGTGATTTTAAAATATCAAACGCATTTATGCTTCCTTATAAAATAGAAGCCCAAGTTACCGGATTGTATTATTCTAAACGAAATATTCCTCAAGGAGAAGAGTTAGCAAGGTCTTCAATAGATTTAGGCTTAAAGAAATCTATTTGGGATAAAAAAGGGGAAGTCACATTATCCGTAAGTGATTTGTTTAACAACTTTGGATTAAGGCAGCGCATTTCAGGAGAAGGATTTACTGCACTTTATGAAAACTACTACGAAACCCAAATTATAAGATTAGCAATGAAATATAAGTTTTAGTTTTAAGAATATGTAGCTTAAGTTTTTCTTTAAAATTACATATTACTTTTAGTGTACAATGCAAGACCTGTAAGAGAAAGTAATCCTTACTATTTAAAACTATTTTCTTTTATCAGGTACAACTAAATTTATGAAACTTATGGAAACTAAAACATTAAATAAGGTAGCAGAAATAACAGCATTATTTTGGTTGATGAAAATAATAGCCACTACATTGGGTGAAACCTTAGGAGATTTTATTGCACAAACTTTAGGTTTGGGTTATTCTGTAGGTATTTTAATTACATTCACGTTTTTTTTAATTGCTCTTGGCATTCAGTTATATTCAAAAAAGTATGTGCCATTATATTTTTGGCTGGTTATTATTGCTACAACAACATTAGGAACAGAGATTTCTGATTTTATGGATAGAAGTCTTGGCCTTGGTTATACCTATGGTAGTTTAGTTTTAGCTATTGGTTTAATAGGAACACTTTTTCTATGGTATAATAAATATAAAAATTTAGAGGTAAATCCAATTATCTACAAAAACAAAGAATTATTTTTTTGGACTGCAGTATTATTTTCAAATAGTTTAGGAACTGCATTTGGAGATTATTTGAGTGATGAAATTGGTTTTAGTTATTTAATAGGTGCATTAGTTACTGCATTAATTATAGCATTGGTTATTCTACTTCATTATTTCACAAAAGTGAATCAAATACTACTATTCTGGATTGCATTTGTCTTTACACGCCCCTTTGGAGCAACATTTGGTGACTTTCTTACTAAGCCTTTAAATAAAGGAGGGCTAGATCTAGGAACATTACCTGCGTCTACAGTGTCTGTTGGATTAATAGCAATACTAATTTATATCTCTCATAAGCAATATCAAAAGAAACTATTATAGCCTAATTACTCTTTAGATTTGCTTGAAAATATCTTTAGAATTGATTACTAGATTTATACTAGTATTAATTTAAAAATTATATAAGATATGAAATCATTAAAAGTAATTTTAGGAGCCTTTTTAATATGTACAATTTTTGCTTTTTCCTCAGGAGTAGATAAAGTCCCGCAAAAAGTAAAAGAGGCATTTACTAAAAAGTTTCCCACTGTTAAAAAAGTAAAATGGGAAAAAGAAACTGCTACCGAATGGGAGGCTGAGTTTAAAATGAATAAGGTTGAATATTCAGCAAACTTTCTAGAAGACGGTTCTTGGCGAGAAACAGAACACGAGATTAAAGAAAAAGATATTCCTAAAAATGTAAAATCTACTTTAACAACTACTTTTCCTGATTATGAAATGGAAGAAGCCGAAATATCAGAAACCCAAAATGGTATAGTCTATGAATTTGAAATAGAAAAAGGAGAAACTGAAATGGAAGTTACAATAGACCCTAACGGTAAAGTTGTAAAGCATAAAGTTAAAAATTGATTAAAAGAGAAAGGGATACTTCAGATATAAAATGAAATATCCCTTTTATATCAAAAGGTTTTTTTAAAATATACTCCATAGTGATTTTTATCTATTTTTGGATATAAGTTAATTCCTTTTACTTTTTTAAAGGGGTTCCATTTAATTATAGGATCAAATAAATATACTAATTCCGTTACCAATATTCCAATACCTGCGCTAACTATTACATCACTAAACCAATGTGAATTGTTTGCAATTCTTAATCCTCCTGTGGCTGTCGCAAAAGCATAGCCACTATATGCCAAATAAGGAGATGAGTCTTTAAATTCTTGATATAGAACCCCAGCATTTGTAAAGGCAAAGGATGCGTGTCCTAACGGAAATGATTGCAAGTCTTCTTCGCCTTTTGGCCTAGCTTTCATTGTCCAGTTTTTTAACCTGAATGTTATGAAGTCTGAAATTATGATTGAGATAGTCAAATTCTTTGATTGATCAAACCAATGATTTTTAGATTTTATTCCAAAAGCATCTGCAGCATACATTTCTAAGATAGGAGCATACCTTAAATAATCATCAACATTGGTTTTAAAATTGTTACCAACTAAATCCCTAGTATTTTTTTGAAAATCTTTTTCTAATTCACTTCCACTAACAAGACTTCCGGTTATAATTAAAGAAATAGGAAGAATATTTTTTTTAAAAAATTATTCTTCTGATTAGAAGTAATTATTATCGAATCCTTTTGAGCATAGATGCAAATAGTATTGAAACTAAAAATAATTAATAAGGCTGTAGATTTCATAATGTAATTTTTTTAGTTTAAACCTAAACCAGAAATCTAAAGAAACTTTAAAGCAAATTCTCTTTAAAATTTCTTTAGATTCTCTATCTACTTTTAAAAAATATAATTCTATTATAATCTTATTTCAAAGAGTTGATTGATATTCATTTTATTGTAAATCCTATAGCAGGTTCTGGTAATAATATTTTTACTACAGAGTATCTGCAATCATATTTTAATGCGGAATTATATATTGTAAAAATTAAAGTATCAGAATATAAAGGGCATCCTTTAATTTTAGCGCAAAAGTCTATATCGCAAAGAGCTAATATAATTGTTGCGTGTGGAGGTGATGGTACAATAAATGAAGTAGCTACTAAATTGGTAGGGACTAATATCATCTTTGGTATTGTTCCTTTAGGCTCAGGTAATGGTTTAGCTTCAAATTTAAAAATACCATTTTCTATAAAAAATGCTCTGTTAAAAATTAAAATTAAAAACGTAGAGAAAATTGATATTGGCCTAATTAATAGTAAACCATTTTTTAGTAATATGGGAATAGGTTTTGATGCTGAAGTTATTAAAGATTATGAAAAATTTGAAAGAAGAAATTTTTATAGTTATTTAATATCTAGTATAAAAACATTAAGAAGATTTAAAAAGAATACAAAAAAAGTAATTTTATTAGATAAAGGTAAAAAACTAATAAATCCGTTTATGGTTTTTATTTCCAATACAAATCAAATGGGATATGGTATTAGCTTAACTCCTAAAGCTTTATTAAACGACGGAAAGCTAGATGTTGTAGTTATTCCAGAAATATCTAAAAGAAAAATTATTTTATTAGGATTATTAATGTTGCTAAAAAAAACACACCTTTTTAAGCCTTTAGAATATTATCAGTCTAATTCTATAGTTGTTAGAAACTTAAGTAAAAAACCTTTAGACAGTCAAATTGATGGTGAGTATACTAAGCAAATGAATGATATGTTAAATATTGAAATATTAGAACAGTCATTATCTGTCATTGTGTAGAAATTAAATCCTCCTTTTACAATAAACTAGCTTAAGATTATCTTTAGAATTGAACAATACTTTTAACACTTAAATAATTTAATTGTTGAGTATGGAGGTGTTTAATAAATTTTTATCTAAAGTTAAATTTACAAAACCTATTGTAACTTTTTTTTTAATTGGATTAGCTATTACAACTTTGAGTAGAGTTTTTATTCTAATCTTTTTCTGGGAGAGAGTTTCAAGCTCAGAAAACTTTTGGTTGTTATTTCCAATTGGAATTAGAATGGATGTTATATTATTAAGTTATATCTCTATTTTACCTACATTTTTAATTGTCTTTTTACCTAACGTAGCTTTAAAATTTATAAAACCATTTTTCAGGTATTTTTTAGGTATAATGTTAGTTCTGTTCCTATTTATGGAAATAGTTACACCTACATTTTTATTACAGTATGATACTCGACCAAATAGACTTTTTATAGAATATTTAATATACCCTAAAGAGGTGTCTAATATGTTATTAAAAGGTTTTGGTTTACAGATATTACTTTGTGTTTCATTACTTGTTTTAGGTTCTATATTTATATTTAAAAAAAGTAAAAACTGGTTTTCTTTAGATTTTAGTACTCAGTATAAATGGAAAATTTTTCTTTTTCCTTTACTAGCTTTTTTATTATTCTGGGGAGCTAGATCGTCATTAACATCTTTAAGACCAATAAACCCTAGCAGCGCTATTTTTTCGCCAGATCAATTTACCAATAGTCTCGCAATGAGTTCTTTATATACTGTTTCATTTGCTGTTTACTCTTTAAGAGATGAAGTAAATAGTAATAAGATGTATGGAAAAATGGATGAGAAAGAAGCCATAGAAAGAGTCCAGAAATATATGACAACAAATGGGGCTTCTAGTTTTACTAACAAGGATATTCCTTTATTACATCAGCAAATTAGTACTCATAAAACTGATAAACCATATAATTTGGTGATTTTTCTACAAGAAAGTTTGGGAGCAGAGTATGTTGGTTATATGGGAGGTTTGCCATTAACTCCAAATTTAGATAAACTTTCAAAAGAAGGTTTAGCTTTTACTAATTTGTATAGTACTGGAACAAGAAGTGTGAGAGGTATAGAGGCAGTTGTATCTGGTTTTTTACCAACTCCTAGTAGAAGTGTTGTTAAGTTAGGTAAGTCACAACAAGGTTTTTTCACTTTGGCAGATGTGCTTGGTAAAAAAGGATATGAAACTAGTTTTATATATGGGGGGCTTGCTAATTTTGATAATATGGCAAGTTTTTTTAATGGTAATGGATTTAAGAATATTGTAGACGAGAACGATTTTGATAAAAATGAGTATGCTTTTAAGGGGGTATGGGGAGTCTCTGATGAAGACCTCGTAAAAAAAGCAAATTCTCTATATAAATCTTACGGAGATAAACCATTCTTTTCATTAATGTTTTCATCTTCAAATCACGAGCCATTTGAGTTTCCTGATGATAGAATTGAATTGTTTGATAAAAAGAAAAATACTGTAAATAACGCTATTAAATATGCAGATTATGCGATAGGTAAATTTTTTGAAGCTGCTAAAAAGGAAGCTTATTATAATAATACTGTTTTTATCGTGATTGCTGATCATAACACAAGAACTTACGGTAAAAACTTAATACCCGTAAATAAGTTTCATATTCCTGCATTAATTATAGCTCCAGGAATAGAAGGAGGAGTTAATTATGATAAACTATGTAGTCAAATAGACATTCCTCCAACCTTATTAGATCTTACAGGGTTAACTGTTGAAACCCCAATGCCTGGTAGAAATATTTTTGAATTAGATTCACTTACTCCTGGTAGAGCAATGATGCAATTTTATACTACAAATGCATTTAGGGTAGGTAATGATTTAGTTGTGCTACAGCCTAATAAACCAGCAGTTCAGTTTCAATTATTAAATGACACCGTTTTTATAGAAAAACCATTAGATAAGGAGTTAGCAAAAGATGCTCTAGGTCATATAGTTTCTGCTTCTAATATGTATAAAAATGGTACGTATAAAATTGAATAATCAAATATAAATCAAGAAATTTTATTAAAATGAAATTACTATTAAGTACAGTTTTAATCATACTACTTTTATCTTCTCAACTCGTTAGCTCTCAAAAATCAGATATCGAGAAGGCGGGTGATATAGGTTTATTACTGGTTCCAGTATCAGCTTTGTCTTTAACACTATTAAAAGAAGATAAAAAAGGAGCTTGGCAATTTACAAAAGGGTTTATTTTAAATAAAGCTCTAACATACAGTTTAAAAGTAAGTATTAAAAAACCTAGACCAGATAATAGTAACACTAAAGCTTTTCCATCAGGACATACCTCTACAACATTTCAAGGAGCATCTTTTATTCATATGCGATATGGTTTTAAATATAGCATATTACCATACGCAATAGCTGGATTTACTGCATTTAGTAGAATAGATGCTAATAAACATGATGGTTGGGATATACTAGCTGGTGCAGTAGTTGGGATCGGCAGTACATATTTATTTACAACACCATATCAAAAAAAACACTTAGAGCTTGTGTACAATAGTTATGAAGGGTCTCATTTATTAGGGTTAAAATATAAATTTTAAAAATAATAGTTTTGAGTAATATAGTAGATAAAACTAAGGAATATTGTCTAAAAATAATAAGAGAAAGTAATTGTAAATACTTAGCTTTTCATAATGAAGAACACACGCTGGATGTATTAAGGAATGTAAGAATAATAGGGGAGTACGAGAAAATTTCTGAACGAGATATGGAAATTTTAAAAATAGCTGCACTATTCCATGATACAGGTTTTTCTTTAGATTATAGTTGTCACGAAGAATCTAGCGTTATTTTAGCTAATAATTTTTTAAAACAGAATAATTACAAAAGTGATAAGTTACAAACTGTTATAAGCTTAATATTGGCTACAAAAATGCCGCAAAATCCAATGTGCGAAATAGAAAAGATTCTGTGTGACTCAGATTTATTTCATTTAGCGAGTGATAACTTCATCGTTAAAAATAAATTACTAAGAACAGAATGGGAAAATCAAATTAATTTAAAATTTGAAGACCTAGATTGGTTAAATTTAAACATAGAATTTCTACAAAATCATAAATACAAGTCAAATTTTGGCTGTATTAAATTGGAAAAAGATAAATTAAAGAACATCGTTTTATTGGAGAAAGAAATTAAGCCAAAGTACTCTAATTGATTAAGTATTTTTATAAATTTTATTTTTGTGAAAAATTATCAGCTGTTATTAATTTATAGATCTCAATTTTCACTAGTTTTTCACAATAATTATCACACATTATTTTTATAACCCATTGTGATTTAGGTAACTTGATATTTATATAAGCTTTATGATTGTCACTTTTAAATTATCGGGTTTTCCATTTTAATTTAACGGTAACAAAATGCCCTATTTCGGTAATTGCAACAAAATGCCTTATAATTTATATTATGTAAAATAGAATATTTAGAACCACTGTTACACTCCTAATTCTTGTACAATAACTTATTTAGTTAAGTTTAGTGTTTCTACTATGTGTTTGCCTACATTTTGGCCTTGTACAACACCATTGTCTATTGCAGCCCTGTAATGTATACCACCATATAATCTGCTAACTGCAGCTTCTTTAGCAGCATTATTAAAAGAACTAAATTTACGTACTGGTAAACCATATGGAGTTTCAGTATCATCAGAAAAACTAAAGTTATCTCCAAATAACTGAGTTAAAATGGTTGCAGATGCGCCAGATACTACAGAATGTCCGCTTGTGTACTCCGGAAAAGGCGGCGTTTGTAATAATGGTGTCCATTCTTTATCTATAGTATTGTTAATTAGAGTTTCGGGTCTAATTAAGTTGCTACGGTATTTCTCATCCCAACAACTAATAAAAGCATCAAAAATACCTATAGATGTTATTGTATTTGCGTGTACAGCAGCTGTAAAGTCTAGCTTTTGCTGTTTGCACGCTATTTTTGTTATTCCTATCCAATGTGCACCTGGAGTAATTTTTTTTGTGGCAATCATTAAATGGCCTTTGCTAGTAGATACATACGGATTACAGTCCCAAAACTTTGCAATTTCTACTTCTTCAGACGTATCTCCGTTTTTACGTATCTCGTTAGTAACTGTATATACTTCTTGTAATTCTTTATAAAATGTACTTTCTGGATCCATAGAAAACTCTGGGTGCCTAATTGGTTTAAATTGCGAAGCAGAATCTAAAACCATTGGTCTTATTTTATTCCAATGTGGCTCTATACCATCCATATACGCAGGTGGTGTTGGTTGCCATCTGCCAGGATTATCTGTAGTAACCTCATACCCTGCAAAAGATCTGGTTTCTTTATAATTGTCTTTGTGTAACCAGTCTTTTACGCGGTTAGCAACTTTTAAACCATAAGCCTTAGACACCGTAAACTCTGTTGTATTGGTCTTTTCCCAACTTGTAAAAAGGCTATCTGCATACGTAGTTATAATATTATCTTTAAAAATAAGCTCTTTACTAACATCTATATATGCCACAAGCGCAGCAACCTCTAAATTAACATCTTTAGTTGCTTTTGGTATAGGCTGTAAACTTTTAATTTTTGTAGTTAAAGAGCTGTATTTGGTATTGTTCTGCGTTATAATCTCGTAAGCAGCAACATTTGGGTACATATATATTCTACTAGCCACAGGTGGCGAAAATATATCATGAATCATAGTTTCTGTAATTTTATCTACAGCACTAAAGTACACATCTACAGGTACTTTTATAGGTTGCTCCTTGTTTTTACATGATTGTAAAACAGCGAATACTACTAACAATACAAGGACTAAACCTTTGCTTTTTTTATTTAAAATCTTCTGCATAATATGTTTCAGCATCATTTAACAACAATTGCATTTTTTCTTTCTCTAAAATTACTCTTTTATCATCCCAATCTAAATAGTTTACAAAGTCTTTAACAACAATGTCCATAAACGTAGAAATACTAGAAATGTTAAAGTACAAACGCCCTGTTCTGCGTACAAAAAAGTCTGCAAGACTATTGGTCATTTCATAATTTACACAATACCAAAGTTCTGCTCTTATTAGGTTTTCTAAGGCATTACCAGTTCTAAAAAAGCTTATTTTCTCTAAAATTGCAGAAGCTTTTTTGCCGTATGTTGTGCATAAATACCAAGCGTAATAACTGTCTTCTATTCCTATTTCTAGTAGTTCGTTTTCTAATTCCTTTTGGTAGGCCACAACCTCATTGGCAGAAGTCATTGTTGGGGTTACCAATGCGATATCTTCTGTAATAGATTTTTTTAAATGCTTCTTTTTCTTTTCAGGAATGGTTTTTAAAACTGTATCTATAACACGCTGCGCCATTTTTCTGTATCCAGTTAATTTTCCGCCAGCAATAGAAACTAAGCCACTTTTAGAAACAAAAATTTCATCTTTTCTAGACAATTCAGACGGGTCTTTTTCTTCTTCGTGAATAAGTGGTCTTAAACCTGCCCAGTTAGACTCTATATCGTTTAAAGTTAAATTTACATCTGGAAATGTGTGGTTTGTAGCCTTTAGTAAATACTCAGCATCTTCTTCTGTAGCCACTACCCTTTCTAAATTCCCCGCATAATTGGTGTCTGTTGTACCAACATAAGTAGATCTACCACGCGGAATGGCAAAAATCATACGGCCATCTTCTACGTCAAAATAAACAGACTGTTTAATAGGTAATTTTTCGTGCGGAAAAACAATATGTACACCTTTGGTTAAGTGTAAATGTTTGTTGTTCATAGACGCATCCTTTTTACGTAAAGTATCTACCCAAGGGCCAGCAGCAGAAACATAATTACGTGCTGTAATATTTAGTCTTTTTCCTGTGTTTTTATCAATACAATTTAGGCTTTCAATTTTTTGCTCGCTATCATAAACAAAAGATTCCATTTCGCAATAATTTACAATAGTAGCGCCAAATTCGGTTGCTTTTTTAAGTATTTCTATGGTTAGTCTGGCATCATCAGTTCTGTATTCTGCATAATATCCGCTACCTAAAACAACTGCATCATCTAATAAAGGTTCTTTATCTAAAGTTTCCTTTTTATCTAACATTCTCCTACGGTCATCACCACCAACATTTGCTAGCATATCATACACTTTTAGGCCAACAGACGTCATCATTTTACCATATGTACCACCCTCTATAAGTGGTAAAAGCATTTTTTCTGGTACAACTAAATGTGGTGCTAATTTATGTACAATAGCACGCTCAGAGCCAGATTCCCTTACCAAACCAATTTCTAATTGTTTTAGGTAACGTAAACCACCGTGTATTAATTTAGTAGACTTATTACTGGTACCCGAAGCAAAATCGTTTTTCTCTACCAAGCACACATTTAAACCTCTAGACGATGCATCTAAAGCAATACCTGCACCTGTTACTCCGCCTCCAATAACTATCAAATCGAACTTTTTAGAAACTATTTTTTTTAACTGTTTAGGTCTGTCTAAAATAGAAAAACGTAAAGGCTTATTTTTTGGTTTAACTTTGGCAATACTCTTTGTTTTTTCTACCGCTTTTTGCCATCCTTTGTACTTTTTGTTTCGTACTTTAGATTTCATCTCTGGTTTAAAAACAGTATCAATTTCTCTTATTTCAGAAATGTTATCCTTATTCCAAAAATTAGCTTTTATACCAGCCAATAATGCAGCACCAAAAGCAGTAACCTCAATCATTTTTGGTCGGTCTACTTCTACATTTAAAATATCAGACTGAAACTGCATTAGATAGTTATTGGCACTAGCGCCACCATCTACTTTTAGTGTTATAATTTCTTTTTTGCTATCTTCAATCATAGCATCAATAACGTCCTTAGTTTGGTAAGCTAAAGCATCTACGGTGGCTTTTATAAGTTCTTTTTTACCTGTATCTAACGTCATCCCATAAATACTACCCTTTGCATTGGCATCCCAATACGGAGCTCCTAAACCAGCAAAAGCAGGTACAACATACACACTTTTTAAAGGCGGAATACTGTTGCAAATTTCTTCGGTATCAGCAGCATTATCTATAAGCTCTAGTCTGTCTCTTAACCATTGTATAGATGCGCCACCCACAAAAATACTACCTTCTAAAGCGTATTTTATAGGTTCAGAATCTAGGCTACACGTTAATGTAGTTAATAATCCTTTGGTAGAAACCACTTGTTTTTTACCAATATTAAGCAACATAAAACATCCTGTACCATAAGTGTTTTTTGCAATACCAGATTTAAAACCTCCTTGTCCAAATAATGATGCTTGTTGGTCACCGGCAACACCATAAATAGGAATTTTTGTTCCTTTATATTCCACATTTCCAAAGTCCGACGATGATTTTTGCACCGTTGGCAGCATACTTTTAGGAATTTCTAATGCATTAAGCAACGTATCATCCCACTTTAAATTTTTAATATCATACACAAGTGTGCGCGATGCGTTTGTATGATCTGTAAGGTGTTTTTCTCCGTTAGTAAATTTAAAAATTAACCAACTGTCTATAGTTCCAAAACAGAGTTCTCCCCTATTTGCTTTTTCTTTTGCACCTTCTACGTTATCTAAAATCCATTTTACTTTGGTAGCAGAAAAATAAGAATCTATAACCAAGCCCGTGTGTTCTCTTACATATGAAGTATACCCTTTGTGTTTAAGATCTTCACAAATAGGCGTTGTACGCTTGTCTAGCCAAACAATAGCGTTGTATATAGGTTCTCCTGTATTTCTGTCCCAAACAACGGTAGTTTCTCTTTGGTTGGTAATACCTATAGATGCTATTTCTTCAGGAGAAATTCCAGATTCTTCAATTACCTTATAAAACGTACTTAATTGATCTTTATAAATTTCTACAGGATCATGTTCTACCCAACCAGATTGTGGATAATGCTGTGTCAATTCTTTCTGAGAAATGGCTTTTATACCACCTTTTTGATCAAAAATGATTGTTCTAGTGCTTGTAGTCCCTTGGTCAAATGCTATTACATATTTTTTTTCCATTCTCTATAAAATCTGATTGTTACTGCGTTGCTTAAAAAATAAGGTATGTACTTAATACTAAGATAGTAATTATTAAACCGATAATTTTTGCATATTTCCAAGGTACAATATCTATTTCCTCTGTAACCTTTGGAATATACTCATCTTGTTTTGGTTTTATTTTGGCTACTATTAACATTATAATACTATTTACTACAAATAAAATCCCCATAATATGTAAAAAATGTGGATATGCTTCTGCTTTAATTATTGCGAGTTGTTCTGTATTTGTGATGCCAAAAAGTGCAGCGTCTTTTAGTGCTTTATTTACAAAATATGGGCTTAGTACAAACTGACTCACCAAATACATTATAACACCACCAATAAGCACAATTTTTGCACCAATTGCAGGTACTTTTTTAGAGACAATCCCCATTGTAACAACCGCTAAAATAGGCACACTTAAACTACCTAAAGATTCTTGTATATACGCAAACAAACCATCAGGAGCATTTGCTATTAAAGGAGAAATTAATATAGATACAATAGCTAGGAAAAAACCAAATATTTTACCTGCTCTTACTGTTTGGCTGTCTGATGCATTTTTACTAAAATACTGTCTATATAAATCAAATCCAAAAAGCGTGGCACTACTATTTAATAAACTGTTAAAAGAACTTAATATAGCACCAAATAATACCGCAGCAAAGAAACCTAAATAAGCACCAGGCAATACTTTACGCACTAATGCAGGGTATGCCTGATCTGCGTTTTCTAAATTCCCCTCGAATAAATGCCATGCAATAATACCAGGTAAAACCACAATTACTGGAATTAAGAATTTTACAAATCCGGCTAAAATCATTCCTTTTTGACCTTCTTTTAAGCTTTTTGCACCAAAAACACGCTGTAATATAGATTGGTTGGTTCCCCAGTAATACATTTGAGCAATCATCATACCCGTAAAAATAGTCCCGAAAGGAATAGAAGAAGTAACACTACCCTTGGCGTTAAACTTCTCTGGGTTACTGGTCCACAAAATATCTAAACCGTTTGTAACACTACCATCACCAATTACCATTAATCCAAAAATTGGAATTAAAAGACCGCCTATTAGTAACCCAATAGCATTGACTAAATCTGAAATAGCCACAGCCCTTAATCCACCAAAAATAGCATAAATAATACCTATAATACCAATAGACCAAACACAAAGCTGAATTACAGCTCCTTGAGAAATATTTAGTGTTTCGGGTAAATTAAACATAGTACTAAAAGCCAAGGAACCAGAGTATAAAATGGTTGGCAATAAAACCACACCAAATGCTATTAAAAATAAGATAGATAAAATGGCTTTTGTTTGCCCATCAAACCTGTCTTGTATAAACTCTGGTATTGTAGTTATACCAGAACGCATATACTTAGGTAACAAGTAAATTGCAGTAAAAATCATTGCAATTGCAGCCAATGTTTCCCAAGCCATTACCAATACACCTTCTGCAAAAGATTGTCCGTTTAAGCCTACTATTTGCTCTGCAGATAAATTGGTTAGTAGTAAGGAGCCTGCAATAGTAATGGCTCCTAAACTTCTACCGCCCAAATAATATCCGTCTGCAGTACTTTCATCGGTTTTTCTTGTGGCATACCACGCTACAAAACCTACTAAAATGGTAAACCCTAAGAATGATATAATAGAAAGTGTATCCATAATTTTATTGTTTTTGTGTTAATCTAAGTAATCCGCAAGACGGAATTTCTACAGCTAAAATTCCTTTATTTAAAGCATACTTTTTGGTACTTATTACGGTACCCTCACAATTGTAAATTGTTCCTGTATATGTACCTAAATCTTGCGTATTCTGTACAATTAAACTAGTAGAAAGCTTGCCGTTTAAAATATCTATATATTGAGTTTTGCTGTTAATTTGTGCCACATAATCATCAAAAACACCTAAAAGCAACTTATTTTGGTTTACAACTTGCTTTACAGGGTAATTAGCTAAAGGCTTAAAAGGTGTAAAATTACCCGTTGTAATCAGTTCTTTATTTTTATTCCAATATTTGGTATAAAAACCAATCATATTTAAAAATTCTTGTGGAGCATCTTTTAATAAAACCGATAATTGTGGTACTCCAAACAAAGTATTTACAAGTTGTAAAGCTGCTACTTCTAAACGCTCATCATTATGCCAGGTAATCATATCAGAATGTACTGCAGTATTACCAGCTAGCATTTTAATATCTGCTATTCTAATACGGTTCATAGTTGCGTCTCCAGGGCAATCAAAAGCTCTAAACATATTACCATATTTACGCATAGCCGGACCTGTATATTTTTGTCTAAATTCTACAAAAACATCTGGTTTTATTGCTTTTAAAGTACTTATAACGTCTAAAAGCAGTCTATCTACCGCTTCATTAACAGACGTATAATCCATATCTGTGGTAATTTCTTTTTTAGTTTCTGGGTAAAACTTAAAATCATCAATAAAATCTAATTTAAATCCGTCTAAGTTCCAATCAACTAAAGCCGATTTGTAAATGTTTATTAAATAATCTCTAACCTCTGGGTATCTGGGATCAAAAACAGGAGCCCATCTGTGGTTTTCTGTTAAAAACTTGCCCTTAAAACGTTTGTATGCTTTAGATTTTTTTCCGCAAAAAGGTACAGAATACCAAAAGCCTACTTTTAAACCTGTAGCGTGTACTTTACTTACAAACTCTTTTGTTTTGGTGATACGTTCTGGCAACCAATCTCCCGTATAATCATAGCCTCTGTTGTCATCGTTTGTTTGCCAACCATCATCAATTATAATAGCTTTATACCCTAATTCGCTAGCCTTTTTACATTCTTTTTCTAAAAGGTCTTCATCTAAATTTTGATGAAAATTGTACCAAGTAGAATATAAAGGAGCATTTGCAATTTCTGGTACGCTTGTAGGTTGTAAATCATCAAAAGTTTCCCACCATTTAGAAACATCTTTTAATACATCAGAAAAATGAATATCTCTAGCATCTATTCTAAGTTGCATATTAAATTCACTTAAAGGAAAATGACGCTCTGTAAAGAGTGTTACAAAACAGTAGAAACAATCATCTTCTTCTCTAATTTGTGCATTTAACTCAAGCATATTTATGGCATTAGAACACGCAAAAGTATGCGTGTTTGTATCGTCATTACCAAATAAGCTAATAATTGGTGCGTCTATAGAAACGCGAGACTCCATAAATTGCAACTCCCAATCTGCTTGTATTCTTTTATTAAAATCTGTAGTAGGCTTCCAAACACCTTTAACGTTATGTGCAGGAATTTTCCATTTTAATGAAATTGGTCCTGGTATTTGTGCTTCTTTAGCGTTTATACTAATATTAAATATAGTTACTTGGTCTTGTGTAGACAAGTTGGTTATTGTGGTAATAAAATTACTTGTATTACCCTCTATTTGTATATCTTCAGCAGAAATGATAGTCGTTTGTTTTATCATTTTATATTTTTATTAATTGTAAAGTTTTGTGTTTTTGTATTGTTTTGCGTTGCAATAAATAAGCTGTTGTTATCTTTTGTATTTACTTCTATTATATGGTTAGATTGATGTGGTACGTAGAAACCCGAATTAGCAGTGTTTATTACTTTAAATCCATTTTCACTACCTTTTAAATAAACTCCTTTTATAGCTTCTGTTGTGCCATAAATTGTTTCTGCTGTAGTGTCGTTACCAACAAGAAGGGCATCTAAATAGCCATCGTTATTTATGTCTTTAACAAGAATGTCGTTTATTGGAGCAAGCTGACAAGCTTGTGGTAATTTGGTTATTTTAAAAGTGTTATTGCCTAAGTTCTCTATGTAACTGCTAGCAAAAGTGGTTGCTTTAAGCGTTTCTTCATCTAAATTTTTTATATCTAATAGTGTTACAAAATCTGGTTTAGAAAAATCTTTATAGCTATTGTATTTCTGTTTTAAAACAACCAATTGTTTCATAACATCATCTCTAGTTTGTACAGGAAGTAAAACGTTATTTTTGGTTGGGTCGTTAAAATACTGCGCCACAATAGGGTCTATACTTCCGTTGTTATCAAAATCTTTATTGTAGACGTATACAGGTTTATTTTCTTTAGGGCAAACAAAACTATTTTCTCCTTGGTTACCAGCAATAAAATCTATATCGCCATCATTATCAAAATCACCAGCTTTAATGGTGTTCCACCAACCCAAAACTTCTGTGGCTTTATTAGCAGCGTTTACCCAGTTAGGAGTGCTCTTTTTTAAGGTACCATTGTTATTTATAAAAATTGAAATAGACATCCACTCTCCTACTACAATTAGATCTTGCCAACCGTCATTATTAACGTCTTGCCACGTTGCATCTGTAACCATACCAATGCCTGTTAAAGCATCGTTTTTAATAGCAGTAAAAATGCCCGAATTATTTTGTAATAAGCTACTTTCTGGTGTTGTTGGGTAACGGCCTTTAACCAATCTACTACCTATAAAAAAGTCTATATCGCCATCCTTATCATAATCATTTGCAGCAATACAAGACCCAATATTTGTTATTTTTGGTAAATTATTAGTAGCTAAGGAAAAAACTCCTTTTCCGTTGTTAATGTAAATTCTGTCTTGTAATTCAGGTGAATTTTCAGCAAACTCAGATCCTCCACTTGCTACGTAAATATCTAAATCGTTATCATTATCTATATCTATAAAACTAGCCGCAGTATCTTCATAAATACTATCTAATTTTTGAGTAATTTGATAAACTCCGTCCTTATTCTGTGTCCATACAGTAGAAGGTTCTCCTTTGCTACCACCAATAAAAAGCTCATCTCCAACTTTTAAATCTACGTTAGCAGCCGCTATACACGGTCCAAATTTAGAGTATTGGCGCATTAATAAATGTTGAGAAACAAAATCGTGTCCACTATTTTCTTTATGTGTAAATGGTAAAATAGATGTATTGGTTTGTAATATAGTTGCTGTTGCAACTGTTTTTATATTGTTTTCTTTAGCTGATGAAATATCTATTTCTAAAACTGAATTAATTTTAGGGTTATACAAAGTAGAAATCAAATTGTTTGGCCATATAACCTGTAGAGAGTCTACCTTTGTAGTTTTTACACCAAAGTGAAGAATTGGTTCTACAGACGATAAATAACCACGTGTAAGCGACTGGTATTGCGTTTGCAATACACCATTAGACCACAAATTTACTTTTGCGCCAATTGCTTTTTTATTTTTTGATGTTCCTTTAAGCTTTAGCCTTAAAAAGTTAGATTGTGGCTCTAAAGTTGTTGTGTTATTTTGGAGAATAAATGCATTTTGATTTATGTTATTTACTACAATATCTAAATCTCCATCATTATCTAAATCTGCAAAAGCAGCACCATTACTAAAAGAGTTTTTAGGAGAAACCCAATTGGTACTAACATCTGTAAATTTTAAGCTATTGTTATTCTCATAAAAATAGTTTGGAACAAAAACACCTGGAGCCTTAGCTATTAGTTGCGATAATTTTTTGTTTTTTGAATCTTCTGAGCCAAAAATAGTACTCTGCTTAGAGTAATTTATAAAATCTAAATCTGTAATATCTTTTACATAGCCATTAGTAATATATATGTCTTTATCACCATCATTGTCAAAATCTACCATCATAGGAGACCAACTCCAGTCTGTGGCAGCAATACCAGACAAATTACTAGTTTCACTAGCCTTTAAAATAGAATCTTTTAATAATCCATTATTAATTTGCAGAGAATTATGCATAAACTGCGGTGTGTAATTATTTCTTTTAGAGGTTAAAAACTTATCATAGTTCATAGTCCCTAACATACTTTTTTGTCTGCTGTAGTTTTCAGGAAACATATCTAAAACCAGCACATCTGGATACCCATTATTGGTAACATCTGCAATATCTACACCCATTGCATTATAGGTTTGCTGACTTAAAAATTTCTTATTTATTTCAGAAAAACCTCTGTGCTTGTTATTTGTAGTGTCTATACCTTTATTTAGGTACACTAAATCTTCTGTTAAAAAGTCGTTTGTAACATAAATATCTGGTAGATTGTCATTATTAATATCTTGTACACTTACACCCAATGAAAACCCTTGATATGTAATGCCCAAAGAATCTGAAACATTTGTAAAAATAGGATGGTCTACTCCTTTTTTACTATCATTACGTAGTAAATAATCTGCCAATTCTTTTGGCATATAATGTTTTGGTACTGGTGAATTTTGAGAAAAGCGAACCTTGCCATTATGACCAATAAACACATCTAAATCACCATCTAAATCATAATCTAAAAATACAGCTTGTTGACTGTATCTAGGATCGTTTAATTGGTATGCCTCTGCTTCTTCTTTAAAAGTTGGTACACCATTTTTGTTTAATTTTTGATTAATAAAAAGTAAGTTATTACAGTCGTTATTACAATTTGGTCCGCCAACGCTTAAGTAAACATCATCCCAACCATCTGCATTAATATCTACAATTGCAACACCTGTTACCCAAGAATTGGTAGTAAAATTGGCCTCTTCAGAAATATCTAAAAAAGTAAGCTTGCCTTTATTTAAGTATATTTTAGATGATACTTGGTTTCCTGTAAAGACAACATCTTGTAAACCATCATTATTAAAATCGCCAATACCAACGCCTCCACCATTATATATGTATTGAAACGTAACTATATTTAAGCTATCATTATCTATAATAGTATTATTAAAATCTAGGTTTGAGTCACTGGTAGTAACGTACGTAAAACGTTCCTCTTTGTTTTGGTTAGAACAAGAGAAAAATAATGTTAGAATGGCGCAATAAAAGATTAGATATTTCAAAATAATAAAGAGTTTAGTTATAAGAGCCAAGTTATAAAAACTTGGCTCTTATTTGTAAATTAAAAAAATTCAAAAAAAAACTAACTCAATTCTTTAATAATTAGGATTCTGTTTTAAATTAGGATTAGCATCTCTTTCTGAGTTAGGAATCCAAATAACTTCATCTCTACCAGGAGTAAACGTACCACCACTAATAGATTTTGGATGATTAGGTTGTGCACCATTTGTTACGTGTAAAGATGTTGCTCCCAAATAATCGTCTGCTAATCCCCAACGTACTAAATCAAAATAACGATGACCTTCACCAGCTAATTCCATTGCTCTTTCTTCTATTATAGCCTGTCTAACTTCGTCTTGAGATACAGCTGTAGTTGCTGTTAAACCAGAACCTGTTCTTTCTCTAACCATATTTAAATATCCTATAGCCTCTGCTGTTTGTGCATCTTCATTTAATGCTTCTGCTAACATTAGTAAAACATCAGAATATCTAATAACCCTCCAATTAGTACCAACATTAGTCCCTAATCTATCAACTTCTGTTCTTTCTCCTATATCTAAACCAGCATATTTTTTAGAGAATATAGGTTCTACACCAAAATCTTCTGCAATAGCTATATCTTCTGCAAAATCTGTAAAATAGTCAGACCCGCCGTAACCTGTAGAACCAGGGTAATCATAAACTAAAGTTTCATTTCTTCTAAACGTATCTCCATTATCTTCAAACAATTTTTTTAACCAAGGATTAAAAATATGTCCGTTGTCAGCAGATTTAGCTGGCGGAGCATAATCTATATGAAAATTACCCATTGTACCAGTTTGCGGAATATCTGAACCCCAAACAAAGTTTGTTTGACCTAAAAATTGTAATTCAAATACAGATTCTGCATTGTTTTCATTAGCTTCAGTAAAATTATCTCCGTATTCTGATGCTGGTAATAAGGCATATTTACCAACCAAGGTACTTAATGTTTGGTGTGCATTTGTCCAGTCTTTCATATACAAATAGCTTTTACCTTTTAAAGCTGTAGCAGCACCAGACGTTACTCTACCTAAATTGGTGCCATCCCAACTTTCAGGTAACATTGTTTCTGCTTTTTCTAAGTCTTCAATTATTTGTTTCCAAACATCTGCTTGTGGAGCCTGGTTTAGTAAAAGATTGTCAAAATCTGGAGTATCTGGAATAATAGGAACATTACCATATAAGTTTAATAAGTACCAATAATCAAAAGCTCTTAAAAAATATGCTTGTCCAACTAAAGGATTGTAATCTTCTTCTGCAATACTTTCTTTAGATGTATTAACTATTATATTATTACATCTAGAAATAGATTTGTAAAGTTCTTGCCAAAGCTCTGTAGACCAACGATCTCCTGGTTTACCTTGTAGAGTAGACATTGTTGTATTAAGATCTAAAGGTATTACGTTATACTCATCTGATCTTAAAAATGCTCCAGTGTGTATAATTCTTCCCCAGAAAAAAGTTCCTGTTATTGGATGAAAAGCTCCGTTAATAGCCGTTTCTACTTGTTCTGCTGTATTACCAAAATTCCCTGTAGAGGTTGCATTATTATTTGGTTGATCTAAAACATCATCAGAACAACTAGAGATAAACACCATAGATACTAATAATAGCGTACTAAAAGGCGATTTTATTTTATATATATTTTTCATAATTGTATGAGTTATTTTTTAAAAACTTGCTGTTACACCAAGACTAATTGTTCTTGCATTTGGATAAGATCTAGCATCTAAACCCCTGCCTAATAAAGGGTTTACAGCAGCTCTAACACCAGGCACACCAGAATTAATGTTTGCTCGGCCACCATTTGTTGAGGCAACATCAGGATCATAACCGCTGTAACTAGTAATTACAAATACATTTTGTAGGTTTAGTGATACTCTTAAATCTTTTACCCAATCAGTACCTAAAACTTCATTAGGAAATTTGTATCCAAGTTCTATATTTTTTAATCTAAAGAAAGAACCATCTTCTACAAAGAAAGATGAAGGAGCTCTATTACCCTGCTCATCAGCAATTGTAGCTCTTGGTATATTTGTATCTGTATTGGTTGGAGTCCAGGAGTTTAAAACTTCTGTTAGTTTACCGCCATCTTGCCATAAAATGTTGTAATAACGACCAACGTTATAAATTTCATTTCCTTGTACACCATTAAAGTTTAATGCAATATCAAAATTTTTATATTCTCCAGTAAAGTTTAAACCATATGTAAAATCTGGTGTTGGATCTCCAATAATACCTATATCATTTTCATCTACAATACCATCTCCACTAGTATCAACACGTACAAAATCTCCTGTAGCTGGATTAACTTTGTCTTCAACCGTCCAACCATAAAAAGCACCAACAGGGCTATTTGCTTGTGTTCTGTTTACAATACGCAAATCTTCATCTATTTCTGGGCCTAATATGGTAGCAGGTATATCTTTTGCTTCATTTTTAAGGTTAAAAGAGAAATTTGTGCTTACATTATATTTAAAGTCTCCATCAGATTTTTTGTAACTCAAATCAAACTCAAAACCATTATTTACTAATGTACCAGCATTTCTAATAACAGGTAAACTAACACCAGCAGTAGAGGGTACACTAATAGGTACTAGAGCATCATCTACATTTTTTGTGTAATAATCTGCTGTAAATTTAAGAGCATTGTTAAACATTGCTAAGTCTACACCAATATCAAAAGTTTTAGTTGTTTCCCAAACTAAGTCAGGATCTGCTAGTCTTGTTTGCGCTAGTCCAGGTGCTAAAGTACCACCAAAGCTAGTGTTAGACTGATTGGCTAAAAATACTGATTGTGTTGGGTAAAAAGCATCTGGATAAGATCCAAGTTCACCATATGAAACTCTTAATTTTAAAAAGTTAACTGTTTCTGACTCAAAAAAGTCTTCGCTACTAATATTCCAAGCACCAGAGAAAGCAGGAAAATAACCAACTCTATTGTCTTTATTAAATCTAGATGATGCATCTCTCCTAACTGTAGCAGAAAATAAATATTTACTGTCATACCCATAGTTAAAACGCCCAAAATAAGATAATAAAGCAGCTTTATTATCTTCACCTAATGGTTGTATTAACGTACCTAAAGCACTAGCCACTCTTGTATTATTACTAGGAGTATCCTCACCGTACAAACCGTTGCTTGTCTGGTTTTCTAAAAATCTTGTATATCCTAAAACAACATCTACCTTATGTAAATCATTAAATGTTTTTTTATAATTAATAGTAGGCTCAAACAACAAGTTTACATCCTCTTGCGTATAGTTTGTTAAATCATTTACCACATTTAAGTTACGCACAGCATCTATTGGATTGTTAGGATCTGTCATCTCAAACGTTGGAGTAAATTGGTAATTTTTTCTGTGTCTATAATCTAAACCAAAATTTACAGCGGCAGATAAATTGTCTGTAATATCATAATCTAACTTTAAGCTTGTAAATAATGTTCTTGTAGTTTCTTTATTATCTTCTAAAGATGCCAAGCCGTACTGGTTTAAACCACCAGGACCGTGAATAGGCAAAGAAGGCCCATCAAAACCACCTTCATAATTTGGATTAAATAATGCAATTGTTGGTGCTGTTACGGCATCAAAACCATACCAATTATTACTTTGTAACTGCCCTTCTGTAATACCTAAAGAATGTGTTATTTTTAATTTATTAAATTGATGTTCAGAATTAAACCTTGCATTTAACCTTTTAAATCCAGAGCCTACTAAAATACCATCTTGGTTAAAATAGTTTACAGACCCAAAATAAGATGAAACTTCACCGCCACCATAAATAGACAATCCGTAATCTTCTACAATACCAGATTGTAAGGACTCTTCTTGCCAATCTGTACTTACTCCATTCCAAGTTACAGAGTTAGCAGAACCATCATTAATAAAACGTTGGTTTAAGTAATTGGTATATTGCTCACCATTAATAAAATCTAATTTTTTACTTGGAGAATCTACACCTACTCTGGCATTAAAATCTACTTTTAAAGCCTGATTTTTTCTACCATGATTTGTTTTAATTAAAACCACACCATTTGCTGCTCTAGAACCATAAATTGCAGCAGCAGCGGCATCTTTTAATACAGATATATCATCAATATCCTTTGGATTTACATAATCCATATTGTCTACAAATAAACCATCTACAATGTATAATGGGTTAGCATTACTTAAAGAGTTTATACCCCTTACAAACACATTTGGAGATCCGCCTGGTTGGCCACCTGGAGCTTCAATTTGTATACCAGACAGTTTACCTTGCAGTGCCGTTGTTGGGTTACTAGCAATTGTATTTACTACTTCTTTACCTTTTATTGTAGCTACTGCACTAGTAGCCTCTCTTTTACTTGAGGTACCGTAACCAACAATTACAACTTCGTCCAATGCTTCTGCATCTTCTTTCATTACAACATTTACAGTTTCTTGATTGGTATATGCTATTTCTTGAGTAATGTACCCAACATAACTAAATACCAAAACATCACCAGAAGTTAAGTTCTTAATAGTATAAAGACCATCAAAATCTGAAATTACTCCATTGGTAGTTCCCTTTACAGAAATATTCACATCAGGTAGTGGATATTCCCCATCTGTAACAGTACCTGTTACAGTGTTTGTTTGTGCATTTGTTACAAAGCCAATAAGTAATATGGCTGCATAAAACAAAAGCTTAAGTTGTTGCTTAGTCATTTAATAAAGTGTTAAAGTTTATAGTTGTTCTATTTCAATTTTAACAAAACTGTGATACAGTATGCTACAAGCAAATATATACATAAATATCATATCTTCAAATTTTTGCAAATAAATTTAAAGATTAGCTAATAAACTGTGACTAAAAATTAGGTATTGATACTAAAGAGAATTTCTCTTCTTTATTTGAGAGGGAATAATTTTATGAACAGCAATTTTATCTTTAACAAATGTAGCTGCTTCAATAGCCATTTCTTTAAAATCCGCGGAAATAGTGGTAATGCCGTTAAAAATAATTTCTTTAGCATCACTATCATTATGCGTAATAATACCTACATCTTCTCCTAACTTGTAACCTTCTTGAACTGTGTCTTTTAACACTTGCCACAAATTGGTATCACTAATAAAAAAATAAAGTGTATTTTTTTTAACACTACCTTGTTTGTGAGTTTTTTGTATAGATCCGTTTATAGAGTAATCATCAATAAACCTTGTAAACCCATTTTTTATACCTTCTGGATAATCAGAGTCACTTCTATAAAAAAGAATCATTTTATCATACTTTTTAATACCATCATATAATTCTTGTAGTCTTTGATAGGTAGAGTTTTCAAACTCTTGAGAAATAAAAGAATACTCCTGTGGCATTTCTATATATCTATCTATAATAAGCAATTTTTCAGATGGTATTTGGCGTAGCATTACCCCTACTTCTGGTACAGGAATAGGCGCTATAACATACATCCCATATTTACCATTAACAGTATCTATTATATTTTTAAAAACCTCTAGGTTATTATGATGAAAAAAAATATCTATTTGGTATTTTTTACCAAGCTCTTTTCTAAATGTATTGTAAAAATCCTCGTGGAAAGCCTGAAACGCATATAATAACAAAGCAATTTTTAGCTTAGATTTTGTATTTATGTTAGCTATATAATAGCCTTTAAAGTTTTTAGACTCTACAATGCCTCTTCCTTTAAGGTCTTCATAAGCCCTAACGATAGTTTTACGGGCAAAACCAACTTCCTTTACCATGTTATTAATAGAAGGCAAACGATCTCCCTTTTTTAAATCCTTGTCATTAATAGCATTTATAATACCAGTTACTAATTGCTCATGCTTAGACCTTAAACTTTCGTCTTTTAATTCTTTTATTTTATTAAAAAGCTCATTCATTTATATAGTGGTTACTCTAATAACTTATTGGTACAAGTTCTCAAATTATAAAAATCAAAGTTATTAAACTAATGTTAGATGAGTTGTACTACTTTTTTTACAACATCAATATTGAAATATTAATTTTAAAACACCCTTAAAACAAAGGGTTTTACAATATAAACCTATATTATTTATCATTTACTCAGTATATAATAAAAATAACTACATATTTATGACTTTTATAACATCTAGGGATTATAGCTAAAACGTACATAGAATTTAACCTTTAAACAAAGGTTTATGAGAACACTAAGTTTTAGGTACAGCTGTTTCAACTTTGTTTCTACAGAAATATTTACAGGAACCTAAGAAGAGGAGATTAAAAACGTTTTGTAGACTTAGAATTGCTAAAAGATGAATAAAAACTTCAAATACATTGCTATTCTACAACGCATTTCAGTTATAAATACCAATAAAACTAAAATTTAACATATTTTCTTACAAAACAAATAAAGTGTTGATTTTAAGTGATTTAAATTTGTTTATTATGTTAAATTTATAACTTATACATATTAAAAATACATAAAAGTAAATTTTTACAACATCTAAAGCTATTTTTTGTGCGTAGATATACCAGTTATTAACCCTAAATAAATTTGAACACTATGAAAACATTATCAATTGTATTATTTGCATTAGCTACGGCTGTAACTTCTTTAGTATCAACAGAAAATGTAACTGCAACTTATGCTGGATTTGAAAACGAAGTATATCAATTCTCTGCGGAAGATGGATCTACTTTGGAATTTCAAGGAGTAAGTGCAGAAGCATTAGGTAAGTATGATTTATCTGACGAAGCCTTTAAAGGTAAAACGTTTGCTATTACATACGAATCTGAAACTGTTGTTGATGCAGAAACAGAAGAAGAAACAACTACTAGCATTATTACAGACCTGGAATTGCAGGAGTAATTGCTATTTATCATTAAATTACTAAAAGCACAACTTAATTGTTGTGCTTTTTTTTGTATTTAGTAATTATACAACCTATTAATTTTTAATGTCTTAAATTTAGAACTAGCAACAATGTTTTAACTTTAATATAATATTAGGTTTAAACATTTGATTTTTTAGTGTACTATATGTATCTTCAAATAAAATACTAGACCTATGAATATAAACTTTCACTACGATGGTGTTACAGCAAGTAACCGCTTAGAAATTTTAGTAGCTAAAAAAATTGATAAACTTTTAAACAAGTACGACTTTATTGTAAGTGCAGACATTTTCTTTAAAAAAGAAAATACTTCTTCGCCTGAAACAGGAAAAGTAATTGGCGTACGTTTAAGTGCACCAGGACCTAGATTATTTTCAGAATCTAGTGAGGCATCTTACGAAGCTGCTATAACATCTAGTGTAGATGATTTAAGCAGACAATTAGAAAAAAGAAAAGCTAAAATGAAAACATATTAATTCTGTTTTCATCTTAACTTTTAAGTAGTCTTTTAGGCTCTAAAAAATTTGCTAGTTTTTAATATGCTAGCAAATTTTTTAGTTCTTGCTCAAATCTATTTTTAGATTGGTATTCATTTTCTAAGTCTCTAGCAAAAGGTATTGGTGTTTCTATACTAGCTACACGCTTTACAGGCGCATCTAAATACTCAAAACAATTTTCCATTACCATTGCAGATATATCACTAGCAATACCTCCAAACATAGTATCTTCTTGTAAAATTATAAGTCGGCCTGTTTTTTTAACAGATGCATAAATTGTTTCTTTATCTAAAGGAGCTAACGAACGTAAATCTATAAGATCTGCGCTAATATCTTTATTGTTTTCTAATGTGTTTAAAGCCCAATGTACACCTGCACCATAACTTACGATAGTTACGGCACTACCCTCTTTTAAAATGCTTGCTTTACCTAAAGGCAATGTATAATAATTTTCTGGTACGTCTTGGTAAATACTTCTATACAATCCTTTATGCTCAAAAAATAAAACCGGATTAGGATCTTCTATAGCTGTTGCTAATAACCCTTTGGCATCATAAGGAAAAGCAGGATACACCACTTTTAAACCTGGTATTTTGGTAAACCAAGCTTCATTTGTTTGAGAGTGAAAAGGACCTGCACCAACTCCGCCACCACAGGGCATACGTACCACAACATCTGCATTTTCTGCCCAACGGTAATGAGACTTAGCTAATAAGTTTACTATAGGATTAAAACCACTACTTACAAAATCTGCAAATTGCATTTCTACAACAGCTTTGTGCCCGTTTATAGATAAGCCCATTGCAGTAGAAACTATAGCAGACTCACATATTGGCGTATTCCGAACGCGTTCTGTGCCAAATTCGGCAACAAAACCCTCTGTAATTTTAAAAACACCACCATATTCGGCAACATCTTGTCCCATAATTACAAGGTTTTTATACTTTTCCATAGCTTGTTTTAAGCCTTGAGAAATAGCATCAACCAAACGTATATTTTTAGATTCACCTACAGGTAAAATTTCTTCAAAATTAAAAGGTTTAAAAACATCATTTAATTCGTTTTCTACTGTAGACGTTATTGTTTGCTCTTCAAAAGCAACTTGCAAGTTATCATTTATTTCAGCTTTGTAATTAGCTGTAATACCTACAATTAAGTCATCATTTAAAACATTATTTTTCTTTAAAAAAACTTCGTAATTTGCAATAGGATCTTTTTTTGCCCACTCATCTAATAATGCATCTGGCACATAAGCAGTACCACTAGCCTCTTCATGGCCTCGCATTCTAAAAGTTAAAAACTCTATTAATATTGGTCTAGGATTTTTTCTAATGCTTTCACACAATTGGTTAACCTTACTATATACCTCTATTATATTGTTACCATCTATTTGGTGAGATTCTATGCCGTAACCAATACCTTTATCTACCAAATGCTCACAATAATATTGCTCTTTTGTTGGCGTAGATAAGCCGTAGCCATTATTTTCTATACAAAACAATACAGGAAGTTGCCAAACAGCAGCAACGTTTAATGACTCATGAAAATCACCTTCGCTGGTAGCGCCTTCTCCTGTAAAAACAGCTGTTACTTTGCCATTATCTTTTAATTTATTAGCTAAAGCAATACCGTCTGCAACACCTAATTGTGGGCCAAGGTGAGATATCATTCCAACAATATTAAATTCTTGTGTCCCAAAATGAAAACTACGGTCTCTACCTTTGGTAAAACCGTTTGCTTTTCCTTGCCATTGAGAAAATAGTCTATATAAAGGAATATCACGAGTTGTAAACACACCTAAATTACGGTGCATAGGAAGAATATATTCGTTTTTTTGTAAGGCACTAGTGACACCAACAGCAATGGCTTCTTGACCAATACCACTAAACCACTTAGAAATTTTGCCTTGACGTAATAAAATAAGCATTTTTTCTTCAATTAAACGCGGCTTTATCATACGTTTGTACAGTAATAACTGCTCTTCTGAAGAAATTGTTTTATTATTGAATTCCATTTAGAGGAAAATTTTATAAATTGAGAAATAAAAGTAACAAATTAGAAGAGATATTGTTATAAAAATTAATAATTTATCAGAAAATGTTAGATTATTATTAAATTTGAATATATAAAAAAATATTATACGATGAGTTCTATTCCAAGTGTCAATTTACAGGAATTTTTATCTGACGACAAGACACAAAAAGAAAAGTTTATCAATGAAATTGGTAGTGCTTTTGAAAACATAGGTTTTGTTGCCTTAAGTGGCCACTTTTTATCTGATAAGTTAGTGGCAGATTTATATGAAGAAATTAAAGTCTTTTTTAATCAGCCTCAAGAATTGAAAGATAGTTATGAGATTGAAGGTATTGGCGGTCAGCGTGGATATACTTCTTTTGGTAAAGAGCACGCAAAAGGTAAAAAAGAAGGAGATTTAAAAGAGTTTTGGCACTTTGGACAGTATGTAGAAAATGATGCTAAATTAGAAGCCGAATACCCAGATAATGTTATAGTAAAAGAGCAACCTAACTTTAATGTTATAGGTGAAGAAACTTTTAAAATGTTAGAAAAAACAGCTAAGTATGTACTTAGAGCTTTAGCATTGCATTTAAATTTAGAAGAAACGTATTTTGATGATTACATTAAAAACGGAAACTCTATTTTAAGGCCTATACATTACCCACCAATTAAAGATGAACCTAAAAATGCAGTACGTGCTGCAGCCCACGGAGATATTAATCTAATTACATTGTTAATGGGTGCCCACGGTAAAGGTTTACAGGTTAAAAACCATAATGGTGACTGGGTAGATGCTATTGCACGTCCAGACCAGTTAATGATTAATGTTGGCGATATGTTATCTAGACTAACAAACAACAAATTAAAGTCTACCATACACCAAGTGGTTAACCCACCAAAAGAATTATGGGGAACTTCTCGTTATTCTATCCCGTTTTTTATGCACCCTGTTAGTGAAATGCCACTAAATTGCTTAGAAAATTGTGTAGATGATAACAACCCAAAACAGTTTGAAGATATTACTGCTGGTGAATTTTTACACGAAAGATTGATAGAATTAGGACTTATTAAAAAGTAATAATTTTTAAAGAAGTATACACAAACAACTAAATATTGGTATTTTAAAACTCCAATATTTAGTTGTTTTTCTTTTTTAAATTGAAGAACCAATATCCTTAATAAAAGCATTTAACCAATATTATAGTAAAATGGACTTACAAGACCAATTAAAAAATCTTTTTCCGGACCATAAACCAAGTGAAGATGTAGAAAAAAAAGCACCTAAAAGTGATATTTGGCTGCAAGATGATCCTATTATTTGTAAGTACGAGAAAAGAAAAGGGAAACCAATTACTATACTAGAAGGTTATACTGGTGCAGATGCAGATTTTAAGTTGTTAGCTAAAGAATTAAAGCAAAAACTTAGCGTTGGCGGTAGTTTTAAAAATGATAGCATTATAATTCAGGGAGATTATAGAGACCAGATTATGAGCATACTAAAAGAGAAAGGCTTTAACGTTAAACGCGTTGGTGGTTAAAAGTGTTAATTTTTTTTTGATTATTTAGATAAAAATGTAATTTTAATAGTTCAAATCTAGAAAACTACTATGGGGTCCATCTTACACATAACCAACGGAGGAAACTTTACAGATAGATTGAAAAACTTACCTATAAAAGGAGACATTATTACCTGGAATGAGATGTTGTGCGAAGGCAAAACATTAAATAACGTAGGTAGTGAAAGTTTTTGGAAAGCTAGGTTTGATTTTTTAAGCAAAAACTATAAGGTTACTAAAGCAAAGTTTATTGATTTAACATTAAAAGAATACAGGTCTTTATGTAATCATAAAAAAGAAGATAAAATTGTTTTATGGTTTGAGTATGATTTGTTTTGTCAGATTAATATGCTTGCCGTTGTTAGTTGGTTAAAAATGCACCGCAGATACGCAGAAATATCTGTAGTTTGTAGCGGAGAAATAGAAGGAAAATCTAAACTTTATAGTTTATCTGAGTTAACAAACGACCAACTACTGCAGCATTATGAAGAGCGTACGTTTTTACGGCAAGATGATATAGAATATGCAGATTATATATGGCAGTTGTATTGTAGTGATAACCCTATTAGGTTAGAAAACTTAACAGATTTTGCCAAATATAGATTTCCTTACTTAGAAAAAGCTATAGATCTTCATTTACAACGCTTCCCTTCTATTAAAAATGGCTTAAATGCAGTAGAAAATAATCTTTTGCAATTGGCATCAACCAAAAAACCAAAAACCAAAAACGAACTTATTAAAAAGTTACTTGTAGCAGATAATAACTACGGTTTTGGAGATATTCAATATCAAAAAATAATAACTTCTTTAAAACCTTTATTTGGTTCTTTTAACCCAGTTAAACTAACTAAAAAAGGAAAAGAAATACTAGAACAACAAACAAGTTATTACTCTTGTATACAAGATAATGACGTTTATTTAGGTGGTGCATTAAAGTATAACTTTTTGTACAACACCAATACAGACAGAATCCTTAAATTATAATATGCAATTAAGTCCATCGGAGTTAATTTTAAATGCTGACAATAGCATTTATCACCTTAATATATTACCAGAAGATATAGCAACTACCATAATTACTGTTGGCGATCCCGACCGTGTTGGTGAAGTATCTAAGTATTTTGATACCATAGAGCTTAAAAAAGGTAAAAGAGAGTTTATTACACATACTGGTGTACTTAACGGAAAACGTATTTCTGTTATTTCTACAGGTATTGGTACAGATAATATAGATATTGTTTTAAACGAATTAGATGCTTTAGTAAATATAGATTTTACTACAAGAACTATTAAAGAAGAGAAAACAACTTTAGATATTATTAGAATTGGTACATCTGGTGCAATACAAGCAGATATTCCTATAAATTCTTTTCTAATGAGCGAATATGCCATTGGCTTAGATAGCTTGTTGCAATTTTATGATAGCAAACACGTACAGCATACTGAAATTCAGGATGCTTTTGTGACACATACAAATTGGGCAAAAGAGAAATCTACACCCTATGTTGTTACTTGCAGCACAAAACTAGCAGATAAAATATACTCAGATAAATTTGTAAAAGGTTTTACCGCTACAAATGTTGGTTTTTATGGTCCTCAAGGCAGAATTTTACGTTTAAACACTCAGGATAACGAGTTAAACAACAAAATAGTATCTTTTAGGCATAATAATTTAAAAGTTACCAATTTAGAAATGGAAACTTCTGGTATTTATGGCTTAGCAAAATTGCTTGGTCATAATGCATTATCATTAAACGCTATTTTAGCTAATAGAGCTAACGGAGAGTTTTCTGTAACACCATCAGAAACTGTAGAAGAGTTAATAAAATATACGCTAAACAAGCTAACATCATAGTATTGAAAACAGTTAAAATAATAGGAGTTCCGGAGCATTTTAATTTACCTTGGCATTTAGCTATAGAAGAAAATGCATTTAAAGACCGTGGTATAAATTTAGAATGGACAGATATTCCTGAAGGTACAGGAAGAATGTGTCAAATGTTGGCAGATAACGAGGCAGATATAGCTATTATACTTACTGAAGGTTTGGTAAAAAGTATTACTGCAGGTACAAAAGCAAAAATTGTACAAGAGTATATTGCAACACCTCTTTTATGGGGAATACATGTTGGTGCAAACAGTAAGTACCAGACTATAGAAGATCTTATAAATACCAAAGCAGCAATTAGTAGGTTTGGTAGTGGTAGTCATTTAATGGCATATGTTAATGCACAAAATAAAAATTGGGACACCAGCAAATTACAGTTTCAAATTATTAATAATTTAGATGGCGCTGTAGAAGGATTAACTAACGGTACCGCAGATTATTTTATGTGGGAACATTTTACCACAAAACCTTTAGTAGATAATGGAACTTTTAGAAGAGTAGCAGACTGCCCTACTCCTTGGCCTTGTTTTGTAATTGCTGCAACAGATAATTTTATTGCAGAAAATTCTGGCACACTACAACATATTTTAGAAGTTATAAATATGTATACTGAAGAATTTAAAACCATACCAAGTATAGACCGTACACTTGCAAATAGGTATGAACAACAGTTAGGAGACATACAAGAATGGATGTCCAAAACACGTTGGAGTCAGTCACAATTAAACACAAAAACATTAGAAAAAGTACAAGACACTTTGCTTTCTTTAGATTTAATAGATAAAAAACTAGACAGTAACTCTGTTTTACTTTAATAAATAAGCTCAATTACCATTCTACCTGTGCCTTTCCACTATCTTTTAGAATGGTATTTGCAGCGCTAAAATGTTTGTTTCCAAACCAATACCCTCTATTTGCGCTTAAAGGAGATGGGTGTCCGCTTGTTAAAATATGATGCTTTTTAGTATCTATTAATTTTGATTTCTTTTTGGCAAATCCACCCCAAAGTAAAAAAATAACACCTTCTTTTTCCTCAGATATTTTACTAATAACAGTATCTGTAAACGTTTCCCATCCTTTTTTTTGATGACTACCAGCCTCGTGCGCTTTAACAGTTAATGTAGCGTTTAATAACAAAACACCCTGTTTAGCCCATCGTTCTAAATTACCACTTTCAGGATACGATATATTTAAATCGGTTTCTAATTCTTTAAAAATATTTATTAGTGAGGGCGGATGCTTAATATCATCTTTTACAGAAAAACACAATCCGTTTGCCTGGTTTGGTCCGTGATAGGGATCTTGACCAATAATTACCACTTTAGTATCATTAAAAGAACTCCAATTAAAGGCAGCAAATATGTCTTTTTTTTCAGGATAACATGTATTTTTTTTATACTCTGTAGTAACAAAAGAAGTAAGCTCTTTAAAATACTCTTTTTTAAACTCTGGTAAAATAATATGACTCCAACTTTCTGGTATACTTGTTTTCATTCTTTATCAAAACTAATTATTCAACTAAAATAATACTATCTTTAAACCCTTGAAAAAATATACGCATTGAAAAAATTAAAATTTCCTTCTGCACAAGCAATTTTATTGGTAATAGCAGCACTTGTAGCTGTTTTAACATATTTAGTGCCGGCTGGTAAATACGACACATTAACGTATAATGAAGCTGATAATACTTTTGTTAGAAAAAGTGGATCAGAATCTACTGTAATACCTGCCACTAAAGAGGTACTAACTACATTGCACATTAATATTCCTTTAGAAAAATTTAAAAACGGAGATATAAGAAAGCCTATAGGTATACCTGATACTTATAAAGAGATTGAGGCACAACCACAAGGTGTAGCAGCTTTTTTAAAATCGCCTATAAAAGGAATAATTGAAGCTGCAGACATCATTTTTTTAGTCTTAATTATTGGTGGTTTAATTGCCATAATGAATTTAACTGGTGCATTTGATGCCGGAATTGCCTGGTTAGCTAATAAGTTACAGGGAAAAGAATACATATTAATAATTTTGGTTACTTGCCTTATTGCTTTAGGCGGAACAACTTTTGGTTTAGAAGAAGAAATAATAGCCTTTTACCCTATTTTAATTCCAATATTTTTAGCTGCTAAATATGATGCAATGGTTGCTTTGGCATCTATTTACATTGGTTCATGTATAGGTACTTTAGCTTCTACCATAAATCCGTTTAGTGTTATTATAGCATCTAATGCAGCTGGTATAAACTGGACATCTGGTATAGATGGTAGAGTTATTACACTTGTTTTGGGTTTAATTATTTGTATTGTTTACATTACTAGATATGCACAGCGTGTTAAAAAGGACCCTACTAGGTCTATTATTTATGACCAAAAAGCAGAGATAGAACACTTATTTGGATCAGACGCTAGTAAGACTAACTTAAAATTAACTGGTAGACTACGCTTAATATTGCTTGTATTTACAGCTTGTTTTGTTGTAATGGTATACGGTGTATCTAGTTTAGACTGGTGGTTTGTAGAGATGACAACTGTGTTTTTAGTAGGCTCTATAATCATAGGCATTATTGCAAAAATTAAAGAAACACAATTTATAGATACTTTTGTTAAAGGTGCAGGAGACCTTTTGGGAGTTGCTTTTATTATAGGTATTGCCAAGGGTGTAACCGTTTTAATGCAAGATGGTGCAATAGGAGATACATTATTATACTATGCCTCTAGTGTTACTAGCGGTATGGAAAAAGGTATTTTTATTAACTCTGTAATGTTGGTGTATAGCGGACTTTCATTTTTTATACCTTCTACATCTGGTATGGCTGTTTTAAGTATGCCTATAATGTCGCCTTTAGCAGACACAGCAGGTATTGGCAGAGAAATGATTGTAAATGCGTATTTGTATGGTATGGGATTATTTAAGTTTATAAACCCTACCGGATTAATACTTGCTTCTTTAGCAATTGTGAAGGTTGGTTACAATAAATGGCTAAAATTTGTATGGCCTTTAGTAGCTATTTTAACCATATTTTTAATGGTAGTGCTTACTGTATCTGTTTATTTATAAATAAAACTAGCTTTATATTTATACAGTGATAGAAATTATTTTTTTCAACAACGTTAAAAAATAGAGTTGTCACAAATGGCGTATTTTGTAATTATGTACAGATATTTTTAAATACGCGATTCTCGTAGATTTGGAATTTTAAGTAAAAAATAATTTCTACTTAGTAGTACAATCTAAAATCTAGTAGTTTACACATTTTATAATGCCTTTGGTGTAACTCTTCTACAACATCAAACATATTATCATCTTCTTTAAATAAATTAAAGAATGCTTTATCTAGTTCTGAGCTGGTTACCCCATTAAATTCATTACCATAGCCAGAAACACCTTTAGCACCAGTTATGTCTATAAAATACTGAGCTTCTTCTTCGTCTAAATCTAAGACTTTAGCATTAGAAAAGTGTAAAATTTTATCTTGTAATTTACCTTCAAAAATTTCTGCTATTTCTTGTAAACTATAATAATAGTCATTTAGGCAAATACTATTAGCTTCGCCAGTTATCACTAAGTAAATTATTTCGTAGTTTTTAAAATTATGATCATCTAAAAGCAGTGTATTTAAACTAGCTTCTAAACCTTCAATAGTGTCACAAGTTTTATAAATACTAGCTACTCCATATTGCTTAGTTAACTCTCCTAATTTTTTTTGAGCATCAGTAACTGTATCAATTTCTATATCATCTACCGCTTCTAAACAGTAAATAAAATAATCTGGATCTATTAATTCTTCTTGGGGTAATTGTTGCCTTTTTTCTAACAAACTTTAGTATTTATGATAACAAATAAAATGCAAAAATAATACTTATCTTTTAGTCTATTTATTTTTTAACACCCGTTAAAATTTCATCAGACAAGCCAATATCTTTACTCTTATGTATTACAGATATATCTCCGGTACTCTCTAAAACAACAGCTAAAGCTTCACTTTTATCTTTTACATTTGCCTCTCTAAGCTTAGCGTAAACATCTTTAGCATCTACATTTGTTTTTCTTAAATTATTAAGGATAAATTCTCCGTTTTCCATTAATAACATTGGTTTATTGGTAAACAAATTATTAAACCATTCAAAATTTCGTTTGCAATATGAAAAAACAGATTGAAATAAGATGATGCCACCCAAAGCTATTGCTCCTTTAGTAATAGATTGCCCTGAGTTTAAAACTATAGATGCTAATATAGAGCCTATTGCTATTGTAGAAGCAAAGTCAAAACTAGACATTTTTGCAAAAGTTCTTAGCCCAGATATTCTGGTAATTACAATAATTATTGTAAAAATTGCTAAAATACTTAGTATAACTCTTCCTATAATATCACCTGAGGCAAACAACCAATTTTCCATATCTATTTTTTTATTTCAAAACTATAGATATTAGTATTTTGTAATTGTCTTAATTAGATTTTATGTTAACGCTATACATTTTTTAGCCTTTTAAATAAAAAAGCACTAACAAAACCAGATGTTTACTAGTTTAATTAGTGCTTAAAACGGAATACTCTTTAATTAATACTCTGTTTTATCTTCTTTTTTAGTCCATTCGTTAAAAGGCTTTATTGCTATCTCTGGAGACAATTGCTCAAACGGGATGCTTCTTTCATTGTATGGTAACGGAATTTCTTTGTAAATAAACTCGTCATCAAACCCAATATTAGCAGCATCTGCTTGGCTACTACCGTAGTAAACTTTGTCTGGTCTAGCCCAATAAATAGCACCTAAACACATAGGGCAAGGCTCACAAGAGGTATAAATTGTACAACCATCTAACTGAAAAGAATCTAAATTTTTACACGCATCTCTAATTGCAGTAACCTCTGCATGTGCAGTTGGGTCGTTAGTAGATGTTACTTTATTATTTCCTTTTCCTATAATTTTACCATCTTTTACTATAACGCAACCAAATGGTCCGCCTTCATTGTTTTGCATTCCTCTTAAAGCTGCATTTACAGCTTCTTGCATAAACTTTTCATTACTCATTTTATTTCTATTTTTTAGCAAAATACAAATCATTTTAAAATAAGCTCATATTTATTACAATTACTCGTTTTTGGGCATAAAAAAAAGTCCATCAAACTAATGATGGACTTTTTGTAAAAACTTGAAATATATATTTAGATAACTTTTACGTTTACTGCATTTAATCCTTTGTTTCCTTCTTGTAAGTCAAATTCAACTTCATCACCTTCACGGATTTCATCAACTAATCCTGAAATGTGTACAAAATGATCTTTCTCTACTCCTTCTTCAGTTATAAATCCGAATCCTTTTGTGTCGTTGAAAAACTTTACTGTTCCTTTACTCATAATAATATTGTATTAATAATTTGATATCAATAGTGCAAAGATAGTGCCAATAAAAATAGAAAGGCTCTTTTTTGTAACTTATTATTAATAAATAAATTACAAAAAATATTTAAAGTACTAATTAAAATGATTTTTAGTTGGTTTTATTACTGAAAATTTAATTGTTATTTAAAGGTATTTCTATTTCAAAAGGTACACTAATAGTATGCTTATTTATATAGTTATAAAATGTATAATTCTCTTTATCTATTTTTGATGAACTCTAAACTATATTAATAGTAATAATATCTCTAAATTGATGGTGAAAAACCAGTAATACGTATCTTTACAAACTTAAAACACTAGTATTTATAAGGTTTGGAGCAGATAAAAGCGTACTTAGATCAAATAGCAACAATTTCTAATGAAGATTGGGAGTTTTTCACTTCTAAATTACAACGTAGAGTAATACCCAAAAAAGAGGTTTTTTTAAAGCTAAATGAAATAGAAAACCATATTTCTTTTATAGAAACTGGTGTAGTACGTTTGTTTATACCAAAGGATAACCCAGACAAAGAAATTACGTTTGGTTTTAGTTTTGACAATCAGTTTATTAGTGCATACGACTCTTTTTTAACTCAGCAGCCCTCTGCATACGAGTTACAAGCACTTACCAAAACCACTTTATTAAGTATAACTTATGAAGATTTGCAGCAAGTATATGCAAAAACACAAATTGGTAATTTTATAGGTAGGTTAACAGCAGAGCGTTTATTTTTAATAAAGTCTAAACGAGAGCAAAACTTACTTAACCTTACTGCAGAAGAACGTTACCTAAAGTTATTTAAAGAACGTCCAGAACTTTTAAAGGTAATTCCGTTAAAGTACATAAGTTCTTACATTGGTATTACAGCACAGGCTCTAAGCCGTATAAGAAAGCGCCTATAAGCCAGCATATATTGGCTTTTTATTGATTTAGGTTCATTGTTTTGCGAAAAACTCCAATTTACCTTTGCAAAAAAAAGTTATATGGCAGTAGTCATTTTTGTTTTGGTGTTATGGTACGGAGGTTTATTTTTTCAGTCGTTCTTTTTACACCGTTATGCAGCCCACCAAGTTTTTACAATGTCTAAAACTATGGAGCGTATTACCTTTGTATTAACCTGGATTTTTCAAGGTTCTAGTTATTTAAGTGCCTATGGTTATGGCGTAATGCACCGCATGCACCACGCCTATACAGACACAGAAAAAGATCCGCACTCCCCTGCCTATGACGACAATTTGTTTTCTATGATGTGGCGTACAAAAACAGTATACCAAGACATTAATAAAGAGCGTATTGCAGTAGACAAACGTTTTACTAAAAATGTACCACAATGGAAATCTTTTGATGCTTTTGCAAGTTCTAGATTCTCTAGACTTTTATGGATAGCACTATACATTTTATTCTTTGCCTATTTTACTACAGCCGCTTGGCAATGGGCTTTGTTACCAATTGCTTTTTTAATGGCACCAATACACGGCGTTATTATTAACTGGTTTGGACACATTTACGGTTACGTAAATTTTAAAATGAAAAACACTAGTAAAAACCTTTTTAGGTTCGATTTTTTAATGATGGGCGAAGGTTACCACAACAACCACCACAAATATGCTAGTAGAGCTAATTTTGGAGTAAAATGGTACGAGGTAGATGTTACCTATGTTATTATTAAAATACTTAATGCCTTTGGACTTATTAAGCTTAGAACTATTAAAGTATCTAGTAAATAAGTTGTTTTATAGTATAAATATCGTTTTTAGTTTTACGTAATACTTTCGTAGGTCGGCCTAAAAGAATATTCTTATTGAATATTTTTCTTTTGTACTATTACTAAATCCTCTATTGTATCATTTATTTTTTTTATTGACTTATTTATATTTTCCAAGAAAAATGGAATTCGACCGACATAAGTATTCGGAGGAGTTATTTTACCTATACCACTGGTTTCTGCAATGCTTAAATCAAAAGTTGTTTTTATTTTTCTTTTAGTAATATCCTCATATGAAGCTTCAATTTTAATAGTTTCATTATTCACCTTAGTATGATTCTCTTTGTTAACATTAAGTAAATAATAATTAAATTTTTGATTTGGATAAAATGCTGCTACCCCGTTTTTAAACACACCTTTATTTTTCACATCAAAATAGTCATCAGAATAACTACTTAAATTACTTAAAAAAATAAAATTAACATTCAACGCAGTTCCAAAACCTTTGTTTTCTAGAACTAAATAAACATAATTAGTTTCTATTTCCCCTCGTTCAAAATATATCCTAATATCTGGCTTAAGTTGAAATTCCCTCATCATTCTTGTCTCTTTTACAAGTTTCCAAGTTAATATCGCATATACAATAGTTGAAAGAGTTACTATTCCTGAAAATATAATTTGTAAAATTTCCATATTTATTTTAAATAATAATTAACCCAAACCTACAAAAATTAACAAGTAGCCTATTACGCTTTTCCGTAATGCTTTCCAATAGTTATTAATTAAACAATAAAACAATTAAAAAAAGGTACTATTTTAACCGTAAACAATACTTTTTCCTAATTAAATTGATAAAATATGCAATTTAATTAGGAAATACGTAAAAAAAATAGTATTATAAAGTAAGAGAATTATTAACTAAAACACATATATGAGGCAACTAAAGATCACGAAGCAAATTACAAACAGAGATACAAAATCATTAGAGAAGTATTTTCAAGAAATATCTAAATTAGATATGGTTACCGTTGATGAGGAAGTAGAACTGGCAAAAAGAATACGAGAAGGTGATCAGGTTGCTTTAAACAAATTAGTAAATGCAAATCTACGTTTTGTAGTTTCTGTTGCTAAACAATACCAAGGTAGTGGTTTACGGCTATCAGACTTAATAAACGAAGGTAATGTAGGGCTTGTAAAAGCGGCACAACGTTTTGATGAAACTAGAGGTTTTAAATTTATATCATACGCCGTTTGGTGGATTAGACAATCTATTTTACAAGCAATATCTCAACTATCTAGGTTAGTGCGTTTACCATTAAATAAAATTGGAGAAATTAGTAAAATAAACAAAGTATTTTCTTCTTTAGAACAAAACTACCAAAGACCCCCAAATGCTGTAGAAATTGCTAAGGAATTAGATATGAGTGCCAGCCAAGTAAAAGGTGCTCTAAAAAACACAGGCAAACACTTATCTATGGATGCTCCTTTTGCAGAAGGAGAATCGTCTAACCTTTACAATGTTATATCATCTAAAGAAGCTAATAGTCCAGACGCTAAAATGATGCAAGAATCACTTAGCTCAGATATTACTCAGCTTTTAAAGAACTTACCTCCTAGAGAAAGCGAAATTATACGTTTGTATTACGGTATAGGAGAAAAAACACCATTAAGCTTATCTGAAATTGGAGAACTTTTTGATTTAAGTAGAGAACGTGTTAGGCAAATTAGAGAAAAGGCTATTTTATTGCTACGCAGAAAGCCACAAAACCAACTTTTAAAAGCGTATTTATAGTATTTTTTTATAAACCAATTATAAATACAACTAACCAATACAGAATTAAAAGAGAGTCATTTTTATAAAATGACTCTCTTTTTGTATAAATTCTACTCTTACGTATTAAAAGAGTTGTTTTGTATGTAAGCTAAAAACTGTGGTTTGTATTGTTCTGAGACGGTTATACGCTGATTGTTTATTACTATCTGACTACGTTCTATAACTTCTATGTTCTTTAAAGAAACAATAAAAGAACGGTGTACACGCATAAAATCTGTACTTGGTAATTCTTCTTCTAACGCTTTTAAACTTTTTAAAGTAAGTATGGGTTTAGGGTTGTTTTTAAGCCAAATTTTTATGTAATCTTTTAAACCTTCAAAATACAACACATCTGCTAATTTTATGCGTAGTTGTTTATACTCAGACTTTACAAACAAAAACTCTTTTTCATTTGTTTGCTTTGTTTGCTGCTCGTTACGTTTGGTTAGACTAAACCAATTGTTTGCTTTATTGGCTGCGCTTAAAAACTCTGCATAATCAAACGGTTTTAACAGGTAATCTAAGGCTTCTACTTTAAAGCTTTCTAAAGCATACTGGTCAAAAGCTGTGGTAAAAATTACACGTGTATTTTTGGGTAACATTTTAGAAAATTCTATCCCTGTTAAATCTGGCATCTGTATGTCTAAAAATAATAAGTCTACAGGGTTTTCTTGTATAAAACTTAATGCTTCTATAGCACTATTGCACTTATTTTTTAGCTCTAAAAAAGGTGTTTTTTGTACATAGTTCTCCACTAAATTAAGTGCCATAGGCTCATCATCTACAATAACACAAGTAATTTTTGAGATACTCATAATTTAACTAGTTTCAATTTCTAATTGGGCAACAAAATTATTGTCTTCTACGCTTGTAGTAAACAAATGCTTGTTTGGGTACAACAACTGTAACCGTTTTTCTATATTAGGTAAGCCAATACCAGAACCACTTTTATCGTCTGTTTTTTTAGGAAAATTAGTATTTACAATAGTAAAAAGTACTTTGTTATTGGTACAGCTCATCTGTATATTAATACTACTATCTTTACTTGCAGAAACACCGTGTTTAAAAGCGTTTTCTATTAAAGATATAAATAATAATGGAGCAATTTTTATTCCTGTTTCTGTAGTAAGAAAACTATAATTTACTGTTGTTTTATGAGATACACGCAATTTCATTAATTCTATGTATTTTTTCATAAAATCTATTTCTTTAGATAATGAAACCTGCTCTACATTAGTTTCATACAACATATAACGCATAAGTTTACTTAAACTATGTATAGCTGTTTTAGCCTCGTCTGGCGATACATCTACCATAGCATAAATATTATTTAATGAGTTAAAAAAGAAATGTGGTTGCAACTGATAGTGTAAATGTTGTAACTCTGACTTTAATTTAAAATTAGCAGCCTCTTTACGTTCTGCCTCAGTTTTAACCCAGCGTTTGGTTGTTTTAACCGCAATAGAAAACAACAATGGCGCCATATATGATACCATTTGAACATAAATAAACATTTTAAATCTTGGGCCTCCACCTTCTTTGGTATTGACACGATTTTTGGTTAGCTCTTCAAAAAAAGTTGCTTCTATAGTCTCTTTACAAAAAATGAAAAAAGAAATTATAATTATGTTGATACCTACAAACCAAATTGTTTTTTTTGGAAACAAAAATTTATCAATTAGCACAAAATAATTAAAGTAAAATAGAATTGCTGAAAACACTAATGGAGTCCAAAAATGAATAACAACTCTATTTATTTCTTGTTCCTGTCCGTAAGATAATAAGTAAGGCATACTAAAGAGTACAAACCAGACCAGTATATGCGATAATAGGGTTATATTTTTGTTTTTTAACATCATATATATTATTCGTAACGTAAAGCAGTTATAGGGTCTAAAGCAGAAGCTTTTCTTGCAGGATACCATCCAAAAAAGATACCTGTAATTGCACAAACTGCAAAAGATATTATTATAGAATACATAGCTACACTTGTTGGCCAATTTAAGAATTTTTCTATAAATACAGTTGCTCCCAGCCCTAAGATTACACCAAGCACACCACCTGTAATACTTATTAAAATTGCTTCTATTAAAAATTGCATTAAAATATCAGATCCTTTTCCGCCAACAGCCATTCGTAATCCAATTTCTTTTGTACGTTCTTTTACAGACACATACATAATATTCATAATACCTATACCTCCTATTAATAAAGATATACTGGCTACTGCAACTAGTAAAATAGTAAGCATTTCACTAGTAGAACTAAATGTAGAAATTAACTCCTCCATAGACCGTACACTAAAATCATCTTCTTGATTGGCTTGCAGCTTATGTTCTGTTCTTAAAATTTCAGATACTTGTGTTACTGCTGCTGGTGCATCATCTTCGCTAATTGCAGAAGCTATTATTTGGTTTAGATGGTCTATTGCCAAAATACGTTTTTGAACTGTTGTATAAGGAGCAATTACCACATCATCTTGGTCTTGACCAAAGGTGTTTTCTCCTTTTTCTTCTAAAACACCAATTACTTTAAACGGAATATTATTAAAACGAATCATTTGCCCTACTGGCTCTTGACCATCTGGAAAAACGTTTTCTACCACAGTCTGACCAATTACTGCTACTTTAGAAGCAGAAGTTACCTCGGCATCTGTAAACATACTACCACTTTGCAAACCAACAACCTTAATGTCTAAATATTCAGGGTTTACACCATAAATTGAAGAAGGCCAGTTGTTAGAACCATTAATAACCTGTCCAGAACCATTTACCACGGGAGTTATATAACTAAGCAAAGTAGATTGCTCTTTTATAGTTTTGTAATTAGCAAGTGTTAAAGTTTGTACATCTCCACCACTACCTCTAGCAGGTCCTCTGCTATCTGCTCCTGGTTGTATGGTTATCATATTAGATCCCATTGCAGAAATAGTAGTACGTATACTTTCTTTAGAGCCTTCTCCTATTGCAAGCATTGCAATTACAGAAGCTACACCAATGATAATACCTAACATGGTAAGCAAGGTTCTTGTTTTATTAAGAATAATTGCTTTTGTTGCTATTTTAAATAAGTTTAATAGTCTCATAATTAATGGTCTTGTTTAGGTAATTTAGCCAATTCATCTGCCGCAGATTGTACTTTATGATTTTTATAATCTTGCATAATTTCGCCATCTTTTAACACAATAGTTCTGCTACTAAACGTAGCAATATCAGGCTCATGCGTAACAAATGTTATAGTTATACCTTGTTTATTTAATTCTTGAAATAACGACATAATCTCGTAAGAGGTACGCGTATCTAAATTTCCTGTAGCTTCATCTGCTAAAATCATAACCGGATTATTAACTAAAGATCTAGCAATAGCTACACGTTGTTGTTGCCCTCCAGACAACTGTGCTGGTGTATGGTGTAATCGCTCTCCTAACCCTACCATTTGTAAAGCTTTAATAGCACGTTCTCTACGTTCATCAGACGAAACTTTACTGTTGTACAACAACGGTAGTTCTACATTTTCAATAGCAGATGTTCTTGCAAGTAAATTGTAAGATTGAAAAATGAAACCAATTTTTTCGTTTCTAATGGTTGCTAATTGATTTCTGTTTAAATCCTTTACACTAACACCATCAATCTCATACAAACCAGAGGTTGGCTGGTCTAAACATCCTAAAATATTTAGCATTGTACTTTTACCAGATCCACTAGAACCCATTATGGTTACAAACTCACCTTCTTTAATATCAAATGATATTCCTTTTAGCGCATGAACAGTTTCTGTACCCATAGTAAACTCTCGTTTTAGGTTTTCTATTTTGATAATTTCTTTACTCATAGCTATTATTTTTTTCTGTTACCTCCTGGACGTTGTGGCATAAATGGACTTTCGCTTTTCTCTGAAGTTTCTGCTTCTGATTTAGACACACCTTTTAAGCTGTATACTAATTTATCACCCTCATTAACACCACTTAAAATTTGAACATTTACACCATCACTAGCACCAAGTGTTACTACTTTAGGCACAATAGCACCATTAGATTCTAATACCCAAAGTGTTTTATTTTCTCTAGATCTTTCACCATTACTAGCCTCTAATTTATGTTGCTGATTGTATGCTAAAAAGGTTTCTCTTTCTGGTTTAAAGTTAATTGCTTTAGCTTCTGCTGTTAATACATTATTTAACTCTAAAGTAAAAATAGAAATGGTTGCCGTTAAACCTGGTTTAAGTTTTAAATCTTCATTTTCTGCTTTAATTACAACAGTATAAGTAACTACATTAGAGGTTACTGTAGGATCTAAACGTACTTGTGTAACTATACCATTAAACTTTTCTCCTATGTAGGCATCTACTGTAAACTCTACACGTTGTCCTTCTATAACTTGTCCTATATCTGCCTCATCTACATTTGCCTCTACTTGCATTTCTTTTAAATCTTGTGCAATGGTAAATAATGTAGGTGTACTATAACTAGCAGCTACTGTTTGTCCTTCTTCTATATCTCTAGACAAAACCACACCATTTATTGGCGAGTAAATATTAGCATATCCTAAATTTGTTATTGCAGATTGTAAGTCAGAATAACGTTGAGTTACCGTTCCTTTTGCTGTTTGATAGGCGTATGCTGCATCATCAAAATCAGATTTACTTATAACTTGATTGTCATATAAAGTTTTTTGCCTGTCGTAAATTGTTTTTGTATAATTTTTTTGACTAATTGCATTATCATAAACAGCTTGTGCTTGTGTCTTTGCAGCTTGTAAATTAGTTTTGTCCAATTCTGCTATAAGTTGTCCTTCCTTAACAACACTATTGTAGTCAACATAAATTTTTTCAACTACGCCAGATACTTGTGTACCAACATCTACCTGGTTAATAGGCTCCATGGTTCCGGTAGCAGTTACCATTGTAGTAACATTTGCTTTTTTAGCAGTAACTGTTTTAGGTTCTATAATTATTGCATTATCGCTTTTAAAAAAGCTGTACCCAACAATTGCTAGTGCAGTTAATACTATACTGACTATTATTATGTTTTTTTTATTTTTCATAACTATATTGATTAAAGTTTTATGTCGTTTCCTTGGTAAAATTGTAATAATTCGTGATATAAAATATGTAGATACTTTGCTTGTAAATAGTCTTCTTGTGCACTGGTATAAGTGTTTTGACTAATTACCAAATCTGTTGTACTTAAGCCTCCTAACTCATATTTTTTTTGAGCTAATTGGTAAGACTGTTTAGCAGCTTCCATAGAAGACTCTGCAGCAAACAATTGCTCTTGAGCTGATATTGCATTTTGATAAGCAGTTTCTACTTTACGATATATTTCTTTTTCTGTAGATAGCTTTGCTATTTGTGCTTTTTCAATATTAATTTCTGCATTTTGAACAGCCGCTTTGGTTTGATTTTTATTAAAAATTGGAATGTTAAGAGACAAACCTATTCGTTGGTTAAAATTAACTTCAAACTGATCTGAAAATGTGTTATTATTAATACTTGTATAACCTGTTCCTATGCTTGATGTTAAAGACAAAGTTGGTAAATAAGCTCCTTTAGCAATATCTAAATCTTTTTTGCTAGACGCTATATTTAAATCACTAGCATTTACCTCTGGTAGAATACCTAGAGCCTTACTATATATTTCTGTTTTATCTAATAATATAGATGAGTAATCTGTGTTGTTGTCTAGTGGCTCTATCACTATATCATTAGCAGGGTTTAGCTCTAGTAATTGTTTTAAGGCTATAACATATTGCTGATATGTGTTTTTAGCATTTATTAAAGTATACTTATTAGATGCTTGCTGACTTTGAGCTTCTGTATAATCATTAAGTGCTATTGTACCAGCATCTAACCTTGCTTTAGCACGTTCTACCTCTGCCTCAGATGATTTTAAGTTGTTTTCTGCTATAGCAATACCTTCTTTAGCGTGTAACACTTGCAAGTAATTTTCTAAAACACTTAAAATAATATTGTTTTTAGCCTCTTCTTGCAAAAACAAACTTTGGTTTGCAAGTATTTTATTTTTTGCAATTTCATTGTTAATTTGATTGCCCTGAAAAAGTGCAACTGAACTATTTAAACCTACATTGGTACTATATATTTGATCTGTTACAAAATCACTTGTAATAGGATCTATAGAGCTACCATTGGTAAAGCTTTGAGACGCAGAGCCAAAAAGATTTGGCAACCTAGAAGATTTAGCTTTAAAATAAGCTACATCTGCTTGAGATTTGTCTAATGCTGCATCTTTTAGTGTTATGTTATTTTCTACAGCATAGGTAATACAATCTTGTAGTGTCCAAGTTGTTTTTGCTAATGCTTCATTTGTTTGTGCAAAACTTACTTGCACTAAAAAGCCTATGGTTATAATTAGTAATCGTTTCATATAACGTGTATTTTAATTTACACTTCAAAAGTGAAACAAAAGCCAACCATAATAAAGTGTAATAGACGTTTGGGGTTATTCTCTATACCAAAACCCTATTTTAATCGATGAGATTTTGAGCAACTAAATACAATTATAGATTATAAGTATAAGTGTTAATGCGTTGTATTTACAGCTAATTAAAAAACATAACGCAAAAAAAAACCGACTACGGTTACGTAATCGGTATTTAATAAACTATAATGGTTAGTGTTTCTATTTATTTTTTTTTGGATAAAGCTTAAACCAAAAATCTATTTTATTTTCTGTTGTTGCAGTTCTTTGCGGAGGTACACCACTGTTTCCTCTACCAGCACCACCACGACCACCGCCTCTGCCGCCAGAAGGTCTGCCTTGGCCACCACCTTGTCTACCGCCCATACTTACACTAGGCTGTTGTTGGTTTTGTGCTAACTTATTAGAAACAATACCTATAGATAGCTTAGTCAAATCTACCTTGTCTTCAGATATTTTAGAAGCCGGAATTTTTAAATGATATACTAAAATTGGACCTTGATTGGCATCTTCATAATTATAGTTCATTGTAATTCCTAAATCATTTATATCTAAATTAAAATCTCTAGAAGAATCAAAATAGGTGTAATTTGCCTTTTTAGGAGCATTTTCAATCATTTTTGCTATATCGGGACCTTTTTGCTCACTATTTTTATCTTTTTCTCTACGTTCTCCTCTTTCTGGTTTAGAACCTTTTTCTGGTCGTCCTGCGTTTAAAGGATATTGTATACTTACATTTTTCTTCTTCTTCCCTTTTACATCAAAATATATAGTATAGCCACGGTGCAACATAGATTGCATAGTTTCTTTAAACTCTGAGCGCAGCGTTAAATACAAATTTTCACCATCAAAAATTACTTTGTATTCTACATTATCCTCACGCCCTGTTAGAGAATCTTTTTCCTGTGCAGTAAGAACTGTACAGATTAAAATAAGTATAGCAGTTAATTTTATTTTCATAGTCTTATTGTAATTACATTCTTTATTCAAATCTATGTATTAAAAATTCCTCAAAAAGTAAATTTCTGTAAACACCATTCAATTTTCAGTGAAACCTCCACTCCATTAGGTTTTTGTTACTTAATCATTTCAATTATTATTACTAATACTCTACCTAAGTTATATATTCAAAAAAAATGACTATCAACTTTTAACATATATTTAATTATTACTCTAAAGGCCATATTCTACTAGTATTTTCTTAATTTTATCGTAGTCACATTGGGCTAATTAATAGACAGTATTTCTTTTTTAATAGTATTACTATTATATTTGCATATAATAGTTTTAGTTATGAAAAAATTACTTTCAAACATTAAAATAGAAATACCTGAAGGAATTTATTTAAAAGATCCTGAATCATCTACATTAGGTAAAAAAATTATAGAACACAGTATTGTTCTTTTAGAAGAAATTGGTTTTGAAGATTTTACATTTAAAAAACTAGGTAAAAATATTGGCTCTAATGAGAGTTCTATTTATAGGTATTTTGAGAGTAAACATAAGCTACTTATGTACCTAACAGCTTGGTACTGGGGTTGGGTAGAATACCAACTAGTTATAGAAACTTATAGCATTACAGACACTTCAGAAAAATTAAAAAAAGCTATAGAGGTTGTTACCAAAACTACAGAACAAGATAATAAGTATGGCCACATAAACGAGGAGTTACTGTATTCTATTATTGTTAATGAAAACTCTAAGGCTTATTATACCAAAGGCGTAGATCAAGATAATAAAGAAGGTTTTTTTATGCCATATAAACGTACTGTACAGCGTATTGCAGAAATTATTACAGCTTACAGCCCTACTTATAAATACCCTTTAAGTTTTGCTAGTAATTTAGTAGAAGGTGCTTTACACCAGCACTTTTTAAAACTACATTTTAAGTCTATTACAAACTGTAATAGCAAAATTACACCAACAGATTTTTATACAGACTTAACTTTTAAAACACTACTAAATGTCAAATAAAACTTTAACACCTTGGAAACGATTTTTGGGGTTATTGCAGTTAGAGCGTAAAGATATATTACAAATTGGTTATTATGCTGTTTTTGAAGGGATTGTAGCACTTAGCTTACCTATTGGTATACAAACTATTATAAATTTATTACAAGGTGCACAAGTATCTGCTTCTTGGATTGTTTTAATTGTTTTAGTTACTATAGGAGTTGCTTTTTCTGGTGTACTAAAACTAATGCAAATAAGAATTATAGAAACAATACAACAGCGTATTTTTACACGCGCCTCTTTTGAGTTAAGCTATCGTTTTCCTAAAATAAAAATGGTAGAATTAAGAAATTTACACTTTCCGGAATTGGCAAATAGGTTTTTTGATACCTTAACAATACAAAAAGGGTTATCTAAAATTTTAATAGATGTACCCTCTGCCCTATTGCAAATAATTTTTGCTCTAATTTTACTTTCTTTTTACCATCCGTTTTTTATTCTATTTGGAATATTGTTGGTTCTTTTAGCATATGTTGTTTTTAAATACACTTCTCAAAAAGGATTAGACACTAGTTTAAATGAATCTAAAAATAAATATAGAGTTGCTCACTGGTTACAAGAAATTTCTAGATCTGTAATTAGTTTTAAACTGTCTGGTAAAACATCATTAGCATTAGAAAAAACAGATTATTTGGTAGATAAGTATTTAAAATCTAGAGAAAGTCACTTCTCTATTTTAAAGGTACAATTTTTACAAATGATAGGGTTTAAAGTTATAGTAACAGCGGGTTTATTATCTATTGGTGGTTTTTTAGTACTAGACCAACGTATGAATATAGGACAGTTTGTTGCTGCTGAAATTATAATTTTATTAGTTATAAATTCTGTTGAAAAATTAATATTAGGTTTAGAATCTTTTTACGATGTTCTAACCTCTATTGAAAAACTTGGTCAAATTGTAGATAAACCTTTAGAACCACAAACAGGTGAAATTATTAATGAAAAGGATGATTTTACTTTAGAATTAAATAACATATCATATACTGTAGGAGAAAGAAATAAAACAATTTTAAAAGATATATCTTTTACGGTTAACCCTAAAGATAGAGTTTTAGTTACTGGAGAAAGTGGATCTGGAAAGTCTACTTTGTTACAATTAATGGCAGGTGTTGTATTACCTACAAGTGGCTATTTACACGTGAACGACTTGGCTATTAGTGGTTTATTTATAAATAACTATAGAGCTAACTTAGGAATGTCTTTATTTGAAGAAACTACGTTTGAAGGTAGTATTAGAGAAAATGTAACCTTTGGAGACGAGGAGATTAGTGATGAAGCTATATACACTACTTTTCAGCACTTAGGATTAATAGATTTTCTAAAACAACAAACTTTAGGTTTAAATACAATATTAATACCAGAAGGCAAGCAAATTGCTTACACAACAACTAAAAAATTGGTTTTAGCTAGAGCAATAGTTAAACAACCCAAGGTATTAATTTTAGAAAATCCATTAGATTTATTTGAGGAACAAGAAGCAAATCAAATTATAGATTATTTATCGCTAAAAACTCACCCTTGGAGTTTGATAATTGTTAGTAATAATAGAAGTTGGGAAAATAAATGTAATAAGAAAATAACATTAAAAAATGGTGTTATAATCTCTTCTAAATCATAAGCTATGCTAAATATATCTAAAAATCAAGTAGCTAAAAATATAGACTTATCTAACTATAGGTCTGGAAAAGAAATATTTAATAAAGAGTATCACAAAGGTTTTAAAAATTTTCTAAAATTTTTTAGTGTCTTTTTACTGCTAATTCTCTTTTTGCCTTGGACACAAAACATCACAAGCCAAGGTAATGTTACCACTCTTAAGCCTAACCAAAGACCACAAACATTACAATCTCAAATTCCAGGTCGTGTAGAGCAATGGTATGTACAAGAGGGTAATTTTGTAGAAAAAGGTGATACTATACTTAGAATATCAGAAGTAAAAAGCGATTATTTTGATGAAAATTTAGCGCAAAGAACTAATGATCAACTTACAGCTAAGTCTTCTTCTGTAGTTGCTTATAAAAACAAAACTGATGCCTTAAAAAACCAAATAGCAGCTTTGCAACAAGAGCGTGTTTTAAAATTAGAACAAGCAAAAAATAAAGTAGCACAAACTGCTTTAAAAGTTACCAGTGATAGTATAGACCTTGAGGCTTTAAAAATTAACGCAGATATTGCAAATACACAATACCAACGTACAATTGCATTACAGACAGAAGGTATAAAAGCAGTTAAAGATGTAGAAGAAAAGCAATCTAAATTACAAGAAATAAATGCCAAGCTAACATCACAACAAAACAAATTGCTAAGCACTAGACAAGACTTAATTAACAGCAAGTTAGCCATAGGAACTTTACGTGCTACTTATGCAGATAAAATTGCAAAAGCACAAAGTAGTTTATATACTGCAGAATCTAGCGGATTAGACACAGAAGCGCAAGTTTCTAAACTAGAGACTAGTTTGGCTAATTACACCAAACGTAGTAGTTTATTATACATTACTGCCCCACAAGCTGGTTACATTAATAAAACAATAAAAGCAGGTATAGGAGAAACCTTTAAAGAAGGAGAACCATTAGTAAATATTATGCCTGCTAATTATGATTTAGCTGTAGAAATGTATGTTAGCCCAATAGACCTACCTTTAATACATATTGGTGAAGATGTGCGCGTACAGTTTGATGGTTGGCCGGCAATTGTTTTTAGTGGTTGGCCAAATGTATCTTATGGTACCTATGGAGCAAAAATTGTAGCCATAGAAAATTTTATTAGTGCTAACGGAAAATATAGAGTTTTACTAAAACCTAACTCTAATGAGGTTGCTTGGCCAGAAGCCATACGCGTTGGCTCTGGTGCTAAAACAATAGCTTTATTAGAAAATGTTCCTATTTGGTTTGAGATTTGGCGACAAATAAATAGTTTTCCACCAAATTACTATACTCCAAAAGCTCCCAAAGAAACAGCTTCACCTAAAAAATAAATACAAATGAGGAATTATATTATATTATTTTGTTCTTTATTTTGTGTTTTTACTCACGCACAGGGTAATGATAGTATTCTTAGCTTAGAAGAGTATTTAGGTTACGTAAAAAAATATCATCCTATAGTTAAGCAAGCGCGTTTAATAACTACAGAAAGTGAGGCCAAATTAATGAAATCTAGAGGTGCTTTTGACCCTAAATTAGAAGTAGACTTTAACAATAAAGAATTTAAAGGAACTACTTATTATGATAAACTAAACGCTGCTTTTAAAATACCTACCTGGTATGGCATAGAGCTAAAAGCAAATTATGAAAATAATGACGGTACCTATTTAAATCCAGAATACAATACTCCAGATGATGGTTTGTATAGTGCTGGTGTTTCTGTTTCTTTAGCTAAAGGCTTATTAACTAATAAAAGAATGGCCACTTTAAAACAGGCCAAATTGTATACAAAACAAGCTAGTGCTAAACAAAAACAAATAATAAACGACTTTTTGTTTGCTGCTACAGAAGCTTATTTTAACTGGTTAAAAAACTACAAAGCAAAACTTGTTTACGAAGTATATTTAAAAAATGCAGAAACAAGATTAGTAAATGTTAAAAAGAGTTTTTATGCTGGAGACAAGCCTGCAGTAGATACCTTAGAGGCTAATATTAACTATAAAAATAGATTATTAGATATTGAAAAAGCAAAAATTGGTTATTTAAAATCTAAGTTAGAAGTCTCTAATTTTTTATGGTTGCAAAATAATTTGCCTTTAGAAATTGAAGATGCTATTGCACCAGATATAACCACAATTAATAGTATTAATACGGTATTAAATAGTGCTATACTAAACACTACTGATGAGTTGGTTGAAAATCATCCAAAATTAAAAGAATTACAAGCTAAAAAGGAGATATTAACTATTGACAAAAGGTATAAAACCAATAATTTGTTACCTAAAGTAGATTTACAGTATAATTTTTTAAGTTCAGATTATCAAAATTTAGATAGTTTTAATACATCAAACTATAAAACAGGATTAGTAGTTAGTTTTCCTTTGTTTTTGAGAAAAGAAAGAGCAGATTTAAAACTGGCAAAAGTAAAATTACAAGATCTAAATTTTGACATAATGGCTACTAAAGTAAGTTTAAGTAACAAAATAGAAAGCAGTTTACAGGAAATAGAATCTTATAATAATCAGTTTAAAATATTAAATAACCTAGTACTAGATTATAAAAAACTGGTACATACAGAAGAGCGTAAATTTAGTTTAGGTGAAGGTTCTTTATTTTTAGTGAATTACAGGGAGGTAAAACTCATAGAAAGCCAGCTAAAAGAGATAGATACGGAATATAAATTGTTTTTAAGTAAGTCTAAACTATTAAGCACCATTAATGCTTTATAAAAATAAAAACACAGATTAATGCTGTGTTTTTATTTTACAATATTATTATTTGATTTTAAAATTTAATATCCAAAGCCTCAAAAAAGTGGCTCATTGTCCAGGCCGGACCAATCATTAAAAATTGTAAATCCTTTAAAAAAGATGGTTTTTTGCCCTCGTGGTTATGCCCTATAAATTGTCCTACCCAAGCAACTATAAAAATTAGCAACATAGTTAACCACAAAGGAGTAGGAACAAACAGTGCTACAAAATTTATTGTTAAAAGTACTATTGTAGAAAAAAATACCATTCCTACAAACAAAGATTTAGATAATTTATAGTAATAAAATAAACCAAAAATTATTACAAGAGTACCTAAATGAGCATAAGGCAGTAAAAAAGTTGGTAAAATATTTTGTAATTCACTAGGCATAGGTATACTAGCCAACAAGCCAATTAGACTAAAAAAAATAAGTGGTACACAAATATAATGTATAGTTATATTTAGCTTTGTTTGATGACTTACAGCATATTCTGCCAATAGATTATCAATTTTTCTCATAGTTGTATATTTAGTTGGCAGGTAATTTTACAAATTTTCTAAGCTGTTTGTATTCCTCTAGGCCTTTTGTTGTTAAATAAGGCAATAAAATACTCCAAAGCATTTCTATAGATCTACATTTATTAACAGTATAACTGGCTGTATTTATAGCTAGTTTTTGAGATTGCCAAAATGTACTTGTCATCCAAATATTATAAATAGTCTTATTGTAGTTTATAAAATCATTTTCAGGTACAATTCGTTCAGTTTCTATATAATAATCTATTAGTTTTCTGGCATCTTTAAATCTCACAATGTTAGATTTCTCATACTGTTTTGCTATCTCTGGGTAAGTTTTAATTATATGAACTATATCATTAAAAAAGAAGCAATAACGTTGCTGCAGATCATCAAACTTTAGCATCATTTCTTCAAAATGAAAAAGAGTTATATATGTATTTTCAGGAAGAATATAATCTAAAGTTTCCGCATACATATCACTATATATAACAGCCAAAAGTGTTTCTTTAGTTTTATAATGATATCTTAAATTGCCAGCACTAATTTTTAGTATATCGGCAACTTGTTTCATAGAAACATTGGCTATTCCGTTTGTGTTAAATATTGATATTGCTGTTTTTTTTATTTTCTCTTTCAAAATGAAAATATTTAAAAATACTAAATTAGTAAGCGTTTACTAATTTAATTAAAATATTAGACATTCTTTACTTATTATAGTCAAAAAGCAAAAAAGACACTAAATGTGTTAGTGTCTTTTATAGTATTTAATAATCTTATAAATTATTTTTGCAACATAAATTCATCAATTTCTTTATTAGTAATTTTAGGGTTAGCACCTTTACTACCAGCAACCAAAGCCCCAACAGCACAAGCATAATCAATGGCTTTTTGTGGATTGTTTTTTGCTAGTAATTTATTAATTAAAGTTCCTAAAAAAGAATCTCCTGCACCAACAGTATCTACAACATCTATTTGGTAACCACTATTGTAGTAAAAAATATTATTATAATATAAAATAGCTCCATTACTACCTTTTGTTACACATATGGACTTTGTATTTGTTGTTAATGCTATAAATTTTATAGATTCTTCTAAGGATTGAGTTTTTAAGTTTAGACTAGCTGTAATTTCAAAAATTTCATCGTCATTAAATTTAATAAAACTAGCCTCATTCATTAAATAATTTAAAACTTCAGTTGTGTAATAAGGACTTCTTAAGTTCACATCAAAAATTTTAAACTTAGCTAGCCTTAATAAGCTATACAGTGTATCTCTAGATGTTGTGTCTCTAGCAACTAAACTACCATATATAAAAGCATCAGAACTTTTTACAATTTCCTCTGTGCTGTTTGTGAGTACTATATTATCCCAAGCTCTAGGAAACTGAATGTCATAAGTAGCAGAACCTTTAGCGTTAAGTAGAACCTTTACTTCTCCGGTATGCAAAGTATCATCTACCTGAAGGTTATTGATATTTACACCTTGTTTTTGAATATATTTTTTAATTAATTCACCGTTTTCATCATCACCAATTTTACTGATAATTGACACATTATTATGTAAAGAATTTAATCTTAATGCAACATTTAAAGGTGCGCCTCCAATTTTTTTATGAGTAGGAAAAATATCCCAAAGGACTTCTCCAAAACATACAATTTTTTTCATTTAAATTTGACTTAAACTATTACTATTTATCTCTTTTAAACATTGCTCTACTCCATTATTAGTAATGTTGTTGTATGCTTTAATGTATGCTTCTTTAAACTTTTTAGCATTTTTTAGTTCTCCAAAAATAGTATCTAATTCTAAAAATGCTTCTGGCTTAGTAATAGCAGCTGTTGCTTTTACATCTAACAATAATTTATTAGCATCTTTTATAACTAATGGCACTCCTTTTTCACTTTTACCAAGGCTATATATTGCCCAAGCTGCCACTACAAAAGCAGCTAAGTCTACAGAACCATTATTTTTTAATTGAGCATTAACCGTAGGCAAAATAAATATTGGAAATTTAGCAGAACTCTCAGAACAAATTCTTTCTATCTGATCCTTTATGTTTTTATTTCCAAACCTCTCTAATAGCGTTTTTTTATATAAATCTAAATCTAAGCCTTCTAAATTACCCAATACTGGTGTAACTTCTACATTCATATACAAATGTAAAAATGTGCTAATATTTTTGTTATGTACAGCTTGGTCTATGGTTTGGTAACCTAATAAAGCTCCTAAAATACCAATTACAGAATGACCTGCATTTAACAAACTTAATTTCATTTTTTCATAAGGCACAACATCAGTAACAAACTGTGCTCCTACATTTTCCCAATCTGGTCTGCCTTGCACAAAATCATCTTCAATTACCCATTGTTTAAATGGCTCACAAACTACTGGCCAAGCATCTAAAATACCTGATGTGTTTTTTAGATTAGCAATATCTTCTAAGGATGTAGCTGGTGTTATACGGTCTACCATTGCATTGGGAAAAGATACGTTTTCTTTAATCCAGTCACCTAAGCTTGGTTGCGCCTTTTTTACATAACTAAGTAACATATTTTTAATCATATGTCCGTTTTCTTGTATATTATCACAAGACTGTATGGTACAACCTTTTAAACCTCTTTCTTTTCTTAATTTAAAAGCTTGTGTTAAGTAACCGTATATGGTCTTAGGGTTATTAGGAAATTCTAAATCGTGCTTAATTAATGCATTATCAAAGTCAAAATCTTTAGTAGCTTCGTTATAGTTGTAGCCACCTTCTGTAATGGTAAGTGTAATAATTTTCACATCAGAATTAGCCATTTTTTCAATCACCTTTGCAGGGTTTTCTGGAGCAAATAAATACTCTACTATAGACCCTATAACTTGTTTGGTATGTGTACCATCTAACTCTTTAACTATTAGTGTATACAATCCATCTTGTTCCTTTAAAGTGTTGTAAATTTTAGTATCAAAATCTAATAGAGCAACACCACAAATTCCCCAATCTTTATTTTTATTGTTTTGCAAAAGCAAATCTGTATAATAAGCTTGGTGAGCTCTGTGAAAACCACCAATACCAACGTGTACAATACCTGTTTTAATGTCTGACCTATTGTAATTAGGAACCAAAACTCTTTCTGATATTTTAGAAAGATTACTGTTATTTAATTTTAAATTTTCCATTGATGAATCTTTTTTATTTACGCTCAAACCTTTGTAATAAAACAGCAAATATGATAATACCACCTTTAACTACTTGTTGTGGGTAAGATGGCACATTTAATAAGTTTAAAATATTACCTATAAGTCCTAAAATTAGCACTCCCATTAAAGTATTAATAGCAGTTCCTTTACCACCATTTAAACTGGCACCACCAATAACTACAGCAGCAATAGCATCTAACTCCCAAGACATTCCCATATTAGGAGAACCTAAGTTTGTTCTAGAAGCTACAATTATAGCAGCTGTTGCTGCCAATGTGCCAGAAATAGCATATACTAAAAACTTATATTTATTAACCTTAATCCCAGAAAGCCTAGAAGCTTCTTCGTTACTACCTATAGCAATAATTAATCTACCAAAAACATTATACCTAAGCATAACCATAGTAATACCAACTATAACAAAAAATACAATTGCAATATTAGGAACACCCAAGGTAGAGTTGTTTGCAAAATTAGACATATATAGCCCTCCATAGGTTTTAAAAGTTACAGGAGAACCCTTAGAGTAAATAAAACCTAAACCACGAGCAATTGTCATTAATGCCAATGTTGCTACAAAGGGTGCCATTTTTTGATAAGCAACTAAATAACCTGAAATACTACCTAAACCAAAACCAATGGCAAGTGTCATTAAAATTGCTAATGGTAAAGCAAAAATATTAACTAAAATGGCAAATGTTACTGCAAGTAATGCTACCATAGAGCCTACAGAAAGGTCTATACCGCCAGTTAAAATTACTATAAGCATACCAATGCTTATAATTCCTATTCCAGATACTTGTTTTAATAAGTTAGATAAATTTACCGATGTAAAAAACACATCTGAAATTAGTGCCGAAAATAGCACCAATAATAAAAAAATAAATACTGTATTATATTTTACTAAAAACTTAAGAACACCACCTGGGCTGCTTAATTGCTCTTTTAATGTGATAGCCATAATGTTGGTTTTATATTATTAATTAGTTTGTTTTAATGGTTCTCCTATAGAGTAACGTAGAATGTTTTCTTCAGAAAATTGATGCTTTTGTAGCTCTCCATAAATTGTTCCTTGGTGCATTACCAAAATACGGTCTGTAATTCCCATAATTTCGGGCATATCAGAAGATATAACTACAACACCAACTCCTTTTTTAGCAACTTCATTTATAAGCTTGTAAATTTCAATTTTAGCACCAACATCTACACCTCTTGTTGGCTCGTCTATAAAAATTACTTTACTATCTATACTTAGCCATTTTGCTAATGCTACTTTTTGCTGATTTCCTCCACTTAGGTTTTTTACATTAACCTCTGAGTTTGGAGTTTTTATATTTAATTTTTCAATTAAACCCAATACCTTTTTATATTCACTATCTATATTTATAAAACCTAACTTGCTAGAGATAGATTTAAAGCTAGTAACACTTATATTGCGCCTAATAGATAATGGTAAAAACACACCTTCTTCTTTTCTGTCTTCAGACACAAAACCAATTTGGTGAGCAGCTGCATCTACAGGAGAATTTGTTTTAATTTCTTTTCCTTCTAAAAACAATGTGCCCGATTTTTTTTTGTCTGCACCAAAAATAAGCTTAGCCGTTTCTGTTCTTCCACTACCTCCTAAGCCAGCAATACCTAATATTTCACCTGGTTTTACAGAGAAGGATACATCATAAACCATAGTATCTTTTGCAGTTAATTTTTTAACTTCAAAAACAGGATTTTCTCCTATTAAATTATCTTTTTTAGGGTACAAATCCCTTAATTCACGACCAATCATTAAATGAATAACACTGTCTTTATCTGTATCTGAAGTAGACATACTGCCTGTATCTACACCATCTCTTAACACAGTAATGGTATCTGCTATTTTAAAAATTTCATCTAAATGATGAGATATATAAATAATAGAAATCCCTTTTTCTTTTAATTTAAATAGGTTACTAAATAGTTTTTTTATGTCTGTAGGGTCAAAAACTGTTGTTGGCTCATCTAGCACCAATACTTTAGTATCTTCAGAAATGGCTTTTGCTATTTCTACTACTTGTTTTTGTACAATACTTAAGTCTCTAACTCTTGCTGAAGCGTTAATTTTAAAACCTAAAGAGTCTAATAATTCTTGTGCATTATTGGTTAACTCTTTCCAGTTCATCCAAAATTTAGTAGTACCAAGTTTGTGCAAGTAAATGTTTTCTGCAACAGATAAATCTTGCACCAATGACAACTCTTGGTACACCACGTTTATACCTAAAACCTGACCATCATGCGTGTTTTTTGGTGTAATTTCTTCACCATCTAAAACCACCTTACCCGTATCTTTTTGGTGTACACCGCTTAGTATTTTAATTAAGGTAGATTTTCCTGCACCGTTTTCACCTAGTAAAGCGTGAATTTCTCCTTGCTTTACTTTTATGTTTACATCTTTTAATACTGAAACATTTCCAAAACTTTTAGAGATTCCAGACATTATTAATCGGTACTCATTATCAGAATTTTTCATATTAAAATAATGCTTTTGGATTGTAGTATTTTGAGGCATTCTCTTTTGTAATTAACAATGGAGCAGTAAAAGATGTTTTGTCAAAATCTCTTTTACCATTTAAGTACTCAATTGCATATTTTACAGAGTTTATACCAATTTGCACAGGACTATTCATTGCTGTACAACCATAAAAATCTGTGTCCATTATGTACTTTATAGCTTCTTTTTGTCCGTCTGCACCAGCTACAATTAATATCTCATCAGTTTTGCCAGCTTGTGCAATAGCTTTTATAGCACCAAGCACACAAACATCAGACTCTGTAATTACTACATTAATATCAGGGTGAGCCACTAAAATATCTTCCATAGCTTTTAGACCACCTGCATAAGACCAATCTGTGTAAGCTTGAGTTTTTACATTTAAGTCTATTTTACCTTGAGTTCTTAGCTGTTCTTCTGTAATACCTTGTAATAAACCTTGCTTACGTTTTTTACCAACAGGGTTACCTGCGTTACCACTTAGCAGGGCTATATTCATTTTAGTTTTCCCCATTTTTTTTACCAGCCACTCACCTGCTAATTCACCATTTGCCAAATTATTAGATTGTATGGTAGTAATATACTCTGCAGCAGGACTAATAGAACTATCTATAATAAATACAGGTATACCCGCTTTATTTGCCATTTTTGTTACACCAACTAAAGCATCAGGATCTTTAGGGTTTAAAAGCAATACATCTACACCTTTAGTTATTAAATCTTCTACGGCAGCTACTTGCTTATTTATATCATCCTGACCATCTGCAGAAATAAATTCCATTCCGTTTTTTTCTACAGTAGATTTAATGCTTTGTAATAAAGCTTGATAATAAGGTGCATTTAAAGATGGAGTACAATAGCCCACTTTTTTACCACTTAAATTTATAGCACTTTTAAAAATTTGTCCGGTTTCTTCTTCATCACCATTAGATTGCTTGGTTGTTTTTATTTCCTCTGCACAACCAACAATATTTATGAGTAAAGTAAACAACAGTAACGGCACACATAGCTTATTAAAAGCTATTTTAAAGTTCTTATTTTTCATAGTTTATTTTTTTGTTGTTATTAAAATAAGGTTATATCTAATTGTAATACAGCTTTTTCTGCTTCTGGATTCCACATTAAAGTTACATCTACTGGCAATTTATACCCTTTTATATCTATATTTTTATTGTAAGTTGTACCAACGTTTATAATATTACCACTACTTTCTGTATAAAAAGTTTTGTCTGTTATAAAAGACCAAGCTCCACCAGCAAAAACTGACAAACTAGAGTTTTTATCTTGCCAAACTTTACTATTAATTTCAAAATAATGCGTCCAAGAATTTTCTAAACTTCCATCATCTAAAACTTCATAGTCTCCAGAACCTCCATTTATAATTGTTGCTAAGTATAATAATGTATTTGGTGTAACATTATATCCAAAATTAAGGTCTACAAAGTTGTATCCTTGGGTTTTATCATAACTCCAATAGCTTAATTTATCTCCTCTTTCTTCTACTCCAGTATAATTATTATGTGTAACTGCTTCTATAAAAAAATTGTCAGAAAAGCGGTATTTGGTATAAATAGATAATTCTTTGTAATACGCACTTACATTATCTCCCGTATCTTTATTTATTACATCTGTAGTAGCAAAACTTCCTCCACCCCAAAAACCAAACGTAAACTTTTCATTTTTTGAGTTAAACTCTAAACTTGTAGCTAATACGGCTCCAGAGTGCACCACAAATCCGTGCCATATATGCATATTTTTAACGTGTGCACTAACGCTAAATGGCTTATAATCAACTATAGTATCATTTTGTGCATGAATTAAATTTACTCCAAAAACAAATACCAAACCAATACACAGACTAATATTTTTTGGTAATAATAGCTTTAAATCTTTCATCTCTTATAACATATTATCTACATAATTTTATAAACGTCATTTTTACGTTTGTTTTCAAATGTAAATAAATAATAACTTAAAAACCTAATAAAAAGTGTTTAAAATGTATTAATTTAACATTTAAGTGTATTATTTTACCCTTAAAATGAGATATTATCAATTTAAAATGAAAATCAACAAAACGTATTTAGCACGTTTAATAATAAAAAATACTTATATTAGCCTAAATATTATCTATAATCCTTTAGATTGATTTATACTATGGAACAGAAAAAAATATTAAACATATCTGTAGATTGTGTTGTTTTTGGTTTTGATACCATTACCAAATCTTTAAATGTTTTGCTCATTAAAAGGTATTTGGAGAAAGATAAAGAAGTACTTGTAGATGATTATGTATTAACAGGATACCATGTATATGAAGACGAGACGTTAGACCAAACAGCCACAAGAGTATTAGAAGAACTAACTGGTTTAAAAAATCAATATAAAAAACAATTTAAGGCTTTTGGTGATCCAAATAGATTGATGAATAAAAAGGATCTTGTGTGGATTAGGAATGAAGAATTTAATTTACGAACCATAACTATTGCCTATTATTTTTTATTAAAGACAGATGATGTAGATTTAAATAAGAATAAATACAACGCTAAATGGTTTCCTGTTAACAACTTACCAGAAGTTGGCTTTGACCATAAAAACATTATCTTAGAAGCTTATGAAGATTTAAAAGTAAAATGCTTGTCTGAACCTATAATTTTTAAATTATTACCAGACAAATTTACCATTAATGAGGTTCAAGATCTTTACCAGTCTATTTTATGTATAGAAATTGATAATAGAAACTTTAGACGAAAGCTTATTAATAAAAAATACATCATAGCTTTAGATGAAAAACAGGTTGGCGTTTCTAAAAAACCTGCACAATTGTATATGTTTAGTAAAGATATATATGATAAAATGTTTCAGAAAAATTATTTAATTAGCATATAATAAACTCTTAGTTATTAAAAATAAAAAACCGGTTATTAAAAAATAACCGGTTTTTTAAAACTAACTCAACTACTAACCAATTTAACTACCAACTACAAATAGTTAAATTTCAATCAATCTAAAAAAACTACTATTATCAAAAATCTTATTTACACTACAAAGATGCGGTATTTAGTAATGCTAATGTTGAACAATCTGTGTATTGGTAGTGGTTTTCTGTAAATACCCTATTTAATTCTGTAATTGTATTTTACACTAATATACCTTTAGATGTGCATACTCAAAAACACAAAAAGCCAGTTATAGTAGAATAACTGACTTTTGTAAAATTGATATTGTTTACCGACTAATTTAAATAATTTTGAACCGTTGTTGCGCGTTCGCTAACGTGATTTTTTAATTCGTCTACCGCTATATAAAAATCTGCACTAGAATTTAAGAATGTATGCCCTTCTAACTCTGTAGTTGCATAAGGTTCTATTAATGATGCATAATTAGTGTATTTAGATTGCATAGTACTAGTATTAAATGCATTGTCTACTACATCTTGTACATAAGCATTATAGGTAGTTTTATAAATATCATCTGCATATAAATAGCCAATTAAAGGCCATTCTGTTGAGTTTATATCAGAAAAATCTAAAGCTAAAGAGCTTTGCATATTTCCATTTTGTAATGCTTCATTATTGTCCCAAGGTATCCATTGTAACTTTTCTGTATCTGGATTGTTGTATAAAAAGTAATTATGCGTCATTCTACCATACGTATCCCAGTTTTGTATAACAGTATTTACAGCTAAATATTTTAAAAACTTATCTGTATCAAAAACCGATTCTAAATTTGTTCTCCAAGTTTCAGGGTCTGTAGTTCTATTCTCTGCGTGTAAAGCTTCAAAAACGCTTAAAATATCTGAATAATCTTCATCGTCTTCATTTGTTTTCTTTACAAAAACATCTTCAGTAAAAGAGCCATCTGCAAAGCTTGCGCCATCACCATCTGGTTTGTACAAGTTTCCATCATTATCTGCAAACTGCGTATCTATAACTGTATCATCTACTTCTTCTACCATAGTGTATAAACCAAAATACACAGGTTCGTCTCCGTAATCTACATATACAGCATAAAAAGCAGTGTGTGAGCTAACAACACCTGCAGCTGTAAACATATCTGCAGCAACTTTTTCTCTAAGCATAGATTTGTCATTGTAGTTGTTTTTTAAACTCAATTTTTTAAATCCATAAAAACGCTGATTGTCTATCTGCGGATATTCATCTTCAAACTCATCAAAGTCTAACTTAAATGATAGCTTTAAATTGCCATTAGACCAAGTAGATTGTAAACTTGAGTTTCCTTTAAAACGCAAACCCACTCTATACCATTCTTTACCTTCATAATAAACATCACCAGGAACAAAAATAGGATCTTCTTCTGTTTCTACTAATCCGTTACCGGCAGGAGGGCCACCAGCACCTGGACCTGAATTAGTACTTGTGCCAAATTCACCATAATTAGTTGTCATATCATTTAACATTGCTTGCCAACGTTCTTCTGTGATCACTAAATCTAACCTCTTTACCTCTGTGCTACTAAATACTTCATCAAAATTAGGATCTGCACTTTTACTGTGAGTAGCGTCTGTCCAGTCTGTAGCTTCAAAGTCACTATCTTCAAATGTTTCTACATAAGCTGTAGTTTCTGTTTCTGTCTGTTCTTCCGTTGTATCTATGCTATCATTAGAATCATTAGTACATGATATAAATAATAAAAACGGGGCTATAAATAGTATGGTAAATACGTTAATTTTTTTCATTATTATTTTGTATTAAAATTAAATTGTATAACAAATATGAAAAATAGAATAACGTTGAATAAAGAGTTTCTGTGAACCAACCTCTGTTTTCTGTAAAAAGTTAAATGCAAACAGTAAAATTATTTTAATGCACAAAAAAAAGGTGCTATCCGTAGATAACACCTCTAATATTTATAAAACATCTAACTAATTAGTCGCTTTTGGGTAGTCTGTATACCCTTTTTCTCCTGGAACATAAAAAGTACTGTCATCCCACTCTGCAAGTTCTACATTATCTCTAAAACGCTCCACCAAATCTGGGTTAGATATAAACGGTTTACCGTAAGCAACTAAATCGGCAAAACCATCTTCTATTACTTTATTACCAGATTCTTTATCAAAACCAGAATTAATCATTAATGTTCCATTATATAATGGTCTAAAGTGTTTTGCTATTTCGGTAACTGCAAATGGTATGTTAGACACATCTGTAAATGGTTCAGATAAATGAACATATGCTAAGTTATAATCATTTAGCTTTTTTATAATGTATTCAAACGTTGGTATAGTTTCTTCATCCATAGTAATACCAAATAGTCCGTTTAAAGAAGGATTAAAACGTACACCTATTTTTTCTTGCGGAATTACTTGTTTTATTTCATCTAAAAGTTCAAAGAAAAAACGAGCTCTATTTTCTATACTACCTCCGTACTCATCTGTTCTAGTATTAGAGGTTGCTGTAAAAAACTGATGAAACAAATAACCGTTACTAGAATGAATTTCTACACCATCAAAACCTGCCTTTACAGCATTTTTAGCAGCATTTTTAAAATCTTGTATTGTTTCTTTTATTTCAGATAGTGTCATTGCTTTTGGCGTAACAGTATCTTTAAAACCCTCTTCTGTATAAGATTTTTCATTAGGATTAATAGCAGACGGTGCTAGTGGTAATTCTCCGTTATGAAAATCTGGATGTGATATACGACCAACGTGCCAAAGCTGAATAAATATTTTACCACCTTTATCATGCACTCGTTTTGTAACTTTTTTCCAGCCTTCTACTTGCTCGTCAGAATAAATACCAGGTGTATTTATGTAACCAACAGCTTTTTTAGAAACCTGAGACCCCTCTGTAATTAGTAAGCCTGCAGATGCTCTTTGCTCATAATAAAGTCCTTGCAACTCATCTGTTGCTGCTTTTTCTTTATTAGTTGCACGGCTACGAGTCATTGGTGCCATTGCTACTCTATTTTTAAGCTCTATATTTTTAGTATATGGTTTTAGTAAGTTTTGCATACTCATTAAATAAAATTTTATAATTATGGTGAATTACAAATTTACAAGAGCTTATTGTCAATTTCATTGATCTATATCAATTATGATATATTTAACTCTTGAATATAGCACTAGAAATTTAGTTCTATTTAAAATAAAACCCAAATTTGTTAATAAACATAACACATTCTAGCCATTCAAATAAGATTAATAATTATGAATATAGATAAAAAAATGTTAAAATAATGCCATTTAACAATAAAATACATCTACATATGTAGGAATATACTTTTTAATATTGCATCATATTAATTTAAAATTTTTACTATGATGAAACTAAAAATTAAACATGTGTATTTAGCAACAATGGCAACTATGCTTATTGGTTGCTCTAAAGAAATTGAAGAAGTAGAAAATACAGAACAAGCAGAAGTGCTTACAGAAGTAAGTGCACAAGCAACTAACTTTTATAAACCACCGACAGCAGCAGTTTTAGCTAATAAAGTAAACTTAGTAACTGCGTATGGGGTAAATAATAGAGACGCTAATGATGATACAGAAAAATTAAACAAAGCTATAAAAGACATTTCTGGGTCTGGGGGTGTAATTATTATTCCTGTTGGTAAATATTATTTAAATAAAGTTAGAATGCGCTCTAACGTTCATCTACAGATTGAAAAAGGAACAACAATTTACCCTACAAAAGGTTTAACTCCAGCAAAAAATCATAGAATTTTTGACTTTGCTAATAAAACAGAAGACAAAATAAAAAATGTTAGTATTACTGGTAAGGGAGGTAAATTTAATGTAGATGTTAGAGGTAATTCTTCTAAAAACATTATTGTAGCAGACGTTGGTAATGTAGATAATTTTAAAATAGCCAACTTTTCTATTAAAGATGACAAAACAGTATTTGCATCTATACTTATTAGTTTTACAGGCAAAGCTGGTGATGCTTGGCCACATAATGGTATTATAGAAAATATAAACCAAACCAATGCACATACAGGTTATGGTTTAATACAAGCATATGCTGCAGATAACATACTTTTTAATAACCTAAGTTGTACTGGTGGTGTAACATTAAGATTAGAGACAGATAACCTTGCTATGAAAACGGCTAAAAAAGGAGGCGTAAGAAAAATATTTGCAACAAATATTGCAAATAAAAATGGCTTAACTCCTGTTATGTTCTCTCCTCACTTTATGGAAAATGGAAAAGTAACTATAGATGGTGTTTCTGCAGTTGGTTGTGCTTATGCTGTACGTGTAGAACACGGTTTTATAGAACTTTTTGACAAACAAAACAGACCTAGTGCAGAAGCTTTTAAAAACTATATAGAAGGTATTTTAGGTGCAGGTTCTGTACAAATTGTTTACAAACGTAATAATGGAAGAACTTGGGCTGCTAGAATTGCTAACAATTTTAGTGAAATTGCATATAACCACCCTAACCCAGCTGTTAACGGTATTAAACCAGGAAGTTTTAAAAACTCTACAGTAAAAAATGTAAAAGTAACTTACAAAAACACAGGAGCTAAATTAAAACAAGCCTTTTTACCTTATTTACCTTGCTCAGAATGGTCTAAATTGTGTAAACCTGGACCTTCAGGTTTTGAGTATAACGGTCCATCTTTAGGTGTAACCATAGACAACACTAAAAATGATAACAGTCTAGGTAATTACAATGTAAATGTAACTACATCTAGGGTACAAGGTTTTCCTAGCAATCATATTTTAAATGTAAAACACAACACTGCTAAACTTTGTAATAAAGGTGTTGGCACTATTAACTCTTGTAATTAAAATTACATTCTAATTTTATAAAAAAGCCAATCTATTTAGATTGGCTTTTATTAATTACTTCTCAATATTTTCTTCTAAGGCTGCTCTAATTTGTTCGCCATCCCAATGCCTATCAAACTCTACTATACCTCTTTTAAAATCTTGTTCTAATAATTTTTCTTGCTGTTCTAATTCTTTACGAGCTTTAAAAATATAATTATCATCGCCAATTTTTTTCTCTTTAGCCAATCGTCTTATACTATCTTCATCATATTTTATAAAATTTTGTATTTGACGCTGTAGTGTGTATTTTCTAAACCCCATTTGACTTAAAACTTCACTAGCTAGTTTTAAAGAAGTCTCTAATGATTCTCTATAGATATGATCTATTTCCATATTTAAAAACTCATACGCTGCGTACCTACTTTTTGCTCTAACCATTAGCTTTACTTGTGGATAATTACTTTTTACTGTTTTAGCTAATTTTTTAATAACATCAGGATTATCCATAGCACATATCAATATATTTGCCTCTGCAATACCTGCAGATTCCAATAAATCTGTTCTTGTTGCATCTCCATAATAAACATCAAATCCCATTTTGCGTAAAAAATCTACTCGGTTAGAGTCGTGATCCAAAATAGTGGCTTCTACGCCGTGTGTACGTAAAAAACGACCTATAGTACTACCAAAATGTCCAAAACCAACTAAAATAATTTTTTGCGATTTTGCTATATGGTCCGTTGGTCTTTTTATGGACTCTTTAGTTCCTAAACGCGGTAATATAACCCGCTCGTTAATAATACCTATTATTGGTGTAACAGTCATTGTTAATGCTGTTACAACTAGCATAATATCTAACTGGTCTTGTTTTAATATATTTAAAGAAAAAGCAAAGGATAGTAATACAAAAGCAAACTCTCCTACTTGTGCTAAACTAAAAGTAAGTAATATTTTTTGGTTTAGTTTTAACTTAAAAAAAGAAGCTGTAATAAATAACACCAATGCTTTTAAACCTATTACGGCCAACAAAATACCACCTACAGTTAACGGACTTTTAGCTATTACAATAAAGTTAATAGATGCACCAACTGCCATAAAAAACAGTCCCAATAACAAATTTTTAAATGGTTCTAGAGTACTTTCTAACTCGTGTTTAAACTCGCTGTTAGATAATACTACACCTCCTAAAAAAGCTCCTAAGGCCGGACTTAAACCTACCAACTCCATTAAAAATGATATTCCAAATACAATAAGTAATGCCGCAGCAATTAATAATTCTCTAACACCTGTTTTTGCAACTTTACGTAGCATTGGAACTATTAAATAACGACCTGCTACAACTATTAAAACCACAGAAACTAAAATGGCCAAAGTTTGTAAACCCAAAGGTAAATTTTGTAATAAATTTGCCTTTTCGCTATGGTTCTCTACAACTTTTTTATCTGTGTTTGCTAATAAGGGTAAGGCACCAAGCATAAAAATTACTATAATATCCTGAAACAGTAATATAGAAAAAGATGATGCGCCAAATGTTGTATTTAACAGACCTTTTTCTTTAATTGTTTGCAGAGCTATTGCTGTAGAAGATAAAGCTACTGCCATAGAAAAAGTTAAAGCTACTTTCCAATCAAAATCAAATAATATAAATAAAAAATAAGAAAGTAACATTGTACCTGCAACCTGTACACCTCCCATTCCTAGAATAGTTTTTCGCATTTTCCAGAAGTTTTTAGGCTCTATTTCTAAACCAATTAAAAACAACATCATAACAACTCCAAACTCTGCAAAATGTAATATATCTTCTCCTTCATTACCTATAAACCCAAATACATAAGGGCCAATTAATACACCTGCTAATAAGTAACCTAAAACAGAACTAAGTCCTAAACGTTTAGCTACAGATACACAAACAATGGCTCCCAGTAAAAAAACTATGGCTTCAAAAAGAATACTACCCGTCATACATTTACGTGTTTAATTGTGGAATATCATTTAAAAAATAAAAGCCACTAACATCTGTTACAGCCATATTTTGTTGCAATAAGTCTAATAGTTTGTCATACTGCTGTGCATAATCATTTAAAATTTCTTGAGCCACTTTATGTGTACCCATAACTGCAAAAGGAGGAAAATAAAGCATTCCGCATAGGTTTGCTGTTTGCTCAAAAGGTCGTAAAAATTCGTTTACAGAAAAACTATTGGTTCCTGTTTCACAATACACTGCTCTAGAGCCACCTGTTGTAATAACATTTAAACTCTTTTTACCTTGTAAAGCATTTCCGTTGGGACCGTAAGCCCAACCAAATTCTAATACCATATCTATCCACTGTTTCATTAGAGGCGGACAACTATACCAATAAAAAGGATGATGCCATACTATAATATCGTGCTCTAAAAGCAGTTTTTTTTCAACCTCTACATCTATATTAAAGTCTGGGTAACACTCATATAAATCGTGAAATGTTACTCCTTCTTTATTTTTAATTTTATCAACTAAAGCTGCATTTGCCCTAGATTTTTCAAACTTAGGGTGAGCAAATAAGACAAGTACTTTTTTCATTTTACTAATTTAGTTGAAAACATAAGATACAAAAAATGAATTTTAATTATTTATATAACATACTAATTTACAACACTATATTATTACTAATTTTAATTAACTCTTCAATTTTAGCTTCGTTATAAGCATCTGGATGTGCTTTTGAGTAATCTCCTTTGTCATTATCAAAATAACTTTCTGTTTTAGCCATATCTGTTATACTTAAATCATACAAAATATCAACTCCTTTTTCTGCAGGAGACCAATGCTGACCATAAGCCTCATTTGCCATTTTAGTGTTTAAAAGAGATCCAGGATTTACAGCAACTACTGTAATACTAGGTTCTTTTTTAGCTAAATTAAAACTCCACATTGTTAAAGCTAACTTACTCTGCGCATAGGCTTCATTAGCTCCTAAATTCATTTTACCTTGTAATGCTTTTAAAGAAATAGGAGATTGTGCAGCAGAACTTAGATTTACTATTCTAGGTGTATTAGATTTTTTTAATAAAGATAGCAATGATGTTGTAAGCTGATAAGGAGCTAAATAGTTAACCACTAAACGAATATCTATTTCATTTGCTGTAGCATCTGCTTTAGTCATTAAAACACCTGCATTATTTACAATAACATCTAATTTTGGTAATGTATTATTTATTTCTAACGCCATTTTTTTTACCGCGTCTAAATCTGAAAAATCGGCTAAAAAGCCTATAATATTATCGCTATTAGATTCTTTTTTTAACTCTGTTAACGTTGCATTCAATTTGGCTTTACTTCTTCCATGAATGGCAATAAAATGTCCCTCTTTTGCTAACCGTAAGGCTAATAGTTTGCCTATTCCGTCTGTACTTCCTGTAATTAATATATGTTTCATTCTTTTTTGACTTTAGATTGATTTAATTTAAATTATTGGCAGAAGTATATTCTGCCAACAATTCTTATCGTGTTTTTTAAAACGGAGCAATGGTGTCTTTAGGAGCCTCTGGTATACTCCAACGATCACGAGCACTAATACTTTGTGTTGCTACAACTTTAGATTCTGAGTTACCTGCACTACCATAGCTACTTGCTCCTCCTCTTGGTATTTGCATACGGTCTCCGTACAACCAAACCACTAAATTATTACGTTGTCCGCTAGTAATTGGGTGTGTAGCGTGTGGCACATTTCCCGTATGAATTATTGCTTTACCTGGCTCAAAAATAGTTTGTACAACTTTACCTGTGGTTCTGTTATGAAAATCTACTTCTGACCCAGTAAATTCTTCATCTGGTAAGTTAATATTAATATTTAAAGTAGCAGATGAAGCATCGGTGTGTGCCTGTAAATCTTTGTCTTTATCTGGGTTGTACTGAATAGAAAAACCAAATGTTTGGTTATCATAACCATAAGTACCAAGTAATAAACGAGCTATTGGGCGCATATAACGATCCATAATTTCATTATAAAATGCCTGAAAACTTGGTGCTGCAAGATATCCTTCAGAGCGTGGATCTAGCATAACTCCGTAACGATTTAATTGAATACCGTAAGGTGCACGTCTAGGAATTTCAGAATTTACTGTAGCTTCTAAATACTTACGAAATTCCGCCAAGCGTTCTATATCAAAAAACTGAGCAGAATACACACCTGGTATAATTTCTTTCCATAAATCAGCAACAGCGTTTTCCTTTTCAGGGTTTTCCCAAGCCTCATTTATCGCTTTTCTCAATTTAGGATCAAGTAGTGTTTCATCTGGAACTAACAAACTGTCTTTATTTTCAAATTCCCATACATCCCAAGCATCTTCAAGTAGTTTTCGGTTACTATTCCAGAAATGAGATACAGAAGGCTCTCGTCTTAAAGAAGCTTCTCTAGTAGGTAATGTAAGCGCATGAGCTTCTGCAAGTGCATTTTTATTTGTTGTTGTTTTCATAATATCATTGTTTTTTGCTAAAAATTACTATCGTAGTATATTTTAGTTTTTATAACTATTTATTCGTCTTAATAATCTAATAACAAAGGTATTTAGACACACAAGCTTAAAAAGAGTAAAAAACAAAGGGCTTTTAGTAAAAAAAGAGGTAATTGGTAATTTATTAGGAGATGCTTGACTTGTAAGCGCCAATAGTCATCCCTTTATAAGTTTGGAAGGTCTTGTTAAGGTGACTAGAATCTGTAAAGCCTAATTCCATTGCAATTTCAGAATATTGCAAATCTGTATATTTTAATCTAGTTTCAACAAGCTTTAATTTGTAGTTGATAATGTACTTTTTTAGCGACACATCGGTGTGCTTTTTAAAATATTCACTGATGTAATTATCTGCCATATGAAATTCCTCAGCTAAACTTTTAGTAGATAATAACTCCGAATTATAAATATTAGAATGAATATAATTGATGATTTGCTGAATTTTAGACGATTTTACTTCTTTTACCGATTCTGAAGTGTTTATAAACTGAATATTTCGGGCAATTAAATGTAAAATAACCGATAATGAATTCTGAATAATGAAGATATCAAAAGACTGTTTGTTTAAATATTCGGTAGCCACCATATTTACTAAAGCTACTAAATGCGAACGATCTGCTTCGGTTTCAAACTGCATTTCACGAAGTTCGTGACTTTCACTATTTAATATTTCTTCAATTTTACGAAACCAATTATTAACAGGAAGTGTTTCATTTTGAGAAGACGTGTTTTTAAAAAAACTCTTTAAAAATTTAATAGCTACAGTTGTAGTTGCTGTTTCTGGATTAACAATATAAATATCATCAGGAATAAATACAAAAAAACTATTGGCTGAATAATTTACCGTTTTACCATTAATTTTTATAGTACCTGACCCTTTTTCAAAATAAACAATTTCAAAAAAACGAATGGTTGTGTACTTACAAAACTCAAAAAAAGTTTGTTCTTGATATTTAGCAATTACAATGTTTTCTATAATGGTACGTGCCATAATTAATGGTTTAATTATTTATAAAAAAAAGTTGCCCTAAAGCAACTTTTTAATTGGGGAACCGTCTTTTAGTAAGATACTAAAAAACAGCGTGTAAACGGTTAAGCTTATATTATTTTTTTTATCTAAAAGAAATGCCTGCTACAATTGGCTTAAATCTGAAAATATAAAAAGGTTTTGTTGCCACATACCTTTTTCATAACTACTTTATTTTAAAATTTCCGTTGCTTCTAATGTAAAGAACTGTTTCTTTATCTGTTGAAATTATTGAAGTCCCTTTTTTTTCTGCTCCAAAATAAGAAGGAGCATCTAATTGGTTTACAGCTCCTTTTTTGGAGAACTGATGTGTTAATCCTCCCGAAATAACAACAGCTCTAAAATTAGGACTCAAATTTTTAATTTTTCCTTTAAAACCTGCTGGCAATCTTAAAAGTGTTGCACGTAATTGGTTCTTTTTATGACTTCCCCATAAAAAGGCAGTTTCTACATTACTTTTTGAAGCTACCCACTTTATATCGTTAGCATTTAGCCAAACCATATTGGTTTTATCCACATTAATTGGACGCTCTCCATTGTCAAAAGCTTCTGATGTTGGTTGTACCAAATACGGTCCTTCTTGTATATCTAAAAATGCCATATTTTCTTGTCCATCTGCAGCAGTTATATGCGCTTCACCAGCTGGTTGTTGCCAATAAGAGCCTGCTGGCAACCATTGTTTTTCTGCTTGTTCGTCATCATTATGCAATAATCCTTTTATCACCACACCACGATAGGTAATGTTATGAATATGAGGTGGCGAAGAAAATCCTTTGTTGAATTTTACTAAAAATCCTGCTGGTTCGTTTTTAGTTCTGTCTCCCCAAAGTTTCCCTGCAGCCGGACTTTTATCTCCTCGTAACGGATTTAACCAGCCCCATTCTAAGTTGTCTGCAGTGACTACTTCATTTACAGATTTTGTAGTATCTGTTGTTGGTGTCTGTGCATTTGCAAAAATTCCAGCTACTAATGCTAATGCGATTAAGATACTTTTTTTCATTTTAAAAATTTTGAAATTGTACTAATCTTGTTTCTCTGTCTTTTTTAAATAATCTGGTAATTCTTTAGACAGCCAATCTTCACGTACAGGAACGTGCACATCTAAATCTACAGTTTGTTCTAAAGCCCAAAATTCGTGAGGAACATTTTCAGGAAAAACAATTACTTCTCCTGCTCCAACTTCAACAAATTCTTCTTTACCATCAATAATAGTTTTGATTTTAACTTTACCAGACATTATGTATGTTATCTGTTCGTTTGGGTGTTGGTGCCAAGGAATATGTGCATCTTTTTCTAAATTAAAAATCGTCATTTGTCCTTTTTGACCGTGAAACCACTTACGTTTAATTCCCTTGCCAATAGTTTCAGATTCCATTTGGTCAAAATTGAAATGTTGCACTTTTGATGTTGCTACAGAATCTATCGTGTTTACTTGAGCATTTGCTGTGTTGCTTGCAGATAATGCTATTACAGCAAGTAGTATTACTATATTTTTCATTTTAAATATTGATTAAATTAAAAATGTCAATTAAAGTGATATTTTTTGTTTTATTATTTTCACCTTAATTGACATCTTCATAATATGCTATTGGGTTTAAAATCCTTCTAAAACAATTTTACCTTTTGCTTTACCAGTTTCTAAAAAAGCGTGTGCTTTTCTAAGGTTTTCAGCATTTATAGTTCCAAAATTTTCTCCTAAGGTTGTTCTAATAGTTCCGTTATCTATTAATTCAGAAACCTCGTTTAAAATGTTATGCTGCTCAATCATATCCTCTGTCTGAAACATAGAGCGTGTAAACATTAACTCTATATGTGTAGACACTGCTTTGCCTTTAAAAGGCATTACATTCATTACTTTAGGATCATCAATAAATCCAAATTTACCTTGTGGTTTAATTAATTTTGCAATTTCGTCTACGTGCTGTTCCGTTGCATTTAAACTCACTACATATTCTGGAGCAGGCGAGTCGTATTTTTCAAACTCTTCGCTTAATTTATTTCTGTGATTAATAACCGTATCTGCACCTAACTCTTTTAACCAAGCCGTAGTTTCTTCACGAGAAGCTGTCCCTATAATATTCAATTTCGTCAGCTTTTTAGCCAATTGAACCAAAATAGAACCCACACCACCAGCAGCACCAATTACTAAAATAGATTTGTTGGCATCGTCTTTAGAAACCTGCAATCTATCAAACAACATTTCGTAAGCGGTAAGCGTAGTTAATGGCAATGCAGCAGCTTCTGCAAACGATAAGCTTGAAGGTTTTTTACCCACAATACGCTCATCTACCACCTGATATTCTGCATTACTCCCTTGACGTGTTAAATCGCCTGCATACCAAACTTCATCACCTACTTTAAAGAGTGTAACACCTTCTCCAACAGCAGTAACAATTCCGGTTGCATCCCAACCAATTACGCTCCAATTATCATCTGGTGACGGTCTGTTGGCTCTAATTTTATAATCTACAGGATTTACAGAAATGGCTTTTACTTCTACTAAAATATCTCTACCTGTTGCTTTTGGCACCTCTAATGTGATGTCTTGAAGAGAATTTACATTGTCAATTGGTAAATTCTCTTTGTATCCTATTGCTTTCATCTAACTAAAAAGTTTTTGAAATTATATTACCGTAAAAATTTCACTTTCTGCTAATCTAGATTTTGGAGTTTTTTCTGTAGAGTTAAAATCCGATTCTGCTCTATACCCTAAAGAAACAGCAACTAAAGATGTATATCCTTTTTCTCTTAATCCAAATTCTTCATCTAAAGCTTTTACATCAATACCTTCCATTGGTGTAGCGTCAATACCTAAACTAGCAACACCTAATAAAAAGCTACCAATGTTAAGGTATACTTGCTTTTCCATCCAGTGTTGTAAATCTTTTAAATCGTATTTATGAATTCCAGCAAACGCCTTTACAGCTCCTAAAAATCCGTTTTTAATATCTTCGTTAGGAAATCTTCCGTCTTTATCTTCTGTATCTGCAATGTGCTTGTAGTAAGTATCATCTGCATCTGTTTTTACACAAAATAAAACTACTGCTGAAGCATTGGTTACTTTAGGTTCGTTAAAACTAAAAAAGCCTTGCGTCCCTTTTGCTATACGTGCTTTACCTTCTGTAGTTTCTGCAACTATAAAATGCCAAGGTTGTAAGTTTACACTAGAAGGACTCATCCTTAACAAGTTTTTAACTTCAGCCATATCTGCTTCAGATATTTTCTTGGTTGTGTCGTATTCCTTTGTAGTGTATCTCCAGTTTAAAATTTCTTGTAAATTCATTTGTATGTGTTTTATAAGTTGATTAATAATTACTTTGCAAAGGTATATACATACACCTATAATTTTACTGTATAAAAAAAGGTAATACAGGTATAAAAGGAGGTTTTAAAGAGGTTTTTTCTTAAAATTTCCCTAAAAAAGGTAAAAAAAGATGTTTTTTGACATTAAAATGTACATTAAGCAAATGTTAAACCTTTATTAATACAAAGTTTGCTATTTAAGCAATCCACCTAAAAGTTAAATTTATTCTTGGATGAATCTGCTTTTTTGTTTTAGGAATTTTATGTTTCCAATTGTTCTGCGTAGCACCTTGCATTAATAAAAGACTACCGTTTACCAAAGGGATATCTACACGTTGCAGATCTTTACGGGATACGTGTTTTAGTTGAAATGGTCTGGTTTCTCCAAAAGTAACCGATGCAATTACCGTGTTTTTACGCTGATCTCCTTTATAATCTTGATGCCAATCTACACTGTCTTTTCCATCTCTGTAATAATTTAAAAGACAGCGTGAGAATTTAACGTCTACCTCCTGTTCTATTCGCTCTTTGATAAAAAGTAAATCGTCATTCCATAAATGCATTTTACTTTTGGTAGTGGTATATTTTACGTCTTTATTAATATCGCCATACCAAGCGGTTAACCTAGGATAATCTACCAGTTTACCGTGAATAATAATTTGCTCTTGTTGCCACGGTGTGTTATTTAATAAACTCTTATACAGCTTATTACTTTCTTCTATGCTGAAGAAATTTTCAAATAAAATAACATCTGCTCCTGGTAAATCATATATTGTTTTACGGACTTCTTCTGTTGAAAATAAATTGGTTTGATTAAATAAATCCATTCGTACTACCTATTCTTTATAATGCATCAAATATGTCGTAAATTCAGTTTAAAACTTACCAAAAGTAGCAGTTCTGTAGTATTTATTTTACAACCATTTTTTGATTACTTCGTTCATTTTTTTTTAAGGTTGATTTATAATTACAATGCAAAGATAAAATCAGTATAAAATAAAACTTATGTATTTAAAAAGGGTTGTTATGTATAAAAAGAGGTTATATAGTAATTTATATGGAGTGATAATCTTTATTTACCTAAATTTGCTTCATATTATTTAATAATTACGTAAAAATGCAAATACTAGAAGCTTATAAACCTTTTGAAATACAAGAAATAGAATTATCAGATTGGAAACAACGTCCTGTTAAAAACAATTTTTTCGAGTTAGTTTTAATTAAAAATGGTGACGGAACTCAATGTATAAATTACAATGACTATGAATACGAAAAAGGAAGCATCTTTTTATTACCTCCATTAAAATGCCATTCTTTTAATATAAACAAACCAACAACATTTGTCTTTTTAAAATTTACTGACTCGTTTTTTAAAAATGCCAATAGAATAACTATTGACAGAAACGAGTGGTTTAAAGAAGCTTCCTATATTTTATCTAACTATAACCAACTTCCTGGAGATATTATTAAAAATGAAGTTGACAGAAATTATTTAGAAAACCTAGTTGGTATGATTTTACAAGAATCTAGAAGCTATGGTGAAGAGTCTGTAAATTTAGTAACAAGCCTTATGACTAGTGTGTTAGAAATATTAATACGTAATATAAAAAGGAGTACTTATTTTGAAACCCCAAAAAATAATACGGATGACAGAATTACAAAAATGCTGACATATATAAACGAGAATATAGACAAAACACAATTGCTTAAAGTTGAAAATTTGGCAGATGTTTTTAGTATGTCTCCTACTTATGTTAGTGAGTTTTTTAAAAAACAAATAAGTATGTCTTTACGAGAATACATTATTAAAGCCAAGCTTAAACTAGTAGAAATTCGTTTATTAAACTCAGACTTTACACTTACACAAATTGCAGATGAATTAGGTTTTACAGATGTTAGCCATTTATCTAAAACCTTTAAACGCTATGCAGGTACTAGTATACGTGAGTTTAAAAACAATGGTGAATATATGTTGTTAAAAAGAGGTGCTTGTGCTTCTCCAACAGCATAGATTTTAACTTCTAATTTTTAAGATTTTTTTAATATGTCAGCATAATATGTTGGCATTTTTTTTGCTGATAATATTTTACAGCTTAAGTGTTTAAGCTTTTGATTTTTTGTTTAATTTAAAATTTTTGTAATTATGAGCAATTTAATTAATGTTCCTAAAAACGGAGGTTTAACAAGCACAAATTCACCTATTAACTTCCCAAATTGGTCTAGAGTTATAGACGATATGTTTAATGTAGATTTACCTACGGTATTTACATCAAACTTTAATACTGGTATTTCTTTGCCCAAAGTAAACATTAAAGAAACTCCAGACTCTTATTTAGTCTCAATGGCTGCCCCTGGTTTAAGCAAGTCTAATTTTCAGGTAGAAATAGACAATCATTCCTTATCTATTTCTGCAGAAATTAAAGAAGAAGAGCAAACCAATGAAGAACAATATACACGTAGAGAGTTTGGATATTCTTCTTTTAAAAGGACTTTTACGCTGCCAGAAACTGTTAATGACTCAAAAATAGAAGCTACATACGATATGGGTATTTTAAACATTAATTTACCAAAAAAGGAGGAGGCAAAACAAAAGCCAGCCAGAAAAATTAATATTTCCTAATTACTAATTTTAACAGGAAGCAGCTAAAGCTTCCTGTTATTTTATAGAGTTTAATTAATTTATAAGGTTATGAAAAAGTATATATTAATATCATTTCTAATTTTACTTAACGTTAGCTGTAACGGACAAAATAGCAGCAATAAAATAAATACAGAAACTACTAAAAAGGTACCAGAAGGCAATTGGAAGGTTAATAAACAATATGATGACAAAGGAAACTTGGTACAGTATGACAGTGTTTACTCTTGGTCTTCTTCTAATAAGTATGATGATTTGTCTGATGTACAAAGAGACAGCATTATTAGCAATTATAAATCTAAGTTTTTCTCTAGCTTTAATACGTTTCCTAAGCAAATGACATTAGATTCTTTGTTTATGGATGACTTTTTTAATGAAGATTTTTTTTCTAGTGATTTTGGAGAAGACTTTATGCAACTAGACAAGATCAGAGATAGAATGATGCAACAGCAGCAGCAGTTTTTTAATAAATATTCTTCTAAAAATAAACTTAAAGAAAATGAAAAAACTAAATTATAAATAAATAAAACCCAAAACATAACTAATGTTTTGGGTTTTAACTTATCAAAGAGTATTATTATTATTATTATTTAGATATAACAATTTTTTGCTTTGTAGATTCTCCGTTTTTCTTAGCCAATTCTAGTACATACATACCATTTTCTAAAGAAGAAACATTTAGTTTACCGTCAGCTATATCTTTTCTTAATACAACCAATCCTTGTAAATTATAAACCTTAGCTTGCACATAGTCTGTATTGCTAATATTTACAGTATTTTTAGCTGGTATTGGAAAAACAGTAAGTTCCTCTTCTGCTATTTTTTCTGTAGAAATTAGTGCTCTTTCTGCAGTATTAGATTTAGCAAAAGTTAATCTATTTAAAGACCAATACTCATTTGCGCTAGCAGAAACATCTACCTTTAAAACTCCATTAGAAACAACTACGTTACGTAACACTGCATTTTTATACTCACCTGTTTTTGTAGATACCTTAACAGATTTATTACCACAATTAATAGCATTATTTTTATGAGGTCCTAAACGATCTCCAAAAGTTGCTGTAACATCATAAGTACCATTTTCTACAGTAAATTGTAACGTTCTAGTGTTACCTAAACCATATGCAAAATCTCTATTTAAATCATTTGTACCGTTAAAGCTGCCTCTATCTGCATAATTAACTCCGTTTTTAGTAGTCCAAATATCATCATTTAAACCATAAGAAACTCTAGTGTAATTAGGAAAAAGTGCAGAACTCTTAGAACCAAAATCAAAAGACCCTGAATTTAAAACACCAGAATTTACAGCACTATTAGAAGCTACAGGCTTATAAACTCTAATCCAATTTACAAGTAAATTATTATCTTCAAAATTGTCTAATTCTGCATCTGTAGAAGACCTATTGGCCTCTGCTTGCCAACTCTGGTCTTCTACATTAATTATAATATCCATTTCTTTTGTAAACTTTCTTCCATTACGTAAATAATTAAAAGGATCTATAACACTAATATTAGACTTGTTTTTTGCATCGTTTAAGCTTGTAGCAATTTTCATTTTTTGATAGCCATTTACTCTATCTAATTGTCCATTAACACCTGTACTTGTTACGCCTGCTGGATAAGTATACTGCCAAGTACCGTCTGCCAATCTAGTTTGTACTGCTGTATCATCCAATACACGTACCATTTGTCCGTCTACATAATACTCTAACCTTGTAGGCGAAACCCAATTAACTCCAATTCTTACTACTCTACCACCCCATTGTGATACTCCATCTTTTCTCCACCAACTATTAACATCTGCAGGTTGGTAATCTTTAAAATTAGGAGGTCTAATAAATACATGGTGACTTAGGTGAATTTTATTTGAAAAGAAACTATTTCTATTATCATCTCCAGGTCCACCGTAACACTCAATTATATCTATTTCTTGTTTATCATCTGGACTAAGTAACCAAATGTCTGATGCTAAAGATGAGTTCATCACTTTAATACTTGCCTCTACAAAAACTGGGTATTTAACACGAGTTTTATTAGTAATACAACCAGCTCTAGTTTCTGGTCTAGATATTAAGCTACCAGTAGAACCTACAAATGATTTTGTTGCTCCAGGTACTCTAGAAGCCCAAATGTTTAGACTTCCTCCAGAAACAGCAACATGATCTTGTCTCCATACGGTTGGTCCTGGTCCTGGCCAATTATTAGGTTGACCATTTGCTTGGTTATGAAATTTATTATACCATTTAGCATTATTAGTGGGACCAAAATCTGATACACTATTTGTTGGCATAAATTGATAATTAAAATCATCACTGGCATTTGTTTGTAATTTCCACTGTTTACCAGAACCCGCATTTGCAGGTATGGGTATGTTATCCCAGTCGTACTGACTGTGAACTAATAGAAATTGAAAAAATGCAAAAATCGATAGTAGGCTAATCTTCTTCATAAAAATGTAGTTTAAATATTAATTAAATTATTTCTCTGTTGAAAATTCATATCCTGGGGAAGACTAAATTTTTATTACACAGCTAAATTAAAATTTAACAAGATTATTATGACAAGTCTAGACTAGACTTATACTCAACATTGTATGTTTTAGAAATAAATGCACACATACTACCATTCTGTTAAACGTCTAAAACATTGTGTGTTTTCAACTTACAGATACTTCAAATTAATAATTAATAATAAATTACTTACAAATTAATTTAATAGCAAAACTATAGTTTGTCTATATTATAAAACAAAAAAGGTTGCCTATAGGGACATAGGACAACCTTTATTAAAAGCGGGGACTGCTTTATATTGTATATTTAAAATTAGTCTTTTATGGTAAGTTCACCATTTTCATCGGCTTCAAACTCAACTTCGTAAAAATTAGTTACTATGTTACGCCCTTCTATAGTTTCGTTATTAGGTTCTGTAACATGTATTTCAAAATCTGATGATACCTTGTTTGTTTTGCTATTCGCTTCAATGTAATATTTTCTAACTTGGTAGTTATCTATTTCCATTTCATCTTCAATAAGCACAACTCCTTTATTTATATTAGAAAACATTGCATCTACATCTATATCACTGATTTTTAGTTTACCCTGAGCGTTTTTTATATAAAAGTTTTTCTGAAATGTATCACTCAAAGCCTCTTCATCTTCTAAAATAGCTTCTACATTGCTCGTTTTTGTAGCGTAACGTCTGCTATACAATTTGCCATCTTTTAAATATTTAATAGTTATGCTTCCTAAATCTGAGTTTAAATCTTCTTTAGAGTATAACTCAAATCTGTAAACTTCTAAATCTGCTCCAAAACTAGTTATTGCTAATTGTTTGGCTGCTTGTAAGCCTTCTAGTGTAGAAATCCTAATTGTATCTTTATCGCTACCACAAGAGGTTATTGCCAACATCATAAGGATAAACGTAATTTTTAAAGTATTTTTCATTTTTTTGTTTGATTGTTTCACACTTCAAAACTAGCCAAACAGTAGTAAAATCTTACATTAGAATGTAAAAATGAAGCTATCTAATATATATTTAAGTGTAGTTGATATATTTCCGTACTAAAAGTAAAAAAACAATATCTAAGAGATAAGTAGTAAAGTAGCTCCAAACAATGAACCTATAATTAAGCCTGTAACAACTTCTTTAGGTGTATGCCTTTTTAGCACTAATCTAGACCATAAAACAAGTAAGGTAAAAACAATTAATGTAGAGCCTAACATTAAGTTTACATGAATAATAGCAAGTGCCAAATAAATATTAATGGACACGTGCATAGAAATTTTGATGAAAAAATTAATTCCAAAAGAAACTATTAACATTAAAGTAGCTAAAGAAAAGCTTGTACATATATAGCTTGGCTGGTTTGTATACAATAAAAAAGCCAATACAATTAACATTAATGGTATGGCAAATATATATAAGGATTTACGCTCTTTTTTATTAGAGACATCTAAATCTGTATACTTACCTCTTCTTTTACCTATATAAACCCAAGCTATTAAGACCAAAAAAAAGATCCCATAAATAAGAGTTAGCGTATGGGAAAAAGTGTTTTTAGTATCGTTTAGATTAAAAATTAGAATTAAAAAAGGAAATAACAATAAAGGATGTCCTAATATTGATAAAAATTGAGCTATTTTAATTTTCATTTAAACCATTTATTATCACAAATATAGTTTTATTTGTACAAATAGTTAATTAATTACTGTAAGTGTTTTTTTTTACTTTAGATGATAACAAACCATAAAAATATAGAACTGCAATATACTGGTTATATAAACACTCCTTTATTATGGGTAGATAAACTTGTTTATGGACTACAACAGTTTAAAATTAATAATATAAAAACAGCAGTCTTTAGCGAGCAATTACCCTCCAATTTAAGATTAGGCAAACGTGTAGAACGCTATGTTAGTGCAGAACTAAATGAATTAAAAAGCATTAATGTTTTAGCAGAAAACATACAAATACAAAACAATAAGCTTACCATTGGAGAATTAGATTGTATTTTAACTAAGGATGATGTACCACATCACGTAGAAATAATATTTAAATTTTATTTGTTTGATGCCTCTGTTGGAAACACAGAAATAGAACACTGGATTGGGCCAAACAGAAACGATACATTACTTAAAAAGCTAACCAAGTTAAAAGAAAAACAACTACCACTACTCTACAACACACATACAAAACCATTATTAAAAAGTTTAAATGTAGATGCAAATGCAATACAGCAATTTGTTTTTTTTAAAGCTCAGCTATTTATACCCTTTAATACTAACGTAGAATTTAAGGACTTAAATAAAAATTGCATTAAAGGATTTTATGTTAAGCATACAGCTTTATTACAGTTTAAAGATTGTAAATTTTATATTCCGTCTAAAACTAATTGGCTACAAGATGTACAAACCCAAGTAAACTGGCTTAAATATGATGAGTTTATTTTTGAAATAAATACCTTAATAACAGCTAAAAAGTCCCCTTTATGTTGGATTAAGTTCCCAAACGGAGAGTTACAAAAGTTTTTTGTGGTTTGGTGGTAGTTATAAAAATTAGCCAGATACTTTATCTAAAATACTTTTTCTATACAACTTTCCTAAGGGTAGTTTACTATTGTTTTCTAGTATAACCTGGTTACCGTCTATTAGTTTTAGTTTATTAAAATTGATAATAAATGATTTATGTACACGGATAAATGAGTCAGGTAGTTTTTCTAAAAAGCTTGACAGTGTTTGTGGTGTTAAAATCATCTTATCAGCAAATATTTTTATATAATTACCATAAGCTTCAATATATAAAATATCATCAAAATTAACTTTAATAATTTTCTTATCACTCTTTACAAAAACAGAAGTTTGTACTTTATTTAAATTTACTGCTAAGTTGCTAGTTTCAGTCTTTGGTTGTTTATGTTGTACTTTTAATACGGCTTGTAAAAAACGTTCTAAAGAAAATGGCTTTAGCAAGTAATCCGTAACAGCAAGCTCAAAACCCTCTATAGCATACTCAGGATAAGCAGTTGTAATAATAACACTAGGTTTTTGTTGTATTGTTTTTAATAAACTTAAACCTGAAAATTTAGGCATATTAATATCTAAAAATAATAAATCTACTTGCTTTTCATGTAAAACCTCCAAAGCCTCAAGAGCATTTTTACACGATGCTATAACTACTAAATTTGGTATAGTTTCTATATAATTTTCTAAAATTTGACGTGCAATTGGCTCATCATCAACAACAATACATTGTAATTCTTTCATATTAAAAATGCAACATTAGCACTACACTAAAAGTTTCTTCTTTATTATTTATGGTTAAGTTATGTTTTTCTGGATACATTAAAGCTAGTCTTTTCTTTGCATTTACAAGACCAATTCCATTTTTTTCTTTTTCTAAACTGTTATGATTTAATGAGGTAAAATCTTTAGTATTTTCACATTTAAAAAAAAGTTTATTTGATTCTACTTTTAATGATATAGATACTTTACTTTTTTTAGCATTTAAAACACCTAAATGTTTAAACGCATTTTCTACAAAAACAATAAAAAGCATTGGCGCTATTTTTATAGAAGATGTATTACCCGATTTTTCAAAATTAATAATAGTGGTCTCCTCTAATCTTATTTTTTCTAAAGAAATATAATTATCTAAATATTCAATCTCCTTTTCTAATGGTACTAATTTTTCCTTTGTTTCATATAAACTATAGCGTAACAAATCTGATAGTTTTAACATTAAATCAGGTAATTTATTAGACTTAATTACAGATAAACCATATAAATTATTAAGTGTATTAAATAAAAAATGAGGGTTTAATTGTGCTTTCAGTAGTTTTAATTCGGCTTCCTTTTCTTGTTGTCTTCGTAAAAAACTATCTCTTGCAAATTTTAGAGATGAAGCAAAAACTAAAACCAAAACCATTATTCCAAAGAAATTAATAAACATTCCAATTTTAAAATCTTGATGTGTAGCCTCTTTAATTAATAAGACAGATATAATGGTAAAAAACACTGTGTTTAAAATAAAAAACAAGAAAAAAAGGTGTTTTTTTTCTCTAAAATAAGGCAGAACCAATAAGTTATTTATATAAACAGAAGGTGCTATTAATAGTATAGTAAATATTGCAGAAATTATTACATTCTCTGTATTTATTGAAGTTAACAGAATGATAAAAAAGAAAAACCAAATAAAGAGGTTTTGCACAATTTTATTATCTATCCAAGAATCTAATTTTGACATTTATGTTATTTAATGAACTACTCAAAAATAGTACTTCATCTCTAAATTTCTCTTTTTTAATGACAAAAGTTAACTAACAGTATCTATACTCCTCTTTTTTAATGATAACCGTAGTTTTCTTGTCTTATCATTTTAGAGATACCGTTTGTCACTATTTATTTTTAATGGCAGTTTATTAGATGAATTTTGATGTATAAATTAAAATATATACATATGAAAACTTTACAAAAACTAACATTATTAATGTTTATACTCATCCAACTCATTGGAAATAGCCAAACAAAAGACATTAATATTTTTGCAGAAAAATATAATTCTATATTAAAAAAGCAAAACAAAGGAATTGCAATTTTAGTTAGAAAAAATAATAAAACAGAACATATAAGTCTTGGCAACTTTAACCTAACAGAACATAGCGTTTTTAATATAGGTAGTGCTACCAAAACCTTTACTGCTATTCTTATTTTACAAGAAATGGAGAAAGGAAATATTAAACTTACAGATAGTATTGGCAAATACCTTTCACCTATAAAAAACGTAGACCCTTCTTTAACTATTAAAAGTCTATTAACACACGAGAGTGGATTAGATGAAGTTATAGGAGAAAACATAGAAAAAATTTTCTATGCTAAAAAAGATTCACTGTATAACATAAATTTATTAAATGAGGTAGAAAAAAGTAACCCCAAACTTAAAGGTAAATTTAATTATTGCAATACTAATTATTTTCTTCTTGGAAAAATCATAGAAAAGGTAACAGATCAAAACTATTTTGATTTGCTAAGAGAACGCATTTTTATACCTATTAATATGAAAGAAACCTACCCGTATGTTCACAAAAACATCAACAATTTAGCAACTCCTTTCTATAAAAATAAAGATGTTACATCCTACATAGATTATAGATATTTTGCAAATATTGCATATGCAGCAGGTAGTATTGCTTCTACATTATCTGATATGGAAATATTTTATACCTCTCTCTTTGAAACCGAGAAACTATTACAAAAAGAAACATTAAAACTAATGTTAGAGTCTGGTAATAAAACTTACGGTTACGGCATATTTAAATTCAATTTTAATAATAAAAACTATTACGGTCACGGAGGAAATAATATAGGATACGCTTTTAGAAATGAATACAACCCAACAACTAAAAATTTGTATTTAATATTTTCTAACTCAAAAAGCATTACTTCTAAGAAAGCAATTACTAGCGATTTATTGGCTTATGTAAATGACAATTCAATATCTAACTTTAAAAAAATAGACTTAAAAAAATTTAAAAAATACACAGGAACTTATTTACTTAAAGAAGCTAATTTAACTTTAAATATAATACAAGAAAATAATAAAATGTATCTAGTAGTTGATGCTCAAAAGGTTAAGAGTGAACTAATTCAAAAAAATGACAAAGCTCTTTATGATACTACTGTAGGGGTTATTTTAACTCAAATAGAAGGAGATAGTAATAGTCTAGAGTTTAATCAAAATGGGTTTAAAACTGTAATTAGTAAAATAAACTCTAAAAATTAATACTATGACACTAGAAATACAAAATGTATCTAAAAAATACAATAAAAACCAATATGGTGTGAAAGATTTTTCTATTAGTATAGAAAAAGGAATATTAGGCTTATTAGGTCCTAATGGGGCAGGAAAATCTACTTTATTAAAAATGATAGCTACAGTTAATAAACCAACTAAAGGCTGCATTATATTAAACAAAAACAATATTATTAAAGATGCTAATTATATGCGAAAACAATTGGGTTTTTTACCTCAGGATTTTGGTGTATACCCAAACTTAAATGCATACGAATTTTTAGAGTACATAGCAGCTATGAAAGGAGTTGGCGGAAATAATCTAAAATCTAGAATATCAAAATTACTAGAAGGTTTAAACTTAATTGACGCTGCTAAAAAACCAATAGGAAGCTATTCTGGAGGAATGAAACAAAGAGTTGGTATTGCACAGGCTTTACTTAACAATCCTAAAATTGTAATTTTTGATGAACCTACAGTTGGTTTAGACCCAGAAGAACGTGTACGCTTTAGAAATTTAATATCTGACTTAGCAAACGATTGTATAGTTATTTTATCTTCTCATATTGTTTCTGACATTGATACTATTGCAGATAAGGTTGCAATTATGAAAAAAGGCACTCTACTTTCTTACGGAACTCAAGAAAATATATTACAACACGTAACAAATAAAGTATTTGAGACAACTATTGATAAAGAGAATTTAACAGCTTTTAAAGCTGATAAAATTATAGTTAGTGCATCAAGAAAAAATAACCAATTATTAGTACGCTATATAACAAATACACCTATTGAAAATTCTATAAAAAAAACAGCAAATTTAGAAGATGCTTATCTCTACTTAACCAAAACAAAATAAGGCTATGAATTCATTTTTTAGTATTGTAAAATTAGATTATAAACAACGTACAAGAAGTTATGCTTTTTTAATAACTCTTTGTACTAGTTTAGCAATTGCGTATACTTTTGTGCCAGAGCCTAATGCTAACTATTCTACAATTAGAATAGCTGATTATGTTGGAGTTTATAATTCTGCTTGGTTTGGCTATGTTACCGCTATAATGACAAGTATTTTTTTATCGTTAATAGGTTTTTATCTTGTTAATAGTGCAATAAAAACGGATACAAATACTAAAGTTGGACAAATTATAGCTACTACAAGAATTAAAAATTTTAGTTATTTACTTAGTAAAGTATTAAGTAACTTTTTAGTTCTTTTAACTATAGCTCTTGTAGTTTTTATAATGAGCATCATACTTTTCTTTTTATATAATGATAATTATTCTTTTAACCTTTTACAGTTTATAAAACCATACGCTCTTATTACTACTCCTGCATTGTTTTGCATTGCTGTTATTGCTGTTGTTTTTGAATTAGTATTAAGTAAATATTCTGTTTTACAAAATGTCTTATTCTTTATTATTTATTCTACTCTAATTTTGTTTTCTCCTAAAACAGAAAACAGTTACACATTAGACATTTTAGGAAGCAATGTTGTAATACATCAATTAGAGAAACAAGTTAAAACCATTACAAAATCTACAACAGATACAAATTTAGCAATAGGATATATAGTAGGAAATACAAGTAACTTTAACAAATTTGAATTTAACGGTATAGATTTCCCTACTTCTTTTATTATAAGTCGTTTTCTATTGGTGGTTTTAGGTCTTATTATAATACTTGTTTTGTCCAAATTTTTTCATCGATTTAATATAACTAAGTATTCTACATCTAAGGAACAAGAAAAGAGAATAAATAAGCCTAATACAACACACCAAATTAATTTAAAAGAACTATCTAATGCGCAAATAAATTATAGTATTTATCCATTATTAAAAGCAGAAATACTACTTATACTTCGAAAAGGAAAAAAGTGGTTATGGATTATAAATATATTGGGAATGTTACTTTTACTATTTCTTCCAATAGCTGTTTCTTTCAAATTTATTTTACCTATTTTATGGTTTTTACAAGTACATAGGATTTCAGATTTATCAGTAAAAGAAACAACATATAATGTAGACTATTTTTCTTACTCTGCTTACAAGCCTATTTCTAGAGTGCTGTTTTCTCAACTATTAGCGGGTGTTTGCTTATTCATTTTTTTAGCTTTACCATTAATATTACGTTTGACCATTAACTTAAATTTTTCATCTGTAGTTTCTATATTGTTGGGAAGTATATTTATAGTATTATTAGTAGTTACGCTTGGTATATTATCTAAAGGAAAAAAACTTTTTGAGGTCTTGTTTTTTATGATAACCTACGCAAACATTAACAATATTAATTATGCAGGTTATTTTGGAGCCTTAGGAAGTACTAATTTGTTTAACTGTAAAATGATGTTGTTATTAGTGGGTTTAAGTACATTCTGTATTATAGCAAGAAAAAGAGAACTTAAAAAATAACAGAAAATTATGATTTTATCTCGTTGTTATGCTTTAGTTTTGCGCACTTAATTATCAAGAATCTCAAAAAAGAGATAGCAACCTGCATTAACAAGCAAGGTGCTAAAAAAGGATAAGCCAATACTTTGGAAAAAATGTTAATTCAGCTCCACTTATTTGTCCTTTTCTTTTTGGTTCTGCAAAACTAAAAAAATGACACCCATTAAAAACAACAAGCCTAGGTTTATTGCTTTACTCCCTTTATTTGTATTTGTATTTACATTTTTAGGTGTAGGTATTTATCAAAATGATTTTTATGCTTTACCTGCACCTATAGCAGTTATAGCCGGTATTATTGTAGCTTTTTTAATTTTTAAACAAAGCATAAACTCTAAAATAGAAACACTTTTAGCTGGTTGCGGAGATAGTAAAATACTAACAATGTGTTTAATATATTTGTTAGCTGGTGCTTTTGCTACAATTACAAAAGAGACCGGTAGTGTAGATGCTATTGTGAACCTTGGTTTAGATTTTATAGCCATACAATATATCTACTTTGGAGTATTTATAATTGCTGCATTTTTATCTATATCTACAGGCACATCTGTTGGTGCAATAGTTGCACTAACTCCTATTGTTATTGGCTTTGCAGATAAAGGAGGTGTGTCATTAGCTATACTTTGCGGCGCTCTATTAGGTGGTTCTATGTTTGGAGATAACCTTTCGGTAATATCAGATACTACAATTGCAGCAACACAATCCTTAGGCGTAAAAATGAGTGATAAATTTAAGCAAAACATAAAAATTGCCTTGCCAGCAGCACTCTTTACAATTGCTATTTTAATAGTTAAAGGCGCTGCTTTAGAGTCTAACAATTTAGAAGATGTTACATACAATTATTCATTACTAAAAATAGTTCCTTACATATTAGTAATTGCGCTATCTGTAATTGGCGTAAACGTATTTGTTACACTATTGTTAGGTGTATTAATAGCTGCCGCAATTGGTATTTTTTATGGTGATTTTACGCTTATTGAATCTACCAAAATTGCTTACAATGGATTTACAAGTATGACAGAGATTTTTCTACTATCATTACTATCTGGTGGATTAGCAGCATTAGTAGCTAAAAATGGCGGTATAGATTATATTTTAAATAAGATTAAAACCCTTATAAAGAGTAAAAAATCTGCTCAATTTGGTATTGCAACCTTAGTTAGTACAGTAAATATGGCTATAGCAAACAATACAGTTTCTATTATTATTTCTGGTTCTATTGCAAAAACTATTAATGATGAGTATAAATTAGATAATAAAAATACAGCTTCAATTTTAGATATTTTTGCCTGTATTACACAAGGTTTACTACCTTATGGAGCACAAGTATTAATGATTTTGAGCTTTTCTGATGGAAACCTAACTTACACAGAACTTATTGGTAATACTTGGTATTTACTTTTGTTAATTATCTACACCATTATTTACATTAGCTTGTATCCTTTTAAATTGAAGAAAAGTAGTATAAATTAAGATATAGTTCTATTAAAATTTATCTAAAAAGTTATCTTCGCGGCCATGTGGATGTATTTAGGTCTTTTATCGGCTTTATTTTTAGGATTACATAATTTATGTAAAAAACACGCTGTACAAGGTAATGAAGTGTTTCCTGTACTTTTAGGTACTATAACAGCAGGTTTTTTGCTCTTATTACCTTTTTATTTAGGTTCTAAATTTTATCCTGAATATACTAAAGAAGTAGGTTTTTACATTACAGATATTCCTTGGCAAAAACACGGTTATATTGTTGTAAAATCTATGCTAATGGCTGGCTCTTGGGTTTTAGCATACCAAGCACTAAAGCATTTGCCCATTACTATTGTAACACCCATACGCTCTGCAGGACCTTTTTTTACATTTATAGGTGCTATTTTTATTTACCAAGAAAGACCTAATCACTGGCAATGGATAGGCTTTTTTTTAATTATATTTTCTGTTTTTTTATATTCTAGAATTGGAAAAAAAGAAGGTATCAATTTTAAAAATAACAAATGGATTTTTGCTATAATTGGTGCCACATTTTTAGGTTCGTCTAGCGGATTATATGATAAATTTTTAATACAAAACGTAAATTTAAATCCCCAAACATTACAATTTTGGTTTTGCTGGTATACAATTTTAATTTTATTGGTAATACTTGCTATAACTTGGTTTCCTAAGGCAGAAAAAAGAAATGCTTTTAAATGGAGATGGTCTATACCAGCTGTTGGTATTTTATTGCAAACAGCAGATTATTTTTACTTTAAAGCATTACAAGATCCTGATGCTTTAATTATGTTATTATCTGCAATAAAAAGAAGCCAAATATTAATTGCTGTTGTCTTAGGCGGAATTTTATTTAAAGAGAAAAATAAGCGTAAAAAGCTAATTCCGCTTGCAGGCATACTTTTAGGCGTAGCATTAATACTATACTCTAACTAGCTTATATACTATATTTTAAAAGCTCTCTTTTAAAGTTTTAATATCTTTTATTAATTGCTGTATAGCTGTTTTGTTTAATCCATTATAAATACCTCGTATACGTTGGTTTTTATCAATTAACACAAAATTTTCTGTATGTAAAAAATCGTTTTCAGTTTTTAATTCACCCAAATCTTCTTCAATAAAGTAGGCATTTCTACCTAAATCATAAATATTACTTCTATCTCCTGTAACCAAGTGCCACTTATTAGATACTATACCTCTATTCTCTGCATATTCTTTTAAAATAGCTACAGTGTCAATATCTGGTGTAACGCTATGTGATACTAATAAAACATCGTCATCATCTTTAAAAGTCTCTTGTAAAACACTCATATTTGAAGTCATTTTAGGACAAATACCAGAACAAGTAGTAAAGAAAAAATCTGCTATGTATATTTTATCTCTAAAAGTATTACTTGTTACTATGTTACCGTCCTGATTTAGTAAACTAAAATTAGGTATTGTATGTATTTCTTTAAGTTCTTTACTATCTTCTGCTAGCCATTTTGGAGTAAAACTAGATTCATTATAAAACGGCAAAGCACTTACGCTTTGGTTTTCTAGATTTTGCTTACAGCCAACAAAAAGAGTCGTAACTAAAAAGATAACAACTACATTACTTAATTTGTACAATCTCGTCTTCCAACTGAAAACAAAGGTTTGCTCTTTTAAGTCCAAAAATTCTTCCGTCTTTAGCTTCATAATTATTATAAATTTTTCCGTTTTTTCTCCAAGCTTTTTGTATGCCTTCTTCTCTACCGTTAACAATATTCATTTCTTTAAACTTTGCCCCTGTATTATACCACTGTTGTTGCAACCCATTTACAACTCCTTCTTTAAAAACAGATTTAGACCTAAGTTTACCATTACGCCACCAAGAATTTACAACACCTTGTTTTTTTCCGTTTTTATAATATGCTTTATAACTAAGTAAACCTGTGTAAAACCACTTTTTATAGTCGCCCTCTTTTTTACCGTTTTTATAGCTAATACTTTCAGATTTTCCTCCGTGTTTATAAAAACTAACGGCCAAACCAGTAAAAGGCTTGCTTTTGTAATACACAAGCCCTTCATTACTTTTTACTTCTAATTTTTTCTTAGACACAGCAATACTAGGTGTGCAACTACTAACAAAAAAGAGTATTGCAACTAATACTAATTTATAAAATAGTATTTGGCGTTCCTTGGTAATCACCTGGAAATAAGATGTAAAATTGATTAAGATATAATTCATTTTGTATATGATAATGGTATTCTTCCTCTGTTGTATGTTGTGTGGTACCTATGTGTCCGCCAGAAGCATCTAAATCTGTAGGGTAATCACTTGTAGCATTACATTTTCTTCCATACAGAAAAAAACCATCTGCCATAATACCAATTAAATTTTGATCATCATTAGACCACGCTTTAGTTTCTAAATGATAATGATAACTTTGTGGACCTGTATGAGCTGCTGTAAAATCTAAAGATCCTATTGCATCATCTAAAGGCACATTTGGTCCCTCTTCATCATTATAAATCATTGCGCCACTAATTGCAATGCCAATTGCTCCTAGACCTGTAGATATACTTGTTGTTGCTTTAATGGGGTTTTGGGGAACAGTCAGCGAGTATGAACCATTAAAGTCATCTATATTTCCAGGAGCCATTTTATCATAACTTGTAACCGTAGGTTCTACAAATAAAGCGTGATTTGTATCTGCGGCTTCAGTTGTAAGTGTGTTTCCCATTGGGTCTACTGCACTACGTTCTGTAGTATTAGACCAATACGGAGACGTATGGTTTGGCATTCCGTTAGTTTCTATTTCTACATCAGAGCCGTTTAACAAAATAGTTACATTATCTGTATCAAATTCAGCAAATGCTGCATGTAATTCTCCAGTTAACTCAGAGTCGTCTGTATCATTTTCAATAGAATTACTATCATTACTACAGGCTAAAAATGCTACTGTAGTAATTATAGCAAGTACTAATATGTTTATATGTATTAATTTAATCTTCTTCATATTTTTATATTAAATAATTCCTATTTAGATGGCTTTTCTCTTTTTTCTGGTTTAGGCATTTTTTCTATTTCTTTTTTAGTTAAAAAGCCATCTTCATTAGTGTCAATTTTTTTAAAATCTTTTAATAAAGGCCCTTTTACTTCTTTTTTTGAAAGTTTACCATCTTTATTAGCATCCATCTGCTTAAAAATTTCTTCAATTGTTGGTCTTTTTCGTTGCTCTCCTTTTGGTGGTTGGGCTTTTAAACCAATTGCAAAAAATGCTATTAACACCACTCCTAAAACTCCCTTTTTTACTCTTGTACACTTCATAATATTTGTTTTTAAAATTCAACTATTTAGATGTCAAAGATGTATATTAGTTTACTACAGATGTTGTGTTTTAAGTAAAATTACTGCGGTTTTAAGTAGAAGCAGGTGCACATTCTGTGAAACCCTATTATGTGTAGATGAATGATGCTGTTTTTGACGTTGAATTGATTTTTTATTTTATTTATTTGCAATATGAATGCAACTATTAGATTTATTTTTCAGTCCATATTATGGCTACTACTTTGGTTTATTTTATGGTCACAACAAGGCTATGACACTATTTTTTTAGAAAGAAATAGTTTTTCTGCTATAGGTCAAATAATTCTAATAGCACTACTTATATACTATACTGCACCAAAATTTTTGTTTACTAAAAAGCACTTTAAATTTGTTTGTATTTCTATTATAGCGCTTACTATATTTATTATAATACCATCTACTTTACTACCACTAGACCAAGCGCAACATATCCCCAGAATGCCACAAATAAGGAATGTAAACAGACCATTACCTATGCCACCATCTAGGCATCTAACACAGGTATTATTACTTTTAATAGCATATATTTTAGCAACCGTAGTAGAATTTGTGGTTTATACTAAAAAGAAAGAAGAGGAAATAATTATTAGTAAAAATGAAAATTTAGAAACAGAATTAAAGCTGCTAAAATCACAGATAAATCCTCATTTTTTATTTAATGCATTAAATAATATTTACGCATTATCTGCTATTGATACTGCAAAAACCCAACAAAGTATAAGTTATTTATCTACAATGCTTAGGTATGTATTATATGAGTGCGAAAGACCTTTTGTTTTACTATCTAAAGAAGTAGAATATATAGAAAACTACATAAAGTTATTTACGCTAAAAAGCAGTAAAAAATATCCTATTACAATGACATTTAACACGCTAGACAATAACATACAAATAGCCCCTATGTTATTAATACCATTTGTAGAAAATGCAATAAAACATAGCAATATAGAGCAAAGAAAAGATACCTTTATAACTATAAATTTATCAGCAGATAAAGAAAACATAAACTTTAAAGTAGAAAATAGTATTGCAGATAAAGATATTTTAAAAGATGAAGTTGGTGGTATTGGCCTAGATAATGTTAAAAAACGATTAGAAATACTATATCCCAACAAACATACTTTGTCTATTTCTAAAACCAGTGGTATTTTTAAAGTTGAATTAAACCTACAAAAAAATGTATAAGTGTATTGTTATAGATGATGAGGAGCTAGCAAGAGCTTTGTTAATTAGTTATATTGATAAATTAGACTACCTGGAGCTTGTAGCTGATTTTGAAAATCCTGTTGAGGCTATAAGTACAATTAAGTCTGAAGCTATAGACCTACTCTTTTTAGATATACAAATGCCTAACTTAAAAGGAACAGATTTTGCCAAAATAATACCTTCATCAACCAAAATAATATTTACCACAGCTTACTCTGAGTATGCTTTACAAGGCTATGAACTTAATGCGTTAGACTACTTATTAAAACCTATAACTTTTGAGCGTTTTTTACAAGCCGTAAATAAATTAGAAACCAAAAATGCAATTGCTAAACCTGCAAACGATACCATAACTATTAAATCTGGTTACGACTTACACAAAATACAATTAAAAAATATTACGCATATAGAGAGTGATAGTGAGTACGTTAATTTTTATATGGTAGATGGCAAAAAAATAATGAGTCACCAAACATTAAAATCACTAGAAAAATCTTTAGACCCTAATTTATTTATGAGGGTACACAGGTCTTTTATTGTAAATAAAACCAAGGTTACAAGCTTAAAAGGCAGAGACTTATTGCTATCTACTTTAAACATACCTGTAAGTGATAGTTATTATGAAAAAGTGAAACAACAGTTATTTTAATTAAAAGCAAAAGCCTAGTTATACAAACATTAACTAGGCTTTAATTTACAAATTTAACAGTCTAATTAAAACTCTCTTTTTCCAAATTCACTATCAATAAATTTAGATTTATTTTTGTTTGCATTAAATGTATAAGACAGATTTAAAGAAACCATATCTACCTCATACTTATAATTTGTTGTTGTATAAAATTGGTCTGGTCTAGATGTAGTAATACGTTGCTCATTTGTATTTAAAAGTCCCATATCTATATTTTGCCATTGCAACGTTGCTGTTAATTTATTATCTAAAAACGATTTTCTAAAAGTCAAATTTGGCGAATAAAACCTGGAGTCCTCTCCCATTGCCGTGTTTCTGTCTGATAAATAATTAAACGAAAACTGTGCGCTAGCATTTTGCCAAAAATTATAAGTAGAGTTTAAGTTTATAGAGTAAATAGTTGCTTTACTATTTATACCGTATGTGCGTGCAATACCATCTCTGTGATTAAAGTTTAAAGCACCTTTAATATTATAACTATATACATTTGCACCTATAAAGTTAGACCAGTTTTTAATGGGTTTAATAGTTGCACCTACCTCTAAACCATAAGAATCACTTTTACCTACATTAGAAAAAACACGATTAATAATGGTATCTATAACAGCACCATTTTCTTGATAAGCAAGCACATTAACACGGTTAATTACATTTTCTACGTGCCTGTAATATGCAGTAGCAAAAAAGGAATTTCCACCTTTTAATTTTTGTGTTATACCTACTTCTACTAAATCAATAAACTCTGGTTCTAGTTTATTATCACCCTGCTCAAATACTTCAGAGTGCTCACGCTCTGCAAAACTATTCATTTTTAAAGTAGTTGTACGCTCTACTCTTTTACTGTAAGCTGTTTTTAGTTTTGTTTTATCACTTAACTTATATTGTAATGATGCAGACGGAAAAAGCTTTACAAAATCATAGGTATAAGTATCAGGAGATGTTTCACTCTTTAAAGATTCTGTATATTCCCTATCCATAGACTCCAACCGCACACCAGCAGCATAATTCCACTTGTTTTTTGCTCCTGTAAGCTGTGTGTATCCAGAGTGTATGGTTCTATCTAAAGACACATCACTAGAAAACTCTGGCACTAAAATACCATCTCTTTGATAAACAAATTCTCCTGTATGATCTAAATTACGAAACTGATAACCAAGCTCTAAAGTACCAAAAGAAAAAGGTTTAAACTTATAATCTAAATTTACACGTGTACCATACAACGGGTTATCATTTGTATTGTATTCTTGCTGATAAATAATAGTATTATCAGGATTTCCTAAATTATCGTTTACTGTTGGTCCGCCTAAAAATGTATATTCATATAAAAATGATGCAAATAAATTAGAGTCATCATCAAACTTATGCTCATAATCAAAACTACCCAAAGCAAAATCTCCTTTTCTAATTCTTAAGTTGTGATTGTAATATGTAAATGTATATAACCTATTATCACTATTTGATGGTGACACTGCATGATTGTCATAATAAACAATATCTGCTAGCCTATCTTTTGTATGTTTTCCTGCAAAAAAACCAACAGAATAACTATCTCTCTTATTAGGAGTATAATCTACATTAAACCTACCATTATAACTAATTTCGTCAAAACTACGTTCACCATCAGAAGGTAAAAAAGTAGTTTTATTTTCGGCTTGGTTTACAATAAACATATCTCCTTCTCTTCTACCTGTTTTATCATTACGTTGGTAACTAGCCCCTAAAGAAAAGTTCCATTTATCCGTACGTTTATTTAGCGTTGCATCTATACCGTAACGCTGTGCAGCTTCTTTTGTATCATACTCTTCTATAGACGGAAAACCGCCACGTACATTTACCTGTGCGTACGTACCGTTTGTAGCTCCTTTTTTAGTTATAATATTTAAAATTCCGCCTTTGCCCTCAGGGTCATACTTTGCAGATGGCGCTGTAATTAGTTCTACAGACTCTAAAGCATTAGCTGGTAATTGTGCTAAAATTGCACTAGCATCTCCTTGCGTTGGTTTACCGTTGACTAATACAGAGAAACCTTGGCTACCTCTAACACTTATTTCTCCCTGACCATCTACAGTAACAGATGGTAAATTTTTAACTACATCTACAGCAGAACCTCCTTCACTACTTTGATATTTTTTAGTATCAAAAACCTGACGATCTATTTTATGCACAACAGCAACCCGTTCTGCTTGTACAACTACTTCATTTAACTGGTTCCCTAAGGATAGTTGTATGGTTCCTAAATCTATACTAGCACCTTTTTTAGATACAATAACGTCTACTCTTTTTGTAGTATAACCTAAAAAAGAAGCTTCTAAAAAGTAGATTCCTGCTTTTACATTAGGTATCACAAAGGAGCCATTTAATTCTGTAATAACACCAGTAACTAAACTAGAGTCTTTCTTTTTATAAAGTGCAGCTGTAGCATATTCTAAAGCTAAGCCATTGCCAACGTCTGTAATTTTACCTGTAATTTGTGCTGCTGCATTCTGTCCTAAAAAGCATAAGACAAAAAGAGATAATAGTATTTTAAGTTTCATATTTGTAGTAAATTTTAGTTGCTAATTTACTTGCATTAACAACGTAAGAATGGTGTATATAACTAAATAATGGTCTAATTTATAAGCTAAAAGATTTTTTGTACTGTAAAGGTGTTTGCAATACATATCGTTTAAAATATTTTGTAAAGTGCGATGTATCTTTAAACTCTAAATCATATGCAATTTCACTAACAGATTTGTTGGTATATAATAGCTGCCTTTTTACTTCTTTTATAATATGTTCTGCTATAACATCTGATGCTGTTTTACCAAAAACCTTATTACATAATGTATTTAAGTTTTGAGAAGTTACCCCCAATTTATCTGCATAAAAAGTCACGTTATTTTTAAGATTTAATGATAATAGTTCTAAAAAATTAGAAGTAACATTTGTAGTACCCAAAGTAGATTCTTCATTTAAAAAGCTAGCCAACTTAGCTAGAATTGACTTTAAACCAACCTCAATAACCTCCTGATTAACATATTCTTGTTTAATTTCTAAACTCATAGCTTTAAACAAGTATTCTAAAGAACTATTAACTTCTTTAATTCTAACCTTAGAACTATTTTTTAATTTGTGTAGTTGGGTATTTATAAATTTATCTAAGGTCTTGTCTAAAAAGCTTTCTTTAATAATTATGACATAACCTTTTGGTTCTGTATCTATTCCCCAATTGTGAACCTGGTTCTTTTTTACTAAAAAAAATACAGGAGGTTTAATCTCATAACTTTTAAAATCTATGTGATGATAGCCAGATCCTTTGGTAAAGTAAACAATCTCTAAATACTTGTTGTGCTTGTGTGGTTTTGTATAACGTTTACGTGTATCAAATGGTTCTATTTTTATATCTAAACTAGAAGAAATTTTATTATATGTTTTAATAGAACTTTGCAAGTTAATTTAAATTTGGTTTTAGTAAATGTAAAAAATATAAGAGGTAATTGATAAAAGGAGTATCTATAAAATTTGTTAAAACCACGAAAAGGATTTCGCTAAATACTAACTTTATAATGTTTATACAACACTTAAAATAAAGCTAAAATTTAGCGTGCTAAAAACAAAAAGGAGCCATATAGGCTCCTTTTTAAAATTTATATAATCGCGTTTATTTTAATCCACGTGCTTTTAGCATTGGTTCAATTTTTGGGTCACTACCTCTCCAATTTTTATACATAGCTTCTAAATCTACTGTATTTCCTCTAGAGAGTACCATATCTCTAAAACGTTGCCCATTGTCGCGAGTTAAACCTCCATTATTTTCAAACCAATTATATGCATCATGGTGTAACATTTCTGTCCATAAATAAGAGTAGTATCCAGCAGCATAACCACTACCAAAAATATGTGCAAAATAAGTAGACCTGTAACGTGGTGGCACAGCACTAACAACATCTAACTTAGTTTTATGCAATGCATCTTTTTCAAAAGCATTGGCACTACTTACATTAGCATCTGAAGCAATTGTATGCCATTGCATATCTAAATTAGAAGCAGCTAAGTTTTCTGTTAAACTATATCCCTGATTAAATGTACCTGCTTTTTTAATTTTATCTATTAAAGCTTGTGGTATCTGCTCTCCTGTTTTATAATGTAACGCATAATTTTTTAATATTTCTGGATACAAGGCCCAATTTTCATTAAACTGAGAAGGAAACTCTACAAAGTCTCTTGCAACAGCAGTACCAGATAAAGAAGGATATTCTTGATTTGCAAAAAAGCCGTGTAATGCGTGTCCAAATTCATGAAACATTGTACTAACGTCATCATAAGTAATTAAAGCAGCATCACCTTCTGCAGGTTTAGGGTAATTACACACATTATAAATTACAGGCTTTTTGTTGTATAAGTGAGACTGAGTTACAAAATTACTCATCCAAGCACCACCCCTTTTACTTGGTCTAGCAAAATAATCTGCATAAAATAGACCTAATTTATCTCCGTTTTCTTCAAACAACTCATACACCATAACATCTTTATGGTAGGTAGGAATGTCTTTTCGTTCTTTAAAAGTAATACCATATAACTTTTCTGCAGCATAAAAAACGCCTTTTTCTAAAACAGTTTTTATTTCAAAATATGGTTTAATAGCGTTTTCATCTAAGTCATATTTTTCTTTTTTAACCATTTCTGCATAGCGGTTCCAATCCCAAGCGGCTAAAGTAAAATCTTCTCCATTTTTGGTAATCATTTTTTGTATTTCTTCTGCTTCATTTTTTGCTTTAGCAGTAGCAGCTGGTATTAAACCATTAAACATATTAAATACATTCTCAGGTTTTTCTGCCATAGTACCTTGTAAACTCCATTCTGCATAATTAGTAAAACCTAATAACGCTCCTTTTTTAGCTCTTAAATTTGCAATTTGCAGAATTATATCTTTAGTATCATTTTTAGTACCGTCTGCTCTGTTAAAAGCTGCTTTAAATATTTTTTCTCTGGTAGCTCTGTTTTCTAAGCTTTGTAATAATGGTTGCTGCGTTGTGTTAAGCAATGGAATTTTCCAACCTTCACCATCTTTATTTTCTAATGATTTTAATTGAGCCTCTGTTAAGCCAGCTAAATCTTCCTTTTTTGTAAAAACTATAGCTCCGTTATTATTGGCAGACAACAAAGTTTTATTAAAACTATTAATAAGCGTTGCCAGCTTTGTGTTGTATTTTTTTAACGTTTCTTTATCTTCAGAACTTAGGTTTGCTCCTGCTTTTTCAAAAGCTTCAAAGTAAGTTTCTAATAACTTATAAGACTCTGGATCTAAAACTAAACTATCTCTTTTTACATACAACTCTTTTACGCGCTCAAACAAATTTTCGTTTAAGTAAATACCATCTTGTAGTTCAGAGAATTTAGGTGCCATTTCTTCTTGTACAGCCTGTAATTCATCATTGGTATGTGCACCTGTTAATCCAGAAAAAATGTTTTGTACGTTTTGCAATTGCGTACCACTTTTTTCTAATTCTAGTATTGTATTATCAAAAGTAGCTGGTTCTGTATTATTTGCAATTTTAGCTACAGCTTTATTCTGTGCAGCAATACCTTGTTGCAAAGCAGGTTTAAAATGTTCATTTTTAATTAATGTAAAGTCAGGCGCACCGTAAGGTAGCTTACTTTCTACTAGCAAAGGGTTGTCTTTTGTACTCATAGCATCTGGTGTAGTTGTTTCTACTTTATTTTTACCGTCTTTACAAGAGGCAAACAAAATAGTAACAAGGGCTACTGTGTATATATTTTTCATTAATAATAGTTTTTTTAAATTGGATATAAAGATACTTTTGTTACTAAGGTAACACTCTTAAAATTGTCTTAATATTTGTGGTATATAAGGCCCGCTATGAAGTCTAACTCTCTTTTATTCTTATTATTTTTGCACACAAATTAATTTTTTATGTCTAACAGTCATCATATTCACTACAAAATGTATAAACCTTATGGTGTACTTAGTCAGTTGGCTAGTAATGACAATAATCAAATTAAAAAAAAGTTTTTATCTGAACTTTATAATTTTCCAAAGGGAATAATGCCAGTTGGTCGGTTAGATGAAAAGTCTGAAGGTTTACTCCTTTTAACTACAAACGGTAAGTTAAGTGATGACATAAATAGATCTGGAATAGAAAAAGAATACTACGCACAATTAGATGGTTTAATTACTGATGAAGCTATAGCTAAACTTGAAAAAGGGGTAGAAATTGGTTTAAAAGGAACTACTTATATAACAAAAACTTGCATTGCTAAACGTATTGAAGAACCTACAAATTTACCAACACCAAATGCTAAAATAAGACTAGGCAGACACAGACCAAGTAGCTGGGTTAGTATTTGTATCACCGAAGGTAAGTTTAGACAAATAAGAAAAATGACTGCAGCTGTAGGCTTCCCTACTCTACGTTTGGTGCGTGTACGCATAGACAACATAATGCTAGATAACCTTACCACAGGAGAAGTAATTCCTATATTATTAGAGTACTAGAATTTAACGTTTTTGTTAATTTGATATTAAATATCGTTAAAAAAAAGAATGAACATTCATTTTTATATATCTTTGTACTCTCAAAACAAAAACATGAAATTAATTTGGAACATTTTAAAAGTACTTCTTGCTGTATTTATAATATATGCAGGACTACAACATTTTGTAAAGCCAGATTTTTATAACCCTTTTGTACCAGATGTATTGGTATTTAAAACCTTTATAATCTATGCTTCAGGAATTTTAGAAGTTGGTTTAGGTGTACTACTACTTGTTCCAAAATTTGCTAAAAAAGCAGCTTTTTTAATATTTATATTAATGTTAGTTTTTTTACCAATACATGTTTGGGATGTATTTTCTAGCACACCAGCAATTGGTAGTCACCAAGCAGCATTAATAAGGTTACCAATACAATTAGTATTAATTGCATTGTCTTACAAATTATATAAAATTAACGCATAATGGCAAAATTACAGAAAAGCATAGATAAGCGTAACGCCCTTGTTAAAGCAACTATAGAGTTGGTAAACAACAATGGTTTCCACGCTACACCTATGTCTAAAATTGCTAAAATGGCAAATGTTTCACCTGCTACAATCTATTTATATTTTGAAAATAAGCAAGACTTAGTAAACAAGACTTATATAGAAGTTAAAGAAAAGTTTACAGCCTATGCCTTTGCTACCTATAAAAAAGAAATGTCTGTAGAAGAAAGTTTTAAATTGATATGGAACAGAATTGCAGATTTTAAATTTAATAATACTGAAGAAGCTATGTTTTTAGCTCAGTGTGACAATACACCAATGGTAGACGAACCAAGCCGTGAGGAAGGAATTAAACATTTTCAGACATTATTAGATATATGGGAACGTGGAAGAAAAGAGGGTATACTTAAACAATCATCTGATTATTTAATGTATGCATATACAATTATTCCTCTATCGTTTTTAATTATATCACAAAAAAGAGGCGCAATTAAATTAACCGAAGAACATATACAAGAAGCATATTTATCTGCTTGGAATAGTATAAAAGCAATATAAAACACAAATTAACATACATATACAATATGGAATTATTAGATAAATTAAATTGGAGATACGCTGCCAAAGCAATGAATGGAGAAATAGTTGCAGAGGATAAAATAGAACGTATTTTAGAAGCTGCACGTTTAGCACCAACATCTAGCGGTTTACAGCCTTTTGAAATTTTTGTAGTAAAAAATCAAGATATAAAAGAACAAATTAGACCAATAGCTTGGAACCAATCTGTAATTACAGACTGCTCTCACCTATTAGTTTTTGCTGCTTGGGACACATATACACCGGAGCGTATAAATTATATGTTCGACTTAACAAACGAAATTAGAGGTTTTGAAAATGAAGGTTGGGAAAACTACCGTCAAATGTTGTTAGGTATGTACCCGCAAAAAGACCCTGAAGAAAATTTTACACACGCTGCTAAACAAGCATATATTGCCTTTTCTCATGCAATTATGGCTGCTGCTTATGAAAAAGTAGATGCCACACCATTAGAAGGTTTTGAGCCAGATGCTGTAGATAAAATTTTAGGACTAAGAGAAAAAGGCTTGCGTAGCGCAGTTTTATTACCATTAGGATATAGAAAAACAGAAGAAGATTGGTTAGTAAATTTAGTTAAGGTAAGAAAACCTATGACCGATTTAGTAACTGTAATAGAATAAAAACAGTATTATGATTCAAACAATTTTATTAAAAAACAGACCTGCAGGGAAGCCTTCAGTATCAGATTTTGAATATGTAACAAGTGAATCTGATTTAAAAATTAAAGATGGTGAGTTGCTTTTAGAAACAGCTTACGTATCTGTAGATCCTTATTTAAGAGGTAGAATGAGCGATGCCAAATCTTACGTTCCTCCTTTTGAATTAAACAAACCAGTGCATTCTGGTGTTATAGCAAAAGTAATTGCTTCTAAAAATGAAAATTTTGCAGAGGGCGATTTTGTTTCTGGTATGTTAGACTGGAAAACACAGCAAGTATCTACAGGAGAAGGCCTACTAAAAGTAGACAAATCTAAAGCTCCATTAAGTGCTTATTTAGGTATTTTAGGTATGACAGGTTTAACTGCTTACTTAGGATTAACAGAAATAGGAAAACCTAAAGCAGGTGAAACACTTGTTGTTTCTGGTGCTGCCGGAGCAGTTGGTAGTGTAGTTGGCCAAATTGGTAAACTTTTAGGACTACGTGTAATTGGTATTGCCGGTACAGATGAAAAGGTTGAGATGCTAAAATCTAAATTTGGTTTTGACGCTGGCATTAACTACAACACTACAGAAAATATGACTGCAGCAATTGCAGAAGCTGCACCAAATGGTGTAGATGTTTATTTTGATAACGTAGGCGGACCAATATCTGACGCTGTCTTATACAATATCAACAAATTTGCTAGAATGATAATTTGTGGAGCAATATCCGTATACAACAATACAGAGTTGCCGCAAAGTGTAAGTGTACAGCCATTTTTAGTAAAAAATAGTGCTTTAATGCAAGGCTTTATTGTTTCTAACTACGCAGATAAATTTCCAGAGGCAATGAAAGAATTATCAACTTGGTTAGCACAAGATAAGCTAACTTATACAGAGACTATTGTAGAAGGTTTTGAAAATATTCCTGCTGCTTTTATAGACCTGTTTGATGGTAAAAACAAAGGTAAAATGATTGTAAAAATCTAAAAGATAGATTTTATCAACTTAAAAACTAAAGAAAATGAACAATTTTGAATACAAAAACCCAACTAAAATAATTTTTGGGAAAGATACAATTGAAAAATTAACTTCAGAAATACCAGCAGATGCTAAAGTTTTAATGCTTTACGGTGGTGGTAGTATAAAGAAAAACGGAATATACGACCAAGTAAAAACTGCTTTGGCAAAAGTAGATATGGTAGAGTTTGGTGGTATCCCAGCAAATCCTGAGTATGATACTTTAATGGAGGCTTTAAAAGTTATTAAAGACGAAAAAGTAACGTATTTATTAGCTGTTGGTGGTGGTTCTGTAATAGATGGTACCAAATTTTTATCTGCTGCTGCATTGTATGATGGTGATGAGCCTTGGCAAATGCTTAAAAATAAAGAGCGTCCTAGTAAAGGACTACCTTTTGGAACAGTATTAACATTACCAGCTACAGGTTCTGAAATGAATTCTGGTTTAGTTGTCTCTAGAAAAGAAACTAAAGAAAAACTTTCTATGGGCGGACCAGCATTGTTTCCAACCTTTTCTATACTAGATCCTCAAGTTATTACATCTATTCCAAAACGTCAATTAGCTAATGGTATTACAGATGCTTTTACACATGTTTTAGAGCAGTATATGACCTACCCAGTAGGCGGACTTTTACAAGATCGTTTTGCTGAAAGTATTTTACAAACACTGGTAGAGGTTGCTCCTACTGTTGTAAAAGATCCAACAAATTACGAAGCTGCATCTAACTTTATGTGGAGTTGTACAATGGCTTTAAATGGCTTAATACAACAAGGAGTTCCTGGAGATTGGGCTATACATATGATGGGACACGAGTTAACAGCCTTGTTTGGTATAGACCACGCACGTACGTTAGCTGTAGTTACTCCTAGTCACTACAAATACAATTTTGAAGCTAAAAAAGAAAAATTGGCACAATATGCAGAACGTGTTTGGAATGTAACAGAAGGTAGTATAGACGATAAAGCTTATGCGGCTATAGAAAAAACTGAAGCTTTCTTTCACCAATTAGGTATAGATACTAAATTATCTGACTATACTAAAGATTACGAAGGTACAGCAGAAGAAATAGCAAAGCGTTTTACAGAGCGTGGATGGAAATTAGGCGAACACCAAGCCCTATTACCAGAAGATGCTGAGAAAATTGTAAAAATGGCATACTAAGTAATAAATATGAATTTAATTAAATCTGCAATTGTAGCATTGACTATAGTTATGGCTACAGCTTGCAACACTAAAAAAAACAATCAAGTTTCTGAAAAAGCTTTAGAGACAGTAAAAACTAAAAAAGAAAATAAAATGAAAGTATTATTTGTATTAACATCACACGATAAATTAGGTGAAACTGGTAAAAAAACTGGTTTCTGGGTAGAAGAATTTGCAAACCCATACTACACATTATTAGACAAAGGTGCAGAAATTACAATTGCAACACCAAAAGGTGGAGCTGCACCAATAGATCCTAGTAGTGATTCTCCAGACGCTGCTACAGAAGACACAGAGCGTTTTAACAAGGATGCAGAAGCAAAAGATAAAATTGCTAACACTAAAGTTTTGGCAGATATGAATGCTGATGATTTTGATGCTGTATTTTACCCAGGTGGTCACGGTCCTTTATGGGATTTAGCAAACGATGAAAAATCTATTGCTTTAATTGAAAAATTTAATGAGCAGAAAAAACCTGTAGCATTTGTATGTCACGCTCCTGCTGCCTTAAAAGGTGTCAAAGGAACAGATGGTACCCCATTAGTTAATGGTAAAAAAGTAACAGGATTTACAAATTCTGAAGAAGAAGCTGTGCAACTTACAAATGTAGTGCCATTTTTAGTTGAAGATATGCTAAAAGAAAATGGAGGTATCTATTCTAAAAAAGAAGATTGGGCTGCATACGCAATACAAGACGGTAACTTAATTACAGGTCAAAACCCAGCTTCGTCTGAGTTAGTTGCTGATAAATTAGTTGCTGAATTAAATAAATAATTGTAGTTGTTTGTTTATAATAAAACGCCTGTAAAGTAGATCTTTACAGGCGTTTTTATTTAATTTAAAAAAATTTGTATTACAAAATATAATTATCTGTAAAACAAGTTTTTAACACCAACAACTTAAATAAATAAGTTACTATGCTTCTTGCGTGTTTTTCTTAGACTTACGGTACATATAAGACTCAAAAATATTACGTTTTGCAAAACGATAAATCTTATCAGAATTAATCATTTTTGCATATATTTTTTTAGGAACTCCAAAATACTCATAAGTAGTACCATCTAAAAATGTTACTTCTAAAAGCTGACCATTATGCTGAAAATCTAAAATACCAGAAGTAGTTGTTAATGCCTTATATTCTTCTGCATTAGCCACTTTAGTTTCTGGAGCTATACTTACAAGAAAATGGTAACCATCTATAATTTCTCTACTTTTAATTTCTGCTTCTTCACGCTTAGCGTCACCTTCTTGAAACTTATCTGGATGCCACTCTTTAACTAATTTTCTATAACTAGTTTTTAATGACTTAAGTTCTATGTTATTCTCAACAGAGAACATTTTCTTATATTGATTTATTCGTTTCATTCAGGTACTTTTTTAAAACCAGCCGCGAAATTACGTCTTTTAAATTGATTATCAACCTATATAACAATAATAGCGTATTATTTTCTTTTGCTAAACGGTCTAATAATTAACCCCAAGGGTCTATCATAGGTAAAATAGTTCGTCATCCATCCTATAAAAGCAGATAATTTATTTTTAAACCCTACTAAAGACATAATATGTATAAACATCCAAACCAACCAAGCAAAGGTTCCCTGGAATTTAAATTTAGGTAAATCTACAACTGCTTTTTTACGACCTATAGTTGCCATTACCCCTTTGTTCTTGTACACAAAAGGTTCTAACTCTTTATTATTAGCTAATCTAATTATATTTTTTGCCAAGTGAGTACCTTGCTGTTGTGCCACTGGTGCTAACATTGGTAAACCTTTGGGATCTTCTTCAGAAATATGCGCAGCCACATCACCAATAGCAAAAATATCTTTAGTCTGCACTACTTGGTTGTATGCATCAATTGCAATACGGTTACCTCCTATTATAGCTTGTTTTGGCAAACCTTCTATTGGAGCTGCTTTTACACCTGCTGTCCAAATTACGGTATCAGTATAAAAACTATTATCACCTATCTGCAGCTTATTATTCTCATAAGAGCTTACTCTAGAGTTTAAGTGCACATTAACACCTAATTTGGTTAAATACAATAAACTCTTTGCAGAGGCCTGTTTAGACATAGCATTCAATAGATTAGGAGAAGCCTCATAAAGATTTATACTCATTTTAGAAATATCTAAATCTGGAAAATCTTTAGGTAACACGTGTTTTTTCATTTCTGCTAAAGCTCCTGCTAATTCTAAACCTGCAGGTCCTCCACCAACAATAGCAATATTTAAAATCTCGTCTAATGGCTCTTTATCTTTTTTTGCTAAAGCTTTTTCTAAATTCTGAAAAATGTAGCTTCTTAAATTTAAAGCATCAGGAATAGATTTTAAAGTTAGCAGTTCATCTTTTATTGGTTCAAAATTGAAGAAATTATTTTGACTCCCAGTTGCTATTACTAAATAGTCATAACTAATAGCACCAATAGTTGTGTTTAGCTCTTTGGTTTTAGGGTTAACAGCAATAACATTTGCCATTCTAAAAGTAACATTGTCATATCCTCTAAAAATACGCCTTACAGGGTATGCAATACTATCTGGCTCTAAACCTCCAGTGGCAATTTGGTACATTAAAGGCTGAAAATTATGGTAATTATTTTGATCTATTAGACGTACATCTACATTTTTGTTTTTAAAAGCTTTTGCTATAGTTATACCGCCAAAACCAGCACCTATAACTACTACTTTTTTTCTGTCTCCCATAAGTTTAAATTGTACTATAAAGATACAAAATAAGGATGTTTTTATAGGTTGATTTAGACCATGTTTTACGTTAATAATAAGACAAAAAAAAGAGTCTATTCTTGCGAATAGACTCTTAGCTTAAAGCTTTTACTAGTATATGTTATAAAACTCTTACGTTTGCTGCGTTTAAACCTTTTTTACCTTCTGTAACCTCGTATTCAACTTCATCGCCTTCACGAATTTCGTCTACTAAACCAGAGATGTGTACAAAGATATCTTTACCTGAACCTTCTTCAGTGATAAAACCAAAACCTTTTTCATCGTTGAAGAATTTTACTGTTCCTTTACTCATTGTATTGTATTTATAATAAATTAATTTAAAACAAAAATACTACTAATAATCATATCTCCAAAATTTATTTAAAGACTTTATAATCAGTTAACTTAAACTTAATATTACAAATTATTTTTTTAATCAACTGTCAACTACTATTTTAGATAAACAAATACAAAATTATGCTTCTCCTCTAGCAGGGTAGTCAGCTTTTAAAATATAATCTATTCCACCTAAAACATCTCTAAATTCTGGACGTCCAAAAGGCATAGATTGTATAGACTCCCAGTAAATTGTTTGGTCTGGTGTAATTAAAAACAGCCCTGGTTCTGCAAAAAACTCAGGCTCTTGCTTTATTCCACTAGAAATAAATAATCCCCATTTTCTTGCTTCATCAATAGAAAAACTGTGTCCAAGCGGAATATCATTAATATCCCATTCTTTGTGTGTTGCTTTTACTACCTCTTCTGTATCTGTGCTAATGGCAATAACATTAACGCCACGCTCTGTAAATTTAGGAAGCGATTTTTGTAATTGCTCTAATTGTTTTTGACAAACAGGACAATGTTTACCTCTATAAAAAAGAATTAAAGTAAAGTTTTCTGGTGATTGTTCACTCAACTTCCAAGTGGTATCATTTACTAACTCTATACTTAATTCTGGGGCTTTTTCTCTAGGTTTTATCATTCTATATTATTTTTTATTAAACTTAATTTATTGATGTTACCATCAACTAATGTTAAGTTACAAAAAATGAAAATCAATATAGAGCGTTTAACAAAGCCTAACACAAGTTTAACGTCTCCTTAAATTTAAGTACTACCAATCTATAGGTCTGTAATCTTTTAAGAATTTACCACTCCAATGTTTTCCTGTATTAATACCATCAATTAACGGATCCATAACACGTGCAGCACCATCTACAATGTCTAATGGAGGCTGAAAATCGTGTAATTCTGCTTTTCTTTTAGATAATTCTGCCGGATCTTCATCTGTAACCCAACCAGTATCTACAGCATTAATATAAATACCATCTTTTGCTAAACTACCAGCGGCAGTGTGTGTAAGCATATTTAAGGCTGCTTTAGCCATATTGGTATGCGGGTGCCTATCTTCTTTAAAGAATCTATGAAATTTACCTTCCATGGCAGAAACATTTATAATATGCTTTTTACCTGTGTTTTCTTTCTTCATAACTTCAGAAAGTCGGTTGCATAATACAAACGGAGCAACAGAGTTTACCAATTGCACCTCTATCATTTCTGTTGTTTCAATTTCTCCAAGCTTTAAACGCCAGCTGTTTGTTTTACGTAAATCTACCTGTTGCAAATCTGCATCTAACTCTCCTTCTGGAAAAACTTCTGAAGTTTGTAATGAATTATCAAAACTATATGGTATTTGAGACAACTTTGCAGAAGCTCTAATTCCTATACCTGGTTCTGGTCCATGCCAAGTAACTGGCATATTTTTATTAGGAGATGCTCCAGAGGTTAACTCCTTTAACTCTTGCATACAACCCACATGATCTTGCAGTAAATCTGCAGCATACTTTGGTAAATCTGAAATTGGTTTTTCTTCATTAGCCATTAAGTGCGTGTAAAAACCTGCTGGTCTACGTACTGTTTGCGCTGCATTATTAATAAGAATATCTAAATTCTCGTACTTTTGTTCTATAAAATTACAGAAGATTTCTACACTAGGTATATGTCTTAAATCTAAACCGTGAATTTTTAAACGATGTCCCCATTGCGTAAAATCTTCTTCTTTAGAAAAACGCAAAGCAGAATCTACCGGAAACCTTGTTGTTGCAACTACAGTAGCACCTGCACGCAATAACATTAATGTAATATGATAACCAATTTTTAATCTAGAACCCGTTATTACTGCAACCTGCCCTTTTAATTCTGTTGTTTGAAAACGCTTGGCATAGTTAAAATCTCCACAACTAGTACACATTTGGTCATAAAAATGATGCAGCTTAGTAAACAAATCTTTACAAACGTAACAGTTTCTTGGCGACTCTAACTCCAACTCTTTTTGGTTAGATAAATCTGCCTCTGGCAACAATTTAGGAGCAACAAAAACTACAGCTTCACGGGCACTACGTATACCAGTTTCTTTACGAGCATTACGGTCCCTAGCATCTTGTTTACGTTTTTGTGCTTTTTTAGCATCTTTTTTTCTACGAGAAAACTCTTCTCTACTTGGTCTAGAAAGTTGACCAGCAGCTTTAATTAAAGTTGTTCTTTTTTCTTTAGAAATTTCAAAAATTTCATCGGTATTAGAAATTAAGTGTTCTAAAACAGAAATACACTTATCTATTTCTTCTTGTGATAATGCATTGTCTGCATTAGTATTCTCTTCTTTCATACATTAAATAATGCTAATTCTAACTTTCTTCTTCTTTAACCTTGTATTATTTAGTTTTTCTACAAGTTTAGGGGCAATAACTGCAGGTACAGATACAAAAGTACAGTCTTGTTTAAGTTCTATAACTCCTAATTCATCCTTATTAATATTACCTTGTTTAAAAAATAAACCAGCAATATCACCTTTAGATATTTTATCTTTTCTACCCCCAGAAATAAATAAAGTTGTCCAATACGGTGGTTTTCTTGTGCCTGTTTTACTAATTTTTGCAACTGGTGCATTTTTAATAAAATCTGGTAAATCTTCTTCTTCCCACTTTAAAACATAAGCAGTTCCTTTAGCATTTACACGCGCGGTTCTACCGTTTCTGTGTATAAATTCTTCATTTTTATAAGGCAGCTCATAATGTATAATATATTTCATCTCTGGAATATCTATACCACGTGCAGCCAAATCTGTAGCTACAATAACATCATAAGTTCCGTTTCTAAATTTTAGTAAAGAACGTTCTCTGTCTTTCTGTTCCATATCACCATGGAAACAGCCATGCGTAATATTATTTTTTTCTAAAAACCGACTAACTCCCTTTATACTTTCTCTTAAATTACAAAATATGATACCCGGGTTATTCCCTTCATTATTAAGTAAATTTAGTAACGTTCTTAACTTATCTCTATTAGGAGAAACTACAGTTTTAACTGCTAGTTTATTTTTATTTTCCTTTAAAAAATTAATAGTTACAGCTTTATCTAAACGTACAAATTTTGGAATAGTAACACCCTGTGTAGCAGATGTTAAAATACGTCTATTTAAAGCAGGTAGTAAACTAATAATATATTTCATTTCTTCTTCAAAACCTGTTTCTAAAGACTTATCAAACTCATCTAAAACAAGTGTCTTTATATATTTTATAGAAAAACGTTCATTATCAAAATGGTCTGCAATTCTTCCTGGTGTACCAATTAATATTGCAGGTATGTGCTTAAGCTCTATTTTATCTTTAGACATTGCTCTACCACCATACACTGCATTAACTTTATAACCAGAGCCCATAGAACGTATAACCTGCTCTATTTGTATGGCTAATTCTCTAGATGGCACTAAAATTAAAGCCTGTATTTCCTCTAAATCTGGATCTAACCTATCTATTAATGGCAACAAAAAGGCAAGTGTTTTACCTGTTCCTGTTGGCGATAATAATACTGTGTTAGTTGTATTTTCTATTACAGAAAGAGCCTCTTGCTGCATAGGGTTTAATTGATGAATATTTAATTTTTGTAAAATATCCTTTCTATTTTTAATTGTATTTGCCATACTATTTTATGCTATTAAAGCGTAAAGTTGTTATCTTCTAATGAGCTAGAACCAAGTTTTTTAGTTTGCCCTAAATGATGTGCTAAAATTTTATCTACCAATTCTTCTTTTGTTAAATGATGAAAAACGGTATGTACCTTTTCTTTAAATTCAGCAGATATAGTGTGATTAGGTTTTGTTTTAAAAATCTTTTTAGCCCAAAGTAATGTATTGTTTTCTTCAATACTACTAGCATCTGCTTTTTTAAACTTTTTAAAACTTAATCCTAATTCGTTTTCAAAATCTGTAATGTCTTTTTCTTCTTCTTTCTGCAAAATAGTTAAAGAAAATCCTTCTGCTCCTGCCCTTGCTGTACGCCCACTTCTATGCACGTAAGTTTCATAAACATCTGGCAAATGATAATTTACAACATAAGATATTTCTTTTACATCTAACCCACGAGCAGCCAAATCTGTAGCCACTAATATTTTTATGTGCCCTTCTCTAAACTGACCCATAATACGGTCTCTAATTGGTTGTGTTAAACTACCATGTAATGCGCCAGAAGAGAACTTATTTATAGCCAAGTTTTTTGAAAGTTTGTTAACTGCGGCTTTGGTTTTACAAAATATAATTCCTCTTTGCCCATCTCTAGAGTTTAAAAAGTGCATTAAAACCTCTAATTTTTCAATAGGTTCTACAACAACATATTGGTGATCTATACTAGTATTACCAACGGTTTCCATATTTACACTAACCTGTGTAACGTGTTTAGATAAATAGTTTTGTACCATTTGCTTAATAGCGCCAGGCATTGTTGCTGTAAATAATATAGTTCTTTTATCTTTAGGTAAGGCTGCTACAATAGTATCTAAACCATCTTTTAAGGAAGTTACCATTTCATCTGCCTCATCTAAAACAAGGTATTTAGAATTTTTTAGACTGATAGCGTTACGTTTTAACAAATCTATTAACCTACCAGGAGTAGCAATAACTATATGAGTATTTTCTTTTAAACGTTCTATTTGCGGCTTTATAGGTGTACCACCACATATTGATGCTATTGAAACAGCAGGCATATGTGAAGCAAAAGAAACTAAATTGCTGTAAATTTGCTGACCTAATTCTCTTGTAGGTACAACTATTACAGCCTGTATGTTGGCATTATCTGTATCTATTAATTGTATAAGTGGCAAACCAAAAGCTGCGGTTTTACCAGTACCTGTTTTTGCTAAACCAACAAAATCTTTGTTAGCCTCTAGTAAAACCGGAATAGATTTTACTTGTATTTCTGTAGGAGTCGTAATTTCTAATTCGGCTAAACTTTTAAGAAGAGGAGTAGAAACTCCTAGTTTAGAAAACTTTTTTGACATAATATAATTTTGGGCAAAGATAGTCACTCTTTTCACTAGAATCCACAAAAAAATAGGTGATCTCTTTAGATATCATCTTACATTTGTAAAAAACAGTTGCTGTGCATCCAAAAAATCTACATAATACGCCTTATCAATTTAAAAAATTAATAGAAGTACATATTCCTTTAGCTCCTTTTGTACACACTAATGAGTTTGGTAACAGCACTATAGATTTTTTTAATCCTAATGCCGTTTTAGAATTAAATAAAGCGCTATTAAAGCTACACTATAATGTTACTAATTGGAGTATACCTACAAACTACCTTTGTGCACCAATTCCCGGACGTGCAGATTACATACACCATATAGCAGACATACTTAACAAAGTAAATATAAATACACCTGTTAAGGGTTTAGATATTGGTGTGGGTGCCAATTGCATTTATCCAATACTGGGCAGCCAAATATACAATTGGAAAATGGTAGGTTCAGATATTAATGAAGTAGCTGTAGCATCTGCAAAACAAAATGTAACTGCAAATACTAATTTAGTTGATGCTATTGAAATTAGACATCAAAAAGATAATGCTAACATTTTTGCAGGGATAATTAAATCCAATGAAAAGTTTGACTTTACAATGTGTAATCCGCCTTTTCATTCATCAGAAAAAGAAGCAAAAAAAGGCACACAACGCAAACTTAAAAATTTAGGAAAACAAGCTAGTGAGCTAAAGCTTAACTTTGGTGGTATGGCTAATGAGCTTTGGTGTAATGGTGGCGAAGCTCTATTTTTAAAACGATTAATAAAAGAAAGTGTTTTATTTAAAGACCAGGTTACTGTTTTTACCAGCTTAGTATCTAAAAGCAATAACTTAACTAAATTACAAAAACAACTTACTAAACTAAAAGCTAGTTATTTTATAGTGCCTATGGAACAAGGCAATAAAAAAAGTAGAATTTTGGCTTGGAAATTTAATGACTAAATTCAAAATTACAAACTTCTAGTTTCATCACTTATCTTTACCTTTGCAAGGTTTAAAATTATACAATGCATAAAATTCACCCTAAAACATTACAAGACCTAGAATTTAACACCGTATTAGAGCACATTAACTTGCGCTGTAGTACAGAATTAGGGAAAGAATTAGCACTACACGTTACTCCTTTTAGTAGTAAAGAAGAAATTTTAGAAAATCTAGGAAAAACTAGTGAATACGTAGCATCTTACGATAATGAAAACCGTATACCAAATCACGGTTTTGATGCCATTACTAAAGAATTACATTTATTAAAAATAGAAAACGCAACCTTAGAAATAGGAGGTTTTAAAAAAATTAGCAGTATTTGCAATACTATTGTTGTACATATTAAGTTTTTTAAAAAGTTTAAAGAATATTACCCATTATTAAGTAACTATTCTGAAACACTAAATGTGCTACCAGAAATACCAAACGCTATAGATGCTGTTATAGATAAGTTTGGCGAGGTTAAAGATAAAGCATCAAGCAAATTATACGATTTACGTAGAGAAATTAATTCTGTAAAAGGTAAAATTAACTCTAGTTTTTTATCTGCTTTAAACTCTTATAATTCTGCAGATTATTTAGACGAAATTAGAGAATCTGTAGTAGACAACAGGCGTGTTTTAGCTGTAAAAGCAATGTACAGAAAAAAGGTGAAAGGTGCCGTTATGGGGGCTTCTAAAACTGGTAGCATTGTTTATATAGAACCTGAAGCTACGTTACGCCATAGTAGAGAGTTAAACAATTTAGAATATGATGAAAAAGAAGAAGTAAATCGTATTTTAAAAGAATTAACAGCAGCAATTAGACCTTTTGATTATATTTTAGCTAGTTACCAAGAGTATTTAGCAGAAACAGACGTTACTGCTGCAAAAGCAAAGTATGCACAAGATACAAACTCTCTCTTGCCAAAAATTAGTGAAGAAAGAACTATGTTTTTACGTGATGCTTATCACCCACTCTTGTACTTAACTAATACAAGGAAAAATGAAAAAACCTGGCCACAAACTATAGAACTAAAACAGGACAACAGAATTATTGTAATTTCTGGTCCTAATGCTGGTGGTAAAAGTATTACCTTAAAAACAATTGGTTTGCTACAGGTGATGTTACAAAGTGGTATGCTAATTCCTGTTCATGAACGTAGTACGGTTTGTTTGTTTGAAAAAATATTAACAGACATAGGAGATAATCAATCTATAGAAAACCACTTAAGTACCTATAGTTATCGCCTTAAAAATATGAATAGCTTTTTAAAGAAGTGTAATGATAAAACACTTTTTTTAATTGATGAATTTGGTACTGGTAGTGATCCTGAACTTGGTGGCGCATTGGCAGAAACTTTTTTAGAAGTTTTTTATGAGCGCGGTGCTTATGGTGTAATTACTACGCATTACGCCAATTTAAAAATGCTAGCTAATGAATTACCGCACGCTACAAATGCCAATATGTTGTTTGATGCTAAAAGTTTAGAACCAACTTTTAAACTTGTATTAGGGCAAGCTGGTAGTTCTTTTACTTTTGAAGTTGCTCAAAAAAATGGTATTCCGTATAGCTTAATTAACAAAGCCAAAAAGAAAATAGAACGTGGTAAAGTCCGTTTTGATGCTACCATTGCTAAAATGCAAAAAGAACGTAGTAAAATGGAAAAAACAGGTTCTAGGCTACAAGAAGAAGAAACTAAAGCAAGGCAAGAATCTAGACGTTTAGAAGAGCTTAACACAAAAATAAAATCTAAGCTAGAAAACTACCAAGAATTGTACGACCATAACCAACGTATGATTTATTTAGGTAACAAGGTAAATGATGCTGCTGAAAAATATTTTCAGGATAACAAAAAACGTGTGTTAGTCTCAGAACTAATACGTGTTGTAGAAACTGAAAATAGCAAACGTAAAAAGAAATCTGCAAAAGAAGTTAAAGCACAAAAAGCCAAAAAGAAACAAGTAGAGCAAGAAGTTGCTAAAAAGGTAGAGGTAATACGTGAAAAGAAAAAAGTAGAAAAGAAAAAAGCTATTGTTAAAGAAAAACTTAAACCTAAGTATATTTTTAAAATTGGTGATAGAGTCCGTATGCTAGATGGAAAAGCTGTTGGTAGTATAGATTCTTTAGAAAAAAACAAAGCTATTGTTAACTACGGATTATTTACTACAAATGTAAATGTAGATCAGTTAGAACTGGTACAGGCCAAAAAAAAATAAACAGCCAGCATTAAGCATTATGAAGTTTACAAAGACTACTTAAGAGGCCGACTGTTCCCCATTTTTAAAAAACTAATTTAAATTGTGATTGTAAGCCTTAAAACTTACATTAAAGTAAATTTGTTTTATTTATAAATTGTATACCACTAATAAATATTAGTAGCGTTTATATGCTAAATAAAAATAAACAGCCAGCATTAAGTTTAATGAAGTTACAAACCACTTAAGAGGCCGACTGTTCCCCAATTTTTAAACTAAATAATTTTTGTATTCAATTATTTAATTTTTAATATTTTCTTACACTGCAAAAGTAAGCCTAAACCAAATGTTTTTAAAGAAAACACCATGGACAAAGCATGGACAAGTGTTAATTTTTTCTTATAAAACACAAAAAAAATACAATTACAACTAGACTTCTACGAGTAACACACTATATACGTGCATTTATTAAAAATAGTTGTCAAAAAAATATATTTAGATTCAATTAACTGAAAAACAGAATTTTAAAAATTAATTATATTCATTTTTCTACAGTTTTAATTATAAAAAACGAAAAATAATCGGTTTATTTTACTAACTATCAAATTAACATATTAATTTATTCTTTTATGAAGTTAATATATAGCCTATGTAAGTAAAAAGGGAAGGTTTAGATAGCTTATAAAGACATACAGCTGTTATTATGCTGTAAAAGACTAAGTATATTCTGCCTGTTTCGTATACTAATTCTTTAATTTAGGGTATAAACAACAAGTATACTTTTAATAAATTAAAAAGTAAAACACCATTAACCAACAATCAAATAAAAAACAATACTAATGGACTTAGCATAGATTGGTTAAAAAACTATTATTTTAAACTTGAGTAAAAAAAAAACTGGGCAATAATTAAATTGCCCAGTTAAACTAACTCAATTCTGTATAATTATTAACAGTTATTAAGACCATTACATAATTAAATGTAATCATAAGTAGGAAGCAAAATTTGAGAATAATTTAGAGCTAGTTATTTAGATGTATTTTATTGAATACTTAAAGACTAAAAATTGGAGAATAATCACCCGTATTATTACCAGAAACAGTGTATTTTGTACCAGTTATATCAAAAAACACAGTTCTTAATTTATCTCCTAAATAAAAGTTAAAAGATGCACCTACAGTCTCTAAGGGTATATTTTTAAATAAAACGTTTTTAGAATCTTTAATAGCATATACGTTTAATGGTAATACCGTTCCTTCTTCAGTATTTCCCGCTAAAAAGTAGACAATTCTTTTACCTAATTTGTCAAACGCTATTGTTATACTCTGGTCAGAATCTTCTTCTTTTAAGTCATAAAATTCATTTAACAAAGCTCCTATACCTTCTGTACCAAAACCTTCACTACTACCTGCTCTTCCTAATTTCTCTATAGAAAGGTCTTCTAAAGAGGTGAAATTTTCCCATGAATTTGAACTAACATATTTAAACTGTAACCCGTTTTTTGATATTGCTAGAAACTGTTTTTCTTTATCTACACTGCTGTATTCTCCATTTTTTCTAAGATTTACAATAGCTCCTATACCATCAAACTCTCCACTGTCTTTATCACCAGTAAAGAATGGGTATTCACCACCAAACAAATCAGTTACAGAAAAAGGACCTTCTAAAGCACCGTTAAAACTACGCATATATTTATCTCCAGAAGTATTTACAAGTATAAACTCTCCTTTATTGCGCTCAAAAGCTGCACCAACGCCTCCCATTTTATTTAAAATATTACCTCTCCAATGCTTTGTTTGTATTGGTTCTCCATTATCAAAAAGAGGTTCGCAATTAGTTTCGTTATACTTTGTAGCAAGCTGCACACCAACTATTTGATTTGTATTTACACTACGTACCACATAACTTATAGGTAATCCTGAACCTATGTTAGCACTCTTGGACAGTAAGCTAACTAGAGAGCTTAAATTTGTTTCGCCTATAGTAGATATAGTAGATTCTGTATCACCACCAAAAGCAATAACTTTTACATTAACATTTTTTAGCTCTTTTAAATGGTTAACCTCTAACTCTGCCTTAACTTTAGTACTAAACACACCAAAACTAGCATTAGCAGCTACGTTTAGCTCTTGGTAAGATGAGCTTGTTTCTATCAACATATAATAAACTCTACCATAGGTAACATCACTAATATATGTTGCAGGATTATCTTCTTGTATATATTTAGCTAAATCTTCTGGTGTTACCGTGTCTGCAAATAAATCATCCTTACTAGTTGGCAAATTCATAGACATAGTGTAAAACGTTTGTTTCAACTTTACCAAGATTCTATTTTTATTGTCTCCGTTTTTAAAGTCAAAACTAGCACCTGCTTTTACAAAGGCAGATTTTATATCTAACCCCATACTAATAGCTAAAGCCTCTCTACTTTGCACTTGTTCATACTCAAAAGTAAAATTTGCTGGCGTTACATCTGGTGATGCTGCTATTATCTGGTTCATAGCATCTTGTATACTACTTTTAGACACCACATCTACAGTTACATTACTAGATATGTTACCATTTACCAAATCATAAGACACTGTTCCTCCAGCTCTATCAACTGCTATTACGTCTGGAGTTGTATTTTTAAGTGTTTTTCCCTGTAACAAGCTACCTGGATAAATTATTTTAGCATTTGGACTAAATAATGGAAAACCATCTTCTCCACCAGATTCCCTTTTTAAATCATAAGTAGTTGTTGTGCAACTCCAGTTTTCTATAGTTGAGTTACCCTGATCGTCTGTTGTAGTAATTGCTTGCTCACTTTGTGTAGAAGAAACCTCTATCTGTTGTTGTATTGGATCTTCTAAATCTTCACCAACAGCAAGAACAGCATTAAAACTACTCTTTTCGGATTCGTTATCTTTTTGCGAAGAATCATCTTCCTTACTACAAGACAACAATGATGTAAATAGTATTAAAAACATTAGTAGGTTTGTTTTAATACTATATGAATGCATTTGCTTCATAATATATTATTTTAAGATTTGAGAGGACAAAAATAATTTTTTACAAGCTCTTAAACATCAAATATACAATGGACAAAGTATGGACACGTATATTAAAAACTATACAAAACAAAGGACGTACAATATGATTTTATAAGAGCCAAAACAAACTCGTATCCTATAAAAATCAATAGGTTAAGTCAAAAATAAAAGTTTAAAAACCTCTTAATAAAAATCAAAAAATATATGGACAAATGAAGAATAATAGATTTTTATATATTTAAATTTTTAAAAAAATTAATATCTTAGATGCAAAGAAAGAAGGTAAAGTCCCCAATTATTTTATTCTTTATATAATTAACTTTATCAGAATTAACTTATGAAAACCATATTAATTACCTTTTTGGTAATAAGTGTTACAACTTTTTCTTTTAGTCAAAATAATCAAAAAATAGATAGCTTAAAAAATGTTTTACAAACTGAAGTATCAATAACTCAAAAATTAAAAATACTAGACAGTTTACATTCAAATCTTAAGTATAGTAATCCAAAGTTATCTTTAAAATACTCCTTAGAGGCATATAATTCTGCTAAATTAATATCAGATAAACCCAAAATAGTTTCTAGCGCATACAATAGTGCACTGGTATATAAAGTAATTCACAAATTAGATTCTTCTGTCTATTATCATAAAATTGCTATGTCACTAGCAAAGGAACTTAATGATGATGTAAGCTATGCTAAAGGCCTTAATGAGTTAGCTGATATTGAAAGGCAAAACTCTAATTTAGATAGGTCTTTAAAAATGTTTAACAAGGCCAAAGATATTTTTAAAAAGAATAATAAAACAACACTTTACAGCAATTGTATTGGTAATATAGCTAGTGTTTACCTAAGTAAAGGTCAGTATAGATTATCTCAAAAAATGTATATGGAGTCTTTAGGTATTTTAGACTCTATAGGAGAAAATAGCGTATCTAAAGCAGATATTACTGCCAAAATTGGTGAAATACAAAATCGTATTGGTAATTATAATGAAGCCATCACATATTACAATAAAGCTCTTGAAGTATATAAGTTAAAAGATGATAGTAATTGGATGTGTAATATGTACCTGCAAATAGGAACTGCTTTTGTTAATTTAAAAAGGTTTGATAAAGCTATTATAAATTTTACAAAGAGTTTAAAAATAGCAGAAGATCAAGGATTAGTATCTAATCAAGGTTTACTATATACCAACATTGGATCTGTATACAGAGAGTCTAAACAATTTGAAGAATCTAAAGTATACTTAGAAGAAAGCTTAAGGTTTCATGAAAGAGAAGGCTTTTTATATAACTATATAGATGTTTTAAAAGAACTAGGAAAGTTATATATAGATTTAGGTGAACCAAAACAAGCCATTATATACCTAAACAAAGCTATAGAAAAATCTAAACCTATTAAAAGGCTAGACTATTTAATGGAGAATTACAAGTTACGCGCATTGGCTAATGAACAGCTTGGTAAAAGCAACTTAGCTCTGAGTGATTTAAAAAAGCATCAAAAATTTAAGGATAGTATTTATAACTTAAAAAAAATACAACAGATTGAAGAATTAAAAACTATATACGAAACTGAAAAAAAACAAACTCTACTAGCTCTTAACGAAGAAGAAATTAAAAACTTACAACAAAAAGATAAACTAAATACCTTAACTATAAGTCTTTACGCTGCTGGTATGGTAGCTGTAATTTCTATTTCAATTATGCTGTTTTTTATATTTAAACACAGAATGAAGAAAAATATAAATAAACAGAAAAAACAAGATGAACTATATAGAAAAGAAATAGAGCACAAACAAAAAGAATTAGCTAGTTTAACAGTGCACTTAGTACAAAAGAACACGTTTACACAAGAACTTATAGATAATTTAAAGGAACTTAAAAATAACCCAGATAAATTTAAATTAGAGTTTAGACGTATATTAATGCTATTAAAAAAACAAACTGCAGACGACAAAGATTGGGAATTATTTAAGTCTTACTTTGCAGATGTTCATAATGATTTTGATAATAAACTAAAAAAAATATACGCGGACATATCTGATAAAGAAATTAGACTTGCTGCTTTTTTAAGGATGAATTTATCTACTAAAGAAATCGCCGCTATTTTTAACGTACTACCAGACAGTATTTTAAAGTCTAAATATAGATTAAAAAAGAAGCTAAGTCTTAAACGAGAAGTAGATCTAAGTGATTTCTTAAATTCATTATAAAACACTTTTATTTGTTTAAGGTATTTTATCTTTGCCTTGTGGTAGTAGATAAAAAAATTATTCTTTTTGATGGCGTTTGCAACTTATGCAACAACGCTATACAGTTTATTATTAAACATGATAAAAAAGACCTGTTTAGGTTTGCAACATTGCAAGGAGAAACTGGCAAAAAACTTATTACAGAACGCAATATAAACACATCTAAAATAGACTCTATTATTTTAATAGAACCTAACATTGCTTATTACATAAAATCTACTGCTGCACTAAAAATTGGTCGTAATTTTGGAGGTGTTTGGATATTTTTATGGGTTTTAGAACAAATTCCTGTTGGTTTTAGAGATTGGGTATATAGTTATATTGCTAAAAACAGGTATAACTGGTTTGGAAAAAAAGATAATTGTATGATTCCTACTCCGGAATTAAAAGCTAAATTTTTAGATTAATTAGCATCTAATTAATATTATTAATCAATTACTTAACTTAATTTCACCTAAATATATTAATCTTTTTTTATGTACAGTTTAAATCAAATTTCATATTCACTGCACGACTATTTAGTTGACTTTGGTTTAGATGATATTTACGCTAAATACCTAAACACACTAATACTTTTAGTTCTTTTAGTTATTGTTCTCTATATTTTTGATTTTGTTTTAAGAAAGATTTTTATTTCTGTCTTTGCAAAATTTACAAGCATATCTAAAACCAATTTTGATGACTTTTTGGTTAAAAATAAGGTACCAAGAAATGTTGCTCATATAGTACCTATTATTATTGCTTACAACGCTGTTCCATTGGTTTTTAACGGTTTCATAAAAGCACAAGGTGTAATTTTAAAAGGGTTAGAAGTTTTTGGTATTGTATTAACTCTATGGGTAGTTAGGAGTTTGCTTAACACTTTAAAAGATTTCTTTAAAACATTACCAAATCTAAAAGACAAACCTATAGATAGTTACATACAAGTATTTATGATATTTTTATGGTCTATTGGTATTTTGTTAGCTATATCTATACTTACAGACATAGAACTTTGGAAATTTTTAACTGGTTTAGGTACCGCCTCTGCTGTAATATTATTAATTTTTAAAGACACCATACTTGGTTTTGTTGCCAGTATACAAGTATCTATAAATGATATGGTGCGTATTGGCGATTGGATTTCTTTTAATAATTACGGTGCAGATGGTGATGTTATAGAAATTAACCTTGCTACAGTTAAAGTACAAAACTTTGATAATACAATTACAACTATACCAACATACGCCTTAATTTCTGATTCTTTTAAAAACTGGAGAGGAATGACAAATTCTCCTGGACGTAGAATTAAACGTGCTTTAATAATTAAGCAAGAGAGTATTAAATTTTTAGCTCCAAAAGATATTCAAAAATTAAAAAAAATAAGTCTCATAACAGAGTATATTGTTGGCAGACAAGAAACAATTACAGAGTACAACCAAAGTAACAACATAGATAAATCTATCTTAATAAACGGAAGAAACCTTACTAACATTGGTCTTTTTAGAAAGTATGCAGATACCTATTTAAAAAATCATTCTGCCATAAATAAAGATATGATGGTTATGGTTAGGCAGTTAGCCCCTACTGCACAAGGTATACCTTTAGAGGTTTATGCTTTTAGTAGTGATAAAAGATGGGAAAACTACGAGTATATAATGTCTGATATTTTTGATCATTTACTTGCTGCTATTCCATTTTTTGAATTAGAATTGTTTGAGCTTCCTAGCAGCACAAACTTTAAAAGTACTTCTAAACCGTAAACTAGCTCAAAAGTTAACTTTACTCACTCTAAAGACCACTTTACAAACTATTAGTTTTTTTCAAGTATTGCTATTCTTAGGTTTACGCAACCTTAAAAACTAATATCTATGAAAAAGCTACTTTATCTATTGTTACTAATTCCCATAGCAATAACTGCGAACGACAAAAAAACTCCTTCTACCATAAAAGAGGTTACAGTTTACTTAAATGGAGCACAAATTACACGCACAAGTAATTTTACGCTTAAAGAAGGTACAACCGAGTTAAAGTTTACTGGTTTATCTTCTAAAATTGATGAAAATAGCATTCAAATATCAGGGTTACAATCTGTTTCTATTTTAGCAATGGATTACGGTATTAACTATTTAGATAAGTTTATGGTAACTCCTGAAGCTACAGAATTACAAAATGAAGCCAAATTACTATCTAAAAAAATTCAACTATTAAAAAATAGAATATCTGGTTTACAAGAAGAAGAATTATTAATTACCAAAAACAGACAAGTAAGCGCAACTACAGAAAATTTAGACCTAGAGAAGCTTAAACAAATAAGTACTTATTACAGAAAACGCATTACTGAAATTAGAGATGAGATATTTACTATAAATAATGAAATAGAAAAAATAAGCACAACAATTAGAGATCTAAATTTACAAGTAAAAGAGCTTACAACTGGGCCTGCTATAGCGCAAGGAGAATTAATTGTTAAGTTTGATGCCCCTTTAGACATTAACATAAACTTAATTTTGTCTTATGTTGTTTCAGATGCTGGTTGGGTGCCAACTTATGATATAAAATCTAAAAATACAGCCAGTAATCTTCAACTTAAATACAAAGCTAATGTGTACCAAAACACAGGTAATGAGTGGAAGAATGTAAAAATTAATTTATCAACCGGAAACCCTATAAAACAAACAACTAAACCGGTTATAGACACTAAATATCTAAACTTTACAAACGGGTACAATTACCAATCTAAAGCTATAAAAAAGAGTAAATATTATTACAATCCTTCAGTAAAAAAAGTAACAGGGGTGGTTACAGACGCATCCGGACAACCTTTACCTGGCTGTACTGTTTTAATAAAAGGCACTAACATAGGTACACAAACAGATTTTGATGGAAACTACACCATAGCAACCCATACTGGGCGAGAATTACAGTTTTCTTACATAGGAATGCAAACAACAGAACTACCAATTTATGCATCTATAATAAACACAAAATTAGATGAAGATAATGAAGCCTTAGATGAAGTTGTAGTTACAGGTTACTCTAGTTCTTTACAAGGTAAGGTAGCGGGCGTAAAAGTTAGAGGAACATCTACCCTAACTACAAATAAACCAGAATTGCCTTTGTATATTGTAGACGGCGTGCCAATGGAAAATTTTATAGAAGGTGATATTGATGCCAACGATATACAATCTTTAGAAAAATTAAATGGAGTTTCTGCAACTGCTGTTTACGGTTCTAGAGCTACTAATGGTGTGATTGTAATTACTACTAAAAAGAGTACTACAGAAGACGATGTTACCAATACAACTTTTGCAATTAAAAAACCGTATTCTATTAAGTCTGATGGAGATATAATAGCCATAGAAATTAATACCTTTAATTTAGATGCTACATACGAGTACCTTTCTATACCCGTATTAAATGAAAATGTTTTTTTAACTGCATCGTTTAAAAACTGGGAACAATACAATTTATTACCTGGTGAGGCTAACATATACTTTAAAGGTGGTTTTGCTGGTAAAACGGTAATAGATCCATACAAAACAACAAAAGAAATGGTAGTTTCTTTAGGTGTAGATGCAGGTATTACAGTTACAAGAAAGCAAGATCGAAACTTTAAAGGTAAATCTTTATTTGGTAATAATCGTGTGTTAAACAGAGCGTATGATTTAGAAATTAAGAATAATAAAAGCACAGCGATTACCGTAAAGTTAATAGACAGGATTCCGTTATCTGAAAATAAAGAGATCAAAGTAAGTGAAATAGAAACATACAATGCAAATTATAATGACGCTAAAGGTTTGCTAACGTGGAAAATAGATTTAAATAGTAAAGAAACACAAAAAGAACGTTTTTCTTACCAAGTTAAATATCCTAAAAACAAACATATCTCTTTATAATTTACAAACTTATTTAACATACAATTATGGTCATATTAATAATCCTATTTATAGCTATCGTCTTATTTTTCATTTTTAATTGGGCTTTAAAAAAAAGCAATAGAATTGCTTTAAAATATAAAAAAATTACTGCAATAGGACTATCTATTGTTTTTGCTCCATTAACATACATCTTTAGCATATATTGTTTTGTAGCAATAATTTCCTACTACCCTAAACATCAGTTTAATCAACAAAAATGGAACAACAATCCTGAGCAACGTTATGAGTTATCTACTGATATAATTGAGAGTAATATGCTAATTGGTAAAACTAGAACAGAAGTTATACAATTATTAGGTGAAGATTTTTATGAATACAACCCAGAACATATTGCTTATATATTGGGGTTTAAACCTGGTATTTTTAGTATTGATACAGACGCATTAGATATTATTTTTAAAGACAATATAGTTATAAAAGTAAAACAGCATCAAACTTAATTGTTTGATGCTGCTTTTATATATTAAAAGTAGTTATGCTACTTTACTTCGTCATAATTATCATCCCAATTTTTAGCCTTAGGATTATCATGTAATTTACCAGCAGATTTAGCAACAATCATAGATACTGTAGCATCTCCTGTAACATTTACTACTGTTCTACACATATCTAATGGTCTGTCTACAGCAAAAATTAACGCCAATGCAACAGGGTATAAATCTGCCGGAAAACCAATAGCTTCCAACACTATAACCAACATTACCATACCTGCTCCTGGTACTGCTGCAGAACCTATAGAAGCCAATAATGCTGTTAATACAATAGATAGTTGGTTACCAAAAGTTAAACCTTCTGGCCAAAGTACCTGCATAATAAATACAGCAGCTACAGCTTGGTATAAACTTGTACCATCCATATTAATTGTAGCTCCAACTGGTAAAACAAAGCTTGATACTTCCTTATCTACCCCAATGTGCTCTTCTACCCTTTCCATAGTTACTGGCAAAGTTGCCGCACTAGAACTAGTAGAAAAAGCTAATAATTGAGCCGGACTCATTTGTTTTAAAAACCAAATAGGATTCTTTTTTGTATAAAAATATACTAGAGAACAGTAAAAAGCTATCATTAGTATCAACCCTAAAACAACTACTCCTGCATAAGATAGTAACTTCTGTAAAATTTCTGGATCATCTGCAGTAACTACAACCTGACTTAATAATGCAAATACAGCAAAAGGAGCGGCAAGCATAATTAAATCTACCATTTTAAGAATAACATCATTTAGTGAGTCAAAAAAATCTTTTAAAGGTTTAGATCTTTTTTCACCAACTAACAACATAGATATTCCCATAAAAATAGTAAAGAATATAACTTGTAACATTAGTTTATTATTACTCATAGCTGCCAAGGCATTGCTAGGTACCATATCTACTAAAAACTGCAATGGGCCACTTTCTTTTTGTGTTGTAGCTTCCGCAATTTTACCTTGCAAACTACTATCGTTAGCATAGGTATTAGTTAGTTTTGTTATAGTTTCTTGAGAAATACCTTCACCTGGCTGCAATACATTTACTAGTACAAGGCCTATGGTAATAGCTATTACTGTTGTAAACATATAAATACCAATAGTTTTAAAACCGATATTTCTAAATTTGGAAATATCTTTTAAGTCTGATATTCCTTTAATTAACGATGCAAGTATTAACGGAACCGCAATTAACTTTAGGAGGTTTACAAATATTTGTCCAAATGGTCCAATCCAGTCTAGTATAAAATCTTTGCCCCATGTAAGTTGTGCCATGCCAAAACCAAAGAGGATACCAAAAACCATCCCTATCATAATCTGCCAGTGCAGCTCCAATTTCTTCATACTTCTATTTTATAAAAATTTTTGTGAGTAATATACCATTTTGGTCTGTTACGTTCCAAATAAAATTGAATCAATAATTTTTAACATCAATTATTACTAATAATTCAATGTAAAAATATCTGTCAATTATTTAATACTGTTGTTTATTAAGGTGTAATCTGCTAAAACTAAAGCTGCCATTGCCTCTACAATTGGTACGGCTCTTGGCACAACACAAGGGTCATGACGACCTTTACCTTGAGTTTTCACCATATTACCATCCTTATCTATTGTTTCATAAGGCTGTATAATAGTAGCAACAGGTTTAAACGCTACGTTAAAATAAATATCCATACCGTTGCTTATACCACCTTGTATACCACCACTAAAATTGGTTTTTGTTGTGCCATCTGTATTAAATTGGTCGTTATGCTCACTACCTTTCATAGCTACACCACTAAAACCACTACCATATTCAAAACCTTTTACAGCATTAATACTAAGCATTGCTTTTCCTAATTCTGCGTGCAATTTATCAAAAGCTGGCTCACCTAAACCAATTGGCACATTTTGTAGAACACAAGTAATAACACCACCAATAGTATCTCCTTGTTTTTTAATATCCTTAATGTATGTTTCCATTTTAGCAGCCATATCTTGGTCTGGACAACGTACAGGGTTTAACTCTGTATCTGCTAAATTTAACTCGGTATAATTTTTATTTAATTTTAATTCTCCTACCTGAGAAACATAAGCATTAATTTTTATGTTAGATAAAAATTGCTTTGCAATTGCACCAGCTACTACTCTACTAGCAGTTTCACGAGCAGAACTACGTCCGCCGCCACGGTAATCTCTAAATCCGTATTTTTTATCATACACATAATCTGCATGCGATGGTCTATACGAGTCTTTTATATGTGAGTAATCATGAGATTTTTGGTTAGTATTGCGTATGGCAAAACCAATTGGAGTTCCTGTAGTTTTACCTTCAAAAATACCAGAAAAAAATTCTACCTCGTCTGGCTCTTTACGCTGTGTAACTATTTTAGATTGTCCAGGTTTTCTTCGGTTTAACTCTGTTTGTATAGCTTCCAAATCTATTTCTATGCCTGCTGGGCAACCATCTAATACTCCGCCTATTGCTACTCCGTGTGATTCTCCAAAGGTTGCTACCTTAAAAAGGTTACCAAAAGTGTTTCCTGCCATCTAATTATTTTATTGGTATGTATAAGTTCCAAAGATAATTTATAAGCATCAGAATATAAAATTTAGATATGTCTTAATGTACACTTAACACAATCATCACAAAATTTTCATTAGTTGTTTATATTCAGTTCATATGTAAAGGGTTAGTTTGTATAAACTGGTAAAGATGAAGAAAAGAAAAATTGAGGTTGCTGTTATTTCTGACGTTCACTTGGGTACTTATGGTTGTCATGCAGACGAAATACTAATTTATTTAAATAGTATTGACCCAAAAATTTTAATATTAAATGGAGATATTGTAGATGTTTGGCAATTTAGCAAGCGGTACTTTCCATCTTCACATATGAAAGTTTTAAAAAAAATTATTGGTATGGCCTCTAAGGGCGTACGAGTATATTACATTACTGGTAACCATGATGAAATGCTACGTAAATTTAGCGGTACAATTATGGGTAATGTGCATATTGTAGATAAACTTGTTTTAGATTTAGACGGAAAAAAAGGGTGGTTTTTTCATGGTGATGTTTTTGATGCTTCTATTACAAATGCTAAATGGTTAGCTAAATTAGGTGGTAAAGGATATGATTTATTAATATTAATAAATAGAGCCTTAAATTGGGGATTATCTAAAATGGGAAGAGAAAAGTATTCTTTATCTAAACGAATTAAAAACAGTGTAAAAGGTGCTGTAAAATATATTAGTAATTTTGAAGAAACTGCTGTTAATTTAGCCATTGAAAAAGGATATGATTATGTTGCTTGCGGACACATACACCAGCCTAAAAAAGAGTTAAAAGAAAACAAATATGGTCGCTGCGTGTATTTAAACTCTGGAGATTGGATAGAAAACTTAACTGCTTTAGAATATTCTTTTAAGCGTTGGAAACTATACCAATACAATCATGATAAATTATCCCCTTTTTTTGCTGACGAAGAAATAAAAAATATGGATATGCAAGAGCTTATAAACTCTATTACCAGCAATAATCCTATTAAAAATGGTAATAAAATTGAAGATAACACTACAGAATAGAAACACTTGCTATTTAAACAAGTGCTTCTTTTAAAATTGTTATTGGATGTAATGCTTTACGTTTTGTACCGTCATAAATTTGATGTCTACAACTAGTGCCATTTGCAGAAATAATGACATCATTATTACTCTTATTAATTGCCGGAAATAATTTTAAATTACCTACAGCCATACTAGTTTCATAATGTTCTTTTTCATAACCAAAAGAACCTGCCATACCACAGCAACCAGAGCTTATTATAGATACTTTATAATTTTCTATAACGTTAAGCACATCAAAAGTTACTTTTTGGTTGCTTAAAGATTTTTGATGACAGTGATTATGAATTTTTACAGTTTTAGCTTCTTTGGTAAATTGGTTTTTAGAAATGTTTCCTTTTTCTATTTCACCAGCTAAAAACTCTTCAACAATAAACGCATTTTTAGCAACAGCATTTACCAATTCCTTATCACTCACTAATTTTTTATATTCATCTCTAAAAGTTAAAATAGCAGAAGGCTCTAAACCAACTACAACTACACCTTTATCTGTAAATTCTTTTAATTTAACTACGTTCTTTAAAGCAAGTTCTTTAGCTTGTTTTAAAAATCCTTTTGATATAAATGTGCGTCCACTCTCTGCATAAAACAACTCTACATTGTACCCTAACTTAGTTAATACTTGTATAGCATCTATACCAATGTTAACATCTAAATATTTTGTAAATTCATCTATATACAAAACAACTTTGCCAATACTTTTTTTACCATTAGTATCTATTTGGCTTAAGTATTTGTCAAAATTAAATTTGTAAACATTTGGTAAACTACGCTCTGGAGCAACACCACTTATATTTTTAATTACACCACCAAAAAGTGATGAATTAAACATAAAATTAGTCATTTTGGGCATTTTACTACCTAAAGCGTTGTATTTTGTATTAAAAGCAAACAATTTATTTCTAAAAGAATACCCGTTAACTTCTTGGTATTGGTAACTAAACTCTGCCTTTAAAGTTGCTATATCTACATTACTAGGGCACTCACTAGAACAAGCTTTACAACTTAAACAAAGATCAAAAACCTCTTTAAGCTCTTTTTGGTTAAACTTGTTAGCCTCCTCTGTATTAGTTAGCATTTCTCTTAGCGCATTTGCCCTACCTCTAGTAGTATCTTTTTCATTACGAGTAACGTGGTAACTAGGACACATTGCACCAGAAGACTTTTCTGTTTTTCTACAATCACCACTACCGTTACATTTTTCGGCAGCTTTTAATATTCCTTCACTTTCTGTAAAATCTAATAATGTTTCTATTTCAGGTTCTTTCCGGTCAATTTCATACCTAAAAGACTCATCCATTGGGTAGGAGTCTACAATTTTACCTGGATTAAAAATTCCTCTAGGATCAAAGTAAGATTTTATTCTGCGTAGCAATTGGTAATTTTTATCACCAATCATTAACGGTATAAACTCTGCTCGTACAATACCATCTCCGTGCTCACCACTAAAAGAGCCATTGTATTTTTTAGTTAATTTAGCTACATCAGTTGTAATATCTCTAAATAATTTAACATCATCTCCTTTTTTTAAATTTAATATAGGACGCAAATGTAACTCGCCAGCTCCCGCGTGTGCGTAATACACAGCACTCTGGTTATGACCTTTCATTATTGTTGTAAACTCACCAATAAATTCTTTTAAATCTTCAATAGCAACGGCAGTATCTTCTATACAAGCAACTGCTTTTTTATCGCCAACCATATTACCCAAAAGCCCTAAACCAGCTTTACGTAGTTCTACAGCCTTTTTTATATCATCTCCAAATAAAATAGGATTAGCATAACTAAGACCAGATTTTTTTATGGTATTTAGTAAACTATCTATAAAATAATTTAAGTCTGCTTTAGTGTTTGCTTTTAACTCTAGCATTAATAATGCAGCAGGGTCTTCTTCTACAAAAAATCTATTTGCTAGTTGTGCTCTGTTATTTTTTGTACAATCTAAAATAACCTTATCCATCATTTCACATAAATGCAGTTGGTGCTCCATAACAGGGACTACATCTGCCAAACAATCTTCTAAAGAATTGTAATGAGTAACAACCATTGCCGCATACTTTGGCGGAATAGGATCTAAGCTTAGTGTAATTTCTGTAGTAAAAGCTAAAGTACCTTCACTACCACTTAACAGTTTACACATATTAAACTTACCATCGTTACCAAAAACACTATTATGCAATAATTCATCTACTGCATACCCTGTATTTCTACGATGAATAGATGGTTTTGGAAATTCTTTTATAATTTCTTCTTGGGTTTCTTTTATACTTAATTCATTAAAAATAGAATTGTAAATTTTACCCTCTAACGTATCCTCTTCTCTTTTTTTATGAAACTCATCTTTAGTTAAATCTCCAAAGTTAGCCTCTGTACCATCAGACAATATAGCTTTTAAAGAAACAGTTTTTTCTCTTGTAATACCATACTGAATAGATGTTGTACCAGATGAATTATTACCAACCATACCACCAATCATACATCTATTAGAAGTAGATGTATTTGGTCCAAAAAACAACCCATAAGGTTCTAGAAAAAGGTTTAACTCATCTCTAATTACACCAGGCTGTACTGTAACTTGCCTTTTATCTTTATCTACACTAATTATTTTAGTAAAATGTTTAGATACATCTACAACAATACCATCACCAACACATTGACCCGCTAAAGATGTACCTGCAGTTCTTGGTATTAACCCAATGTTGTTTTCTGATGCAAAATTAATTAGCTTTTTTAGATCACTAGTAGTTTTTGGTAGAGCAACAGCTAAAGGCATTTTTCGGTATACAGATGCATCAGTAGCATACAAAGTTGTAGAAAGTTTATCTACAAATAAATCTCCTTCTAAATTCTGTTCTAGTGAGTTAAGTAGTTTGGTATTCAATTTGGTATAATTTTTGGGAACTAAAATAAGTTTTTATTCACTTAAATATGATTTAAACGTCATATTTTTACATCAAAAATATATAGTATTATGAAAATCTTAAAAGTAATTCCATTTTTTGTTTTTTTGATAACCGCCACTTTAAGTGCACAAGATATTGCAGAACATACTGCCGGTTTAAGACTTGGAGATAGTAAGGGGTTTGGTGCAGAATTATCATACCAAAAAAGTTTAACAAGGTACACTCGTTTAGAAGCTAATTTAGGCTGGAGAGATAGTAAAAATTACGATGCTTTTAAGCTTTCTGGTATACACCAATGGGTTTTTGCTATAGATAATGGCTTTAATTGGTACTATGGTGCTGGTGCTGGTTTTGGTAGTGTAGATTTTGAACCAATTGCAAACCCTAATGACCCAACTGATATTAGAGAACCAGATGGAGGCTTATTTATTTTTGCTGCCGGAGATGTTGGTATAGAATATAATTTTGACTTTCCATTACTAATTTCTTTAGACATAAGACCAGAAATAGGCTTAACAGGATACAAGCACTTTAGTGATAATTTTGATTTTGATATAGCTTTAGGTTTACGTTATAAATTTTAAACTGTAAACTAGCCAATAACAAGCCCTTACATGCAAAATGTTAAGGGCTTTTTTTATGACTTTTAGTTTCCCTACATTTGTAACACTAAATTATAAAAACAAATAATGAAAAAATTACTAGTTATTCTTACTATTGCTGTATTAGCAGTGTCTTGTGGAGAAAAGACCGATTCATTTGTATTAAACGGAACCTTAAGAGGAGATGTTGCAGATGGAACACAAGTGTTTTTAAAAACAGCAGGAGAAAACAACTCTATTAAAGAAGTAGATACTGTTACAGTTAAAGAAGGAAAGTTTGTATTTAATACACCTACGCCAAAAACTTTAGATCCTTACTACGTATTTATTGATAAGGTTAGGGGTAATATGATGTTTTTTCCTGAAAACGGAACAATAGAAATGTCTGCCCATAGAGATAGTCTAAGAAATGTAGTTATTAGTGGAACACCACAAAATGATATGTTTTCAGATTTTATTGAAGGTTCTAAACTTATAGGAGAAAAAGTACAATCTATACAGCAAGATTACCAAAAAGCTGCTATGGCTAAGGATACCGCTACAGTAAAAGCATTACAAGACGAAATTAAAGAAATACAAGAAGAAGGTAAAGATTACGAGATTAACTTTACTAAAGCAAATCCTAATGCTGTTATATCTGCAATGATTATTAACAGACTGTTAATGAACAAAATTTTAACAGAAGATGAGATTAGTGAATTAGTTAGCGGTTTATCTGAAGAGGTTAAGCAAACTGCTGCAGCCAAATCTGTTTTAGAAATAATAAACAAAAACAAAGCAACTTCTATTGGTGCCAAAGCTCCAGAGTTTACAGCGCCTAGTTTAGATGGTACACCTTTAGCATTAAATAAAGCATTGGGTAAAGTAACTATAGTAGATTTTTGGGCTGCCTGGTGTGTACCTTGTAGAAGAGAAAATCCTAATGTTGTAAATGTATATAATAAATACCACGACAAAGGTTTAAATATTGTTGGTGTTTCTTTAGATAAAAATGCAACTGAATGGAAAAAAGCTATTGAAGAAGATGGCTTACCTTGGAGTCACGTTTACAATGAAAAAGACGTACAAGAAATTGCTAAATTATACAATGTAACTTCTATACCTTCTACTTTTATTTTAGATGAACAAGGAGTTATTATTGCTAAAAACCTAAGAGGAGACGACTTAGAAAAGAAAATAGCAGAGTTATTACAATAATATATTGTAATTTTAATTGCATAAAAAAGTCCGAAACTAAAATTAGTTTCGGACTTTTTTTATAGTAATTATTCTTTTTTAAAACTTGTTTCTAACATCTCTGTATGTACCAATAACTTTAGCTGTTGGCGCTTTAGTTACTGTTCCAAAAACGTTTACCACAGAGTCTTCTCCTAAAAACTCTAAAGTTGCACCCTCTTCTAAAATAACATTACCGTAAACATACAAATTGCCTTCTACTCTAAAAGTAGCATCTTTTTTAATTGTTAAAGAAGATCTACTACTATTTGTTGCCATATAGTAAGAACCTCTCATCTCTAACAAAGCAGCTTCCTCTACAATTGTATTGTATCTGGTAGACCAAGAACCACATAATAATAATTCTCCGCTAGTAGTAACAGAATTAAATCTTGTATACCCTGTATACTGAGCAATTTCACCTTTATTAACTGTTAAGTTAGATGATCCTCTGTACCATTCTAAACCTGTACATTTAGACTCTAAACTTGTAGTAGGTCTGTTTAATTTTATAATTTGCAATCCTTCTGTACCAGTAGCAGCAAATACGTAATCATCTTTGGTAGTTACATAATTTACAGATCCATCAATATCAATAACTCCAAAAATACTTAATTCTCCATCTTTTTCTTCTGCTAACGATAAACCAGCTGCACCATTCGCAATCATTACAACATTCTCATTTTTAGAAATTGCATTGGTTACATTATCTCCGTTAGCGTCTGCGTCTGGATGAGCAGAAATTGGAATATATTTAATACGTTCTCCTGATGCAAAGTTGTATACTCCAACTCCTTTATTAGCTTCAGGTACAAGAATTTTAGTAGACGTAAAGTCCATATTTTTTTTAGTACCAATACCTAAATCTGTATTGATAGCAATTGTACTAATCTTTTCTAAATTAGAGTTATAAACAGTAACTCCAAAATCTCCGTCTAAAACAGCTATTTTATTATCGTGCGTAGCAATAGAAAGTAAGTCGTTAGCCTCAAACTGACTTTCAATTGTCATATTTGCAGCACTATAAACTGTTAAAGTACCTTCTTTACCACTAGTTGCGTATATTTTATTATTAAACGATAATACGTCTGTACCAGCTTTTCCTTGTTGAAAACCGTATGTTATATCATTTAAATTAAAAGAACCATTACTTGTACTTATTTTTGCAACAAAAGAATTGTCTGTTGCTGTTGCAGATAGTTCTGCGTCAACACTACCAGCAGCATAGACATAACCGTTAGATACGGTAACAGAATTAATGTCTGCATTTGTATAATTTAACCTTGCAGTTACTTCAGGATTGTGAGGGTCACTAATGCGCACAATATCTATAGCACCACCATAAGTGTCAAACTGAGTGTTATAAGATACATAAGCATAATCACCATCTACAGCAATATGAGTGGCAGCTAAGTTTGCGTTTCCATTATAAGTAGGCGCTTTTACCTGTGCAACTAAAGTTAGCGGGTAATCACCAGCTTGGCCATCTTCTTCTTTTGAAAATTTACCAGTTGATTTATCTTCTTCAAAAACACCAAGTACTCCGGCTTTTTCAAAATCGATACTATTTGTAAGAGTTTCTTGATTTACTTCTAACTCAGCTAATTTTTCTGCTTCATTAAACACGGTAGTCTCATCACTACACGCTACAAATCCTAAGGCAATAGCCATAGAAAATATTAAAGATCTAAACTTCATAATAAGTAGGTTATTAATTATTTGGGATAATTATAACGCAAAAATACACCAAATAGTATATAATTTATATTATGAGTAATATTTTAGCTGTATTAGGCATTTATACCGATAAAAGTCTATAGTTTACCTAATTTATCAAGTATAAATAATACTATAATTGGTATTGCCATTAAAATTACCACAAGTGTATCTGTAAAAATTAAACTTGGCATAAAAAACAAAGTAGTTACATAACCACCTATTGCACCACCAAAATGTGCTGTATGCCCAATATTACCTATACGTTTTTTCATCCCATAAATAGAATATAATAAATACCCTATACCAAAAACGTAAGCTGGCATTGGTAATGGTATAAACATTAACCCTAAACGCATATTTGGCTCCAATAAAATTGCAGCATATAAAATACCTGTTACAGCACCACTTGCCCCTACTGCACTGTAGTATGGTTCATCTTTATGAAAAAACAAAGCAAGTAAACTACCAGCCAATAAACTAATTACATATATAAGTACAAAATATAGAGCACCTAAATATGCTATTACTACGTTAGCAAAAAAGTACAACGTAAACATATTAAAGAAAATATGAGAAATATCTACGTGTAAAAAACCAGAGGTAAACATACGCTCTTTTTGTCCTGCCTTTATACCACCTATACTAAACTTGTAACGTTCAAAAAAAGAAGTGTCTTTTAACCCTTTTAAGGTAAAAATTATATTTAAAGCAATAATAACTATTGTAACTGGGTGTAATTTCATTTTTTAACTGCTATAGTTTAGCCTCAAATATAGTTATATTTGCATAATTTTATTATTAATGCAGCTACTAGTTTTTATTTTAGTTTACCCTATACTTTGGGTTATTTCTATATTACCACACACTCTATTTTATGGGGTTTCTAACGTAATGTACTTTATTGTTTTTCGGATAGTTGGGTATCGAAAAAAAGTGGTCTTAGATAACCTAAAACTTGCTTTTCCTAATAAGTCTAATGATGAATTAAAGTCTATTTGTGTTAATTTCTACAAACATATGTGTGATGTGTTTATGGAGATGGTTAAAACGATGAACTTATCTAAAGCTGCTGTAAAAAAAAGATTTAAAATTGTAAATCTTGAAGATTTAAAACAAATAGAGAAAAATAAAAGCGTTCTAATTGTATGTGCACATTATGCTAACTGGGAGTGGCTAGTTAGTATTAATAATTTAATAGATACAAAAGGTTATGCTGTGTATCAAAAAATTGCTAATAAGTATTTTGATAAATGGATTAGAAACCTAAGAGCACGTTGGAACACTACTCCTATATCACAAAGAGATACTGTAAAAACAGTTATTAGAAATGAAAAAAAGGGAGTTAGAGCTATTTACGGAATGGTTAGCGACCAGTCTCCTCAATATTCTAAAGCTCAACACTGGAGCAATTTTATGGGATTAAACGTACCTATACATAACGGGCCGGAAACTTTGGCTAAAAAGTTAGATTTAGCAGTAGTTTACGCAAAGGTTTCTAAAGTAAAGAGAGGTTATTACCAAGTTGAATTTATACCTATTACACTAGCAGGTAAAGAAACTGAAAAAAATTATATAACAGAACAGTTTTTACGCTTAACAGAAGAGCAAATAAAAGAAAAACCAGAGTATTATTTATGGACTCACAGGCGTTGGAAGCACGCAGGAAAAAAACCTAAGTTTAATAAATAAAAAAAACTCATTGCTATTAAAAGCAATGAGTTTTTTTGTTTAAGCCAGCTTGTATATTACAAACCTGCTACTTCTTTTATTTCTCCAATTACACGATCTGCAAGTAAATCAGCTTCAGTCTGGCTCTTTGCTTCTGTGTATATTCTAATAATTGGCTCTGTGTTAGATTTACGTAAGTGTACCCAATTTTCTGCAAAATCTATTTTAACACCGTCAATAGTAGATATTTCTTCATCTTTATATTTTTCTGCCATAGCAACTAGTATACCATCAACATCTAAACCAGGTGTTAATTGTATTTTCTTTTTGCTCATAAAATAACTTGGGTAACTAGCTCTTAATTCTGCTACTGTACCTCCTTTTTCGGCCATTAACATTAAAAATAAAGCGGAACCTACTAAAGAGTCTCTACCATAATGACTTTCTGGGTAAATTATACCTCCATTACCTTCACCACCAATAACTGCGTTATTAGCTTTCATTTTAGTAACTACGTTTACTTCACCAACTGCAGCAGCTTCATACGTACCACCGTGTTTTTCTGTAATATCTCTTAGTGCTCTAGAAGAAGATAAATTAGACACCGTATTTCCTTTAGTTTTACTTAGTACATAATCTGCACAAGCTACTAAAGTATACTCTTCTCCAAACATTTCACCATCATTACTAATAAATGCCAAACGGTCTACATCTGGATCTACAACAATACCAAAATCTGCTTTTTCCTTAACTACCAAATCACAAATATCTGCTAAATGCTCTTTTAATGGTTCTGGGTTATGAGGAAAATGACCTGTAGGATCACAATATAATTTTACAACTTCTACTCCTAATTCTTCTAACAATTTAGGAATTGCAATACCACCTGTAGAGTTTACACCATCTACAACTACTTTAAATTTAGCTGCTTTAATTACTTCTTTATCTACTAATGATAGGTTTAATACTTCATCAATATGAATATCTATATAAGAATCATTTCTTAAAATAGAGCCTAAATCATCTACATCTGCAAACGTAAAATCTTCTTTTTCCGCTATAGCTAATATTTTTGCTCCTTGTGCTGCATCTAAAAACTCTCCTTTTTCATTTAAAAGCTTTAAAGCGTTCCATTGTTTTGGGTTGTGACTAGCTGTTAAAATAATACCACCATCTGCTGCTTCTAAAGGAACAGCAATTTCTACTGTTGGCGTTGTAGACAAGTCTAAATCTATTACATCTATTCCTAAACCTACTAATGTAGATACTACTAAATTCTGAATCATTTCTCCAGACAATCTAGCATCACGACCAATAACTACCTTTAATTTTTCTTTTTTAGCATACTCCTTTAACCAAATACCATATGCTGCGGCAAATTTTACTGCGTCTAATGGTGTTAAGTTATCTGAAGGTTTACCTCCTATTGTTCCTCGTATTCCCGAAATAGATTTGATTAGTGTCATATTTATTATAAAAGTTTTTACAAATATACATGTACAAAAGCAATTCTTAGGTTTTGAATTTGTAAATTCGATTTTAACAATGCTAATATCGATTTATGAATTTTTTGGCACATATTTACCTTTCTTTTGAAAACGATGAAATTACTATAGGAAATTTTATAGCCGATAGTATTAGAGGCAATAAGTTTAAACACTTGCCAAAAAACATACAAAAAGGAATTACACTGCATAGGCACATAGATACTTTTACAGATGCGCACAAGACTGTACGTAAAAGCACAAAAAAGCTACACGAGAATTACGGACATTACAGTGGTGTAATTGTAGATATTTTTTACGATCACTTTTTAGCTAAAAACTGGAGTACCTACTCTAACACACCTTTAGCTGAGTTTGTAGATAATTTTTATGACCTTTTAGAAGATAATTATCTGATATTACCAGAAAACACTAAGCGCATGATGCCTTATATGATTGCTGATAACTGGATACTTAGTTATGCTAGTTTAACAGGTATTTCTAAGGTTTTAGACGGAATGAATAGACGTACTAAAAACAAATCTAAAATGAATTTTGCCATTGTAGATTTAAAAGAGCATTATGAGGAGTTTGAGAAAGAGTTTACATCTTTTTTTGAAGAATTAACAACCTTTGCTAAACAAAAATATATTTCCTTATTGGAAGAATAAGATGGGGTAAAAATGACTAATTACGAAACAACAAAAATAAGGCAATATGAAAAATTCATTAGAAATATTTTAACTGTTATTACTCAAAAAATAGATTTAGAGAAATTAGATAATGAAAAAAAGAGTTTTTTAGCCAAAATTAAAGAAAGACTTTGTTTAGAAAAAGACGATAGTTGGAAATTTTTAAAGAACTCTTTAGATGTAATTGGAGATTCTGAATTTGCAATCAATGTATTTTTAAATACTTTTTTGAAAAAAAAATCAGTATCTAATCAAAAATACCTTGAATTATATGGTGTTCTTAGCGCTAGTTATATACAACAACAAGCTATATTAGAACTTTCAACTTTATTTAAAATTGATGATAGAAGGAAAATAAAGGAAAGTTTTGATAATTTAGATATTACTTTTTTAAGACACAGTATATCAGCTCATCCTACAAACTATAATAACGAAGGAACAAAAGTTTGTTATTCATTTGTTAGAAGTTCTTTTTATAGTACTGATGGACTTCTAGAAATAATGGATGAAGATAGTAATATTCAAAAATACAATATCATTGATTCTATTATAGAATATAGCGCTTTTGCAGAAAAACACTTAGAAAATGTTTGTAGAAAATTAATTTCCAATTGCTACAAAACAGCTAAATTAAAATATGATGAATTAAATATTGAATTAAATGAAATATCAAATAATTAAAAACTCTTGAAAATAAATACTTTATTACTATATTTTACTTCTTCTTATTACGTTTATTATAGTTTTTATCCCCTCTAGTTTTTGGCTTTTTATATTTTCTTGCTATTTCAAACTTATAAGAACCACCTTTGTTAACCTTTTGGTTTTTCTCTTTTTTCTCATGAAAACTAGCACCTCTTTCTTCCGCATTAAGATTAATAGGATTATGGTGCTCTAAAATTTTTGGTCGTTCTTCTGGTATTAATTCTTTAGATATCTCAACTGTTTCAGGAATATCTATGGCCGGAATATTATAATCCATTAATTCCTCAATAGCATCCTTATATTGCTCTTCCTTTTCTGTGTAAAATAAAATAGAATTTCCTTGTTCTTCAGCTCTACCTGTTCTACCAATACGGTGCATGTAGTTTTCAGGAAAAGTAGGTGTATCAAAATTAATTACGTGAGATATTTTATCTAAATCTAAACCACGAGCCATTACGTCTGTAGTTACAAGAATCCTATTAACACCTTCATCAAATTGGTTTATAGATCGTATTCTATAATTCTGTGTTTTATTAGAGTGTATTACACACAACTCATCAGAAAATATTTCATCTAAAGATTTAAATAAACGGTCTGCAAAACGTTTGTTTGCAACAAAGACTAATACTTTTTTATACGTTTCTTTATCCTTTAACAAGTCTACCAATAAATTAGCTTTTGTATAAAAGTTAGGAACTGCATAGCTAGTTTGTGATATATTATCTAACGGAGTACCACTAACAGCAATAGAAACCTTTTCTGGATTTATAAAAAAGTCATTTATTAACACCTCTACATCATCTGTCATTGTAGCAGAAAACATAATGTTTTGTCTACGACTAGGCATCAACTCAAAAATATTTGTGATCTGAAAACGGAAACCTAAATCTAACATTACATCTACTTCATCTATCACTAATTTTTTAATAGATTTTAGTTGCAATGCCCTAGCCAATACAAGATCGTATAAACGGCCTGGTGTTGCCACAATAATATCTGATCCTTGAGATACTGCTTGTGCTTGTGTATTCATATTTGTACCACCATAAACACCCATTACACGTACATTTATGTACTTAGCAAAACTGTTTATTTGTTCTACAACTTGTAAAACTAATTCTCTTGTTGGTACTAGAATTAATACTCTTGGATTTTTTTGTTTAGAAAAAGCCAAATCTTGTAAAATTGGCAACATATAAGCAAAGGTTTTCCCTGTACCTGTTTGCGCAATACCTATCATATCTTTACCAGACATAACTACCGGAAAAGCTTCTTTTTGTATAGGTGTTGGAGTTGTAAACCCTAAGTCGTCAATTGCATAATGCAATTGTTTTTTAAGATTAAAGTCAGAGAAAGATTCCATTTATAATATTTTGGACAAAGTTACAAGTTATTTTCTAGTCGTAGAGTGGTGACTACAAAATTAGATTTAAAAAAAACGGTCATATTAACTATGACCGTTTTGCATACAATATGTTAGTATTGTATTATATTCTTTTTACACGAACAGCATTCATACCTTTCATACCTCTTTCTAGTTCATAACTTACTTTATCATTTTCAGATATTTCATCTATTAAACCACTAACGTGTACAAAATACTTTTCATTATTTTCTGCGTCTATAATAAAGCCGAAACCTTTAGAAGTATCAAAGAAAGAAACTTTACCGTTTCTTACTGGATCTTCTTCTTCCATTTCTTCTTTCTTAGGAATACCTATAACAATACTTTCTGCGTCAACTTTAACTTTTTTAGTTGGATCTGGAGGCGTATCGGTAAGGTGTCCATTTTCATCAACATACGCAATCATATCTTCAAACTCTCCACCTTTAGAGTTTGCTTTTCTTTCTATTTTACGCTTTGCTTTTTCTTCACGTTTTTTTAAACGTTTCTTTTCTTTTTCTTTTTTACCGAATGTCTGTTGCGATCTCGCCATTAAAATTAACTATTTTTTAGAATTGTACTTAGCCTGTATAGCTCTTTAAAAAGGAATGGAGTAAATACGTAGATGGGCGACTTTTGTTTAAGAACCTGTCTAAAAAGATCTAGAATCAGGATTTATAGGGACCACTTGTTGTGTATTTACACTTTCTTTTAGGCTACAAATATACAAAATTTAAAATATAAATTAGTATTTAGGTGTATTTTCAAAGTTAATTTTTTGATACCTAATGGTTTTAAAACAATTACTCATTACTCTAGTATTGCTTTTACTTGCAATTTTAGTTCTGGTAACACATCTGTAGTAAACCATTTATTTTTTGCTTGCCATATATTATTTCTGGGTGAAGGATGCGGTAATACCATATAATTAGGTAAATATGTATGGTAATTTTTAACTGTTTCTGTAAGTGTTCTTTCTTTTTTATTACCTAAATAATAAGCTTGTGCATAGGCTCCTATTAAAAGTGTTAAACTAACATCTTCTATATCGTCTAAAATTTGTTTGTGCCATAATGGTGCACATTCTTTTGTTGGGGGTAAATCTCCAGATTTTCCTTTTCCAGGATAACAAAAACCCATAGGTAGTATGGCTACCTTGTCTTTATTGTAAAAATCATCGGTAGAAATACCCATCCATTTTCTTAAATTTTCTCCGCTTTTGTCATCCCAAGGAATTCCTGTATTATGTACTACACTACCAGGAGCCTGACCAATAATTACTATTTTACTTTTTGGTGAAGCACTTACTATAGGCCTTGGCCCTGAAGGCAATTTTGCACTACAAACTGTACAATTTTTTATTTCTGATAATAATTTTTTCAATTACATATAAATTTATAGCATTAAAACTAATACAAAATATAATTGATGTACTGTAATAGTGTAATAATTATACTTTTTTTATGGTATTAAATTAGAGGTTACACATATAAATATTTAATTTTGTTTTTTAATAAAATTGATAAAACACACCTAACAAAACATAAAAATGAGTTTACTTTCTGATAACGTAATACCTGGAAACCACGGAAAAATTTTTACAACTAATGCTAAAGAGCAAGCAGAAATAGCTAAAACTGTAGCGGCTATACTAACTGTTGAAGGTATTAAAGATGTATTAATAAATGCTGATGTTTTTCCTGCAGAACTTACAGTACATACTACAGCAATTGTAGAAATTGAAAAAATTGAAAATGCTGTCAAAACTACAGGATTTCATGCAATTCCTAAAGGTGGTTTGTTTCAACTATAAACAACAATCTTTTATAAAGACAAAAGCAGCTAATATTGGCTGCTTTTTTTATATTATTAATTAATCTGTAACATCTTCTAACTCTTTTAACAAGGTTTCTGCCGAATTTGTTATCTTTTTATAACAGTTGTATCCCCATTTAGACACAAAAATCATTAATGTTATTAATATTGGTAATAACCAATACCAAATAGCATTTGTTGTTACAAAAACATCTTTGTCTTTAAATAACTTAGAAAAAACAGGAATTACTAACAATAGTGCAGCAAAATTTAAATAAATGCCCAATTGTTGCGCAAGCATTAATTTATTTTTAGCTTTTACATATTTTTTTAAAGTTGATGCAAAACTAGCTACATCAATTTTTATTGCTTTTATAGCGTATAAAGACTTTAAAACAAACGCTGGCAATGCAACAAAATAAGTAGTTAAAAGTATTCCGCATAAAATTAAGTACCAAGTATCTAATTTATTAAAGTTTAGTACAATTACAAATGCTGCTATAAAACAAATAAGTGCTCCCAGAGTTTCATAAGTAGCTAATTTGCTAAATTTATTAGTAAAACGCTCTTGTGTCATTTTTAAAATTAATGTGTTTGTTAATTTTTTTTGATGTTCTAAATCTTGTCCCATTTTTTCCCAAACGTTTTGCATATCTTCAATATTCATAGTTATTGTTTTAAAATGTTATTCTTTAACTTTTGCTTAATTCTAGAAATTTTAGTTCCTACATTACTTGCTGTAATACCAATAATTTCTGCTATTTCGTCATATTTTTTTCCTTCTAACAATAACAACATTAATGCTTTTTCTAAAACATTTAGTTGCTGTATTTGTGCATAAACTAGTTTTAGTTGTTCTTCATAATTACAATCATAATTTTCTGTTTGCTGCAATACAACCTTTTCTATAGGTATACTTTTAGGTCTTTTAGTATTCTTTTTAAGTTTAGTTAACGCAGTATTTAAAGCAACTCTATACATCCAAGTACTAATTTTAGATTCGTTTCTAAAACCATCAAAAGACTTCCAAAGTTGATACACAATATCCTGGTATAAGTCTTGCTGGTCTATTTTATTATTTGTGTATACTGTTGTTACCTTAAAAATTAATCCTTGGTGATCTTGTATTAACTGTACAAATTGTTCTTCCTTGCTCATAAGCAATATTCATTTATAACATTAGTATAATTTACTTTAAAAAAATCACACTTTAGCGCATAAAAAAACCTCTAAAATTTTAGAGGTTCTATAAATACAAGTATTTAAAACAGTATTAATGTGCTATACTATTGTAATCTTGCTGTGTATCTACATCAATTTCTTTTCCGTTTGGCTCTACCATTACTATTTCACTTGCGTGTTTAATAAGAATTTCTTTAGCTCCAAAATCCTCATTTAAACCTCTAAGTTCTGCAAAATATTCAGAATCAAAAATTGCAGGTACTCCTACTCTTTCTCCATAATTAGTAGCTACTATTGTACTAACTGATGTTGAAAACAGACTTACCATTTTAGTTAAGTAAGCACTGTCTATTAGTGGCTGATCTGCTAACGATATTAAAACTGCATTGTATTCTTCGTCTAATTTTTGCAGCTCAATAATTCCGTGAGCAATAGAACTCCCAAGTCCTTTTTTCCAATTGTGGTTATTAAAAACTTGTTCTTCTTTAACGTTAATTTGTTTTTTAATTTCATCTGCATTTGCTCCTAAAACTAAATAAACATCTAACAGAGCTGTGCTCTCTGCTTGTTGTATTGCATTGCCCAAAAGTGTTGTATCCTTATAAGGCAATACTTGTTTAGTCTGTTGCATTCTGGTTGATGAACCTGCAGCTAAAATAAGATTTGCTATTTTCATTGTTATAGTTTAGTTGTGTATTTTTCCAATTTTATCTTTTAATCGTATAGGCTTTGTTTTTCTTATGACTGTTAATATTTCTGCTACTATTGATATAGAAATCTCTTGTGGCGTTTCTGCTCCTATGTGTAAACCAGCCGGACCATGAACTACATCTAAAAATGCTTCATCTACCTCAGGATAATGTTCTAGAAACTCATTTAATAATTTTTCTCTTCTTGTTGCTGGGCCTAATAGACCAATGTATACTGGTTGTGTATTTTTTAAGGCTAGTAAATATTGTAAATCCTTTACATAACTATGTGTCATTAAAACAATAGCTGTTTGATTATCAATTTTAGAAACATCTAAATTCTCTGGTATAGTAGCTTGTAAACTCTCTGCGCCAGGAAAATCTAAAAGTTGTTTTTCTTCATTTGGAATTACACAAACCATTACTTCCCAACCTGTAAGCGCTGCATAAGATGTAAGTTGTACAGCATCATGTTCTGCACCTATCACCATTAATTTAAAACAAGGTTCTAATTCTTGTTTAAATGTTTGTAACTCTTCATTTAATGTAAATTGACTAAAAACTGGGTTTTTATCATCAGAAAAACTAAAAACAGAGCCAAAACCAATGTTTTCTACATCTTTTTGCTCAAAATAAGATGTGATACTAAAGTTATTTCTACTTTTAATTGTATTCCAAAAATTAGTACAAAATGCTACACTAGGCTCAAAAGGCTCTATTAAAATATATAAAATACCTTCACAACCTAATCTATAACGTCCATCATAAGTCATTACTTTGGCTATACCTGTCTTAAATACAGATGATGCTTGCCTAATAACTTCTTTTTCTACACAACCACCACTAACAGCCCCAACAGTTTCTCCGTTATTTAATATTAGCATACGTACTCCAGGCCGCCTATAAGATGATCCTTTTAAAGCAACAACAGTAGCTAAAACAGTTTTTATATTTTGCTGTTTTGCATTGGTATAAGCAGTGATTATCTTTTTAAGTTCGTGCGTCATTCTAAAATAATCTTCTTGTTTGTATAAAAGGGAGCAAAGATCCTTTACTGTAAACATCTTGTTTAGGAGCAACACATATAAATCCGTCACAGTTGGCTAAACTAGTTAAATCTCCAGATCCATTCTCTACTATTCTATTGGCCAGTAATTTTCCGTTATCAAAACTAATCTTAGCTCGTAAAAATAAGGTTAAACTACCTTTATTATAAAGTTCTTCATTTAAAATAACATAATTGTTAGCTACAGTTAAACCTAAACTTTTTTGTAGCCAAGGTTTAAAGTAAATATGATAATTAGCAAAAGTAGATGCTGGGTTTCCTGGGAACGAAAAAATAACAGTATTAGTTGCTTTGTGCACACCAAACCAAAATGGTTTCCCTGGTTTCTGTAATACTTTATGAAACACTTTTTCTACGCCCAATTCTTCTAGCACAACAGGCAAAAAATCAAACTTACCTTTACTAACACCACCACTTAAAAGCAAAACATCATTAGTTTGCAAGGCAATTTCTAGTTCCCTTTTAAGATCCTCTTTACTATCTTTTAAATGTAGACATTTAGCTATAATTTGCTCGTTTAATAATGCTGCGTATAACGAGTTTATATTAGATTTACGAATTTGATTTGCTAGCGGCTTTTCTGTAACTTCTACCAGCTCATTACCTGTAGCAATAGTAGTTATTTTAGGTAGTTTTTTTACTGATACTTGTGCCTCTCCAACAGCAGATAGCACTCCTATTTCTGCAGCTGTAATTAATGTATTTTTATGTAATACAATAGCACCTTTAAGTTTATCACTGCCTTGTATATGTATATTTTGACCTTGTACAGGTACTTTTTGCAATTTTGCAACACCATTCTCAATATTAATATCCTCATACATTACAACAACATCTGTACTATTTGGTACAACTGCGCCTGTCATAATTTCTACACAAGAAGTTGTCTCTTTTAATTCTATAGTTGGATTACCCGCAGCAATCACAGCTTCAATTTTAAAAGAATTCTGACCTTTTTCTATAGCCTCATAAGACAATGCTATACCATCCTTAGTTGACCTATTAAATGGCGGAAAATCTCTATCAGCACTAACATCAATAGCTAAAACTCTACCAACAGCATCTTTTAAAGGTAACTGTTCTACTCCATAATCTACACTATGTTCTAAAACTTTAGTATATGCTTCTTTAAATGTAATCATTTCTAATGTGCTATTTCTAAACTTCTATAGGCGTTAATTCCGCCCTCTACGTTTATAACCGTAATTTCTTTTTCTAAAAGCTGATTTTGAGCAATTCTGCTGCGTTTTCCAGACTGACAAATGACATAAACAGCCTTGTTTTTTTCTATTTTAGATTGATATTTATCTAACTCTAACAAAGGAATATGCGTAGCATTATTTATATGATACTCATTAAATTCTTCCAATGTACGTACGTCTACCAATTGAAAATCTTTATTAGCAGAAATAAGCCCTTTAAAATCATTAATTGTTATTGATAAACCTGTAGAACAGCCATTATCTCCATAAGAATCTTCTAAACTTGTACGCTCTAAATTTTCTTTTACAACAGTAAATTTTATTTTATTATATGCCTGATGCAAACCATTAAACAAGAGTAATTCTCCAGACAATACCTCTCCTATTTCGGTTATTAATTTAACCGTTTCTAGAGCCTGTAAATTACCAATAATACCAGGCACAACACCTAGCACTCCGTTCTCATTGCAATTAGGTATTTCATTAGCAGATGGCATATTAGGAAACAAACAACGGTATGTTGGTCCGCCTTTATAATTAAATACACTTAACTGGCCTTCAAAACCTTGTATTGCACCAGAAACAAAAGGTTTCTTTAAAATAACACAAGCATCGTTAACCAAATATCTGGTTGCAAAATTATCAGATGCATCTACAACAACATCAAAATTAGAAACTATATCTAAGACATTCTCTTTTGTTAAAAATGTATTGTATGTTTTAAATAGTGTTGTGCTGTTTTGTGCTTTTAGCTTATTAACAGCAATTGCTAATTTAGAGTAACCAACCTCAGCCTCTGTATACAATACCTGACGCTGTAAATTGGTAATATCTATAGAATCTGCTTCTACCAAACCTAAAGTACCAACACCCATTGCATTTAAGTATTGCAAAACAGGAATACCTAAACCACCAACACCAATAACTAAAACCTTTGCTTTAGTCAATTTTTCTTGTGCTGCCTCTCCAAACTCTTTTAAAACGGTTTGTCTTACGTACCTCATCATAATTTATATAACTACTTAGTAAGTTGTGTTTCTATTCTTTGTAATGCAACTTTATATTCTTCTTTAGAATTTGCATTAAGCAAAACTTGGTCTTGCTCTGGATAAACAAGTTTAACATTAGCATTATTAATTAAAAATTTACGTGGACAACTACCATTACCTTCATTTAAATAATCTACAGACGTTTTTAAGGCATTTGGCTCCCAAATAGCACACAAGGGCTCTGGCAATTTACTCTCTGTTGTTGCAAAAGCTGTTGCTAGTTTAGTGTTATCTCTTTCTTGTTTTAATTGTTCTAATACAGCAATGTTAAGCAAAGGCAAGTCACAAGCAACTACCAACCATGCAACATTTTTATTGTGTTTATAAGCACTTAGCAAACCATTATAAGGACCTTTAAACTCATTTTTATCTACAATAACATTGTCATTTGTAAATTCTGTTTGTTGATCTTCTCTTATGCTGTAAAAAGTAGCATCACATACTTGATCTAGTAAATTATATACATAATCTCTTTGTGGAATATTGTGGTAAGTTATAGCTCCCTTATCTGTACCCATTCTGGTACTTTTACCGCCAGCTAATACCAGTCCGTAAAGTTGTGTTTTTTTCAAAGTAAAATAGTTTTTTTGATTGTAATAAGTTTACCCTCCTATAGATGTCATAGAGTTACTAAAAATACCATCGTATTTCTCTTGAGCTTCAAAACCTGTTTTTGCTCTACTACCAACAGCCTTTAAAATTTGCTCCTTCACAGATTCATCAGAATTCCCCTCTCTTAAAATAGCTCTTAAATTAGCACTAGGCTTAGCATATAAACAAGTAATAATATCACCAGTTGCAGAAATACGAAGTCTATTGCAAGAACCACAAAAAGTTCTACTAAAAGATGGTATTAAACCAAAGGTACTCTTATGACCTTTTATTTTATAGTTGATAGAAGTTGATGTAGCAGGAGACTCTAATTTTTCAATTTTAGGAAAAGTTGTTTTTATATGATTAAAAATACTTTTGTAATTCCATTTTATGGTTGAAAACTCTTTTGAACCTCCATTAAATGGCATTTCTTCTAAAAATCTAATAGAAACGTTGTAATGCTTCATTAGCTCTAAAATAGGAATAATATCCTCTGTATTTTGGTTATCTAAAACAATAAAATTAATACGTACATTAAAGCCTTCTGTTATTAGCTTTATTAAGTTACTATGTACTGTGTCATAAGTATCTCTACGTGTAATTTTATTAAACGTTTGCTTATTAATTGCATCTAAACTTACATTAACATTTGTAATGCCTAGTTCTTTTAGTTCTGCTATATGTGGGCCAATTAGTGTTGCATTAGTAGTTATAGAAATATCGTTTAAACCATTTAAAGCAGCTAGTTTACGAAGTAAAACCATAAGATCTTTACGTACAAAAGGCTCACCACCAGTAATTCTAATTTTATCTATACCCTGCGAAACAACAATTTCGCTAAGTTTCACCAATTCTTCAATAGTAAAAAGCTTATCGTTTTTTGCAAAATTAATACCCTCAGATGGCATACAATAGTTGCAACGTAAATTACATCTATCTGTAACCGCTAAGCGCAAGTAGTTTATTTTTCTATTATGATTATCTATCAGCATTATTCTCCTTTCGTTTGTCTATAATTTATCCGCCACTAACTGGTGGTATTAAAGCAATTTCATCTGTCTCTTGTAGAGTAACACTCTCTTGTGCATAACTATTATTTACAGCTATAGCTAAAGATGACAGTTTTTTTAAATCTGGATATTTTTCTTGCAAATACTGGTGTAACTGTCCAACCGTTGTATCTGCGTTGGTTGCAAAATTAGAAACATCTAATATACTAGAACCAATGATATCTTTTGTTACACCAAACAATAAAACTTTCATAAATTATCCTATTATTTCTTTATTTTTTACTCGCATATGCTCTGGGTTTTTAGCAAAAGGCTGTTGTGTAAACCTATGCCCTGTTACCGCTTTTAATGCATTTGCAACTGCTGCGCCTGCTGGTGGTAAAGTTGGCTCTCCTAAACCTGTTGGTGCTAAAGTGTTTTGCACAAAATGAGTTTCTACAACAGGAGCTTCTTTCATTCTAATTAATCTATATGTATCAAAGTTTTTAGACGATGGAACACCTTTATTAAAAGCAAAGTCCCCATACATTGCATGGCCTATACCATCTACAACTCCACCTTGAGCTTGGTTCTCCGCTCCTATTGGATTAACTACAACACCACAGTCTATAACACAAGTTACTTTTTTAACAACAGGTTCGCCATTTATCACCTCTACATTTGCAACCTCTGCAACGTGAGAGTTGTGACAATAATAAGCTGAAAAACCTTGGTATATATTATTAGGTGTTTTTCCCCAGTTAGATTTCTCTACTGCCAATTTTATAACATTCTCTAAACGTTCTGGAGAATATTGTATTTTTTCATCTGTAGTACCTTTTACTTTTTGTAACAAATCTAATCTCATTTGCACACGGTCTACATTTAACTCATCGGCCAACTCATCAAAAAAGCTTTGTTCTGCAAAAGCTAAAAAATTGGTATATGGTGCACGCCAAGCACCAGTGGTTATTTTACTTTGGTAATTAGCAGCATCTACCTTATAATTGGCTATAGCTCCTGCCGGAAAAAAATTAGGTATTAAACCGTACATATTACCATTTACGGCTGCCTCTCTTAAATGATATCCTGTTATTTCACCATTTTTTATAGAGGCTTTTATTTTATATTTAGATGCTGGTCTGTATATACCAGCCGTCATATCGTCCTCTCTAGAGTACACAATTTTTATTGGTTTTTTGGCTAAATTAGATATGGTTGCTGCTTCTATTGCAAAGTCGCCATACAAACGTCTACCAAAACCACCGCCCATACGTGTCATCTCTAAATGTACTTCTTCTGCCTTTCTTCCAAAATTACTTGCTATAACAGCAGCTGTGCGCTGTGGTGTTTGTATAGGACCAACTAAGTGAATTTTATCTTCTGTTACATTAGCATAGAAGTTCATAGGCTCCATACAATTGTGTGGTAAAAAAGGCGCCTCGTATGTACGTTCTAATATTTTATCTGCTTCTGCAAAGGCTTTTTGCACATTGCCATCTTCACGTAATACCTTAGCTTCTTTATTTTGTAGTAATTCTTTGAGTATTTTATCGTGGTCTTCTGTACTCTCTAATTCTACATCAGCTTTCCATTCTGCTTTAATAGTTTTTTTTGCTTTAAAAGCAGACCAAGTATCTTTTGCTAAAACAGCAATTTTATTATCAAACTCAATTACATCTACAATATTACTAGATGCTTTAGCCTCAGAATCATCAAAAGAAACAAGTGTTTTACCAAATGCGGGCGGACGTACAACAGCAGCATACACCATACCATCTGCCTTATAATCTATACCAAATAAGGGTTTGCCTGTTATAATTTTATCTATATCTACATTTACCGCATTTGTACCAATTATGGTAAAATCTTTTGGATCTTTTACACTTACATTCACTGGTACTTCTAATTCAGCAGCTTCTGCTACAACCTCTCCATAACCTAGAGTCTCTCCTTTAGAATTGGTTATTACGCCATTTTTTGTAGTACAGCTACTAGGGTCTACTCCCCAACGAATAGCTGCTGCATTAATTAACATTTGACGAGCTGTTGCACCTGTTTGGCGTAGAGGTTCCCAACCCAAGCGTATAGATTGACTACCACCAGCTACTTGCCTCTGAAAATTTACAGTATCTAAATCTCCTTGCACAACATTTACATTTTTCCATTCTACATCTAACTCCTCAGCTATTAGCATTGGCATAGCAGTTTTAACACCTTGTCCTATCTCTGGATTAGGAGAAAAAATAGTTACTGCTCCGTTCTCTGCTATTTTTATGTATGCATTAAAATCTTTGTAATCTAAATCAGCTAAATTTACAGGTGCTTTAGCATTGGGTTTACAGGAGTTAAAAAGATTAAACCCTATTAATAATCCACCACTTGCTAAAGAAGATGTTCTTATAAAATTTCTTCTACTAAATGCTATTTTTGAATTTGACATGGTTGTTGCTTTTAACTGTTATTAAACTAATTTAGTTGCAGCAACTTCTACTGCTTTATGAATTCTATTGTAAGCTGCACACCTGCAAATATTACCGTGCATTGCATTTTTAATTTCATCTGAAGAAGGACTCGTATTTTTTGATAAAAAAGCAGAAGCCGTCATAATTTGTCCGGCTTGGCAATAGCCACACTGTGGCACATCTACCTCTTTCCAGGCTTCTTGCACAGGATGTGTACCGTCTGCAGACAAGCCTTCTATTGTAGTAACTTCTTTTTCTGCTATTACACTTATTGGAGTAGAACAACTGCGTACCGCATTGCCATTAATATGAACTGTACAAGCACCACATTGCCCAATACCACAACCAAACTTAGTACCTACCAAGTCTAAATGATCTCTTAAGACCCATAACAATGGAGTATCTTCACTTACAATTACTTGTTGTTTTTTTCCGTTAATCTTAAGGTTATATGTTGGCATATTTTTTGATTTAAGAAGATTAGTAATAAGGGTAAATCATTAGCAATGACAATTTACTTAAAAAAAAAGTATTGAGTGGCACTATTATAACTATTAATAGCTCTGTAACTATTTAATGTAAAACCTTAACATTTTTTAACAGCGTTTGCTTTAATAGGTCTATAATTTTGTACGTTTACAGCCGTTAACATTAATGAACATAAATTATTATATATGAAATTGAATTGGAAGATTTTTTCACTTTTTTGCCTAACACTTTTATTTATTTCTTGCGGTAATGCAGACGATGATGTAAAGTTTGACTTTAACGATAAAGGTGAATTAGGAAAAGGAACAACCGTAGATGATTGCCTTGGTTTTGGCGAGAATGATCTAATATTATCTATACAAGAACAATACACAGCTAAACCCTCTAAAGTATCAGTGTTTTTTAAAGTATCTGACGCAGACGGTAACCCTGTTGTTGGCCTAGTAGAAGATGACTTTACAATATATGAACAAGGTAGAAATGATGACTGTTTTAATAGAATATCTACTACCGAGTCTTCAAAAGATATATCTCCTAACGGACAAATATTTAATAACAGCACATTACTTGTATTAGATTTAAGTAAAAGTGTATTAGATAGTAGTTTAGATGAATTAAAAGCTGCGTCTATTAGTTTTATAAATAATGTAATGCCAGAAGAAGACAAAAAAAGTGACTCTTTTAAAATGAGTATTCATTGGTTTGATGGTGAAGATAAATTACATGAATTAAACCCTTTAACTTCTTCTAGAGACGAGTTAATTGCTGCAATAGAAAGTATCACAAGTACTATTAGCTCTGATGCCTCTACAGATTTATATGGGGCAGCAATAAGATCTACAGATTTAGCTAGTAAATATTTAAAAGATAATACAGCAAAAGATGTTATTGGCGCAGCCTCTGTAGTTTTATTTACAGATGGTACAGACCAAGCGTCTAGATACACTAAAGCTGCTGCCTTAAAAAAGGTAACAGATGCAGATCCTAACATATCTTTCTTTTCTATTGGTTTGGGTAGTGAAATTGATACTGAAGTTTTAAAAGAACTTGGTAAAACATTTAGTGTATTTGCCACTAATAAAGAAGAGTTAGAAACTACATTTAACGAGATTTCTACTAAAATATCTGAAAGAGCTAATAGTTTTTACTTATTTGAGTACTGTACTCCTAAAAGAGATGGTAGTGGCACAAGTAACCTGGTAATACAAGTTAAAAAACAAAACAGAGAAGGCGCTGTACAAACCAAATTTAGCGCAGACGGTTTTACTGGTGGTTGCGGTCTATAATATTAATTTTATGAATTAAAATTAAAAAGAGTTTCTAATTTAGAAGCTCTTTTTTTTGCCTAAAAAGTAGGGTTTTCCTAGCTATAGTTGTTTTAATAATATACCAAGCAATTAGTATTTATATGAAATGCAATTGCAAACCAATTACTAACACTATAACATATAATAAAATGGGAATACTAAAAGAAATTATCCACGAAAGCGCCATTGGCAACAAACCAGCAATTTACAAAGCATTTGTAATAAGTGTATTTATTAGCATAGTATTAATTAGTTTTACAATGCTAACTGCAATACTTAGAAACCCACAACAAGTAATTACTGGATTTGGGTACTAATCATTTTTTAATACCAAACCATTTGTAAAAGTACCTTTACCTGTAGTTAAATCTATTAAATAACCATTAACAACTGCGTAAACGATTTTACCATTTTTCTCTAAAAAGAAATTAGGATTTTTACCCGGTGTTAATCGTAACGTTTTAGGTAATACATAACCAGTATTAACTATATGTAAGGGTAATTTGGTACTTTTAACTTTACTAGGTATTGTAGCAACAGGAATATACATAAAACCTTCCTTTAAAAGAGAAAGTGCATTTAAACCTAAAAACTGATCTAAATTAGCTATTGTTTTAGGATATACTTTTGCAGGTACTATAGTATAACCTTTTGCATTAAAAGTAAAATACCCATAATAGGTAGATAAGTCTCCCTGATCTGCTATTTTACCTAAATTATAAAAATCGGTGTGTTTAGGGTTATCTATTTCTGTATGGTTAATTCCTATATCTAACTTGTATGTTTTACCTAACAAATTATAACTAACGTTAGTCATTTTTAAGTCGAACATTTTTCTATCGTTTTCAGGGATTTTATTATAATCATCTATAGGAATATTAGCATAAGACCCATTTGCAATAGTGTATATAGCAGATAATATAGATACGTAATTTAGCTTACGTATTTCTTGCTTCTCTATGTCATCATAATTACCACCAGATTCTATTAAAATAGCACTTGTACCCCATTTTTGTATATTATCACCAAAAGCACGCGGTTCAAAATCATCATTATAACGCCCTACTTGTCCTGGCGCATATTTTTGTATAATGCTATTCATAAACACAATTACCTTCATAGCATTACCACGTACGCTATTAATATCTTTTTCGTAGTTATAAGCAGGTGCTAAATAAGATATAGTTGCAGGTTTGTTTGTACGCTCTGCATTGTAGTACGTACTTTGGTCGTGTAAATTAAAGCCAAAATCTGCCTTAAGACTATCTCTAACTCTTTTTAAAACCCTACCCTCTGGAGATTGTAAATGCAAAGCATCTCTATTTATATCTATACCTAAAGTATTACTACGAGTATAATACTCTGCTCCATCTGGATTAAGCATTGGTAAAAAGTGTAAAGTTAAGTTACTTAATATTTCTTTTTTTTCATCAGTAAAAGAATCTGCATTTAAAAAATTAAGAATATCAAAAATAGCTTGTGTAGCTGTAGGCTCATCTCCGTGCATCTGAGACCATAAAAAGACATTAATTTTACCTGTACCAATACTTACCAAAGATATACTACGCCCTTCTATAGACTCTCCTACTTTAGCAACCTTAAACTTAGTGTTGTTTGCAAACTTCTGCAATAATGGCTGTATGCTTTTATGTTTAATTCTACGCTCTTTTAAACTACCTTCTTTATATGTATCATAAGTACTATATAAACTACTAGTTATTTCTTTTTGTTGCGCATAACTATTAAATACAACACTTAAAACAACCACAATGCTAAGGACTAAAGACTTCATACTATTATTAATTTATATTACTGCAAGATAATGAATGGTATTAAGTAAAATCTACTATTTTTGAAATAGAGATTAACCCATTCTAAAATGAAAAATTTAAAAAGAGTATTACTTGTTTTGTTAGTTGTTGTAATTGTAGCCGTTGTTTACAATTACCCAAAATTAAATATGATTTCTGGTTATGCAGTTAAAAATATGGCATCTAATGTTTTTATTGCAGATAGAACAGCTGAGGAAATTAATACCGTAGATAACAATGTACCATTAATAAAATTAGCAGACTCTAAGGTTGATAAAAATACCAAAAGTGCTACGTCTTCAGTTTTTGGATTAATGACGCGTAAAGCGGTTTACAGAGATGGTTTAGGAGCTGTTTTAATTAATGATGATTATGACCCAACTAAGTTTACGCTACAACCACGTAGAAATTTCACAAAAACTGGCTTGCCTTTTCCTTATGGCGATAAAAAACAAAAAGACACTGTATTTACTACCGTAGACTATACTGCATTACAAAAAGCTATAGATATAGGTTTCTCTAACCCAGATATTCAAAAAACAAGAAGTACAATTGTTATTTATAAAGACCAGATTATTGCAGAAAATTATGCTGGCGGTTTTACGGCTGATACTAAAATTTTAGGTTGGTCTATGACAAAAAGTATTGTATCTACCTTATACGGAATATTGCAGTGTAAAGGAAAATTAAACGTTAACCAATTAGCTCCTATTCCTGAGTGGCAAAATGACGAAAGAAAAAACATCACTTACAATCATCTACTACGTATGCAAAGTGGTTTAGAATGGGATGAAAACTACACAGAAATATCTGATGCTACTAAAATGCTTTTTTTAGAGTCTGATATGACTTTGGTTCAACAAAAAAAAGAAGCTATTGCTAAACCAACAGAAATTTGGAATTATTCTTCAGGTACATCTAACTTATTATCTGGTTTATTAAAAAAGAATTTTAAAACTCATCAAGAATACTTGGATTTTCCTTATGCTAGTTTAATAGATAAAATAGGAATGCACTCTATGTTAATTGAAGCAGATATGGAAGGTAATTACGTAGGTTCTTCTTATGGCTGGGCAACCACTAGAGATTGGGCTAAGTTTGGATTACTATACTTACACAAAGGAAATTGGAATGGGAAAAGAATTTTTGATTCTGAGTGGGTAGACTATGTTTCTAAACCTACTGCACACTCAGACGGTACTTACGGTGGTCATTTTTGGTTAAATGCAGAAGGCAGGTTCCCTGATGTTCCTAAAGATATGTATTACGCTAGTGGTTACCAGGGGCAGTATGTTTTTGTAATACCTTCTAAAGATTTAGTTGTTGTAAGAACCGGACTTGCAACATATCCTATTTTTGACTTAAATGGCTTTTTAGGAGCTGTTGTTAAAGCAGTAAAATAATAGAATAAGTTTAAAGTATAGATAAGCCTACAACATACTTATCTACACTAACCACATATTAGAACACGTTGACAACATAAAGTTTTACAAACCTTAAAATCACTATATATTTGCTGTATAGTTAGTTAGAATAAAATTTTCATTTTCATATAGTGTTCTCGTAAAAAGAGTCTTGTTTTTGCCGACAAGACTCTTTTTCATTTTAAAAGCTTTTTATATAGCACACTAATTAGCTTCAAGTTATTTTAACTCAAAAAAAGAAACCATTTTTCTGTAGGCCCAATAATTGCTTTTTAAAACGAAATTAAGAGCACAAAAAAGCCCCACAACATAAACTTCTATTTTTACCACATAAAAGAGCTCTTTTACAACATAAAATTTTAAAACCTTTAAAGTCTATATATATTAGTAGTGTTATTAAAAAAGAATAAATTTTTCATTTTCATATAGTGTTCTCGTAAAAAGAGTCTTGTTTTTGCCGACAAGACTCTTTTTCATTTTAAATACTTTTTAATGAAAAAATATCACTCAGTATATTCCTATTATTTATACCAAAAAAAAAGTGCTCAATAATTATTGAACACTTTTAATATTAATAGATTTAGAAAATTAATCTTCTGGTGGATAACCGTGTATTTTTTCAAAATCTCTATCAAAATTCTCTCTTAAATAAGCTGTTAATCTCTTTTTGTAATCATCTTTTAACCAACTTAAAAAGTTAAATGTACTTCTGCTTATACACTTTGCGTACATTTGTATACGGTGATCTATATCACCATCTAATATTTTAGACAAAGCAAGAGCATCATAAACATCTTCACTGTTTTCTATACATATTTTTGCGTGCTGCTCTATAGAACGTTCTAAAACTACTTTAGACGATTCACCTCCAGAAACGGCACTTACATATGTTTCTTTTATATCAAAATAAACCTCTTCGGATTTTGCAAATTGCTCACGAATTTCCTCTGGCATCTCGTGCTTAAAGGTACTTTCTATATCTTCATCGTTCTTTAAACGATCCATATAAAAATTAGGATTGCTAAAGATTGTTTGCCAATCTAAATCTGCTCCCCAAGGTCCAAACCTATGGTAATTGTTACCTAAATCTATTACCGTAAATTTAGATTTATTATTTAAAATACGAGAACCACGACCAATCATCTGATAATACAATGTAAGAGATTTGGTTGCTCTGTTTAATATAATAGTGTCTATTGTAGGCTCATCAAAACCAGTAGTTAAAATACTCACAGATGTTAAAATGGCATCTGGAGTTTCTTTAAACCAGTTTAATATTTGTTTACGCTGTTTTTTTGTGGCCGTATTATCTAAATGCATTACAGGGTAGCCAGCATCTTTAAAAGTATAATATACTTGTATAGATGTGTTAATACCGTTATTAAAAATAAGTGTTTTTTTATTTTTAGAATGCTCTTTATAAGCCTCCATAAGCTTATCTAACATTGCTGTGCTAGAGTATAAATCTTCTGAAGATTTTACGGTATAATCACCATTAGAACCAATTTCTAACGATGTTAATCCCATATTATATTGGTGTACTTCTGCACGAGCCAAAAACTCGTTTTCTATAAGAGAACCAATGCTTTCACCTGTAATTAGCTCATCATAATTATCTTTCATTGGTAAGTTCTTGTTAGAACTTAAAGGTGTTGCTGTAACTCCTAAAATAAAAGATTTATCAAAAAATTTAAAAAGCTTAGTAAATGAGTTGTAATGTGCCTCATCAATAATTACAAGACCAATGTCAGATATATCTAACATATCATCATTTAAACGATTGTTAAGGGTTTCTACCATTGCAACAAAACAACTATACCTTTCTTGGTCATCTAAATTTGCTGTACTGTTTACTACCTTACTAATTACACCAAAACTATCTAACATTTTAGACGTTTGGTTACACAGTTCTACACGGTGCGTCATAATTAACACCTTTTTTTGGTGGTGCTTAAGGTACTGTCTTACTATTTCAGAAAATATAACAGTTTTACCACCACCTGTAGGCAATTGGTATAGTAAATGATGGTCATCTGGAGCAGACTCAAAGCGCTCAAAAATCTCATTTAAAGCTCCTTTTTGGTAGTCATAAAGCTCTTTGTCTGTCTTCTTTTCTTGTAATTCGAAAGCAGTCTTCGTCATAGTATCCATTTCTATTGGGCTGCAAAAATACATTCTTTAGCGCGCTTTTAACGAATAATTAGCGAAAAAACTATTCACAAATTTTAAAAAAAATATAGATATAGTAAAAATTAAGACTTTTTTCCTATTCGGTTAGAGAATCTAGAAAATATCATAATTTTTTTCTTGGTATTAATAAAATAAACTCCTGTTAAAAGTATTACTGCGGCCGCAACAGATTGTGCTGTAATAGTTTCATCTAAAAAATACCATCCTAAAAGTAATGCTATAATTGGGTTTACATAGGTAGAAGTTGCAACTTTTTCTGGTGATACAAACTTTAATAAATAATTAAAAGAGGTAAATGCAACTATACTACCAAATACAATTAAAAGTAGCATTGCCATTTGTGTTTTTCCTTCCCATTCTGTTGGTAATGACCAAGTTTCACCAAAATAAAAACTAGCAATTAATAAAAAGAAACCACCTGATAACATTTGATAACCAGTATTTACAAAATAATTTTTAGGCAAGTCATACTTAGCAACAAACAAGCTACCACTAGACCAACTAATCATACAAATAAATATCATTATCATACCTAAAAGCGATCCTTCTTGGTTAACAACTTGTTTTTGACTAACCAATAAGTAGATACCAATAATGCCTAAAACAACACCAACAATAGACATTGGTTTTATTTTTTTACCCTGAAAAATTCTCATTAACAATAAAACCACTAGTGGTTGTGCAGATATTTCTAATGCAGCAAAACCACTATCTACATAACGTAAAGCCCACACCACTACTCCGTTTCCTAAAGCTAAAAATAAAAAGCCAGCTATTACTGTATTTAGCAATTGTTTTGCTGTTACTTTTATTTCTATTTTTAAAAATTTACTTATAATAAAAACTAGTAAACCAGCAGTAATAAAACGTATTGCCGCTAACATAAAAGGTGGCAACTCTGTTACAGCAATTTTATTTAATAAATAGGTAGATCCCCAAATTACATAAATAGAGAAAAAAGCCAGTATTATTAAGGTGGTATTAGAGGATTTATTCATTATAAAAACAACTAGTTTAGAAAAGCACAAAAATAAGTATAACTTTTAAGTTTATAAGAGTAAAATAAAGTCTTAATATAAGTTCTTAACATACATCAATGTAAAATATAGTATAGCTACTTAAATTTGCATTATACTAACATATGGTTATGAAAACAATACTACATAAAGCAGATACAAGAGGACACGCAAACCACGGTTGGTTAAACTCTTACCACACCTTTAGCTTTGCTAATTACCAAGACGCAGAACGTATGAATTTTGGTGCATTACGTGTATTAAATGATGATACCGTTACAGAAGGCAGAGGCTTTGGAACTCACCCACATAAAAATATGGAAATAATTTCTATACCATTAATGGGCGATTTAAAGCACCAAGACAATATGGGTAATTCTACAGTAATTAAAGAAGGAGACATACAAGTTATGAGTGCTGGTACTGGAGTTATGCATAGTGAACATAACAAAAACCTAGATAAAGCTGTTCAGTTTTTGCAAATTTGGATTATTCCCAATACAGAAAATGTTAACCCTAGATATGATCAAATTTCTACATCAGAGCTACATAAACCTAATAAGTTATACCAAATATTGTCTCCTAATAAAGAGGATGCCGGTGTATGGATTTACCAAGATGTTTGGTTTAATTTAGGTGATTTTACTAATGATACAACTACTACCTATACTATAAACAAAAAGGGCAATGGTATATATGCTTTTGTTTTAGAGGGTGATATAGAAATTGAAAATCAACAGTTAAATAAGCGTGATGGTTTTGGTCTTTGGGAAACAGACAGTATTACCATAAATGCTAGTAAAAACAGTAAAATATTACTTATGGAAGTTCCTATGTTTTTTTAATTACTGATTAGGTATACTATTCTGCTTAGCTAAATCTTTTCGTATTCTACTTAAACTCTCGGGTGTTATTCCTAAGTAGGAAGCAATCATCCACTGTGGAACACGTAACAAAACATCTGGATACAATTTTACAAACTCTAAATATCTTGATTTTGCAGATGCTCCTAAAAGCAAATGTATTCTTCTGTTTAAATGACGAATGTGATTGTGTAGTAATTTTTCATTTTTTTTTCTAAAAGAAGGATTTAATTTTGCTACTAACTCTAAAAAATCTTCATCTAATAATACTACAGTTGTATCCTCTAAAGCATCTATAAAATAGTTTGATGGTTCTTTAAAATATACACTATCTCTATCTGTAACAAACCAATTTTCTGTACCAAATTGCAGAATATTTTCTTTGCCATTTTCATCTAATCCGTACAAGCGTAAAACACCTTTTTCTACATAAAATGTATGCAGACATACATCGCCAGATTTTAGAATTTGTTCTCCTTTAAAAACAACTTTACTTTTTATGTGAGGCTCTAATTGCTTGTAGGTAGCAGTGTCCACTCCCATTTTATCAAAAAGATATGTTTTAAAGTTTTGTAACATTTTGGTCTAAAATATAATTTTTAATCACGAATTGATCTTTAAAACCTAATTTTAAATATAAGTTTTTCCCCATACTTGAGGCTTGTAAAGTTATATACTCAACTTTATATTCTATACTCTTATTTATAAGTAATTTCATAATACTTTCTGCAAATCCTTTTCTTCTCATTTCTGGCGGTATACCTACAGAATGTATCCCCATTACATTATTAGTTTTATATAACATAGCCGTACCTACAGCAACTCCGTCTTTATACGCAATATAATATATAATGTTTTTTAATGTTTCTTGTATTGTAATAGGACTAATTTTATACCCAAATGACTTAGCAAATATAGTCGACCAAAGTTTAGTATCGTTAATACTTGTAACCTGTTTTATTTTTACATTATTATTGATAACAAAGGATTTATTAACTTTTAAGAACATACCCACTTGCTCAAATTTTAACCTAAAGCCATTACGTATTAAAATAGTATCATCATCTTTATCATAAATGTTCCATAAAGGAACCGTTATATTTTTTGAAATGGTTGTTAATTTTATTTTTAACTCATCTACTATTCCCTGTGTTATATTTTGTTGTAGCCATAATCTATTTGGCCATTCAGAATCTTTAATCTCACAATACTCAAAGTTCAATTCTCTCTTATAGGAACCAAATGCAACTCCAACGGTTCTCCACAGTGATATTAAATTATTTAAGTTACTATTTATTAAGTTTTGTTCTTTTTTCATTTTATATTAATTAAAATAATTCCAAACATCATTACGAAAAACCCTAATAATCTTTTAAATGTTAAAGGTTCTAATGGTAAATTTAACCATCCAAAATGCCCTGCAATAATAGAGAATGTTAACTGTCCAAATAAGCCAAAAGATATCATTGTAGATATTCCTAATTTAGGAATAGTATAATAGTACAGGCTTATTCCTAAGACGCTAAACAAACCTCCTGAAAACCATAGATAAATAGGTATTTGCTTTAAGTCTGACGCATTAGGTAAACTTTTAGTACTAAGTAACACAAAAATTATGGCAAAAATTGTACTAGTTAAAAAAGCAATTACAGATGCTAATAATGGATTCTTTAACAAAACACTTAAAGTTGAATTTAAAGCTCCTTGAGCTGCTAAAAACACACCTCCAATTATTGCCAAAACAGAAAAAGTAGTCTGATTCATATAACCTGAAATAATTGATTAAACGATTTCCTAACTTTTAAACGATTTTGCGTATAATCTTCGCTTGAACGATAACCAATAGTTGCAATTACAGCGGCATTTAGCCCTTGTTCAGAAAGCTCTAATATGTCATTATACTTTTTAGATTCAAAACCCTCCATAGGACACGAATCAATTTTTAATTCTGCACATGCACTTAATAAAATCCCTAACCCTAAATAAGTCTGCCTAAAGGTCCAATTAAAGACTTCAGATACTGTCATTTCTTTTAATTTTTCCTTTATAAAATCTCCGTAATTATTTAAGCTTGTTGCATCAATACCTTGAGTCTCTGCAGTACGCTTTATAAAATCATTTATATTTTGGTCGCTTACGCTGGTGTAATTACAAAAAACAATCAAATGAGATGCATCTGTAACTTGGTCTTGATTCCAAGAGGCGATTTTTAATCTCTTCTTTAATTCAGCTTTTTCAATAATTATAACTTTATATAATTGTAACCCGTATGAAGATGGTGTAAGTTTTATAGCCTCTTTTAATTGATTTAAATGTTCTTGAGATACTCTTTTAGTTGAATCAAATTTTTTAGTTGCATAACGCCATTTTAAGTTTTTTATATATTCCATAATAGTTTTGTTTTAAATTATAAAGCAAAACTATTACGGAAAAAAACCTCTGGCATTTACATATGTTGATTCTAAAATTTATTTTTTAAATCTTTACGAATTCTACTAAGTTGAGTTGGAGTAATTCCTAAATGAGATGCTAAATAAGATTGTTTTATCCTTTCTTGAATGTTTGGGTGCTTTAATAGTAAGTCCAAGTATCTCTTGGTGGCATTCTCCATAACAAGAGATACTTCTCTTTCTTCTTTTTCCACAACCCAGTTATTTTCTAAATAAGCGATATACATATTTTTTAAATCACTATTTGTATCTATAAAATGTCTGTATTTTTTGTAATTAATACTAATAAGAGTAGTATTTTCTATAGCTTCTATGGTAAAACTTGAAGGTTTATTTAGTAAAAATGAAACTGTTGATCCAGCAAAATCAGTTTCTAAAAAAATATTTTTACTATACAGGTTGCCATTATAATCTGTAACATATGCCCTTAAGGCTCCTTTACATACAAAATATATGTTTTTAGCAATCTGTCCGTTTTCAAGTAAAACATCATCCTTTTGTAATTCCTTAAATGTAACTATTGACTTTATTAAATTCCAAGATTCTTCGGTGATTTGATTATAACTTTCAAATTTTAATCTTAGTTCTGAAATGTATTTATCCTCCATCAAAAGCTATTATATTTAAGCAACTCATTAATTTTATAAAAACTTAACTATTTCAACCTATTAAATTGAATTAACCTACAAATAATATTATTTTTATTTATATAATTACTAACTATTATCATAAAAAAGATAATTTTAGAATATTATTTTTTGAAAAATTAATACTTTTTTATTCTTTTCTTTTCTATCTACAACAGGATAAAACACAATAGCATAACCATTTTCTACTGTTTTATTTACGCTAGATAAAATTAGATTAGACTCTTTTAACTCTAATACTATATTATTAACCAAGTCTTTGTAACCTTTTACATCTTTACTATAAAAAAGTTCTAAAATTTCATCATTTTTTATTGTTATCCATCCATTGCCAAATTCCGTATTAAACCTAACTACAAAAGTATTTTCATTAATTTGTACAGGATTCCAAGTATTATAAAACCTATCTTTAATATCTATTAGAGTTTTAGAGGTACAAACATTATTTGGCGTTATAGTTTCTATACTAATTTTACCTTCTTCTTCACTTAAAACGTAAGAGTTAGACTCAAAAGATAAACTAATAATTTGCCTAAAATAATTTGTAGTAGCATTTAGCTCTCTACTTCTTAACTCAACTCCTTTTTCATCTATTTGCCTATGTAATCACGTACTACCTTTGCTACTTAACAAATGTATTTCATCTCTACCTATAAATATGTTATTGTTTCTTGGTAGTGGAACCTTTTTATTGTGCTTCTTTTTTAGAATACCATTTTTAAATTCTATTGCTAAAAGTTTGTCTGGCTTTTTGTCGTTCCAAATATCTACGTCATAAAATATTGAAAATTGATTAGAAACTCCAATAAACTTTCCTGTAAAAGGTCTATTACCTTTAGGTAGTTTAGTTTCTTCTCTATTAAAAAGAGGTATACTAACTTCTAATTCTTTATTTGGATGATATGGAACAACAGATACGTAGTTTTCTAAAGACGGACTAAGAAATAAGCTTGGTAAAATGCCATCATTCTCTATAAAGCTTTCTACCTTTCCTTTGTCATCTATAATAGTGTAAACTAAATTATATCCTCCGTCTTCATTATAAATATAATTAGCCAATAAAGTTTGTTCCTTACAACAAATACTATTTTTTACTGATACCTCGTTATTAGTTTCTAATGTAGTAACAACACCAAAACTCAACTCCTGATTAGTAATATTAAAAGGTGATGTTTTCTCTATATTTTTCATACACTAACTTATTGTTTTACCATTTCATTCTTTGTAATCTAACAGCATTTAATATAGCTAGTAATGCAACACCAACATCTGCAAAAACGGCGCCCCACATTGTAGCCAAACCTAAAGCTCCTAAAAGTAATACAATTAACTTTACGCCAAAAGCCAATACTATATTTTGCCAAACTACCTTACGTGTAGATCTTCCTATTTTTATAGCTTTTACAATTTTAGATAACTGGTCTGTTTGTATAATTACGTCTGCTGTTTCTATAGCTAAGTCACTACCCAAGCCTCCCATTGCTATACCAACATCACTAACAGCAAGTACAGGTGCGTCATTAATACCATCTCCAACAAATGCTACAACAGCTTTGGGATCTTTCATTAATTCTTCAACCTCTTTTAATTTATCTTCAGGTAACAGTCCGCCTTTGGCACGTAAAACATTTGCTTCTTTTGCTACTTTTTTTGTAATGCAATCTCTATCACCAGAGAACATATAAAAATCTTTAACTCCTATTTTGTAGGCTTCTGAGACTGTTTCTTTAGCATCTTCTTTTATCTCATCAGCAATTATAACGTAACCAACAAACTGGCCATCTATAGCTACTAACACACTAGACTCCACAATGTCTTCAATTTCAGTTAGCGCATCTATCTTATAATCTAACAATAACGCCGTATTGCCTACCAGAACTTTTTTACCGTTAACAACACCTCTAATTCCTTTACCAGCTACCTCTTGTATATCTGTAGCAATGTATGTTTTATCTAAAGGATAATCTAAAAGTGCTTGCGCAATTGGATGTGTAGATTTAGACTCTAACGCAAGCATATATTGCATCATTTCTTTTTCATCTATACTAAAAGAAACTAATTCCTGAATTTTGAAGACTCCTTTTGTAATTGTTCCAGTTTTGTCCATTGCTAAAGTATTTACCTTAGCTATTGTATCTAAAAATGATGCTCCTTTAAATAAAATACCATTTTTAGACGCTGCTCCTAACCCTCCAAAATAACCTAATGGAATAGAAATAACCAATGCACAAGGACAAGAAATAACTAAAAATATTAACGCCCTATATAACCAATCTCTAAACACATAGTCATTTACAAAAAAGAAAGGTAAAAGCGTTAAACCTATAGCTAAAAACACTACAATTGGCGTGTATATTTTAGCAAATTTTCTAATAAATAATTCCGTTTTAGATTTGAGAGCTGTAGCATTTTGCACTAAATCTAATATGCGAGCTATAGAACTCTCTTTAAACTTTTTAGTTGCTTTAACTTCTATTACATCTTGTAAATTAATACTACCAGCATAAACTGTTTCATTTTTACCTATGGTATTTGGCTTGCTCTCCCCTGTTATAGCTGCTGTATTTAATGATGCTCTAGCAGATAACAAAACTCCATCTACAGCTACTTTTTCCCCCACTCTAACCTGTATTTTCTCTCCTACTTTTATATCCTCTGGCGCTACAGTCACATAGCTATTTTTTCTAAAAACAAGAGCCTCATTAGGCCTTACATCCAACAGAGCTTGTATGTTACTTTTAGCTCTTTTAACAGCAGATCCCTGAAAAAGTTCTCCTACCGCATAAAAAAGCATTACTGATACACCTTCTGGATATTCCCCCAAAATAAACGCCCCAATTGTAGCTATAGACATTAATAAGAACTCTGTAAAATAGCTACCTTTTTTTATACTTTTCCACCCCTGTTTTAATACTGGTAGGCCTACTGGTAAATATGCAATAGTATACCAAACTAATCTAATTGTACCATTAAAGAATGAGGCAATTTTAAAATAATCTAAAGCAAGACCAAAAATTAGCATGATAAAACTAATTATTGCCGGCTTATATATTTTTAATTTAGATGTATTTAAGTTATGGTTGTACTGGTGGTTTTGGTTATTTATATTTTCTAGCTTTATCTTCTCTTTCATATTCAATTTTCTATAAAATATACGTGCAAAACAATGTCTTGGACTTAGCGTTCATTGTTCTAAATATATGGTACTAAAAAATGAAGAGCATCACAAGTATATGAGCAATTCATTTTAATATTTTTTCTAAAAAGAGGATTTTATAAAAAAAGAAATACTATTACGACTAATATGACGTTTTTATAGCTGTTATAAACATTAAAATTAATATTTTTTTATGTTTATTTTAGAATGGGAATGTTAGATTTGCATTTTTAAAAATTAGCAAGAGTGATTATAGAATATATTATAGCAATGTTGTGGAGCTTATCTCCGTTTGGAGAAGCCAAAGTTGGCATACCTTATGGTATGTACAATGGGTTAAACATATACCTTGTTTTTATATTATGCTTTGCTTCTAATGTACTTGTTTTTCCAATAATGCTTTTTTTCTTAAATAAAGTAAATCATTATTTATTAAAGTGGCGTGTGTATAAAAAAGGTGCAATTTTTGTAGCTCGTAAAGCAAAAACTGGTTCTGGAGATAAAATTAAAAAGTATGGTTTTTGGGGCTTAATCTTTTTTGTAATGCTGCCTGTACCTGGTACTGGTGTATACGCAGGTACAATTGCAACTTATTTATTTAAAATTGAAAGAAAAAAGGCTTTTTTAGCTAACGTTATTGGTATTTTCTTTTCCTCTGTAATTGTATGGGTTGTTACCTATTTAGCAATGCAAGGTATGGCATAAGCTTATTACTTTATTCTTTTTTTTAACTCTTCCATAGATTCCTGAAGTTCTTTTAATAATCCTTTTTCTGTGGTTGTATCTAAACCAAAAGAAATTTTACTATTTACTTGCCAAAGTTCTTGTATTTGATTTGCAGCTACTTGGTAAGGCGGATACGTCTCATTTAAGGAAACTAATGACACAAAATTACTATTTGGGACTTTCTCTATTTTTTTAACCAAAACAGCATCATACAAAACCACAACATACATTTTATTTGCACTAATGTCATTTAAACTCTCTGTAGCCTTAGCCAAGACCCATTCTCCTGGATACAAATTAGGCAACATACTATCTCCTTCAACCTGAAATCCTCTGTAAGTTGCGTTTCTAAACTCTGGAATAGGTAAATCAAAAGCAGGTAATTGTTTATACCAACTAACATCTTGTATATTTTGTGGGTAGCCAGCTGCAGCTTTTGCATTTACTAAAACCATATTCTCGTTATCTTCTGCATCTACTGTAATAAATTTAGGAATAACACTATTTACTGCTGCAGATAGGTATTTCTGATTTCCATCACCAAAAAGCCAAAGCGGATTAATTTCAAACTGTTTTAAAAGTTCTTTTACAACTTTACCAGATAGCTTAGTGCGTCCCCGCTCTATATCTGCTGTTGTATTAGATACACCTAACAACTTAGCAAATTCTGACTGTGTAAACCCCAATTCTCTGCGGACTTCTATAAAACGTTGTACTTCTATTGTTTGATCATTTCCCATATGCTAATATACAAATTTTGGAATATATCCATAAGTAAAATGGAATAAATCCATCAAAATAAAACTTAGATCTTTTAAATTCTATATTACACAACATCAAGGCACTAAAAAACAATCATATACGTTTGTTAAACTTATAACCTTAATCAATTACAATAATGAAAAAAATTAACATTATGCTTGTGTGCTTTTTAGCACTAAATTTTTTCTCTTGTTCGTCTGATGATGACTCATCTGTAAAAAATAACGACGCAGAAATTAATGCTCAAGAAAATGAACCTTTAGAAATAAACAAAGTAAGCTCCGCATTAATTATAGAAGGTGCTACTAAAAAAACTGGATCGCTTACTCCTACTGGTGGTTTAGAGTTTACTATGGATTATAGCAAACAATCTGCTTTTCAGCAGAACGGATTTGAAATTGAATTTAATTCTGCGTCAAATTATACTGGCGTTTATATACAGTTAAAAGATGAAAACGGAATGGCAGATTCTTATTTTGATGTTCCTAGATCTGAGATTTATATTTCTGGTAAAGGAGACCAAACTAAAAAAGATAAAGGCTTTCTAAAAGGAAAATCTGCTGGCAAAGAAAATGATGCTGCTATTGAAGTAAACCTTGAAGAAAGTGTTACAGCAGGTACTTTTTGCTATGTTATTTGCTTGTATGATAGTGAAGGCAACATTAGTGAACCTACAGAAGTTTGCGTAACGGTTGAAGCTTGGGGTGGTAATAGTGATTTAGTTGGCACTTGGAATTTCACAAAAGACATAGAAGATGGTAAAGAGACAAAAGTAAATGAAGTAAAGTGTTATAATTATAATGCAGATATATGTGAAATTGAAACTGCTGTGAATAATTGTGATACTATAAATTCTTTAAAGCTTGAACTTAATAGTGATGGTACATACGAATTAAATGAGGCCTCTTTAGAAAAAAATATAAATTGGGAAGCAAGTAATCAGAATTGTCAAGCTATTTATGAAGAGTCTAATTACACTTACAAAGCTATTGGTAAATGGGCTTACAGTAAAGACGGTACACTTACTTTATTAACATTTTCTGATACAGAAACGTATGATGAAGAAGTATATGATGATATTTATGAAAATGGAGATATCGATATAAACGATAAAATTACATTAAATGGATCATCTTTAATTGTAAATATTCCAGATACAGATGACAATGGGAATATATTTTTTGATCAGTATTTCTTTGAAAAGGAATAACTAATCTAAAATCAGAAGATTAACAAATTATTAGCCCAAACTATATTTTAGTTTGGGCTTCTTTATTTATATACTTACCACTTAAAATATACGAAATAACTTACATACTTATACTAAATTAGTACTACATTCGTTCATTTAACTTATAACCTTAATCAATTATTATAATGAAAAAGATTAACATTATGCTTGTGTGCTTTTTAGCACTAAATTTTTTCTCTTGTTCGTCTGATGATGACTCGTCTGCAAAAAATAACGACGCAGAAATTAATGCTCAAGAAGACGAACCTTTAGAAATAAACAAAGTAAGCTCTGCATTAATTATAGAAGGTGCTACTAAAAAAACAGGATCTCTTACTCCTACTGGTGGTTTAGAGTTTACTATGGATTACAGCAAACAATCTGCTTTTCAGAAAAACGGATTTGAAATTGAATTTAATTCTGACTCAAATTATACTGGAGCTTATATACAGTTAAAAGATGAAAACGGAATGGCAGATTCTTATTTTGATGTTCCTAGATCTGAGATTTATGTTTCTGGAAAAGGAGAACAAACTAAAAAAAATAGAGGCTTTTTAAAAGGAAAATCTGCAGGTAAAGAAAACGATGCTATTATTGAAGTAAACCTTGACGAAAGTGTTACAGCAGGTACTTTTTGCTATGCTATTTGCTTGTATGATAGTGAAGGCAACATTAGTGAACCTATAGAAGTTTGCGTAACTGTTGAAGCTTGGGGTGGGAAAAGTGAGCTAATTGGATCCTGGAACCTCACCAAAGAAATAGAAGATGGAGAAGAACTTAAAGTTAATGAAGAAAATTGTTTTAATTTTGATACTACAGTATGCGGACAAGAAGTTACAGTAGGAGAATGTGATAGGATAATTTCTTTAACTATAAAATTTAATTCTGATGGAACTTATGAAGGAAACAACTCTACATTTGATAGAATATTTAATACAGAAAAAAGTGAAGCTGCTTGTGACGTAGTTAATGATGAAATAGATGGCTCTTATAAAAGCACTGGTAAATGGGCTTATAATGAAGAAGAAAATATACTAACTATAATTTCTTTTTATGCAGTAGAAACTTATGATGGAGAAATAGAAACATATAATAATAAAAGCGGTAAAGTAGATATTAACGGTTCTGTTACAATTTCTGATTCTTCTTTAAAAATTGTAGATATCTACTCCTATGGTGATGAAGAAGTTGAAATCTCTGAATACTATTTTAATAAAAAATAAGAATATTTTACCAAAAAATATATTCAGAAATAATTAAAAGCCCAGACTATGTTTTAGTTTGGGCTTTTTTTAATATTTTTCTCTATTTACTTCGTTCACCTACAAATTGGTCTTCTTTGCTTTTAAATAACACATTAAAAGACGTTAAGCTACCATAAATACGTGTAATATATTGTTGCAAGTCTATCTTTTCCTGATCTACAAGGTTTTTACTTGCATTAATTTTTTGCTCCATTACTCTAATTCTGTCACGAACCATAACTATTTTATGAAAAAAAGTATCAATAGGTATTTCTTTATTTGCAGATTTACCATCTCCTGGCTCTAATACAAGAGTTCCTTTTTTCCATTTATCAGCAATTGGTGTTATGCTAGATGCATCACTCCATTTTCTTAATATTGCAATTAAAGAGTTTTCTACGTCAGAAAAACTAACACTGTCCACTTCATCTTCTACAGCTTCAATCACCTCAAAATCAGCATCAACATCTATCGTTTCTAATCCGTTTTCTATAAAAGTAACCCAATAATGTTTGCTGGTGACATTGGTAACCACACCTTTTCCTAATTCATTATGTTGTATTCTAGAGCCTATTCCTAATAATTGCATTCTTCTGTATTTTTTAGTTAATACTGCTAAAATATAATTACGTTATTAATTAACAAAAACTAAATAGACGCAATTATTAAATTAAAATCCAAAATCGTAACTTAGCAACTTTGCCAAATTAGTAGATGATTACATACGAAGAAAACATAGAGGTAAAAGGTGCACGTGTGCACAACCTTAAAAATATAGACGTTACAATACCTAGAGAAAAGCTTGTTGTTATTACTGGCTTATCTGGTAGTGGTAAGTCTTCATTGGCTTTTGATACCATTTATGCTGAGGGACAACGTAGATATATAGAAACTTTTTCTGCTTACGCTCGTCAGTTTTTAGGTGGTTTAGAACGTCCAGATGTAGATAAAATAGATGGTTTATCTCCAGTTATTGCCATAGAGCAAAAAACAACTTCTAAATCTCCAAGGTCTACAGTAGGCACTATCACAGAGATTTATGACTTTCTAAGATTACTTTTTGCACGTGCTGCAGATGCTCATAGTTATAATACCGGAGAAAAAATGGTTAGTTATAGTGACGCTCAAATAAAAGAGCTAATTATAACAGATTTTAAAGACAAAAAAATAAACGTTCTTGCTCCTGTTATTAAATCTAGAAAAGGTCATTACCGTGAGTTGTTTGAGCAAATTGCTAAACAAGGATTTGTAAAAGTAAGAGTAGACGGCGAAATTGTAGACATTGTTAAAGGTTTAAAATTAGACCGTTACAAAGTACATGATATAGAGATTGTTATAGACAGGTTAAAAATATCTGATAACGCCGATCTAGACAAACGTATTACAGAAACCATAAATACAGCAATGTATAGTGGTGATAATGTATTAATGATTTTAGAAGAAGGTAAAAAGGAACCTCGCTATTTTAGTAGAGATTTAATGTGCCCTACTACAGGTATATCTTACCCAAAACCAGAGCCAAATACATTTTCTTTTAACTCACCTAAAGGTATGTGTCCTAGCTGCAGTGGCTTAGGTCATAAATACCAAGTTAACACCACTAAAATTTTTCCGGATACTAAATTATCTATAAAAGAAGGTGGTATAGCTCCTCTAGGAAAATATAAAAGTTCTTGGGCTTTTAAACAGTTAGATGTTATTGCGCAACGTTACAAGTTTAAACTAACAGATCCTATTTCTAAAATACCAGAAGAAGCTATAGAAGTTATTTTAAATGGTGGAAACGAAACTTTTGAGGTAGACTCAAAAACCTTAGGTATAAAACGAAACTATAAAATAGAGTACGAAGGTATTTCTAACTTTATTGAAAGTCAATACAATGAAGCTAACTCTGCTCCTATTAAACGTTGGGCAAAAGAGTTTATGGATAAAGTAGTTTGTCCTACCTGTGAAGGCTCTAGACTACAAAAAGCATCTTTATATTTTAAGTTTGATGATAAAAATATTGCAGATTTAGCAACTATGGATATTGTAGACTTAACAGATTTTTTTAGTAAAGTTGATAAAAAGCTTACTAAAAATCAACTTAAAATTGCTGAAGAAGTCATTAAAGAAATTAAAACTAGACTACAATTTTTATTAAATGTTGGTTTAGACTATTTATCATTAAATAGAAGCTCTAAATCCTTATCTGGTGGTGAGGCACAGCGTATACGTTTGGCTACTCAAATAGGATCACAACTAGTAGGTGTTTTATATATTTTAGATGAACCAAGTATTGGATTACACCAAAGAGACAACGAGCGTTTAATTGCCTCTTTAGAAGCATTAAGAGATATAGGAAACTCCGTTATTGTTGTAGAACATGATAAAGATATGATAGAACGTGCAGACCACGTTATAGATATTGGACCAAAAGCTGGCAAACATGGCGGACAAATAATTTCTGAAGGAAAACCAGAAGATTTAAAAAATTACAATACACTTACTGCTGATTATATTACAGGTAAGAGAGAAATTTCCGTTCCTAAAAAACGAAGAAAAGGAAATGGTAAAAAAATAAAACTAACGGGTTGTACCGGCAACAATTTGAAAAATGTTTCGGTAGAATTTCCTTTAGGTCAAATGATTGGAGTTACAGGTGTTTCTGGTAGTGGTAAATCTACCTTAATTAATGAAACCCTCTACCCTATTTTAAATGCCTATTATTTTAATGGTGTAAAAAAACCAATGCCGTATAAAAAAATTACAGGTTTAGAACATATAGACAAAGTAATTGATATTAACCAGTCTCCAATTGGTAGAACCCCTCGTTCTAACCCAGCAACATATACTGGTGTTTTTGGAGAGGTGCGTGCATTATTTGCAAAAACGCAAGAAGCAGCTATAAGAGGCTACAAACCAGGTCGTTTTAGCTTTAATGTTACTGGCGGTAGGTGTGAGACTTGTCAAGGTGGTGGTTTGCGTGTTATAGAAATGAACTTTTTACCAGATGTTTACGTAGATTGTGAAACCTGTAATGGTAAACGTTTTAATAGAGAAACTTTAGAAATTAGATACAAAGGAAAATCTATTGCAGATGTGCTAGAAATGACCATTAATGAGGCGGTAACATTTTTTGAAAACATCCCAAAAATTAATCGCAAATTAAAAACCATACAAGATGTTGGTTTAGGATACATTTCTTTAGGGCAACAGTCTACAACTTTATCTGGTGGAGAAGCACAACGTATTAAGTTAGCCACAGAGTTATCTAAAAGAGATACTGGTAACACATTTTATATTTTAGATGAACCTACAACAGGATTGCATTTTGAAGATATACGTGTATTAATGGAAGTTTTAAACAAATTAGTAGACAAAGGAAATACGGTTTTAGTTATAGAACATAATATGGATGTAATTAAAATGGTAGATTATATTATAGATATTGGTTACGAAGGTGGCCGTGGTGGCGGTAAGTTAGTTGCTAAAGGTACACCAGAAGAAATCATCAAAGACAAAAAAAGCTACACAGCTAAATTTCTTAAAAAAGAATTATAACATTAAAAATAATGCATACAGAGTAACGTATGCAGGTAATAAATTAGAATAGAATGAGAAGAGAAAAACACCCAAAAGGCTGGAACGAGATAAAAACAAACGATTCTTGGGCCTTATTTAAAATAATGGGAGAATTTGTACACGGATTTGAAAAAATGAGCGCCATTGGCCCTTGTGTTTCTGTATTTGGATCTGCCCGTACAAAAGAAGGTTCTAAATATTATGAACTAGCTGTAGATGTAGCAAAAAGTATTGCAGAAGCCGGTTACGGTGTTATTACTGGTGGTGGACCAGGTATAATGGAAGCAGGTAACAAAGGTGCACATTTAGCTGGTGGTACATCTGTTGGCTTAAATATAGAATTACCTTTTGAACAGCATGACAACCCATATATAGATCACGATAAAAGTATAAACTTTGACTACTTTTTTGTTAGAAAAGTAATGTTTGTAAAATATTCTCAAGGTTTTGTTGTAATGCCTGGCGGATTTGGAACATTAGATGAGCTTTTTGAAGCTATTACTCTTATACAAACTAATAAAATTGGTAAATTTCCAATTATACTTGTAGGTACTACTTTCTGGACAGGTTTAATAGACTGGGTAAAAGATACTATGCTTAGCGAAGGTAATATTAGTGCTAAAGATTTAGATCTTATAAAAATAGTAGATACCGCCGATGAAGTTGTAGAAATAATTGATGCTTTCTACAAAGGACATGATCTAAGTCCTAACTTCTAAAGTTATATGATAGCATTAAAATTTAAAAATAATGTAATGTATACAGCAATAGGAATTCTTTTCTTTTGCTGTATACAACTACATGCACAACATACAACTGTTATTAATGCTAACTTGGATACTTCTTGCCATGAAATAACCATAGAGCAAGAGTTTAATTATAAAAACACATCAAAAGACACATTAGAAGTTTTATATTTTAATGATTGGCCTAACGCTTATTCTAGTAAAAAAACTGCATTAGCTAAGCGCTTTGCTGAAGAATATAAAAAAAGTTTACACTTAGCTAAAGCTAAAGAAAGAGGTTATACAAACATATTAAGAGCTAAAGATGGCAAAGGAAATAAATTAGCAAACAAGCATACTAAAAGTAAAGACATTTTAATGTTTATACTTAACAAGCCTCTTGCCCCAGACACCACATTAACTTTAAAAATAAATTACAAGGTTCAATTACCGCCAAACAAATACACCAAGTTTGGATATAGTAATGATAGTACCTATTATCTAAAAGATTGGTATTTAACACCTGCTTCATACAAAGACAAATGGCAGCTATATTCTAATAAAAACTTAGAAGATCTACAAACAGACGCTACAACTACAAAACTTTATCTTACTATTAATAAAGATTTTTTTGTAACTACAAACCTTAACAAAACTAACGAGTATAGCGTTAATGGAAATAAAACCATCGTAATAGATGGTAAAAACAGAAAAAGTGCTGAAGTAATTTTAAGCAATCAAAAAAAGTTTGTTACACATATTACTCCAGATTTAACTTTAGAAACAGATTTTAAATCAAAAAAATATCCAGAAATATTACAAGGAATTTCTATAAACCGAGTTACTAAATATATAAAAGATAACTTAGGCGAATTTCCACATAAAAAACTACTTGTAAGCGAGCTAGACTACAAAAAAAATCCATTATATGGCATTAACCAACTACCATCTTTTATAGTTCCTTATTCTGAAGAATTTAATTACGAGCTTAAATTACTTAAAACATCCTTATATAACATTTTAGATGAAAGTGTACACTTAAACCCTAGAAAAGAAAAATGGGTTACAGACGCTATAGTTAATTATTTAATGATTACTTATGTTGATGAATATTATAATGGACAAAAACTATTAGGCAAGTTTTCAAAAATTTGGGGAGTAAGAAGTTTTGAAATTGCTAAGTATGATTTTAATGATCAATATGCATTAATGTCTATGCTTACAAGCAGAAAAAACTTAGATCAACCACTAACTGCTTCAAACGATTCTCTAATAAAATTTAATCAGCAAATAGCAAACAGCTATAAATCTGGTTTAGGTTTAACCTATTTATCTGAATACATTGGGTATGATAATGTAAAAAATAGTATTAAAGATTTTTACAAGAATTACAACCAAGAAAAAGTTTCAACTAAAGATTTCGAAAATATTTTAAAAAAATCTACAGATAAAAATATCGATTGGTTTTTTAATGAATTCATCTCTACTAATGATAGAATAGATTTTAAAATAAAAAATATTGAAAAAACTGAGGACTCTTTAAAAATAACTGTAAAAAACAAAACATCAACTAATTTACCTATTTCTTTATTTGGTTTAAAAAAAGATTCTATAGTATCTAAATATTGGATATCTAATATTATAAATGAAAAAAATATAACCATTCCAAGAAATGGAGAAGATAAGCTAGTATTAAATTACGACAAAAAAATACCCGAATACAACCAAAGAAATAACTGGAAGTCTTTAAAGGGCTTTTTGGGAAGTAATAAAAAATTACGTTTTCAATTTTTTAAAGATGCTGAAAACCCTTATTACAACCAAATTTTCTATAACCCAGAAATAAGATTTAATGCTTATGATGGGCTAACTCCATCTATTAAACTACATAATAGTACTTTACTAGACAGACCTTTTACTTTTTCAATAGCACCCGCTTACGCCACTAAAGAAAACTCTTTAGTAGGGTCTGGTAATTTCACAATTAGAGATCAACATAAAAACAAAAACTTATTTCTTACTACCTACGGATTTAGTTATTCTACATTTCACTTTCAAGAAAATTCTAGATATACAAAAATAACTCCTTCTTTTGGTTTAGGTTGGAGACCAAAAGATTTAAGGTCTAACAGAAGTCAAAGTTTTTTTATGCGCTACATAAGTGTTTTTAGAGATTTTGATGAAAATATTATATTAGATACCGAGTTTGAACCGGATTATAGTGTATTAAATGCCAGGTTTAGGGATACTAATAACGGATTAATAAATTATTTATCATGGTTTGCAGATGCACAATATGCAGGTAACTTCTCTAAACTATCTTTTGATCTAGAATACCGTAAACTGTTTCAAAACAACAGGCAATTAAATGTTAGGTTTTTTGCAGGTAAATTTATAAGCAATAATACCGACTCTAATTACTTTAGTTTTGCTTTAGACAGACCTACAGATTATTTATTTGATTACGCATACTTAGGAAGATCTGCTTCTACAGGTATTTATAGTCAGCAAATAATTATAGCCGAAGGCGGATTTAAATCTAAATTAGAGAATCCTTTTGCTAATGATTGGATAGCAACAACAAATGTAAGCACCAATATTTACAAGTGGATAGAAGCCTATGGAGATGCTGGCTACATAAAAAACAAAGGAGCCAAAGCTAATTTTGTTTATGACACTGGTATACGCCTAAACTTAGTAACAGATTATTTTGAGTTATTTTTTCCTATGTATTCCAACAACGGATGGGAAGTATCACAACCTAATTATGGAGAAAAGATAAGATTTATTGTAACCTTAAGTCCAAAGTCCTTAACTGGGTTATTTACAAGAAAATGGTTCTAATTAAATAACATATATTTAATTTAAACTGTATTTTTTAAGTATTTCATAATTTGAAACACCTAAATAGATCTTATTTTATTAAATATTCAATAACATATCGTTCTCATCTATTGCAAAAACCAATCAAATTTGGTACTTTTGCAGAAATATAACTTCGTAAGCTATGAGCGTAAAACCACAAACAAAAGACGATATTTCTTTCGACGATTTTAAATCGCAAATCATTAAAGATTATGAAGTAGCCGTATTAAGTAGGGAGTGTAGCTTGTTAGGAAGACGAGAAGTCTTAACTGGTAAAGCTAAATTCGGAATATTTGGTGACGGTAAAGAGCTACCGCAATTAGCAATGGCTCGTTCTTTTAAAAATGGAGATTTTAGAAGTGGGTATTACAGAGACCAAACTTTTATGATGGCTTTAGGTTTACTAAACGCAAAGCAATTTTTTCACGGGTTATATGCAACTACAGATATCACTAAAGATCCTATGAGTGCTGGTAGACAAATGGGTGGTCATTTTGGTACACATAGTTTAAATGAAGATGGTAGTTGGAAAAATTTAACAGAACAAAAAAATAGTAGTCCAGATATTTCTCCTACAGCAGGACAAATGCCAAGGTTATTAGGTTTAGCACAGGCATCTAAAATATATAGAAATGTTTCTGGTATTGACGCCACCAATTTTTCAAACAATGGTAATGAAGTTGCTTGGGGTACAATTGGTAATGCAAGTACTAGTGAAGGTCACTTTTTTGAGACCATAAATGCTGCTGGTGTTTTACAAGTACCAATGGTAATTAGTGTTTGGGATGATGCTTATGGTATTTCTGTACACGCAAGACATCAAACTACAAAAGAAAATATTTCAGAAATTCTTAAAGGTTTTCAAAGAGATGAAGACAATAAAGGCTACGAAATTATAAAAGTTAATGGCTGGGATTATACAGCATTAATTCACGCTTACGAAAATGCTTCAGAAATTGCTAGAAACGAGCACGTTCCTGTACTTATTCACGTAAATGAATTAACACAGCCTCAAGGACACTCTACGTCTGGTTCTCATGAAAGATACAAATCTCCAGAACGTTTAGACTGGGAAAAACAAAACGATTGTAACAAACGTTTTAAAGAGTGGATTTTAGAAAACAACATAGCAAAAGAAGAAGAATTATCTGCTATAGATAAAGAAATAAAAAAAGAAGTACGTACTGCTAAAAAAGAAGCTTGGACAGAGTTTATTAGCCCTAATAAAGAAGCTAAAAAAACATTAGTAGTTCTTTTAGAGAATGTGGCAAGTAAAAGTCCTAACAAAAATTTTATTGCAAAAATTAAGAACGATTTAATTGCTATAGAAGAACCTATTAAAAGAGATTTAGCATCTAGCGCAAGAAAAACATTACGTTATTTAATTGGTGAAGATACAGCAGAAAAACAAGCGTTAATTAATTGGATTTCTTCATATATTGATGAAATACAACCAAAATATAGCTCTCATCTTTATAGTGACTTGCCAAACAAGGCAACCAATATAGAAGAAGTAAAACCAGTTTACTCTGATGAATCAGAGACAGTAGATGGTAGAGTTATTTTAAGAGATAATTTTGATTATATATTTGGTAACAACCCTGAAACACTAATCTTTGGTGAAGATGCCGGTGCTATTGGTGATGTAAACCAAGGGTTAGAAGGTTTACAAGAAAAATATGGAGAATTTAGAGTAGCTGATACAGGAATTAGAGAAGCTACTATTATTGGTCAAGGTATTGGTATGGCACTTAGAGGCTTAAGACCTATTGCTGAAATTCAATATTTAGATTACTTAATGTATGCTTTACAGACATTAAGCGATGATTTAGCAACTTTACTATACCGTACTGTTGGTAAACAAAAAGCTCCATTAATAATTAGAACAAGAGGTCATAGATTAGAAGGAATATGGCATTCTGGTTCGCAAATGGGAGGTTTTATTCATTTATTAAGAGGTATGCACATTCTTGTTCCTCGTAATATGGTAAAAGCTGCTGGTTTTTATAATACACTATTAAAGTCTGACGAGCCTGCATTGGTTATAGAATGCCTAAACGGTTACAGGTTAAAAGAAGAAAAACCAACAAATTTAGGTGAACACTGTACTCCTATTGGTGTTGTAGAAACTGTTAAAGAGGGTACAGATATTACTGTACTATCATACGGATCTACTTTACGTATTGTGGAACAAGTTGCTAAAGAGTTACTAGAAGTTGGTATTGACATAGAAGTAATTGATGCACAAAGTTTACTACCTTTTGATATTAATCATGACGTTGTAAAAAGTGTACAAAAAACCAATAGGTTATTGGTTGTAGATGAAGATGTACCAGGAGGTTGCTCTGCTTATTTATTACAAGAAATAACAGAAAAACAAGGGGCTTACAAGTATCTAGACAGTATGCCACAGGCTATAACTGCTAATGCACACAGACCAGCTTATGCAACAGATGGCGATTATTTTTCTAAACCTAATGCAGAAGATATTTTCGAAAAAATATATGCTATAATGCATGAAGCTAACCCAGCTAATTTTCCAAAACTTAGGTAATTGTTGTAAATAACACTTTTTGTCTATTTTTATTTGATTATTAGTGATAATTTATCGTGTATTCAAAAAAATATTTCTAAATTTGAGATACATAGAATTTTTTTATCCCCGAGCCTAATAATGAGAGATAACATTAAGACAAATATAGGATTGGCACTACTGCGTATTGTGCCATCTGCAATGATGCTTACACACGGAATACCAAAATTACAGAACTTTTTTAGTGGTGATGAAATAAAATTTCCAGACCCTATAGGTATAGGAGCTAGTCCTTCTTTATTTTTAGCAGTCATAGGCGAAGTTTTATGCCCAATATTTATAATATTAGGTTACAAAACTAGATGGTTTGCTGTGCCAGCAGCCGTAACAATGTTAATTGCTGCTTTTGTACAACATGCTGCAGATCCTTTTAGTGTAAAAGAAATGGCTGTACTTTACCTTCTGTTTTTTATGATAATATTTTTATTAGGACCTGGTAGATTTAGTGTAGACGGTAAATAATTAAAAAACTTTTACTAAAAGTTCTTTAAGTAAATCTGCCTGAGACATATTATAAGCTCCAACTCCTTTACCTTTTAAATCTAAATCTCGTAAAGTAGATATAATTCCGCTTACTTTTTTCATTGGAAAGTTTTTTGCTGCTGTTTGGTATTCTCCAACAAAATAAGGGTTTACCCCTAAAACTCTTGCAACATTTCCTTTAGAGCGGTCTTTTAATCCGTGATATTGTAGTATTTGAGTAAAATAAGTATGTAATACTGTTACTGTTACTAAAAACGGATTATCCTTAGGGTTTTGGGCAAAATAATTTACTATGCGCGCAGCTTTTAATGTGTTGCGTTCCCCTATTGCTTTTTTAAGTTCAAAATTATTAAAGTCTTTACTAATACCTATATGCTTCTCAATTGTAGCAGGAGTAATCTCTGTATCTTTTGTAATTACAATTTTAAGTTTTTCTAACTCATTATTTATCTTACTTAAACTAGTACCTAAATACTCTACTAATAATTGAGCAGCAATTGGAGTTATAGTATAACCACTTCCCTTAAGTACTTTTTTAATCCAATCTGCTACTTGATTTTCGTATAATTTTTTACTCTCAAATAAAACACCGCTTTTTTGTACTGCTTTATATAGCTTTTTACGCTTGTCTAATTTTGCGTACTTATAACATATTACTAAAACTGTAGTTAATTGCGGATTATTAGCATAACTAGTCAAGTTATCTATAGTTCTAGACAAATGCTGAGCCTCTTTAATTACAACAACTTGTTTTTCTGCCATCATTGGGTAACGTTTGGCATTGGACACAATATCATCTACAGTAACATCCTTACCATAAAGTACCATTTGGTTAAAACCACGCTCCTCCTCTGTTAATACCATTTTTTCAATGTACTCAGATATCTTATCTATATAGTAAGACTCCTCTCCCATTAAAAAATAAATAGGTTTTACGTTTCCGTTTTTAATATCGGAGATTAGTTTTTTTACTTCGTCCATTTAAAAAAAATCATCAAATTTGCAGTATGCAGAAGCTAAATTTTACTACACAAAACTTCCGTTTCAAAAATAGCGAAAATAAAGTCTATATTTTTGATGTGATAAGAAAAAAATTTGTGGTATTACAACCTGAAGAATGGGTAAGACAACACGTGGTACATCATCTTATTTATCAAAAAAAATACCCAATAAGCCTTATAAATGTAGAAAAACAGCTGGTAATTAACAACTTAAAAAAAAGATACGATGTTGTTGTTTTTAACACAGACGGAAGCATAAATATTTTGGTTGAGTGTAAAGCTCCCGAAATAAATATTACACAAACTACCTTTGACCAAATTGCACGTTACAATATGCAATTAGACGCTAATTATTTAATGGTGACTAACGGTTTAAATCATTTTTACTGTCAAACAAATATAACAGAAGATAATTATGAGTTTTTACGTGATATTCCTGATTTTAACCGTTAAATTTGTACAAGAACTTATAAGAAAAGTAAGATTATATTATGCTTAAAATCGCTGTTGTTATTCTAAACTGGAATGGTGTAAAACTACTAGAACGTTTTTTACCGTCGGTACTAGAGTTCTCTGACAATCATAAAATATATGTTGCAGATAACGCATCTACAGATACATCTATAGCATTTATAAAAAAAAAACTACCCAACTGTACAAATTATACAAAACACAACTAACGGTGGTTATGCAAAGGGATATAATGATGCTTTAAAACATATAAATGAAGATGTATTTTGCCTACTTAATTCTGATGTAGAAGTAACTCCAAACTGGTTAACACCTATAGCTAATTATTTTACAAGTGATACTGAAACAGCTATTATACAACCTAAAATATTAGACTTAAAAAAGAAAACTCATTTTGAGTATGCAGGTGCTGCCGGTGGATATATAGATAGCTTAGGCTACCCTTTTTGCAGAGGTAGAATTTTTGATACTTTAGAAGAAGACAAAGGACAATACAATGATACTGTTCCTATTTTTTGGGCAAGTGGCGCTTGTTTATTTATACGTAAATCTACTTTTACTTTGTTAGGTGGTTTTGATGAAGATTATTTTGCTCACCAAGAAGAAATAGATCTATGCTGGCGAGCACAAAATATGGGACTGAAAATTATGTATGTAGGAGCTTCAACTGTTTATCATTTAGGAGGTTCTACACTTAATGAAATGAATCCAAAAAAAACATTTTTAAACTTTAGAAATTCTCTATTTAGTATTGTAAAAAATATACCTTTTTACAAGGCATTTTTTATAGTTATGGCAAGGTTGTTGTTGGATGGTATAACAGGTTTGCGTTTTATGTCACAAATGCGATTTTCTCATTGCTTAGCAATCATTAAAGCACATTTTAGTTTTTATTGGAACTTACCTAAAACGCTTAAAAAGAAGCAAGTAAAGAATAAAACAAAAAAATATTATCAAATTAAATCCATTGTGTGGGCTTATTTCGTAAATGGTAATAAAGAATTTAACAATTTAGTAAAAGATTAACTAAATTAAAGTACCAATAGATAGAACATTTTATATAATTTTGAAACAAATAACAATTAATAGTAATATGAATATGAAAAAGATTTTTTTAGGAGCTTTAGGAGCTACAATATTATTATCTTCTTGCGTGTCGCAAAAGAAATATGCGGAGTTAGAAGCAAAAAATAAAGAAACTGAAGATTTATTAAACTCAGCAACTGTTAAATTAAACAGCTGTATATCAGATAAGGCAACTGCAGATGCAAGGTTAAGAACTTTAGAAGATCAGAACGATTTTCTTAAAGCAAACAACCAAGTGCTAGTTGACAATATGGGTAACCTAACAGATTTATCTGCTAAAGGTGCTGAAAACTTAGAAAAATCTTTAGAGAGCTTAAAAGAAAAAGATTTAACAATACGTAAATTAAACGATGCTATTACACGTAGAGATTCTGTTAACTTATCTTTAGTACAGAGTTTAAAAGGTGTTCTTGGTAACTTAGATGATGAGGATATTGAAATTAGCGTAGAAAAAGGTGTTGTTTTTGTTTCTATATCTGATAAATTATTATTTAGCAGCGGTAGTTACAACGTAGCAACAAGAGCTAAAGAAGTTTTAGGTAAAGTTGCACAAGTAGTAAACAATAAGCCAGATTTTGAATTTATGGTAGAAGGTCATACTGATGCTGTACCTTACAGAAAAGGCGTTTTATTAGATAACTGGGATTTAAGTGTTAAGCGTGCAACTGCTGTAGTTCGTATATTACAAAAAGAGTATGGTGTAGATCCTAAGCGTATGACAGCTGCAGGTAGATCTCAATACATACCTGTATCTTCTACAGATAAAGCTAAAAACAGAAGAACAAGAATTGTAGTTCTTCCTAAAATTGATCAATTCTATAGTATGATCGAAGAAGGAATGAAAGATCCTGCAATAAACAACTAGTAATACACTTTATTACAATAGAAAAGCCTCGCATTTTGCGAGGCTTTTTTTATTAGGTAAAACTTATATTATATTTATTATTAAAATATATCTATATTTCCTTTCCCCTCTCTTATAATTTCTGGCTCACCTTCTGATAAATCTACTACAGTAGACGCTGTATTATCTCCGTAGCCACCATCTATAACAATGTCAACTAAATTATCCCACTTTTCATAAATTAACTCAGGGTCTGTAGTATACTCTAACAACTCATCTTCATCTCTAATAGATGTAGACACAATAGGGTTACCCAGTTCTTGCACCAACGCATTTGCTATAGAATTATCTGGTACACGTATACCAACAGTTTTCTTCTTTTTAAAATCTTTTGGTAAGTTATTATTACCAGGAAGTATAAATGTATAAGGACCAGGCAAAGCCCTCTTTAGTATTTTAAAAGTTGCTGTATCTATTTGTTTTACATATTCAGACAAATTACTTAAGTCTGCACAAATAAAAGAAAAATTAGCTTTAGCCAATTTTACACCTTTTATACGCGCTATTTTTTCTAAAGCTTTAGTGTTTGTTATATCACAACCTAAACCATACACTGTATCGGTTGGGTATATAACCAATCCGCCTTTTTTTAAAACATCTACAACCTTTTTAATTGCAGTGGGATTGGGGTTGTCTGGATATATTTTAATAAACTGAGCCATAATTTATTGTTTTTTAAAAACTGATTACAGTAATTTTCCTTGCTAATATTAGTCTTGTATTACTGTAAAAACTTACATAAAAACTAGTCTCTATCTACTTCGTAAATAATCTTATCTTTATATAAGCCTTTTAATTCTTCTACTGTGTAACCGTATTGTTCTTTACTGTAATTTTTAGCAATGTCTATTTCGTTAATTCCTGATTGTTTATTTGTTTCGTATTCATTCACTTTAAAATAAATACTATCAGAAATTGCTGCTATTTTCATAGTTGAGAAATAACTAGCTTCTGTTTTAAATCTATATACATCATTAACTTGTGGCTGATTAATATAGTCCTCTGTATTTTTTCCATCTAAAAAAGATGAAAAACTTAAACCAGCTATTAAAATTCCTATTATAAATAATGCAGAAAAATGTTTTATAGGTGTTTTGGTTTCACCCTTAACATTTTTGTATTCTAACTTTAAGTTATGATCCATTTGTCTTGGCTCAAAAACACTATTACAATTAGTACATACTGCTGCACCTGTTTTACCTATTGGAAAAATAGGAATCCAATATAAATGGGCATACTTACCGTAGACCTCTACACTAAACTTAGCGCTTTCTTTGCAATTACTACAAGGTATTTGCCTTGTTAATTGGGATTTTAAATGTGATGAATTAGATCCGTAAAAAATCATATTTGATGGTTTTTATAGTTGTTATTTAATTAAATATACTACAAATAAAACCATTTAGTAAGAAAATTACATCCCTGTTTACAGTACTTCTAACTTAGCAAAACGTAGTAGTAATTTTTTTATATCACCTTTATCAAACTTAATCTCTGCTTTTTTGTCATTACCTACACCATCAATTTTTATAATTACACCCCTCCCAAATCTTGTATGATTTACAGCTGCACCTTCTACCAAACCAGGATCTAAGTTTGAATTATTAGCAATAGGCTGTGCTAACTCTGGCTTTAGTTTTCTTAATTTACGTAGTTGGTTTTCATTAGGTTTAGGTGCGCTTGGCGGTATACCAGATACAGGTTTAGCTTGCCTAAGCTTACTTTTATCTACTTCACCAAAAATATTCTTATCAATAAGAGATTTATATTTGTAGTTACTAACTGGTGTTAGATTTTCTATAAACTTCTCGTCTATTTCTTCAATAAACCTACTAGGTTCTGCATCTACTAATTTACCCCAACGGTACCTACTTTCTGTATACGTTAAATAGGCTTGTTTTTCTGCTCTTGTTAATGCTACATAAAATAATCTACGTTCTTCCTCAAGCTCAGTTCGCGTGTTCATACTCATTGCAGATGGAAACAAATCTTCTTCCATACCTACAATAAATACGTGTGGAAACTCTAGTCCCTTTGCCATATGTATTGTCATAAGCGCAACACGGTCATCATCTCCCTTATCATTATCTAAATCTGTAGCAAGTGCCACATCTTCTAAAAACTCAGCTATATTACCTGTGGCATCAGCAAGTTCCATTTGACCTTCAACAAAGTCTTTTATACCATTTAAAAGTTCTTCTATGTTTTCCATTTTGGCAATACCTTCTGGTGTACCATCTTTTTTAAACTCTAAAAGAATACCTGTTTTTTTGGCAACGTGTTCAGACAAAGAAAAAGCATCTGCTCCTTTGTTCATTATCTGAAAACCTTTAATCATATTAACAAACTCTGTTAGCCTACGTTTGGTTCCTGAATTTATTTTTAGTTCTATTTTATCTATGTTCTCCATAACCTCGAACATAGATCTGCCGTAATGGTTAGCTGTAACTAGTAATTTATCTATTGTAGCCTGCCCTATTCCTCTTCCTGGAAAATTTATAACACGCTTTAATGCTTCTTCATCTTTAGGGTTTATTACCAATCTTAAATAAGCCAAAACATCTTTAATTTCTTTACGTTGGTAAAAAGATAATCCACCATATATTCTGTACGGTATATCTCTTTTTCGCAAAGCATCTTCAATAGACCTAGATTGTGAGTTGGTACGGTAAAGCACTGCAAATTCACCGTTGTGCAGCTGCTCATTCATCCTAGTTTCAAAAATAGTACCAGCAACAAACCTACCTTCTTCTGCATCAGTAATACTGCGGTGAACCTTAATTAATGGTCCGTCTTCATTAGAAGTCCAAACAACCTTTTCTAACTGATTTTTATTTTTTTCTATAATAGAGTTAGCTGCATTTACAATATTACCAGTAGAACGGTAATTCTGCTCTAACCTGTACATTGCAACATTATCGTAATCCTTTTGAAAGTTTAGAATATTACTAATGTTTGCCCCTCTAAAGGAGTAAATACTTTGTGCATCATCACCCACAACACAAATGTTTTGGAATTTATCTGATAATGCTTTTACAATTAGGTATTGAGAGTGGTTTGTATCTTGGTACTCATCAACCATTATATACTGAAACCTATTTTGGTATTTTTGAAGTACTTCTGGAAAAACGTTTAAAAGCTCATTGGTTTTTAACAATAAATCATCAAAATCCATTGCACCTGCCTTAAAACATCTATCTACATAATTTTTATAAATTTCACCAGTACGTGGGCGTTTTGCCATTGCATCTGCCTCTACTAAATCTGGATTATTAAAATACGCTTTTACAGTAATTAAACTATTTTTATAAGATGATATTCTATTTTGTATTTGTTTGTATTTATAAACATCCTTGTCTAACTGCATTTCTTTAATAATAGAAGCAATTAAACGCTGAGAATCCTGAGTATCATAAATAGTAAAATTGTTAGGATACCCTAACTTATCAGCTTCAAAACGTAATAATTTAGCAAAAATGGAGTGAAAAGTACCCATCCATAAACTCTTGGTCTCTGCACTACCAGCAATATCTGCTATACGCACTTTCATTTCTCTTGCTGCCTTGTTGGTAAACGTAAGCGACAAAATATTAAAAGGATCCACACCTTGTTGTATTAAATATGCAATACGGTAAGTTAATACCCTTGTTTTACCAGAACCAGCTCCGGCAATTACCATTAATGGTCCTTTTGTATGTAAAACAGGTGCTTTTTGAGCCTCGTTTAGTTGGGCAATAAATTCTTCCAATTGATTTTGTATTAAAAATTTTAGAGAAGTGTAAATTTAACCATAATTACTGCCAGATAAAACAAGTACTATTAATAATTATAAACAATAAAATTTACAATCAGTTTTATTTTAAATATCTTTAGAGAATACTACTTTTAAAACATACATTATATTGGAAAATATTGAAATTAGAATAGCTAAACTTGAAGATTTAGAAACACTTAAGTCTTTTGAGCAAGGAGTAATTTTAGCAGAACGTCCTTTTGATGAAACTTTAAAGCCAGACCCAATTTCTTACTACAGTATTGAAGATTTATTAAAGGATCCTAAAACAATTGTAGCTGTTGCCACATTAAACAATACGCTTATTGGCTCTGCTTATGCTACAATTAGGGAGGCTAAAAAACATTTAAAACACAGTACCTACGCCTATTTAGGTTTTATGTATGTAGATCCCAAGCAACGTGGCAAAGGTGTAAACAAAAGTATAATAGACTTTTTATTTAAATGGATAAAACAGCAAAATACCACTGAAGTTAGATTAGATGTTTATAGTGAAAATGCCGCTGCCTTACGAGCGTATGAAAAAGCAGGATTTAAAAAGCATATGGTAAATATGAGAATGAAAATCTAATTTTAAAGATTGATAAAAACCAAAATAACTGACTAATTACAACTATATGAAAACTAAAACCAATTTATTACTAGCAGTTCTGCTAAGTAGCTTTGCTTTACAAGCACAGAATTACAAATTAGATACTGATTACAAGAATATTGAAAAAAAAGTTATTGAATGGAGGCATCATTTTCATCAAAACCCAGAACTATCTAACCGAGAGTTTAAAACTGCAGAAAAAATTGCTGAGCATTTAAAATCTTTAGGAATAGAAGTACAAACAAAAGTAGCTGTAACAGGCGTTGTTGGTATTTTAAAAGGGAAACATCCAGGAAAAGTAATTGCTTTAAGAGCAGATATAGATGCATTACCTGTAACAGAACGCAATAATTTACCATTTAAGTCTAAAGTTAAAGACCAATTTTTAGGGGTAGAAACTGGTGTTATGCACGCTTGCGGACACGATACACACACGGCTATATTAATGGGCGTTGCAGAAATTTTAGCTCAAAACAAAGATAAAATAAATGGTACTATTAAGTTTATTTTTCAACCTGCAGAAGAAGGTGCCCCTCCTGGAGAAGAAGGTGGTGCTGCTTTAATGATAAAAGAAGGCGTTATGCAAAACCCTAAAGTTGATGCAATTTTTGGATTACATATTAATTCTGGTACTCCTGTTGGTTTAATTAAATACAAAACGGAAGGTATAATGGCAGCTGTAGAGCGTTTTGTTATTAATGTTAAAGGCAAACAAACACACGGCTCACAGCCTTGGTCTGGTGTAGATCCTATAGTAATATCTGCTAAAATTATTGATGGTTTGCAAACCATTATTAGTAGAGAATCTAACCTTACGGAAGAAGCTGCTGTAATAACTGTAGGTAAAATTACTAGCGGCGTACGCTTTAATATTATTCCTGAAAGTGCAGAACTTATTGGTACCATTAGAACATTAAATCCGGATATGCGTGAACTTATTTTACGCAGAATGAAAGAAATGACAGAGACTATTGCTAAAGCATATGGCGGTACAGCAACTTTAGAAGTAGAGAGTCAAACTTCTATTACCTATAATGATGTTGCTTTAGTAAACCAAATGTTACCAACTATGCAGCGTGTCGCAGGCGAAAAAAACGTTCATTTAACAAAAGCTACAACTGGTGGTGAAGACTTTTCATACTTTCAAGAGGTTGTACCTGGGTTTTATTTCTTTTTAGGCGGAATGACACCAGGTAACAATGAAGCTTATCCTCACCACACACCAGACTTTAAAATTGATGATGCAGGAATGCTTTTAGGTGTTAAAACACTAACAGAAATGAGTTTAGATTATTTAAACAAATAACGTTAGGCCAAACAATAAATAACTATAGATTTGGTTATTTTTGTAGCATAATTACAAAGTTAAATTTATATAAAATTTGACTTTAAAAAACAAATACAGATTAAATGGATTCTTTTTTAAATTTTATATCTAGTATCTCTTGGTGGATATGGTTATTAATTGGGTTAGCACTAGTTGCTATTCGTGACATTTTCTTTCAGAAAAAACATACTATTTCTCATAACTTTCCTATCGTTGGCCATATACGTTATATGTTAGAAAGTATTGGTCCTGAGATGAGGCAGTATTTTGTTGCTAACAATAGAGAAGAACTTCCTTTTAACCGTATAGAGCGTGGATGGATTTACGCTTCTGCTAAAAGTGAAAATAATTACGAGGGTTTTGGTACAGATAGAGATGTATATGCACACCAACATATTTTTGTAAAAAACCAAATGATGGCGTACAAGGTTGCAGACAATCATCCTAATACAATTGATAAAACATTTTTACCTTGTGCTAAAGTAATAGGTGCATACAATAAACGTAAAAAGCCATTTAGACCAGCATCTGCTATAAATGTATCTGCTATGAGCTTTGGTTCTTTATCTGCAGCAGCTGTAGAAGCGATGAACAAAGGAGTGTTAAAAAGTGGCGCATACCATAACACTGGTGAAGGCGGTTTATCTCCATACCACAAACAAGGTGGTGATGTTGTTTTTCATTTTGGAACAGGTTATTTTGGAGTTAGATCTAAAGACGGAAATTTATCTATGGATAAATTAATAACTTTAACAGAAAATAATCCTTGTATAAAAGCTATTGAAATAAAACTATCTCAGGGAGCAAAACCTGGTAAGGGAGGTGTTTTACCTGGGGCTAAAATTACTGCAGAACTTGCAGAAATACGTGGTGTAGAAATTGGCAAAGATGTTTTGTCTCCTGCAACACATAAAGCATTTAGTACGGTACAAGAATTAGTAGATTTAATTGAAGAAATAGCAGAAAAAACAGGATTACCTGTTGGTATTAAAGGCGCCATAGGTAAATTAGATCAATGGGAAGAGCTAGCAGATATTATGCTAAAAACAGGTAAAGGACCAGATTTTATTACTGTAGATGGTGGTGAAGGTGGTACGGGTGCTGCTCCACCAAGTTTTGCAGACCACGTATCTTTACCTTGGGTTTATGGTTTCTCTAGCCTATATAAACTATTTTTAGAAAAAAAATTAACAGATAGAATTGTGTTTATTGGTAGCGGTAAATTAGGTTTCCCTGCTAAAGCTGCTATGGCATTTGCTATGGGTGTAGATTGTATTAATGTTGCCCGTGAAGCAATGATGAGTATTGGATGTATACAAGCACAAGCTTGCCACACAAATACATGTCCGGCTGGTATAGCAACACAAAACCAATGGTTACAAAGAGGTGTAAATGTTCCTCTTAAGTCAGATCGTTTAGCGCAGTACTTTAAAAGTTTTAGAAAAGAATTGATAGAGATTACGCATGCCTCTGGTTATGAGCATCCTTGCCAATATACGATGGATGATATACAAGTAAACTTAGATGATAATGAACTAAATAGAAGTTTAGCTTTTACATACGGTTATAACAAAGCAAAAGTTCCTTTTAACGGTATGCAAGAACTATATGATTGTGCTCACTTAGGCGGAAAAGAGTATATGAAAAACGAGCCTAAAAAATAGACTCGTTTTATACATTAATATTTAGAAAAGCACTTATTTATTATAAAGATAAAGACGTGCTTTTTTTGTTGTATCTATTACCTGTAATTTACTTACGTACTTTTTAGGTAAAAGGTAAAACTCTCTTTTATCCGATAAAATATAAAGTTTATCATAAGCCTCTAAAATAGAATCTATTTTAGCAGGTTCATCTCTAGTATCTATAACATTACCCTTATTGTAAAACTGACTAGAATATGTTTTAGAATCAAGGTACAAAACAGGCGGGTTCTTATCAATTTTTAATTCTTCTGATTTTGCTATAAGTAACTTATCAGAGTTCATATATACTTTCCACTGGTCTGTAACCAAAAGTCCTGCACCAGCAATAAAAACTAAAATAGGAAATATAGAGCACGCAATTAAAGCCCTTCTTTTATGCTTGTACTCTGGCCACCAATGCGCTATTAATAATGCCAAAGGTATTGTAGATGGTAAAATATAAGTATGCAAAATGTTTTTAGAAATAGTGAAGAAAATTGGTGTCCACAACAACCAAAACAATAAAAAAGCTGTGTATTTATCATCTAAAATACGCTTTTTAAGCTTTACTATTTTTGCTATTACAATATAAAACCAAGGCAAACAAAAAGACAACATAAATACCCAAATTAAACCTAATGGTTGTGTTTTTGGCTGACCATATAAATCACCACTCCATCCTGGTTTTAAAAACCTATTAAAATGTTCACCTACTATAAAATAATCTATAAAGCCTGGTGATCTTTGTTCTGTTAACAAATACCAAGGTAAAGCAATTACTACAGTTATTAGTAAACCAACTATCCAAGGTAATTTGCCTAGGTTATAAAAAAATGTTTTACGGTCTAACAACAACCAGAAAAATACTGGAGCTCCCGTTAACACCAACACTAAAGGCCCTTTAGCTAAAAACCCTAAACCTAAGCCAACAAAAAATAGATAGTTCCAAATTGATTTTTTATCTGATGTAATACTTTTCCAGAATGATAGCATAATTAACATTACACTAAAACACAAAGCAGAATCTGTAGACACTACCCCCATGTGTATTAAAAATTCTGGAGTTGTAACTAAAACTAAAGCTGGGAGTAACGGAGATACTTTTGTTTTTTTAACAAAATATCCTAATATAAATAACATTGCCACACCTAATAAAAACGAAGGTAGCCTTGCAGTTAATTCATTTACACCAAAAAGTTGAAAACTCATTGCAGACATCCAAGTAGATAATGGTGGCTTTGCCCAAAATGGTTCATTATAATCAATTTGTAAAACAACCCACTCCCCTGTTTCTTGCATTAATCTAGATATTTCTGCATAACGAGCTTCTGTTTTATCTAGTAATGGTATGGCTCCGGTAATAATAAACCTAAATACAACGATAGACAAAACGGCTATCAACATATAATTAATGGTAGTTTTTTTATCAGTCATTTTATACTGTTATTATTGTGCATTAGCACTTTGTTTACAAATTTTATTAATTTTATACAAGTCTAACCAAAGCTGAAAAAAGTAAGATGTTTTTACTTTAGAATCTCCTTGATCTACCCAACGTTTAAGTGGAATTTCTAACATTTTTTCTAATGCTTTTTCTTTACCATATAGCACTACAATTCTGTTAAAAATTTCTACATCAAAAAGCCAACGAGAAACAAAAGGTTTATTAAAAACTTCTAGAGCCAATTCTTTCTTAAATAGTTTACAACCACATTGTGTATCGTAAACTTTTAAATCTAATATAATAGAAATTACAGTAGCTATAAATCTTCCTATAAAAAAACGAGACGTTTTACGCTCTATTGTAGAACCTAGCTTCATAATTCTAGATCCAAAAACAAAAGAAACATTTTGGTCTACATAGTTTGTTAATGAAGTAAACTCTTCTAAAGATGTTGCCAAATCTGCATCTAAATAACCAACAAGGCTTATATTGTAATTAGTGCAAACAAAGTTTACTCCGTTCCTCACAGACTCTGCTTTTCCTGTATTTTTTGGATTTTTGTAAACAACAACTTTATTAGGGTATTGTGTTTCTAACGATTTTAGTTGTGAGTATGTACCATCTGTGGAGCCATCATCTACAAAACAAATAAGTGTATCTGTATTTTCTTTTAAAAAACCATCATAAACTCTATTTTTAAGTTCTTTAACTTCATTATAACAGGGTATTACTACACATGTAGTATAAGACATTTGCTGCAAACTAATTAATTTTGGGCTGCAAGATATTAAAAAACAATATGACAGTCATTATTACGGTACATCTTTAAGTTAATATTAAAGTATAAAGAGTCTATTTTAATTGAAAAAAAGCAACTTCATAAAATTAATTTGTCACCTTAATTAAATGTTTAAATTTGTCTCTTAAATCTTATATGTTTTATGAAAAAAATTACCCTATCTACCCTACTATTTTTATGTTTTACAATTACCACTATCGCACAAAAAAAGAGCGACTTAATAGAACAAGTTGAAACCTTGAAAGATAGTATTGCACAGACTAATATTGCTTTAGCCGAAGCAAAAAAAATAGCTAAAGTTAGCGTTGCAGAAGCTGATTTATACAAAAGCCAAGCAACAGAATTGCAAAATGCAAACAAATCATTACTTACTAACCTTAAGAACTTTACACAAGTATCTAGTCAAAATTCTAAAAATATGGCTAAAACTTTAGAAGCCTTAAAGTCTAAAGAATCTCAGCTTTCTATTATTGAAGATACTTTTAGTAAAAATGATTCTACAGCAATAGTTATACTAACTAATGCCAAGCAGTCTTTAGGAGAAAATGCAAAAATTGCCGTGACTAATGGTGAAGTAGTAATTACAGAGACAGAACAAAATATCTTAGATGCATCAAAAGCCAAAGTAAGTGCTACAGGAGAAGCTTTTCTAGAAAAAATATCTAATATTTTACTTTTAAACGTAGATTCTAAAGTTACAATATCTAGTACAGCTACAAGTTTATTTGCCATACAAAACTCATTAATAACTAAGTATAACATTCTTGCAGAGCGCATAACTTTAGAAAGCACTACGCAGAGTAATTCTAATGTTAATTTTAAAATACATACAAATTACGCTAACTTTTACTTACGTGTTAGAGAGCATATGAAAAGTATAAAGTAATTTTTAGTTACTTGATATTTTATAGTCATATAATTTTTGTGAAAATTGTGCGTTTTAAAATCGTAATCAAACTTTAAAGATAACCCGCAATGACAACAGAAATAATATTACAAATGTTTGCCTATTTATTACCAAGTGTTGTAACTGGTATGGTAGCTTTTTACTTTTTTAAAATGCATACTAAAAATGAAGAAGGCAGAAGACGTTTTTTATTACATAAAGATTCTCAAAAAAGTACTATACCTACTAGATTACAAGCTTATGAGCGTATGGCTTTATTTTTAGAGCGTATTTCTATACCAAGTTTAGTTGTACGTGTTGCACCTGTTGGTAATGACAAAAATGCATACGAAACTTTATTAATAAAAAATATTGAAAAAGAATTTGATCACAACTTATCTCAACAAATATACTTGTCTGATGAAAGTTGGAACATTATAAAAACAGCTAAAAGTGCTACGGTACAAACCATACGTAAAGCAGCTATGAGTGAAGCTGACTCTGCAGATAAATTAAGAGAAGATATTTTAAGTAGTACTATGGATAAAGCATCACCATCTGCAACTGCTTTAACGTATATAAAAAAGGAAATAAGCGAATTGTGGTAACATAAAAAGCTTATTGTAAAATATAAAAGACTGTCTTAATAGGCAGTCTTTTTTTTTACGATTATTTTTAATTTTTTTATAAAACAAAAGCATCTAAAGTAACTCTTAGATGCTTTGTTAGTACTGTAAATAATTTAATTGTTATTCTTTTTTAGGTGTTGGAATCTCTATATTTAAGGTTGCCTTTTCTTTAGTAGCTTGCCAAAAATTATAGGTATTACTCCAAGAAGCATCTGGCGCACTATTTCTTGAAAAATTCTCTATGTCATCTTCTATCTTTTGTAGTTTATCCTTAGATATAGCATTTTTGGAAATTACAACTACAATAGCATTAAATGCTTTTTGAGAAGTAGCTACTGATGGCTTTCTTTCACCATGTTTAGCTACTATATCATTAGCAGTTAAAGTTATTATTTCATCTGCAGTAAACTCGCCATACTTAGTGGTTTTAGCGTTTTTAGCTATTTTTATGTCCTTTAATTCGTCTACACCAATTAAACCCATTAAATAAAGTTCTGCATTACCATAAGCAATACTATTACCACCATTGGCAAAAGTTCCAAATCCTTCTTCGCCATTTAATTTTCCTGTGTATGTGCCATCTCCAGAAGCAATTAACTCATCAAAACCTCCCAATTGACCACCTACTGAAGAAAAACCCCAATGTCCGCTTTCTTGCGTTTCTATAAAGTTATAATTTCCCCAATAATGCATTATTTCATGTAAAAAAGGACCATTTTTAATATACTCTGTTTTAGGCATATGAATAATACTTTTTAATCTTCCTGAAGAACCATATTTTGCAGTACCATTATAAAGATTTCCTCCTATTCCTTCAACATCATTTTGTGCGGTATATGAGACACCGTAATATAGTCCGCTAGGCTGATCATCTTCTGTAGAGAGAATAAAAATAAAATCGAACTCATCTTCAAAATGACTATATACTTTCTTTGTTATTTTTGAAAAATCTTTCTCTGTATCAGGCACTAAAAAAGAATTGTAATCTTTTGCTGAAAGAATGTAGTTTGCAACAGTTTTGTCTTTATTTAAATAAAAATCTTCATCTAACTTTAACTCATCTTCAACAACCTCTTCTTCTTCATTATTATTACTAGTATCATCTTTACTACAGGAGGTAAAACTAAAAATACTTACAGAAAGTAAAGATATAAACAAAGGAAATCTATAGAACTTAGGTCTTATTATCATAATTTAAGTATACATATTTTTGTAAACATAAATAACGATAAAAAACAGCTTTTCGTATTAAAAACACGGCAATTATGACGAGCCTATTGTAAGATTTTTTTAAATTTTGCTGCTTTCTTTTCGGCATAGTTAAACCCTTGCTCCCACCATTGTGCCATTAGCTTTTTATTAAACACCAATGAGTTTTCTGTTAATTTAGTTGGTGTGTAGTATAAATTTAATTTAACACCTTTGTGCTTTGCGTAAATTACACCTTCAGAAATGTCATGATGCTCTATTTGGTCTAAAACAAAACCGTAAATACTTAGCATTAAAGAAAAAGGGTTTTTTCCTAAAACCTTATTATGCTCCATTTTTTCTGACTCTAAAATTATAGCATCTACCTCTGTAGCACCGCGTTCTATAGCCTCTCTAATTGGTAATACACAACCTAAGCCGCCATCACCATACTCATAACCATCTTTTTTTACCAAAGACATAAATGGTATGTAATTGCAAGAAATCCATACCCAATCACAAAACTCTTCATAACTAAAATCTCTAATAGACTTATACTCTACTCTATTTTTAGATAAATTAGATACTGTAACAACTACATCTTTAGACGTATTTTCTATAATTTGCCTATAGTCTGATATTGTAAAATGTTTTTTTATTGTAGAACGTAAAGACCTACTTTCTCCAAATGTTCTTTTACGCTTTATAAACTGTAATAAAACATTAAAATAATTAATAGATACAAACTCCCTATCTCCTTTGCGTTTAACTACAAAAGGATTTAAACTAAAAATTTTACGCTGATTTACATTGGTATACAAATCATACAGCAAACCAACATTGTCTAATGCTAAATGAGAAATTAATAAACTACCTGTAGAAGTACCTACAAGAATATCGTATTTTCTATTTTCAATTTCCATTAAATACTGAGCTACACCACCAGCAAATGCACCTTTACTACCGCCACCACTTATTACTAATGCTCTCATTCTATATCTATATGGTTTGTTTCTGTATTCTTGTTTTTTGCAAAATCATAACCACTCTTCCACCAAGTAGTCATTTTTTTCTCTTCAAAAATAAGAGAATTTGTAGTTAAAATTGTAGGAGTATAGTAAAAGTTAATAATTGCGTTATTATGATTGGCCACATATTTACCTATACGTATGTTTTGTTGCTCTATCCTATCTGCCATAAAAGCAAACATATTTGTTAATAAAGAGAATGCGTTTTTAGATGGCATTCTATTAAATAAATTAGTTTCTGTTTGTAAAACAATAGCATCTACAATGGTTGCTCCTCTTTTAATAGCTTCTTCAATTGGTACCATACTACCTAAACCACCATCTGCATATTCACAACCATTTTTTTTAACTAAGCTCATAAAAGGCGTATAGTTACAAGAAATCCATACCCACTCACAAAACTCATTATAAGTACAATCTTTTATAGATTTATACTCTACTTTATTTAAAGACAGGTTGGCAACAGTAACAACAATTTCTGTATTATTTTTTTTAAGTTGATAAAACTCTTGCTCCGTAATAGATTTTTTTATCAATTTTAAAAGGCTATAGCTCTCACCAAAAGTTTTACTACCACGTAGTATATTTTTTAAGACTCTAAAATGATTAATACCAATGGTTTCTATACCGTGTTTTTTTGAAATAGTATACGGACAAGAACTAAAAATATCCTGTTGATTAACAGACGTATAAATTTGCTTTATTTTATCAATTTTTTGCAATGCTAAATGAGAAATAAGTAAACTCCCTGTAGATGTACCAATAAACATATTGTACTTATGCATAGCATCTTGTATTAAGTATTGTGCAACACCACCTGCAAAAGCGCCTTTGCTACCACCACCAGAAATTACCATTGCACGCATATTTACAACTTACTTTTTACATAGTTAAAATTAGACTTAGAAACCTTTGCTTCTAAAGCTACAAAAAGCTTTTTATATTCTTTTTTTTGTATTAAATCATCAACCATATTTCTAGCAAACTTTTTAAACTGCCATACTGGGTGGTTTGTAGCATATATTAAATCTACTAAATTAGTTTCATCTAAATAAAACAAATCATTTAAATAAGAAAAAGCTAGTTGTCTAGTTTCAAAATACTCGCTATTATTTGTATATCCTTGTAACTCTTTTAGGTAATCATTTTTATAATTTACATCATATTCCTTTGTCATAATAGCCAATGCTAACCACAATTGTCTAACGTTTTTGTTAGAAAAACCTATAACACCTTTTGTTTTATTTAAATATGTAGCTCTTTTAGCAAGGTTATATATCCATAATTTATACAGTGCATTTTCTATTGTAGTATAACTTTTATCGGTTAAAAAAGATTCAAAATAAGTAACATCTTCACCTAATAACTTTTGTGTATTTAATAATAAAGTTTGTCTTAATGTTACATCAGTAGAATTTAAAATTTCAGTTTTAATTTTAGAAGATAATGACTTATAATAAAATTCTACAATGTATTTTTTTAGTTGGGTTGATGTTGTTTTACCCCAATACCTGTCTATAATTATACTATTTTGCTCTTTACTAACAGTAAGCTCTTTTTGCAATTTATAAAACGTTGCTATTGATGAAGAAGATTTTTTTAAAATTGACTTAGCCTTACTTATAGGAAATTCTTTTGCTGTTAACCAGTTTAATTTATAATCCTGTAAACTAACACCACTAGCCTCTTCTATACTAGATATAAAATCTGTTACTTTAACATTTTTATACTTATACTTTTGTAAGTAACTTTTAACTCCTTTATTAAAAGCATCTTTACCAACCTTGTGTACTAATGCGTGTAGAGCCCAAGCTCCTTTTTCATAAAAAGTTAAACTACTAGCTTTTGGGTTTAACAAAGCTTCGCCTCCGTTTTCCCTACTAAATTTATCTAGTTGTAAGCTTGTAGCAAATAGTTTCCAATTAAAATGCTCTTCGCCTAATACTTTTTTTTCTGCTAAATACGCATAGTAAGTTGCAAAACCCTCATGTAACCAATGACTTTTACTATCTACTTCTGTAACTAAGTCTCCAAACCATTGGTGAGCCAATTCATGTGCATTTACATTTATATAATTTTTATCATTATAAGCAATAGAATCTACAACATAAGCATCAGAAAAAATAGTTGTTGTTGTGTTTTCCATACCTGCGTACAAAAAGTCTCGTACTGGTACCTGCTTGTAAACTTGCCATGGATATGCTACACCAATTTCTTGTTCTAAAAAATTAAAAATAGCTTTGCTATACCTATATGTTGGCTCTACTTTTACAGAATCTTTTGGGTAATAATACAGCTTTAGTGGTACACCAGAGTCAGAAATTTGTTTATGTACAGTGTACTTACCAATTGCAAAGGCCAATAAATAACTAGACATTGGATTATTCATACCGTACTGCCACCTTTTTAAAGTATCTTTTACACTCGTATTTTTAAGTTTTCCGTTAGCAATTACTTGATAGTTTTTATTGAAAGTGATATTTAAATTAAAAACAACTTTCTCGTTCATATCATCAAAACTCGGTAACCAATTACTAGTATATTTTCCTTGTCCTTGTGTCCAAATTTGATTGTTTTCATCATCACTATTATTCCAACCAAAAAAGTACAACGCTTGCTTTGGCTTTGCACTGTAAACTAATTTTAAGGTATATTTCTTATTCTTTTTTAGTTTCTTAAAAATTGTAATTTTACTATCATTAATAGTAAATTTTACACGCCTATTATTAAGTAAAACTTTTGTGAAATTCATTTTTTTAGCATCTAAAAAAACCGAATCTACTGCTGCCAACGTAGTAAAAACATAGTTAACAGTACCACTAATCATTTTTGTTTGTACATTTGGTTGTACATCTATATCTGCTGTTAAAAAGTCAACTTTTGACTGCTCTTGTGCCTGTAAAACAAGACATTGTGCGCATATAAAAAGTAAAGAAAAGTATCTAAAAAAAATCATCATTCTAATTTTCAACCAAAATAAGCATTTTCATCTTTTGTGGTTGTTCAGATTCGGTTTATTTTAGTCGTATGAATCCTAATTATTTACAAACTCCTATTGCATACCTAAAAGGTGTTGGTCCTAGTAGAGCTCAAACTTTACAAGGAGAGTTAGGTGTGTATACCTATCAGGATTTATTAAACCTTTTTCCTAACAGATATTTAGATAAAACCCAGTTTTACAAAATAAATTTATTACAGCGTAATAGCGCAGAAGTACAAGTAATTGGTAAAATAATACACTTAAAAGAAATTGGTCAAAAAAGAGGAAAAAGACTAGTTGCAACCTTTGTAGATGACACCGGAAAAATGGAACTTGTGTGGTTTAGAGGTCAAAAATGGATTAAAGAAAATATTAAACTAAATGTGCCGTATGTTATTTACGGTAAAACAAATTGGTTTAACGGTACATTTTCTATGCCTCACCCAGAAATGGAACTACTAGAAGACCATAAAAAAGGGCTTAAAGTTAGTATGCAACCTATTTACCCGTCTACAGAAAAACTAACAAATAAAGGCATTACTAATAAGGTTACAAGTAAATTACTACAGCAACTATTTTTAGATACAAAAGCAAGGTTTGCAGAGACCTTACCTAATTATTTATTAAATGAATTAAAGTTAATTGGTAAGAGTGATGCACTACTAAACATACATTTTCCTAAAAGTCAAGAAGAATTAGCAAAAGCACAATTTAGACTTAAGTTTGAAGAATTGTTTTACATACAAATGCAGCTTATTGCTAAAAAAATGGTTCGTAAAAACAAAATTAAAGGCTTTCCTTTTAATGCTGTTGGCACCTATTTTGGTGATTTTTATAACAACCACTTACCATTTGAGCTTACAAACGCTCAAAAACGTGTAATAAAAGAAATTAGAGCAGATTTGGGTAGTAATGCACAAATGAACAGGCTTTTGCAAGGAGACGTTGGCTCTGGTAAAACTATTGTTGCTCTAATGACTATGTTGTTGGCTTTAGATAACAATTTTCAGGCGTGTTTAATGGCTCCTACAGAAATTTTAGCAACCCAACATTACCACGGAATAACAGAGTTGTTACAAGGTTTAGACATTAAAGTATCTTTACTAACAGGTTCTGTAAAAAAATCGGCAAGAAGAATTATTCATAAAGAATTAGAAAGTGGTGAATTACACATATTAATAGGTACGCACGCACTTTTAGAAGATAAAGTGCAATATAAAAATCTAGGGTTAGCAATTATAGACGAGCAACACAGATTTGGAGTGGCACAACGCGCTAAACTATGGCGTAAAAATACGATGCCACCACATATTTTGGTTATGACAGCTACACCTATTCCTAGGACTTTAGCTATGAGTTTATACGGTGATTTAGATATTTCTGTTATAGACGAACTACCACCAGGTCGTAAACCAATTAAAACTGTGCATAGGTTTGACTCCAACCGATTAAAAGTATTTAGTTTTTTAAAGGACGAAATAAATTTAGGCAGGCAAGTATATGTTGTATACCCATTAATTAAAGAATCTGAAGCTTTAGATTACAAAGACTTAATGGATGGTTACGAGAGTATTGCAAGAGATTTTCCTGCTCCAAAATATCAAATATCTATTGTACACGGCCAAATGAAACCAGATGACAAAGAGTTTGAAATGCAACGCTTTATTAAAGGAGAAACTCAAATAATGGTTGCCACAACTGTAATAGAGGTTGGTGTAAACGTGCCCAATGCATCTGTAATGATTATAGAAAGTGCAGAACGTTTTGGCTTATCTCAACTACACCAATTGCGCGGTAGAGTTGGTAGAGGTGCAGACCAAAGTTATTGTATTTTAATGACTAGTCATAAACTATCTGAAGATGCAAAAACAAGACTAGAAACTATGGTGCGCACCAATGATGGTTTTGAAATTGCAGAGGTAGATTTAAAACTTCGCGGTCCTGGAGATATTATGGGTACACAACAAAGTGGAGTTTTAAACCTTAAAATAGCAGATATTATTAAAGACAACGACATTTTACAAACGGCTAGGCATTATGCTATTAAAATTTTAAAAGAAGACCCAAGTCTTAGCAACCCCAATAATTCCGTGGTTTCTGAAGCTTATGCACAACTTATAAAGCATAAAAACATATGGACTTACATAAGTTGAACATCGTAATTTAAAACTATCTTTTAACAGTTAAATTATAGTATTCTTTATTTTTGAGAGTTAGAGGTTTTATATAGATTATAAAACAAGAATAGCGTAATAATACCCTATTTTTTTATCTAAACCAAGACGAAAATAAATTATACATGAAAACACTGTTTGACAAGGTGTGGGACTCCCACGTAGTAAGAAAAATAGAAAACGGACCAGATGTTCTTTTTATAGACCGACATATGGTACATGAAGTTACAAGTCCGGTTGCATTTTTAGGTTTAAAAAGTAGAAATATTGGAGTAAAACATCCAGAAAAAACATTTGCTACTGCAGACCACAACACACCAACTATTAATCAGCACTTACCGGTTAAAGATCCTTTATCTGCTAACCAATTAAAAGCATTAGAAGAAAACTCTAAAGCACACGGTATTAGCTACTGGGGATTAGGTCATGAAAAAAACGGTATTGTGCACGTTGTTGGTCCAGAATATGGTATTACACAACCAGGAGCTACTATTGTTTGTGGAGACTCACACACCTCTACTCACGGTGCCTTTGGCGCTATTGCTTTTGGTATAGGAACCTCTGAGGTAGAAATGGTTTTAGCTACACAATGTATTATGCAACCTAAGCCAAAAAGTATGCGTATTAATGTTGTTGGCGACTTAAACAAAGGAGTTACACCTAAAGATGTTGCCTTATATATTATATCACAACTTACCACATCTGGCGCTACAGGTTACTTTGTAGAGTATGCTGGTGATGTATTTAAAAATATGACTATGGAAGGCCGTATGACGGTTTGTAACCTAAGTATAGAAATGGGCGCCCGTGGCGGTATGATTGCTCCTGATGAAAAAACATTAGACTACGTAAAAGGAAGAGAGTTTACACCAACTGGTGCAGCTTGGGATAAAGCAAAAGCATACTGGGATACTTTATATACAGAAGAAGACGCTACTTTTGATAAAGAACTAACGTTTAACGGCTCAGATATAGAGCCAATGATTACCTATGGTACTAACCCTGGTATGGGAATGGGTATTGGTAAAGATATACCTACTGCAGAAAGCTTAGAGGGTGGTGTATCTACCTACAAAAAGTCTTTACAATATATGGCTTTTAATGAAGGGGATTCTATGATTGGTAAGCCAATTGATTTTGTTTTCTTAGGAAGTTGTACTAACGGAAGAATTGAAGATTTTAGAGCTTTTACAGAGATTATTAAAGGAAAACAAAAAGCACCAAACGTTACTGCTTGGTTAGTTCCTGGTTCTCATAAAGTAGAGGCTGCAATTAAAGAAGAAGGATTGCTAGACATTTTAACAGCTGCTGGTTTTGAGCTTAGAGAACCTGGTTGCTCCGCTTGTTTAGCTATGAATGATGATAAAGTACCTGCTGGTAAATATGCGGTAAGTACATCTAACCGAAATTTTGAAGGAAGACAAGGTCCTGGATCTAGAACCTTATTAGCTTCTCCGCTTGTGGCTGCCGCAGCTGCAGTAACCGGTAAAGTTACAGACCCTAGAGAATTGCTATAAAATAGCTATTAGTTGTTAGCGCTTAACCCTTGGTTAAAAGCTACATAAAAATTGATAATTAAAATATACCAATAGCCAAAAGCTAGAGGACAAAAGTAAATTTAAAATGGCATACGATAAATTTAATATATTAAAAAGTAGCATTGTACCGCTACCTATAGAAAACGTAGATACAGACCAAATAATACCAGCAAGATTTTTAAAAGCTACTGAACGTGTAGGTTTTGGAGATAATTTATTTAGAGACTGGCGTTACAATGCAGATAATACACCTAAAGAAGACTTTGTATTAAACCAAGATAAATATTCTGGTAAAATATTAGTTGGTGGTAAAAACTTTGGATCTGGTTCTTCTCGTGAGCACGCTGCTTGGGCTGTTTACGATTACGGATTTAGATGTGTAGTATCTAGTTTCTTTGCTGATATTTTTAGAAATAACTGTTTAAACGTTGGTGTTTTACCTGTACAAGTATCTGCAGAGTTTTTAGAAAAAATATATGCAGAAACAGAAAAAGATGCTACTGCACAGGTTGAAGTTAATTTACAAGAACAAACAATTACTATTGCGGGTACTGGTGAAAAAGAATCTTTTGATATTAATGCATACAAGAAAGAAAATATGCTTAATGGATTTGATGATATAGATTACCTATTAAATATGAAAGAAGAAATTACTGCATTTGCAGAAAATACTCCTTTGTAACTTAATACGTACCAGAATAACCGCCAACACTAGAATGAAAAGAAAAATAGAAATAATGGATACCACACTTCGTGATGGTGAACAAACCTCCGGAGTGTCCTTTTCTGTTTCTGAAAAACTAACTCTTGCTAAATTATTATTAGAAGAGTTAAAAGTAGACAGAATTGAGGTTGCATCGGCACGAGTATCTGATGGTGAGTTACAAGCTGTACAACAAATAACAAGTTGGGCAGCTACGCATCAGTTTTTAAATAAAGTTGAAGTTTTAACTTTTGTAGACAAAGGTGTCTCTATTAAGTGGATCCAAGATGCGGGTGCTAAGGTTCAAAATTTGCTAACCAAAGGCTCTTTAAATCATTTAACTCATCAGCTTAAAAAAACACCTAAACAGCATTTTAAGGAGATTGAAGAAACTATTTTGCTTGCTCAAAAGCATCAAATAGAAACAAATGTTTATTTAGAAGACTGGAGTAACGGTATGCGTAATTCTAAAGAATATGTGCATCAATTTTTAGACTTTTTATCACATCAACCTATAAAAAGAGTTTTACTACCTGATACTTTAGGTGTTTTAACTCATACTGAAACGTTTGAATATATCTCAGAATTAGTACAAAAATATCCTAATCTGCATTTTGATTTTCACGGTCATAACGATTATGATTTAAGTGTTGCCAATGTAATGGAAGCCCTAAAAGCAGGTTGTCACGGTTTGCACTTAACTGTAAATGGTATGGGAGAACGCGCTGGTAATGCACCTATGGCTAGTGTGGTTGCGGTAATAAACGATTTTTTACCAGATATTGAAATTGCCTTAAAAGAAACATCTTTATACAAAGTAAGCAGACTTGTTTCTACGTTTACTGGTTTTGGTATACCAGCAAACAAACCTATTGTTGGTGAAAATGTGTTTACGCAAACCGCAGGTATTCATGCAGATGGAGACAGTAAAAAGAATCTTTATTTTAATGATTTGTTACCCGAGCGTTTTGGCAGAAAAAGGCAATATGCTTTAGGCAAAACGTCTGGCAAGGCTAATATTTTAAAAAACTTACAAGAGCTTGGATTAACATTAAATGATGATGATTTAGGTAAGGTTACCCAACGTATTATAGAGCTTGGTGATAAAAAAGAAAAAGTTACTAAAGAAGATTTACCTTTTATAATTTCTGATGTTCTTGATAGTGATAGCTACCAAGAAAAAGTAATTATAAAAAGCTATGTACTAACCCATTCTAAAGGTTTAAAACCAAGTACAACAGTTGCAGTAGAGATTGAAAATGAGGTTTTTGAAGAAAATGCTCAAGGAGACGGACAGTATGATGCGTTTATGAATGCAATTACCAAAATTTTTAAAGCTAAAAAAATTAAGCTTCCTAATTTAATAGATTATGCTGTGCGTATACCACCCGGAAGTAATTCTGATGCCTTATGCGAGACAATTATAACATGGCAAAACGGAAGTAATGAATTCAAAACTAGCGGATTAGACTCTGACCAAACAGTATCTGCTATTAAAGCAACAGAAAAAATGCTAAACATTATATAGCAAAAAAATAGAAATAAAACTAAAGAGAAAAACATACTTATGAAATTAAATATAGCACTACTAGCAGGAGACGGCATTGGTCCAGAAGTAATAGACCAAGCAGTAAAAGTATCTAATGCTATTGCAAAAAAATTTAATCATGATATTAACTGGACACCAGCATTAACTGGTGCTGCAGCTATTGATGCTGTTGGAGAACCTTACCCAGATGAAACACATGCTATTTGTGAAGCTGCAGATGCTGTTTTGTTTGGTGCTATTGGTCATCCTAGGTTTGATAATGACCCGTCTGCTAAAGTAAGACCAGAACAAGGTTTGCTTAAAATGAGACAAAAATTAGGTTTATTTGCTAATGTTAGACCTACATTTACATTTCCTTCTTTAATAGATAAATCGCCTTTAAAAAGAGAGCGTATTGAAGGCACAGACCTTATAATTTTGAGAGAACTTACTGGCGGAATTTATTTTGGTGAACGTGGACGTAAAGACAATGGCGATACTGCTTTTGATACTTGTACCTATACAAGAGCTGAAGTACAGCGTTTGGCTAAAAAAGGATTTGAATTAGCTATGACACGTTCTAAAAAGCTTTGTTGTGTAGATAAAGCAAATGTATTAGAATCTTCTAGATTGTGGAGAGAAACTGTACAGGCAATGGAAAAAGAATACCCTGAGGTAAAAGTTTCTTATGAGTTTGTAGATGCTGTAGCTATGCGTTTGGTACAATGGCCAAACTCATATGATGTAATGATTACAGAAAACCTTTTTGGTGATATTTTAACTGATGAAGCTTCTGTAATATCTGGATCTATGGGATTAATGCCATCTGCATCTGTAGGAGAAAAAGCAAAGTTATACGAACCAATTCACGGATCTTACCCGCAAGCTGCGGGTAAAGATATTGCAAACCCATTAGCAACAGTATTATCTGCTGCAATGTTATTTGAAGATTTTAAATTGACTGAAGAAGCACAAGCTATAAGAGATGTTGTAAACAAATCTTTAGCAGAAGGCATAGTTACCGAGGATTTATCTGAAGGTGGTAAAGCATACAAGACTAGCGAAATTGGAGACTGGCTAGCCAAAAACATATAATCTTAGTACAATTATATAGTAGTTAAAAGCCTCTAAATTTGATTTCAGAGGCTTTTTTTATGTTTATTACCAACTAACACCTGCTCCACCACCACCAGAACTACCACCACCAAAACTTGATGATGAAGAGGACGATGATGATGATGATGAATAACTACTTGAAGAACTAGAACTGCTTGATGAACTAGAGCTTTCTCTAACCAACTTAGCTAAAACAACTACTTGAGATGTTTTATCATTACAATTTTTACACTCGTAATAATCTACACGTTCACCTTCTCTATCGTAATTTGGACTTTTTGTAACCCTTGACCTAGTTTTACCTTTAGTTTTATAATTACACTGACTACATTTTGAATATTTTCTACTAGAATTACCATCATATTTTAATATTAAAATATCACTTTTATCCTTAGTAACCCAAACATCATAGTCTACAGAATTTATATCTTCTTCTACAATTTCACCCTTTTTTAAAAAGTCTCTTTCTTTTTTAGAGTCTAATAAAATTAAAGGTTTACCATTTACTTTACTAAATCTTGGGTCATATCTATATTGCTTTAACCTTGTTTTTATAGTTTGACTCATACCCCATAGAGGAAAAGGAAATAAAAAAGCAAAACAACCTATTTCTATCTTTTTTAAACTATTGTATTTATCATAATAATCTTCTTTAGATGTATCTATAAATCTAATTTTTAGAGAATAATAAATGGTAAGAAAAATTAGAAAAAACACATATATAATCGAAAAAAGAATCCACTTATTTATTGCTATTACGTCATCTATAAATAATAAAAATGCAGAATCGCCATCATCTACTTCATAAGTAACATCATTAGAGTATATATAATCTATAGCATCTGGAGTTACTACAAACTCTTTTACCCTCTCTGCTGCTTTTAAAAGGCCTTCACCATATTCACCTTCTTTAAAAAACGGAACAATTTCATCTGTACCAATTCTGTAACAAATATTATCTGTTAATATAGCCTCTAAACCATAACCAGTTTCAAACTCGGTTCTACGTTGGTCCATTACGGTTAAAATTAGCAAACCGTTGTCTTTATCTGCTTTACCTATGCCCCATTTATTAAAAAGTTCTGTTGCAAATTTTTTAGGTATTTCTTCACCTATACTTTTAACAATAACAATGGCAACCTCTGCAGAGGTATTCTTTTCTAACTCAAATAATACTTTGTTAATCTCCTCTTCATAAACAGCAGAAATATAACCGTCTGGGTCTGATACATATCCTAAAATACCTTTTCCTCTTGGTTTAGGAATTTCTAATATAGAATAATAGTCTATTTCTCTATTAGAATATGTTGGTGCTGTAAAAACAGGGTATTTAAAAGGCTTGTTAGTCTGTTTAGTAGATGTTGCATCATCAAAAGTTGCATCATCAACTGTTTCTGATATTTCTTCGTTTGTAATATAGCCTTGAGTTACAACTTCTTCTACTTCTTCTTCAACTGTGTTTAATTGTATTGGTATTTCATCATCTGAATCATCATAAATTACAGCTTCTTCAATTTCAGAATAATCTATTTCTTCGGTATTTTTCTCTTTACAAGACGCAACTAAAAAAAAGAACAGTAAAAAATAGCAGTAGTGTTTAAATTTCATAGGTTAGTTATATAAAAACTAATCTAGAAATAAAAAATAAGGCAGGCAAACTAAAATTACTTGAGCATTAATCTTCAGAAATATTTAATTTTCTTTTTCTCCTTCTACTAATCACAATACCAACTGCTATTAGTGCTCCTGTACCAGCCAATATAGCACCTACATAACTAGAAGAAACCACACTATACCCCATTGCAATTGGTAAACCTGCCAAAAATGCACCAGACGCATTCCCCATATTAAAAGCACTTTGGTTCATAGAAGAACCCAACATTTCTGATCCTTTAGATGCATTAATAATAGCCATTTGTAAAGGTGTAACTACGCTAAAAGAAATAGCCCCTATAACAAATGTTAGCACTAATACTAAAACCGGACTAGCAGCCACTAATGCATTAATTATTAAAACAGTTGCCATTAGCCCTAAGCTAGTAATTACAGCTCTCATTGGCGACAATTTTTCTGTTAGTTTTGCTCCTAAAAAGTTACCGGCAACCATACCCAAACCAGCTAAAATCATAGCATAACCAATCATATACTCTGGGTATTTAGAGACATCTGTAATTAATGGTGCTATGTAACTATACCAAGCAAAAAAGCCACCTGTACCTACAGTTGTTAATAGTATTAATATCCAAAGTTCTATTCTTTTAAAAATTTTAAAATCTTGTTTAATACTAACTGTAGATGCTGGTTGTAGTTTTGGCATCCAAAAATAAACCGTTAGCATTGCCAATATACCAACAACACCTACCATCATAAAAGCTACATTCCAGCTAAAATGATGTCCAAAATATGTACCTATTGGCACACCAATAACATTAGCCACAGTAAGACCTGCAAACATAATTGCCATAGCTTGTGGCTCTTTACCTGGTGTTGCTAATTTACCTGCAACAACGGCTCCTATACCAAAAAATGCTCCGTGAGGTAAACCAGATAAAAATCTGAAAATTAATAAAGACGTGTAATTATCTGCAAAGGCAGATAGCGTGTTAAAAACTGTAAACCAAAGCATCAAACCAAGTAGCATTTTATGAGATGGCCACTTACTCCCAAGACTAGACAGGATTGGGGCACCAACTACTACACCTAAAGCATATACGGCAATAAAATGTCCTGCCTCTGGAATTGTTATATTTAATGCATTAGCTACATCTGGCAAAATTCCCATAATAACAAACTCGGTCATACCAATACCAAACCCACCAATTGCTAAAGCAAGTAACGCTTTTTTATTCATCTTTTTTGTGCTCATTTTTCTACTGCTTTCTAAATAAATTAGAGTCTCTTTTACATTTAAAATAAGCAGACAAAGGTAGCCAGAATACAATTGAAACTAGTATGTAGAATTAACACATTTATGTTAATTAATGCATAAAAAACAATTGGTCTCTAAAATTCTACAATTGGGTATTTCTTTTTATTAAAGCATTAGAAACAAGATCACATTTGTAGCATCAATCAAAATAAACAATAAAAAAAATTAAAATGAAACAGCTTATTTTTTTACTCTTTACATTATCAACTTGTTCTTTAATTGCACAAACAACAATTAGTGGTAAGGTTACAGACAATAAAGGTGTGCCAATAAGTGGTGCTAATGTATATTTAAATGGTACTTATGATGGTACAGCAACTATAAATGATGGTAGCTTTAAATTTACAACTGAAGAAATAGGAGAGCAAACTCTAATAATTTCTTTTGTTTCTTTTGAAAGCTATAGTAAAACCGACTTACTAAAGAACCTTAATAACCTACAAATAAAACTTAAAGAAGATGTAAATACTTTAGATGCAGTTATTGTAAATGCAGGGTCTTTTAAAGCAGGTGAAAATGCTAAGGTTACAGCGTTAAAACCCTTAGATGTAGTTACAACTGCTGGCGCAATGGGAGATTTTATTGGAGCTTTACAAACATTACCAGGTACTTCTAATGTAGCAGAAGATGGCAGATTATTTGTACGTGGTGGCGATGCAGAAGAAACTCAGATTTTTGTAGATGGTATGCGTGTTTTTACGCCCTACTCACCTACAGCCAATAATATACCTACACGTGGCAGATTATCTCCTTTTTTATTTAAAGGAATTACTTTTTCTACTGGTGGATATTCTGCTGAATACGGACAAGCATTATCTAGTGTTTTACTCTTAAATAGTATTGATGAGCCCGATGAAGAACGTACAGACATATCTTTAATGACTGTTGGTTTAGGCGTAGGAAACACACAAAAATGGGAGAAAAACTCTTTAAGCGTAAATGCTTCTTATATAAATTTACAGCCTTACCAAGAACTTTACCCAGACAATAATGAGTGGCACAGACCAGTACAGTCTTTAGGTGGTGAAGCAGTTTACAGACATAAAATTAATGACAATGGCTTACTAAAATTATACGGCGCTTTTAGTGCTTTGGATTTTGATTTAACACAAGAAGATATAAATATTGATGAAGGTGTGCGTTTTGGAATGAAAAACAGAAATTTGTACTTTAATGCATCTTACAAAGACTTTTTTAAAAACGATTGGAGCATACAAACTGGTTTGTCTTATGCCAATGATTATTCTGATTTAGACATTGTAGATGATACAGTACAAGACACAGAAAACTCGGCTCACTTTAAAATAAAACTAAGTAAGTTTTATAATAGCAGATTTCGCTTAAATTTTGGTTCTGAATATTTTATAACCAACTTTAATGAAGATTATACTAATAATCTTAACCAAAAATATAACTTAGATTTTAACAATAATATAGCAGCTTCTTTTGCTGAGACAAATATCTTTTTCTCTAAAAAATTAGCTGCAAATGTTGGCTTACGTGCAGAGTACTCTAGTTTATTTAAAGATTTTACAATATCACCTAGAGCATCTATTGCATACAAATCTGGTCAAAATTCTCAAGTTTCATTAGCATACGGACAGTTTTATCAAAATCCTAAAAACGATTATTTAAAATTTAACACCAATTTTTCAGCTGAAAACACAACACATCTAATTGCTAATTATCAATATGTAAAAAACAAACAAATATTTAGAGCGGAAGCATACTACAAAGATTATAATAGTCTTGTAAAATATAACACAGAACAGCCCATAGCAACTTCAAATTATAGCAATAATGGTTCTGGTTTTGCAAAAGGATTAGATTTATTTTGGAGGGATAATAAAAGTATTAAAAATACAGAATACTGGGTGTCTTACTCATATTTAGATACTGAACGAGATTATAAAAATTACCCAACTAAAGCTACTCCAAGTTTTGCATCACAACATAACGCCTCTTTGGTTCTAAAGCATTTTATAAGCGATTTAAAAAGTCAGGTTGGTATAAGTTATAATTTTGCCTCTGGGCGTAACTATACAGACCCAAACAAAAGTGGTTTTTTAAATAGTAAAACAAAAAACTACAATGCTGTAAATGCTAACTGGGCATATTTAATTAATCAGCAAAAAATATTGTATTTCTCTGTTAGTAATGTTTTTGGTACGCAAAATGTAAATGGGTATCAATTTAAAAATCAATTAAATAGCAATGGTGTTTTTGAAAGTAGAACTATAAGACCAGCTGCGGATCGTTTCTTTTTTGTTGGGTTCTTTTGGACTATTAGTGATAATAAAAAAGACAACCAACTAGATAATTTATAAATCTACGTTTCAGAAACTAAAAGTAACAATTGAGTAACTTAAAAATGCATAACCAACCAAAGGTTATAATATTTGAAGAAATAAACAACAACATAAAAATTAATAAGATGAAAAAGATTGCCCTATTATTAGCCTTTGTATGTGTAACAAGTTTAAGTGCACAAACACAATATGAAAAAGGAATGACCAAAGCTTTTGAACTATGGAAAAATAACGAGAGTGCAAAAGCAGTACAAATGTTTGAGCGTATTTCTAGTGTAGAAAAAGAAAATTGGCTACCACCTTATTATGCTGCTACTGTAGAAATTATTAGTGCATTTGGTGTTAAGGATGAAGCCGTACTAACTGCTAAACTAAACAAAGCAAAAACATTTTTAGATGCTGCTGACAAACTATCTAAAAACAACCCAGAAATATTAATGTCATATGCGTTATTAAACACAGCATATATTGCTTTTGACGGACAAAAATATGGAATGACGTTATCTGGTAAAAACATTGCAATTTATAATAAAGCATTAGCAATTGCACCCAATAACCCAAGAGTAGTTTTAGGTAAAGCTGAATGGGATATGGGAGCTGCTAAGTTTTTTGGACAACCACTAGAGCCATTTTGTAAAGATGTAAAGAAAGCTATAGAGTTATTTGAGAAAGAAGAACAAACAATTAAATTTTACCCGTATAGTGGTTTAGACAGAGCTAAAGAAATATTGGAAAACTGCGAAAAAAAATCCTCTCAAAATTAATTGAGAGGATTATTATATGTTTAAAATTTTAGTTCTATAAAATATAATCTGTACTAATAAAGTTAGATAATCTAGTCTCTAACAATTGCTCTATAATTTCGTTATTAAGCTCATTGTCTTTAGAAGCTACAAAAGTACGTACAGAAAAAGAACGTAAAGCATCGTGCACACTTAATGTTGCTTGTGCAGAGTCTTTACGACCTGTAAATGGGTAAACATCTGGACCTCTTTGGCAAGAGCTATTTAAGTTTACTCTACAAACTAAGTTTACTAACGTATCTATTAACGGAGCTAGTGTATACACATCTTTACCAAATAAACTAACTTGTTGACCGTAATTAGATGCAGCCATATCATCTAAAGGTTCTTCTATGTTACTAAAAGAAACTACTGGTACTACTGGTCCAAATTGTTCTTCTTGGTACACACGCATATCTTTAGAAACTGGGTATAATACCGCAGGCCAAATGTAATTATCTGTAGTTTCTCCTCCTTTTTTATTTAAAATTGATGCTCCTTTTGCTTTAGCATCATCTATAAGTTCTTGTATGTATGCAGGTTTATTAGGCTCTGGTAATGGTGTTAGTTTAGCTCCATTATCCCAAGGGTTACCAAACTTAAGTTCGTCTACACGTTTAGCAAAACGCTTGTTAAATTCTTCTGCAATACTCTCGTGTACATAAACAACTTTAAGAGCTGTACAACGCTGACCATTAAAAGATAACGTCCCAGCAATACACTCATCTATAGTTAAATCTAAATCAGCATCTGGTAAAATAATTGCAGGGTTTTTTGCTTCTAAACCTAAAACCAAACGTAACCTATTACTTTTTGGGTGCTGATCTTGTAATGCATTTGCAGACTTACTATTACCAATTAAAGCAAGTACATCTACCTTACCTGTTTTCATTATAGGACTAGCTACTGCTCTACCTCTACCAAAAATAATGTTTACAACACCATTTGGGAAAGATGATTGAAAAGCCTCTAACAAAGGAGTAATTAACAAAACACCGTGTTTAGCAGGTTTAAATATTGTTGTATTCCCCATTATTATTGCAGGAATAAGCAATGCAAAAGTTTCGTTTAGTGGGTAATTATAAGGTCCTAAACAAAGAACAACCCCTAATGGTCCTCTGCGTATATGAGCATAAACACCATCGTGTTTTTGAAACTTAGCAGCATCCCTGTCTAACTGCTTATAGTCTTCAATAGTATCTTTAATATAAATTACTGTACGGTCAAATTCCTTTTCAGAATCTGGTAAAGACTTACCTATTTCCCACATTAAAAGTTTTACAACTTCATCACGCTTAGTAATCATTTTTTCTACAAACTTCTCCATACAATCTATACGTTCTTTAACACGCATAGTTGGCCAAGCTCCTTGACCTTGGTCGTAGGCTTTTAAAGCTGCATTTAATGCATCTAAAGCCTCTTCTTCTCCCATATCTGGAATACTACCTAATAAAGTAGGTTTATATTCTTCAGTAGATGATATTGTAGAAAATACTTCTGTTGTTGCACCATCCCATTTTTTAAGATCGCCACCAACTAAGTATTCTTTTTGCTCTATTAACTCTGTAATTTTATATTCTTCAGGTATTTTTATTGTACTCATTTTATATCAGTTTAAAGACTATTTCTAATATCTTGAGTAGTGAATTTACTAAATCTTACGTTTAAACTTGTTGTTATAATAGATTATATTTTCTGTTGTTAGAGCGAAAACGTTTTCAATTTCATTTTTTAATAAAAAATTAGCAAAATGTGTCTTTTATACTAGATATTGAAACAAATCTGGCTTATTATTTAAGTAGTCTCCAAAGAAATTATTTTCTTTCATTCTAGTAATTAATGGTTCTAAATCCTCAGGAGTTTTCAACTCTATACCAACTACAGCAGGTGCATTTTCTTTGCTCGATTTTTTAGAATATTCAAAATGAGTAATATCATCTGTTGGACCTAAAATTTCTGCAACAAACTCTTTTAAGGCTCCAGGGCGTTGCGGAAAACGAACAATAAAGTAGTGCTTTAAATTTGCAAATAACAAAGCACGTTCTTTTATTTCTGCAGTTCTAGTAATATCGTTATTACTACCGCTTACAACACAAACCACATTTTTACCTTCTATTTGTTTTGCATATTGGTCTAAGGCTGCAATAGTTAAAGCTCCCGCAGGTTCTACAACAATAGCATCTCTGTTATACAAGTCTAAAATAGTTTGACATACTTTACCTTCTGGCACTGTAATAACAGCATCTAAATACTCTTTACAAATCTCAAAAGTTAAATCGCCCACACGTTGTACTGCAGCACCATCAACAAATTTATCAATTTGTGTAAGTTGGGTATTTACTCCATTTTCTATACTAGTTTTCATAGATGGTGCACCAGCAGGCTCTACTCCTATAATTTTAGTAGTAGGAGATAACGCTTTAAAAACACCACACAAACCAGCAGCTAAACCACCACCACCAATAGCTACAAAAATATAGTCTATTGTTTTTTTAGATTGATGAATGGCTTCTAAGCCAACTGTAGCTTGGCCTTCTATAGTTTTTGGATCATTAAAAGGGTGTACAAATACCTTTTGGTGCTCTTCACAAAACTGAAGAGCTGCTTTAGAAGAATCGTCAAAAGTGTCGCCTTCTAAAACAATAGTAACCCAATCTCCACCAAACATTTCTGTTTGTTCTACCTTTTGCTTTGGTGTAACAGAAGGCATATAAATTGTGCCTTTAATTCCTAAATGATTACACGCAAAAGCTACACCTTGAGCGTGGTTACCTGCACTTGCACAAACAACTCCTTTTTTTCTTTCCTCATTACTTAAAGAGCTAATTTTATTATATGCTCCTCTAATTTTATAAGATCTGACTCTGTGTAAATCTTCTCTTTTTAAAAGGATATTTGTGTTAAATAATTTAGAGTAGCGAATACTCTCTAATAATGGTGTTGTATCTGCAACTGCACTTATTGTATCAGCTGCTTTGCGTATGTTTTCTATATTAGGAAAATAATTCATAGTGTAAATTTAAAAAACCTTTGTAGTTGAAACCTAAATATTCTTATGAATTTATCTTTAAATAAACACTTAAATTAACTTAACAATCTCCAAAAGTTAACACCTACTATTTTTTTATAATAAAAAGCTATTAAAACCAATTTTCCCCTCTAAATTATAATTTGTCAGTTCTTGTCTAGTCTGTATACAGTACATTTTTCTTTTTAAAATTTATTTTAGCGACATTATTAATCATTATCAATTTAATACCTATAAAAATATTGAATTGACAATTTATACTCCAAATATATATTATGAAAAACTGTAAAATTTTTATTTACTCACTACTTACTTTTATGTTAAGCTGTAGTTCTAAAGACATAGAGTCTCCTGATTTAGAAAATGAAACATCAGAAATTGTTAATTTAGATATTAATGACCACATAATTTCTACAAAGTCTGATTGTAATCTTACCAACACTCAATTATTTGACACCCCTGCTACTAAAAATGGAGTTTCTGTAAACAGAGGCGAATTTGATATGGGGGCTTGGAAAAAAGTTGAAGAATTATCTGATGAGTTTAATTACCCTGGAGGAAAAACTTCTCCTACCTTTTCTGAAAAATGGAACTTAGGTTATGTAAATAGTTACACTGGACCTCTCCCAACTGTATGGACAGGAAACTCTATTGGCTTTGAAAATCAAGGATCTAATGATAATAGAGTATTGACATTAACAGCACAAGTAGAAGGTTCTGGGAATTCTAAAACATTAGAATGTGGTATGATTTCCACTAAAGCTACAAGTAGTTATCCTTTGTTTCAGGAAGCAAGAGTTAAAGTAAGTAATTCACAATTAGCTAATGCTGTTTGGATGATTAGTAATGACTCTGGACAGTTTGAAGAAATTGATAATTTAGAAACATATGGGCCAAGAATTAGACTTGATGGAGAAGAATGTGATAAACCTTATTTTGCTGATAGGTTACATTTAAGCCATCATACCTTTAAAAATGTAGATGGTGAGAGACTAGATTATCAACCTCAGAAAGAAACTTGGATGTCTAGAAAACAAAATTCATCAAGTTGTGGCAGGGATAACGATGTAAAATGGAATGAAGCATACCATACCTATGGTGTAAAATGGGTAAGTCCTGAAGTACTTGAATATTTTGTTGATGGAAAAAGAGTAAAAATCATATCTGGATTACGAGACGAAGACGGTATTGATCCGGAGAATTATACAACTTGCGGAGATGGTCTTACAAAAGAAATGCATATGCTAATTAGTCAAGCTGCTCAAGTATGGAGATATGGCGGAGTTACCGAGTTTTGGAATAGTACCGATATTAAATTTGGAGCCGACACCAAAATGTCTGTTGATTGGATTCGTGTATATACACCAACTGGAACTACTAATAAAATAAACTGTAATTAAGAGAAAAGCTTTAAAAATAAAAAACGTATTTAACTCCACTGTAATTGTTTTGTTAAATACGTTTTTTAAAAAGATATACTAATTATACAATAGGTTTCATTGCAGTCATAGACGCTCTTAATCTAGCACCAACAATTTCTACCGGATGCTCTCTTAATGCCTTGTTCACAGCAATTAATTTAGCATTATCTACACCATTACCTGCGTCTGCAGCATATGGTTTTCCAATAACAGAAGTATCTACTTTAGCCATAAAATCTTTTAATAGAGGTTTACAAGCATGGTCAAATAAATAACAACCATATTCAGCTGTATCAGAAATTACTCTATTCATTTCAAATAACTTTTTACGGGCAATTGTATTTGCAATAAGTGGTGTTTCATGCAACGACTCATAGTATGCAGATTCTGCAATAATACCAGAATCTGTCATAGCCTCAAAAGCAAGCTCTACTCCTGCTCTAACCATTGCAATCATTAACACGCCGTTATCATAAAATTCTTGCTCAGAAATTTCTACATCACCAGCAGGTGTTTTTTCAAAGTTAGTTTCTCCTGTAGCTGCACGCCAATCTAACAAGTTTTTGTCGCCATTGGCCCAGTCCTCCATCATTGTTTTAGAAAACTCACCTTCCATAATATCATCCATATGTTTTTGGAATAACGGACGCATTATATCTTTTAACTCTTCAGCTAATTCAAATGCTTTTATTTTTGCAGGATTAGACAAACGATCCATCATATTAGTAATACCACCATATTTAAGACCTTCTGTAACAGTTTCCCATCCGTATTGAATTAATTTAGAAGCATAACCAGCATCTACGCCTTCTGCTACCATTTTATCAAAACAAAGAATAGAACCTGTTTGTAACAAACCACATAAAATAGTTTGCTCTCCCATTAAATCTGATTTTACTTCGGCAACAAAAGAAGACTCTAAAACACCAGCCTTATGACCGCCTGTACCTGCTGCATACGCTTTAGCTTGTGCCAAACCTTTACCTTCTGGATCGTTCTCTGGATGTACCGCAATTAATGTTGGTACACCAAAACCTCTTTTATATTCTTCACGCACCTCTGAACCTGGAGATTTAGGAGCAACCATTATTACAGTTAAATCTTTACGTACTTGTGTACCTTCTTCAACAATATTAAAACCGTGAGAATACGATAACGTAGCTCCATTTTTCATTAATGGCATTACAGTGTTCACAACATTTGTATGTTGTTTATCTGGAGTAAGGTTAATTACTAAATCTGCCGTTGGTATTAAATCTTGGTAGTTACCTACTGTAAATCCGTTTTCTGATGCATTTTTGTACGATGCTCTTTTTTCTTGTATAGCAGCATCACGCAAAGCATAAGAAATATCTAAACCAGAATCTCTCATATTTAGTCCTTGGTTTAAACCTTGTGCTCCACAGCCAATAATTACTATTTTTTTGCCTTTTAAGGCTGTTACACCATCAGAGAATTCTGTAGTATCCATAAATCTACATTTACCCAACTGAGTTAATTTGTCTCTTAGTGATAAGGTGTTAAAATAATTTGACATTTTCTGTACTCTTTTTTCTCTCAATATCTAAACTGAGAATGATTAATTAATTATGTTGAAATTCTTCTAATAAGCTACTAATTCGCATTTCTGCTTTACTCACTGCAATTCTACCAGAACGTACAAACTGCATAATACCATAAGGTTCTAGTTGGTCATGCATTTTATTAATTTCGTCTCTTTTTCCGGACTTAGAAAGCACAAAAAAATCGCGTGCAACAGTAACTATTTGTGAGTTATTTTCTTTGATAATGTTTTGAATCTCTCGCTCATCAAACAATAAATCTGATTTTATTTTAAACAAAGCAGACTCTTGATAAATAATATCATCATCACAATGGTAATATGCTTTAATTACCTCTACTTGTTTTTCTATTTGACCAACAATATTTATGACCCATTGCTCTGTTGTATTTACAACAATTGTAAATTTAGAAACGCTATTGATCTCTGATTTTGATACATTTAAAGCTTCTATATTGATGTGCCTTTTTAAAAATATGCCTGATATTCTATTTAACAATCCAACGTTGTTTTCAGAATAAACCGATATGGTATACCAATTATTTTCCATTTTTTTATTGCCCCAATTTTACTTTAATAAAAAGTTATTTTGGAATTTTTTTAATTAAACTTATTTTAATCTAACGTCTGATACTGAAGCTCCCGAGGGAATCATAGGAAATACATTATCCTCTTTCTCTACCTTAACTTCTAAAAAATATGGATCTTTAGATGCTAACATTTCTTCTATAGTAGATTTTAACTCACTACGCTCACTAACACGCTTAGATTTAATATGATAGCCTTCTGCTATTTTTACAAAATCTGGATTTACCATTACAGTAGATGCATATCTTTTGTCAAAAAATAACTCTTGCCATTGGCGTACCATACCTAAATGATCGTTATTTAAAACAATAATTTTAACAGGCACGTTATGCTGAAAAATAACACCAAGTTCTTGTATTGTCATTTGATAACCACCATCACCAATAACAGCAACTACTTCCCTATCCATAGCTCCCATTTTAGCTCCTATAGCTGCAGGTAAAGCAAAGCCCATTGTACCTAAACCACCAGATGTAATATTACTTTTTGTTTGGTTAAATTTTGCATATCTACAGGCTATCATTTGGTGTTGACCAACATCACTAACTATAACAGCACTGTTTTGGGAAGCCAGATTTACCTGTTCTATAACCTCGCCCATTGTGAGCTTCTCTTTAGTTGGCTTAATATCTTTTTTTATAACTGTATCATACTCTACTTGATACATGTCTTTAAACTTATTGTGCCAATTAGTATGTTTGTTATCATTTAAAAGAGGAAGTAATGCCTCTAAACTATCTTTAGCATTACCCAATACAGCTACATCTGTAGGAACGTTTTTGTTTATTTCTGCAGGATCTATATCAAAGTGTATAATTTTAGCCTGTTTAGCGTAACTATCTAAATTACCAGTTACACGATCATCAAAACGCATACCTATAGCAATTAAAACATCACACTCATTAGTTAAAACATTTGGCGCATAATTACCATGCATACCTACCATACCAACATTTAAAGGATGTTCGCTATCTAAAGCAGCAACGCCCAAAATTGTCCAAGCAGCAGGTACTCCTGTTTTTTCTATTACAGCTTTAAGTTCTTTTTCTGCTTTACCCAAAATAACACCTTGTCCAAATACTATTAATGGCTTTTTAGCAGAGTTAATTAGTGCCGCAGCAGCTTCAACCTTTGCTGTATCTATTTTAGGAAACGGATTGTAACTACGAACACCAACACAAGCTTCATAACTAAAATCGAACTCCTCAAACTGAGCATTTTTTGTAATATCTACTAATACAGGACCTGGTCTCCCAGATCTAGCAATGTAAAATGCTTTAGCTAATATCTCTGGAATTTCTTCTGCTTTTGTAACTTGATAATTCCACTTTGTAACCGGAGTAGAGATACCAATAATATCTGTTTCTTGAAAAGCATCTGTACCTAATAAATGTCTTGGAACTTGGCCTGTAATACAAACCATTGGAGTAGAATCTATTTGAGCATCTGCTAAACCTGTAACTAAATTTGTTGCTCCAGGACCAGAAGTTGCCATAGCAACACCTACTTTACCAGAAACTCTTGCATATCCTTGCGCAGCATGTGTAGCTCCTTGCTCGTGACGCGTTAAAATGTGCGTTAATTTATCTTGAAATTTGTATAATTCATCATAAACGGGCATAATTGCACCGCCAGGATAACCATAAATTAAATCTACACCTTCAGCTAATAAACAATGTATAATTGCCTCTGCTCCACTTATTTTTATGGTCTTTTTGTTTTTTGATGTCGTCTTTTTTTCTTTTACTGTTTCCATCTTCAAAGAGTTAAAGTAAAAGTGCTATTGTTAAGTTTTTAAAAACTGAGCAATGGTACTTTTATAATTTTATTTTTTAGTTAAAATTCATCAGTTACACAACCCTGTGCAGCAGATGATACTGAACGTGCATATTTATACAATACACCTTTTTTAAATTTTAATTCTGGTGCTACCCAAGCAGCTTTACGCTTTGCTAATTCTTCTGAAGTTATGTCTACATTAATAGCATTTGTTTCTGCATCTATAGTAATTACATCACCATCTCTAACAAGTGCAATTGTACCACCGTCTTGAGCTTCTGGCGCAATATGACCAACTACAAAACCGTGTGTACCACCAGAAAAACGACCATCTGTAATTAAAGCTACGTCTTTACCTAGACCAGCACCCATAATAGCTGCTGTAGGTTTAAGCATTTCTGGCATTCCTGGACCTCCTTTTGGCCCTTCATACCTAATGACGACTACATCTCCTTTTTTAACTTTTCCGTCTCTAATACCATCATTAGCATCATACTCACTATTAAAAACCTTTGCAGTACCTTTAAATAGTAAACCTTCTTTGCCTGTAATTTTTGCTACAGAACCATTTTCTGCCAAATTACCATATAACATACGTAAGTGACCAGTTGCTTTTATTGGATTTTCTAGAGGACGAATAACATCTTGACCTTCTATTAAACTTGGTACATTTTCTAAGTTTTCTGCTAGCGTTTTACCTGTAACAGTTAAACAATCTCCATGTAATAATCCGTTTTCTAATAAGTATTTTAATACCGCTGGTATACCACCAATACGGTGTACATCTTCCATTAAATATTTACCACTAGGTTTTAGATCTGCGATAAAAGGTGTAGTGTCACTAATTTTTTGAAAATCTTGAAGAGTAAAGTCTATATCTGCTGCTCTTGCAATAGCTAAAAAATGCAATACAGCATTTGTAGATCCTCCCATAATTGTTACCAAACGAATAGCGTTTTCTAACGATTTTCTAGTAACTATATCTAACGGTTTAATATCCTTTTTTAGCAAGTAATACATTTGTTTACCTGCATCTATACACTCTTGTTTTTTTTCTTTACCTGTTGCAGGATTAGAAGAATTATAAGGTAAAGACATTCCTAAAGCTTCTATTGCAGATGCCATTGTATTTGCTGTGTACATTCCGCCACAAGCACCAGCACCAGGAATAGCTTTTTTAATAATACAACCAAACTCTTCTTGCTGCATTGTACCTGCAACCTTTTCTCCCCAAGCCTCAAAAGCAGAAACAATATCTAACTTTCTATCGTTATGACAACCAGAGGCAATAGTACCTCCATAAACTAAAATAGATGGTCTATTTAAACGTATCATTGCCATTAAAGCACCAGGCATATTTTTATCACAACCAACAACGGTAACTAAACCGTCATAAGACATACCTTGTACAACAGTCTCCATAGAGTCTGCTATAATATCTCTAGATGGTAAAGAGAAGCGCATACCAGGAGTTCCCATAGATATACCATCACTAACACCAATTGTATTAAAAATTAAACCAACAGATTCGTTTGTATTAACACCTTCTTTTACCTCTTTAGCTAAGTCATTTAAATGCATATTACACGGGTTACCTTCATAACCAGTACTTGCAATACCCACAATTGGTTTACTAAAGTCTTCATCTTTAAAGCCTATCCCGTACAACATAGCTTGTGCTGCTGGTTGTGTTGGATCTTGTGTTACGTTCTTACTATACTTATTTAACTCCATTTGGTTATATCTTGTAATTCTTTGACTTTTTTGAATATAATTTACTATTCAAATATAATTCTTTCACTTTCTTCATTTTTTTAACAATGTTTTTTAGTATAAATTCAACCTACTGTATATTTATTTAATTCACTTATAATCAACACATTAAAACCTTATTTTGTATCACATTCAGCTATTTTTATTTGTATAAATTGATAGTTATTTTAAAAAGCACTTATAGTTTAAAACAAAAAAAAGCCTGTGTCAATTTTATATGACACAGGCTTTTCTTAAAATCAATATAAGACCGTATCACCCCCAGAGAGAGATAATAATGACTAATACGATAATAATTATGTTGTTTTTCATTCTAATAACAATATTAGATATTATTTTTATAAATATGCACTATTTTTAAAAAAATTATTCAACTATAAAATCCTTTTTTACTGATACTTCTTTACCATTATCTGTAAATCCTTTTAAAGTTAGCGTAAAACTTCCTTTTACATCTGATGTATAGAACTCTATTTCTTTAGTTTTTAAATCTTTAAACGTAATATTTGGCTCCCATAATAATTGATATCTAAAATCTGGAATATGCTTATTAATATCATTTTTTTCATATTTAGGTTTGTAATAAATTATTTCTTGTGTAGGTTTGAATAAGTTATGATTTAAAATACCAGAGTTAGGATTAGATAATTTGAAATCTCTTTTTTTAGTGAAAATTTCAATTATTCCTTGATAGACTTCTTCTCCATAAACATATTTTCTTTTTAAAAGACTAATACTCTCTATTTTTCTAGCGTCGTAATCCATCATAATTGTATGATCCTGTATTACTACACCATCTACAAGAACAAGAGCCTTTATTTCAGGTAATTCAAAATAATCATAAGCTTTATTCTCCATCCTTACTTGAAAAACATATTTATCATTATTTATTTTTTTAGACCAAACATTGTCTATCACTTCTATTAATGTTTCTTTTACTGTTTTAAAACGAGTGTAATCATCTAGTCTATAAACAATCTTATTATCCATTGTAAAAGGCTCGCTATTTTTATGAATTAAAATTGAATCTGGTTTTAATTCAAAATAAGCATTCTCTATTTGGTTGTGAATACTTCGATTTAATATTAATTGATTAGCCGAATATGGTATTCTTGGTTTTTTATATATTAAGTTTGACAAATCTACTCCTGCATGTGGTAACATTGTTAACTTGTAATCTTCAGCGTTTTTACTAATAACTTGAATAATAGCATTAGCTGCATCATATTCTTTATCCAAAATAAATTCAAACTCCCCTTTATTATTTGTTTTTGAAAATTTTAAAAAGTATCCATTACTACTAGGAATAGAAATAGAAACAGATATATTTTGAATTGGTAAAGAAGTATCAGTTGTTTTTATAGCTCCTTTTATTAGCTCTCCACGTAACTCCGGTAAAGAAATATTATTCTCTTTTACTAAGTCTATATAATTAGCTTCTTCAGTTTTAAAATCTTTGTAATTATTTAAAAAGTCACTTTTGTTTAATATTATTGAGTTTTTCTTATAAACAGACACAGAGTAATTACCATTAGTATGTATTTGTGTTGGAAATAACGATACATTTACCTTTGATCTTTGCTTGTAAACTTTTTTTGATAATTTAACATCAATACTATTATTACTGGAGATATTATTAACTACACCTGGATTATTACTTACTAAATTTTCCTCTGCAACAAAATCTATATTTTGTTTATTTTGATAAGGATTTATGAGAGCTATATCTCCTTCAAAAAAAGATGTGCTTTTATTATTTTTCATCCAATTGGTATACCCTATAATTTTATAGTTTCCAGTAGGTACAGAAACGGGTATAAAAAAATCTCCTCTTCCTAAACCATCAACAAGCCTAACTTTTTGACGAACAATAACCTTATTACCTTTTCCTACTAGTGCTACATAACCAATTTTACTAATACTACTTGGTTCTTGATTTTTTAAATAGGTACAATACATAGTGTAATGTATATACTCACCTACAAATAACAAATTAGAATTATAGTGTATATAAACCTGTTCCTTTAAAGCTTTGGAGGTTACGTGTTTTATATTATTATCCTGACCGTTTAAATGATTAGAAAATTGAATAAAAAAACACAAAATAAAAATTTGATATATTTTTTTCATTAACTAGGTTTTAATCTTCCCAAAAATCAGGAACTATACTACTACTAAAAACGGTACAATCTCCACATTCTACTTTTACATAAACATTGGGACCATTTTCTATGTCACCATAAGGGCAAAACTCATTAGTACAAGGCTCTGGCTCATCTGTTACCCATGTGTAGCTATTATTTTTAAGAATTTCTATTACTTTCCTTGCATCTGCAGGTGCTATAAATGAACAAGAATAAGGGTACTTAGCTGTAGAAGATTTATCTGTAAAAATATCTTTATACTCAAAAAATATTCTTTTGGAAGAAACAGATGAAGCTTCAAAAAAACCAACGACTTTTTCATTTTCATCATTTATACTCTCTATATTACCCTTTAACAAACCTGGTTGTATTTGAGAAAACAAACCCTCCGAACTAGAAAAATTCTCTAGAGTTTGGTAAAAAGTATGCGCTTCTCTAGATATAATATATTGTTTAACTAAAACGGTATACCTGTTCAAAATTTTGTAATCATTTCTATCTATAAACCTTACTGGAAAATTAACTAATTGTCCTGCACTTAACTCCTCTGTAGACCCTATAATTAAAGAATTAGACTTTTTAGTACTAAAACAAACTTTGCCCGTTTCATCATTAAAATATTCAATTTTTATTTGAGGTGGTTCTTCTGAAACAATAACAGCTTTTCTCTTTCTAAACCAAGGTGCTATAATTTTATGTGTCTCTTCATACTCATATCTGTAATACTTTACTTCTCCTGAAGCTTCATTAACATCTACCATTATAGAAACACCTTCTTCTAAATTAGAGTTAGTTGTTTTTTTAACAGATACTTTATCTATACCACTACCTGTACTTAAAAAGCTAGGAGTAGATTTATATTCTTTACCTTTAGCTGTTTTTATATGTAATACATAAGCTATATTTTCTGCTTTAAAAGCCATATCAGACACATATTCTCCTGACTCTAGCTCACTAAAACTATATTCATTATTTAAATCATCTAAAATAGTAACAGTAGCTCCTTCTTCGCTTTTAGCTCCGTCCTCTTCAAATTTAAAAGTTCTACTTAATTTTATTTTCTGATACTTGTACTCGTCTGTTAAAACAGCTTCTACAACTAATATGCTGTCATAGTCTTTGGTTACTGGAGAAAACTCCTCTATACAACCTGCTAATAAAAAGGTAGCTAGTAAAAAAACGAACAAAGATTTATAATGTTTTATAATGTTTTTTATCATTTGCAGTTAAAATTTAATATTATAGGTTATGGTAGGAATTGGAATAGAAAAAATAGAGCTTTTATAAGCCTTAACTTCATTGTTCTCTGTTACAAAATAAACCGAATAAGGATTATTTCTTCCTAGTACATTGTATATAGATATGTTCCAAAAACTATGTCCTAACTTTTTAAGTTTATGATTACCTTCTACATTAAAACTTAAATCTAACCTATAATAATCTGGTATTCTAAACTTATTTCTGTCGCTATAAATTGGATAATCTGATCCTTGATATGTAAAATTACCTATAGGGTATGTTACTGGTCTTCCTGTTTGATATGTAAAATTACCTGAGAAGCTAAACCTACGGGTTATTTTAAAATTAGAAACCAAATTTAAATTATGTGGTTTGTCATAATTTGAAGGGAAATAATCGCCATTATTAACTTGCTCTTCGGAAAACTCACTGTTTAACTTTAAAAAAGATTTAGAATATGTGTAACTTAACCAACCATTTATATCTCCTGCATTTTTACGCACTAAAAATTCTACTCCATATGCTTTTCCTTTACCTTGCAAAATTTCAGTTTCAATATTTTCATTTAAAGTTAACTCTGCTCCTGTTTTAAAATCTGGCACATTATTAGACAATTTGTAGTACCCTTCTAAACTTATTTCATAATCATTACCCTCTATATTTTTATATATTCCTAAAGCAAACTGTTCTGCTTTTTGAGGTTTAATGTTATAGTCTGATAGTTTCCAAGTATCAATAGGAGAACCCGTAGTATTATTAGATAAAGTGTGTATGTATTGATACATTTTATTATAACTAGCCTTAATAGATAAATTATCTTTTAGTAAATATCTAGCAGCTACTCTAGCTTCTATCCCTCCATAAGTTTTTACTTCTTCATTTTTATCAAAGTTTAATATCTCTTCTACTGTTTCATCATTTTTAGGTTCTCCTTCTTTATAAACTCTTGTTGTATTTTCTCCTAAAGTTGTAAAGTTTGAATATCTAACTCCCAAATTAAACATTAATTTATCATTAAATTCAAAGTCATCTGATAAGAAAAGAGCTGATTCTAGTCCTTTTTCTTTATCCAAGTTAATTTTTTGCACATCAGACTCATCTCCTAAAGGCTCTTTATTACCTGGGGTAACATTATATAACTTACTAGTTATTCCATAGTTAATTTTATGCTTGCTATTATATAAATAAGTTACTTTGTATTTAAAACCTGTTTCTACTATTCCGTAATCAAAAGCAAAGTCAGTATTTGTATCCCCATCATAATCTATGTTAAATCCGTAGTGAGTATTAAAAAGAGATAAATTCCCCACGTTTTTATCATTTAATTGATTGTCCCAACTTAGCGAAAAAACTGCATTATTATAACTGTATAAAGAATCTGAAGTTATACTAAAAACATCTTTACTATAGTATGCTGTAGCTCTTATATCATTTTTATCATTAATTTTATGATTATACTTTGCTATTACATCATAAAAATTTGCCCTACTCTTTTTTAAATCATCATCGTCTAATGATTTAAGAACCCAGTCTGAATAAGTAGATCTACCACCAACCATAAATGACGATTTACCTTTAACAATAGGAAGTTCTAATGCTATATTATTTGTAATTGGCCCTATAGATGCCTCGCCAGCAAAATTATCTACATTACCATCTTTAGATTTTATATCAAAGACTGATGATAAGCGTCCTCCAAATTCTGAAGGAATACTGCCTTTATAAACTTTTAAACTCTTTGTTGTAAAGGGATTTAAAGCCTGGAAAATACCAAAAAAATGAGATGGGTTATAAATAACAGCATCATCTAAAAGTATTAAATTCTGATCTGTTTTACCTCCTCTTACATTAAAGCCTGTAGCTCCTTCACCTGCAGTGGTAATACCTGGTAATGTAGTTGCTACTTTTAGTATATTTCTTTCTCCTAAAACCAATGGTATGTTTTTAGACTCTTCTGAATCTATTTCTGAAGTCCCCATTAAGGTTTCTTCTACATTAACATCTTGTGCGCCATCTACTATAATTTCATCTAATTGTTCTATCTTTTCTTTTAAGCTAAAATTTAACTGTCCATTATTAAATAAAAAGACTCTTTTTACTTGTGCTTTTACACCTATAGAACTCACTTCTATTAAGTTTTCTCCTTTTGGCAACTTAATTTCGTAAAAACCATTATTGTTTGTAGATACCCCTAAATTTCTATTCTTTACATATATAGTCACATTAGGAATGGGTTCATTATTTAAATGTTGTTTTATGTAACCACTTAATATAAAAGTACTTTTAGTATCATTTATAGTAGACTTACCAATCCTAAGAGTTTCAATAAAACTATTACCTAAATCATTACTTTTTTTATTGTAAAAAACAGGAGTAATAGTATTATTTTTTTTCTCTTTAGTACTAGTTGTATCATTTACTGGAGCAGAAAAAATTTTAGGTAACTCATTATATACTATTCTATTCTGTAAAACATAAACATTTGTTTTATCAACAAAATAATTTAAATCTGTATTTTTAAAAATATCTTCTAAAATGGTTGTTAATTTCTCATCTTTATAAATACCAGAAACTTTACCATTGCTAAACCAGTTATTAGAAAAATAAAAGTTAAAGTTATAACTGTTTTCAATTTTACTTAAAACGTCTTTAATAGGAGAATCTTTAAATTGAATAGTTATCAAAGTTTCTTTTTGCTGAGAGTAAATTGTAAAACTAAAGAATAATATTAAAAATAAAATTATATATTTTTTCATTTATAACGCTTTAGTTTTTTTATTCATTAATAAATTTATTTTTTTTAATAAATCTATAATATTAGAGTCATTGCTTTTATAATTCACTGAATATTTTCTAATGACAGATTTATACTCTGGAAAAATTTTACTTAGATTTCTAATTTTTTTTATTTTTATTAGACTCTTATTATAATGTAATAAGTTATAATTCCTATCTGAGAACTGATATAATAACTTGTTATTAGATCTTTTTTCTATTCTACTTTTTATATGTTTTTTGTAAAATTGAAAATTCTCATTATTCAATAATAATTCCACATATCCATTATAACTCCCCTGCTCAACAGTCAAGTTATCTATATTTACAAAGTATTGAGAATTCAACATAAAACTATCTACCTTATTATTTATTGGTTGAATAGTTATTAAGTTATTATTACTGTTTTTTAAATTGATTAGTAATTCATCTTCAAAAACATCATATTTAATTTTTACATTATTAAATAACTGCCTATCGTATACTATACTTCCATTAAAAAATTCAAATTGTTTATAATATCTATTTGTATTTTCAAATGATCTATTTTTTTCAAAATAACCATCTCCATCATCTAAAAAACCGTTATAAATAACTGTTTTTTCTAATCCAATTTCTTTGTCAAACCAACTATATAGGTCAACATTGGATTTTACAAAATCATTTTTAAGCTTTAATTGACCATAGGAAAAAGGAGAAATATAAAACATAGTAACACATACTATGATCATTATGCATTTGTGGTTCATACTAGAGACAGAGGTTTGGTAAGGTTACTTATTATCTCAAATATATATTTTCTAACAAGAATTAATAAAATTTTAACAAATATTCATAAATTTTTAACAATCTAACAGTTTAATATTTATAATTCTCAGGAAGATGTAAATATCAATTATTATCCTAAAAGTGTGCATTTCATCTAAAAAGTAAATGCAAGTGTGTATTTCATCGAAACGTAAATAATAAACCTAAAAAAGTACGGTTATAATAACCCCAAACCTTATTAAACCTACTATTAATGACTTGTTTAGAATGTAAGAAAGAGCTTAGCTATATTGACCATAAAAATGCAATAGACGCATTTGGAGTAGAGTTGTGTGCAAAGCATCAAGTGAGATTAAACAGACTCATCTTAAAAAATAATACACCCATAGAGGCCATACAATTATATTATGGACTTAAAAGCAGAGGATTAACACCTATGTTAGAATGGTGGGATGGTAAAAAATCTATAGATATTGCTATTTCTAGAGTTAAATTAAATATAGAAATAGATACCGAATATAATATGCTTACTCACGAGCAAGCAATTAACGACTTAGAAGAGGCTATGCATTCTTTTAAAAACGGTTTTACGACTATCCGTATCCCCAACGATTTAATTAAACATCATTTTACAGAGACTATTAATAATATTCTTGGCATTGTAGAAGGGCTAAACGCTAATATTAAAAAAATATAGAAACGTACTTTACTAAGTAATTTAATAATTTTTAGGCCTACCCACACCCTATTACTTTTATTAAATTACTATTACTTTTTCATTTTTTATTATCTTGGTACTTTAACCTCAATAAAAAATGAAAAAAGTAATAACATTCCGTATTTTAATTCTATGTTTTTTTATGTCATGCAACTCACAAGCACAAGACTGGGCTAACCTAAATAAATATAAAAAAGCAAACACAGAACTAAAGGCTCCTACATCTAATGAAAATAGAGTTGTTTTTATGGGCAATTCTATAACAGAAGGCTGGAGCAATGCAATGCCTAGTTTTTTCGAAAATAAAAATTACATTAACAGAGGTATAAGCGGACAAACAACTCCGCAAATGTTATTACGTTTTAGACAAGATGTTATTAACCTTAACCCTAAGGTAGTTGTAATTTTAGCTGGCACAAATGACATTGCTGGTAATACTGGGCCAACTACTTTAAATGAAATTACCGATAATATTAAAAGTATGGCAGAACTTGCTACCAAAAACAATATTAAGGTTATAATTTCGTCAACACTACCAGCTTTTGATTATCCTTGGGCTCCAAATAAAAACCCAAATACTAAAATACCTAAGTTAAATGCGATGTTAAAATCATATGCAACTGATAATAATTTTATCTACTTAGATTATTTTTCTGCTATGGCTACTAAAGAAAATGGACTTAGAAAAGAGCATTCTGGAGACGGTGTTCATCCTAACAAAAAAGGATACCAACTTATGGCTCCTTTAGCAAAAGAAGCAATTGCTAAAGCATTAAAGAAATAATAAAATGCCAACCCCTTTAGTTAGTATATTAATACCCTTCAAAAATGTTGAAGCTTTTTTAGATGAATGTATTAACTCTATAATATCACAAACCTATACCAACTGGGAAATACTGGCTATTAATGATCATTCTACAGATAGTAGCGCTTCAATTTTAGAAAATTATGCTAAAAAAGATAGCAGAATTAAAACAACGCTAAATAATGGGCAAGGTATAATTAAAGCTCTACAATTAGCCTATAAATTATCTAATGGTACTTATATAACCAGAATGGATTCTGATGACATAATGATGCCTAATAAGATTAAAATAATGCTTTCTTCGCTCTTAAAAAATGGCACCAAGCATATTGCTGTAGGAAAAGTAAAATATTTTGCAAAAAATGGTGTAAATGATGGTTATAAAAAGTATGAAGAGTGGTTAAACCAATTAACTACAACTGGTGATAACTACTCAGAAATATATAAAGAATGTGTGATACCGTCTCCTTGTTGGATGGTACATAAATCTGATTTTGATGCAGTAGGTGGTTTTGAGCCTAACACCTACCCAGAAGATTATGACTTAGCCTTTAGATTTTACAAACACAAAATAGAATGTATTCCGTGTAATACCATTTTACATAAATGGAGAGACTACTCAACAAGAACATCTAGGACTAGTGAACATTATGCGCAAAACTACTTTTTAGAGTTAAAACTTAATTATTTTTTAGAGATAGAATATCTACAAACAAATACACTTGTAATTTGGGGAGCTGGTAAAAAAGGAAAAGAGATTGCTAAAAAACTAATAGAAAAAAATATTCCTTTTCTCTGGGTATGTAACAACCAACAAAAAATAGGCAAAGACATATATAATCAAAAATTAAAACATTTTTTAGCTATAAACAATGTTAAAGATCTACAAATAATAATTACAGTTGCTAACCAAAAAGAGCAATTAACTATTAAAAGTCATCTTAATACATTAAACCTTAAAGCTGTAAAAGATTATTTTTTCTTTTGCTAATGTGCTATTTCCTTTGGTTCAATTTCATTATATTTGAAAAATTAAATTAAGGAATGCAGTTTAAATATCCGGAACTTCTTTGGGCTTTATTTTTACTATTGGTTCCATTATTTATTCATCTTTTTCAACTCCGTAGATTTAAAAAAACGCCTTTTACCAATGTTGCTTTGCTTCAAAAGGTAAAAACACAATCTAAAAAAACTCGTAATCTAAAAAAATGGCTTCTTTTAGCTGCTAGACTTTTTTTATATACCGCATTAATAGTTGCATTTGCACAACCATATTTTGCTAAAAAAGATGTTTTTAAAAAGAGAGAAACTATTATTTATTTAGACAACTCTTTTAGTATGCAAGCGCTAAATAATGGTACTACCCTTTTACAAAATGCCGTACAAGAACTTATAAAGAGTAACGCCAAAGAAAAAGAGTTTAGTCTTTTTACTAATACTAATACGTATAAAAATGTTGTTTTAAAAGATATTCAAAATAATCTACTTTCATTAGATTATAGTAGTAATCAACTACACATAAAAGATGTTATTTTAAAAGCAAATACCTTATTTAGCAAAGATAATAGTAGTGTAAAGGATCTTATAGTTATTTCTGATTTTCAGCAAAAAAATGAAGCTTATACTATAGACAGCTTACAAACTAATATATACTTTGTAAAACAAAATACTGAGAACTTTACAAATATTAGTATTGATAGTTTATATGTTTCTAATACAGACGCTACAAATTTAGAACTAACAGCTAACCTTAAAGCTAATACTAATGCAGAGAACACTGCTGTTGCGTTATATAATAATGATACTTTAATTGCAAAAACATCTGCCTTATTTAATAATAGTAAAGAAGCTAAAGTTAACTTTACATTACCAAAAGACGTTGGTATTAAGGGCAAAATAGAGCTAACAGATACAGGTTTAATGTATGACAACAATTTTTACTTTAACATTAATAAAAGAGACAAAATAAAAGTGTTAGCTATTTCTAACGCTGATAACACCTTTTTAAATAAGATATTTACTAATGATGAGTTTAAAACCAATACAACCACTATAAACCAATTAAACTACAGTCTAATTCCTACTCAAAATTTAATTATATTAAATGAGCTTAAGGCAATACCAGAATCTTTAAAAAATGCATTAACTTCATTTACTAAAAACGGAGGTTCGTTGGTTGTTATCCCTTCTTTAAAATTAGACGTTAATAGTTACAATGCTTTGTTATCTAACTATTTTTCAACCAAACTAAAAAGTTTAATCAATATAGAACGTAAGGTAACTGGCATCAATTTTTCTCATCCATTATATACAAATGTATTTCAAAAAAAAGTCACTAATTTTCAATATCCAACGGTAAACAGTTCTTTTATTACTAACAGTTCTGCTCCTAGTCTTTTAAGTTACCAAGATAATTCTCCTTTTTTAATGGGTGCAAATGGCTTTTACTTTTTTACAAGTAGCTTATCAAAAGAAAACTCTAATTTTAAAGGTTCTCCGTTAATTGTTCCTACACTATATAATATGGGTTACACAAGTTTTAAAATTCCAAAACTATACACAACAATTGGTAAAGCCACAACTGTAGATGTAGAAACTAAAGTTAATAAAGATCTTGTTTTAAAAATTACAAAAGATAAAAACGAATTTATTCCGCAACAACAATCTTTTACAAATAAAACCGTATTAACTTTTTCTAACACTCCGCAAAATGCTGGTATTTATACCATAAAAAAAGGAGAGTCAGAATTAGGGTCACTAAGTTTTAATTATAATAGAGAAGAAAGTAAACTTATATATACAGACATTAATAGTATTGCAAATATCAAACAAAGCACTAGTATTAGTCAACTATTAACCAATTTAGAAAATAACCAAAAGGTAAATGAGCTTTGGAAATGGTTTGTTATTTTTGCGTTGTTTTTCTTAATACTAGAAGTTCTTATTCAAAAATATTTTAAATGAATATATTAATAAAATCTGCCAAAATTTTTGATAAATCTAACAAAGATTTACATTTAAAAACTAAAGATATTTTAGTACAAAATGGTGTTATTACAAAAATTTCTGATGCTGTAACACCTACAGAGGATGCCGTAATTGTATCTAAAAAAAACCTATGTATTTCTATTGGTTGGTTAGACACTAGTGTATCTTTTGGTGAGCCTGGTTTTGAAGAAAGAGAAACAATAAAAAACGGACTAAAAACTGCAGTTAAAGGTGGTTTTACAGATATTATACTTAATACAAATACAAACCCAATACCATACACTAGCGCTACACTTGCTTTTATTAAAGATAAAGCCAAAGAAGAAGTAACCAATTTACATCCGCTAGGTGCTTTAACTGTAAATAGTGAAGCAATAGATTTAGCGGAATTGTATGATATGAAAAATGCTGGTGCAGTTGGCTTTTCAGACTATAAGAAACCGACTAGCAACTCTAACCTATTAAAAATAGCGTTGCAATATGCTCAAAATTTTGATGGCTTAATTTACTCTTTCCCTTTAGATTGCAAAATTGCCGGAAAAGGAATTGTGAATGAAGGTGATGTATCTACAAGTCTTGGCTTAAAAGGTATACCTGCTTTAGCTGAAGAATTACAAGTTGCCAGAGATTTATTTATTTTAGAATACACAGGTGGCAAATTACACATACCAACCATTTCTACTGCAGGCTCTGTAAAATTAATAAGAGAAGCAAAGAAAAAAGGATTAGATGTAAGCTGTAGCGTTGCTTTATACAACCTACTATACTCTGATGAAAAACTAACAGAATTTGACACTACTTATAAAGTATTACCTCCGTTAAGAACAAAAGAAGATATTACTGCGCTTATAGAAGGTGTTAAAAACGGAACCATAGATTTTGTAACTACAGACCATAACCCTTTAGATATAGAACAGAAAAAAGTTGAATTTGATAATGCTGCTTATGGTACCATAGGTCTAGAATCATCATTTGGTATATTAAATACTATTTTTGATACGGAAACTACTATAGAAATTTTAACTAAAGGTAGAGAGCGTTATGGCTTACAAACTCCAAAAATAAAAGAAGGTAATACTGCTTGTTTTACCTTGTTTGATAATGACACATTACACTACATTAACAAACAAACATCTAAGAGTAGAGCTAAAAACTGTATGTTTTTTGAAGAAAAACTAAAAGGACAAGTTTTTGGTGTTTTAAATAAATATGTAGCAGAAATACTATAATTTGTTTAGGTGCGTTAATTAATAGACTAAAAGTTAGTCAACTTGTTTAACCAACTAATACCACAAAATTATGATTTTCGGAATTACGCTAATAATACTAGGTATTTTAGCTGCACCATCTTTATTACTATCTAAAAAACCAAATGCACAAGAACTTCTAGACAAAATTACACCTTACCAAGGTTGGATAGGTTTAGGATTTTGTGTTTGGGGAGTAATTAGTATTGTTCAAGCTATTTTAAGAATAGGTTGGCTTACTACTTATCCTATTTACTGGATAACTTATATTGCTGTAGCCGTTGTTACAGCTGCATTAGGTTTTATTTTAGGTTACGGAATGATAAACAAACTTTTATTATCTAAAAATGAAGAAGCAAAAGCAAAAGGAGAAGCTTTACTTGCAAAACTTAGACCTTTACAAGGTAAATTAGGATTAGCAGCAATTATCTTAGGAGTTTGGGCTATTATTTCTAGCTTATTATTTTTTATGTAACTATAAGCATCATATAAAAATGTAAAAAGAGGTCTTAATTAGACCTCTTTTTTTTTACAAAATTTTTACCTTGCACAAAAAAGTAAAATGAATAAAAAACCTAAAGGAAAAACTACCGCAATAGTATCTTACTTTACAGGTGTAGGCACCTTAATTGCAATTACTATGAATATGGATGACAAACATGAGTTTGCTCGTTTTCATATTAGACAAAACTTTGGTTTAAATTTATTTTTTGTAGGTTTTGCATTATTTATTAGCCAATGGTTAAGTATTTACGCTTCTATGGGTTTATATATATCATATATTGTATTATGGACCTATGGTTTTATTGGTATGCTAAACAATAAAAAACAAGAAATTCCTTTTATAGGAAAAGCTTCTCAAAAATGGTTCACTTTTATAAATTAGTATGACGACAGCACCACTATCATTAGAACACATTATACAACCAGCAACTATAGAACAAGAAAAAACTCCTGTTTTATTTATGCTACACGGTTACGGTAGTAATGAAGAAGATCTTTTTTCTTTTGCTACAGAATTACAAAAAGAGCTTTGTATTATATCTATACGTGCTCCCTACCCTATGCAGCCATATGGCAATGCTTGGTATGCTATAAATTTTGATGCCGAAAAAGGAAAATGGAGTGATGATGTACAAGCCGCAGAATCTATAGAAAAAATACTTGTTTTTATAGATGAAGCTTGCAAAGCTTACCATCTAGACAAAGATAACGTTACACTATTAGGCTTTAGTCAAGGTGCAATTTTAAGTTATGCTACAGCAATTTCTTATCCTGATAAAGTAAAAAATGTAATTGCACTAAGTGGTTACATCAATGAAAATCTAATAGACAAATTAAAGACTGATAAAGACCCTAGCAAACTAAACATTTATGCTTCTCACGGCACTGTAGACCAGGTTATACCTGTTAGCTGGGCACAAAAGACACCTAATTATTTAAAAGGTTTAGGTATAGATTGTACTTATGAGGAATACCCTGTTGGTCACGGTGTTGCACCACAAGGTTTTTATTCTTTTAAAGAATGGTTGTCTACTAAAATATAACTTAAAAAAAATCAAAAAAATAACCCCTGAATTTTCATTCAGGGGTTATTTTTATATAGTAAACTAGATTAATCTCTTCTGTACAAAAGATGATCCATCATTGTAAAATCTACTCCTAAATTGTCTTTAAGGTCATACTTTATAAGTAATTCTCCCCAATATTTGCCATCAGAAAAATCGGCTATAATCCATTTATGGTTTAAAACCTTAATTTTATTTATTTTAAAATTTCCTTCCATACCAGCATATGGCACTAATGGGTTATCTCCTTTAGATTCGTTGGTTTCTATCAATTTATCCTCAATATATCTTGCCGGATTTTCTAACTTTAAATGATCAAAATTAGTTAAAGCATCATCATTATTTTCTAGTAAAAAATACTTTAAATCTAACTGGTTTATTGTGGCCTGTTGTATAGAATCTTCTAACTTAGTATTTTCAGTTTCTAGCTTTTCTATTTTTTCCTGTAGCTGTGCAAATCTTGTGTTAGTAGCATCTATCATTTTATTTGCACTTACAAATTGGTATAGGGCTATTAATGCTGCAAAAATAAATAGGTATAAATATAAATACTTTTTCATTTGGTATTATTCTATATGTTTATGGTTAAATTATCGTATGCCAAATGTACATTTTTTGGCAAAGATTTTTCTACTTCTTCATGAAAACCTAACAAGTGACTTATATGTGTTAAATAAGCTGTTTTTGGCTTTACTAAATTTATAAACTCTAATGCTTCTTCTAAATTAAAATGAGAATGATGCGCCTCTAAACGTAAAGCATTTACAACCAATACCTTTACATCTTTAAGTTTAGCTATTTCTTCTTTAGAGATACTTTTTACATCTGTTAAATACACAAAGTCATCTATTCTAAAACCAAAAACTTCTAACCTGTTATGTAGCGCTTTTATAGGTATAGCAACTTTATTTCCTATTTTAAAAGGTGTATTCTCTTTAATTTGATGAATAGCTACTGCCGGAGCACCTGGATACCTATTAATATCTGCAAAAATATAAGCAAAGCGTTTTTTAAGAGCTTCTATTACTTGACTATCTGCGTATATTGGTATATCTCCTTGTCTAAAGAAAAAAGGTCTAATGTCATCTATACCCGCAGTATGGTCTGAGTGTTCATGAGTAAACAATATACCATCTAAATTTGGTATAGGATTTTGCAACATTTGCTGCCTAAAATCTGGACCACAATCTATTACAAAGTTATAGTCATCCCATGAAATTAAAACAGATACTCTTAATCTTTTATCCTTTGGATCCTTACTTAAACATACAGGATGTTTACTACCAATAACTGGTATTCCTTGAGAAGTTCCTGTACCCAAAAATGTGATTTTTAACAATTCGGCCTTTTTTATCAAATTTATAACATATTTATTTAATAGATAAATCTATCTTGTTAACTTTGTATACCGTAAAAAAACAACAAAGAATGTCATCAGTCTTAAAAAAAGATTTTGCTTTTGAGAATATTCCTTCTACTAAAGCCAAAACACTAAGAATAAATTTAAATCCTGATATCTACGGTACTTTTGCAGAAATTGGTGCCGGACAAGAGACTGCCAGACACTTTTTTAGATCTGGTGGCGCATCTGGAACCATTGCTAAAGCAATGAGTGCATATGATAAAGATTTTAGTGACGCTATATATGGCGTAGAAAACGATGGTAGATATGTTACCCAAGCTCGTTTAAAAACGATGCTTTCTCATGAAATGGGATTAATGGAGGAGCGTATTAGTAGAGAAAAACACCCAGAGCGTTTATTTTTCTCCTATGCAAATACTGTTGCCACTATAGATTTTGCTAAAAAATACAAGGGGCACGGATGGATTGGAATTCGTTTTCAATTAGATCCAGACCAAAAAGAATTTGATGAAATTATTATGCACGTTCGTTTTAAACAGAACGAAGCTAGATTGCAGCAAGAAACTTTAGGTATTTTAGGTGTTAACCTTATATATGGTGCTTTTTACAAATACCATAAACCAAGAAAATTACTTAAATATCTTTATGACCATATAGATAAGGATACTGTAGAAATTGATATGATTAATTTCTCTGGTCCTAATTTTGAAAAAGTAGATAATAGGTTAATTAGCTTACAGTTAATTAAAAATGATATGACGGATGCCGTTATGTTTGGCCCTGATGGTAACAACTTATTACCTGCTGCTGTACTTTATAAAAAAAACATACTTGCTTTACGTGGTAGTTATAGACCCGTAACAAAGGTAAATATGGATATGTTTGAAAAGTCTCATAATATTTTTATGAACGAACAAACAGTTAATCCTGATAAAACCATTGTAATTTTTGAAATTACTTTAGCTAATTTAAAAGCTAGTGGAGAAATAGACGAACAAGATTTTATGGACAGAGCAGAACTTTTATGTTCTCTTGGCCATACAGTAATGATCTCTAAATTTCAGGAATACTTTAGACTTGTAGAGTACTTTAGTAATTATACAAAAGCAAAAATTGGTTTAACAATGGGCGTTAACAATCTTGTAGAGGTTTTTGATGAAAAGTATTACAGACACTTAAGTGGCGGTATACTTGAAGCTTTTGGTAAATTATTCTTTAAAGATTTAAAAGTTTACTTATACCCAATGAAAAACGAAGAAACTGGTCAGATTATGACGAGTAACAACGTTAAAGTACACCCAAGAATGAAAGAACTTTATAAGTTCTTTAAATATAACGGTAAAGTAATGGACATTTTTGATTATGATCCTGAAATACTACATATTTTTTCTAGAGATGTTTTAAAGAAAATTACAAACGGAGATAAAGACTGGGAGAAAATGCTACCAGAAGGTATTGCAGAAATTATAAAAAGAAAAGAGTTATTTGTACGTAAGGCAGATAAAAAATAATAAAAAAGCCACATTTTAAAATGTGGCTTTTTTTATATGATATTATTCTAATATTTGTGCAGCGTGGTCTTTTGTTTTAACCTTATCTATTACTTTGGTTACAACACCGTTTTCATCTATAATAAATGTTTTTCTATGTATACCGTCATAAACTTTACCCATAAACTTTTTTGTACCCCAAACGCCAAAAATATTTAATACAGTATGGTCTTCATCTGCTAGTAGAGGAAAAGGAAACTCATACTTTGTTTTAAAGTTAGATTGTCTTTTTGCAGAATCTGCACTAACACCTAAAAGTTCATATCCTTGGTCTTGTAATTCTTTATAATTATCTCTTAAATTACAAGCTTCTGCAGTACAACCAGGAGTACTTGCTTTTGGATAAAAGAACACAATCAACTTTTTTCCTTTATAATCTGATAAGCTTACAGCATTACCATCTTGATCTTTTGACGTAAAATCTGCTACTTTGTCTCCTACTTTTAAAGTATTCATAAGTAATTTATTTAAATTCGTTTTTTCTAATTTTTAGTAAAGCTAATCAAAAATGACCAAGGCAGAAAAAGTTACTTTTACAATAGACAAACTTAAAGAGTTATACCCAACAATACCAGTACCTTTAGACCACAAAGATCCGTATACACTACTAATTGCAGTATTAATGTCTGCACAAAGTACAGATGTACGCGTAAATAAAATTACACCATTATTGTTTAAAAAGGCAGACAACCCATATGATATGGTAAAACTAACCGTAGATGAAATTAGAGAAATTATAAAACCTGTTGGTTTGTCTCCTATGAAAGCTAAAGGAATACACGGTTTATCACAAATGTTAATAGATAAACACAATGGCATAGTTCCTAAGGATATGGAATCTTTAGAAAAGTTTCCGGCTGTAGGTCATAAAACTGCAGGTGTTGTAGTGTCACAAGCATTTGGTATACCTGCATTTCCTGTAGATACACACATACACAGATTAATGTATAGATGGGGATTTACAAATGGTAAAAATGTGGTACAAACAGAAAAAGATGCAAAAAGATTATTTCCTAAAGAATTATGGAACGATCTTCATTTGCAAATTATTTGGTACGGTAGAGACTATTCTCCTGCTAGAGGATGGAATCTAGATAATGATATAATTACAAAAACGATAGGAAGAAAAACAGTAATTGAAGAATATTATAAAACAAAAAAGAGCCGTTAAGGCTCTTTTTCTAGTTCAAAATGTTTTCAAATTGCATCTCCTTGTATGTAATTACATTCATCGATTTTGAATAATTCAGTAAAAACTGAATTTTGCTTGCCGATGTTGTCATTCCACAAGAATTGTTTTGTTGTTTAGAGTAAATTTTTTCCATATAAAATAGTATTGTTATAGTAAGATAACGGTACTATTTTAGAAATATTATACTCTTAGGTTAAAAACCTATTAATTCGTTAAAACGATATTATGTTTTTCTATAATTTTTCTCATATTAATTAAAGCATATCTCATTCTTCCTAATGCAGTGTTAATGCTAACTCCTGTATTTTCAGAGATTTCTTTAAAACTCATATCCTTATAGATACGCATTAATAAAACTTCTTTTTGATCTTCTGGTAATTCTTCAATAAGAACTTTAAGGTCAGAATCGATCTGATTTTTTATTAATTGTTTTTCTGCGTTTAACTTATCATCACTTATTACAGAAAAAATATTAAAATCATCGCTACCTTCAAACATTGGCATACGCTTATTTTTTCTAAAGTGATCTATAATTAAATTGTGTGCAATTCTCATTACCCACGGTAAAAATTTACCTTCTTCACTATAAGAACCCTTTTTTAAAGTTTTTATCACTTTAATAAAAGTATCTTGAAATATATCCTCAGTAATGTCTCTATCTAATACTTTAGAGTAAATAAAACTACTAATTCTTTGGTTGTGTCTATTTATTAATATTTCTAGAGATTTTTCATCTCCTGTAATATATTTTTTTACTAATACTGAGTCTTCAATTTGTAGATCCATTTCGAGTTACTTTTTTTGGTTATTTAATGCGTACCCCTTCCCTATATGGGAATAAGTTCATTTAATAGTGTTTAATAATTTTTAAAAAAGTAATGTTCGCTATATAGGCCTATAAGTTTAATTACACTTCAAATATATATAAAATAAGAGGTTCCTAAAAAATCTATGTTGTGATTACCCTTATTTTTGATGTAAAAGCGTCTTTTATGGTTATTAAAAGGTACATATTGTATCTTTACAGTATTAATTACGGATATGAATACACTTTTAGACGTCGACCCAAAACACAATATTATTATTAAGGGTGCTAAACTGCACAACCTCAAAAATATAGACGTAATAATTCCTAGAAATAAATTAGTTGTTATTACTGGATTATCTGGTTCTGGTAAATCTAGCCTTGCTTTTGACACGCTTTATGCAGAAGGGCAACGTAGGTATGTAGAGAGTTTATCATCTTATGCACGTCAATTTTTAGGGAAATTAGATAAACCTAAAGTAGATTATATAAAAGGTATAGCTCCTGCAATTGCTATAGAACAAAAAGTAAACTCTACTAACCCGCGTTCTACAGTTGGTACAACAACAGAAATTTATGATTATTTAAAACTGCTGTATGCAAGAATTGGTAAAACCATATCTCCTGTTTCTGGTAAGCAAGTAAAAAAGCATACCGTTACAGATGTAATAAACTTTATTAAAGAATTTAACGACAATACTAAGTTGTTATTGTTAGCTCCTATTAAAGTTAAAGAAGATAGAGAACCTTTAAAAGCTTTAGAAATGTTTTCTAAACAAGGGTATGCTAGAATAAAACATAAAGGTAAAGTTATACGTATAGACGATTCTATTACAGAAATGGATAGAGAATTCTTTTTAGTAGTAGATAGAATTATAACTAAAGATGATGAAGATTTTTATAACAGACTTGCAAATGCAGTAGATACTGCTTTTTTTGAAGGAGAAGGTAATTGTATTATAGAAGAACTAGAAACAGAGAAACAAACTCCTTTTAGTAATAAGTTTGAGTTAGACGGAATTAAATTTATAGAACCAAACGTACACCTATTTAGTTTTAATAACCCTTTTGGCGCATGTCCAACTTGCGAAGGTTATGGTGATGTTATTGGTATAGACCAAGACTTGGTTGTTCCTAATACAGCACTATCTGTATATGAAGGTGCAATTTTTCCTTGGAAAGGAGAAAGTATGGGTAAATATAAGGACGACTTTATAGCTGCGGCTTATAAGTTTGATTTTCCTGTGCACAAACCTTGGTTTGAGTTAACCGATGAGCAAAAACAATTAGTTTGGGATGGTAATAAATCTTTTACCGGACTAAATAAGTTTTTTGCAATGCTTGAAGATAAAAGCTACAAAATACAAAACCGAGTAATGTTATCTCGTTACAGAGGAAAAACAAAATGTAGTACTTGTAATGGCAAACGTCTACGTCCAGAGACAGATTATGTAAAGGTTAATGATAAATGTATATCTGAACTTGTAGAACTACCTATAGAGTTGCTAACAGATTTTTTTAACTCTTTTAAGCTTAACAAGCACGATGCACAAATAGCTAAACGACTTTTAGTAGAAATTACAACAAGACTTAACTTTTTAAATAAAGTAGGTTTAAGTTACTTAACGCTAAACCGAAAATCTAATACATTATCTGGTGGCGAGAGCCAGCGCATAAACCTAGCAACATCTTTAGGTAGTAGCTTGGTTGGTTCTATGTATATATTAGATGAGCCAAGTATAGGATTACACCCAAAAGATACAGAAAACTTAATAGATGTTTTAAAATCTTTAAGAGATTTAGGAAACACTGTTATAGTTGTAGAACATGATGAGGATATTATGAATGCTGCAGACCAAGTTATAGACATAGGTCCTGAGGCTGGTACACACGGTGGCGAGGTTGTTGCCAATGGCACAATGGCTGATATTTTAAAATCTACATCCTTAACAGCTAGTTACCTTAATGGTACTAAACAGATAAAAGTTCCTGAGAAAAGAAGAAACTTCACCAATTTTATTAGAATAAATGGTGCAAGAGAAAATAACCTCAAAAATATAGATGTTACTTTTCCTTTAGGTATACTAACCGTTGTAACGGGTGTATCTGGTAGTGGTAAAAGTACATTAGTTAAAAAACTACTATATCCTATAGTATTAAAAGAAATTGGAGGCTATGGAGAAAAAGCCGGACAGTTTACTTCTGTAGAAGGAGAATATAAGGATATTAAAAATGTAGAGTTTGTAGATCAAAACCCAATTGGTAGGTCTTCTAGATCTAACCCTGTAACTTATATAAAGGCTTACGATGATATTAGAGCATTGTTTGCTTCTCAAAAATTAAGTAAACTTAGAGCCTACCAAGCAAAACACTTTTCTTTTAATGTAGATGGTGGTCGCTGTGAAAAATGTAAAGGTGAAGGAGAAATTACTGTAGAAATGCAGTTTATGGCAGATGTACACTTGTTATGTGATGCTTGTAATGGTAAACGATTTAAAAAAGAAGTTCTAGAAGTTAAGTTTCAGGATGCTAATATAGATGATGTTTTAACTATGACTATTGATGATGCTATTGCATTTTTTGAAGAGCATCAACAAACAAAAATAATGAATAAGCTTAAACCATTGCAAGATGTTGGTTTGGGTTATGTTACTTTAGGTCAATCTTCTTCTACCCTATCTGGTGGTGAAGCACAACGTATTAAATTAGCATCGTTCTTAATTAAAGGTAAAACAACTAACAAGTCTTTATTTATTTTTGATGAGCCAACAACTGGTTTACACTTTCATGATATTAAAAAATTATTAAAATCTTTTAATGCTCTTATAGCCAAAGGACATTCTGTTGTGGTAATAGAACACAATATAGATTTAATTAAATGTGCAGATTTTATTATAGATTTAGGGCAAGAAGGTGGTACTAAAGGTGGCCAATTAATAGCTACTGGTACTCCAGAACAAATTGCAAAAAGTAAAAAATCGTTCACAGCTAAATATCTTCAAGAAAAACTATAGTTTAAATTTTACTGATTTACAGGTGGTTACAGTTTAAATCTGTTTTTTGGCACGCTGTTTGTATTATAGATACCAGAATGTAAATAGTTACATTCAGAATTTATAAAACCTTATAGTATGAAAAAATCAGTACTACTTTTTACAGCACTTTTAATAGGTACTTTTAGTACAATGGCTGTAACTACAGAAAACACAGAGAATAAGGTTGCAAGCAGCAATACTTTATTACAAAACAACTCTTTTACTTTTATAGAGAACGGAGTTACATTTTCAGTTTTCCCTGATGGCGAATTCGATTTCTTTATTGATAATAGAGTAAATGTAAATGCTAATATAAATTTAGGAAGAAATGCAAATATTACCTTTAACACAGGTTACAACTACAATGCTTACGTACAGTATGATGATTACGGAGCTGTAATACAAGTAGAAAACGTTCCTATTTATTATGACTATTATGGTAGAGTTGAGCAAATTGGTGATATAAACATTAATTACAGAAATAATAGAGTTCATAGATTAGGTGGTATGTATGTATATTATAACTCTAGAGGTTATTATGACTACCATAGAGGTTATATAAACAGATACAACAGAAACTATACATTTAACAGATACAACAGTTATTTTCATAGACCAGCAGTAAACTTTTGTTTAGTACAATCTAGACCATACAGAAGATATTATGCACCTACTAGATATACATACTATAGTCCTTACAGAAATAACTATAGAAAATCTTATGTAAGAGTTGGTAAGTCTTATAAATATAACAAACGTAACAATTATAGGTCTGCTAATGTGTACAGAAACGATAAAAGAGTTACACCAAGAAGCAACAGAACTGTTGGTATTTCTAGAACAAACACTAGAACCGTAGCTCAAAACTCAAGAAAAAGCGACAGAACTATTATTAACAGAAATAATAGAGCTGCAAGGTCTACAACAGTAACTAGAACAAGTAGTAGAAAACCAACTACATCTAGAACAGTTTCTAGATCTACAACATATAAAACTCCTGCTAAAAGCAGAACAAATAGTAGAGTTGGTAATACTAGAAGTACAACAACTAGAAGTGTTGCTAAAACACCAAATAGAACAAGTACTACAAGAAGTACAACGGTTAACAGAAGACCACAAAGTACAAATAGTAGAGCAACAAGAAGCACCACTAGAACCACTACAAGAGTTACAAAAACTCCAAGTAGAAGTAGTTCTTCTAAAAGTAGAGCTACATCAGTAAAAAGTAGCTCTAGAACATCAAGTAAAGCAAAAACTCCTTCTAGATCTAGTAGAACTAGCTCTAGTACTAGAAGCAGAAGATAATAAAGACAGTTTTTTAGGTTGTTAGTTGTTAAAGCCCTTGGAGAATTTATTCTTCTGGGGCTTTACTTTTATTTGCTTTTTTTGTTGAAATAAGGAGATACTATACTGTACACATCTTCAGAGACTCTAAGTTTATAAAGCACAAAAATATAAACAATACTAATTATGATACTTTTTAAAGCAATGTTTATTACAGGATAAAAATTAAAATTAACATAGAAAAACAAACCACCTAACACACATAAAAGTAACAACACCTTAAGAGTATCTAAACTAAACGGATGCATTTTAAACTTGGAATACACATAGCCTATTTTTACAGCATTAAAACTTGCTATAGCTATAAATGTTGCCCAAGCTGCACCTTCTAACCCATACGCAGGAATTAGAACATAGTTTAAGACCACAACTAAAATAGCCAGCATTACTCCCATTACTAAAATTGCTCTGTAATAGTCAGAATTAAAAAGGATAGAATTACTATTTCCTAAAAGAGCATCTAAAACTTTTGTTAGACCAATTAAAAACACAACTAACATTCCTCCTCTATAAGCCACAGGCATTAGCTTGTATAGCTCCTGAAGATTTAAGATTATCAACAAAAAAATAATTCCTGATATAATAAATAAGGTTAAAGAAGATTTTTTATACAATTTACGTAACTCTCGCCTGTCATTGTTGTTAAGCAATTTTGCAGTAAGCGGATGTGTAATTTGATGCATAGCTCTAGACGGTACAGTAATTACAGTAGCTATAAACACAGAAACACCATAAAAAGCAACATTTTCTATAGCAACATACTGGTTAAGCATAAATTTATCTATCTCTAATAATATAACAGCTGCAGAACCACCTAGTATTATAAGTGCACTGTATTTTACAATTGAAATATAATTTTTTGGAAGCTTAAAACTAAAACCAGGCATTTCTAAACTAAAGGCATAAAGTTTCATTATTAGCAAACGCAGTACGTAAACACCAACCAAAGCTTTTAAAAAAAAGTCTACTCCAATTATGTTGTAATATACCAATACAAGTAAAATAGCTATACAAAGCCTACCAAAAACTTCTTTCATAAAGTTTCCAAAAACAGATTTCATATGCACTTTTACCCAGGAGTAAAAAATTTCAAAATAAGACATAGCAAGGCCTACTAAAAAAATATACCAAACATAACCTCTTACTTCTTTATTTTTTTCAGCTAAAAAATCTCCTATAAAATCGGTAGCAAAAAAAGTAAACAGTGCAAATGGTATAATTATAAGTAAAGGCAAATAAAGCATAAGGCTTAAAAAAGCAGTGGACTCCTCACCATCTTTATAACTACTATAAAATTTAACTAGTGTATTTTGTACACCAAACGTTAGCAGAGGCATTAATAACGCAGCAGTTGCCAATATAACGGTTACTAAACCGTAATTTTCTTTAGATAAAAAATTGGTATAAAAAAAAAGAGTATTAATGGCACCTATACCAAAACCAACAAAGGTTACAATAGTATTGTTAAAAGTTTGTTTAAATACGATACCCATATAAATGATTGGCTAATTTAGCTGTACGTTCTTTTCTACTGTATGTATTAATATTAGTAGAATTAACGTTTAATTTTTTTGTTTGATATTTATAAAACCAATCTAAAAGTAAACTTTTTAAATTAGATGTATCATTGTAATTAAAAGCAACTCCAGTATTTGTCTCTTTTATTATGGTACTTACCTCCCAACCTTTAGGTCCTATTGCTAAAATTGGCCTTTTTGCCCGCATATACTCAAACAACTTGCCTGCAATAATACCAATTGTATCTGCAGAATCTATTTCTGAAAGTAATAATACTTGTGATTTTTCTTGATATGCCAATGCTTCTGTATGTGACACGTAACCAATTAAATTTACGTAAGACTTTAAATTGTATTTGTAAATTGTTTCTAAAACATCTTCACTTACTACACCAATAAACTGAAGCGATAAACTATTTTTAAACTCTTCGTTTTCATTACACAACTCAGACAATGCTTGCCACAAATTTTCTGGGTTACGCCCAGTTAGTAAAGATCCTATATGAGAAATGGTAAACATAGCATCTAAGGCTACACCACTAGAAATAGCACCATCAAAGCCGTTAGTTATTACCTCTATTGGTTTAGTTGTTATTTCTTTAAACTCAGTTTTAGTAGTATTACTTGTAACAATAATACTATCTGCGCTATTTAATACTAAATGTTCTAAATACTTATGTTTTTTAGCTGATGCCTTACTTAACTTTAGTTTTTTATGGTACCCAATAGACGTCCAAGGATCTCTAAAGTCTGACACCCAATTTACCCCTAATTTATCCTTTAGTTTTAAACCTATTAAATGTACACTATGTGGTGGTCCTGTTGTTATTATTGTATTTATTTGCTCTTCTACTAGTATTGAAGATAAATAATTAACAGATGGTTTTACCCAATTTTTACGAGCATCAGGTATAAAAAAATTACCACGAACCCAAAGCAAAATTTTTTCTATTACAGATTGATTTTTACTCTGTATTAGACCTGAACTAATTTTCTTTGTTTTATTTTTTGATAAAAAGCTAGCCCAACCATAAGGTTCATTTATTTTATGTTTGTAAATTTTAATGCCATCTGGGATTTCATTTACAAATGAAGTATCTACAATTGGGTAACTAGGATTTTCTGGCACATAAACTACAGGCTCTATATTAAAATCCCTTAAGTATGTAACAAATTTAAGCCAGCGCTGCACACCAGGACCACCTGCCGGTGGCCAATAATAAGCAATAATTAGCACCTTCTGCATTATGCATCTTCCTTTTTAGTTGTTTTTTTAAAACTAAAAATAATACCTCCAATAACTATTAAAGCTAAAAGAATATTACTAGCTAATGCAATTTTACTTCCGTTTTTAACCACTTCTGGTTCAAACTTAAATTCAATTTTATGTTTACCTGCTGGTATTTGTAACGCTCTAAGCGTATAATTTACTTTAAAGTATGGTGAACTTTTTCCATCAATATACGCATTCCATCCGTTCTTATAGTACATTTCAGAAAACACAGCTAAAGCGTCATTTTGTGTTGTTGCTGTATACGTTAAATGGTTAGGCTCATACTTATCTAAATTAATAGTAGCTGTAGAATCTTTTGCAAATGAAAACTTAGTTAACAACGGAAATTCTGACGTATTTACAACAGCATCAGTCTTTATATTTAAACTATCTAAAGCCATTATTTCATCATTAGAAGAAGTTACCTTTCTTAAATTCTGAACAAACCAAGCATTACCCATAGCATTAGGGTTTACAGCTGGGTAAGATCGTCCTTCTTCATCTTCCTGAATTACATATTTTACGTTAAGCATACTTAAAACCCTAACGTTATTTTTATAAATATGAAAATCAAATAAATCTTGCATAGTAGCCGGCTTAGCGCCATGGTAACCACCAATAGAGTTGTGGTAATAAGATGTGCTTGCACCATTTAAACCTTCTTTTGGGTTGTAAACGCGGTACACAGATGTATCTTGATTAATTTGCTTATTTGTAGTTGTTAACGGAAAAGGTTGTTCCATTTGTCTAGCACTAACAAAATCATCCTCTGTAACATACCTTTTTGCAACAGGTACTAAATCTGCTAAAATTAATATTCCTATTACTATTACAAATATGTTTAACTTAAGTCTTTTATGTATAAATAAAGATATGGTTACAGCTGCAAGTAATACATAAATTAAAGAACGTAACACATCACTAGTATATACTTCTTGGCGGTCTAGTTTTATCATAGTTAAAACTTCATCACCAAAATATTTTCTATAAGTATCATCACTTAAAGCATCAAAAGTAAAGGTTCCTTTAACTAAAAATAATAGTATTAATGTTCCTAAAACTAATCCCGCGCTTATTAGTAATGATTTGTTGTATTTAGCTCTGTTTTCTTTCTCCTTAAATAAAGTCATTAAAGCTAAAATACCAAGCAAAGGAATACATAATTCTAATACTACTTGTATAGATGAAACTGCCCTAAACTTATCATATAAAGGAAAATTATCTATCATAAAATTGGTTAAACCACTAAAGTTTTTACCCCAAGAAAGTAGTAAAGACATTATTACGCCTGCTAAAAGCCACCATTTTACTTTACCTTTTACGATAAATAATCCTAAAATAAACAAGAAAAATAAAACCGCACCAACATAAGCAGCTCCAGAAACTCCGGGTTGGTCTCCCCAATACAACGGTAAGCCTTCTGCAAAATCTAATGCTTGTTTTCTTGGCAATCCCTTACGAATTAGAAATTCATATGCTTTAGAATCTGTTCCTAAATTCTCTGAGTTAGAGCCTCCAAATAACCTTGGCACAAAAATGTTTAAAGATTCTGCTATTCCGTAACTATATTGCGTAATATATTCTTTATCTAAACCTCCTGTACTTTCTCTTGGAGACCCATCATTATTTATAGTTAAATTAGATTTTCCTCTAGTACTCCAATCAGAGTATTCTTTTGTTGCCATTAAATTAGTGGCATTTGTAGCAACGCCAATAAGTACAGCTACTAACAATAAACCAACAGAAGTAAAATAATGTTTTAACTGTTTTTCTTTAATTGCATATATTAAGTAAATAATACCCAAAATTAATATAAACAACATAAAATAATAGGTCATTTGGTAGTGGTTTGCATTAACCTCTAAAGCCATTGCAAATGCTGTAAGTATAAAACCTAAAATATATTTTTTTCTAAACATTAAAACAATACCACCTAATAACATTGGTATATACCCTAGTGCGTGTGCTTTTGCATTGTGTCCAACCCCTAAAATAATTATTAAATAGGTACTAAAACCAAAAGCTAATGCGCCAATAGCTGCTAATCTATAATCTACCTTTAGGCAACATAAAAGAATATAAAAACCTAAGAAGTATAAAAACAAATAATCTGCGGGTCTAGGTAAAAACCTAATTAGTTTATCTAATTTTTTAATGTAATTATGCGGATAATTAGCTCCTAATTGGTAGGTAGGCATTCCGCCAAAAGCACTATTTGTCCAATATGGTTCTGTATTTGTTTTTTCTCTAAAGTTATTTTGCTCTTTTGCCATTCCTGTATATTGAGCAATATCTGACTGAAATATTTTTTTACCTTGTAATACAGGAGTAAAATATGCCAAAGAAGCAACTACAAATAAAATAAGAACAAAAAAGTTTATTAAAATTGATTTAAAATTGATTTTCATTATGTTGTTAGTGTTGTATTTAAATTATCACACAAAAGTTTAGCAAAATAAGCATTTTTTAATTGCCCAAATACTAAACTCATTAAAGGTTGGTTGTTATTTATTAGGACTATTCTACTTCTTCAAAATCTATATACTCCCCTACTTTTTTTGATGGGTTAGATTTAAATTTTGTTTTCTTTTTTGAAGCAGAAGACTGTGTTGTATTAGGATTACCTTGATTAGGGTTTTGAGAAAATTGTTCAAATTTTTTCTTTAAATGTTCCTCTGTTTTTTTAGCTGCATAGTTCATCATTTTTGGTGCATATAAGCGCACTAAAAACTTTAGCAGGTAATAAACCGTAATAATTACGAGAATAGCTATTAAAAAATCCATAATTGTTGTAAAAATTTATATCAAAAATACAATTCTACCGTTGTATATAAAGATTATATCTCTTAAAATAATAATAAAAGTGACATTTAGGTAAGCTCATAGGTATGAAAAAATTAAAAAATATATTCTCTTTATTTCTTTTTACACTTCCTTTTTTAGGAATATCACAATACACAGACGTTATAAACTCTAACAGACCAGGACAATCTGTAAGCGCATATTCTATTGGTACTGGGGTAATACAAGCCGAAACAGGAATATCTTATGAAAAACAAAGTCACAACACTTTGCAAACAGACTCTAAATTACTTGGCATAGATTTAGCCCTTAGATATGGTTTGTTTTTTGAAGAATTAGAAATTATTTACGAGGGCACATATACTAATGAAAATAGAACTTATTCTACCATTGGATTCCCTGATCAAAAATATACAGACTTTAAAAGAAACAGAATAGGGCTAAAATATTTAATTTTTGACCCCTACAAGAGTGAAGAAAGAAGAAAACCCAATTTATATAGCTGGAAAGCCAACAATACTTTTCAGTTAAAGAATTTAATACCAGCAATATCTGTATATGCAGGTGCTAATTTTGTTTTAGGTGACAATCCTTATTATCCTGGTGAAGCCACTATTTCTCCAAGAGGTATGATTGCAACACAAAGTAGATTATCTCCTAAATTTGTACTTATTACAAATGTAGCTTATGACCGTATTGGTACAGAATTTCCTGAGTGGAGCTATATTGTTTCTTTATCTCATGCTTTTAGAAACCCTAAATGGAGTGTTTTTGCCGAAAACCAAGGAATTAAAAGTGATAGGTATTCTGATGTTGTTTTTAGAGGCGGTACTGCTTATTTAATTGATGAAAATATGCAAGTAGATATGCACTTAGGAGCTAATATAAAAGATACACCTACACGTTTATTTTTTGCTGCCGGATTCTCTTATAGGATAGACAACCACAAGGATAAAGAAATTGCAATTGAAGATCAAAATGCAACCACCAAAGACGGAAAAATCAGAAAAAAAGATCTTAAAAAGAAAAGAAAGCAAGCCAAGAGAGATGCAAAATCTAAAAAAAGCACAAAAAAGAAATCTAAAGATGAAGAACCTATAGATTTTTAATCCAATCCTATAATTTTTATAAGTACAAACTTTCTCTTATTAATTAATATCCCTAATATTGATGTAGCAAAAAGATATTAGAATATGATTACTATTGTTGAAGCTAAAACGAAAGCAGATTTAAAAAAATTTGTGAAATTTCCGTTTAGTATATATAAAGATTCTCCGTACTGGGTACCTCCTATTATAAGTGATGAATTAGACTCTTTTAATAAAGATAAAAATCCTGTATTTAAAGATGCAGAAGCTTGGTTTCTGTTAGCTTATGATGGACCTAAACTTGTAGGTAGAGTTGCTGCTATTATTAACTGGATAGAAATAAATCAGCAAAAAGTAAAAAAAATGCGTTTTGGTTGGTTTGATTTTATTGATGACACAAACGTGTCTGAAGCGTTACTACAAAAGGTTGAAGAAATAGGAAAAGAACACAACTTAGAGTATATGGAAGGGCCTGTTGGTTTTTCTAACCTAGACAAAGTTGGTGTTGTTACAGAAGGTTATGAGCATATTGGTAATATGATAACTTGGTATAACCACCCTTACTATGTAAACCACTATGAGCGTTTAGACTTTAAAAAAGAAAAAGAATATTTAGAAAATAAGTTTCCATTTGCAAATGCTAAACCAGAGTTTTTTGAAAGGATACAAGCCTTAATAAAAAAGAGATATAACTTAAGAGAGCTAAACTTTACAAAAACTAAAGATGTAATGCCTTTAGCTGACAAAATGTTTGACCTTTTTAATGAGTCTTATGCTTCTTTATCTTCATTTGTACCTATAAACGACATACAAAAAGAGCATTTTAAAAATAAATACATAAGCTTTATAAACCCAGAGTATATAAAATTTGTAGTTGATAAAGATGATAACTTAGTAGCATTTTCTATAGTTATGCCATCGTTTTCTAAAGCTTTACAAAAATCTAAAGGAAAGTTATTTCCTTTTGGTGCATACCATTTGTTACAAGCAAAAAAACACAGTAAAGATGTTATTTTCTATTTGATAGGCGTGCATCCAGATTACCAAAACAAAGGTGTTACAGCTATTCTTTTTAATGAATGCTACAAGACCTTTAAAGCTAAAAATATAGAAAACTGTATACGAACTCCAGAATTAGAAGAAAATACAGCAATTAGGCAAATTTGGAAGAATTTTGATCCTAAAATATTTAGAAGACGTAGAACATACCGTAAAAACTTATAAAAACTAAAAAACCCAAGCAAGTAGCTTGGGTTTTTTACTATATGTAATAAAAGATTTTTACTCTCCCATTGCAGCTGCAACAGCGGCAGATAATCTTTTGTATGTACCGTTAGTTAAACGCTCACGTATTGCATCAAAAGCATTAAGTGTTTCGTTTACATCTTCTAGTGTATGAGAAGTTGTAGGTATCATTCTTAATAAAATAAGTCCTTTTGGAATTACTGGGTAAACTACTATAGAGCAGAAAATACCATAATTTTCTCTTAAGTCTCTCACCAATGCCATAGCTTCTGGTATACTACCATTTAAAAATACTGGAGTTACACAACTTGTTGTTGTACCAATATCAAAACCACGATCTTTTAATCCTGTTTGTAATGCATTTACATTTTCCCAAAGTTTGTTTTTTAACTCTGGCATAGTCCTAAGCATATCTAAACGCTTAAGTGCACCTACAACCAATTGCATTTGCAAAGATTTTGCAAACATTTGAGAACGTAAGTTGTATTTTAAGTAATCTATAATTTCTTTATCTGCAGCAATAAAAGCTCCAGTACTAGCCAAAGATTTAGCAAATGTTGCAAAGTAAACATCAATATCGTCTTGTACGCCCTGCTCTTCACCTGCACCAGCACCAGTTTTACCTAAAGTACCAAAACCATGAGCATCATCAACTAAAAATCTAAAGTTATACTTTTTCTTAAGTGCAACTATTTCTTTTAGTTTTCCTTGCTCGCCACGCATACCAAAAACACCTTCAGAGATAACTAAAATACCTCCACCAGTTTGCTCTGCCATTTTTGTAGCACGCTCTAAGTTTTTTTCTAAACTCTCTACATCGTTGTGCTTATAAGTAAAACGCTTACCCATATGCAAACGTACACCGTCTATAATACAAGCATGAGAATCTACATCATAAACTATAATATCATCCTTAGATACCAAAGCGTCTATAGTAGACACCATACCTTGGTAACCAAAGTTTAATAAGTAAGCTGACTCTTTGTTTACAAATGCCGCTAACTCATTCTGTAATTGTTCGTGTAAGTCTGTGTGTCCAGACATCATACGTGCACCCATTGGGTATGCAGAACCGTAATCAGCTGCTGCCTGTGCATCTACTTTACGCACTTCTGGGTGGTTTGCTAATCCTAAATAATCATTAACACTCCATGTAATTACTTCTTTCCCTTGAAACTTCATTCTGTTAGAAATAGTTCCTTCTAATTTAGGGAAAACAAAATATCCCTCTGCTTGCGATGCCCATTTTCCTAATGGTCCTTTGTTCGCTAGTATTCTATCAAATAAATCTCTCATCTAAGCTATTTTGGCTGTCTGCAAAAGTACAGAATTTCAGCAAGGTTTCATAACAATTTTATGAACAAAAAAAAACAATGAATTAAAATTCATTGCTTTTTTATTTTTTATATTCTAAGTTTTCTACTTAACAAATTGAATTTCTGGCTTTTCCTCTGTTTCTACAGCATTTAAAAAACCTTGAGCTTCCATCCATTCATCACTATATATTTTACTCATATATCTAGATCCGTGGTCTGGAAATATAACTACTACTCTACTGTTGGCATCAAATTCACCTTCTGCATATAGTTGTTTTACAGCTTGCATAGCAGCTCCACTTGTATACCCAACAAACAAACCTTCTGTTCCAGATATTTGTCTTGCTGTGTGTGCACTTTCTTCATCTGTAACTTTAATAAACTTATCTATTACATCAAAATCTGTGGCTCCTGGAATTAAGTTTTTACCTAAACCTTCTATTCGGTATGGGTAAATCTCATTAGCATCAAACTCACGTGTTTCATGATATTTTTTTAGTACAGATCCAAAAGCATCTACACCAATAACTTTTACATCTGGGTTTTGCTCTTTTAAATACTTTGCAGTACCTGATATTGTACCTCCTGTACCACTACAAGCTACTAAATGTGTAATATTACCATTTGTTTGCTCCCAAATTTCTGGGCCTGTAGATGCATAGTGTGCTGCTCTGTTTAACTCATTAAAATACTGATTAATGTAAATAGAACCTTCTGTTTCTGTATGCAATCTTTTTGCAACTTCATAATAAGAACGTGGATCATCTGCACTTACGTGAGCCGGACAAACATAAACTTGCGCGCCCATAGAGCGTAACATATCTATTTTATCTGGAGATGATTTAGAACTTACCGCTAGTATACATTTGTATCCTTTAACAATACTTGCCATTGCTATACTAAAGCCTGTATTACCAGATGTAGTTTCTATTATTGTACTGTCTTCGTGTAATAATCCTTTACGTTCTGCTTCTTCAATAATATGAATTGCAATTCTGTCTTTAGCAGAATGTCCTGGATTAAAAGCCTCTACTTTAGCGTAATATTCTCCTTTAAAGGAGCTAGTAACATTATTAATTTTAATTAACGGAGTGTTACCTATTAACTCTAAAACATTGTTATAGGCATTAATTTTATTTTCCATGCGTATTTGGTTATAAAATGATAAGACTTCGTTGGTTTGCTTATCAATTACGTGACAAATTTAGCCTTTTTTTTTTACTTAGCTATTTTTCCTTCTAAATCTATTAAAAAAGCATAGTCTTTTGCTACTTCTTTTAATGCTTCAAACCTACCTGACGCACCACCATGGCCTGCATCCATATTGGTATCTAAGAACAATAAATTAGTATCTGTTTTATATTCTCTTAGCTTAGCAACCCATTTAGCTGGTTCCCAATACTGTACCTGTGAATCATGCAAACCTGTTGTTACCAACATTGTTGGGTAATTTTGGGCCGTAACATTATCATACGGAGAATAAGATTTCATATAATCATAATACTCCTTGTCATTAGGATTACCCCATTCATCATATTCACCTGTTGTAAGCGGTATAGAATCATCTAACATTGTAGTTACTACGTCTACAAAAGGTACACTTGCAATAACACCATTGTAAAGTTCTGGTGCCATATTAACTATTGCACCCATAAGTAAACCACCTGCAGAACCTCCTGATGCATACAAATGTTTATTACTTGTGTAGTTATTATCAATTAAATGTTTAGAGCAATCTATAAAATCTGTAAAAGTATTTCTCTTTTTAAGTAACTTACCATCTTCATACCATTTTCTACCTAAATACTCACTACCACGTATGTGCGCTATTACATAAATAAAACCTCTATCTAACAAACTTAAACGCACTGTAGAAAAATAAGGATCTATAGTATGCCCATAAGAGCCGTAAGCGTATTGTAATACAGGGCTAGAACCATCTAACTTAGTATCTTTATGGTATACAACAGACATAGGTACTTTTACTCCATCTCTGGCTGTTGCCCAAATACGTTCGGACTTATAATTATCTTTATTAAACTTACCACCTAAAACTTCTTGCTCTTTTTTTATTTCCTTAGATTTTGTTTCCATATCAAAATCTATAACAGAACTTGGCGTAGTTAAAGAGTTGTACCCATACCTTAGTATTTTAGTGTCAAAATCTGGATTTGTACCAACATAACACGTGTAAGTTTCATCTTCAAATGGTAAGTAATACCCATTATTAGTATCCCAACGTACTATTTTTAACTTATTTAAACCGTTTTCTCTTTCAGACAAAACATAATAGTCCTTAAAAATATCTAAATCTTCAAGCAATACATCTTCTCTATGTGAAATAAATTCTGACCAATTTTTAGATGCCGTAGCAGAATCACTACAAGTCATCAATTTAAAATTAAAGGCATTATCTTTATTAGTAAGTATAAAAAACTTGTCTCCGTAATGAGCTATAGAATACTCTAAACCTCTTTCCCTTGGTGAAAATATTTTAAATTCTGAATCTGGCTCCTCTGTTTTTATAAACCTATATTCAGATGTTAAGGTACTAGATGAGCCTATAACAATAAACTTTTTAGATTTTGTTTTGTATATATAGGTGTTAAAAGTTTCATCTTGTTCATGATATACCAACTCATCCTCAGATGCTGGCGTACCTAATTTATGCTTGTATATTTTATCTGACCTTAAAGTAACAGGGTCTTTTTTGGTGTAAAATAAAGTTGAGTTATCTGCGGCCCAAACACTACTACCTGTTGTTTTTTCTATAACATCATCATAAATTTCACCCGTTTCTAAGTTTTTTATTCTAATGGTATATTCTCTTCTAGAAATAGTGTCTACACCAAATGCAGCCAATGTGTTATCAGGACTAATTGCAATACCATTTAAGCTAAAATAGTCTTTATCCTTAGCTAAGTCATTACAATTAAAAATAATTTCTTCATCTGCTGTTTCAGTTCCTTTTCGTCTAGAATATATTGGGTACTCTTTTCCAACTTCATACCTAGTACAATACCAATAACCATTTAATTTATAAGGTACAGAAGAATCATCTTCTTTTATACGACCTTTCATTTCAGCAAAGAGCTCTTTCTGAAAATCTTTGGTATGCGCTGTTAATGTATTATAGTAAGCATTTTCTTCCTCTAAGTATGCAATTACTTCTTTATCTTCTCTGTTATTTAACCAATAGTAATCATCCTCTCTAACATCATTGTGTTTAGACAGTTCTTTTGGTTCTTTTTTTGCAACAGGAATTTTAATAGTAGCCATAGGCTTATCTTTATTTTGACATGAAGCAGCAAAAATAATACTAACTAACAGAACTATGCATTTTTTTATGACTTTCATTTTTTTTTAAGATTGATTGACTAACAATTTAGTAATTTTGAAACATATTAACTATAATAAAGAAAAATTATGTTTGGAGATATGATGGGAATGATGGGTAAATTGAAAGAAACCCAGCAAAAAGTTGAAGAAACAAAACAACGCTTAAACACTGTATTAATTGATGAAAAGTCTATTGATGAAGCAATTAAAGTAACTATAACAGCTAATAGAACTATAAAAAGTATAGAGATAGATGAAAGTCTTTTAAATGACAAAGAACAACTTGAAGATTACCTAATTATAACATTAAATAAAGCTATAGAAAGAGCAACGAAGGTTAATGAAACCGAGCTGGCTGCTGCTGCAAAAGATGGTTTACCCAATATTCCAGGAATGGATTCGTTATTTAAATAAAAACTGGCAGGTTTTTTGCAAGAATATAAAAAAAGACACAAATGAAACACTTATTAATTGCCTTAATTTTTCCATTACTATTTGGAACAACTTCAACCAACAAAGTTATTGGAGATGTAGAATGGAGCACAGATTACGAAACGGTTATTAAAAAAGCCAAAAAAGGAAATAAAAACATTATAATTTATTTTACTGGTAGTGATTGGTGTGGACCTTGCAAAATGCTTAAAAAAGATTTGTTTGCAACTGAAGAATTTAAAGAAATTGCAAAGCACTACGAGCTACTTTACATAGATATTCCTAGAAATAACGATTTACTTACAGAAAAGCAATTAAAACACAATATGGATTTAATGGCTAAATATAATAAAAAAGGAGTTTTTCCTAATTTAAAAGTACTGGATAGTAAAGGCAGGGAAAAAGGGGCTTTACACGGCTATAGTATGAACGGTGAAGTACAACATCACATTAAGTTTTTAAAAAAATATATGGATTAAAAATCCTTATATAAAAAAAGCAAATTAAAGCCTTCAATTAATTTTGAAGGCTTTTTTTATAGATCAAAATAACCCTGTTTTATATATTAGACTAACACTTAAATACTAAATACATTAGTTCATGTAGCAGTAACTAATTAGGTTATAAAACTAAATAGTAATAAAGTTATATGTGATATGATTACTAAAATGAAGAATAGCTTTATGTATTAAAAAGCAAAAAGGCTTTCAAAATTAATTGAAAGCCTTTTGTTATTATTTAATAATTAACTTTAATAGTTACCTATTAGTTGTTAATTAATCTAAATTCAGTTCTTCTGTTTGCTGCGTGCTCTCTTTCAGTACAAGAAACACCGTCTTTACATCTGTTCTTTAATTTGTTTTCACCGTAACCATTAGCTACTAATAAGCTAGAGTTTATACCTTTAGAAATTAAGTAATCTGCAACAGATTTAGCTCTTTTTTCAGATAAACTTTGGTTAGATGCATTATTACCTCTTGCATCTGTATGAGAAGCAATCTCTAATTTAACACCTGGGTTTTGCTTTAAAACTGGCATTAATCTAGAATCGATAATACTTTTAGCTGCAGGAGTTAAAGTAGAGCTACCTAAGTTCCAGTTAATAGGTAAAGCTTGGTATTGTACTAAAGAACACTCAACTTCGCTCCAAGTAGTTAAACCACCTTTTTCCTTTAATACTTCTTTTGTAATTGTTTTAGTTACAGCTGGTACAGATACGTTTGTAGTGTAAGCATCTTTATCTAATACAGTTTTAGTAATTTCTTTATACTCAGCAGGAATAACAGTTTCTACAACAGAAGGTCCAGAGATTAATACAGTTTTCTTGTAAGTTGCGTTTCTTGATCCAATTGGAGTTTTTGATACAGAAGCATCTGCACCTAAAACCTGAGTTTGAATAGTTGTAAATTCTGCTGGGTAACCTTTGTAACACCAGTATCTACAATCATCTGGGTTACCAGAAGCACAATCAGGAGCAGAAGCACCTAATTCCCATACTGCATAAGCAGGTTTAACTTCTACAGTTTCTGAACTAGGGTTAAAACTAGCTGGTGTAATGCTAATAGTGTTACCACCTTCTTTAGCTACATAAGAAATTGTTTCTGTACCCCATTTAGCAGGAACTACTTTTAACGTCTTACTTTCATCTTTTATTAATACACGCTCTGTAACAGTCTTAAAAGTTGCTGGTACTGCCTTTAATACAGAATATGCAGGCTTAGTAGTAATTGTAATTGACTCATTTACGTAAACATCTGGAGTAGTACAACGTACATAACATTTACCTGGTTCTGGATTAGTTGGCAAGTCTTGAGCCATTGTAACAGATGCAGTCATAACTGCAAATAAGAATAATAATTTTTTCATTTTTGGTTAATGTGTTTAATTAATGTTAAAATATGTTAAATAATTATACTGCAAATATAAAATTTTATGATCGATAAAACACAAAAAAGCAGACAAAATTATTAAAAATACCAGTTTTACTGATATCAACGGGTTAACAGAGGTTAATTATTAAGTAAATACATTATCTTAATTAAATCTTAAAATTAATTTAACCAACTCCTTTAAAAAAATCTTATCTTTAAGAAAAATGTGGAGTTATGATAGATATAATTAAAAAAGAGGATAACACTTTCACTTTTCGTTTAAAAACAAAGAATAATATTGTTTTGCTACAAGGGAATAGTTTTAATAGTAAGGAAGAAATAAATAATACTATAAAAGAAATAAAGCCGTCTATAAACAGTTTAAACGTTTTTGAGCGCAAAACAGCTTACAACGGCAAATTTTTATTCAATTTAAAAAACCTGAACGGTAAAATTATAGGTAAAAGTCAATTCTACTCTTCTGAAGCAGGAATGGAAAATGGTATAAAGAACTTAAAAAATAGTTTTTTATCAATTTAATAAACCTATAAATGCTTTAAAATAGATAAAAAGGAATTATGCATACTATCTGTATAATCTAAATGCGTTACTATACGTAGTTTACCTTGCCCCATTCCTATAATTTCTATATTGTTTTTAAGTAGTTTTTCTAAAAATTCTTCTTGCGTAATTTTAGTTTCATCAATTGCAAAAATTATAATGTTAGTTTCTATTGGTTCTACAGATTTTACAAAGTCAAGATTTGTTAAAACCTCTCCTATTTCTTTTGCTTTTGTATGGTCTTCTTGTAAACGCTCTATATTATTATCTAAGGCATAGATAGCCGCTCCTGCCAAATAACCAGCCTGTCGCATACCGCCACCAAATAGTTTACGCACACGTATTGCCCTTTGTATATCTGCGTTAGAGCCTACTAAAACAGAACCAACAGGACAACCTAAACCTTTACTTAAACAAACACTTATAGTATCAAATAAATCTCCGTATTGCTTTGTAGTCTCTCCTTTGGCTACTAAAGCATTCCATAAACGAGCACCATCTAGATGGTATTTTAAATTATGCGCATCACAAACTGCTTTAATTTTTTTTAACTCTTCAAAATCCCAACAAGCTCCTCCTCCTTTATTAGTTGTATTTTCTATACTAACTAATGTTGTTAAAGGACTATGGTAAAAATCTGGTGGATTTATAGCTTCCTCTACCTGTTTTGCCGTCATCATACCTCTATGACCATCTACTAACCTACATGAAACTCCACTATTAAAACTAACACCACCACCTTCATAATTAAAAATATGAGCATATTTATCGCATATTAATTGTTCTCCGGGTTGTGTATGCAACTTTATTGCTGTTTGGTTAGCCATAGTTCCACTAGGAAAAAACAAAGCAGCTTCTTTACCAAACATAGCTGCCACTTTAGCCTCTAATTTATTTATGGTTGGGTCGTGTTTAAAAACATCATCTCCTACTTCTGATGCAAACATTGCTTGCAACATTTCTGGTGTTGGCTTAGTGACTGTATCACTAATAAGGTTAATCTTCATTCTTTACAATTTATATTTTTTTAATTTGAAAAACATTCCATTCCTATAGGTGAACCATCTGGCATTTTAGGAGAAACTATTGTTTTAAAAAGTTCTGGATGTTTTTGAAAATGTTCAATTCTATTTACAACCTCTAAGGCATAAGGCTTATTTCTATCTAAAAATTTATCTTTTAACTCTTGTAATTTAAAATTAGCTATTGCATTTACTTTTGGATGCACATTTTTACTTGCTGCTAAGTTTTTAATATAGTACAACACTCTAAAATTAATATTCTGTTGCACTTCATTTAAATAAGTATCTCTATAATTATTTTTAAATGTGTTATTTATTAGTTGATCTAGCACCTCTTGCAATCCAATTTGTTTAGTATTTAAACTTTTTTGTTGTACTAATCTAGATGCTCTCTGCGGGTGCAACAAAAATGAAAGAGTCATATCTGCAGCAGTTTCTGCAGCTGACAAGGCATCAAAAGAAACTCCTGTTTTACCACTAAAAGATTCTCTTGTACTATTGTATCCTAAAGCTCTTGGCGGAAACAAAGACAACTTATTTTTTGGAATTGCTATTTGTTCTGCGTTTACTGTTCTTAGTAAACTGCTTAAAGCATCTTCTTGTTCTTTTTTAGAAACTGTTTTTACAGTAAACTGCGAGTCGCCTTTTACAGTGTAATTATAATCTAAACCTCCTATTAATTTAGATGCCGCTTCTGTTTGGTATCTATGAAAAAAGTACAGTGGAGCAAAAACATCTTCTAAAACCGAATTTGGTTGTCCGTCTTTTATATTATCAATTGAAAAATTAGAAATACCAATAGCTCTTATTTTTAAAACTTTATCTAATTCATCTGCCGCATTTGCTCCATTGTCCCAAAGATGGGCATAAGCGTGCGCACCACCACTTGCTCTTGCATCTCTGTCTGATATAAACCGGTAGCCTTCTTTGTGAGATTTTTCAATAATACTTTTTAATTCTTTTTCTTCGTTTACACCGTCTTTAAAATCCGAATAAGAATAGGCTACTGCATACTTATCCCATTCTCCTATTCCTTCTGCATAAGCATTAGAAAAATCAATTGTAGAACCTTTTAATTTAAATTGAGGATGCGGATAATCCATTACAGAAGCTCTGTTATTACTACTTGCTGCAAAATTATGTGCAAAACCTAAAGTGTGCCCAATTTCGTGTGCAGATAATTGGCGTATACGTGCCAAAGCAAGTTTTAGCATTTCCTTGTAATTATCATCGTTTTTAGCAAAGGGTTTATTTGTAAGCGCTTGTGCAATTAAAAAATCCTGTCTAATTCGTAAACTACCTAAACTTACGTGTCCTTTTATAATTTCTCCTGTTCGTGGGTCTGTTACACTTGCGCCATAACTCCATCCTCTAGTAGACCTATGTACCCACTGTATAGCATTGTATCTAACATCCATTGGGTCTGCATCTGCTGGTAATATTTTTAACTGAAAAGCATTTTTATAACCAATAGCTTCAAAAGCCTGGTTCCACCATTTACCACCATCTAATAATGCAGAACGTACAGGTTCTGGTGTACCATTATCCAAATAATAAATTATTGGTTCTATGGCTTCACTTATTGCTGCATTAGGATTTTTCTTTTCTAATCTATGTCTTGTAATAAACCTCTTTTTTATATCCTCTTGTACCGGAGTAGCATAATCAAAATAAGAAAACATAAAAGAACCACTACGCGGATCATAAGCCCTTTTTTTATAGTTACCATCTGGAAGTTCTATAAAAGAATGATGTTGCGCTACAGTAACCAAACTAGATGTTGGTGTTACAGAACCAATGTTTCTTCCTTTAGCTTGCCCCTTAAAAGTTAAAAATACATCAAACTCTATGTTTTTAGGAAACGCTTTAGTACGTTCTAAATTAAAAGCACTTTTACTAACATCTAAGCTATAAGATCCTTGTGACGTATTCTTTAACTTATTAATAACACCGTGAGTGTCTTGCATAAATAAACTGGTAATATCTATTACAAATTTCCCATCTTTTTCTTCTTCTATTTTAAAACCTCCTAAAATAGATTTTGCAAAAGCTTGTTCTACAGACTGCTTTTCTAATACATTTTCTGTTAATGCCCTATATTGTAAGTTTGGTTGCACCAAAAGCAACTTACCACCTGCTCTTTTAAAATAAACTACACGAGTTTTGCCTAATTGCCCCCTATCTAAACCAATATCGTTACTACCTACACCGCTACTTAATGAGTTTACATATAAAAACTCTTTTTCTAAATCTTTAACCTCTAAATAAACCTTATCTGTTTTATTATCATAATAAAACGAAAAATAACCAGAGTATTTTTTAAGATCCTTTTTATTACTTGTAAATTGTGCATTTACAGAGAAACAATAAGTTATCAATAATAAAAATATAGATATATGCCTCATAGGTTGGTTTTTTTTTAGATTTTCTAAATTTATATAAAATAGATTGTACAACCATAGTTTAGTGCTATTTTTGCTTTTAAAATTATTTTAATAAATGATAACAACAGATCAATACAAAGATCTTTTAGATCGCCTTGGTGCGTTAAGGAGGTATCTTTGACATAGATGCCAAGCTTATAGAAATAGAAAACGAAGAAGAAAAAACCCTAGCTCCAGATTTTTGGAACAATGCGCAAGTGGCACAAGCGCAAATGAAAGTTTTACAGTCCAAAAAAAAATGGGTTAAAGATTTTGATGATGCAAAAATTCTTATTGCAGATTTAGAGGTTCTACTAGAGTTTTTAAAAGAAGGCGATGTTACTGCTGAAGAAGTAGAAAACCATTACAACAAAGCAAAAACTCATATTGAAGGCTTAGAGTTTAAAAATATGCTTTCTGATGAGGGAGATGAACTCACAGCTATTTTACAAATAACAGCAGGTGCTGGTGGTACAGAAAGTTGTGACTGGGCAGCTATGCTCATGCGTATGTACTTAATGTGGGCAGAAAAACAAGGCTATAAAGTAAAAGAATTAAACTACCAAGCAGGTGATGTTGCTGGTATAAAAACTGTTACATTAGAAATAGAAGGCGATTATGCTTTTGGCTGGTTAAAAGGTGAAAATGGCGTACACCGCTTGGTACGTATTTCTCCGTTTGACAGTAATGCTAAAAGGCACACCTCTTTTGCTTCTGTTTATGTTTATCCCCTTGCAGATGATAGTATAGAAATAGAAATTAACCCTGCAGATATAGAAATTACAACAGCACGTTCTAGCGGTGCTGGTGGGCAAAATGTAAACAAAGTAGAAACAAAAGTACAGCTAACTCACAAACCTACAGGTATTCAAATTTCTTGTTCAGATTCTCGTTCTCAACACGATAATAGAGCTACAGCAATGAAAATGCTTAAATCTCAGTTATATGAAATTGAACTTCGTAAAAAACAAGAAGCTCGTAGCGAAATAGAAGCAAGTAAAATGAAAATTGAATGGGGATCTCAAATACGTAATTACGTAATGCACCCTTACAAACTTGTTAAAGATGTACGTACAGCAGAAGAAACAGGTAATGTAGATGCAGTAATGGACGGACAAATAGACCAATTTTTAAAAGCCTATCTAATGATGATGGGACAAAAAGATGAAGATTAACAATTAGAGAATAAAAAATGATACAAATTTACCATAATAATAGGTGCAGCAAGTCTAGAGCCGGTGTTGCTTTTTTAGAAGAATCTGGTAAACCTTTTAAAATTGTAAAGTATTTAGAAAATGTACCTACAAAACAAGAACTAAAAGATATTATTAAACTTTTAGCCATTGAGCCATTAGCTTTAGTGCGTAAAAACGAGGCTATTTGGAAAGAGAACTACAAAGGTAAAGAACTGTCTAACGAAGACATTATTGATGCTATGATAGCCAATCCTAAATTAATAGAGAGACCAATAATTATTAACGGAGACAAAGCTGTTATTGGCAGACCAACTGAAGCAATAAAAACTGTAATTTAGTAACAGTTTAATTTTTGGCATTTTTATTGTTATTCATTTTAACAAACATTTAACCAAACCAGATTAAACCTTAGGGTAATTTTAAAATCTTACTAATTCAGAAAGTTATGAAAATTAATAAAATATTTTTTTATGCAACAATAGTATTTGTATTGTCCTTTTCTACTGTAGAAGCACAGTATGGCTATGGCAACGGCTATAATAATGGTTATGGAAGTGGTAGAGTTAGAAACCAAATGCCACAAACACAATCTAATGAAAAGCCAGACCCACTTACAGCAGAAGAAATTGTAGAATTACAAATGCCAAAAATTCTGGAGGTTATAGAACTTAATAGTTTTGAAGAAGCAGTACTTAGCACAACATTAACTAAATACATAAAAAAGTTTATGGAGCTGCAGATTTTAAAGCTAGAGGGCGATAAAATGAAAGAAAGCATAGAAAAATTAAAAAAAGAACAGACTGAAGAATTAAAAGCTGCACTGCCAAAAGAAAAATATGAGGCATATGTTGCTTTAGAAAAAGAAGGTTTTAAAAAAGCCAAAAAAAAGAAAAAGAAAAAAACTAAACGAAAAGAATGAAACAACTACTTTCCTTTGTACTATTATTTGCAACAGTAATTACGTACGCACAAGGTCCCAACGCACAATCTACAAATCCTAAAAAAATTAAGGTTACCGGTACCGTAGTCGATGATGAAACAGGAGATCCGTTAGAATATGCAACTTTAATATTGCAAAGTGTAAAAGACCCAGCAATAGTTACAGGCGGAATTACAAATCAACAAGGGAAATTTGATGTTACTGCTGATGCAGGTTTATACAACATTAAAATAGAGTTTTTATCTTATAAAACTTACACTTTAAACAATCAAAACTTAAGTAAATCTACAAACTTAGGTGTTATAAAATTAGGTTTAGATGTAGAGCAGTTAGACGCTGTTGTCCTGGTTGCCGAAAAAACTACCGTAGAGCTTAGATTAGATAAAAAAGTTTATAACGTAGGTAAAGATTTAACTGTAAAAGGTGGTTCTGTTACAGATGTTTTAAACAACGTACCATCTGTAGATGTAGATGTAGAAGGCGCTATTAGTTTACGTGGTAATGAAAGTGTTAAAATATTAATTAACGGTAAGCCATCTGCCCTATCTGGTTTAGACAATGCTGCATTAAAGTCGTTACCTGCAGATGCTATAGAAAAAGTGGAAGTTGTAACAAACCCATCTGCTAGATATGATGCTGAAGGTACTGCTGGTATTTTAAATATAATTTTAAAACAAAGTAAAACTGCTGGTCTAAATGGCTCTGTTTCTGCTACTATTGGCGACCCAGAACAATATGCTGGTTCTGCAAACATAAACCTTAGAAGAGACAAGTTTAACCTGTATACAAACTTAAGCTACAGAGACAGAACAGGTCCTGGTAATGCATTTTTTGAAAATGAATATTTTAATGAAGATGGTACTACTGCAAGTTTTGAAAACGAATACAGAGATTACGACCGAAGTAATAAAAACTACAACGCTAATATTGGTTTTGAGTATTTTATTGATGAAACAAGCAGCATTACAAATTCTGTATTATACAGAAAGTCTAATGGTTTAGACAAAGCAGATATAAACTTCTTTAATTTTGATGGCAATATGAATCCTACCATTGAAAGACAAAGAAATACTTTAGAAGATGATGATGAAGAAACTGTACAATACTCTTTAAATTACGAGAAGAGGTTTAATGATGATGGAAACAAGTTAACTATAGACTACCAGTACTCAAGATCAGACGAATTAGAAAATGCTAGCATTCAAGAAACAGTTAGTGGTAGCACAACTAATAGCCCACTAGAACGTACAATTACAGACAACAATCAAATAAAGCAATTAGTACAATTAGATTATGTGTTGCCGTTTGGTAAAGATTTTGGCTCTCAGTTTGAAGCTGGTTACAGAGGTAACTTTAACAATTACACTACTGATTATGACTTTGGTCAAGAAACAAATGGTGTATTTAACAGCAATCCAAACTTTAGTAACACACTGTTTTTTAATGAGACAGTAAATGCTGCTTATGTACAATTAGGTACTAAAATTAATAAGTTTAGCCTTTTAGGAGGTTTACGTGTAGAAGATACAGACATAGAAATAGAATTAGCTGAAACTAGTGATGTTAACACTAAAAAATACACAAACTGGTTTCCTTCTGTCTTTTTAGGATATGAATTATCTGAGATGGAGCAATTTACTGTTAGTTACAGTAAAAGATTAAGAAGACCAGGTTCATGGTTTATTAACCCTTTTCCTTCTAGATCTAGTAACACAAACTTATTTTTTGGTAATCCAGATTTAGATCCAACATTTACAGATGCTTACGACTTAGGCTATTTAAAAAGATGGGATAAAGTTTTATTCAACATTTCTGGTTACTACAATCACTCTACCGGTGTTTTTCAATTTATAACACAAGAAACGGGAGATTTTGTTAGTATTGAAGATCCTGCAAACCCAGGTAGTTCTGTAGATATTCCTGTACAAGCAAGAACACCAATTAACTTAGCTACAGAAACTAGGTATGGTTTAGACATTACATCAACCTACACGCCAATGAGAAATTGGAGATTTAGCTTAAACCTTAACTTATTTCAGCAAAATGTAGAAGGTGAGCATACGTATACAAATTTCCAAGACGAAATTATTACGCAGAACTTTGATGCTGAAAACTTTAGTTGGTTTACAAAATTTAGTGCAAAAATACCTTTACCTGCAGAAATAGATTTTCAAACTAACTTAACGTACAGAGGTCCTTCTAAAAATGCTCAAACAACAAGAAAAGGAATGTTTAATTCTGATTTAGCTTTAAGTAAAGATCTACTAAATGATAAGGCTACATTATCATTAAGTGTAAATGATATTTTTAATTCAAGAAAACGTAGATCAGAAAGTAGAACAGAAAACATTTTTTCTAACAGTGAATTTCAATGGAGACAAAGAAGTGTAGCACTAACTTTTACTTACAGATTTAACCAACAGAAAAATCAACGTAGTAAAGGAGAAATGAGAGATAGTGGCGGAGATATGGAAATGCAAGGGTAACACACCAACTATATAAATATAAAAAAGAGGCTGTTTATTTTAAACAGCCTCTTTTTTATTATGTTAATAGATTAATTTATTGGATATAAACTAAAATACAAACGTACATTTCTATTTTTAATATTTAAAAATAGGACACAAAAAAAGAGACTTTTTATAAGTCTCTTTTTTGTTTTTTATTCTAAACGCTTTGCTTTTTTAGCTTCTCGTTTTTCTTTCAGAAATTCTATAAGTGATCCGCCCAACCAATAAGGTATAACAAATGTTAATAAAAATATCATTAGCCAAAATCCTATTGTTAGGATAGTTAAAAAAGCTAAAAAACCTAAATACTGGTCAAATTCAAACATAAGTAATTTATTTTAACGGTTACAAAGATACTTGTTAAGATGAATAGAACAAATCTAAATCAAAAAAAAATAGAATTATTTTAATATTTTTATATATTTGTAGTATAAGACGTACTAATTTTACCTTAAAAGACTTATAAAAAATAAGGTAAAACAAAACGTTTTAAACTAACAAACTCAACCCAATAACCTACTTTAAACTCATGCGTAAGAATATACATAATTGCCTAGTCTTTTTATATATCAATTATTAAAGACTAGCCACTAATGAAAAATATTTTATTTTTGTTTTTAGCCTTAACCACAGCTATTAACGCTCAACAAAACCAAGATAGCAACAGTAATAATTCTGTTAAACTAACAGGCACGATTATAGATGCCAACACACAAAACCCTTTAGAATTTGCTACACTTATAATACAAGATGTTAATAATCCCCAATACATTTCTGGAGGCATTAGTAACAAAAATGGCAAGTTTTCTATTAATGATCTTCCTAAGGGAGAATACAATATTAAAATCGAGTATATTTCTTACAAAACATATCATTTAAAAAACTTAAAGCTTCAAAAATCTAAAAATATTGGAAGCATTAAGCTAGAGTTAGATGTTGAAGAATTAAATGAAGTTGAACTTATAGCCGAAAAAACTACTGTAGAATTAAGGCTTGACAAAAAAATATACAATGTAGGCAAAGATTTAACCTTAAATGGCGGTTCTGCATCTGATGTTCTAAACAACATACCTTCTGTTTCTGTAGACCCAGAAGGATCTATTAGTTTAAGAGGTAACAATAATGTAAAAATACTTATTAACGGCAAACCCTCTACCCTTTCTGGTATTAGTCCAGAAGCTTTAAAACAAATGCCTGTGAGCACTATACAAAAGGTAGAGGTTATCACAAATCCTTCATCTAAATATAGTTCTTCTGGTACTGCTGGTATATTAAATATTATTCTAAGAAAATCTAAAAAATCTGGTTTTAATGGATCTATTACAACTACAATTAAAGATCCTGAGTATTATAAAGTTGGACTTGCTTTAGGCTTAAAAAAGAAATTATTCAATATATTTTCTAATATCACATATACAGACAGAGAAAGACCTGGATATTCACTTTTTTATAACGATTTTTTTGATACCAATAATACTAACATTGGTTTTGAAAATGAATACAGATCATTAGACCGTAATTATAAAAATATTACTGTAAATGCTGGCATAGAGTTGTTATTAAATAAAACTTCTAGCATCACTAATTCTATGGCTTATACAAAAGCATCGGGTTTAAATTATACCGGTATAGATTTAAATAATTTTAATGCTGTAAGCAATACAACCATTAACAGAAATAGAAATACGGAGGAAGATAGCGATGAAGAAAATATACGCTACTCATTAAATTATAAAAGAAAATTTAATTTAAAAGGTCATATTTTAAGTGCTGATTACCAATTTTCTAGAAGTTATGAATTAGAAGATAGAGCTATTAACGAAGTTATATTAGATAATAACAACATTGGTTTGTTTGAAAAAGCAATTACTGATGACCACCAAATAAGCCAACTTGCACAAGTAGACTATACACTTCCTTTTGGTAAAGATTATAGCTCTAAATTAGAAATTGGATATAGAGGCGTTTTTGATGATTATAAAATAGACTATGCAGAAGGTTCTATAGTAAATAGTCAATTCTTTAAAAACAATACATATAGTAACAATCTTGTGTATAGGCAAGATGTTAATGCTGGTTATCTACAGTTTGCACAGGGTTTTAATAAATTAACCGCTTCATTAGGGATACGTGTAGAACATACAGATGTATCTGTATTATTGACTAATTTAAATACAAAAGACGCAAAGTCTTACATTAATTGGTTTCCTTCTATGTTTTTAAGTTATGAATTTACTAACACAGAAAAAATTAGTTTAAACTACAGTAAAAGAATTAAGAGACCAACAGCTGGTAACTTAAATCCTTTTCCTAATAGAGTTAGTAAAACTAATTTATTTTATGGCAATCCAAATTTAGACCCAATGTTTACAAATTCTTTTGAGTTTAATTATTTAAACAAATGGGATAAAATAACTTTTAATGGCGCCCTATTCTATTCTAAAACTGAAGACGTAATACATAACGTTTTAATAGAAACAGGAGAAACAATAGTAATTACTAATAATAGCAATACTATTTCTACACCTGTTATTGCTAAAACTAAAAGAAATATTGCAGAAGAAGATAGGTTTGGGTTAGATGCTACATTTACTTATGTTCCTATAAAAAAATGGCGTTTTTCTTTAAACCTGTTTATGTACAAACAAAACTTAACCGGTAAATATGCATACGCAGATACTAATAACCAAATGGTTAACGTAAATTTTAATGCAAACCAGTTTAGATGGACAACTAGTTTTAGTGCTAAACTTCCACTACCCTATGATGTTAATTTTCAAACAAATTATTACTATATAGGAGCAGATAACAACTCACAAACAAAAACAAAGGCTTTAGACAGACTAGATTTTGCTTTTAGTAAAACTATTTTAAAAAATAAAGCTTCAATTTCTATAGGAGTTACAGATATTTTTAATGCGTACAGACGATATTCTACTACCAACCTAGACAGCTCTACTTCGTACAACGAGCTTCAATCTGACCAAAGAAATCTTAGAGCTACACTTACATATAAATTTAATTAACATTATTTTTAATTAAAGTTCATATTTACTCCAAAATAAACTAAAATCACCAAATAAATAAGCACTAAAAATTTTCCAAATTCTTACCTTTGTATCTATAAAAAATTAGTACAATGAGCTTTAGAATAGAAAAAGATACAATGGGCGAGGTACAAGTACCTGCTGATAAATATTGGGGAGCACAAACAGAACGCTCTAGAAACAATTTTAAAATTGGACCAGCTGCATCTATGCCATTAGACATAGTTTACGGATTTGCTTACTTAAAAAAAGCAGCAGCTTACACCAACTGTGAATTAGGTGTTTTATCTACAGAAAAAAGAGATTTAATTGCAAAAGTTTGTGATGAAATTTTAGAAGGTAAACACAACGATCAATTTCCTTTAGTTATATGGCAAACAGGCTCTGGCACACAGAGTAATATGAATGTTAACGAGGTTGTTGCTAACAGAGCTCATGAAATAGCTGGTAATGTTATTGGTGAAGGTGAAAAAACAATACAACCAAATGATGATGTAAACAAATCACAATCATCTAACGATACATTCCCTACTGGAATGCATATTGCTGCCTATAAAAAAATAACTGAGGTTACTATTCCTGGAGTTAAACAATTAAGAGACACTTTAGAAAAAAAATCTAAGGAATTTGCTAATGTTGTAAAAATAGGTCGTACGCACCTTATGGATGCTACACCATTAACATTAGGTCAAGAATTTTCTGGGTACGTATCTCAATTAAATCACGGTTTAAAAGCACTAGAAAACACATTACCACACCTAGCAGAGCTTGCTCTTGGTGGTACTGCTGTAGGTACAGGTTTAAACACACCTGCTGGATATGATGTTCTAGTTGCTAAATATATTGCAGAATTTACAGGTTTACCTTTTATTACTGCTAAAAATAAATTTGAGGCATTAGCTGCTCATGATGCAATTGTAGAAAGCCATGGAGCTCTTAAGCAATTGGCGGTTTCTTTAAACAAAATTGCAAATGATATTAGAATGATGGCTTCTGGACCACGTTCTGGTATTGGCGAAATAATTATACCGGCTAATGAACCTGGAAGTTCTATTATGCCAGGAAAAGTAAACCCTACACAAGCAGAAGCTATAACTATGGTTTGTGCACAAGTAATGGGTAATGATGTTGCTATAACTGTAGGTGGTACGCAAGGACACTATGAGCTTAACGTTTTTAAACCAATGATGGCTGCAAATATATTACAGTCTGCACAATTAATTGGTGATGCTTGTGTTAGTTTTGATGTTAACTGTGCTGCTGGTATAGAGCCAAACCATGCTATAATTAAAGAATTATTAAATAACTCTTTAATGCTTGTAACTGCTTTAAATACTAAAATTGGATATTACAAAGCTGCAGAAATTGCAAATACAGCACATAAAAATGGTACTACATTAAAAGAAGAAGCCATTAATTTAGGTTACGTTACTGCAGAACAGTATGATGAATGGGTAAAACCAGAAGAAATGGTAGGTTCTCTAAAATAGTAAACCAAACCAGTATAAAACAAAAAAGGTGCAATTTAAAATTGCACCTTTTTTATATCTATAAATAAAAGTTTATTTAAGAGTAAACTCGCTTTTACCTAATATTTTTAATTTAGAATCATAAACTATAGCCATATAATTTCCTTTTTGAAAATCACCAGCTGGCTTATTTACATAATCACAGATATCTAAAGTTCTGTTCTCGTAGTAAAAAGCAGTTGCTTTACTATAAGTTAAAGATGCTCCACCTTCGTTAGATTTTGTAGTTCCTTCTCCTAAAACATTTCCTTGAGGATCTAAAACTTCTAAATAAAATTCTCTATCACCTGCTTGTGCAATTGCATTGTCTGCAACTGTAAAACAAATTTTAAGTTTATCTGCTCTACCTGCTCTAGTTGTAGAAACTAATTTACCACTACTACGCTCTTTTACTGCATCTACAGAAAACTTAGCTAAATTTAATGCAGAACCTTTTTCTACTGCATCAGCTAATTGTGTATTTTGTACAACTAAAGAATCATTAAAAACTGTTTGTCTAGATAATTCTTGGTAAGTACTATCTCTTTCTATTGCTAGCATAGTGTTAGAAGTAGTTAAAGAATCTACTTTTTTAAGTAAAAAAGCTCTTTCTTTCTTTAATAAACTAACTTGTCTTCTATATCTAGATAATGAAGAGATATCTGTTTTCATTGTTTTAACAGAATCAATGTATTTAGCAATTCTGTCTCTAGCTTCAACTAATTCCTCATTAGTAGCATTACTTTCCATAATAGCTTTGTCATACTCAGACTGTAAGCTAGTTAAATCATTAACTACATATTCTTTCTCTTGTGTTAAAACAGTTTTGGTCTTTTCTCTATCCTTATATAAAGATACAGTATAGGCTATAGACCCTAACAATCCTACTCCTAATAAAACAGCAAGTACTTTTAACCCCGTATTACTCTTTTTCTCACTCATAACAATACTATTAATTCAGTTTAATTTATTAACTTGACTTAAGTTAATCTTTTGGTTCAATTTATATACGTTTTGGTTTAACCATTTAGATTATCTCTACCCAAAAATTGGTTGTAGGTATAGATTAATCGTCTAACGGAAATAATTACTTAAAATTATAATTAACAATGAATAATTTAACATTTATTCCCTTTCAGCCAAAATACGCTAAAACCTTTAAAAAACTAAATTTAGAGTGGATAAAAAAGTATTTTGAAGTAGAAGAAAAGGATATAGAGCTCTTAAACAAGTGCGAAGAGAATATTATAAATAAAGGAGGATACATTTTTTTTGCTAAAATTGATGATACCATTGTAGGATGTGTGGCTTACATTAAAATTAAAGAAAACGTTTATGAGCTAGGTAAAATGGCAGTAAATGAAGATTATCAAGGAAAACGAATTGGCCAAGCATTATTAGATTATGCTATTGAGTTTGCTAAAAAAGAACACTGGGAACAAGTAATTTTATACTCTAGTGTTAAACTTAAAAACGCTTTGCATATTTATAAAAAAATTGGTTTTGTAGAAATTCCTATAGAACCAGATGTTGTATATAAAAGAAGTAGTATAAAAATGGAACTAAACTTAAAATAAAATGAAAAACTAACGAGTATTGTTGTTATTTGCTTATTTCTAGTGAGCTGCAAAGACGAAAAAAAAACAGACATAGCAACAAAAAATACCACAATAGAAAATTCTAAAAAACGTAAAAGCAACTTTAAAGTTATTCCTATAGAACACGCAACAGCTGTTTTTAACTGGGGAGATAAAACTATTTACATAGACCCTGTTGGTGGAGTAAATATGTTTAAAAACCAAGATAAACCAAATTTAATTTTAGTTACAGATATTCACGGAGATCATTTAAATGTAGAAACCCTAGAAGCTATCAACACAGAAAAAACAACAATTATTGCTCCGCAAGCTGTTGCTGATAAATTGTCTGATAATTTAAAAACTAAACTTACTATACTAAATAATGATGAGTCTGTAGATTTTGCTGACATAAAAATTACAGCAATACCAATGTATAATTTAAGAGAAGAAGCTATTAAATTTCACAGTAAAGGTCGTGGTAATGGTTATCTACTAGAAAAAAATGGAGAACGAGTTTATTTCTCTGGTGATACAGAAGACATACCAGAAATGCGCGCTTTACAAAATATAGATAAGGCCTTTATTTGTATGAATTTACCATATACAATGACGGTTAACAGTGCTGCAAGTGCCGTACTAGAATTTAAACCTAAGCAAGTGTACCCTTACCATTACAGAGGAAAACCAGATGTTAGTGACATTGATAAATTTAAAAAATTAGTAACCGAAAGTAATAAAGATATTGAAGTTATACAGTTAGACTGGTACCCAAATAACTCATACTAAAAAACTTAATAAAAGTAAAAAGCTCCTTATATTTTTATAAGGAGCTTTTTTTATCAAAATAATTAAAGGTAATTACCTAATTAATTTTTTATACTTAATACGTTTAGGAATCAAGTCACCACCTAATCGTTTCTTTTTATTCTCTTCATAATCAGAGAAAGAACCTTCAAAGAAATAAACTTGCGAATCCCCTTCAAAAGCTAAGATATGCGTACAAACACGATCTAAAAACCATCTATCGTGAGAAATAACTACAGCACAACCTGCAAAATTATCTAAACCTTCTTCTAAAGCACGCAGTGTATTTACATCCAAGTCGTTTGTTGGCTCATCTAAAAGTAACACGTTACCTTCTTCTTTTAACGTCATTGCTAAATGTAAACGGTTACGCTCACCACCAGACAACATACTTACTTTTTTATTTTGCTCACTACCAGAGAAATTAAACCTACTTAAATAAGCTCTAGAGTTTACTTGCTTACCTCCCATCATTACCAACTCTTGCTCATCACTAAAGTTTTGCCAAATTGTTTTTTCTGGATCAATTTTAGAGTGACTCTGATCTACATATGCAATTTTAGCTGTTTCACCAACACTAAACTCGCCCTTATCCGGAGTTTCCTCTCCCATTATCATTCTAAATATTGTTGTTTTACCAGCTCCGTTAGGACCAATAATACCTACAATACCAGCTTGTGGTAAATTAAAGTTTAAGTCTTCGTACAATAATTTATCATCAAAAGCTTTACTAACACCTTTAGCCTCTATTACGTTTGTTCCTAAACGTGGACCATTAGGTATGTAAATCTCTAATTTTTCGTCAAGTTGTTTTTGATCTTGACTCATTAATTTATCGTAGTTTTTTAAACGTGCCTTTTGTTTTGTTTGGCGACCTTTAGCTCCTTGGCGTACCCAATCTAACTCTCGTTCTAAAGTTTTTTGGCGTTTAGAGGCTGTTTTGCTTTCATCTGCCATACGTTTAGATTTTTGATCTAACCAGCTAGAGTAGTTTCCTTTCCAAGGAATACCTTCACCTCTATCTAACTCTAAAATCCAACCAGCAACGTTATCTAAAAAGTATCTATCATGCGTTACGGCAATAACAGTACCTTTATATTGTGCTAAATGGTGCTCTAACCAATGTACAGACTCTGCATCTAAGTGGTTGGTAGGCTCATCTAATAATAAAATTTCTGGTTCTTGTAATAACAGTCTACATAAAGCAACTCTTCTACGTTCACCACCAGATAATACACTTATTTTTTTATCGCCATCTGGAGTACGTAATGCATCCATAGCAATTTCTAGTTTAGTATCTAACTCCCAAGCATTACTAGCATCTATCTGGTCTTGTAACACAGCCTGTCTGGCCATTAACTTATCCATTTTATCTGCATCAGAATACACTTCTTCTAAGCCAAACATATCGTTTATCTTATTGTACTCATCTAAAATAGCAACAGTTTCTGCAACACCTTCCTTAACTATTTCTATTACCGTTTTATCATCGTCTAATTGTGGCTCTTGCTCTAAATAACCTACTTTATATCCTGGAGAAAAAACTACATCACCTTGGTAATTTTTATCTAAGCCAGCTATAATTTTTAATAAAGTAGATTTACCAGATCCGTTAAGACCAAGAATACCAATTTTGGCACCGTAAAAGAAACTTAAATATATATTTTTTAATACTGGTGTATTTGCCGTTTTAAAGGTTTTTGTAACACCAGACATTGAAAAAATGACTTTTTTATCGTCAGACATATCTTTTATTATTATTTAGTTGTTAATTGAATTAAAAAAAGGCAAAACAGCATAAGATTACGCTGTTTTGCCCAAATATATTGTGTTTTACACTCTTCCTTTAAGTGCATTAAAAACCCAAGCAATAGCAAAAAAGCCAAATCCTACGGCTGCAAATCCCCATCCGGCAACATCATCATACCTAAAAGCACCAAGTGCAATTAACGCCAAGCCTACAAATATCATTATAAATGTAGCCCACGCTAAAACTGTATTTTTATTCATCTTCTAATTTTGTTGGTTTAGTAATTGTCAAATATCGTAATTTTATAGGTAATTTACCTAATAAATTAGGCTTCAAAAGGAAAAACTATGTTTGTTTTTTCTCTAATTTGATCTAATAATTGTATTAAGTCTAAACTATTTTGATGAGACCATAGTTTACTTTCTATTTGGTTGTTAGTTATACATTTATGCACCTCCTCTATTTCATAGGTGTAACCTACTCCTAATTTTGGTGTTTTAAAATATTCTTTTTCTCTAGACTTTTCAATATAATAACCTTCTGCTTCATGCCATCTAGTTTCTAATTTTAAAAGACCTTTATCACCTGCTATCTCAGAGCTTGTCTCGGTATTAGCAGTTAAAGCACTATACAAATGCGCCTGTGCATTATCATACTTAAAAATAATAGAAACTTGTTTTTCTACACCTGTTTTATAAAAATTTGCTGTAGCTATTATTTCATTAGGCTTACCCAAAAGTAAATACGCTAAAAAAACAGGATAAATACCAATATCTAATAAAGACCCACCCGCTAAATTTGGATTTAAAAGCCTGCTTTCCTCTGCTCTATCTAAACCATAAAAAGCAAAGTCAGATTTTATATAGCTTATTTCTCCTAACTCTTTTGCATCTACAATTTGCTTTACTTTTTGTATTGATGGCAAAAACCTACTCCATAAAGCTTCCATTAAAAAAACATTGTTTTTTACAGATGCAGCAATCATATTTTTAACCTGTTTTGTATTAACACCCATAGGTTTCTCGCACAAAACGTGTTTACCGCTATTCATTGCCATAATGCTTAGCTCTTTATGTAACGTATGTGGTGTTGCTATATAAACCACGTCTACATCTGCACAGTTAAACAAATCTTGTGCGTTATTATAACTATTTTTTACATTATGCTTGGCAGCAAAGTCTTGAACTTTAGTTTTACTTCTAGAAGAAATTGAAACTAATTTTCCAGTATTAACCAATGCTAAATCTTTAGCAAATTTCTCTGCAATATTCCCTAAACCAACTATACCCCAACCAATTTTTTCTCGCATGAAATAAACTTTTTTTCTAACTTTTATCAAAGTTAAGTAATATCATATATATTATTCCACTTATCTTTATGGTCTAAAGCAATTTTTACAGAATGGATATAAATTTCAATAAGAACGAGGATCACAACAAACTTCTTTTATCAGATTTAAAACATAAATTAAGTAAAGTAAAGTTGGGTGGTGGCAAAAGTAAAATTGAAAAACAACACGCCAAAGGCAAAATGACAGCCAGAGAGCGTATAGATTACCTTTTAGATGATAAAGCAGATGCTATAGAGATTGCTGCTTTTGCCGGTGAAGGTATGTATAAAGAGCACGGTGGTTGCCCATCTGGAGGAGTTGTTATTAAAATAGGTTACGTACAAGGCAAGCAATGCATAGTTGTTGCTAATGATGCTACTGTAAAAGCTGGTGCTTGGTTTCCTATTACCGGAAAAAAGAATTTAAGAGCGCAAGAAATTGCCATAGAAAATAGATTACCAATTATTTACTTGGTAGATAGCGCTGGTGTTTATTTACCTATGCAAGATGAAATTTTCCCAGACAAGGAACACTTTGGGCGTATTTTTAGAAACAATGCTGTGATGAGTAGTATGGGAATTACTCAAATTTCTGCAGTAATGGGAAGTTGTGTTGCTGGTGGTGCTTATTTGCCAATTATGAGTGATGAAGCTTTAATTGTAGACAAAACAGCTAGTATATTTTTAGCTGGCAGCTACCTTGTAAAAGCGGCTATTGGTGAAAGTATTGATAATGAAACTTTAGGTGGTGCAACTACACATTGCGAAATATCTGGTGTTACAGATTACAAAGCTAAAGATGATGCTGATGCTTTAGATAAAATTAAAAAAATAGTAAATAAAATTGGTGATTTTGATAAAGCTGGTTTTAACAGAATTGAAGCTAAAAAGCCAAAATTAGACCCTAAAGATATTTACGGTATTTTGCCAAAATCTAGAAGTGACCAGTATGATATGCTTGAAATTATTAAGCGTTTGGTTGATGATTCTGAGTTTGAAGAATACAAAGAAGGTTACGGAAAAACTATAATTACAGGGTATGCTCGTATAAATGGTTGGGCTGTTGGTATTGTTGCAAACCAACGTAAGCTTGTAAAAACCAAAAAAGGAGAAATGCAATTTGGTGGTGTTATTTATAATGACAGCGCAGACAAATCTACCCGTTTTATAGCAAATTGCAACCAAAAGAAAATTCCGCTTGTATTTTTACAAGATGTTACTGGCTTTATGGTTGGTAGTAAAAGTGAGCATAGTGGCATTATAAAAGATGGTGCTAAAATGGTAAATGCTGTTAGCAACTCTGTTGTACCAAAATTTACAATTGTTATTGGTAATAGTTATGGAGCTGGTAATTATGCTATGTGTGGTAAAGCATACGACCCTAGGTTAATTGCTGCTTGGCCAAGTGCAGAACTCGCTGTAATGAGTGGTAACTCTGCAGCTAAAGTTTTAATGCAAATTGAAAAAGCTTCTTTACTTAAAAAAGGAGAAGAAATAGACGAGAAAAAAGAAAAAGAATTATTTGACAAAGTAAAAGCAAGATATGATGAGCAAATATCTCCATATTATGCTGCTTCTCGTATTTGGACTGACGGTGTAATAGACCCATTAGATACAAGAAAATGGATCTCTATGGGTATAGAAGCTGCAAACCACGCTCCTATTGAAAAGCCTTTTAATTTAGGAGTAATACAGGTTTAAACTAGCAATACACCACAATAAAATTATATATCGACACTAAAAAACAACATAATTGGTTATACCTGTTTCTCCTAATACTATCAGGAGAAGCAGTGTTTATATTACCTTTTGTTTTAGCTAGAGTTTTTAGACCTACAGTTTTGGAGGTTTTTAATCTCACAAATTTAGAACTAGGAACTTGCTTTTCTGTTTACGGTTTTGTTGCAATGGGTTCTTATTTATTAGGCGGACCAATTGCAGATAAATTTCCTCCTAGAAAGCTAATTGCCATTGCTTTATTTTCTACTGCTTTAGGCGGATTAGTACTTGCTGCAAACCCTAGCTATTTTGTACTAAAAGTATTGTACGGTTATTGGGGTTTTACAACAATTTTTTTGTTTTGGGCACCAATGATAAAAGCTACTCGTGTTTGGGGCGGAAATACTTCTCAAGGTAAAGCATTTGGCTTTTTAGATGGTGGCAGAGGTTTAGTTGGTGCTAGTTTTGGAGCCTTAGGAGTTTTTATATTTTCTTTATTTATAATTGGTTCTGTAGAAACTGCAAGTTTAGCAAATAGAGCAGAAGCATTTAATTACATTGTTTGGGTAACGTCTGCCATAATTGTTGTAATTGGCATAATTGTATGGTTCTTTTTAAAATCTAAAGAAATTAAAGAAGAAGAAATACAACTACAGTCTATCTCTACGCATCAAATAAAAACGGTATTAAAAATACCATCTGTTTGGTTATTAATGGTTATTATTTTGTGTGCTTATGTTGGCTACAAAATTACAGATGTTTTCTCGCTCTACGCAAAAGAAGTAATGTTATATAATGAGGTTAAATCTGCAGAAATTGGAACACTTTTACTCTTTATTAGACCCGTTATTGGTATTTTAATAGGCTTTTTAGCAGATAAAAGCAAAACTACACTTTGGCTTATTATTAGTTTTATACTTAGTATTATAGGAGCTTTACTATTTGCATCGGGAGTTATAACACCTACTAGCACAGCACTATTTATTACATCCATACTAATTACAGTAACCGGAGTTTACGCTGTACGCTCTTTATATTTTGCAACTATGCAAGAAGGTCACATACCTTTGCTATTAACAGGTACTGCCGTAGGCTTAATTTCTATTATTGGCTACACACCAGATATTTTTGCAGGTCCATTAATGGGTATGTTACTAGATAATTCTCCTGGAGAACTAGGACATCAACACGTATTTGTAATGTTAGCTAGCTTCTCTTTAATTGGCTTACTAGCTTCTGTTTTTTTTTACAGATTGCAACATAAAAAAAGTGCCAACAATATTTAGTCAGCACTTTTTAAAAAACACAACCACCATCACTTTTCCTTATAACTCTTTATCCGTTGCATTTACCAAGCGTATAAACTCTGCTCTATACCCTTGCTTATCTTCTCCTCTGCCCTCTTGTGCTAACTTAATAACCGCACTTAAACTTGCATTATTTGTAAACTGAGATTTACGTAATTTAAGTCCAAATAAAGCAACTGCAGAAGCAAATTTAAAATCTGCAGACATTACTGTTTCTTCATTTTTTTGAATGTGAACCATTTCTACACTTGTATCAGAATTTGGTTTTTTATATCTAAACTTAACCGTAAACAACTCATCTGTATAGTTAGCTGCAGCTTCTGTATTTGTATACTTTAACTCTGCTACATCTTTTACATAATCACTTTTTACGCCAACGGGAACAACCTCGTAAAGAGCAGTAACCTTATGTCCGCTTCCTAACTCACCAGCATCCTTGGTATCATCTACAAAATCTTCATCTGCCAAAAGTCTATTTTCATAACCAATTAAGCGGTATGCTTGTACTTTAGCAGGATTAAATTCAACCTGAATTTTTACGTCTTTAGCAATAGTATATAATGTACCCCCAAACTCTTTACCAAATACTTTTTGTGCCTCTTGCATAGTATCTATATAAGCGTGGTTACCATTGCCTTTATCAGCAAGAGTTTCTAACTTAGAGTCTTTGTAATTACCCATACCAAAGCCAAGTACAGATAAAAACACACCAGATGCTCTTTTTTCCTCTATTAGCTTTTCCATATCGCTATTACTAGACGCACCAACATTAAAATCGCCATCAGTAGCAAGTATTACCCGGTTATTTCCGTTCTTTTTAAAATTCTTCTCTGCTAATTTATACGCCAATTGAATACCTTGTCCGCCAGCTGTAGAACCACCCGCTTCTAATTTTTGCAATGCATTTATTATTTTTTCTTTTTGATTTCCATTAGTTGGCTCTAAAACAACTCCTGCAGCACCAGCATATACAACTATAGCTACTTTGTCTTTTTCTCTAAGTTGATGCACTAATAATTTAAAAGCAGATACCAAAAGTGGTAACTTATTATAGTCTTCCATAGACCCCGAAACATCTATTAAAAAAGTTAAATTAGAAGCTGGTAATTCTTCATTTAAATACTCTTTTCCTTGTAAACCTATACGAACCAATTGTGTTTGTATATTCCAAGGCGTTTTAGCTACATCTGTAGATATAGAAAATGGATGCTCGTCTGTTGGTTGTGGGTAATCATAATCAAAATAATTAACCATTTCTTCAATCTTAACAGCATCAAAAGGAATATTTTCTCCGTTATTTATCATTCTTCTAACGTTACTATAACCAGCTTTATCAACATCAATAGAAAAAGTAGAAAGCGGATCTAGTGTAACTTTTTTAAACTGACTTTCTGATAACTTAGCATATTCTTCATCATAATTAATTGTACTAGTATATCCTTTTGTTGTAATAATTACGCATCCATTTTTACCTGCTTCACCAAACAAAACACTTGCCTTAGCAGATTTAAAAACCTCCATAGATTTAATTTTTGATGGTTTAATTTTATAAATAGCTCTGTTACCCTCTTTTGCAGGAACTCCGTTTACAACGTATAATGGTTCATTACCTGCGCTAATTGAAGATACACCTCTAATCTGTATTGGCTTAGCTGTTTTTTTTGTACCCTTTGTAACCTGCACACCTGCAACTTTACCTGATAATTGACTAGAAATATTGTTTTGTATTTTTTCTCTCTTTGTTACCTTTCTAACATTACGTGCTCTACTTGAATATGCCAACTCTGAAGAGCTTGCATAACTTGTGATAACTACTTCATCCAAAGCTGTATTATCTTCTTCTAAAACTACATCTATTTTAAGATTATCTTTTACTACAACCTCTTTGTATTTATAGCCTATGTAGGTATATGCTAACGTATCTCCTTTACTAGCTTTTATAGTGTATAAACCATCAAAATCTGTAGTTGTTCCGTATTTTGTCCCAGAACTAATGATATTTACTCCTGGTAAAGGGCCAGTAGCATCTGTAACTGTACCTGTAATTGTTAATTCTTGTGCTTTTGCTTGTATGCTACATACAATTATGCAAAGTATAAATAATAGTTTTTTCATAAGTTTTAGTTTCTTTTGGTTAGTAAATAGTTAGATGCCGCTACAGAATTAGCTACATATACTTTTTCTATATCTAAAGGGTTTATAGTCTGTAAGATTGAAGTATCTGTATAACGAATACCATCAATAATAACAATGGTATTACTATCACCACGCATTGTAATTTTTGGTATGTTATTATTTTGAGTATTGGTTATTTGTACACCCGGAACTTTAGCTCTAATTGTATTGTACAAGTCTTGCTGTGTGTTTATATTCTCAGTTCCAAACTCATAGATGTTGAATGGAAGATTATCTGATAGTTTTGGAAAGCAAATTGTAAAATCTTCCTGTAGGTTAACTGTTGACTTTACTTTTTTCTGTTTAATTTCTTTAGATTTATAACCTAAATATGTAAAGACAAGTTTATCATTTTCCTTAGACTTTATTGAAAAATGACCATTAAAATCTGTTAATACACCTTTGTTTGATCCTTTAACAACAACATTTACTCCGGGCAAAGGGATGTTGTCACACATTACAGTTCCTGTAACTATTTTAGTTTGAGCACTTAATTGTGTGCTACAGAAAATAATACATAAGGCAATTAAAAAGTTTTTCATAATGACTGGTTTATAAGTTTAAAACAAACCTACAATACAGACATTAATAGAAAAACACAGAATTAGGGAAGTGTACTTTTGAGTGAGTAAAGTTACTTTTTAAGCAATTGCAGAGTTTTAGTACGTTTAATTTTACCAGAATTGGTACGTGTAAACTCTTGTATATAGTAAACATCTTTAGGTATTTCATAAAAAGTAAACACCTCAGATTCTTTTAGTGCAGCTAAAATATCTTCATTTTGTTGCTCATCTTCTATTAGCAAAACAAGCTTGTTTTCTAAAATAGGGTCTGGCAAACTAGATACAAAAAAATCGGTTTTAATATAGTCAGATAATTTAGCTTCAATCTGCTCTGGATTCAATTTTATTCCTCCAGAATTTATAATATTATCAAACCTACCTAACCATATAAATTCAGATTCTGAAACTAATTCTACTACATCATTAGTTATTATAATTTGCGTTGATACTTTTGGTGCATCTATTACCAAACAATTACGATTATCTAAAGAAATTTTTACGTTTGGCAGAGTTTTAAATGATGTAGATTTTATTTCTTTTAAAGCAATATGAGTAATAGTCTCTGTCATCCCATAAGTTTCATACAAATGTGTAGAGGCATTTTTTAATTTATCTTTTAAATCTAAAGAAACTGCTGCGCCACCAATTATAAGTGTATCTATTATATGTAATTTTTGTAAACTATTATTTACCTGCATAGGAACCATTGCAGAAAACTTGTATTGTTTGCTTACTTTATTTAAAGGATTAGAACTAGGATCTACATAGTCTATTTCTAAACCAAGAACTAATGCTCTAACTAACATCATTTTACCTGCTATATAACTCGCTGGCAAACACAACAAAGCAGTATCACTTTCTTTTAAATGAAAAAAAACACCAGTTGCTAAAGCAGAATTCATCATCTGCTTTTTATGCACTATTATTGGCTTAGGTGTACCTGTAGAACCAGAAGTGTGTATAATTAATGTTGGCGAATTAGAAAGCCAATCTTGCAAAAATAAACCTATGGCATTTTCAAAATTATCTTTTTTAATTAATTCTAAAGTAAACGCTTTTAGACTATCATAAGAGAAAGAAACACCATTAAGTTTAAATTTAGGATGTATTTTTGTATTAAAATGCATTGTCTGTAAGTTGCTCAGGAGTCAATTCCTCTTCTTTTAAAACTTTACCAGTTAGTTTTTCTTTCCAGTTTGTCCACTTATATTTTTTAGCAAAAAGGAGTATTAATATTGGATATATTACTAAAACAGGTACAAAAATATCCCAACCTAGTTCTGGCTTACTCACATCTACATAAATAGAATCTGTCTGAAAAACGGTCCAATCTGCAGTAACCAACAAAGCTCCAATTAAATTATTAGCAGCGTGAAAACCAAGGGCAAGTTCTAAACCGTCATCCATTAAAGTTATAATACCTAAAAAGAAACCTGTACCAATGTAGTACACCATTATACCATAACCAAGTGTTTCTACCTCTGGGTTAGCCATATGCATAACACCAAATAAAACAGATGTTACAATTAAAGGTACTAGCTTATTACCTGCTAAAATACCCAGACCTTGCATCATATGTCCTCTAAAAAGGTATTCTTCAAAACTGGTTTGTAAGGGTATTAAAAGTATGCTAATAATAGCTAAAGTTATAAAAGGTCCTAGTTTAAAGTTAAAAACAAAATCCTCTGGAGAGAGTACAAAACCTATAGCAAATAAGAATATGGTTAGTAACCCCCAAAAAGCAAATGAAAAGCCAATACGTTTAAAGTCTATCTTTTTTCTTGCGGTAGTTAAAGATGTTACAGACTGTCCGTGAACAAGTTTTGTCCAACCTAAAACAACCAACAAACCAAAAGCTAAAGGTACTAGGTTAATAGCAAACACAAGGTTTCTGCCAAGTTGCTCTATCATTTTATCCATTAACTCATCTACAGGCACAGGAGAAGCTTTAACAGAGATATAATTAAATATCATTAAAATTATAAAACCTGTAGGAAGAATAAAATACTTCCACATACCTCTTGTTTTTGCTTTTAGTCCTTGTTCTATATACATAAATCTTCTATTAAATTTTGTTGCCAATCTAGGTTATTACGGTAACTAATAGCTCCGTTACTAACCTCCAAAGGGCTATTAAAATTGTTGGTATACAAACTACCTGTACCCAAGCCTTGCGGCATTTTACTCTGTAAACTGTAGGTCCATTGTGCAATGGCATTTAAGCCAATATTACTTTCTAAAGCACTTGTAACCCACCAACCAATATTATACTTTTCTGCAATAGTAATCCATTCTTGGCAACCTTTAAAACCACCAACTAGACTAGGCTTTAAAATAATATATTGAGGTTGTATAGTTTGTAGCAGTTTTTCCTTTTTTGTTACACCAAAAACACCAATTAATTCTTCATCTAAAGCAATAGGTAATGGCGTAACGGCACACAAATTTTTCATTTGCGCATAATTACCTTGCTTAATTGGCTGTTCTATAGAGTGTAAGTCTAATTCTGCTAAAATTTTAAGTTTATCTAAGGCATCTTCTTTAAAAGCACCATTAGCATCTACACGTAACTCTATTTCCTCTTTTTTATATTTTTTTCTAATCGATTTTAAAAGCGAAACTTCTTTATCAAAATCTATTGCTCCTATTTTCATTTTAATGCAACTAAAACCGTCTTGTAGTTTTTGTTGTATTTGTTGATGCATAAAAGACTCCTCTCCCATCCAAATTAATCCGTTTATAGGAATTGTAGCTTCTTTGGTTGAAAAATCATTTTTAAATAGAATAAAAGGATTTTCTGCTGCTAAAGATAAAAATGCTTGCTCTAAACCAAATTGTATGCTAGGATACTCTACTAAAACACTCAAAAGAGCATCTAATCCCAAATGAATGTTGTTACACACCCAATTTAGCTTTTCCTCATAATTTGGAACATCGTCTATACTTAAACCTCTTAAAATTCCGCATTCTCCAATTCCTGTTTTATTATCGTTTATTAAAATAATAAACCAAGTCTCTTTTTGGGTTAGTATACCACGTGACGTACCACTAGGTCTTTTAAAATCTAGAGTGTATTTTTTATAAATTGCTTTCATAAGACTACAGTATTATACTGTAAGAGAATCACCTATTGGCAATAAATGTAGTTGTTTACCGGCTGCTTTAAACTTTTCTACAGCTTTAGCTTCATCAATCTCTATAAAGCCAAAGGTATCAAAATGGTAACCTAAAATAGTATTACATTCTACAAAGTTAGATGCTATAATAGCATCATCTACACCCATTGTAAAATTATCGCCTATAGGTAAAACAGCTAAGTCTAATTTGGCAAACATTGGTATAAGTTTCATATCCATAGTTAAGGCTGTATCGCCAGCTATGTAAATACTTTTATTTACTGATGTAATAATAAATCCGCCAGGAAGACCACCTTCAGAACCATCTGCAAATGAAGATGTATGTATTGCGTTTACATATTTTACGGTTCCAAAATCAAAAGTCCAACTACCACCGTGGTTCATTGGGTGCACTTTTAAACCTTTGTTTTCATAATATGTAGCAATTTCAAAATTACTAACAATTACCGCATTGGTTCTTTTTGCTATGTCTTCTACATCTAAAACATGATCTTGATGCGCATGCGTAACTAATATATAATCAGGATTTAAAGTATCTTTATCTACTTGATTATTATTCTTTGGGTTTCCTGAAATAAATGGATCTACCAAAACAGTTTTGCCTCCAACTTTTAGTAACAAAGTTGCGTGACCAAGAAATGTAATTTTCATAGTATGTTATTTTAGTTCAAATTTATTTAAAATTGAACCAAAAACGAACTCCTTCTACAGATTTATCTATATTAAGTGTAGATTGTAACTGATTTACCAAACGGTTCATTAAACGAATACCCATAGATGACTTTGTTCTTTCGTCTGTATCCTCTGGTAAACCTACACCGTTATCTGTATACTCAAAGTAACCACCAGTTTCTGTGTTTCTTAAATGAATGTATATTTTTCCGTTTTCATCATTATCTGGAAAAGCATATTTAAAGGAATTAGATACAAGCTCATTTAATATTAAACCAAAAGGGATTGCTCTGTCAATATCTAACTCTACACCTTCTGCATCAATGGTAATATTAATGTTATGTCCGCCTTTTTTAAATACAGACTGCACACTGTTTACCAAACTCTCTACGTAGCCTTGCATTTCTATTACCGATAAATCATCATTCTGATATAATTTTTGATGAATTAAAGCCATTGCTTTTACTCTACTTTTACCCTCTTCTAAAGCCATAATTGCAGCCTTACTTTTAGTATTTTTAGTTTGCAAGCTTAACAAACTAGATACCATTTGAAGGTTATTTTTTACTCTATGGTGAATCTCTTTTAAAAGCGAATCTTTTTCTGTTAACTGACTTTCTATAATGTTATTTTGCTTTGCAATAACACGTTGATTTTTAATACTTTTAATATACGCAAATACTAAACCTCCTAAGCCTAATAATGTAAATATTAGTGATATTAAAATAAGACTCATACGCTCATCACTAGCTTGAGCCTCTATTTTTGCATTCTCTAATTCTATCTTTTTTTCGTCTAATCTATCCTCAGAATTTTCTAGTTCTTTTTCAAAAACTGTTGCTATTTGCTGATGCTTTTTTAGCGTTTCATTAACTCTGATAGAATCGTTAATTCTGATATTATTATTTAAATAGAAGTTTGCTCTTCTATAATCGTCCATTTTTTGGTAATAAACCGCTAACAATTGGTTTTTACGCAACACATTAGACACCTTAATTGTTTTTAAGTCATCGTTAATAAGCTCTAAAACCTTGTCTAATTTATTAGTTTGCAAATAACAGTTAGCTAGGTCTAGAGTATTTTCTACAGCATCTTGAGAATAAACTTCTACATTATTTTCTCTAATTTTTACCAAACTAGAGTCTAACAAGGGTATTGCCTCTTCGTATCTTTTTAATAACATATAGCATTTACCAATGTTACCTTCTATAACTCCTTTTAACAGCACTCCTTTTACCAATTCATCTTCAGTCTTTGGTCTTGCTATTGTATCTAGATATGTGTTTATAAATTTGCGCGCTTCTTGGTATTTTTCTAGTGCTACTTGTGATGATTTATCTAACCTTAAAAAATCTCCAATTTTGTTGTTATAAACAGCTTGTCCGTAATAATCTTGACTAATAACAACATTGCTTTTTTCTCTTATATACTCACTTCTTGCTTTTTGATAAAGTCCTTGATCTGCATAAATATCAAAGAATGAAATATTATCTGCTAAACCTAGTTCCTTTTTTTCTTTGCGTATTGCAATTTGCTTTTCATATAATTTAAGTTGAGAATAATTCTCATCCATAATATCTAAAAGAGCACTTTTAAGCGTATCACTTAGCTTTGTTTTATCAATATACAACTCGTTAGTAATTGCAATACTTTTATCATACTGAACTAAGTCTTGGTGTATGTGAGCTTGTAATATTCTATAATATTCTACAGAACCATCATCTGGAGCATTTTTTGCCTTTGTTAGCATAGAGTCTATACGCTCTAACCACTCATAACTAGAGTTTTCTTTATACCTATTTGGTGTTTTATAAAAGTATGCAAACTTGTCTTTTGCAGACGGAATTTTAACAAAGCTATCCAAAACAGTTTGTTGTAACTCTATATCTTGTGCTACAGAGGTATTAGTAATTGCAAGTAAAAAAAATAATACTGTTACACATATTTTTGTAGAAAATACGCTGGTGTTAGTTTTTAAAGTGTACTCTATGTTTTTATTGTTACTTAAAAATTTAGCAATTTTTGTAATCATATTAGGGGTCTATTATAAAAAAATTTTGACTTACTTGGGTATAAGTAAAAGAGTGAATTGCCCTAAAACGCTCTTTCTTCTTAAGTTTTTGTTAAACTATAGGGCAAGTTATGATTTTCTTAATAATTATAAGCTCAAAATAGCAAAAATAATAAGGCAAAACTGCTTAAAATGTATAAATGAACCGTAGTTATGTAAGAATGGTAATATATTATTTAATATTACAAGGTTTCATTAAATATTAGCAACAAAAAAGCCTTGCTAGAAAATTAGCAAGGCTTTGTAATATATTTTAGGGTAACTAGGAGTTCATTGAAGAAATAATAAACTCTTTAAATTCTTTTGATATAGGGATTAACTTATCATTAATCATAACATCTTTGGAGTTCACAGCACCAATATGATCTACATTAACAATGTAAGATTTGTGAGCTCTATAAAACTTGTCTCTAGGTAGTTTTTCTAAATAATCTTTTAGTGGTGATCTAACTAGGAATTTTTTATCTGCAGTGTTTACTTCTAGGTATACGTTATCAGCTTTTATAAACTGTATATCTGTAAAGTTTATTCTGTAATATAAATGCTGCTTTTTAACAAAAATAGAATCCTTTAATACAGAATTGGACATTGGCTTTTCTACATCATCCTCTGTAAGACCTTGTTTATCTAAATAATTAAAGTTAGATAATGCAATTTCTATTGACGTATATAAATCTTGTTGCTCAAAAGGTTTTACTAAATAACCATTTGGCTTAACAACTTTTGCCTTTTCTACTGTAGCTCTATCAGAGTTAGATGTTACAAAAATAAATGGTATGTTATAGTTGTCTCTAATATGCTTACCTAAATCTATACCGGTTTTGTCTGATGCTAGTATGATATCTATAAGAACTAAATCTACCTCTGTTGTTCTTAATACTTCTTCCGCTTGCTCGTATACAATTACGTTACCAACTATTTCATAGCCAATTTCTTCTAGCATAGATTGCATATCATCTGCTATAATAACGTTATCTTCTACAATTAATATTTTTATGGGTTTTTCCAATTCTGTTGGTTTTATAATGGACTTTATCTATGCTAATTTACAAAAAATTATTAAAACTAAAATAAAACAAAATAGCGAATAAAAAACTGCTTAAGGCTACTATTTTGAGTTCTGGATCCATTGTTGATGAATCCTTCATTTTTAAAACTTTTATAAAGTGTTTAGCAATAGGGATATAAGCTAATATCCACAGAAAGTTTAAAAAATTTGTATAATTATATACCGTAAAATACAATACGCATATAAAGCTAGTTATAAGTATTGAATAATGGTATCTTTTTCCGTTTAAAAAACCCATTTTAACTACAATCGTGTTTTTTCCTGAGTTTTTATCAGAAACAATATCTCTTAAATTATTTAAGTTAAGTACAGCTACACTTAGCAACCCTATGGTAACTGCCGGTAAAATAGTTATTATATACAAAGACTTTGTAAGCAAAAACATAGAACCAAGTACACTTACAAGTCCAAAAAAGATAAATACAAAAACATCTCCTAGACCTCTGTAGCCGTAGGCAGATTTACCAACAGTGTATTTTATTGATGCCCAAACAGCAAAAACTCCTAGTAAAAAAAATATTCCTATATAAATAAGGCTATCTGTAGTAAAAGCAGATAATACTAATGCTATTATTAAAAAAAGACTAATTACAATAGCAACTATAATTCCTTTTTTAAGTTCCTTACGGCTAAGTATACCACTTTGCAAGGCACGTTTTGGACCTATTCTGTCTTCATTATCTGTGCCTTTTACGCCATCTCCATAATCATTAGCAAAATTAGATGTTACCTGTAAGGCAACAGTAGTTAAAAGTGCTAATACAAAAATGGTAATATTGGCAAAACCATAAAAACTAGCTAAAGCATAACCAACAATAATTCCGGAAATAGATAATGGTAAGGTTCTTAACCTGGCTGCATTTACCCAAGCTTTTAATTTCATTCTTAGTTAGGATTCTCTATTTTTAGTCTTTTGCCATCTTTATATGAAGCAACAAAAGCATCTTCAAAACCCATTTTTACAAGCTGTAACCTAAAAGTTCTTGCTTCTTCAATAGTTTCAAAATTTCCAATAGAATATGTATAAAAAGGGTTATTCTTTACAAATAATGTATTTGCTAAAGAGTTAGATACTAATGTAACATTGTTGTCTACAAATGTTTTTACTTGTACAGAATAAATTGTTTGTTTTTCTAGAATATTACGAGCTAAATAAAAATCATTAACAAAGTTTAATTCTTCGTTTTGCTCCTTTAGGTTATTTATACGAGATTTAATAACATCTAAACTATCTATAGAAACTAAAATATTATTATTCTCTTCTGTATTAAAAGCTCTTGCTCTTGTAGATAAACCTGCTGAAAAAGAAGTAAACACCAAAGTACCAAGAAAAAATACAGCCGCAATTACACCTAAGACATTACGCTGCCTTCTCTTCCTCTTTAATTCTTTATTTTTATATTTAATTTGATCTAATAAACGTTCGTTCATTAATTGAGCCTTATCAATATCTTTGTGTAGCTCTAATAAATCTACTTCTTCAATAAATGGCATATTTTAAATTTACAGGTTGGTTAATGTTTGCTTATAGTTATATGGTCTATGCAATTTAACGTTTTTTAAACTAAAATAAAATATTGTAGTATTTAATTTAAGGCACAATATTACTATTGTAAGTTTAATTTTACAAACTAACTCCTAATTATTTAAATCAAGTATATTCCGTCTGGTTTAATTTCTATTCTACGTTCTCTGTACAATGTTCCAATTCCTTTTTTAAAGGCCTTTTTACTTAGCTGTAGTTCTCTTTTTATATCTTCAGGATCAGACTTATCATGCAAGCCTAAAAAGCCTCCATTATCCTTTAATTTTTCGTAAATAGTATTAGCCGTTGGCTCTAAAATTAAATGCCCTAGAGGTTGTAGAGAAACATCAATTTTATTGTCTGGTCGTATGTTTTTAATATATCCTATTTGTTTATCGCCAATTGCTATATCTTTAAATACTTCATTAGCATACACCAAACCTTTATGCAGGTTATTAATTATTACTTCCCAACCAAGATCGGTTTTACGAGTAAATAATACATTTACCTCATCATTATTCTCTACAGTTAACTCTTCGTTAGATAAAAACTTATCTAATTTATTAGATGCAACCAACCTATCTGTTTGTTCATCTAAATAACAATAAACAATGTACCATTGATTGTCTACCATTTTAGTTCGTTGTTCTCTAAATGGCACTAATAAATGCTTCTCTAGTCCCCATTCCATAAAAGCACCAAAGTTATTAACCTCAGCTACACGCAACAAATGAAAATCATTACGAATAATGTATGGTTTTAATGTTGTTGCAATAGGTCTCTCATCATAATCTAAATAGCAGAATACAGTAAGCATATCTCCTATTTCAAAATTCTCTGGTACATATTTATTTGGTAACAAAACATCGTTACCGTCTGTATCTCCTAAAAACAAACCAACACTGGTATCTCTTAATATTTCTAAAGAGTTGTATTTTCCTAATTCCATCTTACTATTATATGCTACAAAAGTACAGTAAAAAAAAGAGGCTACCTTACTTAGGTAGCCTCTTTTACATAATTTATTAAAATCTATTTATTGTAAACAGACTCCTTTTTAAAATGTTGTGCTAATTTGTAATACACAACAGCTCTATGTTTGTTTCTGTTAGAAGCACCGTATTTATCCATAACAGCTTTAATACCTTCCATTAACTTAGGATCATCACTCATCCCTAACTTTTTCATTAAAAAGTTTTTCTTCACTGTTTCTAATTCTTTTTCATCTGAACCAGATACTTTAGAAGAATCTTTATTATAAATAGACGGACCTAAACCAATAGTTACTTTTGTTAATAAATCCATATCTGCAGTTTCTCCAAATTTATCTTTTAAATCCGCTGCATACTTTGTAATTAAATCATCTCTTTGACTCATAATTTTAATGTTCTTTTGTATAGTTAATGTTAATAATGCTTCTAAGATATAAAATCAAAATAACTAAGCAAAATTTTATTGTTTATTATTCTAGGTGTTTTCACCTCTAATAATTTTGCTTTATCAGATTCATTGTAAAAATCTTCTAAATGTTGCTTTAACGTTTCTTCGTCCTCAGCCAACTTATAATCAACACCATACATAGTACACAAATTAGAAATTTCTAAATTATGAGCGGTTTCAAAATATGTTTTATAATTTTCTGTTTCTTCTTGCCCTGGTAGAATCCTAAAAATACCTCCACCACTATTATTTATTACAATTATTCTAAAATTAGGTTTTACATAATTGTTCCAAAGTGCATTGCTATCATACAAAAAGCTTAAATCTCCTGTAACCAGTAACGTTGGCTTTTTGTTATAGATTGATGCACCTACGGCTGTAGACGTACAACCATCTATACCACTAGTTCCTCTATTACAATATACTTTTAGCGTATTTTTTAAAGGAAATAACTGCGCATACCTTACCGTAGAGCTATTAGATAAATGTACTTGGTACCCATCTGGTATGCTTGGTAATATGTTTGAAAAAGCTAGCATATCAGAAAACTCAATAGTCTTTAAGTAAGCATTACGCTTTTCTTCATAATTCTCTTTTACTTTAGACCATTTAGCAAAGTACGTACTATCTACAAACTTTGTCTTGTCTAAAAAAGTATTAAAAAACGTATTTGTGTCTACTTTAAAGTGATGAGACAAACTAAAGAATGTATTGTATGCCTTTTTACCATCTATATGCCAATGGTGTTTAGGCTTATAATTGCGTAAAAAATGTTTTATTTTTTTTGATACTACTAACCCGCCAAAGGTTAATAACACATCTGGTCTTAGTGCAGAAAATAACTCTTCTTTATTCTCAGATTTTTCAATAGGAGCTAAAATGCTATCTATACTATTAAAAAATGTTGGATGGTGTATGTTAGATGTTGTTTCTGTAAATACAATTACAGATTCATCTTCTGCCAATTCATCTAAAAACTGCTGTTCTACTACATTTGGCTTATTAACACCTACTAAAATCATTTTTCTAGTAGAAGTATTCCATATAGAAGCAAAATCATCTAACCTAGAACAAGTTTTTGGCATAACATCTTCTTCTTCCTTTACTGTAGGATATACACAACTATGCTCCTCTGTATTATACAAAGGCTCCTCTAAGGGCACATTAATATGTACTGGAGCAAACTCCTGCATAGCATAATCTATAGCATTTTCTAACTCAACGCCATTGTAAATATTAATATTTTTTTGTTGCTCTTCTATTGTTTTTTTAGAAGACAATATAGACTGTCCAAATTTCTCAACTGTTTCAGTAGCATGGGAAACATCCTGCTTTAAATTGGCTTGGTAACCAATATGGTTTTTAAAAGCATCCTCTTGCCGTATTGTTTGTCCGTCTCCTATGTCTATTCTATAACTTGGCCTATCTGCAGAAATTACAAGTAAAGGAATATCACTATAATAAGCCTCTGCTACTGCTGGGTAATAGTTAAGCATAGCACTACCAGAAGTACACACTACAGCTACAATTTTACCCGTATTTTGTGCAATACCTAGTGCAAAAAAAGCAGCACAACGCTCATCTACTACACTATAACACTTAAAATACGGATCTTCTGTAAACCCAATAGTTAATGGTGCATTTCTAGAACCTGGTGATATTACAATATCTTTAACCCCTTTAGCCTTACAATGCAGTATTACAGATTGGGCAGTAGGTATGCTAGAGTATCTCAAATTATAAGAATATTTATTAGTAATTTAATTATGCAAAAGTACATCCTAAAGCATAGTTTACCCAATTATTTTAAAATAATACGCAACATAGTACCACTTTTAGCAACAGTTTCTTCCCATTCCTTTTCTGGGTTAGACCCAATGGTAATACCACCACCTACGTATACTTTAACGGCGTCATTAGTAAGTTCTGCACAGCGTAGATTAACGTATAAATTACTAACCTTAGTTATAGCTGAATATGCTCTGTTTTCTATATTTCGCTTTGTTTTTGCCCTATATTGCTCTTTACTAAAGTTTAGTTCTCCTAAAAAACCAGTATAAAAACTTCTTTTATAACTTTCGTTTTCTAATATAAAGTCTTTAGCTTTTTGCTTAGGCAAACCACAAGTAGCTGGCGTAGGATGTAGTGCTTCTAAAATATCTTTTAAATTGTTTTGCATTACTCCCGTTATTTTGGTGCGTAAATGCCATAATTTGCCTGCTCTTACAGATGCTACTTCTGTAGCTTTTAAATTAGTTACTTTATCTGCCAGTTCTTTTTTAATAAACTGCGTAACAACATCCTGCTCATTATATTCTTTTTCTCCCCAAACTGGCTCCTGTCCTTTTTTATATACTTGAGTACCTGCTAAAGACGAAGTCTCTAAACGCTGGTTATTTGTTTTTAGCAATACTTCTGGTGTTGCCCCCAACCACATTCCTACTTTAGGATGATACCACAAATAACAAAACGCAGTATTATAAGTAGCCAATAACTCTTTAAATAACTGTAAAGGCTCTTTTTTACTTGGTTCTTTTATACTGCGAGACAAAACAACTTTTGTTAACAATCCTTCTGAAATTGCAGCTACGCCACTTTTTACAAGTGCAATATGTGCTTCTTTTTCTTTTTGGGTTGATGAAATAACTACATCACCATCTACAGTAGAAGTTGTTTGTTCTTCTACAATGTAGTTTGATGTTATAACAGTTGTGTTAGGTATTATGATTGATGCCGTAGTACTATCAAACGGAGCAAATACAAAACCAGACTCCTGATAGTCTTTTACGTGGTGTAATACAGTATCTTGCTGTAAAACAGCTGTAACTACAGCTTCATTTGGTTTTCTGTAAACTACAAAAGGCTTTTGGTTATTAAGCTGCGCTTGTAATTGCTCAAAAAAATGATTCATTTAATTACTTTTTTCTTGGTAAAGAAATAGTTGTTAACTTACATAAAGATACCAATTCTTCAGCATCATTAGTAACTCTAATTTCCCATAGCTGCGTAGTTCTTCCTCTATGTATAATACTAGCTTTAGCATACACATTACCATCCTTAACGCTCTTAACGTGGTTTGCAGTAATTTCTAAACCACGTACAAAATATTCTTTTCCATCTAAAAAAATATAAGACGCTGCACTACCAACACTTTCTGCTAATGCTGCTGTTGCTCCGCCATGTAAAATACCATCTGGTTGATATACCTTTGGTGTTACTGGCATTTTAGCAACTAAAAAATTCTCACCAACTTCTACATACTCTATATCTAATGTTTCCATTAGCGTATTCTTAGAGTTTTCATTACAAATACGTAGTATTTTTTCTTGAAATTCGTTCATCTTCTATTTTTTTGTAAAAATAACCAATCCAAATACAACAAAAGCCATAACTTTAAATTTTGATTTTTATACCTATACAAACAATAGTTTATGCAGCTTACAGAAAAAGAAGTAACTTATACTACAACTAACTCTTACGCTACTCTTAATACCTTAACCAAGGATACTAAAAACGTATGGCTTGTATGTCACGGAATTGGTTATTTAAGTAAATATTTTCTACGTTACTTTAAAGAACTTAATACCAAAGAAAATTACATAATTGCACCACAAGCACCATCTAAATATTACTTAAACAATAAGTTTACCCATATTGGCGCAAGTTGGCTTACTAGAGAAAATACCGTTGCAGAAACAAAAAATATTATAACATATTTAAACACCGTTTACAAAACAGAAAACATCCCTGAACATACTAATTTTATAGTATTAGGGTATTCCCAAGGAGTATCTGTTGTTACAAGATGGTTAGCTCAGGAAAAAATTAAATGCAACCACTTTGTGTTATATGCTGGTACTGTGCCAAAAGAACTCTCTAAAGAAGACTTTACTTACCTAAGTGATAATAAAACAAAAACTACTTATATAGTGGGTGATGAAGATGCTTATTTTGATGATGATCGCAAGCAGTTAGAAAAAATAAGAATTAAAAACATTATAGACCCTAACACCAACTTTATAACTTTTAAAGGAGTACACGAAGTAAAAAAAGAAATAATAAATTCTTTAGTAGAATAAACGATTCACATAGAATCATATACACCTAGACTTATCAACTTTTCACTAAAATGATTAATTAAATTTTTAGTAGAGTTAATACTCATCGCAGTAGTTTCTTTATCATTAAAATACCTACTTTCACCATACTCTTCAGTATTAATAACTTCTAGTAACTCTCTTTCTTTTTTCAACAAAATAGATAATCTAGTTTCTGCAATCTTAACTAACAAGTATATCATCTCAATTAAATTTGAAAACTTAATATTATATGAGTTCTCTTGATCAAAACAAACTAAATTATAAACATCTTGGTTATCTGAAGAATTCTCTTCTTTACATAAGTCTTCTAAAATTATTCCAGTATTTTTAATCTGTTTATAGAATCTAAACTTATATAAAACTACAATTTTGTTATAAATGTCTAATTTAAAATTATATAACTCCATTTAAACACAAAAAAATATCTTAATACATAAAATTATTGCTTAACAGTTTTCTCTTCAGTAGATATTTCTTCTTCTGGATAATACTCTATCTTACGTGTAGTATACGTATTGTCTGGTGATATTACCTGTTTAATCCAGTTTCCTTTATCACCGTCAAACTGGTGCATATAGGTTATTTCTTTAGTTGTTTTACCTTTTGTTACTGTTATCTTATCTATAACTAGTTCTTCTGGCTTGTAGGTGTAAGTTTCTTTTTTATCAAAAACAAATTTAGACTCTGTAGCATCTGGCACAAAGTAATCTTTATAAATAATAGTACCATTTTCTTTACTAACTACTTCCTCTGCCTTTAAAGGTTTGCCATCTAAGAATTGCTTGGTTAAAACCGTTTTTATTTTTTCGTTTTTTGTATTTGTCTTGTATGATTCTCTAACAGATTTTAAAATTTTTCCGTTTAAGTAAAATGCTTGTTCTTTTTCGTTATCTGTGGTAGTGTACTTTATTGTGGTTTCATCTACCTCTTCATTATTAATACGCTTAATTACTATTAATTTGTCATCAGCATCAAACTCATACTCATACTGGTCTAAAAACTTTTTACTATATGTAAGTATCTTCTCTGTAATATGTTTGTTATTGGTAGTATCTATTTTAAGAATATGAGCTATAGATGTGCTTTTATCAAAAACACCATCTCTATAGTTTTCTAGACGTTTTTCTAAAATCTCGTTGTTCTTGTACCTGTAGTATGTTATACTGTAATCTTGGTCTGTATAACGTGTAATGGACTTATTTAACTTTCCATCCTTATTAAAGTAAAATTCCTCTTTACCGTACTTAGTAATTACGGTACTCTTTTTAACATTGCCAACTAAATTAAAATCTGCTTTTGTAAAAATACGTAACTCTTGTGCGCCTATAGAAAAAGGCAATAGAAAAATAGCTAATAAGTACAGATGGTGTTTGGTTAACGTCATACTCCAAAATTAGGCTATTTATTAGTTATAAAAAATTAAATAGAAGGTAAAACATTACTTTTAATTACTAAAAAACCCACTAAAAATTAATTTAGTGGGTTTTTATATGGTAAGTTAAAAATGTTACTTTACTTCTTCAAAGTCTACATCTTCTACATCATCACCTTCTTTTGCTTCTGCACCAGCATCTGGTCCTGGAGCTGCACCGCCTTGAGCTTCTGCTTGGGCTTTGTACATTTCTTCAGAAGCACCTTTCCAAGCTTCATTAATTTTATCTAAAGCCGGAGTAATAACTGCTAAGTCTTTAGTTTCGTAAGCTTTCTTTAATTCTTCTAAAGCTTCTTCTACTGGTTTCTTATTGTTATCAGAGATTTTATCTCCAAACTCTTTTAATTGCTTTTCTGTTTGGAAAATCATTCCGTCTGCTTCATTTAATTTATCAGCAGTTTCTTTAGCTTTCTTATCTGCTTCTGCATTAGCTTCAGCTTCAGCTTTCATTTTCTTGATTTCTTCTTCAGTTAAACCAGAAGAAGCTTCAATTCTAATGTCTTGCGTCTTGTTAGTAGCTTTATCTGTAGCAGATACTTTAATAATACCGTTAGCATCAATATCAAAAGTTACTTCAATTTGCGGAGTACCTCTTTGTGCTGGTGGAATACCATCTAAATGAAAACGACCTATTGTCTTGTTATCATTAGCCATTGGACGCTCACCTTGTAAAACGTGTATTTCTACAGATGGCTGATTGTCTGCTGCCGTAGAGAACACTTGAGACTTTTTAGTTGGTATTGTAGTGTTAGCTTCTATTAACTTAGTCATTACACTACCCATAGTTTCTATACCTAAAGATAATGGTGTAACATCTAATAATAATACATCTTTAACATCACCAGTTAATACACCACCTTGGATAGCTGCACCTACTGCAACAACCTCATCTGGGTTAACACCTTTTGATGGTTTTTTACCAAAGAATTTCTCAACAGCTTCTACTACTGCAGGAATACGTGTAGAACCACCTACTAAAATAATCTCATCAATATCACTCTTAGATAAACCTGCAGATTTTAATGCAGACTCACAAGGAGCTATTGTTCTTTTTACTAAATCATCAATTAACTGATTAAATTTAGCTAACGTTAACGTACGTACCAAGTGCTTAGGACCAGAAGCCGTAGCTGTTACGTATGGTAAATTAATTTCTGTTTGTGCAGAAGAAGATAATTCAATTTTAGCTTTTTCAGCAGCTTCACGTAAACGTTGTAATGCCATAGCATCTTCACGTAAGTCTATGCTTTCTTCGCTTTTAAATTCATCAGCTAACCAATCAATAATTTTTTGGTCAACATCATCACCACCTAAGTGTGTATCTCCGTCTGTAGATAATACTTCAAAAACACCATCACCTAATTCTAATATAGATACATCATGTGTACCACCACCAAAATCAAATACTACTATTTTCTGGTCAGTATCTTTTTTATCCATACCGTATGCTAAAGAAGCAGCAGTAGGTTCGTTAATAATACGCTCTACTGTTAAACCAGCAATTTCACCAGCTTCTTTTGTAGCTTGTCTTTGCGCATCATTAAAGTATGCAGGAACTGTAATTACAGCTCTAGAAACATCTTGTCCTAAGTAATCCTCTGCTGTTTTCTTCATTTTCTGAAGAATCATTGCAGATAATTCTTGTGGAGAATATAAACGACCATCTATATCAACTCTAGGTGTATCGTTATCTCCCTTTACTACGTTATAAGGTACTCTATCTGCTTCTTTATTAGACTCAGAGTATTTGTTACCCATAAAACGTTTAATAGAATATATGGTTTTAGTAGGATTTGTAACCGCTTGCCTTTTAGCAGGGTCACCAACCTTAATTTCTCCACCTTCTACAAATGCAATCACAGATGGTGTTGTTCTTTTACCCTCTGCATTTGGAATCACAACCGCTTCATTTCCTTCCATTACAGAAACACAAGAATTGGTTGTTCCTAAATCTATACCAATAATTTTACTCATATTATATTACTTAAATAATTAGCGTTTATATTTTTTAATTTTGATAATACAATGACAAACAATATGCCAAGCAAACAAAATATGACAAGGTGGCAGTACACATTTTTCATTTTATTTTAATACTTTTATTTTGGCTGATGACACACAACCACTATAAATAAACAAATACCACAAAAAGGTTTAATATATGATTCCAAAATGTATATTTGTCCGCAGTAATAAAACGTTTTCGTAAATGGAATGTATCAGTGTTTTTGATATGCTTAAAATTGGTGTGGGACCATCTAGTTCGCACACACTTGGACCTTGGAGAGCTGCAGAGCGTTTTCTGCAAGAACTACAAGAGATTCACTCTATAAATAGTGTTAAAACTATACACACAGAATTGTATGGTTCTTTATCCTTAACTGGTAAAGGTCATGCAACAGATTTAGCCGTAATGCTAGGCCTTTCTGGTGAAGACCCCGTAACTATGCAAGTGCAGAATATAGGGACTATTATAAATACTATAAAAGAAACCAGCAAATTATTGCTTCTTGGCAAATATGCCATTACATATAATATTACAGAACATATTGTTTTTTTAAAAACATCTTTGCCATTTCATGCAAATGGTATTAAATTTTCTGCCACTTTGGACAATGGTAGTACTTATGAAGACACTTTTTACTCTATTGGTGGTGGTTTTGTTGTAAAAGAAGAAAGAGTACACGCTAAAGAAAACATACAAGTATTTAAAACTTTTCCGCATCCAGTAAATTCTGGTGTTGCTCTATTAGAACATTGTAAAGCTGGTAACAAAACAATATCTGAAATTGTTTTAGAGAACGAGCTATCATTACGTACACCGGAACAAGTAGATACCGATTTAAAAGCTGTCTGGGACACAATGTTAGAGTGTATGCATATTGGCTGCCATACTCAAGGTACTTTACCTGGCGGATTAAATGTACGTAGACGTGCTTTTGATATGCACGAAAAACTTAAAGGAGAACTATCTTATAACTCTCCTGAAGAATGGTTACAAACCATACGTAAAACTGAAGTTAAATTTAGACAAATATTAAAATGGGTTAGTTGTTTTGCATTAAGTGTAAACGAAGTTAACGCATCTCTTGGCCGTGTTGTTACTGCACCAACTAATGGTAGCGCTGGTGTTATACCTGCGGTATTAATGTATTATATGGTAATAGAAAATCACGAAGCAGATTTTAATCACATTAAAAAGTTTTTACTAGTTGCTGGTGAAATTGGTAGTTTATTTAAAAAAGGAGCTACTATTTCTGCTGCTATGGGCGGTTGCCAAGCAGAAATTGGAGTGTCATCTGCAATGGCAGCTGGTGCTTTAACTGAATTACTTGGTGGTACCCCAGAACAGGTTTTAATGGCCGCAGAAATTGCTATGGAACATCATTTAGGCTTAACTTGTGACCCTATTGGTGGTTTGGTACAAGTACCGTGTATAGAACGCAACTCTATGGGAGCTATTAAAGCTATAAATGCTGCAGAATTAGCATTAGATTCTGACCCTGCAAACGCTAAGGTCCCAATAGACAAGGTAATCAACACTATGTGGGAAACCGCAAAGGATATGAATTCTAAATACAAAGAAACATCTACAGGCGGTTTAGCTGTTGGTGTATTTTTAAGTGATTGTTAAATAATAAATTAAAAATTGATTGTTATGAAAACTACAATACAACGCAAGATAAACAGTGTATCTAAATTTTTATTTTTTTTAGTATCTGTAGTCGGAATTGCGCAAACTGAAAAAACCGTCCCCGTATTTAAAGATGGTGAAGCACAAATTGTAGAAGGTTTTAGCAATCCTGATAAATGGATAAGACACGATTTATTTGTAGAGACTACTTTTGATACTGATGGCGATGGCAAATTAGATCGCATGCACGTTAGCGTTACTAGACCAGAGCAAACTTCTACTGAAGATTTAAAACTACCAGTTATATTGTGCTCTAGTCCGTATTACGCAGGCACAGCTACTGGCGCTGAAGAAGGTTTATTTTGGAATGTAAAGCATGAACTTGGAGAAAAAGCACCAGAACGTTCTCACCCAGAAGTAAAACGTAGAGGACAACGCCCAATAATATCTAACTCACATATACAAAAATGGGTTCCTAGAGGATATATAGTTGTACATACATCTGCTCCTGGAACAGGTTTTTCGCAAGGTGCGCCAACAGTTGGTGGCCCAAATGAAGCTCTTGCCCCAAAAGCAGTTATAGATTGGCTTTGCGGACGTGCTAAAGGCTACGCATCTCCAGATAATAGCGAAGAGGTTAAAGCTTTTTGGTCTACTGGTAAAGTAGGTATGACAGGAACATCATACAATGGGACAATTCCGCTTGCTGCTGCAACTACTGGTGTAGCTGGTTTAGAGGCTATAATACCTATTGCACCAAACACATCATCATACCACTATTATCGTTCTAATGGTTTGGTTAGAAGTCCTGGAGGTTACTTGGGTGAAGACATAGATGTTTTGTATGATTTTATACACAGTGGAGACCCTGAAAAACGTGCTTACAATAATAAAACCATTAGAGACACAGAGCTTAGAAATGGTATGGATAGGGAAACTGGAGATTTTAATGATTTTTGGGCTGGTAGAGACTACCTAAATAAAATGGCTCCTATGAAAGCTGCTTTATTAATGTCTCATGGCTTTAACGACTGGAATGTTATGCCAGAACATAGCTACCGTATTTATAAAGCTGCCACAGAAAAAGGCTTACCTACACAAATATACTACCACCAAAACGGACACGGCGGACCGCCACCAATAAAAATAATGAACCGTTGGTTTACACGTTATTTACACGGTGTAAAAAATGGTGTGGAAAGTAACAAAAAAGCGTGGATTGTTCGTGAACATGATACTCAAGACAACCCTACTCCCTATGATGCATACCCTAATCCTAATGCTTCTGACATTACTCTGTATTTAAAAAACGGAGCTCCTACACAAGGAAAATTAGTTTTAGAGCCTACAAAAAAGCAAGCTCCAGAAACTTTAATAGATGACCATAACATTGCTATGGAAGATTTAGCGCAAGCTGCTTCATCAAAAAACAGGTTAGTATTTACTACACCTACACTAACAAATGATGTTCATATATCTGGATTAGCATCTATTACCATAAAACTTGCAAGTAGTAAACCTGCTGCAAACTTATCTGTAGCTTTAGTTTCTTTACCTTGGAACACAACTGAAGGTGCTGTTATTACAGACAATATTATTACTCGTGGTTGGGCAGATCCTCAAAATCACAAATCTATTTCTGAGAGCAAGCCTTTAAAACCTGGTAAATTTTATACTATGACTTTTAATTTTCAGCCAGATGACCAAATAATAAAAGCAGGACAGCAGATAGGATTAGTTGTGTTTTCTAGCGATAATCAATTTACTATTTTACCTAAACCTGGAACAGAATTATCTGTAGACACTAATAACACAAAAATTACTTTACCAATTGTAGGCGGACAAGAAGCATACAAAAAAGCGGTAAACTAATAATAATTATGGAAGATAGAAATTCGCTTACATTTAAAGGTTTTTTAAAAGTAATGTCTGTTATGCACATTGCTTTTTCTGGCGGACTAATACTATTTACAGCAATATTATATTTTCAGCAAGAAAAATGGACGTATAGTATTCCTGTAAGTAGTATACATATTGTAATTACTCCTCTTGTTGCCATTACAGGCATTTTTTTAGGTAATTACATTTTTAAAAAGAAAATTGAACCCGTTTTAGGTAAAAAATCTTTAAAACAGAAACTAGAGGTTTATCAATCTGCATTATTAACCAAATATGCTTTTATAGAAGGTGCTGCCTTTATTAGTTTGCTTTTTGCTTTATACAACAGTAATTTATTTTACTTATTTATTACTATCGCTGTTATTATTTACTTTTTATTTTTAAGGCCAACAAAAGGTAAAATAGAAAAACAACTACAACTTAAAGGAGAACAAAAGGAACAGTTTAAAAGAGAAAATGATGTAATAACTTAACATTAATTACACCCATTTTTACGTCTTGTATCTATTAGATAAATAATTTTCCACTTACCATTATCCTTAAATAATTGAAAAGAATTTACACCACAGTGACTAAATTTTCCATTTAACCAAAATTCATACTCTGTCCAAGCATTGGCCATATCTCCATCTACCTTGATACTATAAGAGGTTAGCTTTTCTCTAAAGTTTACTTCTTTAGGTATGCTTACAATGTTTTTAATAAAATCTGAATAATTCTCTGTTTTTAGAACTGTATTACCATCTTTATCTACCCCTATAGTTTGTAATATAACAGTGTTAGTAGCTACCGCTTTTAATTGCATAGAATCTTGCTTATGAAAAGCATCAAAAAACAAGTTTATTGTATTTTTAACTTCAACTTCATTAGCTTGTGCAGATACAAAAACATTAAATAAGATTGTAAATACCAGTAAAATATTTTTCATCATATTAATTTTTATCAATTTATAAAAAATATATCACATTCTTAAGTTTGATAAACGCCATAATTCTTAATCTTTTTTCATAATTTTAGACCATCTAAACTAAATAAACTTACAATGTCAGTTGCCAAAAAAGAATACAAGAGAGTTACTGTAAAGTCGCTCATAGATATGAAAAAAAACGGAGAACGTATCTCTATGCTTACTGCTTATGATTACTCTATGGCTAAGATTATAGACGATGCCAATGTAGATGTAATTTTGGTTGGTGATTCTGCTAGTAATGTAATGGCTGGTCATGAGACTACATTACCTATTACGTTAGACCAGATGATTTACCACGCCTCTTCTGTAATACGAGCTATAAACAGATGTTTGGTTGTTGTGGACATTCCTTTTGGTAGTTACCAAAGTGACCCTAAAGAGGCTCTACGTTCTGCAATACGTATTATGAAGGAAAGTGGCGCACACGCTATAAAAGTAGAAGGTGGTATAGAAATTAAAGATTCTGTAAAACGTATACTCAATGCCGGAATACCTGTTATGGGGCATTTAGGATTAACGCCACAATCTATCTATAAATTTGGTACTTATACCGTAAGAGCTAAAGAAGAGGCTGAAGCTAAAAAACTTAAAGAAGATGCCTTATTGTTGCAAAAACTAGGATGCTTTGCTATTGTTTTAGAAAAAATACCTGCTAACCTTGCCAAGGAAGTAGCTGCAAGCTTAACAATACCAGTTATTGGTATTGGTGCTGGTGGTGATGTAGACGGACAAGTATTGGTTATACACGATCTTTTAGGTATGACAAAGGAATTTAACCCTCGCTTTTTAAGACGTTATATGAACTTATATGAAGAAATGGGTTCTGCTATTTCGCAATACGTAGATGACGTAAAAACTAAGGATTTCCCTAATGAAGAGGAACAATACTAAGTAGTTAATACAAATTATCAATAGCTCTTTTTAGAATATATTTTAAATGAAAACCGTTTCTACTCCTCAAAATCTTCAGGTATTATATGAAGACAATCACCTTATTGCTATTAATAAACGTGTTGGTGATATAGTACAAGGAGACAAAACTGGTGATGCTCCTTTAAGCGATATTGTAAAAGCTTATATTAAAGAAAAATATAACAAACCAGGCAATGTATATCTTGGTGTAGCACATAGATTAGACAGGCCAACTACTGGCATTGTAGTCTTTGCAAAAACATCTAAGGCACTACCTCGTTTAAACAAACTTTTTGCAGAAAAAGATGCTAAAAAAACTTATTGGGCTGTTGTTAAACAGCAGCCTAAAAAGCAAAAAGATACACTTGTAAATTGGCTTAAAAGAAATACAAAACAAAATAAATCTTACGCCAATATAAAGGAAGTTCCAGATAGCAAAAAAGCAATTTTAGATTACTCAATTCTTAAAAAGCTAGACAATTATTACCTATTAGAAATAAATTTACAAACCGGAAGACACCATCAAATTAGATCTCAATTATCTGGTATTGGTTGCCCTATTAAAGGCGATCTAAAATACGGATTTAACCGAAGTAATTCTGATGGAGGCATACATCTACACGCTCGTAAATTATCTTTTATTCACCCAGTTAAAAAGGAGCCTTTAGAAATTATAGCTCCTTTACCTAAAGATCCTATTTGGGATGCTTGTTCTTAGTTTACCTTGTTAATTTTTTAGCTTTTTCGCGTACAATTTCACCAACAGGTTTATTGTATAAATGACTCTCTAACCAAGAGATAATATCTAAATATAAAAAGGCTCTTTTCTCGTATGGATGATTCTCATACTTTTTTAACTCGGTATGCAATTTTTTAAACTCGTTACGCAAATCTGTTGGGTAAATGTCTCGTAAGTTTCTTAAAAACTTTATCATCTCCTTTTGTACAGCGTGCATATCATTCATCTTAATTAAGAATTTATAAGTACTTTTTAACTGTACCTCTAAATGGTAATCCATACCTGCTTCATAATGTGCAACCAGACTTAAAACACGAGAAAAACACATAAGATCTTCTCTCATTTTTAAGTTTTTATTATTTATAATTTTCTTTAAATACTGTATACATAATTTATTATCACCAACACCAAAATACAAACAAGCACACTTGTAATAAAGCAACATTATATGATGCTCATCTATACGGTCTTTATGCTTATTAATGCCATATTCTACAATACGTACCAAGTATAAACCTTTTTCAAAAGTACCTTCTAAAAAGTGCTGATTTAGTTTGTTAGAATTTAAATACAAGAAAGCCAGCGAAGAAATATTATCATTTTTAGGAAAACTTTTACTCTCTATCATTGCTTCCATTTTTGTTAATGTAGCTTTAAATTGAGTACTATACTTTACGTAAAACAAAGATTCCAGTAAATAATGGTTACCTTTTAAAAAGAATACTGGATTTAAGTAAATCATATCCTTATTTTCATAAAAAAGATCTACCCATTTATTAGCGTATTTGTAACAAGATAAAAAATCCTGTATTAAAAAACTATACCATAAATATGCTTTGTATAACCATAGTTTTTCTCTAAAACCTAAATCTTCAATATTGTAAATTGGCAAATGATCATTAAAGTAGGTTTTTACTTTTTTTAAGTCTTCATCACTACGTACATACCCTACTTTTAACATCATACCATACAACTGCAAAGACAAGTTGCTAAGCTTACTTGTCATTACATTATGCGCAGACAACTCTTTAGCTTGTACAGCCAACTCATTAGCCCTGTCAGGAATACTACGCGTTATATATTGAGTTTCAATTACTTTTTCTAACTCTACTATTTCATAAGCTATATTTTTTTCCTCGTTTTCTATAGCTATACCTTTTACTTTATCTAAAAGTTTTAAACTCTGTTTATATAATCCCTTTTGATATAAAATAGTAGCAAAATCTAACTGCTCTCTAATTTGAACACGGATATTTTGATTAACTGGATTTAATCTAAGACTAACAAGAATTTGCTTATATAGGTGTGCTTTTAAGTTAGATAGCTGTGCTTTTTTTACAATACCACTATCTAAAATAACTTTTTCGCTATAGGTTTTTGCTTTATCTAAAAGATTAAAAAGAGATAAAAACTTGGCATCTGTATTAACCCCTAAGCGTCCTACATACAATTTAAACTGTCGCTTTTCTGACTTAGAAAGTGACTTTACCAATACAAACAAGGCATCTTTATGAGGAGTTGTCATCGTAAAAAAATGAATTTAAATAACTGATTATCAATTGATTAACATTTCAAAAAAGCACTTAAACGTTGTAAATGTTTTTTTGCTGATTCAATATTAATAATAAAGGACTATATATTCGTATAGCAGCCCAAAATTAAATAAAATAAAATGAGTAAAGATAAAGTTCAAATATTTGACACCACACTAAGAGACGGAGAGCAAGTCCCAGGATGTAAGTTAGACGCTAAGCAAAAGCTAATAATAGCAGAGCGTTTAGACTTATTAGGGGTAGATGTAATAGAAGCTGGTTTCCCAATATCTAGCCCAGGAGATTTTAATTCTGTAATGGAAATATCTAAATTAGTTAAAAATGCAACAGTTTGTGGTTTAACTAGAGCTGTAAAAAAAGATATAGAAGTTGCTGCAGAGGCTGTAAAATACGCTAAAAGACCAAGAATACATACTGGTATTGGAACATCTGACTCGCACATAAAGCACAAATTTAATTCTAACAAGGATCAAATTATAGAAAGAGCTGTGGCTGCTGTAAAATACGCAAAAACATTTGTTGAAGATGTAGAGTTTTACGCAGAAGATGCAGGTAGAACAGACAATGAATTTTTAGCAAGAGTATGCACAGAAGTTGTAAAAGCTGGTGCAACTGTATTAAATATACCAGATACAACTGGATATTGTTTACCTGAAGAATACGGTGCTAAAATGAAATACTTATATGAAAATGTAGAAGGCATTCACAAAGCAATTTTATCTTGTCACTGTCACAACGATTTAGGTTTAGCAACTGCAAACTCTATTGCTGGTGTTATGAATGGTGCAAGACAAATAGAATGTACTATTAACGGTATTGGAGAACGCGCTGGTAACACTTCATTAGAAGAAGTAGTTATGATATTAAGACAGCATCCAAACCTTAATTTAGATACAGATATTAATAGTAAACTACTTTATGATACTAGTTTAATGGTATCTAGCAAAATGGGAATGCCAGTGCAACCTAACAAAGCAATTGTTGGCGCAAATGCATTTGCACATAGTTCTGGCATACACCAAGACGGCGTAATTAAAAACAGAGAGACTTACGAAATTATAGACCCTGCAGATGTTGGCGTTAACGAATCTTCTATAGTACTTACTGCACGTAGTGGTAGAGCCGCTTTAGCTTACAGAGCTAAAAATATTGGTTACGAACTTACTAAAACACAATTAGATGTGGTTTACACAGAGTTTTTAAATTTTGCTGATAGAAAAAAAGAAGTAGTAGATGAAGACATACATGAAATAATAAGTGTCTGTAACATACAAATAGAAACAACCGTATAATATGAATTTAAAAATAGCTCTTCTTGGCGGTGATGGTATAGGACCAGAGGTTCTTGCACAAGCTGTTAAATGTCTACAATCTGTAGAAACTACATTTAACCACCATTTCACCTTTTCCCCTGCCTTAGTTGGCGCTACTGCTATAGACCAAACTGGTAATCCGTTGCCAGATGAAACCTTAGAAATCTGTAGAAACTCAGATGCTGTTTTATTTGGTGCTATTGGCGCTCCTAAATATGATAATGATCCTAATGCTAAAGTTCGCCCAGAACAAGGTTTACTTAAACTTAGGAAAGAGTTAGGCTTGTTTAGTAATGTTAGGCCTGTACATGTATACCAGAGCCTAATAGACAGATCACCGCTAAAAAAGGAAATTATTTCTGGAGTAGACTTTACCATTTACAGAGAATTAACTGGTGGTATCTATTTTGGAGAAAAAAAATTAAACGAAAAAGGAACAGTTGCATCTGACCTTTGTGAGTATTCTGAAAAAGAAATAAGCAGAATTGCTCATTTAGCATTTAAAGCGGCAAAAAACAGAAGAAAAAAAGTAACACTTGTAGATAAAGCAAATGTATTAGAGTCTTCTAGATTATGGCGTAAAGTAGTTACTAGAATAGGTGAAAGTTATCCTGAAATAGAATTAGACTTTTTATTTGTTGATAATGCTGCTATGCAAATGATATTAAATCCATCACAGTTTGATGTTATTTTAACTAACAATATGTTTGGCGATATTATTTCTGATGAAGCTAGCGTTATAACTGGTTCTATTGGTTTACTTGCCTCTGCATCTGTAGGTGCAGAAAATGCAATGTTTGAGCCTATACACGGTTCTTTTCCGCAGGCAACGGGCTTGGATATTGCCAATCCAATTGCCGCTATATTATCTGCCGCAATGTTACTAGAACATCACGGTTTAAATGAAGAAGCACAAGCCATACAAATGGCTGTAGAAAATGCTATTATTAATAATGTTGTTACATCAGATCTAAATCCAGATAGCACATTAGGAACAGATTATGTTGGCGATTATATTGCTAACAGCATTGTAGATACAGATGAATATTTACACTTAAACAACGAAAACATAGGCTTAGGAAAATCTACTATTATTTAGTAGATTTTTCCTTTAATAAGCTATTTATTGTTTGCGTAAAATCGGTTTTAAATTCTGTGTATTTTTCTCCTGTAGCAGGCCCATTAAACCCTGTGTGTATTTTACGCACATTACCACTTCTATCAATTAGTATTGTTGTTGGGTAAGACAAAATATGATTTAACATTGGTAATTTCTGTTGTGCCTTTTGCTTGCTAGAATTACCATATTGCGCCAATAAAATAGGATACTCTACTCCTATTTTTTCTTTTAAACGCTTTATTTTATTAAAAGCACTTTCTTTTGTTTTAGCATATTCAAAAGCTAATGAAATTATTTTTAAATCTTCATTTTTATTGTCTTTTAAAAACTGAGTTAAAAACTTTGTTTCATCTAAACAATTAGGGCACCAAGTACCCATAATTTGTACTATTACCACTTTATTTTGATAAACCTTATCACTTAAAGAAATGGTCTTGTTATTTACATCAGGAAAAGAAAAATCTAACTTTTTATAACCTTCATTTAAATAGGTAAGTGTGGTATCTGCAGGCAGCTCATAACTTTCGTTTCTTTTTGCTAAAAAAGGTTCTTTAAAATGATTACCAGAATAAAAAGTTCCTTCTAAAACCGAATCTGTTAATTTACCAGTAAACAAAAACGCATGTGCACCATCAAAAGTAGAAAGTTTTAAAGAGTCGCCATCTACAACCCCTCTAAATACCTATAATCACCCGTAGTGGTTCTAAAAGTACCTGTTACTTTAGTATTATTCTGTTTAAAAACACCTTTAGCAATGTAACTATCTTCTGTTTCTGGACTAAAAATAGTCTCCCAAACTCCACTAACATTTTTATTTGGAGTTTTATCCACTTTAAATCGTTCTACATCATTATTAAAAACAGCTTTAAACGGCACTACCCTATCTAAACTTTCTTTAATAAAACTTCCACTAATTTCTGTAGCTGTAAATTTTCCTTTTAAATACCCTTCAAAAACCGGCATTTTAATCGTTATAGAATCGTTTTCTATACTAATTTCATCTACATCTATTACTTCCTCTGCATTAAAAACTTGTATTGCAATTACATTTTTATCGTTATAATTTAATGCAAAAATAAAGGGTAGCACCTCATTATCTTGCACTTGCAGTTGAGCCAACCATTTACCTTCTTTTAATTTTTCTGTTTTAGGTGTTGAACAAGAATAAACAAAAAATAAAACAATAGTTAACAGTCCTAATTTCTTCATAATAAAGTGGTTTTTGTAAAAATCGTAATATAAACTAAAAGCTTACAATAAAAAATGGAAAATGGTTTAAATATGTGTTGAATGTCTTTACGCATTGTCCTATCTTTGGGGCTTTAAATTTTTAGAATGAAAATATCTTACAACTGGTTAAAACAGTTTTTACATATTGATTGGGAAGCTGATAAAACGGCAGAATTATTAACAGATTTAGGTTTAGAAGTAGAAGGCATTTCTGAATTTGAAAGTGTTAAAGGTGGACTAAAAGGTATTGTGGTTGGGCACGTATTAACATGCGTAAAACACCCTAACGCAGATAAACTAAAATTAACTACTGTAGATATAGGCGCAGATGCTCCTGTACAAATAGTTTGTGGCGCTCCCAATGTAGACAAAGGACAAAAAGTACCCGTTGCTACTATTGGCACTACCCTTTACACGGAAGAGGGTGAAGCTTGGAAAATTAAAAAGGGAAAAATACGTGGTGAAGAAAGCCACGGAATGATTTGTGCTGAAGACGAACTTGGTTTAGGCAAAGGTCATGATGGTATTATGGTTTTAGCAGAAGACTTAAAACCTGGAACTCCTTGTTCTGAAATTTTTGAAATAGAATTAGATACCGTTTTTGAAATTGGTTTAACACCAAACCGAGCAGATGCAATGAGCCACTTTGGTGTTGCAAGAGATTTAAGAGCCGGATTAATTCAGCAAGAGATTAAAAAAGAATTAATTACACCTCCTGTAACAAATTTTAATGTTGAAAATAGATCATTAAAAGTTGCTGTAGATGTTTTAGATAAAGATTTAGCACCTAGATATTGCGGTGTAACCATAAGTAACTTAGAAGTTAAAGATTCTCCTGATTGGTTAAAAAACAGGTTACGATCAATAGGGTTAACTCCTAAAAACAACGTTGTAGATGCTACCAACTATGTACTACATGAGCTAGGACAGCCATTACACGCTTTTGATGCTAACAAAGTTAAAGGTCACAAAATAGAAGTTAAGACTGTTGCTGCTGGTACAAAATTTACAACCTTAGATGATGTAGAAAGAGAACTACATGAAGAAGATCTAATGATATGTGATGAAGAAAAACCATTATGTATAGCTGGTATTTTTGGAGGCAAAGACTCTGGAGTAACAGAAAATACTACTGCAATATTTTTAGAAAGTGCTTATTTTAATCCTGTTTCTGTACGTAAAAGTGCCAAAAGACACGGTTTAAATACAGATGCTTCTTTTAGATTTGAAAGAGGTATAGACATACAAAATGTAGAATATGCATTACGCAGAGCAGCTTCATTAATTAAAGAAATTGCTGGTGGTGATATTACATCAGACATTGTAGATCTTTACCCTAAAAAAGTTGAAGATCACGAAGTATTTTTAACGTACGAAAAAATTAACAAGTTAATTGGTCAAAACATACCAGGAGAAACAATAAAATCTATTTTAACATCCTTAGATATTAAAGTAAAAAATGTTTCGGAATCTGGAATGGGACTTGCCATACCTTTTTACCGTGTAGATGTACAAAGACAAGTAGATGTTATTGAAGAAATTCTTAGAGTTTATGGTTATAACAACATTAACTTTACAACAAAACTTAATGCATCTATAGCTTCTACATCTAGGTTTGAAGATTATAAGTTACAAAACGTAATTGGAAACCAATTGGCTAGTCAAGGTTTTTATGAAATTATGGCAAATAGCTTAACAACTATAGACTATAATAAACACTCTGAAAACTTAAAGGATGACAACTCTGTTGTTATGCTAAACCCTCTTAGCTCTGACTTGTCTGCATTAAGACAGTCTATGCTATTTAGCGGCTTAGAAGCAATATCACACAACATAAACAGAAAGAGTCTAAATCTAAAGTTTTTTGAATTTGGAAAAACGTACCATAAATTTTTAGACAAAAGAATAGAAAATAAGCATTTATCTTTATTCTTAACAGGCAAACAGGAAGATGACAACTGGTATGCTACACAAAACAAATCAGATTTCTTTTACCTAAAATCTTATATAGAAACTGTTTTTAGTAAACTTGGAATACTTAAAACAAATTCTTCTCCTGTTGAAAACGATATTTTTCAAGAAGGTTTAGTATTAAAATCTAAAAAACTTACTCTTGTAGAGTTTGGTGTTATTAAACCATCTATTACATCAGATTTTGATATAAAACAAGAAGTATTATTTGCAGATTTTAACTGGGATAATATTATAAAGTTAGCAGCAGAAAATACAGTTGCATTTAAAGAAATTAGCAAATACCCTACTGTAAAAAGAGATTTTGCTTTATTGCTAGATACAAAAGTTAACTTTAAAGATCTTTATGATATAGCTTTTGAAACAGAAAAGAAGTATTTAAAAGAAGTTAATTTATTTGATGTGTACACAGGAGATAAACTTCCTGAAGGTAAAAAATCTTATGCGGTAAGTTTTACCCTGTCTGACGATAAAGACACATTAAAAGACAAGCAAATAGATAAAATTATGTCTAAGCTTAGAAACAACTACGAGAAAAAGTTAGGAGCAGAATTAAGATAGTATCTTAAATCTGCTTTGGCAAAATTACGCTGTCTATAAGATGCATTACACCATTACACTGTTCTGCATCTGCAGCTGTAATTTTTGCAGAATGCCCTAAAGCATCTGTAAGTATAATATCTGTACCTTTCATTGTAGCAACAATTTTTTTACCTTGTATAGTAGTATAAGTTGCAACACCATTACCCTGGCACATTGCCTTTAAAATTTTTGATGCAGATATTTTACCTGCAATTATATGATAAGTAAGTAAAGAGGTTAAATCTTTTTTATTTTCACTTTTAAGCAACTTAGTTATTTTCTCTGACGATATTTTACTAAAAGCTTTGTCATTAGGTGCAAACACCGTAAAAGGACCATCGTTACGTAACAAGTCTTCTAAATCTGACCCTTGCATTGCTGCCAATAAAGTCTTATGTGTTTGTGATTGTTGTGTATTCTCTACAATGGAAAAATCGGGGTTCATCCCTTGATTTGCAGTAGTTGTAGAAGAATTTTGAGCTGATAAATAGCCTGCAGATACTAAGGCTAGTAGTAGATGAATTAGGGGGAATTTCATACGAATGTAAAAGTAAATATAATTAAGATTGTCGGTGAACAGTGAAGTTCACCGACAATATACAACTTTTACATTACTGTACAACTATAAAATGTGTATTTTATCGATAAGATAACCTTAAATTAAGATTGGTACAGCTTTTCTCTTTGCTCTTTTATAGACTTATCAGACATATACTCATCAAAAGTTAAGTATCTATCTATAGCTCCATTAGGCGTCAACTCTATTATTCTATTAGCAACTGTATTAGCAAACTCATGATCATGTGTAGTAAACAATACTGTTCCTTTAAAGTTTTTTAATGAATTGTTAAACGCAGTAATACTCTCTAAATCCAAGTGGTTTGTAGGCTCATCTAGCATAACAACATTAGCTCTAAGCATCATCATTCTACTTAACATACAACGCACTTTTTCACCTCCGGAAAGTACTGTACATTTTTTTAACCCTTCTTCTCCACTAAAAAGCATTTTACCCAAAAAGCCTCTAATGTGTACTTCTTCTCTTTCTTCTTCAGTTTTTGCCCATTGACGCAACCAATCTACTAGGTTTATTGGTTTATTAAAGAAATCTGAGTTATCTGCTGGCAAATAAGATTGTGATGTTGTAACACCCCATTGAAATTCACCTGTAGTAGCTTGTTTGTTATTATTTACAATTTCATAAAAAGCAGTACTTGCTCTAGAATCTTTAGAAATTATAGCTACCTTATCTCCTTTGGCTAAATTTATATTTACATCTTTAAAAAGTAAATCACCATCTTCTGAGGTTGCTGAAAGATTTTCTACATTTAATATTTGATCTCCGGCTTCTCTTTCTCTTTCAAAAATAATTGCAGGATACCTTCTACTTGATGGTTTAATATCATCAATTTTTAATTTAGAAAGCATCTTTTTTCTAGACGTTGCTTGTTTACTTTTTGCAACGTTAGCACTAAAACGCATAATAAACTCTTGTAGTTCTTTTGCTTTTTCTTCTGCTTTCTTATTTTGTTGTGCCCTTTGTCTTGCTGCAAGTTGACTACTCTCATACCAGAACGTATAGTTACCAGAATACAAGTTTAGTTTACCAAAATCTATATCACCTATAGAAGTACAAACAGCATCTAAAAAGTGTCTATCGTGAGATACTACAATTACAGTATTATCATAACCAGCTAAAAAGCGCTCTAACCAATTAATGGTTTCATAATCCAAGTCGTTAGTAGGCTCATCCATAATTAAAACATCAGGACTACCAAATAAAGCTTGAGCTAATAACACACGTACTTTTAATTTTGAATCTAAATCTGCCATTGAAGAAAAATGAAACTCTTCAGATATACCCAAGTTAGACAACATTGTAGCGGCTGCACTATCTGCATTCCAACCATCCATTTCTTCAAAAAGAACTTGCAACTCCCCTATTCTGTCTGCATTAGCATCATCATAATCTGCATAAAGGGCATCAATTTCTTTCTTAATTTTATATAATGGCTTATTACCCATTACCACTGTTTCTTGCACTGTAAACTCATCATAAGCATTGTGGTTCTGCTCTAGAATAGACATTCTTTTTCCTGCCTCTAAATGTACGTGTCCAGAAGTGGCATCAATTTGCCCAGATAGTACTTTTAAAAAGGTAGATTTACCAGCACCATTGGCACCAATTATACCATAACAATTTCCTTGAGTAAAAGTTACGTTAACATCATCAAAAAGGATTCTTTTTCCAAATTGAACAGATAAATTAGATACTGATAGCATAGTTTTATTTTAAAATTTGTGCAAAAATAGTGAATTTAAACCCCTAATACCAATACATTTTAACCAATAAACTATGTATTTCATCTTTGTATTAATTTTTTTAACTACACATTAACAATAGTACACCCTAAGGTTCATTAAATTTGTGTGTAACGTTAGCTATTACTATATGAATAAATTTTTACTCTTTCTTTCCATTTCTTTATTAATAAGTTGTGGTGAGAAACAAAAAAACTCCCCATACATATACTTTGCTGGTGAAATTGTAAACCCCAAAAACGACAGTGTTGTCTTATATAAAGATGACCGTAAAGTTTGCTCTAGAAAATTAGACAATGATAATAGGTTTGCTTTTGAATTAGATTCTTCTGCTGAAGAAGGTTTATATCATTTTGGGCATAAAGAAGTACAATATATATACTTAGAAAAAGGAGATAGCCTATTAATACGAGTTAATACGGTAGATTTTGATGAGTCGTTGGTATTTGATGGTATTGGTCAAGAAATAAATAACTTTTTACTTGAAATGTTTTTGATTCATGAGAATGAAGAATTAAACATTGTAGATAAACTATATGTTTTAGAGCCTAAAGCATTTAGTAAAAAAGTTGACTCCTTACACAGTATAAAAATAAATGCATTAAATAATTTAAAGATTGATGCTAATTTATCTGATAACGCGGTAACAATTGCTAAAACAGGAATAGATTACACTACCTATTTATACAAAGAAAAGTATCCTTTTAAACACAGAAGAGCTTTAAAAGAAAAGGCACTTATGCAACCGCCTGAAGATTTTTATGCTTATCGAAAAGATCTTACATACAACAACCCAAATTACACTTACATTACTCCATATTATAATTTTATGAAGCAACACTTTGGAGGTATGTCTTATATTAATTGTAAAGAAGGTTGCGAGCTAAATGGCAGTTACTACATAAACCAATTACATTTTAGCGAACACCAGCTTAGGCTTATAGACAGTATGGTTGGAGAAAAAAATTTAAAAGACAACCTAATAAGAAATGTAGCTTTAAATTACCTTTTACGTTCTGATGATACTTATGAGAACAACAAGGCATTTATGACAGACCTACATAAGATTGCTAGCAAAAACAAACATATAGCAGAAATAGATTCTTTATTTGTTAATATAGAAAAACTACAACCAGGTTCAGTTTTACCAGGAATATACGTTCAGAATATTAACGGAGAACAAAAGACACTAAAAACAATTAGCGAAGAACAAAAAAATGTAGTTTTTTACTTTTGGATGGGAGAAAATAATATTCATTTTAAAAATATCATAAACCGTGTGAATGATTTAAAAGAAAAAACCAAAAACAACTACACTTTTGTTGGTATAAGCTTAAGAACAAATAAGAAAAACTGGGAAAATATTGTAAAAGCTAACAACTTAACCAAAGAAACTCAGTATAGAGCAGATGATTTAAAAAAGATAAACAATGCTTTAATAATAAACGGTAAGCTTAACAGAGCTATAATAACTAAAAATGGTAAAATTACTAATGGCTTTGCTAATATGTATGGTCAGTTCTAGAGAGTAAAAATCATAACTTATATATAACAAAAAAAATCCCCTAGAATTGCTTCTAGGGGATTTTTTTATATTAGAAAAAGAAATGTTAGTTTCCTTTTTTGTAATCTTCTAAAAATTTAGCCAATCCGCTATCAGTTAAAGGATGTCTTAACAAACCTTCTATAGATGACAAAGGCCCTGTCATAACATCTGCACCAATTTTAGCACAATCTATAACGTGCATTGTGTGCCTTACAGATGCGGCTAATATTTCTGTTGGAAAAGCATAGTTATCATAAATATGTCTAATTTCTGCAATAAGATTTAAACCATCTGTAGAAATATCATCTAACCTACCAATAAAAGGAGAAACATAAGTTGCACCAGCTTTTGCTGCTAATAATGCCTGACCTGCAGAGAAAACCAAAGTAACATTAGTTCTAATTCCTTTATCAGAGAAATACTTACACGCCTTAACACCGTCTTTAATCATTGGTAATTTAACAACAATTTGCTCGTGTAGTTCAGCCAACTCAGTACCTTCTTTTATCATTGCTTCATATTCCGTAGCAATAACTTCTGCAGAAACATCACCATCTACAATGTTGCAGATATCTACATAATGTTTTAAAATATTATCTCTACCTGTAATGCCCTCTTTGGCCATTAAAGAAGGGTTAGTTGTTACACCGTCCAAAACACCTAGTTCTTGTGCTTCTTTTATTTGTGCCAAATTTGCTGTGTCAATAAAAAATTTCATCTTTTTGTTATTTTAAAAATTATGATTTAAATAATAGGTTCACTGTTAATCAGCTTATTTTACAATTTCTGCAAAATTACAATTTGTAATGATTCAATAATAATTTTTCATATGTTTTATCTGGCAAAATACTCTTTAAAAACAATGAAAATTTCTGCATAAAAGCACCTACTTTGTAATGCACTTTTGGCTTTTTTGTATTTATTATCTTAAACACCATTTTAGCAACTTGTATTGGATCCTCGCCAGAATCTACATGTTCATTCATTACCTGTAATGTATTACCATAAGGAGTTTTATAAGCAGAATCATTTAAAAGAGGTGCATGGTACCTACCAGAAGCTATATTTGTAGCAAAATCTCCCGGCGCAACAGTTGTTATATGCACCCCAAAATCTTTAACCTCCATACGCATTGCCTCTACCACAAGACCTAAAGCACCTTTACTTGCAGAATAAATTCCTCTGTAAGGCAAGCCCATATAGCCAGCTATAGAAGTAATATTTATAATTAGACCATTGTTTTGCTTTCTCATTTGCGGCAAAACAGCCTTCATTAAGTGTATTGGTCCGTTTAAGTTAATATTAAACGCATTTAAAATTTCTTCGTTAGGAGTTTCTTCTATTGGTCCAGTTATACCAACACCAGCATTGTTAACCAAAACATCTAATCTCCCCTCTTTTTCTATCACAAAAGAAACGGCAGACTTTATTGTTTCTGGTTTTCTAACATCTAAATCAACTAAATTAAAATGATTAAAATCTGGATATTTTTCTTTATTCCTTGTTGTACCATATACGGTATAGCCTTTAGCAGTTAAATATATACCTATAGATTTACCTATACCTGAAGAACCGCCTGTTATTAAGACTACTTTATTACTCATATTACTTTAAATAATTATGAGTGCAAATTAACAAATAAATAAAGGATGGTGGAAATTATGCTTTGCTAAATTTAGCGCATAAAAAAAGGCAAGCTACCTACATCGCACCGCTCAACCGCGTACCCTTGCTGCGTTCCCACCCTGGGGGATTAAACAGGAGCTGGTCGTGTAGGACTTGCCGGTTGCAAATATACAATCTTTTAAATTTTTCGCAATCATTTTTCATTCTAATTTTAATTAAATACCTTGCTAATACTAACACCATTATTATGAAAACACTTAAGCTTTTAACTTACAGCGCACTAACAGTTTTATTATTTTCTTGCGGAGGAGCAAATACTCCTGCTTCTAGCCTATTTGAAATTCAAATTACCGGCAAAAAAGCTAAATTTCACCAAAATGAAACAGTAAATATTAACCTTAAGAACAAAAAAAACAAAACTATTAATGCTATAACATACACTATAGATGGTGAAAAAGTTGAAGTAAATAATAATAAATTAGTATTAGATTCTAAAAAAGTAGGCAACAAAACTATTACCGCAGAAGTAAGTTATGATGATACTACAGCTAAGGTTTCTAAAAAAATAACCGTGTTTGCTGGTACATCACCTAGTATTTATACTTATGAGATTTTAAATGAGTATCCGCATAATCCAAACTACTTTACTCAAGGCTTAGAGTTTTACAAGGATACCTTATATGAGAGTACTGGAAAGAGAGAGAAATCTGTATTGGTAAAAAAAGATTATAAAACAGGTACTATTTATAAGGAGCATAAATTAAAAGATACCCAGTTTGGAGAAGGTATAACTATTTTAAAAGATAAAATTTACCATTTAACGTGGCAAAGCAACATTGGATTTGTTTACGATGTAAATACTTTTAAAGAAATAGACCAATTTACATACGGAAAAAGTAGAGAAGGCTGGGGTTTTTGTAATGATGGAGAAAAATTATATAAGAGTGATGGTTCCGAAAAAATATGGACATTAAATCCTGATACTTTAATTGAAGAAGATGCTATTGAAGTATATACAAATAGTAAAAAACTTATTAAAATAAATGAGTTAGAGTATGTTAATGGAAAAATTTACGCTAACACTTGGCAATCTGGCCAAGATGTAGCTGTAATTATAGATCCAAAGAGTGGTGTTGTAGAGGGCATAATTAATTTTAACGGTTTAAAAGATAAGGTTACAAAAACTGATGATGTAGATGTTTTAAATGGTATTGCATATAACCCAACCACCAAAACATTTTTTGTTACTGGTAAAAATTGGGATAAAATGTTTGAGGTAAACATTTTAAAAAAATAAATAGTGAAAATCTACAACAAAACTATTACTGTCACCGCAGATGATTTAGACGATTTAAACCACGTTAATAACGTTAGGTATTTGCAGTGGGTACAAGATATATCTAAAGAACATTGGCAAGCATCTGCTAGCAAAGAAATACAAAATAACCATATGTGGGTTGTTAGCACTCATTTTTTAGAGTATAAATCTGCTGCTGTTTTAAATGATGTTATTAAGGTTAAAACCTATATTAAAAAATCTGAAGGAGCAATATCTATTCGTATTGTAGAAATGAAAAATGCAGAAACAAACAAACTTATTTTAAAATCTAAGACAGAATGGTGCCTTTTAAATGCTAAAAGCTTAAAACCTATACGTGTATCAGAAAAAATAAAGAATATTTTCATTGATACCAATCAATAAAATATAAAATTCTACTCCTTATCATATAGCAATCATTTGTATTACTATATAATAAGGATATTACAAACTACCATTACAGTTTAAAAAACTTCACTCTTAATTTCTTTTTTAAACAAACCAAAGTGACTCTAAAATTTTACTAGTAAATAATAAAAATTTATCATCTTAAAATTAATGCTTACAGTTTTCTAGAAAACAATTAATTATTCTATTTTCCTTTTCATTTGTAAGTTTTTACCCCTAAAAGGCAAAAAAAGGGACATTTTAACACTCAAAACCACAAAAAATTAGAGGTTTACGTGTAATCTGTTTCATAAATGTATATGTAATTTTATGCTAGAGAATATTAGCAATGAATTACTCATACACAATAATAGGTAACTCTGCTTCTTCTAATTTGCAACTTCAGCATTTTTTAGAAGAGTATAATGACTTTATGTGTGTAGATATTTCAGAAAATTCTAACAGTGCATTAAATAGTATTTTAAAATATAGTCCTGATATTATTTTCGTTGACCTACAAAAAAATGCTGAAGAATATTTTAGAATGGTTTCAGATTTATATCAATATATAAATAACATTCCTTTAATAATAGGTGTAAGTAAAAATAAGGAACACGCCTATGATGCTATAAAGAATGGATTTTTTGATTATTGGCTACTACCATATAATGAATTTGATATTAGGAAATCTGTTTTAAAAATAAGAAAGCAAACTCCTGTAAAGGAAACTTCACCAACATTATGTCTTCAATCTTATAAAGATTACCAATATATTGACACTTCAGATATATTATATTTAAAAGCAGACAACAACGCCACAGATATATACTTGCATAGTGGTAAACGAATAAGCGCTTTTAAAACATTAAAGACATTTGAAAACAAATTACCCGAAAATTTCATAAGAATACATCAAAGTTACATCATAAATAGCAGCTACGTATCCGGAATTAATTACGGAAAAAGCGTATGCGTCATAAGAAAAAGTGATGTAAAACTACCCTTTTCAAAATCATACAAAGAAAAAATAGATACTATAAAGAATAAGATTAGTAAAAATGCTATTTCTACACATAATTAATCAAATACTAATAAAAATAAACTATAGACTCACAAAAACCAACTACATACTAATGAAAATAAATTCTTACTATTTTTATAAGATATTGATTATACTTTAGCAAAGCAATAAAAACATATTTAACCTAAAACAAAAATTATGAAAAACCTAATTAACCTACTTGCCTTGTTTATTTTCAGTCTATTATTATTTTCTTGTGATGCTGATAGTAACTCTAATGATGCTCTGTATGAAAATGTAAGCCTTACTGATGATGATGAAATAGAAAGACCTAAGGGAAGTGGCGGAGAAGCAGTTACAGATGATGATGAAGTAGAAAGACCTAAAGGCAGCGGAGGTGTAGCAGCTACAGATGATGATGAAATAGAAAGACCTAAAGGTAGTGGTGGTTCTGTGGATTAAATATCAACTAAAAAATAAAAAAGTAAAGCCTTAAATGTTAAATTTAAGGCTTTTTTTATACCTTAGACTATTCTAAAAATTCAATTTTCGTGCAAAAAATATGTACTCTACTTATTATAACTACATTACTCTTTTCATGTAAAAATGAAAAAGAAAAAATAGAGACCACAGTTAATGTAAAATACGAGCAAAAAAATAGTGATACAACCAATTTACTACAACATAAAAAAGATTCCTTGTATAGAAAAAGGTTACACTCATTAGCTTATACATATCTAACACAAAATGATTCTCTAAAATTTAGAAAAACGAACCAAAAAGTAATAGAGTTATCTAAAAAACAATACGACTCTACCCTATTATCAAATGCATACTGGGATTTAGGATATTTTTTTGAAAAAGCAGTAAAAATAGACAGTAGTTATTTTTACTATTTACAAGCTCAAAAAATTTTTAATTTACAAGGTAATGCTATAAAAGAAGGTAAAGTGCTTCAATCTATCGCTTTTATACAATCTAATGTTAAGGACTATAGAGGTAGTGAAATTTCTACCATAAAAGCTATTGAATTATTTGACAACAAAAAAGAAACAGATATAGATTTATATCACTCTTATAACAACTTAGGGTCTGTTACTAATGCTTTAAAAGAACATGATAGAGCCTTAAAATATTACAACAAAGCTCAAGAATACTACAAAAAAATAAAACCTAAAAGCAAAATAAATACTGCATTAGTTAATAATATAGCAAATGTATATAGAGATAAAGAAGATTATAATAGCGCCATTAAAAACTACGAAAAAGTACTAGCTGTAGATAGCCTATATGAGAAAAAAACTTTGTTCTACGCTAAAGTATTAGACAATTACGCCTACACAAAGCTAAAACTAAAAGATACTGTTAATGTAGAGCAACAACTATTACAATCATTAAATATAAGAGATAGTTTAAATGACATTTCTGGTTTAGCAGTGAGTCACTTCAACTTAGCAGAGTTTTATATTCTAAAAAAAGATACTTCAAAGGCTTTAGATAATGCTAAAAAGGCTGAAGAATATTCATTAAAAACAAAAAACAATAAAAGATTATTACAGGCTTATGACCTACTCACATCTATAGACCCTATTAACGCCAGTAGTTATGCACATAAATACATTGTGTTAAACGATAGCTTAATTGCAGAAGAAAGGTTACTACAAGATAAGTTTACCAGAATTAAATATGAAACAGACGAAGTTTTAGAAGAAAAAGAAGTTTTAGAAGAGCAAAAACAGCTACTTATATACATAGTTATTGGTGCACTACTACTGGCTTTTGCAGTTTTTGTAATTGGTAGTCAATATATAAAAAATCAAAAATTAAGGTTTGAACAAGAGCAGCAAGAAACCAACTTAGAGACTTTTAATCTAATGCTAGATCAAAAAGGTAAACTAGCAAAAGCTAAACAAGAAGAGCAAATAAGAATATCTCAAGAGCTACATGATGGTGTTTTAGGCAGTTTAACAGGAATAGGTTTAATATTAAAAGCTACTAACAAAAGAGCAGACCAAGAAGCCATTGATGAACGCTTAGATCTTATAAAACAATTACAAGAAACAGCAGAAGAAATTAGAACAATTTCGCACACCTTAAGTGCTGCTTCTTCTAAAAAAATGCAAAACTTTACAAATTCTATTATTGAATTACTACATAACACTGGCAAAGCTTCAAACATAAAAACAGGTTTTACATTTGATAATAAAATAGATTGGGATCATTTAAATGCTGAAATTAAAATTAACCTTTATAGAATGATACAAGAAGGGGTTCAGAATTGTGTAAAATATTCTAAAGCAGAAAATATTTTATTAGATTTAAGTATGAAGAATTCAAATTTATCAGTAATTTTATCTGATGACGGTGTAGGTTTTAACCTCCAAAAGAAAAAAAGAGGCATAGGGCTTAAAAATATATTTTCTAGAGCTAATAAAATAAACGCTAAAGTAAATATTGACAGTACATTAGGAAATGGAACAAAAATTCACATTTCTATACCGCTAGATAAAAAAGATACATTTAATACATAACCCAGATCAAAGTTTAATAAAATATGCGAACCCTAAAAATATTAGCTGTTGATGATCATCAACTTATACTAAAAGGATACCAGTATACATTTGCAGATATAAACCCAGCTAAATATAATATAAACTTAACCACAGCAGGTAGTTACCAAAAAGCAAAACAATTAATAGAATCTAACATTTTTGATGTTGCTTTTTTAGATATTCAGATAGAAAGGCCTGATAAAGATAATATTGATGGTAATAAAACAGGAGAAAACCTAGGAATACTTTTAAGAGATATTTCACCAAAAACAAAAATAATATTTCAATCTTCATTTAGTGATAGTTTAAGAATTAGTAACATCTTTTCATCAGTAAATCCAGATGGTTACATTGTTAAAACAGAAGTTAACGAGGAGGTTATAGAAAAAGCATTAGACAATGTTTTAAACGACAGCACCTACTATTCTAAGTCTGCTATAGATGTTTTTAGAAAAACAATGACTAATAACATTATGATTAATGAAGATGATAAAGAAATTCTTTACCGTTTATCATTAGGTATAAAAACTAAAGATTTGGTTGACTATGTAAATTTATCTGTTACAGGTATAGAAACAAGAAAACGTAAATTAAAATTTATTTTTGATATTGAAAATGAAAACGACCTTGCTTTAATTAACGAAGCAAAAAGGAGGGGTTTTATTTAAAAGCTTGTAAGTACCAACTTACCTTGTTAAAAAATTTAACATATTTTTTGCCGTTTGAGCTAATAACCTCAAAAAATCCAAGGTTTACGTATAATCCAAACTCAAAAAATCATCATAGTTTTGTAGTAAGTATAACCTACAATTCATACTATGATGCCTAACCCATCGAGATATAAAGACATACGGTATTCTAATAACGTCCCAGAATGCATATTAGAACAACTAGAAATTTTTAGGAATGAACTAGAGAAAGCATATTTCTCTAAAGTTCTAATTAGAGTATTAAATAATAAGCCTGATGCCTATGAAATTGGAATAGAATTTCAATCTAACTTTTGGTTATCTGAAAGCGTTTGCTATTATAATAACTCTAATTGGCTAAAAGACAAGTTAGATATTAACTCATCTAGATTAGAGCAATTTTATAAGAGCTTAGAAAAACTAAGGTGTAATACAGAACAATTTGTAGATATAGCAGAATGCGCAATATATTTAGCAGATACATCTGTAATTATAAGTAAGGTGTGCACTAACAGTATTATAAACAGTTTAGATGCTATATTAGATACGTTAGTTACTAATGTAGAGTGTTTAATGACTGAAAATTTAGAGCTACCTACAGAAATACACTTACCAATTTTATCTGAAGATAATATAAACTTAACCAATAATATAACTGAAAAATCTTACTTCGGGTTCTGGGGACTTTATTATGAGTCTGAAGAAGATGCCGTTATTTATGATGTGCGCAACAACAGCACAAATAGAGGTGACCTATTTATGATAGATCATATATAATAAATGGAAAACCAATTAAGGTTTTCCATTTATTTAACGGTTTTTTATTTAAAATATTAATTAAACAATGCTCTACCTTCCATTAGAGCATTTACTTTATCTCTAACATTTAAAATAACCTCTTCATCTTCTGGGCTATTAATTACGGCATCTACAAAGTCTACAATAGTTTGCATATCTGCTTCTTTTAAACCACGTGTTGTAATAGCTGCAGTTCCAAAACGGATACCAGATGTTACAAAAGGAGATTTATCATCAAAAGGAACCATATTTTTATTTGCGGTAATGTCTGCTTTTACCAAAGCATTTTCTGCATCCTTACCAGTAATATTTTTATTTCTAAGATCTATAAGCATCATATGGTTATCTGTACCACCAGATATAATTTTATAATCTTTTTTAACAAATGCTGCGGCCATAGCTGCTGCATTTTTCTTTACCTGAATCATATAATGTAAATACTCATCAGTTAACGCCTCTCCAAAAGCTACTGCTTTTGCGGCAATAATATGCTCTAAAGGTCCGCCTTGGTTCCCTGGAAAAACTGCCAAATCTAATAAAGCAGACATTTTACGCAAGTTTCCGTTTTTAAGCTTAATTCCAAATGGGTTTTCAAAATCTTTCCCCATCATAATCATACCTCCTCTTGGACCACGTAATGTTTTGTGCGTAGTTGTTGTAACAATATGGCAATGTGGCATAGGATCATTTAAAATACCTTTAGCAATTAAACCAGCTGGATGAGAGATATCTGCTAACAACAAAGCACCAACACTATCTGCAATTACTCTAAAACGCTCAAAGTCTATATCTCTAGAGTAAGCAGAAGCACCAGCAATAATCATTTTTGGTTTTTCTTTAGTAGCTATCTCTTGTATTTTATCATAATTTAAAACTCCTGTTTCTTCCTCTACTCCGTAAAAAACTGGGTTATACAAACGACCAGAAAAGTTTACTGGAGAACCGTGAGTTAAGTGTCCACCGTGAGACAAATCAAAACCTAAAATAGTATCTCCTGGTTTTAAACAAGCGTGGTATACAGATGCATTTGCTTGTGAACCAGAGTGTGGCTGTACGTTTACATATTCTGCACCAAAAAGCTCTTTAGCTCTATCAATAGCTAATTGCTCTACTTCATCTACAACCTCACAACCACCATAATAACGCTTTCCAGGATAACCTTCTGCATATTTATTGGTAAGCACAGAGCCTGCAGCTTCCATAACTTGTGGACTCGTAAAATTCTCTGAAGCTATTAATTCTATTCCTTCTAATTGACGTTCTTTTTCGTCATTAATTAAATCAAAAATTTGGTTATCGCGTTGCATAGATATTTTATTGCGTTAATAAAGTGTAAAAATACAAATTGCGATTCTTTAATCAGAAGAAAATAATATATTTGAAAAGAAATTTATCAAAAAAAAATTAACACGTACAATATGCCTATAAAAACTAACGATCCTTCAAAAAAATCTTGGATTTCTGTTGATTCTACTTCAGATTTTCCAATTCAGAATATTCCTTTTGGTGTATTTTTAACTAGGGAAGATATTATTACCATAGGTACTCGTATAGGAAACTATGCTATAGATTTAGGTGCATTGCACCAATTAGGGTATTTTGATGGTATACCGTTAACAGATGATATATTTTTACAAGATTCTTTAAATGATTTTATATCAGACGGAAAAAAAACTTGGCGTTTAGTTCGTAACAGAATTAGCGAAATATTTGATATAAATAATACAGCATTACAGAACAACGAAGAGCACAAAAAAATTGTGTTATTTACTATGGACGAAGTAGAAATGCAACTACCAGTTCAAATTGGTGATTACACAGATTTTTACTCTAGTAAAGAACACGCTACTAATATTGGTACAATGTTTAGAGATCCTAACAATGCATTGTTACCTAACTGGCTGCATATACCTGTTGGTTACCACGGTAGAAGCTCTACAATTATACCAAGCGGAACTCCTGTACATAGACCTAACGGGCAAACATTACCAAAAGGAGCAGAAACACCTGTATTTGGACCTTCTAAACTAGTAGATTTTGAATTAGAAACAGCTTTTATTACTACTGATGCTAACCTTTTGGGTGAGGCAATACCTGTAAACGAAGCTGAAGACTATATTTTTGGAATGGTTGTTTTTAACGACTGGAGTGCCAGAGATATTCAAAAATGGGAATATGTACCACTAGGGCCATTTTTAGCTAAAAACTTTGCTTCTTCAATCTCTCCTTGGATTGTTACTCTAGATGCTTTAGAACCTTTTAGAACCGCTAGTCCTGTACAAGAACCTAAGCCACTACCCTATTTACAGCAAACAGGAGAAAAGTCTTTTGACATTAATTTAGAGGTAGATATTACACCAGAAAATGGTGAACCAACAACAGTATCTAAATCTAATTTTAAGTATATGTATTGGACAATGGCACAACAACTTGCACACCACACAGTAAATGGTTGTAAAGTTAATAGTGGAGATATGATGGGGAGTGGTACAATTTCTGGTCCTACACCAGATTCTTACGGCTCTATGCTAGAACTATCTTGGCAAGGAACTAAGCCTGTAAAATTAACCAACGGAGAAACTAGAAAGTTTATACAAGATAATGATACAGTTACCTTAAGAGGTTACTGTGAAAATAACGGTGTACGTATTGGTTTTGGAGAAGTTTCTACAAAATTACTACCTGCTATTCCTTTAAAATAAAATAGCTCAACTTTTAAAAAATTCCCTTTATAAGGGAATTTTTTTTGCCTAATAATTATACTATAAATCAAAATAGTAGACAATAAGTTTAGTCTTACAAGAAAAATAAAAAGGTTAAAACCCCTTGTAAAATATACTATTAAGCAGCATACGGCGTTTGCTCTTTTGTATATTGGCACGACTATTGAAAATGTACCTACAATATTAAACCAAATGTTATGAAAAAAATTCTACTATTAACCGCAGTATCTATTTTTTTAGCCTCTTGTAGCGGAGTTAAAAAAACACAAGAAGCTATTAATACAGGTAATTACTTATCTGTAATACAAACATCTGTTAAGAACTTAGCAGCCAACAAAACTAAAAAAAGCAATCAGCCATATATAAGCTTGTTAGAAGATGCTTTTAAAAAAAATACAGATAGAGAATTAAATCAAATTGAGTTTTATAAAAAAGATGGTAATGCTTCTAATTACGAGCATATTTTTAATGCTTACAATCGTCTTAAAAATATTCAAGAGCAAATTAAGCCACTATTACCTTTAAGAATTATAGAGGAGAATAGAAATGCTAATTTTACCATAACTAATTATGATGATAAAATTTTATCATCTAAAAAGCAACTAGCAGAGTATTTGTACAATAATGCTAGTAACTTACTTGCAAATGCCGTAAACAAAGATGATTACAGAAGAGCTTATGATGATTTTAATTATTTAAATGAATTAAGTCCTAACTATGCTGACACTAGGTTAAAGATTGAAGAGGCTCACAACAAAGGCATAGACTATATTAAAGTTAAACTTGTAAATAGTACAGATAAAATTATACCTGTACGTTTAGAGGACGACCTATTAAACTTTAATACTTATGGTTTAAATGATTTATGGACGGCATACCACACACAACCTATAAACAATGTAGTGTATGATTATGAGATGAAAGTTGATTTTAGAGAAATTAATATTTCACCAGAACAAATTAGAGAAAAAGAGCTAGTTAAAGAATCACAAATAAAAGATGGTTATAAATATGTATTAGATGAAGATGGACAAGTTGTTTTAGATGAAGATGGAAACAAAGTAAAAACAGATAAGTTTAAAACTGTTAGATGTAACTTTTATCAATTTACACAATCTAAATCTGCACAAGTAACCGGTGTGGTTAGCTTTACAGACTTAAACACAAAACAACAAGTAAATACTTACCCATTAGCTAGTGAGTTTATTTTTGAACACAATTACGCTAATTATAGAGGTGATAAAAGAGCTTTAACAAGTGATTTAATTTCTATGTTAAGTTTAAAATCTGTACAATTTCCAAGCAATGAACAAATGGTTTATGATGCCGGAGAAAGTTTAAAAGCTAATTTAAAAAACATTATAACTAGACATAAATTCTAACATTTAAAATTTACAAACAACAAAAAAGCCCTTGCAATTGCAAGGGCTTTTTTTTAAATATACTTTTCAAAATCTAGTTCAGAAATACTACCGTGAGATGCATTAGCAACTGCAACACCATTTTTTATAACTAATAATTGTGGTGATTGGTGAATAACTTGAAACTTATAACCTGTTTCATTAGACACCTCTCTGTATTGCAACAAGTCTAAATAATACAAATCTGCCTGCTCCTCTGTAAAATTATACGTATCTCTAAACATCTTAATTACCATACGGCTAATACCACAAGTAGTAGAGTGTTTAAAAATAATTTGAGTTTTGGTTTTAGATTTTTCTTCAATCTCTTGCAATTGTGCAACTGTAGTTAAGGGTATCCAAGGCAATTGTTTTTCCTCTTTTTTATTTTCATCCTTACTTCCAAATATACCTTTAAATAATCCCATTTTATTCTTAATTTTATAGTTAAGTCGATGCAAAGCTACAACCTTACAACTGACTATTTGTCTTGCGAAAACAAGTAATAACAGCCATTTTGTCCGTCTTATCGCTTTGGTAAGATAATTGACTTTAATCTTGTAAAAATACTAATACTATAAAAAATACAACATATATGAACATTAATAATTTTACAATAAAATCTCAAGAGTCTTTGCAGCAAGCGCAATTGCTAGCACAGGAACTTGGGAATCAGCAAATAGAAAACGAACATTTATTTAAAGCTTTAATTAAAGTTGATGAAAACGTAATGCCTTTCATCTTAAAAAAATTAAATGTAAATGTTGCACTATTAACACAGATTGTAGACAAAGAACTACAAAGTTTACCTAAAGTAACTGGCGCAGATATTATGATGTCTCGTGAAGCTGGTAAAACAATTAACGAAGCAATTATTGTTGCTAAAAAAATGAATGATGAGTATGTATCTACAGAACACCTACTCTTAGCCATTTTTAAATCTAAAAGTAAAATATCTCAAATCTTAAAAGACCAAGGAGTAACAGAAAAAGATTTAAATGCTGCAATAACAGAATTAAGAAACGGAAACAATGTAACATCTCAAAGTGCAGAAGAAAACTATAATTCTTTAGAGAAATACGCTAAAAACCTAAACAGACTAGCAGATGAGGGCAAATTAGACCCTGTAATTGGTCGTGATGAAGAAATTAGACGCGTACTACAAATTTTATCTCGTAGAACAAAAAATAACCCTATGCTAGTTGGTGAACCAGGCGTTGGTAAAACAGCCATTGCAGAAGGTATTGCACACCGTATTATACAAGGTGATATTCCTGATAATTTAAAAGACAAAATAATTTATTCTTTAGATATGGGAGCCCTAATTGCTGGTGCAAAATACAAGGGTGAGTTTGAAGAACGCTTGAAATCTGTAATTAAAGAAGTTACAAGTGCAGACGGACAAATTGTGCTGTTTATTGATGAAATACACACATTAGTAGGTGCTGGTGGCGGAGACGGAGCTATGGATGCCGCTAACATACTTAAACCTGCATTAGCTCGTGGAGAATTACGTGCTATTGGCGCCACTACTTTAGATGAATATCAAAAGTATTTTGAAAAAGATAAAGCACTAGAGCGTAGGTTTCAAAAAGTAATAGTAGACGAGCCAAGCACAGAAAGCTCTATCTCTATTTTACGTGGTATTAAAGAAAAATATGAGGCTCACCATAAAGTACGTATTAAAGATGAAGCTGTTATTGGAGCCGTAGAACTATCTCAACGTTACATTACCAATCGTTTTTTACCAGATAAAGCAATAGATTTAATGGATGAAGCTGCCGCTAAATTGCGAATGGAAATTAATTCTAAACCAGAAGAATTAGATGTTCTTGATCGTAAAATAATGCAATTAGAAATTGAGATTGAAGCCATTAAAAGAGAAGACGATAAAGACAAACTAAAAATACTTAACGTAGACCTTGCAAATATTAAAGAAGAACGTAATGAAATTTTTGCAAAGTGGGATAGCGAAAAAACTGTTGTAGATAACATACAGCAAGTAAAACAAGATATAGAAAACTATAAGTTAGAAGCAGAACGTGCAGAACGTAATGGAGATTATGGTAAAGTAGCAGAAATACGTTATGGTAAAATTAAAGAGTCGCAAGAAGCTTTAGATAAATTACAAAACACCTTAGCAGAACAACAAAGTAACGGTACTTTAATACAAGAAGAGGTTACATATGAGGATATTGCAGATGTAGTTGCAAAATGGACAGGTATTCCGGTAACTAAAATGCTACAAAGCGAAAGAGAAAAGTTACTAGACCTTGAGTCTGTTTTACACAAACGTGTAGTTGGACAAGAAGAAGCTATAGAGGCAGTATCTGACGCCATTAGAAGAAGTAGGTCTGGTTTGCAAGATGCAAAACGCCCAATTGGCTCGTTCTTATTTTTAGGTACAACAGGTGTTGGTAAAACAGAACTTGCTAAAACTCTTGCCTCTTATTTGTTTGATGACGAAAATGCATTAACCAGAATAGATATGAGTGAGTACCAAGAAAGACACTCTGTAAGTAGATTAGTTGGTGCACCTCCAGGTTATGTTGGTTATGATGAAGGCGGACAGTTAACTGAGGCTGTAAGACGCAGACCTTATTCGGTAATTTTATTAGATGAAATTGAAAAAGCACACCCAGATACTTTTAATATTTTATTACAAGTGTTAGATGAAGGTAGATTAACAGACAACAAAGGTCGTGTTGCAGATTTTAAAAATACCATTATTATAATGACAAGTAATATGGGTAGCGCTATAATACAAGAAAGTTTTGATACGCACAAAGATGCTGTAAAAGCAACAGAAGCTGCTAAAACAGACGTATTAGGTTTGTTAAAAGCAAACATTAGACCAGAGTTTTTAAATAGGATAGATGATATTGTAATGTTTACACCATTATCTAAAGACAATATAACTCAAATTGTACGTTTGCAATTAAATGCTCTTAAAAAACTAGTAGCAGAACAAAACATAACTATTGACGCTACAGATGAAGCTATTGCATTTTTAGCTAAAAAAGGATATGATCCACAGTATGGAGCAAGACCAGTTAAGCGAATTATACAAAAAGAAGTATTAAACAATTTATCTAAAGAAATATTATCTGGCAAAGTAACTACAGACAGTATTGTTTTAATAGATAGTTTTGATGATAAATTGGTGTTTAGAAACAATAATTAATATAATTTAACAAGAATAGTAAAAAAAGCTTCCTTTAAGGGGCTTTTTTTATGGTTCTATTTTATAGATTTTATATATTCGTAGAAACAACAAAGAGCATATGTCCACCAAGGCAGAAAAAACCAAAGAATTTATCATTAAAACTTCTGCGCCAATATTTAGCAAACAAGGCTATGTTGGTACAAGTATGAGTGATATTACCAAAGCAACCAACCTCACAAAAGGGGCTTTATATGGTAATTTTAAAAATAAAGAAGAAATTGCTCTAGCTTGTTTTGAGTACAACACCAATAAACTTTTAACAAAAATAGACGAACGCTTAAATATAGACGGCACTTCTTTAGATAAAATATACAGCTTAACTAGTTTTTACAGGCAGTATGCTGTATTTACTTTAGATATGGGAGGATGCCCCATAATAAATGTTGGTGTAGATGCTGAGTATAATAATAAAATACTATCCAGTGCAGCCAAAGAAATTGTACGCACTATAGAAGGTAAAATTGCTGCTGTGTTAGAAAATGGTGTTAATAACAACGAATTAAAGTTACCTGTTACTCCTTTACAATTTGCAAAACAATTATATACAATGCTACAAGGCTCTGTGGCAATGGCTACCATTACACAAGATCGCAAGTATCTTTTAAATACAGTTAACTATATTAATCACTTAATAGAAAAGGAAGTTAAGTTATAAGTTTTCTTTTTTCTTGATAATAAAAGGCAGCATAAATTATATACTTTTTTGGCTAAAATTTAGTTATTGTATATACAACAACATCAAAAAAAATATTACATAAATGAAATTTTTAAAACCAACACTTTTAATATTACTTTTTTCAGTAATACTTGCTTGTAAAAATGATAAAAATGGCGCTTCTAATGAAGAAGCTAATAATACAGTTTCTACCTTCTATTTTATAAGACACGCAGAAAAAGATAGGTCGGACCAAGAAAACCAAGATCCAGAATTAGCCCAAGAAGGCTTAGGAAGGTCTATTTTTTGGGCTAAGGTTTTTGAGCCAATTGCTCTAGATGCCATCTATTCTACAGACTACCAAAGAACACAAATGACAGCGGCACCTACATCTGTACAAAAAAATATTTCTGTTACAAGTTATGATCCTTCAACCATAGAACCACAGCAATTTGTAACTGATAATTACGGTAAAAAAGTTTTAGTAGTTGGCCACAGTAACACTGTACCAAAGTTTGTAAATGCAATTATTGGTGAAGAAAAATTTGAACAAATAGATGATTATGACAACAGCGGCTTATTTATAGTAACAATAATTGGTACACAAGCCACTGCTGTAAAACTTAACTTAGATATTAGTAGACAATAATATTATCTAGTTCAATTTTAGATAATAATTCCAACTCATTGTTTTGGAACATTTTATCAATCTCTAAAATATTCATAGACTCGGTTTTAGGTTTGTAATTTTCATAATCTACAAATCTAATTCCGTTTACATAACGTTCGTTATAAGCAACTCTAAAACGCATACCTCCATCATTAACATAAAACTTGTACGCTAAATAGTCTGGTTTAGTAGTTTCTTTATTAAACCAATACAAGTAGGTATCCTCAAAATCATCACCTCCGTTTTCCTCACTAAAAGTTATTTTTACCTTATAGTATTGCTTTTCTTTAATAGTAACTTCTCCTAAAAATTCTTTTTTAACAGCTGCATCATTTAAACCATAAGGCAAAAGAGCAAAGTAAAAAACAGAGTTAATAGCATTATCAAACTTAACAGCCATAGAATCTGGCACGCTAACCAAACTATCATTTACTAAACGTGTTAACTTAGCTGATTTAATATCTGTAATAGTAGAAGAATCTTGTTTAAAAATACGCTTCATTATTCTACCACCGTTGTCTTGCAATAAAACATACTTTTTGTTTCTAAAATCAAAAGATATATTTTTAGTTTTATACAAACTGTCGCCTGTAGTTTTAATTGCATTGTCAACAATAGACTGCGCTGTTACTTCTTGTTTCTTTTCATTCTTACAAGCCGAAATTACAATCAGCAATAAGAAAAACATACTTTTTTTAATCATAAAATAAAATCTTTAGTGCATTAGTTGTAATGCTTTTAAAATCTTTACAAAGTTGGTTTAAAATATTCTATTTTTGCAGTCTATGATGCAGAAAAAAATCAATATTAAAAATAAAAGAGCTAGGTTTGAGTATGAGCTGTTAGATACTTATACAGCAGGCTTAGTTTTGTCTGGTACAGAAATAAAATCTATAAGAGAAGGTAAAGCAGCTATTACAGAAAGCTTTTGTGAATTTAATGACAGAGGAGAACTTTTTATAATTAATATGCAGGTTGATGAGTACTCTCACGGATCTCACTACAATCACCAACCAAAAGCATCTAGAAAATTATTACTAAATAAAGGAGAGCTTAAAAAACTTGAAAAAGAAGTTAAAAATACAGGATTAACTATAGTACCGTTAAATTTATTTTTAAATGACAGAGGTTTGGCTAAAATTAACATTGCATTAGCCAAAGGTAAAAAACTGCATGATAAAAGAGACTCTATAAAAGATAGAGACAATAAACGAGACTTAGACCGTATAAAAAAGAGCTTTAATAATTAGTTTTTATTCTCTAACAGCGGTACAAATTTAAAAGAACCAAATTCTTGTTTCTCAAATTCTAAATCGGATTTACGCACAAATAAAGTCATTATTTGGTCTTCTACTCCTACAGGTATCACCAACCTACCTCCTATTTTCAATTGTGCTAGTAATGGCTTAGGAACTATTGGCGCGCCAGCAGTAACAATAATACCATCAAAAGGAGCTTCTTCTGGGTAACCTTTATAACCATCTCCTAAAATTGCCTTTTTAGGCCTAATTCCCATTTTAGGGAAAAACAGCTTATTTTTTTTAAATAATTGAGATTGCCTTTCTATAGTAAATACACGAGCACCTAACTGTAATAAAACAGCAGTTTGGTATCCACTTCCTGTTCCTATTTCTAAAATAACATCATTAGGCTTTACCTCTAATAATTGTGATTGAAAAGCAACTGTGTAGGGCTGAGAAATAGTTTGCTCTGCACCTATAGGAAATGCTTTGTCTTGGTAAGCATGATCCTCAAAACTACTATCTAAAAACAAGTGTCTAGGAACCTTTTTTATAGCTTCAATAACCTTTGTATCTGTAATACCTTTTGCTACTAAAGTGTTAGCCAAAAGATTACGTTTACCACGATGTTTTAAGGTATCTTTCAAAAGAGAATATTGGTTTAGTTTGAGCTACAAATTTAAGAATAAAAAGAAGATTTTATAGTAAAAACCAACTGTAGATATAAAATTAAAATTAGGTTTAATTAAAGTAATCAACATAGCAAGCCTAGTAGAAAGATTATATGTATTTTTGGCAATAATTAATAAAAAAATACCTAATGAGCATTGAAAGAGAATTAAGTAAAAGAAGCCAAAACAAATGCGAACTTTGCTCCAATGAAGAAAACTTAAAAGCTTACCAAGTTTCACCTACAAAAAATGGAGATTTACAAGATACAATATTTGCGTGCAACACGTGTATCACACAAATTGAAGATCCAGAACAAACAGACCCTAATCACTGGAGATGTTTAAATGATAGTATGTGGAGTGAACAAATACCTGTACAGATTATTGCTTGGCGTATGCTAAACAGATTACGTAAAGAAGGTTGGCCACAAGATCTTTTAGATATGATGTATTTAGATGATGATAATTTAGAATGGGCAAAAGCTACAGGTGAAGGTGAAGATCCTGAAGATAAAATAATACACAGAGATAGTAATGGTGTTATTATTAATGCAGGTGATAGCGTAGTGCTTATTAAAGATTTACCTGTAAAAGGCTCTAGTATGGTTGCTAAAAGAGGTACTGCCGTACGTAGAGTATCTTTAGATCATGAAAATGCAGAGTACATAGAAGGTAAAGTAGACGGGCAACAAATTGTGATTATTACTAAGTACGTAAAAAAGATATAAGTACTAACAAATACTAAAGTACAAGCAAATAATGTTTCATTTTTTTAGTAAAAAATATTTTTTAGTCGATTATTTAGAAGGCTGCACAGACATACACAACCATATTTTACCAGGTATAGATGATGGTGCAAAAACACCAGATGAATCTTTAGAAATATTAGATGGCTTTAGTGACTTTGGAGTAACCAACTTTATATGCTCACCTCATATAATGAGTGGGTACTACCCTAATAATCCGCATACTATAGCTTCTTCTTTAGCTGTATTAAAGAATGAATTAAAAAATAAAAATAAAACAGGTTTTACTATAGATGCAGCCGCAGAACATATGGTAGATCCTTATTTTGAAGAGCTTATAGCAACTAAAGAATATATGCCTCTAAAGAAAGATTTTATACTAATTGAAATGTCTTTTTTACAAGAATCAATAAACTTTAAAGAAGCTGTACAAAAATTAAATAAAATACCGTTGTCTCCTATCTTAGCCCATCCAGAACGCTATGCATTTGCACATAACAGATTTAAAGATTACAATTATTATAAGGAGCTTGGTACATTTTTTCAATTAAACCTATTGTCTTTGTGTAATTATTATGGTCCAGATGTACACAAAACAGCTTTAAAGTTATTAGATAGCAAAATGTATAACTTTATTGGGTCAGACATACATAACATTAGACAATTAAAAGTCCTAAAGGAGATTAAACTTCCGCTTAAAACAATAGAGTTGTTAAAACCTATTATAGAAAATACCAACTACAATTTTGGTTAAAAAAAAAGTCCCAGTTAAAACTGGGACTTTTTTTATGTTAATTAATGTGCACTTATTTTTTAAATATATGCCACCATCTTTTTTTATTAATTCCATAACCATAGCCATATTTACCTCCGTAGCCTAAATCAGATTCAGGAACATCATTAACAATAAAACTCAGGTTATTAATTTTACCCTCTTCTTTTAAATGAATTGGGTGCTGAATTACTTTATTTTCTGTAGAACCAGCTCTAGTAACATATAGTAACTGATCTGCATACTTACTAATTAATAAGGTATCTGTAACTACAACCATAGGAGCTGTATCTACAATAACATAGTCATATTGCTCTGATACTTCATCTAATAAAGTTTTCATTTTATCACTCATTAATAATTCTGCTGGGTTTGGCGGAATTTTACCTGAATAGATAATATCTAACTCTGTTTCACCATGCACAGTAGACTTAACAATATCTTGTATTTTAATGTTAGATGTTAAGTACTCTGTTAAACCTATGTTTTTTGTACGCTTATTTCCTTTTTCTTCAGATGGATCAAAAAACGTATACAGTTTAGGATTTCTAATGTCAGCACCTATCAATAATACTTTCTTATCTGTATTTGCAAAAATAAGAGCTAAGTTAGATGCTATAAAAGTTTTACCTTCTCCTGAAACACTAGAACTTAAATAAATAATATTATTCTTTTTACCATTGCTCTTTTTAGTATGCATCAAATAATCAATATTTGTTCGCAAAATCCTAAAAGATTCTGCCTGCACAGATCTATCGTTCTTTTTAACTAAACTTGGTTTTTTACCCAAACTTGGTATCTCAGCTAAAACAGGAATAGAACCAACTAACTTTTCTAAGTCTAATTTGTTATGAATTTTATTATCTAATAAATCACTAACATAAATAAACCCAAAAGGAATAAATAGACTTGCTACAATTGCTAACAAATAAATATTTCTTTTAACAGGGTAAACAGGTCCATAACCATAGTTATACGCATTATCTATAGTTTTTAATTTTGGCGTAGCTGAAGCAAAAGCTATTTGAGACTCTTCTCTTCTTTGCAATAAAAACAAATAAATACCCTCAATACTATTTTGCTTTCTGGCTATATCTGTTAACTTTCTTTGGTTTATAGGAGAGGTGTATAATTTAGATCTAAACTGACTCACTTGTTTACTTAAATTATTAACCTGTAATCCTAAGGCATTTTTAGTACTAGATAAACTAGAAGCTACCCCTTGTTTTATACCTGCCAATTGGCTATTTAACGCAAGAACTGCAGGGTTATTTGCACTAGCATTTTTCAATAAATTTTTTCTCGTAATAACCAGTTCATTGTACTTATTTACAGCACTTGATATAGAAGGGTCTTGCATTACACCAGTTGGCAACACATCAAAACCTCCCTGGTTATCAACCTGATCTTTCATAGCATCAACAATTCCTAACTGTATCCTAGCACTTTCTAGCTCTTGACTACTAGAAGTACTCATACTATAATTTAAACTAGTTTCACCTTGAATATCTGATACACCCTTCTGACTTTTAAAATCCTGAGCTTCCTGATCGTAACTAGAAAGATTAGAGGCTATAACTTTAATTCTTTCATCTATAAAGTTAGATGTTTTGTCAGCTATCGCCTTTCTAGAGTCTAGTGCATTTTTATTAGATATTCTTATCAATTCATTTAAAATATCTTTTGCTTTTTGCTGATCATTATCTGTTAAACGTAAATCTAGCATTTTAGACCCTTTTTCTGTAGGTTCTATACTTACTTTAGCTCTGTAACCTTCTGCTATTATCTCAACAGGTAAAACAACCACCTTAAATTTTCTTCCTTTGTAATTTTTAACATCTTTAAAAGAAGGTGTTATTACAATATCACCTGCAGCTGTTTTAACTTTAGAACCAAATGTATACTTTTCTACGTTTGATTCTTCTGTTTTAGAAAAACCAAATTTTTCTTCAGATATATAATTAATATAAAAAGAGAAGTTTGCTTTATCTACAATAGAGTCTTGCTCTAAAAAATTAAATGTAAATGGAGGTTTTTTATAGACTTCTGTTTCTAAAATTCTACCCTCTGTATATACCTTTACATTTAGATCTAAGTTTTTAACTACTTCAATAAAGTTAGATCTTGATTTTATAGACAATATTTCATCTAACACTTCTACATCACTGTCTGAAGAAAAGCCACCCATATCTTTTAAAACACTCAATTCACTTTTAGATCCTTCTTCAGATAAAATTTGAATTTTAGCTATTGCGGAGTATTGCGGCGTTGAATAGCGTAAATAGATAAAAGCTAATGCCAGTGCCAAAAACATTGAAAGTGCAAACCACTTCCAATTTTTGGTGTAATTTTTAATTATTTCTTTTATATCAATACCACTTTTAGTACTGCTTGTAGAATTTAAATCCATAAAATTTAATCAATTATTTATGATTACTGTATTTTAGTTTCTTAACAAAACAACCACTGTAGTTGTTAGTGTTAATAATAAAGAAGCTACAGATAATGTTAAAGCTCTATTACCAGATTTAGATTCATTAACCTTAGACTTGTTTGGCTCTACATAAATTACGTCATTTTGTGTAAGGTAATATACAGGAGAATTTAAAACCTCTTTTCTTGTTAAATCTATACGCGTAGACACTTTTGTGCCATTAAAATCTCGCATTACTAAAACATTGGTTCTGTTACCAGTAATATCTAAATCACCAGCCAAGCCTAAAGCCTGTAAAATTGTTATACGCTGCCCCGGTATGTAGTATGTACCTGGAGTTCTAACCTGTCCTAAAACAGTAACATTAAAACCGTCTAAAGCCACAAGTACTTGCGGATCTTTTAAAAGACCTCCATCTATTAATTTACTTCTTATAGACGCTTTAACTTCTGGTATAGACATTCCTAATACTTTTTGTGATCCCAAGACCGGTAATGTAATATTACCATCTACATCAACTAAATAATAAGTCATTCCTGCAGACTCTTGCTCTCCACTAGCAGTTACACCAGTAGACATGTTAAAAGGAGCACTTGCAATTGGGTTTTCACTTGTAATATTTAAAGCTACTTTATCTCCTACTTTCAACCTTGGAGTATATGTTTCTGTGTCTACCATTGTTTCAAACGCAGATAAGTTTTGAAAATAAACTACATCCTTTTTAGATGCACAAGAAATAGTCATTACAATAGCAAGTAATGGAATAGACTTTTTTAATATAGATTTAACGGTTTTCATATTCTAGTTTTACTAAGTTAGTTAATGTTTGTTAGTATTTTATTCTCTTTAGTTACAGCAAGCTCCTTATCTATTTCACATAAATCTGAATTACTAGAAATAAACTCTGGCACTATTTGCTTCATTAAGTTTACAGTATTTGGTTTAAAAAACATATTATTAATACACAACTCATCAATTAAAGAGCGTGTTTTAATATAATCTAATTCTCTCACCTTGCTTATCATAATTTTTTTATGATACGTTGGCATTGTATTTTCCCCGTTGGCTAACAACTCTTCGTACAGCTTTTCACCAGGTCTTAAACCCGTAATTTTTATATCCATTTCTTCTGGATACTTTAAACCACAAAGCTTAATCATATTTTTAGCTAGATCAAATATTTTAACAGATTTACCCATATCAAATATAAAAATCTCTCCACCTTCTCCCATTGCACCTGCCTCTAAAACTAATTGAGATGCTTCAGGAATAGTCATAAAAAAACGAGTTACATCTTTATGAGTTACCGTTAAGGGACCTCCCTTGTCTATTTGTTTTTTAAACAATGGAATTACAGAACCATTAGAACCAAGTACATTACCAAAACGAGTTGTAATAAACTTTGTCTTCTTTTCTTGTTGCATACAACTAATATACATTTCTGCAATACGCTTAGTACCTCCCATTACATTAGTAGGGTTAACAGCTTTATCTGTAGATACAAAAACAAACTTATCTACATTGTGTTGTACAGATAAATCTGCCAAAACTTTAGTACCAGCTACATTAATTTTTATAGCCTCATAAGAGTTGTATTCCATCAAAGGCACATGTTTATATGCTGCTGCATGAAACACAATATTAGGCTTATGCTCGCTAAAAATATGATTTAATCTATTTTTATCTCTAATATCGCCTACAATAGGAAAAAAGTTATGGTATCCATTTTGTTTTAATTCTTGCTGTAGGTCATACAAGGCAGACTCTGCCTGATCTATAACTATTAAAGCTTTGTAGTTATACTTGCATATTTGCCTAACTAACTCACTACCAATAGACCCTGCACCGCCAGTAACCACAACAACTTTATCCTTTAACTCATCAGAGATTTTAGAATTTTCAATGTTAATTGGTGCTCTATCTAGTAAATCTTCAATCTGTACTTGCTTAATCTGAGAAAATTTAAGCTCACCGTTGATCCAATCTTCAACTGGAGGTACAATTTTCACCTTAACAGGATAATCTACCATACCCTCAACCAACTCTCTAAGTGCAGTTGGGTTAATATTCTGAATTGAAAAAATTACCTCAGATATATCATTGCTTACTAAAAATTGCTCGTTTAATTCACTTTTAGCGTAAACAATAACTCCGTTTATACTTTTTCCTACTTTTTTATTGTTATTATCTACATAACCAACAACTTTTACATTAGATTTAGAATGGTTAGTTATTGCACTGTGAGTTATAATACCAGATTCTCCTGCTCCGTAAATTAAAACTCTTTTTGTATTATGTAGACTTTTATTTACAATAGTGTTATACATTGCTTTAAACAAGTATCTAGATGCAGATAATGCTAAAAAAGCAATTAAACTATGTACAATAATAATTTGTAAAGGGATGGTAGTCCAGCTAAAAACATCTAATTTTTTATTCGCTAAAACTAGTAATATCATTAAAATACTAGATAAACATATAGCATTAAAAATATTATAAACATCTTTTACACCAGTATGCCTAACTACTCCTTTATAAGAACCAGTTATTAAAAAGGCTAAAGCTGCAACTACAGCCACTATTGGTATTTGAAAAGGCAACTGGGCAACATCAAACTCTAGTGTTAAGTTGTATCTTATTAAATACGATAGTATAAAAGCTACTACCATAATTACAACATCTATTGCTAAAACTAGCCATTTAGAGGCATACCTAGTAACATTATTATTTAAGTAATTCTTAATCATAAAAACTGAGACTTAATTTTATCTACTACTCTTTGCAAGTCTTTTTGTTCTAAATTAGATCCGCTAGGCAAACATAACCCTTTTTCAAAAAGATCCTCTGAAGTTCCATCCATATAACTAGCACTAGCGTTAAAAACAGGTTGTAAGTGCATTGGTTTCCACAACGGACGAGACTCTATGTTTTCATCCAATAATGCTAATCTAACTTTTTCTCTAATTTCAAAAGACGGCAACAAAATACAGCTTAACCATCTATTAGAATAGAAGCCATCTGGCTCATTTAAAAATTCGATTTCATTTATTGTATGTAAATTATCATAATAAAATTGATAATTAGCTCTTCTGGCCGCTACTCTATCATTTAGCACTAACATTTGCCCACGACCAATACCTGCCAGTACATTACTCATTCTATAATTATAGCCAACAACACTATGTTGGTAATGCGGTGCATCCTCCCTTGCCTGTGTAGCTAAAAAAACTGCTTTATTTTTAATTGCCTCGTCTTTTGTTACTAATGCTCCACCACCAGATGTAGTTATTATTTTATTTCCATTAAAAGATAAAATACCAATTGCACCAAAACTTCCACATTGTACACCATTATGCGTACTTCCAAAAGCTTCTGCACTATCTTCTACAACAGGTATATTAAACTCTTTTGCTACAGCAGATATTTCATTAACTTTATACGGCATACCATACAAATGTACAGCTACAATTGCCTTAGGCTTTTTACCCTTAACAATTCTATCTTGAATAGCCTTCTTTAATAATACAGGAGACATATTCCATGTATCTTTTTCACTATCTATAAAAACCGGATTAGCTCCTAAGTATTTAATAGGATTGGCCGACGCTGAAAAAGTGAATGTTTGGCATAATACTTCGTCACCAGCACCTACTCCTAAAATTTCCAACGCTAAATGTATAGCTCCTGTACCAGAGCTTAGAGCAGCTACGTGTACATTATTATCTATATAATTTGCAATATCATTTTCAAATGAAGTTACATTTGGTCCAAGTGGTGCAATCCAATTGGTATCAAAAGCTTCTTTTACAAATTTTTGCTCATCGCCTCCCATGTGCGGAGAAGACAACCATATTTTACTTTGTTCTGGCATAGTGTTTATTAACTGGTATTACTGTTATTCCAAATTAAGAACAACAAAGTCAAATTTATTGCAATTTCCCTCAATATTATATAACTAGTTTATTAATTCGGTAAAGATTAGTAAAAATCGTTTAAATACGATTTTTACTCCTATATGAAAGCCATATACTTTAGCACACCACTACTCTTCAACTATAATGCCACAATATATAACATCTTATCTAAAACACTTAATCACACCCTAAAAACAAGCACTACGCAAGTAGCTATAACTTAAAAAAAACACCACAAAATATTTACGCAAACGTTTTATAAAAATACGAGATGAAAACTTTAACCACTATAAATTACAATTCATCGGAAATAACATTGTTCTAAAGTAAAAAAGCAGTTATTTCGTGCTTTTAATTACACTTTTGCATTTCAAAATAAACAAATGGATATTACAACACTAAATTTAAGTCCCAATTTACATATTTTAGTTACAGGTGGTGCCGGTTTTATTGGCTCCAATTTAATTGAAGCTCTTTTAAAAAATGGCAATAAAGTAACTTGTTTAGATAACTTTGCTACAGGTCACAGAAAAAATATAGAGCAGCATTTTAACAATCCTAATTTTACTTTAATAGAAGGAGATATTCGTAATTTAGATGACTGCCATACAGCTTGTAAAGGAGTAGACAACATTATGCACCAAGCTGCATTAGGGTCTGTACCTAGATCTATTAACGATCCTATTACTAGTAATGCTGTTAATGTATCTGGTTTTTTAAATATGCTAGTTGCTGCTCGTGATGCTAAGGTAAAACGATTTGTATATGCAGCAAGTTCATCAACTTACGGCGACTCTAAAGGCTTACCTAAGGTTGAAGATAAAATAGGAAAACCATTATCTCCTTATGCTATAACTAAATATGTTAATGAATTGTATGCAGAAATTTTTTCTAAAACGTATGGTTTAGAAACTATTGGCTTACGTTATTTTAATGTTTTTGGTCGCAAGCAAGATCCTAAAGGTGCTTACGCTGCAGTAATCCCAAAATTTGTAATGCAGTTTATGGATTATGAGTCTCCAATTATTAACGGAGATGGATCTTTTTCTAGAGATTTTACGTATATAGACAACGTAATACAAATGAATGTTTTAGCTGTAGCCACAACAAACAAAGATGCTATTAATACAGTATATAATGTTGCTTATGGTGAACGTACAGATCTAAATGAACTTACAACTTTACTTAAAGAGTACTTAAGTAAGTTTGACTCTAAAATTAAAGATGTTGATGTTAAGTTTGGACCAGAAAGACAAGGAGATGTACCACACTCTTTAGCATCTATAGATAAAGCAAAAAACTTGTTAAATTACAACCCTCAATACAACATTGAAAAAGGCTTAAAAGAAGCTGTAGATTGGTATTGGGAAAATTTAAAATAATTTAATAAACACTATAATATGAATACCTCAAAAATTGCAATTATTGGTCTAGGATACGTTGGCTTACCATTGGCTCGCTTATTTGCTACCAAATACCCAGTAATAGGGTTTGACATAAACCAAGGCAGAATTGCAGAGTTGCAATCTGGTACAGATAGTACTTTAGAAGTAGAAGATGCTGTTTTACAAAGTGTATTGTCACAAACACCAGACATAAAGGATACTGGTTTGTATTGTAGCAGTAATTTAGATGATATAAAAGATTGTACTATTTACGTAGTAACAGTACCTACTCCTGTAGATAAAAATAACAGGCCAGACTTAACACCTTTGTATAAGTCTAGTGAAACTGTTGCCAAAGTTTTAAAAAAGGGAGATATTGTAATATATGAATCTACTGTATACCCGGGTGTTACAGAAGATGAGTGTATTCCTGTATTAGAAAAATTTAGCGGACTTAAATTTAATGTAGATTTCTTTGCGGGCTATTCACCAGAGCGTATAAACCCAGGAGATAAAGAACATACTGTAGAAAAAATATTAAAAGTAACTGCTGGTTCTACACCAGAAATAGGAATTAAGGTAGACAATTTATACAAGTCTGTAATTACAGCAGGTACACACTTAGCTCCTACCATTAAAGTTGCCGAAGCTGCAAAAGTAATAGAAAACTCTCAACGAGACATTAACATTGCATTTGTAAACGAATTGGCTAAAATTTTCAATTTAATGGATATAGACACACACGCTGTGCTAGAGGCCGCTGGTACTAAATGGAACTTTTTACCATTTAAACCAGGTTTAGTTGGTGGGCATTGTATAGGTGTAGATCCTTATTATTTAGCACAAAGAGCCCAAGAATTTGGGTACCATCCAGAAATTATACTAGCTGGCCGTAGGTTAAATGATAGTATGGGCGGTTATGTAGCTGCAGAAGTTATTAAGTTAATGCTTAAAGCAGATATAAAAGTTAAAAACGCAAATATTTTAGTACTAGGAGTTACGTTTAAAGAAAACTGTCCAGATGTACGTAACACACGTGCTGTAGATGTTATACAACAATTAGAAAGCTACAGTGCTAATGTTACTATTTATGACCCTTGGGCAAACCCTGCAGAGGTAGCACATGAGTACAATTTAGAAACAACCACAGCATTACCAAATAAAAAATATGATGCCGTCGTATTAACCGTAGCTCACAAAGAGTTTTTAGCATTAGACCTACAAAGCTTATTACAACCAAATGGTATTTTGTACGATGTTAAAGGCATTTTGGATCCTAGTAAAGTTAACGGAAGATTATAACTAGTGCCAAACCACTAGTAACTTATAAAAACTAACCATTTTGAGTCAACTAAAAAAAGGAGCATTTTTAAACTATGCCACTATATTTTTAACAAATGTAGTGGGTATTTTACTTACCCCTTTTATACTTAGTCACATAGGGGCATCACAATACGGTATTTATATCACTATTGGAGCGCTCGTTGGTACAATATCTTTGTTAGATTTTGGACTAAACAATACTATTGTACGTTTTGTAGCAAAATATAGAGCAGAGAAAGATAAAAAGGGAGAAGAAAACTTTTTAGCTACTACAATGCTAATATTTATTGCCATATCTGCAACAATAGTAGTTATAGGGCTAGTATTTTATAACTTTTTTATCGATTCCTATTTTACAAAAATGAATGGAGATGAAATTAAAATAGCCAAAACCATTTTTGGCATTCTAATTTTTAACCTAGCATTAAGTTTACCAGGAACTGCATTTACAGGTATTTGTTATGGCTACGAGTCTTTTGTATTTCCTAAAACGTTAAATATTATTAGGTATATATCTCGCTCATTAACTGTTGTAGCTGTGTTAACCCTTGGAGGTAAAGCAATTTCTCTAGTTATATTAGACACCATATTTAATGTACTAATAATAGGTATAACCTTAACTTTTGTTTTTAGAAAACTAAAAGTAAAAATTAAGTTGCACAGCTTTTCGTTTGTGTTTATCAAAAAAATATTTAGCTACTCTGGTTGGATTTTTATTTTTGCTCTAGTAAGTATTTTTCAATGGAAAGCTGGTCACTGGGTATTAGGTAGTACTAGTGCTCCAGAAGTATTAACAATTTATGGTATTGGTATTACATTAGGTACTTATTACGGAGCTTTTTCTACCGCAATATCTGGTGTTTTTTTACCAAGAGCCACCCAAATGACAGTTGGTAAAGCTACAGGAGAAGAGTTAACAGATATGATGATTAAAATTGGAAGACTTTCCTTTATTGTACTCATGTTTATTTTTGGAGCTTTTTTGTTTTTCGGACATCAGTTTGTTTTGTTGTGGGTAGGTAAAACTTTAGGCCCAGAAGGTAGTTATGAAGCTTGGTTAATTGCCATACTAATTATGGCAGCTTACACACTACCACTAGTGCAAGGTTTTGGCAATTCTATTTTAGAAGCAAAAAGTAAATTAGCTTTTAAAGCCATATTATATTTATCTTTTATGATACTCGGTACAATTTTAGGTGCTGTGTTATCTACAAAATATGGTGCTTTGGGTATGATTACCGGTTCTGTTATTGCCTGGGTAATTGTACAAAACACTATGAATTTTTATTACCACAATAAAATAGGTTTAAATATTATTCGGTTTTTTAAGCAGTTGTTAAATAAGACTTTCATTGCTATTGTTCTCGCTTTTGGCCTAGCTTACATTATAAATATATTACCAGGAAACGACTGGTTTAACTTTGTATATAAAGCAATTATATACACTATAGTTTACAGTATACTTATGTATACTCTAGGATTAAATACTTTTGAAAAAGATTTATTTAAAAAACCTATCAACAAATTACTAAAAAGACAATAAAATTAGATATATACAATATGTCAAAAAATGAGAATATGAAACTGTATCTAAAATCATTAAAGATTATAAACAATAATACAATTGTTTATGATTACACTGTAAGTGATGATATTAAAGAATATTTTAATTTAAATAATAAATTTTATGCTAAATATGACCAAAATATAGCAGATACACCAAACAGTATTGCGGTTATTCCATTTTTAGCTAACATAATGCCTATAGCTTGGTTTGTTGGTTTTGATGTGTATATAGATGATATAGATAGTACATTCTATAACTCTTTAAAAGAATTGAAAAAACAATTTATCAAGTTTCACCCAACAAAAAATATAAAAGGAGAACTACACATAAGCAATAAAATTGATACCATTTTAGACGGAAGTAATACATCATTACTATTTAGTGGAGGATTAGACACATATGATTCCTATAGTAGATTATACAATAAAGACCCTTATTTAATATCTATACACGGGGCAGATGTAAAAATTAATGATAGAGATAAGTGGAACAAATTTGTAAAATTTAATTCCGAAGAAAAAATCATTAATCATAATAAGCTATTTTATATAGAGTCTAATTTAAGAGAGTTTTACACCTATAAAGTAGACCTGTTAGTTGAAGGTTTAGGTTGGTGGGGAGCTGTACAACACGGCATGGCATTATTAGGTGTTTTAGCTCCGTTAAGCTATAAACATAAAATAACAGACATAAATATTGCAGCTTCAGCTACTAATGAAGTTACATATAGCTGGGGATCTTCTCCGTACATAGATGAAAATATGAAATGGGCCAACACCAAAGTTACCCATAATGGCTACGAATTTAGAAGAACTGAAAAAACCCAGAATGTTGTAGACTTTGTAAACAGTATAGATCATCAATTAAAATTAAGAGTTTGCTATGCAGACGAAAGAGTAGATTACAACTGTAATGTATGTCACAAATGCCAACGAACTATTCTTAGTTTAATTTTATCAAATGCAGACCCTAAAGATTATGGGTTTACAGTACCTTCTAATTTTTACAATTTATTATTTAAAAATTTTGGAGATGACGCTGTAATGACCAAAGGTCTTAAGTACCAATGGACGTGCATACAAGACAAGGCAAGAGAAACAGATGTATTTTTTGTAATTGAGGATAAAGCTAAAGAAGAAGAGGCTATAACTAAGTTTATAAATTTGGACTTAGATGCCATTATTAATAAAAACCAAGAAAGTGTATTAAAAAGGAAGAAAAGTAGATTTCTATTACAAAAAAAATATCCTTTACTATATAAAATATATAAACTAATTAGATACCAAAAAATTTAAAAAATGAAATACGGATTATTTACTTACGCAGAAAACAAACGTTTTTTTAACGTTGGAGATAACATCCAGAGTCTTGCTGCCAAACAATATCTACCGCAAGTAGACGAATATATAAATCGTGAAAAATTAGCGGATTACAAAGGGGATGATATTGACATAATTATGAATGGTTGGTTTACACACAATACTACCAATTGGGTGCCTTCAGAACCTATAAATCCTTTGTTTGTATCTTTTCATATGAACAATACAGCAGCTCCTAACATGTTAAGCGAAAAAGGAATTGCTTATTTAAAAAAACATGAACCTATTGGTTGTAGAGATAAATTTACCGCAAAAACATTACAAGAAAAAGGGATAGACGCTTATTTTTCTGGTTGTTTAACGCTTACATTAGACACGTATAAAGTAGATGACAGTGAACGTACAGATGACATTTACATTGTAGATCCATTATACAATTATCCAAGATCAGAAAAGGTTTTTTATGATTTAAAACGAAGTGTAAGGAGTGTTCTAGACGGTAAAGCTTTTCAGTTAGGAAAAAAAGCAAAACATTTGCGTAACTTTATTAGTGACGACTTATTAGAGTCTGCAACATTTATCAATCAAGAGCCAAAAGCAAATACATATTCTGATGAAGAAAAGTTTGCTATGGCAGAAGATTTACTACAAAAATACGCAAAAGCAAAACTAGTGATTACTTCTCGTATACATTGTGCGCTACCTTGTTTGGCTATGGGTACTCCTGTAATTTTCATCAATAGTTTTGATAGTTTTGTAGACTCTTGTCGATTCGATGGTATTTTAGAGCTTTTTAACCACATTACTGTAGATAGTAAAACTGGTGATTTTAAAGCTAATTTTGATTTACCCGGTAAAATAACTAAGGATACAATGGTTACCAATTTAGGTTTACACCACAAATTAGCTGAACCACTTAAAGAAAAGTGTAAAAAATTTATAGCTAGAAAAAACAATTAATATTTTGAAAATAGTCTATATTACAAACGGAGTATCTGGACCTGGCGGTTTAGAACGAGTACTATCTATTAAAGCTAGTTATTTTGCAGATACTATGCACTATGATGTGCATATAATTGCGTTGAATAATGATAGTTCCGATTTGTTTTATAATTTTAGTAATGCCATAACTTTTCATAACGTAAAAGCAATTGGCAATCCGTTTTCTTATTTTAAACAGTACAGAAAAGGAATTAAAGACTATTTAAAAGAAATTAACCCAGACCTTGTAAGTGTTTGCGATGATGGATTAAAAGGGCTACTCCTACCCTACATTATTGGCAAACCTTGCCCAATGGTTTACGAGAGACACGTATCTAAGAATATACAAATAAAAAAGGGTGCTTCTTCTTTTTTAGACCAACTTAAAAATAAGGGAACCTTTAAGCTAATGGATATAGGAGCTGCCAAATATGATGCATTTGTGGTTCTTACCAACGGAAATACTAAGGAGTGGCACTTACAAAATATGGTTGTCATTGCAAACCCTTTGTCGTTTTTCCCAAAAGAAGAAAACCTTAGCTCATTAAATACCAAGAAAGTATTGGCTGTTGGCAAGCAAAGTTATCAAAAAGGCTACGATCGTTTATTGCAAAGTTGGAAAATTGTAGGTGCAAAACATCCTGATTGGGAATTAGACATTTATGGTACCATAAGCGAAAAAGAGCAACTGCCAAAACTAGCTGAGGAATTAGGAATTACAAAGAGTGTACACTTTTATGAACCCGTAAAAAACATTGCTGATAAATACCAGGAGGCTTCTATTTATGTCATGTCTTCTAGATACGAGGGTTTTGGCATGGTATTAACAGAGGCTATGGCATATGGTGTACCTTGTGTTTCTTTTGATTGCCCTCATGGTCCGGCTGATATTATCACACACAATAAAAACGGTATTTTAGTACCTAACGACGATTGTGATAAACTTGCTAACGGACTTTTACAGCTTATAGAAAATGATGGCAGTAGGCAAAAAATGGGCACTGCTTCAAGAAAAGATATACAGCGCTATGCTATAGAAAAAATAGCACTAAAATGGGATACGTTATTTAAAAAAATAAAACATAAAACATAAATGAAGAATATTTTACTTGTCATACCCTATGGTGGTGTTGGAGGAATGGAGAGATTAGCTTATTCCTTCTATAACTATTACAAAAAAAAAGGTTATTATATTAAGGTTTGTAAGTTTATAAAATTAGAAAACGATATAGTAAATTTTGGAGAAGATGAAAACTTTTTTTCTGATATTGATTTTAGCAGTATGTCTAAAATGCAACGATATCTGTTTTATATTACAGTACCATTTAAACTTAGAAAAATTATAAAAAACCATAACATAACACATACGATTTCCTTTGGAGCAATGCCTAATGTTTATAGTTCAATGACATACACTAAAGATTATAAAATAGCTAGTATACACGCATTAAAAAGTGTAGAGTTAAGTAATAATTCATTATTAAGTAAAATGACTAGATTTGGCTATAAATACACTTATGGAAAATTAGACAAGGTAGTTTGTATCAGTAATGCTATAAAGGATGATTTAATAAAAAAATGTAATTTTAAATTTATAAACAAATTAAAAGTAATATATAACCCACATGATTTAAAAGAAATAGAAAAACAATCATTAGAAAAAATAACTTCAATTAAAGAAGTTGATCTTTTAAAAACAAATAGCATTTTATTTTTAGGGCGTTTTTCAATTCAAAAATCTCCTTGGCATCTAATTAAGTCTTTTTCTATAGTCGATAAAAATGTGCCAAACGCAAACTTAATCATTATTGGTGATGGCGATGATTCTGTTTTGAAACATATAGAAAAACTAATCAAAGAATTAGGAATAGAGACTAAAGTTCATTTTCTGGGAAGAAGAACAAATCCTTATAAATACCTAGTAAAAGCAAAAGTTTTAGCTTTATCCTCTCATTACGAGGGGACACCTAATGTTATTGTAGAAGCAATTGCACTCAACACACCTATTGTTTCTTCTTGTTGCACTGATGGTATTATAGAATTGATGAGTATAGAAAATAAGGTTATGAAAAATTCTAATATAAAAGTAGATGCTGGTATTATAACTCCTAATTTATACAAAAATCAATTAGGCCTTCCAAAAGATAATAAAATTATTGATGAAGAAATACTATTAGCTGAAGGATTAAAAGATATTTTAACATCAGAAAAACATAAAGAACATTTAATAAAAACTAGATCGCTTCTACTTGATAAATTTAATTTAGATAGGGTTGCCACGGAATACCTTAGTTAATACCTACTTGATTCCTTCAAGATATAAAGCTCGTATGAAAAAAATATTACAAATAATAAAAAAAATAACATTAATACCTCACATATTAGTTTATTATTATAGTTGGAACAAATCAGATATTGACAAAGATTTAAATCGCTGGGCAACAGCTAAAAATATACAAAAAAGTAATACAGGACTCTTATTGCATTTTTTAGCCGTTTCACCAGATTTTAGAACACTGTTTTATTATAGAACAAGAAGCTTAACTTCACATATTTTAAATTTATATTGTAGAAAACAGAACAACTTTACTATTGACGTTACTACTAAATTAGCTGGTGGTACATTAACTGGTCATCCTTACTGTACCATATTAAATGCCAATAGTATTGGAGAAAACTTTTATGTAAACCACTTGGTTACCGTAGGCGAGGTGAACGGCAAAAGACCTACCATAGGTAATAATGTATCTATTTACACTGGAGCTATAGTTATAGGCGATATTACAATTGGCAATAATGTAAAAATTGGTGCTGGTACCGTAGTTGTAAAAAATGTACCCGATAACTGCGTGGTCGTAGGTAACCCTGGAAGAATAATAATTAAGTAAATATGGAGACTTTCATCAGTGCTAAAAATTACTATGATGTATTTATGAATGCATGCTTGTATTTAGTCATATTTACTATTTTTCATTCTATAGTATTAAGATTAGATGACCCAAAAAATAAGCAATTTATACAATTCACTGGATATACATTATTAATTGTAACCATTCTGTATATAGGATTACGACCAATTAGTCACCTTTTTGGTGATACTATCAATTATTACAGATCCTACATAGCATATGAGTATGGAGCAAACATTAGTGAAAAGGTTGGTGATTATGGCTGGCATGTATTTATGAAAACTGCTGCACAATTTATGCCTATACAAGCCTTTTTTACAATTTGTGCTTTTATTTATGTTTTTCCACTATATCGCATCTCTAAAGAGTTTTTTAAAGAATATTGGTATTATTCATTTTTATTATTTGTGGTTTCTTTTTCTTTTTGGACCTATGGTGTTAACGGGGTTCGTAATGGTGCAGCCGCCTCTTTATTTTTATGGGGTGTAAGCTACCATCGCAAAAAGATAATAATGGCTATTTGCTTTCTTTTAGCCATTCAGTTTCATAAAACATTATTACTACCTATAATTGCTTTTAGTGCTACCTTTTTATATAACAATCCCAAAACTTATTTTAAAGGATGGTTTGCTTGTATCCCTTTATCTCTTGTGATGGGAGGAGTCTGGATTACAATTTTTGCTAGCTTAGGATTTGGAGATGAGAGACTCGCTGGGTATCTAACTGCAGAAGCTGATGCTGGTACATTTAAAAGCACAGGATTTCGTTGGGATTTTTTATTCTATAGTGCTTTTGCTGTTTTTGCTGGTTGGTATTTTATAATCAAAAGGAAATTTAAAGACCAAGTTTATTTTCAACTGTTTAACACCTATTTGATATGTAATGGATTTTGGATCTTGGTCATACGTGCCAATTATTCCAATCGTTTTGCCTATTTATCCTGGTTTATGATGGCTATAATTATTATATACCCAATGTTAAAACAACAATTTTTTAAAAACCAACATCTAATGATTGGTAAAATAGTACTTGCTTATTTTGCTTTTACCTATTTAATGTATAAAGTATATTATCCATAAAAAAATATGATAAACACGAAAACCATAACCGTATTTACCCCTACGTACAACCGTGCGTATTGTTTAGACCAAATTTACCAAAGCCTAGTAAAACAAACCAGTCAAGATTTTTTATGGTTAGTTATAGATGATGGATCTACTGACAACACAAAAGAAGTAGTTGCAAATTGGATTGCTGAGGGTAAAATTGCCATAAAATACCACTACCAAGAAAATTTAGGAATGCATGGTGGACACAATGCTGCCTATAGATTAATTACTACAGAATTAAATGTTTGTATAGACAGTGATGATTTTATGCCTGTGGATGCTATAGAAAAAATACTATACCACTACCCTAGCATTAAAGACAATCCTAAATTTGCTGGTTTGGTTGGCCTTGATGCAGATAAAAAAGGAGACATCATAGGCTCTAAGATTCCAGAAATTGTAAAAGAAACAACATTAATTGACTTATATCAAACACATAAAGTTACTGGTGACAAAAAATTAGTTTACAAAACTGCTATAATAAAAAAATACCCAGCCTACCCTATATTTGAGGGAGAACGTTTTGTCCCTTTAGGATATTTATACCAATTGATAGATCAGGATTATGTTTTAAAGCCTGTTAATGAGGTATTTTGCATTGTTGAATACTTACAAGATGGCTCTAGTTTAAACATGTTAAAGCAATATAGAAGACATCCTAAGGGTTTTGCTTTTTCTAGAATTACTGAAATAAAATATGCTAAAAATTTTAAAGAAAAAATTAAAAAAATAATACACTTTATCTCAAGTAATTTACTCGCTAAAAATTTTAAATTCATAAGTAAAAGTCCAGAAAAAACACTTACAATATTAGCTCTTCCTTTAGGTTTTATGCTTTATTTATACATATTAATTAAAACTAAAAAAAACGTTTAAAATGGAGCCTATACGTGTATTACAAGTATTAACCATTATGAACCGTGGTGGTGCAGAAACTATGATTATGAACTATTATAGAGCAATGGACCGAAAAAAAGTTCAGTTTGATTTTTTACTTCATAGAAGAGAGAAGGGTGCCTTTGATGACGAAATTAAAGAGTTAGGTGGTAACATATATTATATGCCCGCAATCAGCCCAAAAAATTATATTAACTACAAAAAAGAATTAAACTCTTTTTTTTATAAAAACAAAAATTATAAAATTGTTCATTCACATTTAAATGCTTTAAGTTTTTTTGTTTTACGTGCTGCTAAACAAAACAATGTACCTGTACGAATAGCCCATAGCCACACTAGCTTACTAAACTTAAATTTGAACCCATTTTCAAAGAAAAGAGATAGTTTCAAATTTATATTCAAGTTTGTTTTACAAAACTATTTTAAAAGTAAAGTAACTAATTATGCTAATTATTATTACACCTGTGGGGAGAAGGCAGGCAACTGGTTATTTGGAAAAGACTCAAATTATAAAATAATAAATAATGCTATTAATACATCTAGTTTTACATATAATAAAAGTATTGGAGATAATTTAAAAAGAGAGCTATGTATTCATAATAAAAAAATAATTGGTCATGTCGGAAATTTTGTGCCAGAAAAAAACCATACTTTCATTTTAAACGTTTTCTATGAATTTAAGAAAATAGAAAATGATTCTATTTTACTTTTAATTGGTGGTGGTAACAATGAAACCATTAAAAAACAAGCTCAAGAATTAGGTATATTTAATGATGTAATGTTTTTAGGTGTACGTAGTGATGTTGCTAACCTGCTACAAGCGATAGACCTATTTCTGTTTCCCTCTACAAATGAAGGACTACCTGTAACACTAATAGAAGCACAAGCTGCAGGTTTGAAAGTAATTGCATCTGATGAGATCTCTACTGAACTTAAAATAACAGATCTAATTTCTTTTTTGTCTTTAAAAGAAAGCCCTAAAAACTGGGCAAAGACAATTAAGAGGGAATTAAATTATCAAAGAAAAAATACAATGCAAAATATTATTGATGGTGATTATGACATTAAAAATAATGCTAAATCATTAGAAGAATTTTATTCAACATCAGTTTTATAATAATAAATTTTAATAGATTAGACTATGTGTGGAATAAATGGTTTTATATATAAACAAAATACCTCTAAGGATATCCTTAATTCTAAAATACATTCTATGAATAATTTAATTATTCATAGAGGTCCGGATGATGATGGTGTGTTTACAGAAGAAAACAAAAATTACAGTATTGCAATGGGTATGAGGCGTTTATCAATTATAGATTTACACTCAGGAAAACAACCTATTTCTAATGATAACAAAAGTATAACTATTGTTTTTAATGGTGAAATATACAATTATCTTGAACTAAAAAAAGAGTTACTAAACCAAGGCGCAAGTTTTAAAACGAATAGCGATACCGAAGTAATCCTTAAATTATATGAATTAGAAGGAGTAAAATCTTTTTCTAAACTAGATGGTATGTTTGCCTTTAGTATTTATGATAAAAAAACAGGTAAAGTTTTTATTGCCAGAGATTTTTTTGGTGAAAAACCATTGTACTACACTAACAATTCTAAAAAGATTATTTGGGCTTCAGAACTAAAATCTATAATAAAGGATTTAGATGTAAAACCCAAAATAAACAAAAAAGGTTTAAATCTATTTTTTAGATTAACTTATATCCCTGCACCCTATTCTATTTATGAAGACATACATAAATTAGAGGCAAATCATTATATTTCTTATGATTTGAATAATGGTAGTTTAGACATCTTCCCAATAGAAGAAAGTAAAAAGTATATTATTGATAATTCAATTACATTAACTAAAGCTAAAAAGGATGTAAAGGAGTTGATGTATAACAGTGTGGAAAGCAGAGCCATTTCAGATGTTCCATTGGGGACTTTTTTATCTGGCGGTGTAGATTCTTCTATTGTTTCTTTATGCTTGTCACAGGCCTCTAGTAAACCTATTGACACCTTTTCTATTGGTTTTCAGAAAAAATCTTATGATGAATCTGATAAATCTAGAGTTGTTGCTAAAATGATAAAAAGCAACCATCATGAATTTATTATTAGTGAAAAGGATTTAGAGGAAAACATCCATGAAATTTTATTAAATTTTGATGAGCCCTTTTCAGATTCTTCTTCTTTACCTACATATCTAGTAGCTAACAAAACAAGAGAACACGTAACTGTGGCTTTAACAGGTGATGGTGGTGATGAAATGTTTGGAGGCTACAATAAGTATTATATGGGAAAACTAAACCAAAAATATACAAGTTTAGTTCCTAAAATAATTCATAAAAGTTTCAACAAAATAATTGCACCAGCCCTAAAAGTATCTAATGACAATAGAGGTATACGCTTTAAGGCAAAAAGACTATTAAATTCTATAGATTATAATGGCCAGTTTTATTGGGATATAATTTCTTTAGGTTACACTAAAAATAGTCTTCATAACTATTTAAAGCCATCTTCATTAGATGATGATATTTTTACATATTACAAGACTAAAACAGGTATTGACAAACCAAAATCTATATCAGATTTTAGAACAATTGACAAACACTTAAGTCTAGAAGGTGATATGTTAGTTAAAGTAGACAGGACAAGTATGTTAAACTCTTTAGAGTGCAGAGCTCCTTTTTTAAATAAAAAAATATGGAACTACTCGCACACTCTTCCAGAGAAGTTTCTAATGAAAGGTTGGGACAAAAAATTTATTTTAAAAGAAGCGTTTAGAGATCAGTTTACTAAAGGCTTTTTAGATAAAAGTAAAAGTGGTTTTGGTGCTCCTGTAGGTGATTGGCTAAAATCTACTTTACGTGCAGAATTAGAGAGTTACATTTTAGAAGAAGATTTAATTAACCAAGATATTTTTGATGCTACTAAAATTAGAGAACTGGTGTACAACCATTTGTCAGGTAAAGAAGATAATACCTTTAAAGTGTGGACTTTTTATTGCTTTCAAAAATGGTATAAAAATATTTATCTAAACACAATTTTATAATATAAAAAGGCCTTAATAAATAAAAAGTATTAAGGTCCTTTTTTTATATTCACTTAATTACATGTGTTATTACTCATCACAATCTCACTCTTACTTGTTGTAGAAGCTATTTTAATACACTCATAATTGTTAATATTTAAATATGTAATTTTATTATTATTTAAAGTTACATCGTAATTTTCTTTATTTAGAGCAATTCCATGACTATTTGATGTATTTATAATATTATTAGAAATTGTCAAATTATCCGCATTTACGGATTGAATACCTCCAAAAAATGAATTTCTTTCTAGTTTTATTCCTTTAGAACTGGTAATAGTAACTGCTCCCTTAGTATTAAAATTATTATCATAAACATTAATAGTATACTCAGAAGCATAATCTTTCTTATTTAATTGAACAAAGTATAAAGGATTACTGGGTACTGAAATATCATTATTGTATATATCTACATTATTAACATTTGCAATATGCGCCATAATACCCCTACTTGTAGATATATTACTAGTAATAACGTTTTTATATATTTTCATATCAGTAGATTCTTTTAATTGAATTCCTGTTCTACAATTTTCAATTTTATTTTCAAAAATATCTACTAATTTGTGATTCGCAGAAATACCTACTTCATAACCAAATATTACATTTCCTGATATTTCATTATCATAAACGGTTTCTCCTTTGCCACCTGCTATAATTGCCGGTTTACGAGGATCACTAGTTGCTGTAAAATTATTATTCCTTATCTTAGAATTAGTTGCAAATGTATAACTTACAACATTTTCTAATTCATTATTCTCAATTATAATATTATCACCAGAAAAAATTGTAATTGCGCCTTCTCTACTACCCGTTTCCTTATTATTTTTTATTACTACATCATGAACTTTTTGGTACAAAACAAGATCTCCTGTAGCAGCATCACGTTTTCTTACTGGCTCCATATTAATAGCATACCCAACTACCCCTCCATCAGATTTAGATGTAGGTTGTGAGCTATCTATAAAAGTATTATTGTCAATAGAAATATCGTAGCCATCTGTCAAGGCCAAACTCATCATACGCACTTTTTCAAAGGTGCAGTCTTTTATTATTACGTCATTAGTAGGTATATAGTCTGAATTGAATGTAAAGCCATAAGAATTGATATTTAATCCTCCTAATGAACCCATTGTAAAAGTAATGTTATCCAAAACAATATTATTTGAACTTTTAACTAAAAATAAATGTGATCCTTCTTCTGCATTTTTCTTAGAATAGTTACGTAAATCTCTATCACCATATAAAGTACCTCCTTTGACTATAGTATTAGATACATTGTCTAACGCTAATAAAGTAGCAGCAACTTTACCTACAGTAGGAAAAACACGTAAAATAGTATTATCCGTCATTAGTAAAGTAAAGTCGCCTGGTATATTAACCGCTTCTTTTTGCGGGTAAAAATTCTGGTTTGTTGTTGTACTTGTAACCTTAGACACTTCAAAATAAGCATCAAACTTGTCTATTGTAAATGTTGTTGCTCCTATACTTTTTGTATAGAACATTAAATCTTCAAGATTATTATTGTTTTTTTGTGCTATCTGAGACGTAGTAATTCCTTGTACAATATCCCAACGACTTGGGTGAAATTCAAAGGTTTCGCTTAGTAAACTAACATTACCCTCTACAGTTAAATTTTGGTTTAATAAATTGCCATCAATTTTACCACCAGCGGTAAAGTTTAAAGTACCATTAATAATTTCGCCTCCTTTATACTCTAAGGTAACTCCTGTTGGTAAACTTACTGTTTTGCCGTCTAAGTCTAATTGGCATTCTATAGCCAAAGTAGTTCCTGCTGCTATACCGTCTAAAGTATAGTCACAAGGTGTTGTATTTATTTTTAAGTCATCTACAGGTTGTACATCTGGTTCTGTATCTGGTTCTTCTTCAGCTGCATTTTCTTCAATTACATTTGCTAACAAATCTTCTTGACTACATGAAACTGTTGTTGTAGCTATAACTAAGCTATAAACTAAAACTTTTACTAGGGTTAATGGCTGCTTATACATTTTACTATTTTACTGGGGATTAAAGATACTATTTTAATGCAATAATCGATTAAATGTTAATAAAAATCGACAACTAACTTATTCAAATACGAAACAAATTCAGTTTTGGACGTTAACATGCTCATTTTTAACAAAAAAACGTATAAAATATTATTTTTGTAGTATTCTACTTTATATGAACAAAGCATATACTTTAAATTAAACTCATTTTATGTCCTTTTTAGTATAACCGTTACCGTTAAAATTTACCATTTAATAGATTAAATGTAAAAATTAGTGCCTTTTATAAGTAGCTTTGGCTCAGTTTTTAAAAACTACAGTTATTTTTTTACTTAAAAAAAGACCTTTAGTAATCCATAGCAAGCATATAAAAATATGAAACAAAAAATAATACGTGTTACTACTGTACCTGTTTCTCTTAAAGGTTTATTAAAAGGGCAGTTAAAGTATATGAGTAAATACTACACTGTAATTGGCGTATCTAGCGGAGGAGATGCACTTAAAGATGTACATAAACAAGAAGGTGTGCCTGTTATTGCGGTAGAACTAACCCGTAAAATAACACCTATTAAAGATTTAAAATCTGTATATAACCTATACAAAGTTTTTAAAAAAGAAAAGCCCTTTATAGTGCATAGTCACACGCCAAAAGCTGGTACTGCTGCTATGTTAGCTGCTAAATTAGCTGGCGTACCACACAGGTTACATACTATTGCTGGTTTACCATTATTAGAAGCTACTGGTATAAAAAGAACCATTTTAAATCTTGTAGAAAAAATAACTTATGCTTGTGCAACTAAAATTTACCCTAATTCTTTTGGGTTACAAGACATTATTATAAATGAAAAATTTACAAACAAAAATAAATTAAAAGTAATTGGCAAGGGCAGTTCTAATGGTATAGACACCAACCATTTTAACCCAAATTTATATAGTGCAGAAGATAATTTAAACCTAAGAACAAAATTAGGGTTTACAGCTGAAGATGTTGTTTTTACTTTTGTTGGTAGATTAGTTGCAGATAAAGGTATTAACGAGTTAATAGCAGCTTTTAAAAAGTTAAGCGAAACACAACAAAAAGCAAAATTACTATTGGTTGGTACTTTTGAAACAGAACTAGATCCTTTGCATAAAGAAACTTTAGATTTTATAAATAGTAGTAACAATATAGTTAATGTTGGTTGGCAAGAAGACGTACGCCCTTATTTTGCAATATCTAATGCATTAACATTTCCTAGCTACAGAGAAGGTTTTCCTAATGTTGTTATGCAAGCTGGCGCTATGAAACTGTATAGTATTGTAACAGATATTAATGGTTGTAATGAAATTATACAAGAAGGTATTAATGGTACTATTATTCCTGTAAAAGATGCAGATGCGTTGCATGCTAAAATGCTTCAGTTTTATGAACAAAAAGATAGTTTATACAATCCTAATACTTGTAGAGAAGTTTTAGTTAAAAACTATGAACGATCTTATATTTGGGAACAACTACGCAAAGAGTATGAGTCTTTAGAAAAAAATAAACTACATAGTAACAGTTAACGGGTTACAACCTGACTAAGAACAGAAGTAAACTTCTTAAAAATATTATTAAAAGTACATTAAACAATAAGGTACGTTAATCTAAAATATGCTACCGTATAACCATATATCTGTATATATTTATGTACCCCTTTTTTTTTGATTATTTTTGAACTATAATAATTAAGTTTAAAAATTAATGGATAGCAAAGCGGGTATAGGATCTTTTTTTCATAGTACAGATGCTAATGCTATAGCTAATTTTAATACTCAAGACTATATTACAGAGTATGAACTTTTTTATACAGGTAGACACGCTATTAAATATATTTTTGATAAGCTTATTTCTGAAGAAACTATAGAAAAAATATGGCTTCCAAAATATTACTGCCAACATGTTACTAGTTGGTTACAAAACTGTTATTCTAACATTTTTTTTTACACAATAGATCCTTTTAACGAAGCGCACAATTTAAATGTATTAGATTTTGCTACTGAAAAAGATATTGTGCTTTTAAATAATTTTTGGGGATTTTTCTCCTATAACATTCCTACTTCATCTAAAAAACCTTTTTGCATAGAAGACCATTCTCACGGATGGTTAAGTACTGGCTGCTTAACTAGTAAGGCTGATTATTGTGTTGCATCTTTACGAAAAACATTACCTATACCCTTAGGTGGTATTTTATGGAAACCTAATAATGGTAAAATAAAAAACTCTAGTATAAAGGCTTTATCTGATACCGCATTTTATGATAATTGGGACCTTGTACACAAAGCAATGCATTTAAAAAAAGAATACATTGCCAATACAGCTGAATCTAATATAAAAGACACGTTCTTAAAACTTATAGGAGCATCTGAAACTTATTTACAACACCAATATGATGTAGTTGCACTTAAAGAAGAACATAAAATTTATATGGAGTCTTATTTGTATAAAGATTACACTTTTTATAAAAAGGAAAATTTAAAATCTCTTTTACAACTTATAAATAATAATGGTAACTTTATAATTCTAACAAATACTATAAATACACCTTTTGGCCTACATTTAGCTTTTAAAGATAGAGCTGCTTTTACAAGTCTAAAAGCATTTTTAATAAGCAAAGATATTTACCCATCTGAGTTATGGCCTGGAAATGAAAAAACAGATAGCTGGTCTTATTTATTAAACATACATATAGACTACAGATATACAAATAAAGATATGGCTTATATAGCCACCTCAATTAACCAATGGGGTAATTCTAATACAACAAATTAAACACAAGAACCAAAACAACCAAAAACATGTACATTAATTTTTTTAAAAGAATCATAGATTTTATACTTGCTGCCATAGGCTTTGTATTTTTATCTCCTTTTTTCTTTACTGTTGCCATTGTATTATTTTTTTCTAACAATGGTAAAATTTTCTTTTTTCAGCCTAGGCCAGGTAAAAATGAGAAGATTTTTAAAGTAATAAAGTTTAAGTCTATGAACGACAAAAAAGATGAAAACGGAGAACTACTACCTTTTCATTTACGAGTTACAAAATTTGGTAACTTTATACGTAAATATTCTTTAGATGAAATACCTCAGTTACTAAACGTATTAAAAGGAGAAATGAGTTTAGTTGGGCCTAGACCCTTGTTAGTGCAATACTTACCATTGTATAACGATTTTCAAAAACAAAGACATGTAGCAAAACCAGGTATTACTGGCTGGGCGCAAGTAAATGGTAGGAATGCCATTTCATGGGAACAAAAATTTGAGCTAGATGTTTGGTATGTAAAAAATAGATCTTTTAAAACAGATGTTAAAATTTTACTACTAACAGTAAAAAAAGTATTTGTAAAAGAGGGTGTTAATAGTAGTGAAAACCTTAATATGTCTACATTTACTGGCACACCAACAACTAATTAATTAATATTTAGTTAAAAGCTTCCCCCGTTTCAAACTATAATTACTTTTATAACAATACATAAAAGTTTTTAGTAAATTAATAGTATACTTAATCTTATTTTTTGCAAAAATGGATGAATCTAACAAAATAAAAGTTCGTTTGTATGGTGCAGGTGGTCATGCACACGTAATTATTGATACATTAAAATCTAATGGCTACGAAATTACAGATGTTTTTGATAATGCGCCAAAAAATAGCCTATTTGCATCTTTAAAAGTAGAAAAAATTGACGCTAACTTTAAAAACTTTCCTAATTCAGGTAGTCCTTTAATTATTGCTATTGGAAACAATAAAATAAGAAGAAAAATTGCAGCAGTATTAGATGTAGATTACATTTCTATAAAACATAACTCAGCTATAGTATCTACCAGTGCCAAAATAGGAAAAGGTACTGTAATTTTTGCAGGAGCAATAGTACAAGCAAATAGTAACATTGGAGAGCATGTTATTATTAATAGTGGTGCAAATATAGATCATGATGCAAAAATTGAAGATTATGTTCATATAGCTCCTCAGGTTACTTTATGTGGAGATGTATATATAAAAGAAGGTGCATTTATTGGTGCTAACTCTGTTATAATACCTCAAATTACAATTGGTAAATGGGCTACAGTGGGTGCTGGAACAGTTGTTTTAGAAAATGTTCCTGATTATGCTACAGTTGTTGGAAATCCAGGAAAAATAATTAAGAAAAAAGCTAAGGGAAAACAGTATGATTTATATGTAAAAAAGCTAAATACTGTAGAGGAAATAAATACATACAAAGAATTACTTAGTAATTATTGGGATAATAATGTTTACTACACCTATGAGTATTTAAAATATTATGAAAATGAACATGATCAATTACGTTATTTTTTATTAAATGTAGATGGAATTCCTAATACTATTATGCCTTTTTATATAAGAGACATAAAAGACAAAACATATAAGGATGTAATTACTCCTTATGGTTACGGAGGTCCTTTATGCAAAAATTGTGATGACACAAAAATATTATCTAAATTTTGGGAATTAGCAGATAAATGGTATCGTAAAAACAATATTGTATCAGAATTTGTACGCTTTAACCTAAATGGGAATCACACTAATTATAGTGGAGAATTAACCGAGACACTATTAAATGTAAAAGGTGAAGTAAAAGAAACTGATGAAGAACAATGGACTACTTTTTCTTCAAAAGTTAGAAACAACTACAGAAAAGCCGAAAAACACCAACTAACGTTTAAATTATACGAAGGAAAAGCGATTACTGACAGTGTGATAGAAAATTTTCATAAAGTATATATTGAAACAATGGACCGTAATAATGCTAAGGATATTTACTATTTTCCTAAGCAGTACTTTGAAAATCTAATAAAAGCAAATCCAGACAGTTTTGCAATAGCTAAGTCTTATAAAGATAATGTAGTGGCTTCTGTAGAGCTAATTATTATAAATGAAGCTACATTATACGCTTTTTTAGGAGGCACTAGAGCTAAATATTTTGAATGCAGACCCAACGACTTTTTAAGAGTAGAAATTTTAAAATGGGCTGTACTAAACAATAAAAAATATTACGTTTTAGGTGGCGGTCTTACTAATGGTGACGGACTTTATAAAAGTAAAAAAGTGTTTTTTCCAAAAGATGAGGATGTTATATTTTACACGGGTAGAAAAATAATTAATGAAGATGCATACACACTACTAAGTAAAAACATTATTAACTCTAAAAAATATGATGAAAATTGTAATTTTTTCCCAGTTTACAGACTAAGTTTGTAAACTATGTTTAATGATTATTACCATTACGACTAAAGATCATTGGGATTCTTTTTTGACAAAAATCAATAGTTATGATTTTTACCACACCTATGACTACCACAAACTAACAGTAAAAGATACAGAAAGTTTTAGATTATTAACTTATACAAAAAAAGAAGTTTGCATAGCTATACCCATTATAGTTAGGCCTATTGATGGCTCATTATATTATGATGCAACTTCTGTTTATGGTTATGCTGGTCCGCTTGAAAACGGAATTAATGATGAATTTATTAATGATGATTTTATAAGTTGCTTAAATACTTATCTAAAAAAAGAAAAAATTATATCTATATTTTCAAGGCTAAATCCTTTTGTAAATTATCAAGAAAAAATACTTAAAAACGTTGGCTTAGTAGATAATATGGGGCCTATAGTAACTATAAACTTAGGACTAACTGCAGAGGAACAGCAAAAACAATTCTCTAAAACAACAAAAAGGTATTTAAAAAAAACTAAAAAACATTGTGATATAAGGTATAGCAAATCAGAATCTGATCTTGATACTTTTATGAAGCTGTATTATGAAAATATGGATAGAGTTAACGCAAAGGAAGAATACTATTTTACAAAAGAATACTTTTATAACTTGCTAAAATCTAATTCTTATAACACACAGTTAATTTTTGCTACCCTTAAAGAAACAGGTGAAATAATTTCTGGAGCACTGTTTATTAATGCCACTAATAAAGTTATTCAATACCATTTATCTGGAACCGCTAATAAATACTTATACCTAACACCAATAAGACTTTTTATAGATGAAATAAGAATTAAAGCGAATGAAAATAATTATAATTTTTTAAATTTAGGAGGAGGATTAGGCAGTAAAGATGATAATCTTTTTAGGTTTAAATCATCATTTTCTAATGAATATAAAATGTTCAAAACCTGGAAATACATTGTAAATAAAAGTGCATATGAAGAGTTATGTAACACTAAAAACATAAGTATTGATAAAGAAGTTTACAAAGGATTCTTCCCTGCATACAGACAATAAAAAAAGCCCTTTTGGGCTTTTTTTATTTTAATTTTTCATTTTTAATATAGTCTACAATCTCATCTGCTATAATTTCTCTTCCTAAATTATTCCAATGCTGATCATAGATTAAAGTTTTAGGAGAACTACTTTTTTTAAAAGCCTCATTAAAATTAATAGTTTTAAAATTGTTCTGTTTTAAGTAACTTAAAAATTCACTGGAACAAAGGCTATAATCTAACAACAAAACATTCTTTTCCTTATCATAATTATAGGTTTTCACTAGCTTCTTAAAATTAGCTAAATAAATAGAATCCTTATGAACCTCTATATTATCATTAGGCTTAACTTTTTTTATAAAGTTTACTGTTGACTCCACTGCATTTTTAACAGGATCAAAAGCTCCAATATCTTTAGCATATACTATAAGCTTACTTTTTTTAAGTAATCTATTCATAGGAGTATCTAAAGACAATCTACTAGAAACAGCATATTCACCCGTTATTAAATCATCTGTAAATCGCATGTAAATAACTACTCTATCTATATCTTTAAACAAATGCTTGTAAGAAGCAATAAGATTAAATTCCTCTGCTAGGTGATAACCAGAATAACCAAATTCTAAAACCTTAATGTTAGGTAATTTTTTTTCTACTTTTCTACTTATAGATTTCGTATAGTCTTGATGAAAGCCTTCTATAAATGAATCGCCAATAATAGCAACCTCTATACTATCTTTAGATACGGTATAATTATCATAAACAGAATTGAATCCAAAATTATTAATTCTATACTCACCTACATTTTGTCTTCTATTTCCTGTAACAGAATATCCTTTTTGATTTGGCACCCATTTTTCTACTCCGTATTCATCTAAATACCGTTGTGGCCTATCATTATGTAAATGAAAAACACGAACAAGTAATTCTAATGATAAAAGAAGAATAACAGCATACAAAATACTTTTTAATATAGCTCTTTTCATACCCCTAAAATTGAAAGTAAATAAATGATCTATCTACACCATCGTCATAAAACAACAGCATTAAAAATACTAGCAAAATATATACAGACAATCTCACATACTTATTTTTAAAACCAATTGGATTACGTTCCTTACCTCTAATAATGTATTCATAAACAATAAAGAACAGTAGTAACAATCCGTAATCTATTAATCTATACCCATTAGGGTGGCTGTAATTACCTATTGATAACTCGGTCACTATGCGTTTTAAATAATTAAACGCATCAGAAATAGTTTCTGCTCTAAAAAATACCCAACCAATGGTTACCAATATAAAAGTTAATATTGTCCTGTATATATTAGATATGATGGTAAATATATTTAACCTTTCCTTTTTTACTTCTGCATATTTTCTATTAGTCCCTATTAAAAAACTAGGTAAAAATAATAGTGCATGAAATAGTCCCCAGACTAGAAATGTCCAATTTGCTCCGTGCCAAAAACCACTAACTATAAAAATAGCAAATACATTTCTTATACCTACCATTTTAGAGCCTCTAGACCCCCCTAAAGGAATATATAAATAATCTCTAAACCAAGTAGACAATGATATATGCCAGCGCCTCCAAAACTCTCCTATGTTCTTAGATAAGTAAGGAAATTTAAAGTTAGACATTAGTTCTATTCCAAATAGCTTAGAAGTACCTATTGCAATGTCTGAATACCCACTAAAATCACCATAAATCTGAAAAGCAAAAAAAACAGCTCCCATAATTAATACTGGAGAAGATAATGTGCTGTAATTAGCAAAAATGTCATTTACGATGGGAGATAAAGAATCTGCTATTACAACTTTTTTAAATAAACCCCATAACATTAAACGTAATCCGTCCTTTGCTTCACAATAATTAAAACTCCTTTTTTTTAGTATTTGGGGTAGTAAATTAGAAGCTCTTTCTATAGGGCCAGCAACTAATTGCGGAAAAAAGCTTACAAAAGCTGCAAAAGCTATAAACTTTTTAGTAGGTTCTAAATTACGTTTATACACATCTATTGTATAGCTTAGAGTTTGAAAGGTATAAAAACTTATACCTACTGGTAAAATAATGTTTAGAGTACCTATTTCTATTTCTTGTCCAAAAAATGTGAATGCATCTACAAAACTATTTACAAAGAAATTATAGTACTTAAAGAAACCTAAAAAGCCTAAATTTACTACAATACTTATCCATAAGTACAACTTACGTTTGCCTTGTTTTTCTTCTCTACCTAATAAAACACCTAAAGTATAATCTACTAATGTGCTAAAAGCTATTAAAGATAAAAAACGCCAATCCCACCAGCCATAAAACACATAACTTGCTATTAATAACAAAAGATTTTGCAGTCGTAAATTTTTATTTACAAGACCCCAATACAGTAAAAATACTATTGGTAAAAAAATTGCAAAATCTAGGGAGTTAAAAAGCATTTTCGTTATCGCGGTTGGTTATGGTTAAATTTTATCAATCTGAATTTCTATTCTACGGTTAACACTATGCTCTTGCTCTGTACAGTAAACACCATCTTCACAGTTATTTAATAATACTTCTTCTCCGTAAGCATTAGCTGTTATTTTTTCTACTACAACTCCTTTAGAAATTATATAATTTAAAGAACGCTGCATTCTCCTTTGTGACAACCATAAATTGTACTTGTCTGTACCTCTAGAATCTGTAAAAGCACCTAGTTTAACTGTCACTGTTGGATTTTCTTTTAATAATTCTGCAATAGAATCTAATGTCTTTTTAGAAGTCTTATCTAAATAAGAACTATTTAAAGCAAAGTTTATACGACCAAAACTATTAATTTTTACTTGTAAATCTTCTCTTCTTTGCTTTTGTGCAGCTGCCTTTTCTTTTTCTGCTTCTAATAAACGTAATGCTTCTTTCTCTTTTTTAAGTTGCTCTGCAAGCAACCTAGCCTCTTCTTTATGCTTTTTAGCAATTGCTGTAGAATCTGCAACGCGTTGCTGCTCTTTTAAAATTTCTTCAATCTGAGCCTGTTTCTCTAATCCTTTTTTAGATAATTCTTTTTCTGCCTTAAACTGATATACAACACCAACTGCATGTTGCAAATGGTTTGTTACCCCATCTCCTTTGTTCATTGCCCATTTACCAGAAGAACTAAAATCTAAGCCAATGCGTTCTGTAATCCAGGTTCTAAAACCTATAACTCCGTTATACGTTCCTCTTCCTTTATTATTGGCATCTGTGTATCCTAAACCAACGCCTACATAAGGATCAAACCAAGCGGTTTCTCCAATAATTTTGTTTAAATCGTAACTTACTCTTGTATCAATAGCATAATAATCTGTCTCTTCTAAGTTTACAAAGCCATCTACAGTTTTACCAACCTTATACTTATTATAACTACCAATAGCCTCTACACCTATTCCGCTTTCAAAATATTTTCCAATGCTAATTCTAGAGGGAAAAGCTACTGCATTCCATTGTTTATCCACATCTAATAATTCATCAAAAACATCTCCAGAATCATCTACAAAATTATAGCCTAGACCAAACATCCAAGAACTTTTAACAACGCTATCTTTTGCAGTAAGTTGTAAATCTTGAGCCCATACGGACCCCATTGTGTGAAGTAAAATAATTAAAACACCAACATTAATCTTTTTCATAATCTAATTTTCCCAAATATGATTACGAAGTTATTCTGTTACTAACCTACCTACAATAAAATCGTGTAAACAGTAGCATTCATCGATGTAGAACAAATTTTAACAAAACTTATTGATGCAAATTTTTGTAGTACTTTTTAAAGGCTTTTTCATAGACGTTTTCATACATTGGGAGAATGTTTACAATATCAAATTTATGCGCCTCTTTTTCTGCATTATCCTTAAACATATTTAAGGTTTCATCATCCTTTAAAATCTTTAAAGCATTTAGTGCCATACTATCTACATCACCAACATTACTCATATAACCAGTTACACCATCTACATTAACTTCTGGTATACCGCCAGTGTTACTAGATATAACAGGCACTCTATGCATCATTGCTTCTAGAGCTGCTAAACCAAAACTTTCTGTTTCTGAAGGTAATATAAATAAATCTGTGAAGCATAAAATACGATCTACTTCATTGCTATTTCCTAAGAAAACAACTCTATCTTTTATACCTAGATCTTCGGCTAATTGTTCTGCTTTTTCTTTTTCAGGTCCTTCACCAACCATAATTAACTTGGCAGCTGTTTTATCTACTATTTGCTTAAATATTTGTATTACATCTGGTATTCTTTTAACTTTTCTAAAGTTACTAATGTGTGTTATAATTCGCTCATCATCATTTGCCATTAAAGAACGTTGACAATCTGTATAGTCTGCATTATAGTTGCTCTTATCTATAAAGTTGGGTATTACATTTATCTCTTTTTTAATATGAAAAAGATCTAACGTACTCTGTTTTAAATTTTCTGAAACAGAGGTAACTACCTCAGATTTATTAATGCTAAATGTTACGGCTGGCTTATAAAACGGATGCTTACCCACCAATGTAATATCTGTACCGTGTAAGGTAGTGACCATAGGTATATAAATACCTTCTTCCTCTAGCATTTTTTTAGCCATATAGCCTGCATATGCGTGCGGAATAGCATAATGCACATGTAATAATTCTATACCAAAAAACTTAACTGTATCTACCAATTTACTAGACAAAGCAAGCTCATAAGGTTGGTACTGAAACAAAGGATATTCTGGCACATTTACTTCATGAAAATGTATGCGTTCGTTTAATAATTCTAACCTTACCGGCTGCCTATAGGTAACAAAATGTATCTCATGTCCTCTATTTGCAAGAGCAATTCCTAACTCTGTGGCAACAACACCACTTCCTCCAAAGGTTGGGTAACAAACTATAGCTATTTTCATTCTCGCAAAATTAATATTTTAATTCAGTATAGAGTCGTAAATGACTTGCTGAATTCTGGTTCTTAACCCAGATTTAACTAAAAGGTTGTTATTTTGAGTAGGATAAGTTCTGTTAGATAGAAAAACATATACAATTTCCTCTTCTGGATCTGCCCAAGTATAGGTTCCTGTAAATCCACTATGTCCAAAACTTTTTCTAGAAACGCAACCACAAGTAGAACCAGATCCTTTTATTTGTGGCTTATCAAAACCTACTCCTCTACGCACATCTTCGTCACAAAAATAACAGGTATTAAATTTTTTAATGGTTCGTTCTTTAAAGTAACGTTTACCACCATAGTAACCACCTTGTAAATACATCTGCATAATTTTAGCAACATCATTAGCATTGCTAAATAAACCTGCATGACCACCTACTCCACCCTGCATAGCTGCTCCCATATCATGCACATAACCTTGTACGGTTGCATAACGGTAGTAATTATCTTTTTCTGAAGGAACTATCATATCCTTAGAAAATTTATTAAGTGGATTATAAGCCGTACGATTTGCTCCTATAGATTGATACAAGAAACCATCTACCAATTTATCTAAATCATCTTTATAAGTGTCTTCTATGTACTTTTTAAATACATAATAGCCAACATCACTATACCTGTACCTATTAGATTTTAAATCTTGTCTACCTATTCTATTATACATAGAATCTTTGTAAGCTTTTGTTAAATACAAATGATCAAAAACTTTGTAAGGATAATCATCAGATTTTTCACTACTATAAAATTCTCTAGAGGGTTTTCTATTTTTATCCAAGGTACTCACATAAAAAGCTATCCAAGCAGGTAATCTACCGTAATGAGACAATGCCTTTAGTACCGTAACATCTTTTAATTCTGTATCTGCATACTCAGGAATTAAATCTTTAAATGTATTGTTTAATGCTATTTTATTCTCCTCTTCCATTTTCATAACCATAGGAAGTGTTCCTAAGATTTTGGTCACAGAAGCAAGATCATAAATATAATTATTGGTTATTTTATCAGAAGACTCATACGTAGGCTTACCAAAACTTTTATTATAAATTATTTTTCCTTTACGAGCCACTAAAACTTGTGCTCCCGGAAACATTAAAGAATCTATACCAGCACGCACCATTGTATCTATTTTTTGCAAGCCATAGGTACTTAAACCTACTCTTTCAGGATAATCATACCCTAATCTTTTTAAAGATTCAAATTTAACACCCGTACCTACAGGATACTCAACACTAATAGATACTGGCAACTTACCTTTAGCTCCTATTGCTCCAAATAACATTTGTGCTGTTTTTTGCTGTGCTAAAATACTATTCTGATACCCTACTACAACAGCATCTAAGTTAGACAAGTTTTTATTTAAAAGCGTGTACGGTTTTGCAAAGTTTACCAAAATAGAGTTTGATGTTCTTAATGCCGAAACAGCCTTTACAATTTCTGCATCTTTGGCTGAAAATTGATACGATTTCCAAGGGCTACCATTACTTTTATGATGACCTATAATAACAATGTTATACTGTTTTAATTTTTGAAGCAGAATTTGAAGGTTATCTTCTTTTACCTCTGTTACAGTAGTATAATTTTTAAGTTCTTGTAAAAAACTCTTTCCAGAGGCATCGCCAAGGTTTAAGTATGCTATTTTTTTATTCTCTAACTTTACAATTGGCAATAAATCTAGCTTATTTTTTATAACAGTAATAGCTTCTTCTATAGCCTCTTCATACACTAAATCATTCTCTAATGTATTTAAATCTTTATACAAGTTTTTAAGATCTACTAATTTATGTTGATGTAAACCTACTTTATATTTTGCTTTTAAAATCTTTTTTACAGAACGCGCTAATCGTTCTTCTGTAATAACACCGTAATTATATGCCTCAATAATTTTATGTTTTCCTTTTGCCACATCTAAAGGCATTAATAAAATATCATTACCAGATAAAAAAGCAGATAAATCTGCGTCTCCAGGGTCTGTATGGTCTGCAACACCCTTCATATTTAAAGCATCAGTAAAAACCAAACCTTTAAACTGTAATTCTTTCTGTAATAAGTTTGTTACTATTTTTTCTGATAGAGATGAAGGGTAATTAGGTTTATCATCCAAACTAGGAATATTTAAGTGCGCTACCATTACGCTACTTAATTTTCCGTGATTAATTAGTTTTTTAAAAGGATAAAGTTCTATACTGTCTAACCTTTCTCTACTAAAATTTATTACAGGTAATGTTTTATGAGAATCTGTTGAAGTATCTCCGTGTCCAGGAAAATGTTTACCACTAGATAATATTCCTGCTTTTTCAAATCCGTTTACAAAAGCTATTCCTTTTTTTGCAACATTTCTTTTATCTTCTCCAAAAGATCTGTTACCTATAATAGGATTTAATGGGTTGGTATTAATATCTATATCTGGAGCAAAGTTAATATGAACCCCCAAACGTTTAGAGTGCTTACCAATTTGCTTAGCAACTTTTTCTACAACAGCATTATTTCTAATAGCTCCTAAAGTCATATTCCACGGAAAAGCATAAGTAGAATCTAAACGCATTGCCAATCCCCATTCTGCATCCATACCTACTAAGAGTGGTAATTTTGCTGCTTTTTGGTAGCTGTTTGTTAATTTTGCTTGACGCACAGGTCCGCCTTTAGAAAAAATAACACCACCAATATGCTCTTTAGCAACTAACTCTTTTATTTTATCTGTACTTGTTTTATTTTGATTAGATGCTACACTTACCATAAACAACTGCCCTACTTTTTCATCTAAAGTCATTGCATTGTACTGCGCATCTACCCATTTTTTTTGCAAAAGAGAATCCTTTGTGATTAAAGGGTCTACTGTTACAACTAACGAGTCTAATTCTTGACCATTAATAACTAATAAACTAAAAAAAAATAAAGAAATTGATACAAATAACCGCATAAACTGATATAAAACAGGTTTATTTTTAAGTAAATCTGTAGGTTAAGAACTCTGTATATAAACAAAGAAGTATAAAAAGGATTGGGGAAACTTTTTATACTACCATAAATCTACTGTGCCAGCTCTCTTCTGCAGGAACTTCCCAGTGATTTAAATACTCATGCTTATTAGCAACAAGATTATTAAATACAATAGTATTTTTAGAAACCGATTTATTTTTGGCCATCTTTTTAAAATCTACCAATGTCTTGTAGGCTACAAACTCTCCTTGCTTGTAAGATACATTCATCTTATCTAACAAATCTATATTATATTTCTGCTCTAAACCTTGTATAAAACGCACTGAAGCATCTATAGAACAACCTGTTGCAGATGCATTAGTTTGGTCTAAAGCTAAAATGATAAAACGTTTGTATTTTATCTCGTAACCAGCGGTAAGGTTACTTCCGTGAGCTGTCCAATCTACTATAAAAGCATCTAAACCTTCTTTTATCTCTGCTAACTCTTCTGGAGTTAAAGACCTATTGGCCTGGTATATCCAAATACGAGATGTATCTGGTAAATCTTTAAAATCTACTAGCATAATTAATTTTATTAAAAGTAAATAGACGTTAATTACTTAAAAAACTTCCAATCTACCTAAAAGATTATTTTACAAATCTTCTGCATTAGCAATAAGTTCTGCTATATCCAAAACTTCTACTTCTCCTTCTTTTTCTTTACTCTTAACACCGTCTGTCATCATTGTATTACAAAAAGGACAACCTGCAGCAATAATCTCTGGTTTTGTACCTAAAGCTTGTTCTGTACGCTCTACATTAACATCTTTGTTACCATTTTCTGGTTCCTTAAACATTTGCGCACCACCAGCTCCACAACACAATCCTTTTTTCTTGCAGTTTTTCATTTCTACAAGTTCTGCATCTAACTTACGTATTAAGTCTCTTGGTGCTTCATAAACACCATTTGCTCTACCTAAATAACAAGGATCATGAAAAGTAATACGTTTTCCTTTATATTGTCCGCCTTCCATAGTAATTCTACCTTCAGACAATAAATCTTTTAAAAACTGAGTATGGTGTACAACCTCGTAATTACCGCCTAATCCTGGGTATTCATTTTTTATTGTATTAAAACAATGAGGACAAGCAGTTACTACTTTTTTAACTTCATATGCGTTCATCACCTCTATATTGGTAACAGCTTGCATTTGAAATAAAAACTCGTTCCCTGCTCTTTTTGCAGGATCTCCAGTACAACTTTCTTCTGTTCCTAAAACAGCAAAACTTACGTTTGCTTTATTTAATATTTTAACAAATGCTTTGGTAATTTTTTTTGCTCTGTCATCAAAACTTCCTGCACATCCAACCCAAAATAAAACTTCTGGTTGTTTACCCTCGGCAAATAACTCTGCCATTGTTGGCACTTTTAACTCGTTACTCATAAATATTTTGGATTTCTATTTAAGATTCGTTTTTCCAGTTTAACCTGTCCATTTGATTAAATGGCCAAGGCGCTCCGTTGTTTTCTATATTCCCCATCATATTATTTAAATCTGATGGAGCTGCAGATTGCTCCATTACCAAGTAACGACGCATATCCATAATTATAGATAAAGGATCTATGCTTACAGGACAAGCTTCTGTACAAGCGTTACAAGATGTACACGCCCATAATTCTTCTTCTGTAATATAATCTCCTAATAATTGTTTGCCATCTGCTACAAACTCGCCTTTATTTTTGTCAATATTATTTCCTACTTCTTGCAACCTATCTCTGGTATCCATCATTATCTTTCTTGGCGATAATAATTTACCTGTTTGGTTAGCAGGGCACTCACTAGTACACCTACCACATTCTGTACACGTATATGAATTTAGTAGTTGCACCCAATTTAAATCTGTAACATCTGATGCTCCAAACTTGTCTGGCTCACCAGTTTCTTCTGCTCCTTCTGCTGGTGCTGCAAAAGGATCTGCATCTGGGTCCATCATCATTTTAACCTCTGCAGTAACAGCTGCTAAATTATCTAATTGCCCTTTTGGTTTTACTTTTCCGTAATATGTATTAGGAAATGCTAATAATATGTGTAAGTGCTTAGAATAGTATAAGTAATTTAAGAAAAGTAAAATACCTGTGATGTGTAACCACCAAGCAGAACGTTCTACTATAATTAAACTCGCCTCTGACATACCACTAAATATTGGTGCTATAAACTGACTAATAGGGAAAGAACCTGCTTTTACATAATGTATAGCATCTATTGTTTGTAATTGATAATCTGCCGCATTCATTGTTAAAAAAAGAGTCATTAATACAAGCTCTATATATAGAATCATATTACCATCTTTTTTAGGCCATCCTTTCATTTCTGGATTTAAAAAACGCTTAATTTTAATAACATTTCTTCTTATCCAAAATATAACTACAGATACAATAACTAAAAAGGCAAGAATCTCAAAAGAACCTATTAAAACATCATACACTACTCCTAATGAAGCAAAAATACGGTGTGTACCAAAAAGTCCGTCTATAATAATTTCTAAAACCTCAATATTTATAATAATAAAACCAACATAAACAACTATATGCAATATACCAGCTACAGGGCGTACTACCATTTTTGTTTGGCCTAGCGCAATACGCGCCATATTTTTCCATCGTTGTGGTTTGTTATCACTTACATCTACATCTCTACCTAACTTAATGTTACGAGATAATGCTTTTACGTTTTTAGCAAAAAATCCTATACCAGCAACTAAGACTAGTAAGAAAATAATGTTGGGAAGGTACTCCATATATAATAGTTAGTTATTTAGTTTTTAATGTATCTGCAGGGTCATTTTCTGGTAAGGTATATTCTTTTTGTTTTTTACCAAAAACAGAAACGTTTACATACCTTTTTGGGTTTAACCTAAAGTCTTGCAAAAGTAAGTCTAGCTCTTTAGATGCACCTGCCAAGTTATTGTAAAGTTCTTCATTGTTCATTAATTTTCCTAATGAACCTTCACCTTTATCTATCTTAGTTAATAAATTATCTAAATTGGTTACTGTTTTTTGCAAACCAGCAATGCTCTTATCTAACTCTGCTTCAGACAAGGATGTAGATATTTTTGCAAAATCATCTGTAATTTTTTTAATATTAGCCATAGACCCCTCAATCTCATCTTTATTAGTAGCCATTATGCTATTTAATGAGTTTGTAGTTACTTTAAAGCTTTTTATTAAATCGTTTAAACCTGCAATACTACTTTGTAAATCTTTTTTAGTTTTTGCATCTAAAACATCATTTACATTTATCAAAAGTGAATCTGCATTAGATATTGCTCCTTCTACTTTTGTTTGTAATGGTGCTAAATTTTGCTGTACAAGATCTGTTAAACCTGGTTTTGTCTTAGTTACTAGTGTATCTCCAGATTGGGCCAGTTTAGCATCATCAAAAACTGGTATAATTTGTATTCCTTTGCCTCCAATAATACCTGTATCATATAATTCTGCTATACTGTTTTTAGAAAACTGAAAATCATTATCTACAGTAAAGGTAACTAGTAATTTTCCGGATTTATCCTTAAATCTTATATCATTTACTTTACCAACACTAAAGCCATTTATAGACACTTGTGTTCCTGGCTGTAAACCTCCAACATCATCATAAACTGCATAAAATGTTTTACTGTTATCAAACAAAGGTGTTGCTTTTAAATAGCTAAAACCTAATATAAATAGCAATATTCCGCCAATAACAATTATTCCTGTTTTTAATTCTCTAGATAGTTTCAATAGAAATATGTTTTACTCTAAATTTAATTAGAATTATTCTTTTAAATATTTAATAGCGTCCTCTACATTAATTCGCTTACCATCTTTATAAGCTACAATGTATGAAGAAGTATATCCTTTTATATCTGCATTAGATTTTATCATTTTAGCATCATAATACGTTTTTGCTCTACCGCTCATATAACGATACAAATTATTAACTGGCTCTTTTGTTAACGTATTTAAACCTTTAAAATTATCTGGTTTTAAAGGTATAGATTTTCCGCTTGCAAATAGCTGAACTCTAAACTCAATATTTTTATTTAATGCAGTTGTCTCTGTTTTACTAACTACTTCTTCTGTTTTTTTTACAACAACAGGCTCTTTTACCTGAGGCTTCTTTACAACTACAGTCTCTTTTTCTTTAACAACCTCTGGTTTTTTCTTTACCACAACTGTAGCAACTTCTTTCTGTGGTTCTAGTTCTGGTTCTGGCGTACTACTAGATGCTGCTAAAGCATTAGACACTAACTGATCCATATATCCTAAAACAGACTCTGCAATTGCCGTTCCCATTTCTAACTGTCCAGATTTAGAATTTAAATAAGCCCCTTCTCCCTTATTTGTTAAAAAGCCAGTTTCTACTAAAACACTCGGCATAAAAGTTTGGTGTAGCACTATAAAACCAGCTTGCTTTACTTTACGGTCTGTGCGCTTTAGTTTATTAGAAAACTTGTCTTGCATAAGTTTTGCCAAAGCAATACTCTGGTCTAAAAACTCTTCTTGCATTATAGTTAGTCCAATAACAGACTCTGGAGAGTCTATATTATACTCAGAGTACTTAGCTTGGTAATTATCTTCTAAGTAAATAACCGAGTTCTCTTTTTTTGCAATTTCAAAATTTTGTTTGTTTGCGTGTAAACCTAAAACAAAGGTACCTGCTCCGTGAGCGTCTGATGTATGAGAATCACAATGTACAGAAACAAATAAATCTGCGTTTGCTTTGTTTGCGATTTCGCCACGCTCAAATAGGTCTACAAAAGTATCATCCTTTCTTGTGTATATTACTTTTATATTAGGATTTTGAGATAGCAACTCACCTGCCTTTAAAACAATGTTTAATGCTATGTTTTTTTCTAGATAACCATTACCTAAGTTACCTGGATCGTGACCTCCGTGACCAGCATCTAAAACAACAACAAACTTATCTTGCGCTGTGGTAGAATTAAAACTGATACTAAAAGATGATACTAAAAAAGTAAGCAACAATAGCCTTACAGGTAAAAAGCTGTTAAATTTTAATATATAATTATTAAATGTTTTATTCATTTAGGTTAAATTTATTCTAATGCGTATTCTAAAATAAAAAATATGCGTAAGTTTGAAGCCCAAAACGTAGAGCCAAATCAATACAAAAATAGGATTTATAGCCTTGCAATCAAATAAACATCGTTTACTTTTTTCTTTACTCCTGTTTTTAGGGGTTTTAAGCCTATCTGCACAAGAGGATAAGGTTATCCCATTAACAATAAAGAAACAAAAAGATACTATAGTAGCACCTTTGATCCCTGTGGATATTTTAGGAGCAACCGTTAAACAAGATAGTACTATACAAGACTCTACAAAAGCAAAAGCTCCATTACTGGCAGACATTGTAAAGAGAAAAGCTGAAGGTTATATGCGTTATGACCGTAAAGAGCAAAAAATTTACTTGTATGACAAAGCTGAGCTTTATTACCAAGATACGGAATTAAAAGCCGGAATTATAATAATGGACCTTGCTAAAAACGAAGTCTACGCAGGTAGAATTAAAGATTCTACTGGTGTATACTCTCAATTACCAGATTTTAAACAAGGTAGCCAAGTTGTAAAACCAGATTCTATTAGGTTTAATTTTGATACACAAAAAGCGCTTATTTGGAACTCTAGAACAGAACAGCAAGCTGGTTTAGGTAGTATTGGTAGTGATGCTATGAAGGTGTACGCCGAAAAAACTAAAAAAGAGAACGACTCTGTTTACTTTATGAGTAGAGCCAAGATTACTACATCTAATGACACTATAAATCCAGATTACTATATTCTTGTACGTAAAGGTAAATTTGTACCTGGCAAAAAAATGATTGCCGGCTATAGTAATATGTTTATTGCAGATGTACCTACACCTATTGCGTTACCTTTTGCTTATTTTCCTATGACAACTGGTAACACTGCTGGTTTAATTTTCCCTACTTTTGGTAGTGATCCAAATCGTGGTTACTTTTTACAAAATGGTGGTTATTATTTTCCTATTAATGACCACGTAGACCTTACATTACAAGGTGACTTTTACACCAATGGTAGCTATGGATTTAGGGGGCAGTCTGTTTACACAAAACGTTATAAATACAAGGGTAATGTTAATATTAGGTATGAAAACCAGATTAACAGCCAAAAAGGGTTTGAAGATTATTCTATTGCAAGAAACTACAACATACAAATATCTCATACACAAGACCCTAAAAACAACCCTAATTCTAGATTATCTGCCAGTGTAAACTTAGGTAGTAGTGATTATTACAGAAGTTCGTTAAACCAATATAACGTACCCAACACACAAAATAATAACTTATCATCATCTGTATCGTACTCAAAAACATTTCCAGCATACCCTTCTGTAAATATGAGTTTAACAGCTACACATAACCAGAACACAAATACAGACGTTATAAACCTTACGCTGCCAACAATGCAGGCTAGTATGGAGCGTATTTTTCCGTTTGCAAAAAGAGATGGTTTAAAAAAGGGAATTATACAGAATATAAATTTTCAGTATGATGTAAATGCCCAAAACCAAATAACAACAGTAGATTCTCTTTTCTTTAAGTCTGAAATGTTTGATGACGCACGTGTGGGTGCTAGACACAGAATTCCAATTAGCACCAACTTTAAAGTATTTAAACAATTAAGTGTTAGTCTTGGTGGTTCTTATGAAGATATATGGACGCTAGAAACATACAACAAATCTTACGATGCTACTACAGAAGAGGTTGTTTCTGAAAAAATAAATGGTTTTGACCGTTACAACAAATATAGCTTTAGCGCTAGTTTAGGAACAACTATTTATGGTACTTGGACTTTTGCTGAGGATAATAATATACAAGCAATAAGACATACTATGAGGCCTTCTATTGGCTATAGCTATTCTCCGTCTTTTGAAAAAACGTACGACGAGTATATGAATGCCGACGGTGAATACATACAATATAGTAGATTTGAGGGCACGTTAAACGGTGCTCCTGGACTTACGCAGAGTAGCGCTCTTAGTTTTTCATTACAAAACACATTAGAAGCAAAAGTAAAAGACAAAGACTCTACTGCTACAGAGCCTAAAAAAATATCGTTATTAAGTAGTTTTAATATTTCTACTAACTATAACTTTCAGGCAGACTCACTACGTTTAAGTCCGTTTAGAGTAAATGGTGGTACTACTATTTTAAATAAAAAAATGTCTATTAACTTCTCTGCAAACCTAGATCCTTATGCAATAGACAACAAAGGAACAAGAATTAACACTCTTAACGTTAATAATGGCGGTAGCTTATTTAGACTAACAACTGCAAGAGCCAATGTTGGATACTCTATAAGCAGTAAAATGTTTGACAAAGATAAGGATGAGAAAGAAGACGAAGAAGATGATGACTCTTATGTAGCAGCCAGTGGTGGTAGAACAGATGATTTATTTGGTACTGCAGACAACTTTAACACTGGTAAACCAGGAAATCCCGACGATGATGATGATGAAGTAAAAGAAAACCCACCATACAAAAATGCTATTCCTTGGGATTTTAGACTTGCTTATGCCGTAAGTTACAGTAACCCTAATAGGCAAGATGAAATTAGTAACCACTCTTTGATGTTTTCTGGAAACATAGATTTAACACCTAGATGGAAAGTTGGCGTTTCTTCCGGTTACGATTTTAAAAATCAAGGTTTTTCTTTAACTCAATTACGTTTTGAGAGAGATTTAAAGAGTTTTAGACTTAACTTTAACTGGACACCTTTTGGTACGTATGAAAGATGGTATTTCTTTATAGGAATTAAGAGTAGCATACTTAAAGACCTTAAATGGGAACAAAGAAGTCAGAGATAAAATACTATTTATCTTTTTAAAATAATTAAAAAACACTTAATTAAGATGAAAAAAATTATCACAACAACAAATGCACCTGCTCCAATTGGTCCTTACAACCAAGCAGTATTAACTGGTAATACATTATATATATCCGGACAAATACCTATTAACCCTAAAACAAGAGATTTAGTAGAAGGAGATATTAAAGCAGAAACAAAACAGAGTATGGAAAACTTAAAAGCTATACTTACAGAAGCTGGTATGACGTTTGAAAACGTTGTAAAATCTTGCATATTTGTTAATGATATGCATCAGTTTGCAGAAATTAATGAGGTTTATGGTTCTTATTTTAATGCAGATACTGCACCAGCAAGAGAAACTGTAGAAGTAGCTAATTTACCTAAGTTTGTAAATGTAGAAATTTCTATGATTGCTGTACAATAACATCAAACTACAAGAAGCATAAAAAAAGCGCAATCCATAACAGATTGCGCTTTTTCAGTTTATGTGTTATTGTAAACTTATGTATTAAATTGTGCTTTTATGAAAATCTACCAAACCTTCTATTGGTCTTCTTCTTATAACACCTAAAATAAGATCGTTTCTTTCTATCACTTTAGCCAACTCATCTCTTAAAAAATAAGAAATACTACCTACAAAATTCACAGGAACTTTAGTAGCTAAGTCAAACTGCATTACATTATTATTTATAAACTGCTGCAAACCTTTATTAATAACACCTTTACAATAAGGATGATCTTTATTCTCTATTATAAACTTAGCAAAGGTTGCTAAATATGTATTAGGATTAGGCTGCTTGTATAAGTTTTCCTTAATAAGATCTGCTTCTAAATCATATTCAGATGCAAATTTGTCTGCCAAATCTTTAGGTATTTTATGAAAATAATAGTCTCTTAATAATTTTCTACCAAAGAAATTACCACTACCATCATCCATTAAAATATAGCCAAGAGATGTTACTTTTTGATGTACATTTTCACCATCATAATAACTACAATTAGAGCCCGTACCTAAAATACAAACAATACCAGGATCACCTAATTTAGTAGTAGCGTGTATTGCAGCATAAGTATCTTCTTTTACTTGAGCTTCTGCATTAGGAAAAAAGGTTTTAAAAATATCTTTTAAAAACAAACGCATACGTTCTGTACCACAACCAGCACCATAAAAAAACAATTTAGTGACTTGTTCTTTGTTTTTAGATAATTCAAAATTATTTGCCAGTCTGTCTTCAATAACCTCTCTAGTTAAAACTTCTGGGCTTAAACCTAATGTTTGCGTCACAAATAATTGTTCACCTTTTTCATCCAAGGCAATCCAATCTGACTTAGTAGCACCGCTATCTACAATTAATATCATACGTTATTACTTAAAATTAATGTATCCTGAAAAAAAGTAAATTTTCACCAATTTTCAGGATACTATATCACAATTATAAAATAGGTTTATAAACTAGCTACGTGCTGAGCTAAATCTACTAACTTATTAGAATAACCAGCTTCATTATCATACCAAGAAATAATTTTGAAGAAAGTTGAGCTTAACTCAATTCCTGCTCCAGCATCAAAAACACTAGTTTGTGCTTCTCCTACAAAATCTTGAGAAACCACATCTTCTTCAGTATATCCTAAAACACCTGCTAATTCTCCTTCAGAAGCAGCTTTAAATACCTTTTTAATTTCTTCATAAGAAGTCTCTTTTTTAACTCTTACAGTTAAATCTACTACAGAAACATCTGGCGTAGGAACTCTAAAAGCCATACCAGTTAATTTTCCATTTAATTCCGGAATAACCTTACCTACCGCTTTTGCTGCACCTGTAGAAGAAGGAATAATATTTGCCATTGCAGATCTACCTAATCTATAATTTTTTCTAGATGGAGAATCTACAACAAACTGAGTAGAAGTACTTGCGTGGATAGTAGTCATTAAAGCTTCTTCTATACCAAAATTATCATTTAAAACTTTGGCTACAGGAGCTAAACAGTTTGTAGTACAAGATGCATTAGATACAATTAAGTCTGATGCTTTTGCTTCTTTATGGTTTACACCCATTACAAACATTGGCGCATCTGCAGAAGGTGCAGAAATAACCACTTTTTTAGCACCACCATCAATATGCAATTGTGCTTTTTCTAAAGTTGTAAAAATACCAGTACACTCAGCTACAACTTCTGCACCAGCTGCATCCCACTTAATGTTTTTAGGCTCACGCTCAGCTGTAATACGTACAACTTTACCGTTTACTACTAAATTACCATCATTTACTTCAACAGTACCATCAAACTTTCCGTGAACAGAATCATACTTTAAAAGGTATGCTAAATGTTCTACATCTAATAAGTCATTAATTGCAACAACATCTACGTCTCCTCTTTTTATTGTTGTTCTGAAAACCAACCTACCTATTCTTCCAAATCCGTTGATTCCTATTTTTAAATTTGACATTTTCTTACTTTTTGTTATTAATTATGTTGACATTATGTCTGAAACTCTAATGAGTTCTTTATCTATTTTTGTGTGTCCTTTTATAGCTTGTTCTATTGGTGTAAGTATAATTTTATTATCCTGTATACCTACCATTAGATTGCTTTGACCTTCTAACAAAGCTTCTACCGCTTTAACTCCCATTCTACTCGCTAATACACGATCAAAACAAGAAGGAGAACCACCACGCTGCATATGACCTAGAACAGATACACGTACATCGTAAATTGGTAAATGTTCCTCTACATACTCCTTAAGTTCAAAAACATTTTTACCTGTTTTATCTCCTTCAGCAACAATTACTATACTAGAAGATTTACCAGATTTTTTACTACGTTTTAAAGATTCTAACAAACGATCTAAACCTAAATTTTCTTCAGGAATTAGTATTTCCTCTGCTCCTGCTCCTACACCCGCATTTAATGCAATGTGTCCCACATCTCTACCCATTACTTCTACAAAGAAAAGTCGGTTATGAGAACTAGCAGTATCTCTAATCTTATCTATTACATCTACAACTGTATTTAAAGCCGTATCAAAACCTAAAGTGTAGGTAGTACCAAAAATATCATTATCTATGGTACCCGGAATACCCATTACTGGGAAGTTGTATTCTTTATTAAAAATCATTGCTCCGGTAAAGCTACCATCACCACCAATTACAACAAAAGCATCTATATTATTTGCTATTAAATTATCATAAGCTTGCTTACGACCTTCTTCTGTTCTAAAAGAATCTGAACGTGCAGACTTTAATATAGTACCTCCTTTATTGATAATATTGTTTACACTACGAGCATCCATTGGTTTAAAGTCACCTTCAACCATACCTTCATACCCTCTATAAACACCTACACATTCTACTTTTAAATAAGCACATGTACGAACTACAGATCTTATTGCTGCATTCATTCCTGGAGAATCTCCTCCAGAAGTAAAGACTGCTATTTTTTTAATTTTTGAAGCCATTTATTAATTTATAGTAGTAAAGCTAGGAAACTTATTTTAATAAATTAGTGGTATTAACCCTAAATTTTGACGCAGCTAAAACTTCAAACGTTTTCGTTAATAAGTTTTATCAAAAGCTCTTAAAAATGTGTGATTTTAAATTGAAAAAAAGGAAGAAATTGAAGAAAAAAGATATTTCCCTTGCTACTTTTCAAGTATGTGTAATTTTAGTTTTGAGGCATTTTTTTATTTTCCTCTACTTTTAGCTCTTCTTCTTTACGTGCTTTTTTAGGAAAAATTTTAGTCATCAACTCTTTAAATGTATCAAAATCTACTTGATAACTTAAACCAACTCCTTGTGTGTACCCTTGACGTTCTGCTAAAAATTGCTGAATCTCGTTTTCTCTATTAAATACTTTAGCACTAAGTGTACCTTTATCATTTAAAATAATTTGCACTTCCATATCACCAGCAACAACAGACTCGCCTACACCACCTACAGGAACACCAAACTTACCATTAAATAATATACGCTCTCCTAACTTTGTAGATACAGTAACACCTACTCTATTTTCTGTTTGTATGGCATTAGGGTTTAAGTTTCCTTGCTCGTAAACTATACCTAAATCTAAATTTTCTCCGTTACTTTTAAAAACAGAATTTAATAACCCAGATGCTGTTTGAGTTAAATTACCACTTAACGCTGTTGCATTTAAACCACTTTCTTCATTTACAAATGTACCTTGCATTAATAAGTAAAATGCATTGTTTTGCTCAAAATTATGGTCTAATAGTCTATATTCTAATTCGGATTTTACTATTGAACTAGTACTTGGAAACTCTATATTAAAATCTACTTCAGTTTTTTCTAACGGCCCTACCAAACTAACAACAACATCTACAGGTATACGGTTTGTATAGTTAGAGTTATCTAATAAAGGTGCTGGGTTAGCATCTAAAGAATAAATTGCGCGCATATTAACCTCTGCGTTTAAAGGTGAGCCATCCCAAATAATTGTACCTCCAGGCTCCACAGTGAATTTACGATTTATTATACCTCCGTATTTATAATTATACTCACCTGTAGCTACAGCAAATTCGCCATACATATTAAATTTATCGTTGGTATTAATCTCCATTAATATAGTACCACCACCAGTACCTTTTAAGGAGCTTTTTGTACTAGGATCTATTACTATTTCTACTTCAGCCTCTGGCGTAACATCCAAGTCAAACATAAGTTCTAGGCCTTCATACTTTTGCAACTCTCTATTTTTTTCTTCTTCTGTTTTTTTAGTGACAAAATTTATAAAACTATAATCGCCAACTGCTGCAACATCACTTAAAGGTATTTTTAAAGAAGTTCCCTTAGCTGTAGCTCCTATAACGTCTATATTTAATGCCTTGGTAGAACCGTAAATTCTACCTGTACCATTTAAATATCCTGTACCGTAATACAAACTCTCTTCTGTATAGTCTGTATTTAATATTAGAAAACGATTGTTGTTTGTATTTACTTTTAAATCTAAATCCCAAGCTGCAAAATCTTTATGACCAATAGTACCATCTAAAGTTGCGCTTGTATTTTTAACTACATCAGTTAGTTGTATGTTTTCAAAGTCAAAAGTTTGCTTGTATAGATTTACTACAGAATTTTTTCCAAAGCTATAATCTACATTTAAGTACTCTATACCCAAACCTGCATTATTTAGTAGTAATTTACCATTAATATCTGGGTTACTTAAACGCTCTGTAATTTTAGCTTTACCACTTATAGAGCCTCTAATATTAGATATTATACCTTCTCCTAAGTTAGAAAAAGGTTCCATTAAAAAATCTGCAAATTCTACGTCTAAGTCTGCTGTAGGTATATTATTATTGTTATTAATTTTACCCATTACAATTAACCTATCTTCTCCCTTGTTACGCAAGTGTGTTTCTACATCAAAAGAAGTTAAATCATCATTACCAACAATTTCTACACCCAAATTACCTAGTCTAATATCATTAACGGTAAAATCTGTCATTGTTAAATTACTAGAAGGCAAATACTTGCCTTCTTCTTGGTAAATATTTAAAGAACCGTTTACCTCCCCTTTAAGATCTATATTTTTTAAAGCAGGAGTTATTTTATGTAAAGACACATCATTAAATTCTAACAATAAATCTTTATAAGTAGAATCTATCACCTTACCACTTAAACGTATTTGCTCATTAGCATTGTTATTAAATACAATTTCTTTAATATCTATACTATCTAATGTTCTATTAACAATTACTTTGTTTTTCTTATCTCTATTTTTATTGACAACCCACTCATTTCCCTTTAGTAAAATAGAAGAACGTTTAAGACCTATTACAGATCTATTGTCTTTATTAAATGTGTGATAAAAGTTTAAAAAATAGTTATCATCATACCCACGACCACCTGCAAATTCTGTTCTAAAAAACAGTGTATCTTTTAACTTGGTATTTATCAGTTTAAAATCTTTAACATCATAAAAATTAGTTGATGCATCATTTACTGATATAAAAGTATTGAAAAGCGGATTTTTATTATCAATCTTTACATTAATACTGTCTAGTTTGTTACCAAAAGCTTCAATTTTTGGCGACTTAAATGTAAGTTTAAAATCACCCTCATCTGCAACTACTTTACCCCTAATAAATGTATTGGAACCAAACTTTACTTCAGGAAAAAATACGTCTACAATTTTATTATAAATATTAAATTTAAAGTCTACTTTTTGCCCTTTGGATATCTCAAACGGTCTATAATTGGTATAAATACTACCAATAGAGTTTTGTATAAGCTTATCTAACTCATTTACTTTAAAATTACCTTCTAAATAACCAGTTATAATGTCTGGAGAATTAATGGTTATTTTACGCAGAGAGTCGGTCTCAAAATTAGAAGTAACTTCAAAATCTTCAAAATAATAGGTATCGTTTTTATTTTGATAACTAGTTTCTCTAAACTTTATAGCTCCAACAATATTATCTAGTGTATTACCTGTAATATCCATATTAATATTACCCTTAAAAACAGAAACGCTATCATTAATAAAATTTAAAGCCTTAAAATTAGCGTGGTCTACAGAAGCTATAAAATCAAATGTATTATTAGCTGATGAAAAATCTGCTAAACCTTTAAAATTTAGTTTTAAATTAGGATCGTTACTAATTAAAGCGCCATCAAAAAACTGTTCTTTTAACGTACCAGAAACTACTTTTATATTTTTGTAGGTGTATTTGTTAAAATAAATACTATAAACCTCTCCAGTTATTTCTGTGTTCATAGTTTCTGCAACAAAACCTTTACCATCTACATTAATATCTACTGTTGCTTTACCAACTGTATTGTTATCTAAAAACTTACCTAAATCAAAATCTATAAGTGATATAAACCCGTGGTAGTTTGCATTATCTATATTATTAATATTGGTAAGTTCTACATCAGAATAACTACTACCTATAGCTGTGTTTATATTTACTTTAGCTTTTACTAAAGTTTCTGTAATAGAGGTTGTTCCCCTAACCGTAAACTGACCAAATTTTGCAAATGAAGATGGTAACACATTACCAAGTATGTTTGGCAACAGAGAACGTAACTCATAATAACTAGTAGTTACACTTTTCATATCTGCATCTATAACATATGGCTTGCTTAAAGTAAATAGGTTTTTAAAGTTAAAATCTCCTCTAACACCTGTATTATCAGAAAAAAGCATTAATCTTTTTGTAGTAAGATCGTTTAAAACACCACTAACATTTGTAGACAAACTAACTTTTTTACCACTACCAAACTGGTTGTAAAGCATATTTATATCATCTAAAGCAACTTCAGAATCTGTAAAATTGGCATCTATTTGTACTTTATTTATAAAATCTTTAAAGTCTTTACGGTCATAATTAAAAACTAAATTCCCTTTTAAGTCAGACTCCTTTGTTTTTATCTGCAACGCATCAAACCTCATTTGTGTTCTAGAGTATTTAAATGCTGTGGTTAGGTTTTCAACCTTTGGTCCTCTTCTACTTGTAAACGTAAGTGTGTTAATTTGTGTAGACACATCTGGACCTAGAATTAAAAAATCTGTTGCACCTATATTTAAATTTTTAAAATCTAACTGCTTTGGCTTTTCTAAATTCTCATTAATTAATTGAAATCTACTATTACCAATATTTACATTACCAGAAACCATTTTAAAAGGTTTAGCTCCTTTGGCTCTAGGTTTTTTATTATCTAACTTATCTATAAAAATCTCTAAATTAGAGGCGCTTTGTCCCTTGTATGTTTTTAATTTTAAATGAAGGTTATCTACGTCTATATCTCCAAACTCTAACTGCCCTTTAATTAAATTATTAATATCTAGAATAGATGTTGTTAAATCTCCAATGTAAAAAAGAGTATCTTTTTGTTCATCTGCCGCATAAATTCCTTTTGCAGATGTATTCCAAGTAATTAAATTAACCTTAAGCTTGTCTATATTTAAATTAGTGCCATATTCTTTATTAATATTATTTGTGGCATAATTAGCTAAACGAGTTTGCACAGATGACAACGAGAAAATAAAGGTCGCTAAAAGACAAAGCAGTAATAAAACCAACAATATTCTTAGTAGTATTTTAAATAATTTTTTGATAGCCCTTTATGTTTTACCTTTGTTACTTCAATATTTATTCCAAAAATACGTGGAAAAAAACAATATCTATATACTTGCAATAGAATCTTCTTGTGACGATACGTCTGCTGCCGTTTTACACAATAGTAAAATGCTTAGCAATGTGGTTGCTACGCAAAAGATTCATGAAGAATACGGTGGTGTTGTTCCCGAGCTAGCCTCTAGAGCACACCAACAAAATATTGTACCTGTGGTGCACCAAGCCTTAGCTAAGGCAAATATCAACAAAAAAGACTTATCTGCAATAGCTTTTACAAGAGGACCAGGATTAATGGGATCTTTGCTTGTAGGCACCTCTTTTGCTAAATCTTTAGCTCTTGGTTTAGACATACCTTTAATAGAGGTAAACCATATGCAGGCACATATTTTGGCCCATTTTATTGATAATGAAACAGGTAAAAAGCCAGAATTCCCTTTTATAGGGATGACAATTAGCGGCGGACACACACAAATTGTGTTGGTTAAAAGCTATTTTGATATGGAAATTCTAGGTCAAACTCTAGATGATGCCGTTGGTGAAGCTTTTGACAAAAGTGCTAAAATTTTGGGTTTACCTTACCCTGGCGGGCCATTAATAGACAAATATGCACAGTTAGGTAATCCAAAAGCATTTCCTTTTCCTAAATCTAAAGTAGGTGAATTAAATTTTAGTTTTAGCGGTTTTAAAACAAGTGTACTCTATTTTATACAAAGAGAAACACAAAAAAACCCTAATTTTATTGCAGAAAATTTAAATGATATTTGTGCATCTATACAGTATACAATAATTAATGTGTTGCTAACAAAGCTAAAAAAAGCAGTTACACAAACTGGTGTTAAGCAAATTGCAATTGGCGGTGGCGTGTCTGCAAATTCTGGTATTAGAAAAGTGTTACAAGAAGCAGAACAAAAACATGGTTGGAAAACCTTTATACCACCTTTTCAATTCTGTACAGACAATGCTGCAATGATTGGTATAGTTGGTTATTTAAAGTACAAGGAAGAATTATTTTCTACACAAGAAATAACAGCAAAAGCACGTTACGTAATTAACGAATAAATAAAAACAGTAACCTAATTAATATATTTTATGCAATTATTTTATAACAGCACTTTAGATAACAGTATTTCTCAATTTGTTTTTTCTCCGGAAGAAAGCAAACATATTGTAAAAGTGCTACGTAAGGTAGAAGGAGATGAATTGTACATTACAAATGGTAAAGGCTATTTATTTACTGCTAAAATAATGGTTGCTGATATTAAAAAATGTAAAGCACAAATTACATCTAAAGAAAAAAAACACAGGCCAATGCATTGGATGCATATAGCTGTTGCTCCTACTAAAATGAATGATAGGTTTGAGTGGTTTTTAGAAAAAGCAACTGAAATTGGTGTAGATGAAATTACGCCTATTATTTGTGACCACTCTGAACGTAAAGTTTTAAAGTTAGAACGTATGGAGAAAGTTTTACAATCTGCAATGAAACAGTCTTTACAAACCTATTTACCAAAATTAAATGCTCCTGTTCCTTTTTCTGAATTTGTAAAAAAAGAACATAAAGATTTGCTGTTTATTGCCCACTGTGAAGAAGAAGAAAAGGCAGAACTAAAAAGAAGAGTAGCTGCAGATAAAGATGTTACCGTATTAATTGGTCCAGAAGGAGATTTCTCTGAGTCTGAAATTACACAAGCTTATGAAAATGGTTTTGTTCCTGTATCTTTAGGTAAAAACAGATTACGTACAGAAACAGCCGCTATAGTTGCTTGTACTACTGTTGCAATGATAAACAACGGATAAATTACTTTTTAAATAACCATAATTTTATGAAAAAAATAGCAACTCTATGTTTGTTTCTTTTACTAGCTTTTATGACAAAGTTACAAGCCCAAGAAATTGCTATTCTAAAATATAATGGTGGCGGAGATTGGTACGCTAACCCTACTGCTCTACCCAATTTAATTGCATTTTGTAATAAAGAGATAGCAACCAAAATAAATTCTAAACCACAAACTGTAGAGGTGGGTAATATTGGTATTTTTCAATATCCTTTTTTACATATGACAGGGCACGGAAACGTTGTTTTTTCTAATGAAGAAGCAGAAAACTTAAAAACCTACTTACTATCTGGTGGGTTTTTACATATAGATGATAACTACGGTATGGAACCGTATATTAGAAAAGAAATAGCTAAATTATTTCCTAATAAAAAGCTTGAAGAGTTAGGCGCAAATCACCCTATTTTTAATCAGAAATTTAAATTTAAAGATGGTTTACCTAAAATACACGAACATAACGGAAAAAGACCACAAGCTTTTGGCATAACTCACAATAATAGACTTATATTGCTATTTACTTTAGAGAGCGATTTAGGTGATGGATGGGAAGACCCAGAAGTACATAACGATGGTCCTAAAGTACGAGAAAAAGCACTGCAAATGGGTGCTAATATTATAAAATACGTTTTTAATAACTAAGTATAAATGAAAGCAAAAACAATAGCAGATGGTATTTTACGTGCATTGGGCATTATAGTAGGTATACTATTACTTTGCTTTTTTTTATATAAAATTAGTTCTGTTTTAGTCTATATATCTATTGCTGCCGTAGCTTCTTTAATTGGCAGACCTATTGTTTTATTTTTGCGCGATAAATTAAAGTTTAACAACACCTTAGCCGTTATTATTACAATGTTGTTTTTAATAGGTATTGTTGGTGGTATAATTGCACTTTTTATTCCGCTTATTATTCAGCAAGGACATAATTTAGCGTTATTAGATATTAACCAACTACAAGGAAACATACAAGATTTATATACAGAGATTGTAAATTACTTTGGTGTAAGCACTAGCGAGCTTGAAGAAAACGTAAAGTCATCAAACTTTTTAACAAGTCTAGATTTTGCTTTTATTCCAGATTTTCTAAACTCTCTTATAGGTGTACTTGGCAGTTTAAGTATTGGTCTGTTTTCTGTTTTATTTATCACTTTTTTCTTTTTAAAAGATCGTAAATTATTTAGTGACGGACTATTAATGTTAACGCCTCAAAACAAAGAAGGAAGATTTAAAAAATCTATGGATACCATAAGTAGTCTACTATCTAGATATTTTGTTGGATTGGTTTTTCAGATACTAATATTATTTGTTATTTATACCATTGTTTTACTAGTTGTAGGTATAGAAAATGCCATTGTAATAGCATTTTTATGCGCTTTATTAAACTTAATACCATATGTAGGACCCATTATTGGTGGCGCTTTAATGGTTACACTTACAATGTCTAGCAACTTAGGCGAAAGCTTTAGCGATGTTATTTTACCAAAAACAGGCTATGTAATGATTGGTTTTATTATTGGGCAGTTAGTAGATAATTTCTTTTCGCAACCTTTTATATTTTCAAGTAGTGTAAAATCTCATCCATTAGAAATTTTTCTAGTTATAATTATTGGTGGTTTACTTTTTGGTATCACTGGGATGATTATTGCTGTACCTGGTTACACTGCAATTAAAGTAATTTTAAAAGAATTTTTTGCAGAAAACAAGATTGTAAAATCTATGACAAAAAATTTATAGTTTTAGTTTGAATACCGCTATTTTACATACCAACGTACAAAATTTTATTGCTGAAAATTTAGAAACAGACATTATGCCTATTCTACTTAAAAAAGATACATTTAACGATGTAACCAATAAAGAATTAGCAGCACAAATTGAAGCTAAAAACAAGTGTAAAAGCAAACTACCAACGTGGTTTACAACGCCAAATATCTATTATCCCAACAAGTTAAACATAGAGCAAACCTCATCAGAAAAAACAGCTACATACAAGGCCTCCCTAGTAAAAGGAAAAACGCTTATAGACCTTACCGGTGGCTTAGGAGTAGATTGCTTTTATTTTGCTAAAAAAATAGCTTTAGTTCACCATTGCGAAATTTCTGAAAACGTATCTAAAATAGCAGCACACAATTTTAAAACTTTAGGTGTAAAAAATATTAATACATGCAGTGAAAATGGGATAGATCATTTAAAAAACACAGATTTATTTTTTGATTGGGTTTACATAGATCCATCTAGAAGAAATGATGCCAAAGGAAAAGTGTTTTTTTTAGAAGATTGTTTACCAAACGTACCAGAACATTTAGATTTAATTTTTAGCAAAGCTGATAATATACTTATAAAAACATCTCCGTTATTAGATTTTTCAGTTGGTATAAAATCATTACAAAATGTAAAAGAAATACACGTTGTTGCACTTAATAATGATGTAAAAGAATTGCTTTGGGTTTTAGAGAAAGACTATACAGGAGACATACATATTAAAACCATAAATCTAACTAAAACTGAAGATTTGGTTTTCTCTTTTAATTATACTAATGAAAAAGAGGCTGTATTTACCTATAGTGAACCTCAACAATACATTTATGAACCTAATTCTGCTATTTTAAAAGCAGGAGCATTTAAGTCTGTAGCAGCACATTATAAATTACACAAATTGCATGAGCATACCCATTTGTACACCTCTAATGACTTAATAGATTTTGCTGGGAGATGTTTTAAAGTTGAAACACAAATTGTATTTAATAAAAAAGAAATTCAGCACTTACAACTAACAAAAGCAAACATTACCACACGTAACTTTCCAGAAAGTGTAGCTAATATTCGCAAAAAATTTAAAATAAAAGAAGGCGGTAATATTTACTTATTTTTTACAACAGACTGCAATAACAAAAAAGTTGTTTTATTGTGTAGCAAAGCTTAATCTAAGTTATTAATCCAATTTACAAGTAAGTTAGTCCAATTAGACAGTTTTTTATTTTTAAACCCTAACGCAAAACCGTGACCACCAGACTCATAAATATGCATTTGTACCGGTACACCTTTATTTTTTAAAGCGCTATACATTAGTAAACTATTTTCTACAGGAACAGCAGTATCATCTGTAGCATGTACCAAAAATGTTTTAGGAGTTTCTTTTGTTATATTTAATTCTGCCGAAAATTGTTTTTTACTAGCTTCAGAAGCTACTAAATTTTGCAATAAGTTATTTCTACTTCCTTTGTGTACGTATTCTTCTTTAACAAAAGTAATTACAGGGTATACAAGAGCCATAAAACTTGGCTTTGCAGAAATAGAATCTATTTTATCTTTTGCTTTATATATCTCATCATTAAAGTGTGTTCCTAGTGTAGATGCTAAATGTCCGCCTGCAGAAAAACCTAATATCCCTACATCATCAGAATTTATATTCCATTTTTTTGCATTGCTACGCACAAGTCTTATTGCTCTTTGAGCGTCTTGCAAAGGAGCATTAGAGCCTACCTTTAAAGATTTAGAATTTGGCAACCTGTATTTTACAAGTATACCTGCTATACCTTTAGTGTTTAAAAATTTAGCAATATTTATACCTTCCCAGTCATAAGCAATAAACCCATAACCTCCTCCAGGAAAAATTACAACAGCTTTTCCGTTTGCAATTTCTTTTTTAGGCAAGTAAACTTCTATTGTAGGTTTTTGAACATTGCTAACTTTTATAATTTTATCAGTAACTACTTTCTCTACCTCCTTAGTTACTTTTTGATTAGGAATTTGATCATTCCATAATGGTAAAATTATATTTTGAGAATATGTATTTACATAAAAGAACAGAAATACTGCTGCTGTAAAAAGTAACTTTTTCATACGTATAATTATTTATTTACAATCCCATTTAAAGTTAGCCACTTTGGCATTAGACATAGCGGATAAATTGTAATGCCACCACTCTGTACGTATAGACCAAAAACCATGTTTTTCCATTGTTTCTTTTAACAACTTTCGGTTGGCTAAAATTTCTTCTGGTAAATTGGTATTATCGTGATATGCTTTTTTACCAAAAAAATCAAAATCTGTTCCCATATCTACTTCTATACCGTCTAATGTCTCTAGTGTAATATCTACAGCACCACCTTTATTGTGTATAGACCCTTTTTTAGGGTTTGCAACATATTGCGGGTTTGGTACAATCTTCCACATTTTATATTGCACAGAATTTGGTCTGTAACAATCAAAAAACTTAATACGGTATCCAAGCTTTATAAAATCTGAATTAGCTGCTAAAAGTGCTTTAGCTGTTTTTGCACGAGTATAACACTCTGGACAATCATATACTTTTTCTTTTAAAAAATTATTAGTAGTTGCATATCTCAAATCATAAGCAAAATCACCACTAAAATCTGCTATACGCACAAATGTAGTATCTGCAATACCTATAAGGGATTTGTACTTTATTTCTGTTTTAACTGGTGGTACAACAACAGTATCTTTTTTAACTAGCGTAGTGTCTTTAGTTATTGTATTGGTAACAGCTGTTGTTTTACTGTCTTTACAGGCAATAGTAATACAAATTAGTAATATTGGTAATAAGTGTTTTGATGTCATAGTATTTAATTGCCGTAAATTAATTCTCCTTGCTCTATTAGTTTATCGTTATAATCATCCTTTATCCTAAGGTCTATTATTTCAAAAAAGTTATGCTTATAAAATCGTTTATAGAGTATTTTTTCAATATGATTTATATCTAAATTATCAGTTCCAGAAATTTTATATCCTATTACGGTATAAGGAGATTCATACTCTTTTGTATTAATAAACTCTGCAACGTATACATTTTCAACTGGAACCAAATTTTTATTTAGCTCTTTTATTGTTTTATATATTTCTTTTTTTTCCGTTTTATCGACTTTAGAAAAAATAGTATGCATAATTTTTATGTCTACTTCTTTATTAACTAAACTATTAGAAGTTATATTTAGCATAATATCCTGAGTAACATCTATACCTCCTTTTTTGTTGGATTTATAAATATTATACGTTAAAAAAGGGCCTTTAAATATAAACCAAGGTCCAAAAAATAGATTCAGTTTATTATATTTTTTCATATAATAATCTAGTTCTATCTTGTTCTGAATAAAAATTGCAGGAGAAAATCTTAGTAAAGAAATAAAACCTAAACTAACTCTATAATTAAAAACTACAAATTTACCACCAGAATCTACATTGCTTTTAAGAATCTCGAGGTCGCTAGTTTTTAGATTATCTAACTTATGTATCATAAAAATTGACTTAAAAACAAAAATTGCCTTTAGATTATAACTCTAAAGGCAATTTAACATTCTTAATTTAAAACCAAATGATTTATGTAATTAAATTCATATCATCATCCCATTCTGCCATAATATTACGTTTACTTTGGTCTACAAACTTAGGCATCCAGTCTTTTGGATAAGATTTTCCGTGTTTGTCTAATACATCTTGTGGTACTCCATCCCAAACATTAGGCGTATTTCCTTTATAACCTAAGTCTTCTAACCCTTCTTTAGATGTGTAATAACCAGTAACAGTTAAATTACGCATTAGAGAAAAGAAGTTTTGCTCGTACGTAGGCTCTTTCTCATCTGGGAAAGCTATACCGTCTAAAATAACTTTTTGTTGTTCTGGGGTTGCTTTTTTAAACTCTACACTATAATCTTTATTACTAGTATGGTCTAACCACATTAAGCCTCCTTTAAGCTGAGTTTGATAAGCTGGTATATCTTTTGCCATAAACTCTATAAAATCTGGCACACCTGCATCTGTAGCACTACCGTACTTTTCATTAGCAGGTAAAATTAGAGCACATAGTACACCTAATGTTTCCATTTGGTGCTCGTTAAAAAATTGTTCTGCTTGTAACTTTGCTATTTGTTCTTTTTCTTCTGGTGTACGTCCAAAATACTTTTCGTCTATAGCAGCTTCTTCAGGTGCAACAGCATCACTATCTGTACCTGGTTTACAACCGTTTAAAGCTAAACCACCGGCAACACCGCCAAGAATAATAGATTTTATACTTTTTCTTCTATCCATAACTTAGATATTTTGCTTTTTAAACTGTTCTACTATATAATCTGATGTTCTCCAAGCCAATGCTAAAATTGTCCACGTAGGGTTTTTATCGGCTTGTGACACAAAAGGGCCTGCATCTACAATAAAAACATTGTCTACATCATGCATTTGCTCGTATTGGTTTACTACAGATGTTTTTGGGTTATTACCCATACGTGTAGTACCTACCTCGTGTATAATTTCTCCTGGTTTGTTTAGACCATAATCTTGTTCTGCGGTTGGTGTATCTCCTAACACCTTACCACCCATATTATGAATTATTTCTTCAAAAGTTTGCTGCATATGCTTTGCTTGGTTACGCTCGTAGTCTGTCCATTTATAATTAAAACGTAATACTGGTATACCAAATTCATCTACAGTTGTTGGGTCTATCTCACAGTAATTACTTTCTTGTGCAATAGATTCTCCTCTACCACCAAAACCTAGTGTAGCTCCGTAATACTTTTTAACATCAGAACGCAAACTATTACCATAGCCACCTACTTTTTCTCCAAAGTACTCATTAAAACTATTTGGGTTAAAGCCAAAACCATAATTAGGCATACCCATACCTCCCCAAACCTCTATGTGGTAACCTCTAGGGAAATCTAATTTTTTATTATCTAACCACCATGGCGAATATACGTGCATACCACCTACTCCGTCTTCGTTATACATTTTACGATCCATCATAGCTGGTATAAAACCACCTCTACTAGCACCGGTAGAATCATGGAGATATTTACCTATTAAACCACTGCTATTACCTAAACCGGCAGGGTGTTGTTCACTTTTAGAATTTAAAAGAATACGAGCAGAACTACAAGCAGAAGCAGCCATTACTACAACCTTACCTTTTAGTCTATACTCCTTACGATCTTCTTTATTAATATATAATACACCGGTTGCTTTACCCTCATCATTGGTAGTAACCTCTCTAACCATAGAGTTTACAAACAAATCTATTTGTCCGCCATTATTTTGGGCCGGAAAAATTAAACAACTCCCAGAAGAGAAATCTGCATAGTACTGGCAAGATCTACCACATTGACCACAGTATACACATACGCCACGATCTTTGTTTACTTTTTTAGTTACCATAGACATACGAGCAGGAATTACAGGAACACCCGTTTTTTTGGCTCCATCCATATAATACAACTCGTGTAACCTAGGTTTTGGTGCAGGTAAAAAGAATCCGTCTGGCTCGTTTACCAAACCTTCTTTAGAGCCAAAAACACCAATTAACTTATCTACTTTATCGTAATACGGTTTAACATCATCATAACCAATTGGCCAGTTATCTCCTAAACCATCTACATCTTTATGTTTAAAATCTCTTTCGCTAAAACGTAAAGAAATACGTCCCCAGTGGTTGGTTCTACCACCTAACATTCTAGATCTAAACCACGCAAATTTAGAACCGTTTTTTTGTGTGTAAGGTTCTCCTTCTATATCCCATCCTCCAAGAGCCATATCAAACTCTCCAAAATCTCTAACGGTATTTGCTCCTCTACGTGGAGACTCATAAGGCCATTTAAATTGTGTTTGTTGTTTAGGGTCTTTAGGATCAAAAAACGGACCTGCTTCTACTACAGCAACTTTAAGTCCGGCTTCAGACAAAACTTTGGTTGCCATACCTCCACCAGCACCAGAACCAACTATGATAACGTCATACATAGTTGAAGATTCTATTATCTGCATATTATTTTTATTTGAGTTAATTTGGTTAATTGCAATAATCAAAGTGGCTAATTAAGCCCTTTAATTTTATTTTTTGTTTGGTAATCTTCAAAAAACTGAAGTCACTAATTTAGAATTTTTAATTCTAATACAATTTAAAAATATGTTAATACGAGTAAATCTTTGTGTATTTATAGACGGATAACAAATTATCATCGACTAGCGTAAAAAAATAAAAAGCATTAGCAACTTACAATTTCTGCAGCATAAATTTAGAGTTATAGTCCCAAACAGTACCTATAATATTAGTCAACTTAAAAAAAAGACAACACATTTTGTAACAAGTTAGGAATAGGAACACTAACCTTTTATAGTTTATTTAACAAAATAATTATAAGGGTTACACTTTGTTTTAACGTCTTTTATTAAATACTCATTAAAAACTAACAAATTTAAAGAATGAAAAAAATCACAACATTACTTAGTTTATTTCTTTGCATTGGGTTAAGTGCCCAACAGCTAGATTTAAACCAACCATTGCCTGTAAACACTAAATTTAAAAAAGGTGTTTTACCTAATGGAATGACCTATTATATATACAGTACAGATGTAACCAAAGATGTTGCCAGTTACTATATTATACAAAATGTAGGATCTGTTTTAGAAAAAGATAACCAACAAGGTTTAGCTCACTTTCTAGAACATATGGCCTTTAATGGCACAAAAAACTTTGCTGGTAAGGGAATTTTAAACACTTTACAAAAACACGGTGCTGTATTTGGAAGAGACATTAATGCTTACACAGGTTTTGATGAGACTGTTTATAATATGGATAACATACCTACTAAAGATGGTTTAATTGATACTTGTTTATTAGTATTACATGATTGGTCTAATTACCTATTACTTACTGATGAAGAAATAGATGCAGAGCGTGGTGTTATTAAAGAAGAATGGAGAACACGCCAAAATGGTAGAATGAGGATTTTACAGCAATCATTACCTGTTATGTTTAACAACTCCAAATACTCTAATAGACTACCAATTGGTTTAATGGACGTTGTAGAGAATTTTGAATACAAAGCTTTACGAGATTTTTACCACGATTGGTACCGTACAGACTTGCAAGCTATTGCAATTGTTGGTGATATTAACGTAGATGAAATTGAGCAAAAAATTAAAGATAAGTTTTCTAAAATACCTGCTGTTAAAAACCCTAGAGAACGTTTTTATGTAGAAATTCCAGGCAATAAAGAAATGCTATACAATATAGCTATGGATGAAGAAGTTTCTACAGCTGGTATAAGTTTTAGTATTAATCACCCTAAAAAAATAAAAGAGCAAACTATTGGAGATTTAAAAACATCTCTTTTAAGAGGTATGGCTACATCTATGGTCTCTACAAGACTTAATGAAATACAGCAACAACCAAATGCTACCTTTTTAGCTGCTAGAGTAAAATTTGGAGAAAAAGCAAAATTAAATAACGACTTTTCAATTGATATTACTCCTAAACCAGGACAGCAACAAAATGCTTTTGCTGAAGTAATGAACGAAGTTAATAGAGCTTTAAAATTTGGTTTTACAGAAGGAGAAATAGATCGTATAAAAAAACAATACGTTAACTATTATGAAAATGCAATTAGTAAAGAAGATGATACGTCTCACGGACAATTAATAAATGCTATAAAGGCAAATTATTTATCTAAAGAAACTATTACCCCTATTGCAGAAGAATATAAAATTGTACAAGCAATATTTGCATCTGTTACTAAAGAAGATTTTAATAATACTTTTAAAGCCCTATATACCAAAGAAAACAGAACGCTAAGTGTTACTGGTGTTAAAGGAAAAAACAATCTTACAAAAGAAGAAGGATTGGCTATTATTGCTGCATCAGAAAATAATAATGAGTTAACAGCTTACACTGATAAGTTTAGTGGCAAAACATTAATCTCTGGTGTGGATATTAAAGCAGGTAGTATTGTATCTGAAGAAGAAAATAAAAATACAGGAGCTACAATATTTACATTAAGCAACGGTGCTAAAGTGTATTACAAATTTGCAGACAAAAATAAAAATGACGTTAGACTAACTGCTACTAGTTATGGTGGTACATCTTTATTAAATACAGAGGATCTACCGTCTGCAAATATTATGGGGAACATAGTACAAATGTCTGGTTTAGGAAGTTTTTCTGCTACAGAATTGCCAAAAGTACTTGCAGGTAAAACAGCTAGTACAAGTGTTAACCTATCTAGCTTATCAGAAAACATTAGTGGTTCTTCTACAACTAAAGATGTAGAGACTATGCTACAAATGGTTTATTTACGTTTTGAAAAACCAAGGTTTGATGAAGATGCGTACAAAGTTTTACAAGGTAACATTACCAACTATTTGGCACGTAAAAGCAAAGACATAAATTCTAAAATGCAAGATAGCGTTACCGTAACTTTATACGGTAATAACAATCCTAAAGTTCGTCTTATGGACAAAGCTTATATGGAAGATGTTACGTTTAATAAAATGAAATCTGTTTACTTAGATAGATTTAAAAATGCTGCTGATTTTACTTTCTTTATCGTTGGCGATATTCAAAAAGATGCTTTAAAGCCGCTATTAGCTAAGTATATTGCTAGTATTTCTGCCAGTACAACAAGAGAAAATTACAAAGTAGATCCTAATGTTTGGGTAAACAATAGTATAGACAAAGATATCTTCTTAAAAATGGAAGACAAAAAAGGTTCTATTAGAATTGGGTACAAAAACAAAATGAAATACAGCATAAAAAATGCTATTTTAGCTAGTGCTTTAGGAGATATTTTACAGTTAAGAATTACAGAAACCGTTAGGGAAGCAGAAGGTGGTGCATACTCTCCAAGAGCAGGTGCTAGCTTTAGTAAAAGACCTGTATCTGAAGGTTCTATTTCAGTTAGTTTTGATTGTAATCCTGACAAAGTAGACCAACTAATTAAAATTGTACATACTGAAATTAAAAAAGTTGCTGATGGTAAAATTAACCAAGTAGACTTAGACAAAACCTTAACCAACTTTATTAAAGAACGTAAAGAATCTAAAGATTATAATAGGTATGATATGAGCCTATTACAAAATTATGTTTTGGAAGGTTATAATATGAACGATCCTAAGAATTTTGAAAACATTGTAAACTCAATTACAGCTAAGGATGTTCAAAAATTTACTAAAACATTATTAAAAGGCGCAAAAACTTACGAGATTGCGTTTAAACCAAAATCATAATAATACCAAATAACTATTTATGAAAAAATCATTATATACATTAAGTCTTGCTGTAATTAGCTTAGCAGCCTGCAAAACAGAAAAACCTGCCCCAATAGATTATGCTATTGTTAGCGGAAAAATTACCAATGCAAGTAACACAGAATTATTAATTGCAAGCTATAAAGACAGGAGTGCTATAGATACTTTAACAATAGCTGCAGATGGTACTTTTACAGATACTATACAATCACCTAAAGGTCAGTATGCATTAGTTAACGATAAAAATAGAACTAATCTTTACTTAGAAGAAGGTTTTAATTTAGCTGTTAATGCAGATGCTAATAATTTTAATAAGAGTGTAACCATTACAGGTAATGGTTCTGCAGAAAATAATTTCTTTAAGAGCAAAAGCGAAAAAGAAGCTAGTTTTAGAGGAGGAGACAATCCTTATACTTTAGAAGAAGTAGCTTTTAAAGAGAGAATGACTAATCAAAAAAATGCTATTAACTCATTAATTGATAGTACCAAAGGATTATCTGAAAGTTTTAAAACGGCACAAAAAAAAGATGCTAATTATAGCTACCTACTAAACTTATCTAATTATGAAAGTTATCACCAGCACTATGCTCAAAAGCCTGACTTTAAAGTTTCTGAAAACTTTTTAACTGAGTTAAATGCTGTTGACTTAACTAACAAAGAAGATTTTAACAACTCTACTTCTTACAAATCTTTAGTAGGTGCACACTATGGCAAAATTGCAGGAGAAAAAGCAGAGAAAGATTCTATGTCTTATGACCTTGCTATGTTAAAAACAATTGCACCTATAGAGTCAGAGGTTATTAGAAATGGTTTATTAAAAGAATCTGTTTTTGGAATTACAGTTACAGAAAAACTAGATGAGTATTACACTACTTTTATGGCAGCATCTACAGATGAAGATCAGAAAAAAACAATAAAAGAGTATTACACTAAATTAAAAGCTGTAGAAAAAGGCAATCCTTCTCCTAAGTTTGTTGGTTATGAAAACCACGCTGGTGGCAAAACATCTTTAGAAGACTTAAAAGGAAAATATGTATATATAGATGTTTGGGCTACGTGGTGCGGACCTTGTTTAGCAGAAATCCCTGCTTTAAAAGAAACAGAAAAAGCATACCACGGTAAAAACATAGAGTTTGTAAGTATTTCTGTAGATAGAACAGATGCTTATAATAAATGGAAACAAATGGTTGTTGACAAAGAATTAGGTGGTATACAACTAATCGCCGATAATAATTTTGAATCTAACTTTATACAAGACTACGTTATACAAGGTATTCCTAAATTTATTTTATTAGATACAGAAGGTAATATTGTAAATGCAAATGCTCCTAGACCATCTGACCCTAAGTTAAAAGAAGTTTTAAATAGCCTGTTGTAATACAGTAAACTATACACTTTAAAATATAAAAATCATCTTGGTAAATTATCAAGATGATTTTTTTTATTATATATTTTTATTTTTATGTCACCCAAACCACTTGTAATCTACTCTTATATTAACAAAGCGTAAACTTAACTTTAAAATATTAACCAAATTTAACAACATTAAAGTAAGGGTTCTTTGTTATTTTTACGTCTTAAATTATATATCCATAAATATTATATTTTGAACAAACGTACTTTTTATTTTCTCCTAGTTATTTTTACTACTATTTTTAGTAGTAATGTAAAAGCACAGATACTAGATCCTGTTAGTTGGTCTACATCTGTAGAAAAAATTTCAGAAACAGAATACGACTTAGTAGTAAAAGCTACTATAGATGGTTCTTGGCATTTGTATTCTCAACATTTAGAAGAAGGCGGACCCGTAGCTACTGAATTTACTTTTGCAGAAAGTGAGGACTACACATTAGTAGACTCACCAACTGAAGAAGAAGGACATTCTGCTCCAGAACCTGCTTTTGATAATATGATGGTTAAATATTTTGAAAACTCTGCAACATTTAAACAACGTATAAAACTTGTTAACAAAGAGTTATCTATTGTAAACGGAGAAGTAAGTTATATGGTTTGTAATGACTCTAAATGCTTACCTCCTACTTACAAAGACATTGTATTTAATATAAAAACAGAAAAAACTCCTGCAACAACAGAAGCTAAAAAAGACGAAGCTAATACTAGCAAAGAATCTAAAGAAAAAGATAGTTCTAAAAAGGGGTTATTTTCTATATTCTTTTTAGCATTTTTATCTGGGTTTGCAGCCTTGCTAACTCCGTGTGTATTTCCTATGATACCTATGACAGTTAGTTTCTTTACAAAACAAAGTAAAACTAAAGCTAAAGGTATACGTAATGCAGTTATTTATGGCCTTTCAATTATTATAATATACCTTTTATTAGGTATTATAGTTAGTGCAGTTTTTGGTGCAGATGCATTAAATGCGCTTTCTACCAATGTATGGTTTAATGTTATTTTCTTTTTACTATTATTAGTATTTGCAGCGTCATTCCTTGGAGCTTTTGAAATTATGCTACCAAACTCATGGGCAAATAAAGTAGACAAACAAGCAGACCGTGGTGGTTTGGTTGGTATTTTCTTTATGGCTCTTGCCTTAGCTATAGTTTCATTCTCTTGTACAGGTCCAATTGTTGGTACATTGTTAGTACAAGCCGCTTCTGGTGGTAGCCAAATAGGGCCAATCGTAGGTATGTTTGGTTTCTCTTTAGCAATTGCATTGCCATTTGCGTTATTTGCAGCTTTCCCTGGTTGGTTAAACTCTTTACCTAAATCTGGTGGCTGGTTAAACTCTGTAAAAGTTGTTTTAGGATTTTTAGAACTTGCATTAGCATTTAAATTTTTATCTAATGCAGATATGGTTTTACAAATGCATTTATTAGAGCGTGAAGTATTTATAGCAATATGGATAGCTGTTTTTGGAGCCTTAACTTTATATTTATTTGGAAAATTACAATTACCACATGATTCGCCTTTAAAACATATTTCTGTAGGTAGATTAAGTTTAGGTTTGGTAACATTGGCATTCACTATTTATATGATACCTGGTTTATGGGGAGCTCCATTAAACTTAATTAGTGCTTTTCCCCCACCACAACATTATAGTGAGTCTCCTTACGGTGTTGGTAATATGCAAAATGGTGGTGGCGCAGCTACACATACTCAAGAAATACCAGAAGGTGCACATTTAATGGCACCCCATAACATACTTGCTTTTAATGACTATGAAAAAGGATTAGCTTACGCTAAAAAAGTAAACAAGCCCGTTATGATAGATTTTACAGGTCACGCTTGTGTAAACTGTAGAAAAATGGAACAAAACGTTTGGGTAAAAGACAACGTTTTAGATGTTTTAAAGAATGATGTTATTTTGATTTCTTTATATGTTGATGAAAAAATTAAGTTTGAAGGCGAAGCTCCTGACTCTAAATTACGCCCTGGAAAAAAGCTACGTTATACTGGTCAGCAATGGAGTGAGTTACAACAAATACGTTATGGCACAAACGCCCAACCATATTACGTTCTTATAGACCATGATGAAGAAAATTTAAATCCCCCAGTTGCTTATACACCAGATGTAACTGAGTATCACAACTGGCTAAAAGAAGGAGTTGGTAATTTTAAATCTAAAAAATAATTGGTATGCATTTTGCAAACCTAAAGTATAACCTTAAAAAAATACAATGAAAAAATACATTTTAGCAGCCGTAGTTTTAATGATTAGTATAAGTTCTTATGGACAAATATTAGAGCCAGTAAAATGGACAACATCAGTAAAAAAAATATCTTCAACAGAGTACGATTTAATTGCTACCGCAACAATAGATGCTGGTTGGCATTTATATTCTCAAAATGTTCCAGAAGGCGGGCCAATAGCCACTACTTTTATTTTTGAAGAAGGTAGTAACTATAAACTATCTGGAAAAACAATAGAAGAAAAAGGACATACTGTAGATGACAAAATGTTTGATATGAAAATTACATATTTTGAAAGTAAAGCAAAATTTACACAACGTGTTAAATTAGCAAAACCAGGAAAAACAAATGTTATTGCAGAAGTAGAATTTATGGTTTGTGATGACACTAGATGCTTACCTCCTACTTATGTAGATTTAGATTTTGCTATACAGTAAAAAATAATTCACAAATAACTTTTAAAAAGAGAGTAGCCAATTGGCTACTCTCTTTTTTTTTTACAAAAAACTCAATTTAGTTGGCTAAAAGATTAACCATCATTTGCTACGGTCTTAAAATTTCTTAAATTTGCTTTTATACTAATTTTTATAGCATTTTAATTTATGGGAAGAGCGTTTGAGTTTAGAAAGGCACGTAAAATGAAGCGTTGGTCTGCAATGTCTAAAGCATTTACTCGTATTGGTAAAGACATTGTAATGGCAGTTAAAGAAGGTGGTCCAGATCCAGATTCTAACTCTCGCTTAAGGGCTATTATCCAGAATGCAAAGTCTGTAAATATGCCTAAAGATAACGTAGAGCGTGCTATTAAAAGAGCATCAGACAAAAGTTTAGGAGACTTTAAAGAAGTTCTTTTTGAAGGATATGCACCACACGGTATTGCTATTTTAGTAGAAACAGCTACAGACAACAATACAAGAACTGTTGCTAACGTACGTAGTTACTTTAATAAATGTAACGGTAATTTAGGTACTTCTGGTTCTGTAGAATTTATGTTTGACCATACTTGTAACTTTAGAATACCTGCTGAAGGTTTAGACCCAGAAGAACTAGAACTAGAGTTAATAGATTTTGGTGCAGAAGAAGTCTTTGTAGATGATGATGGCATTTTAATATATGCTCCTTTTGAAAGTTTTGGTGCCATACAAAAAGAGTTAGAATCTAGAGAGTTAGAAATATTATCTTCAGGTTTTGAGCGTATACCACAAGTAACAAAAGCTCTTGATAATGAAGAGCACGTTGCAGAAGTAGAAAAGCTTTTAGAAAAATTAGAAGAAGATGATGACGTACAAAACGTTTATCATTCTATGCAAGAATAATATATATTAAATACAATACAAAAGGCCTTCAAAAATATTATTTTGGAGGCTTTTTTATATCAAACAACCACATTAGCAACTACCTATGAGCTAATGCAGCTTAATTAATAAAATATTAAATTACATCTAAATACATTTTTTTGTAAGAAAATTAATACATTTATAATAGGTTTAATAACCTACTATGATTTTATATTAACCTATTAATTTTTAAAAATGAAAAAATGTATTACTTTTTTTTGGCTGTTACTTACTTCAATTATTTTAAACTCACAAAACCATAATTGGCAAAGAACAAACCCCGGAGGTGGTGGTTGGTTTGGGTCTATTGGAGTAAGCAAATCTGGCATTGTATTAGCCGGAAGTGATTTAAGTGGAGCTTATAGAAGCAAAGATGGAGGGAAAACTTGGGACGTTTGTGGTAACTCTAGAGGAATTAGTGGAACTCATATATCTGGTATGGGATTTCATAAAACTAAAGGTAATGTAATGTTTGTGGCCAGTAACGGACTTTACAAAACTACAAACGGAGGAGATTCTTGGAGAGTTGTGCTACCTGATGGTAACAAAGGATATATAAGTGATATTGAGTTTGGCACCAATAACCCATCTATAGGTTATGCTGCAAGACATCAAGGAAACTGGAACACTTTAAATGCAGAAATTTGGCGTACTGTTAATGAAGGAAATACTTGGAAAAGAGTAGATGTAGATTTACCTAATACTAGAATAATTAAAGTTGTAGTAAATCCTAAAAAAGCAAATGAAGTGTACGTTATAACAGGAAAAGGAAGACCTGTATGTGCTGTAGCAGATGTTTATAAAAGTACCAATGGAGGTAAAAATTGGAAAAACATAACTGCAAACAATAATTTTGGAGGATTTACAGAAGTAGCAGATTTTGCAATTGACCCAAATAATCCTAATACACAATACCTTACCGCTGTAAAAGCTGACTGTAGTAATAAATTCTGGACAGAAGGTTTAGATAGTAAGCTTTATAAAAGTACTAATGGAGGTAACTCTTGGTTTCAAATACAAGAAAGAGGAGGTATTATATTAATTAATCCAATAAATTCTAATGTTACAACTATAGACACTAGGGCTACTGCCACTTGGAATCCTCGTTCGGGAACTTGGGTCTCACAAAATAAGGGTACAAATTTCACAAAACTAGGAGATGTATCAACCTGGGAAACAGCATCTCAAGGAAATACACAAGGTACTTACGGCAGTATTGGCGATGGGTATAGCAGAACAATAGCACAAGACCCGTCTAATCCAAATAACTTATACTGGACAAATTCGCAATGGGTATTGGGATCCAAAGACGGAGGTAAAAAATTTACTGTAATGCACAGTAATAAAGAAGGAGCTAAAGATTGGCAAAGTACTGGGGTAGACAATTTGGTTAATATAGATGCAGAAATAAGTAAAAAAGACCCAAATTTAATTTACCTAGCACTTGCTGATATGGGTATATGGAGAAGCTTAAACAAAGGGAAAACTTGGGAGAACTGTAACACTGACGACGCAAAATACGGTTGGGGAAATGGAAGAGGTGGAAACTTTCATTCTATTGCATCAGACCCTTCTAGGTCTAATGTTGTTTGGGTTACTTGTAAAGAAGGTTACATACTTAAAAGCACAAACAAAGGAGAAAGGTCTAGTTGGGTAGAAAAAAATAAAGGAATTTTATCTAAAAAATATGTAAATGGCCTTTCTATTAATACAAAAAGCCCCGTTAGCAATAGAACCCTTTATGTAACAGCTAATGGAGATGTATATAGAAGTAAAGATGACGGAAATAATTGGTCTAGAGTATTACAAGGAAAATTTTGCAATCATACCCAAGTAGATAACTTTAACGGTAACATTGTTTATGCAGGAGGCACTAAAGGTTTATGGAGGTCTACGAACGGTGGGGACAATTGGCAAAAAGTAAATCAATTAAGTGATTTACCAAGTAATAATAATGATTTAGACATTAGAATTAAATCATATAAAGGGATTAGTGATATTGTTACAGATCCAAACAATGCAAATTGGGTATATGTTGCAGTAACAGGTTTTGGAGAAAACAGAGGTTTATACCTTAGTAAAAATAAAGGAAACAGCTGGGAAAAAATTCTTACGGATAAGTATATGAGAAAAGTAGCTATTATGCCAAAAAACTCAAATATTATTTATGCTACATCTTCAAGTGCCATTGGTTCTGGAGGATTACTTAATGGAAGTAATGGTATATGGTTTTCTAACAATGCCGGCGCTACGTGGACTAAACAAAATAATGGCGCTGCTTACCCTTTATTTAATGCCATAGACGTATCAAACGAAAACAAACCCTATGTTTTAGCTGGTTCTCAGGGTACAGGTTTTCAAAAAGCTGAAGTTGTATTACCTAACACCAGAAGTTTAATTAATACTGGAGGTAATTTAGAATTAGAAAGTAGTACTCCTAAAAAGCTAACTATACACCCAAATCCTGTAGATAATATTTTATATATAACTGGATTATCAAAAAAAGAACACTTATTCAATATCTATAACTCAACCGGAATAGCTGTTATAAACGGAAGTATTGCTGTTGCAGAAGATATAACATCTTTAGATGTAAGTAACTTAAAAAAAGGTGTTTATATTTTATTTATTGATAGTGAAACAATTCGTTTTTTAATTAAATAGATGAATTATATAAAATCTAATTTTATTTATAATTTTTATCCTAAATAAATTAAACATATTAAAAAAGCTGAACAATTTTAAATTGTTCAGCTTTACTTATTTTATTATCAATACAAAAACTACATATTATTTTTAACCCTACCTTCTACTCCTTCAAAAAAAGCTTCGTAGGTTTTAAAATCTAATTCTGTATTATCTGTAGTACCTAGAGCTTCAGATATTTTTATTTCTTTTTTACCATAATCAAATGCCACCATAACTACAGGTACATTTGCTTGTTTTGCAATGTAATAAAACCCTGTTTTCCATTTAGAAACTTTACTACGTGTACCTTCTGGTGCTAGGGTTAAATGTATTTTGCTAGTGTTTTTTATCAAGTCTGCACAAGCATCAACAAAATTATTACTCTTTGTACGGTCTATTGGCATACCGCCTTGCCATCTAAAATACCAACCATAAGGCCATTTAAACAAGCTTTTTTTTCCAACAAAATTAAACTCTTCATTAAGAACTCTACGTATAAGCAAGCCTAAGAAAAAATCTAAATTGCTAGTGTGTGGTACAACTATTACAACACATTTATCAATTTTTGGAAAAGACCCATTTAGAGTCCACCCCATTATTTTAAAATATATAAATTTAGCTATTGCGTGCATCATCAATCTCTCTTCTTAAAATTTATCTCTTTTTCTACCGCAAAAATACACTACTCGTTATCTAATTTATAAACGTAATGCATTTTTTTATCAATTAAAGATTTAGGAAGGTTTTTAAAAACCATATTCCTAATTATAGATCCAAAGCCTAAATGTGCTATTTTACCTGTTATCCAAGACTGGTTTACAATAGAAGAAACTTTTTTATAACGTACTTTTTGAAATTCTTCAAATGCATTTTTCGTTTTATTTTCAACAATAATTTTAGCTAAAAAATAGGCGTCTTCAATTGCTTGCGCACCACCCTGCCCCATATTTGGTGTTGTAGCGTGGCCTGCATCACCTAACAAACATACCTTATCTGAATACCATTTTTTAATTGGTTTAAGATCTATAATGTCATTTCTAAGGATATTACTTGTTTCTGTATTCTCAATTAAATCTTTAACTACAGTTGTATAATCATTATACTTTTTAAGTAAATCCTCTTTTAAAGTCTCTCTATCATCCGTTAAAAATGGCTTACTCTTAACTACCGCAAACCACGAAGTTTTATCTTTAGAAAGCTTAGATATACCAAACCTTGTTTCTTTTCCCCACATTTCTAAACCACGATGATTAAATTCTTCTGGCAATTTATACTCTGTAACGCCACGCCAACAGGTTTGTCCGCTATATCTAATTTTACTCTCTGGAAATAGTTGCTTACGTATTACAGAGTTTATACCGTCTGCTGCAATTACAAAATCTACCGTAGTTGTAGTAGCATCTAAAAACTGAAGTTCTACTCCTTTATTAGTTTCTGTGTAACTCTCCAGACCTTTTCCCCAGCTAATATTAGAATTAGCTACATTTTTAGCCAGTACTTTTTGCAATTCTGCCCTATGTATAGCAATAGTAGAATAACCATACTCCTCTTTAGCTTCATCTTGTCTACTGTCTGTAAGTGGTTTTAAATCTGCTGTTGCTATTGTTATACGATCTATAGAGTTACCTGCATCTTTAATCTGATCTAAAATACCCAACCACTCATACACTTTTAGTGCATTTGGAGCCAACCATATTCCTGCTCCAATAGCATTAATACTTTCTGCTTTTTCGTATAAATGATACGGTATACCTAACTTTTTAAAAGCCAAAGCCGTTGTTAAACCTCCAATACCAGCACCTATTATAGCGTACATTTTATTTTATTTATAGTTATTTATAAAATTACTACAAAAAAAGCCGAAAGTGCATACACACTTTCGGCTTTTTTTAAATTATATAAAAGTCTATTATATTTTTGCGTAAATAGATCTTAATTTCTCTGGTGTTGCAGTTTTTTTCCAATCTTTACCTAAAGCATTTTCCCAAAGCGGCTCTAAGCTTAAGGCAACATTAATCATAGTTGTAAACTCATCTTCAGTAAGATCTTTACAAATACCAGTTGGTAATGTAATATTATGTTTATCCATCATTTTATAAAACAATTTTACACCTTCAGGATAAAACTCTTCTAAATGATTAAACACTAAACAGTTTCCTATACCATGTTTTACTCCTAACAAATAAGACAAACCGTAACTTAACGCATGTGCTACACCTACTTGTGAGTAAGCAATACTCATACCGCCGTGCCAAGATGCCATCATTAATTTGTCTCTAGACTCGTCTTCTGGAATATCTTTTAAATACACATCATTACAAAGCTCCATTGCTTTTTCGCCATAACTTTGACTAAATGCATTTAAAAAAGTACCTTCTAAAGACTCTACACAATGTATGTAGCAATCCATACCTGTGTAAAACCACTGATCTTTTGGTACGCCTTGTGTTAAATCTGGATCTAATACAACTTGATCAAAAGGAGTGTAATCTGAATTTATACCCAATTTACGTTCTGGGCCTAATAATACTGTTGTTCTAGAAACCTCTGCACCTGTACCACTAATTGTAGGTACACCAACGTGATAAATAGCTGGGTTTTTAACCAAATCCCATCCTTGGTATTCTGCAGAACTACCTGGGTTGGTTAACATAATAGCTACAGCCTTTGCCATATCTAACAATGTACCACCACCAATACCTATAATACCAGAAGGCAACTCATTATACTCTGCTTTTATTTGTTCTACTAGAGCATCTACTTGGTATGTTTTTGGTTCAAATTCTGATGAAACAAATATAGTTTTATCATTCTCTACCAAAGGTATTCTGGCAGCTAACTCTTTACCTTTAAAAACATCATCAATTAAAAAAATAAAAGGTGCATTCGCACTTTTACGTTTCAATTTTAAAATATCTCCTATTTGGCTAAAACTACCGTTCCCAAAAATTACTCTAGGTACCATTGGGAAATTTCTATATGTTGTCATAGTATTATATCTATTAAGTATGATAAGACAAATTTAAGCAAACCTATCTTGTTATATGAATTTCTTATTCTAAAAAAATGTTATTTTAAATAGTCCAAAATATCTTCAATCTTGTCTAAAGTTAAATAGGTATTAGATTCCTCTTCTTCTTTAGATACCGTTTCATGAACCCAAGTGGTATGAAAAGGAATGTGTACCGCTTGTGCACCCAGCTTAACAATAGGTAACACATCAGACTTTAAAGAATTACCAAGCATTATAAATTCTGATGTTTTAATTTGAAGGTGATCTAACAAGTTTTTATAGTTCTCTTCCTTTTTATCACTTAAAACTTCTACGTGATGAAAGTATTTTTTTAATCCAGATTTTTCTAACTTTTGTTCTTGATCTAATAAATCTCCTTTAGTTAAAACTATTAATCTGTATTTAGACTGAAGCTTTTGTAAAACAGACTCAACACCTGGTAATAACTCTACCGGTTGCTCTATCATCTCTTTACCTATATCTAAAATTTTAGCTATTACAGAATTGTTTACTTTATTGTTAGACAGTTCTAAAGCAGACTCTACCATAGACAATACAAATGCTTTTATGCCGTATCCGTACCGACCTAAATTTTGCATTTCCATTTTAAAAAGCTCTTGATCTATTTTGTTTTTAGTCTCATACCCTTCTAACAGCTCTGCAAAACGTTCTTCTGCCTCTCTAAAGTACGTTTCATTAACCCAAAGCGTGTCATCGGCATCAAAACCAATAACTTTTATATTCTTGTAGTCTACTTCCATTCTGCCTGTGCTCTTTCTAAATCCTCTGGCGTATCTATCTCTATACCAGATGTATTATCTACAATCATTTTTATTTTTTTACCATATTCTAAATAGCGTATACACTCTACTTTTTCTGATGCTTCTAAAGGCAACATTGGTAAATTATAAAAATCCATTAATGCAGATTTTCTAAAAGCATAAACACCTTTATGCTCGTAGTATTTTAGATCTACATTTTTTTCTCTAGGATATGGTATTGGAGAACGAGAAAAATACAGTGCAAAATTTCTGTTATCTACTATAACTTTTACAAAGTTTGGATCTTTAATATCTTCTTCATTTGTCATTTCAGACATAATAGTGGCCAGATCTATTTCTTTTTTATCGTCGTTTTTAAAAACAGATAACAACTCTTCTAATCCCTCTTTTGGAGTAAAAGGCTCATCACCCTGAATATTAAAAACAATATCTACATCCATATTTTCTACAGCCTCAGCTATACGGTCGCTACCACACTCATGCTCCTTAATACTCATTATAGCTTTGCCACCAGCTTTTGTAATAGTATTGTAAATAGTATCGCTGTCTGTAACTACAAATACATCATCAAATAAATTTGTTTTTACAGCTGTTTCATAAGTTCTAACAATTACGGGCTTACCCGCTAAATTTTGCATTAGTTTACCTGGAAATCTAGATGCTGCATAACGCGCAGGAATCATTGCAATAATCTTCATGTATCTCTTTTTCTATTTTTTACGTTTGGGCATTAATTTTCTGTACATTCTAAAAATTAATGCTAGTATTATTACTACCAAAACAGCTCCAATTACAGGAGCTACAATGGTTGCTGTAGATACAACCACAGCTGTGCCTGTTTCTACAGTTGCTACAATTGGGTTTGCTAAACCACCTGTTGTAGCCGTAGATGTTAATCTTGTTGCGGCAGAAGTACCTTTAATAGCGCTAGCTGTACCACCACCAGCAATAATTGCCAAGGACCAAGTTATAACTGGATCTAAATTTGCAACTGTAGATACCATAACTGCGGTACCTGCAATTGCAGCCAAAGGTATGGCAGCAGAATCTAATATATTGTCTACCCAAGGAATAAAATAAGCAAAAATTTCTACTACTGTTGCTACTCCTAAAACTATTAAAGCTGGTAAGCTCCCAATCCAGTTCCAACTTTCATTTAGCTCCCATACACCAAAGTAAGAGGCTAAACTTAATGCAAATAAAGGTAAAAAGACTCTAAAGCCTACAGATGTAGCCAAGCCTATCCCTAAAAAAATACTAATAATGGTTTCTGATGTCATTTGTAATGGTTTTATGTGTTTAAGTTGCTCTTAAAAGCAGCTATATGGTTAGTTATACACATATATTGTACCAAAAATAGGCTATTCCCAATCAAGAAAAAAATCGTTCTTAAATCCTATTAAATACAATTGTTTTTTAGCTCTTGTTACTGCAGTATATAACCAACGTAGATAATCTTTATCTATACCATTAGGCAAATATGGTTGCTCTACAAACACAGTGTCCCATTGCCCGCCCTGACTCTTGTGACAAGTAATAGCATAGGAGAATTTTACCTGTAGCGCATTAAAATACTTGTTATTTTTAACCTTTAAAAACTTTTTATATTTAGAGGTTTCATCTGCGTAGTCTAACATTACCTCTTGGTACAACCTATTACTTTCTTCATAAGGTAAAGATGGTGTTTCTGCATCTATAGTATCTAAAAGTAAAACGGTTTCAAAAGCTGGCATATTAGGATAATCTACCATTTTTACATTAACCTCTGCAAACCTAAAACCATATAATTCTTTTATTGCAAAAATTTCTAGTACCTCTAATATATCTCCGTTAGCAATAAAACCAGCCTCTGTGGTTGGTTTTATCCAGAAATAATTATTTTTAACTACCATCATATAATCACCAGTAGAAATAACATTTTCTAGATATAAAATTCTGTTTCTAATATTTGCATTGTACAAATTTGCTCTTTTGTTAGAGCGCACTATAAAAGCTGTTTCTTCTTTTCCATTTTTAGAATAAGAATCTTCTATAGCTTCTAGAATGTCATTACCTTCTATTAAACGTACTACGTCTTTGTACGGATTCACATCAAACTTAAAATCATCAAAAAAATTGCCGTGTAATTGCTCTCTTAAATTGGTGGCGTTCATTAAAATACCAGAGTCTTCAGCTTGCCTCATAACTTCATCTAGTTCTACCCTGGTTACATCTTTATTGTAATTTAAAGATAACCTGTCTTCATCCAAAGCCGGACTAATATCTAACCTAACAGGTGGTAATTGAGCCGTATCTCCTATTAAAACAAGTTTACAATTGTGTCCAGAATATACATAAGACATTAGATCATCTAGTAAAGATCCGTTTTCAAAAAGTTTAGAGTCAGTTGGTGCATCAGGTATCATAGATGCCTCATCTACAACAAAAATTGTGTCTCTGTGTTTGTTTGGTGCCAATGTAAACTGCACACCTCCTCCACTTTGCTTTTTAGGAAAATATATTTTTTTATGTATGGTTAAAGCCTTTGTATTTGCATAGTTAGACATAACTTTTGCAGCCCTACCAGTTGGAGCTAAAAGCACAGCTTTCATTTTTATATTCCACAAATTTGTAACTATAGTTCCAATAATTGTGGTTTTTCCTGTACCTGCGTAACCTTTTAAAAGAAAAAGATTGTCCTTATTTTTAGATAATAAAAACTGAGAAAGCTTCTCTAAAGTGATGAGCTGCTTTAAAGTAGGCTCAAAAGGAAATTTTTCTTTTAAAATATTAAAGAATGATGTAGGGGTGGGTAGATTCATAAGTGTTCAAAGATAATGATGAAATTTAAGGTGAAATACTTTTGTGATTAAAAAAAAATTGTAGATTTGTGTCAAACCACTAAATAAAAACAACATTATAATAATGAAAACCGTAATTAAAATTGTTCTTTGGTTAGCAGCTATCTTTTTTGGATACATGATATACCAATCTGTAAATGGTCCTATAGAGTTTAAAAAAGTAAAACAAGAGCGCTTCCAAGCTGTAGTTAATTCTTTAAAAGATATTAGAAACATACAAGAAGCTCACAAATCTGCCACTGGTAAATTTGCTCCTAACTTTAATGCTTTAGTTAAGTTTGTTGATAACGGAAACTACTACATTATACAGCAAAGAGACTCTTCTTATATGGAGTATGATAAAGACTTTGGTATTGATTTACAAAGAGATGTAAAAATTGTAGATACATTAAATATTATACCTGTAAAAGATTCTTTATTTAAGAATGATGACAGATATAAAACACTTAAGTTTGTTCCTTTCTCTAAAGATGGTAAAGCTGAAATACAAATGAGTACTTCTACTATTGAAAAAGGTGGTAAACAAGTATCTGTATTTAAAGCATTTGTTGAAAAAGATGTAGTTTTATACGATCAGCCAAAAGACTTAGTAGCTAGAGAAAATGCTCAAAATAGTGTTGAAGAAATAAATGGTACTGAAATTATAGTTGGTGACTTACAAGATGTAAGCACTAGTGGTAACTGGCCTCCAATTTATGACAGAAAAGCAAAAAAATAATACATTAGATACTACATCTAATTATAAAAAATTGTCCATTCAAATTAGTTTGAATGGACTTTCTTTTTGTGTTGTTGATACTCTAGATAATACTGTATTGGCTTCTGAAAGAAAAATATTTGATACCGAACTTGATAGTTTAGAGCTAGAAAAAGAATTGGTAACTATGTTAAAAGAACATAACATTACCAATAATACTTACGCAGAAGTAATAGCCACACACAGAAATACGCTATTTTGCTTTGTTCCAAAATCTTTATTTGTAGAAGATGAAGCTCATAATTATCTAAAATACAACACAAAAGTTTTAGCAACAGATCTTATAGCACAAGATGAAATTGCAAACTTTGACATTGTAAATGTTTTTGTACCATTGGTAAACATTAACAACTACATTTACGATCTGTTTGGTGATTTTACATACAAACACAGTTCTTCAATTATAACATCATCTTTATTAAATGCAAATACAAATAACGATATTACTTGTTATGTATATGCATCTGAAAGACAAATGGATATTATTATAATTGACAAAAAGAAATTACTCCTTTTTAATAGTTTTGAATATACTACCACAGAAGACTTTTTATATTATTTACTTTTTACGTGCGAACAATTAAAATTAAATAATGAAACTGTTTTGCTTCGCTTGTTTGGAGACATAGAAGAAGATAGTACTATTTACAAAAATTGCTACAATCATTTTAAAAACATTTGTGTGTACGCACCAGACCATAGTACATTTCAACTAGGAGATTTTACTAAAAAAAATATAGACTTTACCGCTTTAAACGCTTTATAATGCGCATAATATCAGGAAAATTTAAAAGTAAAAGGCTAACAGCACCAAAAAAATTGCCCGTTAGACCAACAACAGATATGGCTAAAGAAGCCCTATTTAATATTTTAAATAACCATTATTATTTTGAAGATATAAGTGTATTAGACCTATTTGCTGGCACTGGTAACATAAGCTATGAGTTTGCTTCTCGCGGAACAGAAAATATTATTTGCGTAGATGCAGACTATGGTTGTATAAAATTTATTAGTCAGACTGCTAAAGATTTAGAGGTAGATATATCTACTATTAAAAGTGATGTTTTTAAGTATCTAGAACGTACATCTATTAAATCTACTATTGTTTTTGCAGATCCTCCTTACGATTTCTCTAAAGAAAATTTTGCCAAAATACCTGAGTTAGTTTTTAAAAACGACTTGCTTACTGAAGATGGTTTGTTAATTGTAGAACACTCTAAACACACAGATTTAGAAGATTTACCAAATTTTTCATACCTAAAAAGATATGGTGGCAGTGTTTTTAGTTTTTTTGAAATTAAAAATGAAGCTTAAAAAAGAGCAGGTCATAAGCCGGATTCTGTAAAGCCAATAAGTAGCTCCTCTATCATTTATCTAGACTTTTGGTTACCCAAAAGCTCAAACCGCCTACCCTTTAGCTTGGGCGTGTACCCTTATAGCGCTAATTTACATGGCGTTGCACCGCATAGAGTTTACCTGGTTTCACTACAGCATTACCTGTACATACTTTCTGCTGCACTTGTCCTCGTTTTACAACGGACGGGCGTTACCCGCTATGCTACACTATGGTGTCCGGACTTTCCTCTTTACAAATCAAGTTTGTAAAGCGATAGAGTAACCTGCTCGCGGCAAAGGTAATTTAATTGTTGATAAGTAAGTACTATATCTTTACAAAAAACAAGGTAAAATAAGAGGGTATTTTTATATTTGTAATATAAGAGTAGTTCACTAAAAAAAAGCATAGTAATTGGAACCATTTGTAGTATCAGCTAGAAAATATAGACCCCAAACATTTAAAGATGTTGTTGGGCAACAAGCTATTACAAATACACTTCTAAATGCCATACAAAACAACCATTTAGCACAAGCTTTGTTGTTTACAGGTCCTAGAGGTGTTGGTAAAACTACGTGTGCTCGTATTTTAGCAAAAATGATAAACTCTGACGGAGAAGAAAACTCTGAAGAAGACTTTGCTTTTAATATTTTTGAACTAGATGCTGCATCTAACAACTCTGTAGACGGTATTAGAAGTCTAATAGATCAAGTACGTATACCACCACAAGTTGGTAAATACAAAGTATATATTATAGATGAGGTGCACATGCTTTCTCAGGCTGCTTTTAATGCTTTTCTTAAAACATTAGAAGAACCACCAAAGCACGCTATTTTTATTTTAGCAACTACAGAAAAGCATAAAATTATACCAACTATTCTATCTCGTTGTCAAATATTTGATTTTAAAAGAATTACAGTTAAAGACGCAGCAGAATATTTAAAATATATTGCAGAAAACCAAGGTATTGAAGCAGATGATGACGCTTTACATATTATAGCTCAAAAAGCTGATGGCGCAATGCGAGATGCTCTTTCTATATTTGATAGAGTTGTTAGTTTTTCAGGCAAACAATTAACCCGCAAAGCAGTTACAGAAAACTTAAATGTATTAGATTACGATACATACTTTACTGCTACAGATTATATATTACAAAACGATATCCCTTCATTACTAATACTATTTAACACAACACTTAGTAAAGGTTTTGATGGACACCATTTTATTATTGGCTTAGCATCTCATTTTAGAGATCTAATGGTTTGTAAGCATCCAAACACAATAAACTTACTAGAAGTTGGGGACGAAGCTAAAAAACGCTATTTAGAACAAACGCAGCAAACAAATAATGCTTTTCTACTAAAAGCAATAGATATTGCAAACAGTGCAGATCTAGATTACAAAACAAGTAAAAATCAACGCTTGTTAATAGAACTTGCCTTAATGAAATTAGCCTCTATCACTTTTGATGGAGAAAAAAAAAATCCTGAATCTCTAGCTTTACACAATCAAATTATATCTTTAGTACCTGCTTCTCATTTTAGAAAAAGCAATCCAAATAGTACCCAAACTACTAAAGCTAAAGAATCAACACCCAATACAGAGCAAGCTACAGTAGCTAATACCACTACAGAAACAGCTCCTGTTGCTACTCCAAAATCTGTTACACCTACTGCTGTATCAAAAACAAATACAGCAACCACAGAGGTAGCTACAGCTCCCGCAATAAAAAAATTAGACATAAATGCACCTAAAAGAGTTTCTGGCTTATCTCTTTCTAGCTTAAAAGCAAAACAACAGCACAAATTAAATAAAGTTGATGTTGTTGTAGACGAGAGTAAACTACCCAATGAAGACTTTGCTGTAGAAAAACTACAAGAATTATGGAATATTTTTGTAAATAAAATTGAAGCTGAAGGGCAACGTATTTTAGCTTCTAACTTAAATAGTGACACTCCTACCTTAAAGGATAGAACAACTATTAGCATACAACTACCTAATGACACTATGAAAAAAGAGGTTGAACGTGAAAAGTACGACCTTATGGAATACCTAAAAAAAGAGCTAAATAATTATTTTATTACTCTAGAAGTTACAGTTAATGAAGAAGCTGTAAAAAAGTTTGCGTTTACTCCTGAAGAAAAATACCAAAAATTAAGAGAAAAAAACCCTGTAATAGACTTACTAAGGCAGGAATTTGATTTAAGTATATAGTAATAATTGACCTAGTTTTATTAAAAACGATTTCTACAACCAAAATTAAGGTAAAGTACCAACTCCTCTAAAACAAATAGTTACACTTTACAATTAACAGTTTTTTACTTACAAATACATCTAATAAACTATTAGAAACAAATTACATTTAGTACAGTTTTTAATTTGCGAAAAATTAAAAATATACAAATGAAGAAAAACAATTTTAAGTCAATTATCTCTGCATTATTAATGATTATAACAATAATATCATGCTCAAATAAAGATGATGACTCAAATGAAAAACAAGACTCTATAAAAAATAATGATCCGCTTGTTTACACAGGAGAAACAACAAACGATAGATTAACAGATAACGAAGAAAGATTTTACTCAAACAAAATACCAAACAAACAAATAGTAGTAAACTTAAATGGAGATTGTAACCCTATAGACAGCGATATATTAAATAACGAAATAGAATCATTATCCAATGAAGGTGGAGGGATTATAAGAATACCTAAGGGCAGATACTGCTTTAAAGATATATTATTAAGATCTAATATTCATTTAAAAATAGACTCTGAGGCTATAATAGAACCAGATTTAAGCGGTAACATTAAAAATAAAAACATAACCATATTTGTTGTTGGTGAAGATTTTTATACAGAAAACGTTGCAATAACAAGCTTAGACGAAGATAATACTGATAAAAGTACCTGGTTTAAGTCTAATATTCCTAATGGAGAATATGGAGGTGTTAAATTAGTAGAATTTGGTAATGTGAAAAATTTCAAATTATCTGGGGTAACATTAACAGATAGCTTCTCTAAGTTTTCTAATATTGTTTTAAACCTACCTTCTAGTTCAAAAACAGATGAAATATCCACAAAAGGTATTATAAAAGATATATTTATGACTAATATGCATGTTGGCTATGGAATTATACAAATGCAAACCGGCAGAAGTATTTTATGTAAAAATTTAAGTGGTGAAGGCGGCATTACAATGAGAGTAGAAACTGGTGCCGCAGAAACAAATATGGTAAATGAAAAAACTGTAGACGATATTGTGGTTAGAGATATTTACGTTAAAAATGGTGATGCTGCTATGAATTTTTCTCCTCACAGAGTAGATCAAGGCAGAGTAGATGTTGAAAGAGTTGTTGCTATAAACTCAACGCATGCAGTACAAATAGCTGCTGGTTTTTTAGATAATAATACTAATGGTATAAATAATTTAGGTACGTTTGACAGTAAATCCTACGTTGGAGACGTGACAGTTACTGGTGGCTATGGAGCACAAGTTAAAGGAAAAGACTATAAATATTTTGGATGTGATAAACGAAAAGAACTAATAGAAAAATGCTATAATCCAGATGACGAAAGTGTTACAGGTTCATCTATAAGTGCTGTTAGAAATAACGCTAGTATCAACGCTGATTGCGCTAACGGTAGTGAAGATGGTTGTTATGAAATAATTATAGGAAGAATAACTAAAACCAATGAAGATTTTGAGCTAGATGATTTTTTTACTTATCCAAGCAGTGAAGTAAGAGGTTGTCCTAAAGTTGAAAAACCTAAGGAAGGTAATTGCAATTAATTAGTTATTCAAAATAAATAAAAAAAGCGTCTAGTTTTAAAACTAGACGCTTTTTTTACTTACTTCTCTCCCATTGCATACTGCAAACCTCCATAGAGATGTGCCAAAAACACTGGATTTTTAAAAGTAACTTTTGTGTGTCCTAAACCTGTATAAAAAGCTCTACCACCATCGTACTCATGATACCAAGCCATAGGATGCTTATCGCCATTTTTACCACCAGTATAACTCTTTTCATCTAAATTTAAAAGCACATTAATATCCTTATTTATATCTTTATAGTTATACCACTCATCAACTTTTTCCCAGGTAGTGTCTAACATTTTTGTTGAGGAATGCGTATCATCTACAACTTGTAAAGTAGCTTTTTGAACTTTAGGATGACCGTTAAAATAACCTCCAACTAATTTATTATACCACGGCCAACTATATTCTGCATCTGCTGCAGCATGTATTCCTACATAACCTCCTCCAGATCTAATATAATTTTCAAAAGCAGCTTGTTGTTTTTCATTTAATAAATCTCCTGTAGTATTTAAAAACACAACAGCTTTATACTGCTTTAAATTAGCCTCTGTAAACATATCTGCATTAGCTGTAGTGTCTACAATAAACTTATGCTCCTTAGCCATTTTTTCAAAAGCAATAACACCATCCTCTATAGAACCGTGTCTAAAGCCCTCCGTTTTTGTAAATACTAAAACTTTTGAACTTTGTAAACCACATGAAAAGAAGGTTACACTTAAAAATATAAAAACAAAAACTTTTAAAAAGGTAGATTTCATATAATAGATTTTATAAAATTGGTTGTTATTAATAATTGGTAAGTTAGTAAAATTATGAAAATGTAACCTATTTATTTTCAATTAGATAAACATACACCAAAAGAAAAATTATTATTAAAAACAAAGCTAAACTGCTGTTTAATAGTATATTAACATCATTTAAGTTATTATAAAATAGAATTATTCATTTAACAAATAGTACAAATTTGTTACTTTTCTGATTATTTTATTTCATTATTGAATGATTTATACTACATTTAGGCTTTAGTATAATTTTAACAAAAACACCACTAATTGTATTCTACTACAATAACAAGTGTTCTTAAAATAAATATTATATTTAAAATAACTGATCAACCAAAACCTTTAAAAGGCATATTTTCTATATTAGAAAATATGTCTTTTTTATTTGCATACAAATCAATATGACTATTTTTGCAGCTAAATTTGTGTGCTATGCTAGGTTTAAAATTACCAACAGACCCAAGATGGGTTAATATTGTAGAAAAAAATATTGATGATATATTAACAGATCATGCTTTCTGTGAGCAAAAAGCAGCATCTACAGCAATTTCCTTAATTGTAGGTTTTCCAGAGTACACAGACTTAGTACAGGAAATGGTAGCCTTAACTAGAGAAGAAATGGGACACTTTAAAATGGTACATGACCGTATTATAGCACGTGGTAACACTCTTGGTCGTGATCGTAAAGATTTGTACGTAATAGACCTTTTAAAGTTTTTTCCAAAAGGAGGTAGCAGAACAACACAATTGGTACACAGGTTGTTATATGCTGCGTTAATAGAAGCGCGTAGCTGTGAACGCTTTAGATTATTATCTGAAGAATTAACAGACAAAGACTTAGCTGAATTTTACCGTAAATTAATGATTAGCGAAGCAGGACATTATACCATGTTTTTAAACTTTGCTAGACAATATGGAGACCGTGAAGAAGTTGACCAAAAATGGCAAGACTTACTAGAATATGAAGCCGAACTAATGAAAAATTTGGGTGAAACAGGTAATGTACACGGCTAATACTAAATAGAATCTTTGTTTTTTTGATACAGCGTCTTTATCATACCATCTGATAATCCAATTTTTGGGACATGTATTTTTTTAGATCCAGACCATTTAGCTGAAGATAAAAAAATACGTGTTGCTGGTATAATTACATCTGCTCTATCTTGGTTTAAACCAAGTTCAGATACCCTATCTTCATAACTCATACTCTCTAAAAAATGATACTGAGCATTTAGCCAAATATAAGATAAAGGCTCACCTATTTTACGGCCAGACATTTTGTGTAACTTATTTATATTACCTCCAGAACCAATTATAGATACTTTAGGCAAGTCCTTTGTATAAAGCTTTATCCATTCTTCAATCTGGTTCCAAACCTTAACACCTACCATATCATTTAACAATCTTACAGTACCAATTTTAAAAGATTTTGATGCTACCAATTTCCCTTCAGAAAAAACAGTAAATTCTGTACTACCACCTCCAACATCTATATATAAGTAAGCTTGGTCATTATTAATAAGCTCCTTTAAGTCTGTAGAAGCAATAATAGCTGCTTCCTTTTTACCATCAATTACTTCTATATTAACACCTGCCTCATTACGAATTTTTTCTATAACCTCATAACCGTTATTTGCTTCTCTAATTGCAGATGTAGCGCAAGCCATATAACTATCTACACCATTTACACTCATGAGTAATTTAAATGCCTTCATAGCATCTAACATACGCTCTATATTTCTCTCAGATATTTCACCTACTGTAAAAGAATCTTCACCCAAACGTATGGGCACCCTAACTAAAGAACTTTTCCTAAATTCGGTTTTCTTGTCTTTAGTTTCAATAATATTATGTATTAATAAACGTATGGCATTGGAACCAATGTCTATTGCTGCAAGTTTAAAAATCTTCAAAATATAAGTCTATTTACTTAATTGCTTTTTATAATAATCATACAATTCAAACTGAGAACGCAATTCTGGAGCATCGTTTATACGATAAGCATTATCTTGTTTATCTGAAAAGATACGTGCTTTTAAGTTATCATTCCATGAAATATCAAAAGTTTCTAATAATTGTTGTTTAATATCTCTGTCATAAATAGGACAACCAACTTCCACTCTAAAATCTAAATTTCTAGTCATCCAATCTGCTGAAGAAATATACACTTTAGGATCTCCGTCGTTTCCAAAAACAAAAAGTCTAGTGTGTTCTAAAAATTTATCTACAACACTAATAGCTTCAATGTTTTCACTCATTCCCTTAACACCAGGAACCAAACAACATACACCTCTAATAATTAACTGTATTTTTACACCAGCATTGCTGGCCTCATACAACTTATCTACCATTTTATAAGATGTTAAGCTATTCATCTTAATTCTTATAAATGCTTCTTTTCCTGCTTTTGCGTTTTCAATCTCTTGATCTATTAACGCTCTAAAAGCGTTTTTTGTATAATGAGGTGACACAATTAAATGTTTGTACTTATGAACTTTATAACTAGTTTCAAAAAAATCAAAAACTTTATTTAACTCTTTTAATATAGGTGAGTGCGCTGTAAAAAGAGTATAATCTGTATATATTTTAGCTGTAGACTCGTTAAAATTACCTGTACTAATAAAACCATATCGTTTTAAACCTTCAGCTTCTTCTCTCTCTATAACACATATTTTACTATGCACTTTTAAACCTGGTACACCAAAAATAAGCTTTACTCCTTCTGCTTGTAGCAATTCTGCATACTGTATGTTTGCTTGTTCATCAAACCTAGCCTGTAACTCTATTTGCACAGTTACCTGCTTGCCGTTTTTAACAGCATTTATTAATGAAGACACTACCTGAGAATTACTTGCCAACCTGTAAACGGTTAACTTAATAGTTCTTACCTGCGGGTCTAAAGCTGCCTCCCTTAAAAATTTAGTGATGTAAGAAAAAGTATGATAAGGTGTATATTGTAAATGATCTTTTACTGCTATTTGCTCTAAAATACTACCTTCAAAATTAAAATCTTTTACCAATAATGGCGTAATCTTATCATACATAAGATCTTTACGCCCAAGACTAGGAAATTTCATATAATCCCTACGATTATGGTAAATACCACCAGGAATAATACTATCTGTTTCTTCTATTCCCATTTTCTCCATAAGAAAAGACAGCGTATCTTTTGCTATTCTTTTATCATAAACAAAACGCACAGGATCACTAATTTTACGGTGCTCCACACTAGAAGATATTTTCTCTATAAAACTTTTACTTAAATCGTTATCTATATCTAATTCTGCATCTCTAGTTATTTTAATCATATGTGCAGAGATAGACTCATAAGTAAACATATTAAAAATATGGCGCAGAGAATATCTAATTAAATCATCTAAAATAATAATGTAGTTTTTATCACCCTCTTTAGGTAACACTACAAAACGGTCTATATCTTTAGGTATTTCTATTAAAGCATATTTGTTCTCTGGCACATCTTCTGCACCATCTAAACTGGTTAATACCATTTTAACTGCCAAATAAGCTGCAGTGTCTTTTAATAAAGGAAACTCTCTTAAATCATTTAAAACAATAGTCATTAATCTTGGACTTACCTTTTCCATAAAGTAAGTCTTAATAAAATCTGCCTGACTTTTACTAACCTCTTTTTCGTTAATAATAAAAATGTTTTCTGCCTGTAGTTCCTTTTCAATATCACCAAGAATCTTTAAACTTTTTGTTTGTTGTTTAATTACAATCTTAGTTATTTCCTCAAGTAAATCTTTTGCTTTTTCTCCTCCTAAAACACTTTTACCTGTTTTACCAGCATCTACAATACGTTTTACAGTAGCATAACGCACCTTAAAAAATTCATCTAAATTATTAGAGAATATTCCTAAAAAACGTAATCTTTCAATTAAAGGCACTTTAATATCTGCACTTTCTTGTAATACACGCGCATTAAAGCTTAACCAGCTAATTTCTCTATTTATATATTGATTTTTTGACTTAATCATTCTTTAAATGTTTAGGAAATATTACATTCTGAGTATTGCCTTTTACAATACCACTCCACTCCAAAGTATTAAAATTTAACTCTACCAAGCCCGCTGTTGGCACATTCTCTATCTCTTTATCTCCGTACATATTTACAATGTGAGTTAAAGCGTGGTTGTGACCAAAAATAACAACGTTGTTAAACTTGTTATCTAAAGATTTTATAAAGTTGATAACATACTCTCCAGAAAAATCATAAAGCTCATCATAAATACGCAACTCACTAGAAGGTATATTTAAGACTCTTAAAAAGATATTACAAGTGTGTAATGCTCTATTAGCTGGACTTGAAAAAACAGCATCAATAATTGGCTCTTTTAGTGCACCAGCAACCAAATAAGCATCGTTAATACCACGCTCCAACAAAGGTCTATCTCTGTCCGATACATTGTAATTCCAAGAGGATTTTCCGTGACGAATTAAAGTAAGTTTTTTCATTTAATTTTAATACTATTATAGATTAAAAATTAAATGGAAAAATACAAAAACTTATTAGATTTAACTTAATGTATTAGCGCTTCTTAATTATTTTTTAATCTTTACGCCACTTTTTTGTTTCCTCAAAAATGTGCGTTAAAATAGCTTCATCTTGTTCTGTAAATTCTACATTACGCCTAGCCATCATAATTTTTGCAGTATCAAAAGCTTTTTTAGTACCATATGTTGTAAAGCCAGAAGCACCACCCCAACTAAAACTAGGAACAAAATTCCTAGGAAAACCTGGCACATAAATGTTAACATTAACACCTACCACTGTACCTGTATTAAACATAGTATTTATTGCACTTTTACTATGGTCTCCCATCATTAAACCACAAAATTGTAAGCCAGTTTGCTCAAAACTTTCGCTTTCATAGTTCCACAATCTAACTTTAGCGTAGTTATTTTTTAAATTAGAGTTGTTAGAGTCGGCACCAATATTACACCATTCTCCTAAAACAGAATTACCTAAATAACCTTCATGACCTTTACTAGAATAACCAAAAATAACAGAATTACTTACCTCTCCACACACCTTACTGTATGGACCTATAGTTGTAGCTCCATATATTTTTGCTCCCATTTTTATCACTGCATTGTCACACAACGCTAAACCACCACGTACCATAGCACCTTCCCAAATTTCTGCGTTTTTACCCACATAAATAGGACCTTTAGTTGCGTTTAACATACAATACTCTACAATTGCTCCTTCTTCAATAAAAATATTATCAGGATTTATAAGTGTATTTGTATCAGATATAGGAGCACTTATTCTTCCTTCAGTAACCAAATCAAAATCTGCCTGCAAAGCTTCTTCATTTTTAGCAAAAATATCCCAAGTATTTTCTACAGTTATCACATCTTCTGTATAAGTAATAGCTTTGTAGGTATCAAAATCTATTTCTTCTTGTGCTTCTTTAGCAAAAAAAGCAACAATATTATCGTTGTGATATATAACTTGGTTCTCCTTTAAATCTTCAATTAAAGCAACTAAACTAGCATTAGGTAAATATGATGAATTTATCATTACATTTTCCTCTAGCTCCACCATAGGGTGCTTTTCACTTAAATAGTCTTCTGTTATTGTACTTGTTGTGCTACCCAAATACTTTTCCCACTTTTCTCTAATGGTAAGTATTCCTATTCTAATCTCTGCTACAGGCCTAGTAAAAGTAAAGGGCAATAAAGCTGTTCTTGCTGCGCCATCAAATAAAATATAATTCATAAGACTATTAAGGTTTTGTATTAAACTAAAAAAGCCACGTTTCAAACTTAATTGAAAAGTGACTTTTAAATATTATGATAAAGAAATTACTATTTAGTAAATTTCTTGTACTTGTTCTTAAATTTATCAATACGCCCAGCTGTATCTACTAATTTAGCTTTACCAGTGTAAAATGGGTGTGATGTTCTAGAGATTTCTAACTTTACTAATGGGTATTCAACACCATCAACCTCTAATGTTTCTTTTGTATTTGCTGTAGATTTTGTTAAAAATACTTCATCGTTAGACATATCTTTAAACGCTACTAATCTATAATTCTCTGGGTGTATACCTTTTCTCATTTTTTAAAACTTTAATTCTTCTAAATAAATTTAGCGGTGCAAAAATACTCTTTTTTATGAAAACTACAATAGCTAATTAAAAAAAAAGATAAAAAAATACTTTCCTTTGCAGTGTAACAAAAATACAAAAAAGAATACTTACTAGATAACAACTAAAAAATAAAAATTAATATGGATAATAAGAACATTAAAGAGTTTATACTACCTATAGCTTTAATGGCGGGTTTAGCAAGAGTTATACTAGATTTTTTACCTAAAATGCTAGATGCTTCTCCTGCTATTTATTATAGCACTTTTTTAATCTGTTTTATTGCAGAAGTTGTATTACTGACTATTGTAACTAAAAGATTTAAAAAACTAAACGACAATTATTTAACCACAAGACAAGCAATTAGTATTGGAGTTACTGCTATGGTAATTATAGGTACTTTATATGGCTTATCATCATATATATATGATAATTTTATAGATGAGTTTTACCAAACAAACACAATGATTCGTTGGGGACAAATGTGGGGCCCAGAAGCAGAGCAAGCAATAAACCAACAAATAAAAGACAACCCTCCGGTAACAAATATTACAGCAATATTTATTACTATTGTTAGATTTAGCATACTTGGCTTAATAATATCTGCTATTATTGGTGCAGTTTTAAAAACAAAGAAGTTAGAATAGTTTAATATTTGTACTTTTGAATATATTTTCAAGAGTACCCTATGAATTTATCTATTGTTATTCCTCTTTTAAACGAGGAAGAATCTTTAAAAGAATTACATGATTGGATTGTATCCGTAATGCAATCCAATCATTTTTTATATGAAATACTATTTATAGATGATGGTAGCACAGATAATTCTTGGAAAATTATTTCAGAATTATCTACCACTAACGCCAATGTAAAAGGCATTCGTTTTCAACGAAATTTTGGTAAGTCGCAAGCACTACACGCTGGTTTTAAAGCTGTAAAAGGTGATGTTGTAATTACTATGGATGCAGATTTACAAGATAACCCTGAAGAAATACCAGAATTATACAACCTTATTATTAAAGATGGCTTTGATCTTATCTCTGGTTGGAAAAAAAAGCGCTACGACTCTGTAATTGCTAAAAATTTACCATCTAAACTATTTAATTGGGCTGCACAGCAAACATCTGGTGTTAAACTACATGATTTTAACTGCGGATTAAAAGCTTACAAAAAAGATGTTGTTAAAAACATTGAAGTATCAGGAGAAATGCACCGTTATATTCCTGTACTTGCAAAAAATGCAGGTTTTACAAAGATTGATGAAAAAGTGGTACAACACCAAGCACGTAAATACGGAAGCACTAAATTTGGAATGGAACGGTTTGTAAATGGATTTTTAGACCTAATTACAATTTGGTTTTTATCTAAATTTGGAAAAAGACCAATGCACCTTTTTGGAGCCTTAGGAGCTGTTATGTTTATTATTGGTTTTGGTTTTGCTTTATATTTAGGAATAGATAAACTTTTTCTTAATAAATTTGGCAGGTTAATTACAGAAAGACCACAATTTTATATCTCTTTAACCGCTATGGTTATGGGTAGTCAGTTATTTTTAGCTGGCTTTATAGGAGAAATTATTGTCCGTTCTAAAAAAAATGAAACAAGATATTCTATCTCAGAAGAGTTAAATATCAACTAAAAAATATTGTACACTTAAAAAACCATTAGATATGAGTTCAATTTTAGATACAGCAAAAACTTGGCTTACAACTACTTTTGATACCGATACAAAAACAAAAGTAGAAGATTTAATAAAAAACAATACAGAAGAACTTAATGATAGTTTTTACAAAAACTTAGAATTTGGTACTGGTGGTATGCGTGGTATTATGGGCGTTGGCACCAATCGTATTAATAAATATACATTAGGTAAAAACACCCAAGGGATTAGCAACTATCTAAAAAAAGTATACCCTAATGAAGAATTAAAAGTTGTTATTGCTTACGATTGCAGACACAATAGTGATACACTTGCTAAAACTGTTGCAGAGGTGTTTTCTGCTAATGGTATTAAAGTATACTTATTTTCAGATTTAAGAACCACTCCTGCATTATCTTTTGCGGTAAAGCACTTAAATTGTCACGTTGGTATTGTACTTACTGCATCTCATAATCCACCAGAATATAATGGTTATAAAGTATACTGGACAGATGGCGGACAAATTGTACCACCACAAGACAAGGAAATTATTGCAGAAATAAATAAACTAGATTTTAGTGAAATTAACTTTAATGCTGATGAAACTAAAATTGAATTGATTGATACAGAAGTTGATGAAGCTTTTTTAAGTGCATCTGTAAAGAATGGTAGTTTTAATGCTAAAGATAAAGACAACTTTAAAATTGTTTTTACATCATTACACGGTACTTCTATTACTGCTGTACCAGAAGTTTTAAAACGCGCTGGTTATAAAAATGTAACTATAATAGAGGAACAAGCTAAACCAGATGGTGATTTTCCAACTGTAGTTTCTCCTAACCCAGAAGAACCAGAAGCACTTTCTATAGCTATAAAAAAAGCAGAAGAAATTGGAGCAGATATGGTTATTGGTACAGACCCAGATTGTGACAGACTAGGTATTGCTGTTCGTAATTTAGAAGGGAAACTAGAGCTACTAAACGGTAACCAAACTATGGTTCTAATGACCAAGTTTCTTTTAGAACAACGTAAGCAAAAAGGATTTACAGGAGATGAGTTCATTGGTTCTACTATTGTATCTACACCAATGATGAACAAGTTGGCAGATTTATATAAAGTAGAATGCAAAACTGCTTTAACAGGCTTTAAATGGATAGCTAAAATGATAAAAGACGCACCTAACCAATATTTTGTTGGTGGTGGCGAAGAAAGTTTTGGTTTTATGGTTGGCGATTTTGTACGCGATAAAGATGCAGTTACCTCTACCCTATTGGCTTGCGAAATAGGAGCAAATGCTAAAGCAAACGGAAGTTCTTTTTATAAAGATTTAATAGACACTTATGTTGACTGTGGTTTCTACAAAGAAAAGTTAGTCTCTTTAACCAAAAAAGGTGCCTCTGGTGCAGAAGAGATTAAACAAATGATGGCAGATTTTAAAGACAATCCTGTTACTACAATAGATGGTTCTAAAGTAGAGTGGATACAAGACTATAATACATCTACAGTTAAAAACGCAATTACAGGTGAAGAAAAAGAGGTTGCAATTCCTAAATCTAATGTACTTATTTACATAGCAGAAGACGGCACAAAAATGGCTGCAAGACCAAGCGGTACAGAGCCAAAAATAAAATTCTATTTTAGTGTAAACACCAATTTAGAAAAAGCTGAAGATTTTACAGCTAAAAACGACGAATTAGAACAAAAAATAAACAGAATTCTAAAAGAACTGAATTTAAATTAATGAAATATTTTAATAAAATACTAGTATATGCCAAGCCTTATAAGACGTACGCAATACTAAACATAATTTCTAATATCTTTTACGCTTTATTTAGCACGTTAGCAATGGTATCGTTATTTCCTATGCTATCTGTATTATTTGGACAAACTGAATCTATCACTGTTGCGCCAGAATGGACAAGTATCACAGAAATTAAAGATTATACTATAGACTATTTAAACTATTACATAACGCAAAACGTTGGTAACGGCAATCAAGGAGATGCTTTAATGTTAATGGTTGGTTTAGTAATAGGTATGTTTTTCTTAAAAAACTTATTTGGCTACTTAGCTATGTATTTTATTGCCTTTTTAAGAAACGGTGTATTAAAAGATTTAAGAAATGCTTTGTATGATAAAACTGTAGAGTTACCAATATCTTACTATTCAGAAAAAAGAAAAGGAGATACTATTGCACGTATTACATCTGATGTTTTAGAAATTCAGCATTCTTTTTTATCTGTTTTAGAGTTAGCTGTTAGAGAGCCACTTACCATTATTTTTACCATAGCAATGATGGTTGCCTTTAGCGCCAAACTAACAATTTTTGTATTTATTTTTCTTCCTATTTCTGGTTTTATTATTTCGTTAATAGGTAAATCATTAAAAAAGAAATCTGATAAAGTACAAAAAGAGCAAGGTACTTTTTTATCAATTTTAGAAGAAACTTTAGGAGGCTTACGAGTTATAAAAGCGTTTAATGCAGAAAAAACATTTGCAGGTACATTTCAAAAATCAACCAACAGATTTTTTAAATTCTCTAATAGCTTATTAAATAGACAAAATTTAGCTTCACCGGCTAGTGAATTCTTAGGCATTGGTGTTATTGGTATTTTACTTTGGTATGGCGGACAAATGGTATTGGTAGAAAAAAGTATAGAACCAGAACTTTTTATCACTTATATGGGGCTTGCTTACCAAATATTAACTCCTGCAAAAGCCATAAGTAAAGCATCTTATGGTGTTAAAAAAGGTAATGCAGCAGCAGAGCGTGTTTTAGAAATTTTAGAAACTGAAAATCCTATTGCTGAAAAAGAAAACGCAATTGATAAAAAAGAGTTTAACAACAACATTACTCTAAAAAATATCTCTTTTAAGTATGAAGATGATTATGTACTTAAAAACTTTAATTTAACAGTTAACAAAGGAAAAACCGTAGCCCTTGTTGGTCAGTCTGGTAGTGGTAAAAGTACTATTGCAAATTTAGTTACACGTTTTTATGATGTAAACGAAGGTGAAATTGTTATAGATAATGATAACATTAAAGACTTAACTAAAAAATCTCTTAGAGATTTAATGGGATTAGTTACGCAAGATTCTATTTTATTTAATGACACCATTAAAAATAACATTGCATTAGGTAAAACAAATGCAACTGAAGAAGAAATTATTGAAGCTGCAAAAATTGCAAATGCACACGACTTTATAATGGAACAACCAAATGGTTATGACACTAACATTGGTGATAGCGGAAACAAACTAAGTGGCGGACAAAAACAACGTTTATCCATTGCACGTGCGGTTCTTAAAAATCCTCCTATAATGATATTAGATGAGGCCACTTCTGCATTAGACACAGAAAGTGAACGCTTGGTACAAGATGCATTAGAAAAAATGATGCAAAACAGAACCTCTATTGTAATTGCCCACAGGCTATCTACCATACAAAGTGCAGATACTATTGTAGTTTTACAAAAAGGAGAAATTGTAGAAAAAGGTACACACTCAGAACTTATAAACAACAACAACGTCTACAAAAAATTAGTAGATATGCAGTCTTTTGACGTTTAGTTTTTAAACCTTTATATTTTAATTAAGTTAAACATTTAAATAAGTACATTTTTTGATAACCGAAGAAGCTTTAGTACATCAACTTAAAGATAAATCCTCCCAAGCCAAGGCTTTTGAGGTGCTGGTTGACACCTATAAAGAAAGGCTTTATTGGCACATACGTAAAATTGTACTAAACCACAATGACGCTGATGATGTGCTTCAAAACACATTTATTAAAGTATTTAGAAATATAGATAAATTTAAGGGAGACAGTAAGTTATTCTCTTGGATTTACCGTATTGCTACTAATGAGTCGTTATCTTTTTTAAAAACAAAATCTAAAATGCTTGGTGTAACTAGCGAAGAATTACAAAGTTTATTGCTAGACAACCTACAATCTGATGTGTATTTTGAAGGAGATGAAATACAACTAAAATTACAAAAAGCGATTAGTACATTACCAGAAAAGCAAAAATTGGTATTTAATATGAAATATTTTGACGAGTTAAAATATGAAGAAATATCAGAGATACTGGGCACTTCTGTTGGTGGTTTAAAGGCATCTTACCATCAAGCAGTAAAAAAAATTGAAAATTATTTAAAAAGCAATTAAACCATTTAGAGTATTGATAGTCAAATTATAAGTATGAAAAGCCTACCAAAAAATAGCGGATTTAAAATGCCAGAGTCTTATTTAGATAATTTCTCTGCAAAACTGAATAATTCTATTAACCAAGAAGAAACTGCTTTACCAAAAAAAGAAGGCTTTACTGTACCTAATAATTATTTTGATAACGTACACAAAAACATACAAACCAAACTAAACCAAAAAACAGAAGTTAAGGTTATAAAACTAAGTTCTTTTAAAAAGAAACTCTATGCAGCATCTAGCATTGCAGCAGCGGTAGCAATATTAACAGTAGCTATAGTTTTTAACTCTAACTCCACTCCTATCTCATTTCAAGATATAGCGGCATCAGATATTGAAAGCTATTTTAATGAAAGTAACGTAGAATTTTCTACTTACGACTTAGCCCAAATATTACCCGTAGATGACATTAATATATCTGACGTTGTAGAAAGTGAATTTAACGAAGATGAAATTATGAACTATTTGGAGTCTAACAACGGTATAGACATACAAGGTATTTATTTAAATGAAGATGAAAAATAACACCCGTAACATACTTACAATTTTAGTTTTCTTTTTAGGAACTACATTCTTTTATGGTCAAAAAAACGACTGGGAAAAAATTAAATCATTAAAAGTAGCCTACTTTACTGATAAATTAGAGCTATCTAGCAACGAGGCTAAAGATTTCTGGCCTGTTTATGATGAGTTTGAAAAAGAACTACATACGCTATATGATAGTAGAAGAGATTTAAAAAGAAAGTACGATTACAACAACTTATCTGAAGAAGACTCTAAACACTTACTTGAAACGTATTTAGATTTTGAAAAAGAAAAGGTTGATATCACTAAAAGATACTATGCAAAAATTAGTAAAGTTTTAAACTATAAAAAATCTTATAAACTTGCCCGCGTAGAGGAAGAGTTTAAACGTCGTTTAATAAGTGAATATAGAAACAAACATAAAAAAGGAAAGCAATAAGCTTTCCTTTTTTATTTATTTAAAAATCAATTTAGATATTCTGTCCTTACCAGCCGCGTAAGCAACACTATCATTTACAAATCTTATAGTGTAAAAGCCTTCGCTAGACAGTTCTTTCCAAGTCTGTCCCTTATTTTTAGAGTATGCTACTCCTGTAAAACCAACAGCAACAAGCTCATTACCTTTACGCCCAGGAACAAATTGCACACAACTTTTATAATCTGGCTCTTTACCATCTGCTACCAACGTCCAATTTTTACCACCATCTGTAGTTATAGCTTTATTTTTTATGTTTTGTTTTGGCTTAGTAAAATCGCCTCCAATAGCAAAACCTAAATTTTCATTATAAAAATCTATAGAAAAAATTCCGTGTGTTTCTCCTAAACCTGTCATTGGCACGCTATACACATCCCAAGTAACCCCTTTATCTGCAGAATAAAAAATACGACCTTTAGTTGTTGCAACCCAAGTTTTGTCTCCAACAATTTTTATATTGGTATTACTTGCAGCAAATGCTCCTTCACCAGCAATGCCTTCAGGTAAATTATTACAAGTTATTTTATTCCAAGTAGTGCCACCATCTCTGGTTACAATAACAGACAAGCAACCATCTACACTATCGCCAACTGCAATACCTTCTTTTGTGTTCCAAAAATTTATAGCATCATAAAAAACACCATCTCCTTTTTCTGTATAAACTAATTCCATTTTTCCGTTTTCACCGGTTTTGTATAATAACGCAGGGTTAGTTACAGAAAGCATAAAAAAATCTGTTCCCGTTGTACCAACAGCTCTAAACTCTGGTAAAATAGTATCATACTTCTGTACATTGGTCAACACTTCATCTGTTTTTAAATTTATAGATCCAAAAACACCATTACTACCAGCAAAACCAATACTACCATCTAAAACCTCAATAGCCCTAACACTAACATTTTTAGTATACACATCTTTTACCGTAACTGCTGTAAATGGTTTTACCTCATTTTTTTCTTCACAAGCAAAAAGTGCTAGCGCACAAATTGCAAATACTATTTTCTTCATTTTCATTTAATTTTGTGCATTCAGTAAATACCGTAAACTACGGCTTTCTACTATTTAAATACGCAGTTACAGGACTAAATAGCTCTTTACACACATATATTTCATCAAAAATAAGCGTATTCCTTTCTAAAACAATACCTTTGCAGCCATATTTTTTTAAACGAATTAAATGTAATTTTTCTACTATGAAAATTTACATAGCGTCAAATTAAATTTATATGTATTCTAGCATATGTTTTTGTTTTAAAAACTCCTAGAAATCAAAAAAAAATAAAAAGTAAAAATGAAATTACACAGAAACTTAGTATTTGCGGTTATAGACGCACTAAACCTTATTTTTAATGAAGATGAATATGCAGATAAGGTTGTAGAAAAAGTTTTAAAGTTTGATAAACGTTGGGGTTCTAGAGACCGTGGTTTTATAGCAGAAACTACATACGAAATTGTTCGTTGGAAAAGACTGTACACAGAAATTGCAGATGTTAAAGCACCATTTAGCAGACCTAACCTTTTTAGAATTTGGGCTGTTTGGGCAGTTTTAAAAGGAATTGAATTACCAGATTGGAAACAAATAGAACCTACTCCTACACGTAGAATTAAAGGTAAATTTGATGAATTATCTAAAATTAGAAAATTTAAAGAATCTATTCCAGATTGGATGGATGAATTAGGTGAAAAAGCTTTAGGTGACAAAAAATGGACAAAAGAAATTAATGCACTTAATAAGCAAGCAGAAGTTGTACTAAGAGTAAATACTTTAAAAGCAACAAAAGCCAGCTTACAAAAAGCATTATTAGAAGAAAATATTGTTGCCAACCCTATAAAAGGATACCCAGATGCACTAACACTTACAGAAAGAGCCAATGTTTTTAGAACAGAGGCTTTTAAAAACGGAATGTTTGAAATGCAAGATGCTTCATCACAATTAGTAGGTCACTTTTTAGACGTAAAACCAGGTCAACGTGTTATAGACACTTGTGCTGGTGCTGGTGGTAAAGCTTTGCATATAGCTGCTTTAATGGAAAATAAAGGACTTTTAATTGCTTTAGATATTTATGGTAATAAGTTAAAAGAACTAAAAAGACGTGCCAAAAGAGATGGCGCTCACAATATAGAAACAAGAGAAATAGACTCTACTAAAGTAATTAAAAAACTATACAATAGTGCAGACCGTGTTTTAATAGACGCACCTTGTACTGGTCTTGGAGTTTTAAAACGTAATCCGGATGCAAAATGGAAATTACAACCAGAATTTTTAGATAAGATTACAAAAACACAACAAGAAATTTTACAAAGTTACAGTAGAATGGTTAAAAGTGGTGGTAAGTTAGTTTATGCTACGTGTTCTATTTTACCTCAAGAAAACAACGACCAAGTAATTGCTTTTTTAGCTTCGGAGGCTGGTGCAGATTTTACACTTACTAAAGAAAATAAAGTATATGCATCTGACTCTGGTTATGATGGTTTTTATATGGCTTTATTAGAAAAAAAATAAAACCTAATATATATAAATTAAAAAAGTCGGCTCTAACCAGCCGACTTTTTTGTTCCCAAATACAAATTATAAATTATCAATTATAATCCAATTCTAACGCTAGGTACCCTAATACCAACATTAGTTCTTACAACAGTTGAGCGTCTTGGTGCTCTTCTGTAATTATTGTAGCTATAGTAATACGTTGTGTGACTATGGTAATAATCACTATGGTGACAATGAGAATTACAGTGCTCAGCGTGTTCTGCATATGCATCTCTTTTTCCTCTCATATACGCTCTATAGGCTTTTTTATCTCTTTTCCTTAAATTCTTCTCATAAGCTTTTTGATCTTCCCAAAACTCTTCTTCATCTTCTAAAGCTACTTCTGTAGATTGTTCATAGGCAGCATCTTGTTTTGCTCTTTGCTCGTAATAAGACAACTTTTCCTTTTCTGTAGGTTCTTTTTCTTGCGCTACTGCAGTAAATGATACAGTTACTAAAATTGCCGTAAGTAAAAAATGTACTTTCTTCATAAAACTTGGTTTTTAATTTAAGCTATTACAACACTTAATAGCATTGTAATACACTACTATAACAATTACAAAAAAGAAAACCCTACCAAAAATTTTAAATTATTTTTAAATCAATAAAATTCACTACAACAAAAGCACCTTAGCTAACAACAATTATATAGCAATTGACAACATAAAGTTTAGTAAACTACATCTCCTTTATATATTCGTAGTATAATTAGTCAGAATAAAATTTTTCATTTTCATATAGTGTTCTCGTAAAAAGAGTCTTGTTTTTGCCAACAAGACTCTTTTTCTTTTTAAACCTTTTTTATTTTAGTAGTAACAAGATAAGCGTGCGACACATATATACAGCTCATCAAAGAACAATCTACATTCATTTTTTTAATAGATAAATAAGCAAAACAACAAAAGCTCCTTGGCTAACAACAACTATAGTGTTATTTACAACATAAAGTTTAGTAAACTACATCTCCATTATATATTTGTAGTATAATTAGTCAGAATAAAATTTTTCATTTTCATATAGTGTTCTCGTAAAAAGAGTCTTGTTTTTGCCAACAAGACTCTTTTTCTTTTTAAGTAGATTTTATATTTATATGAATAAAATAAAAATTAAACATAGAAGAAATTAACAATCTCCACCAAAAACTGTTAACTATTCTTCTAAAAATTTACACTTAAAAAGTGTAAATTTGTGACTTGTTAAACAAAACAACACAAGAGCTACAATGATTCACTTTTTCGGAGACCAGACCAGCAAAATTTTTGCTGTAGAAACCAAAAATAATCTTACACAAGAAGATATTTCTAAATTAACATGGCTTTTTGGCAACAATACTAAAATAAATGCGGCGTCTCTTGACGCCTTTTTTGTTGGCCCAAGAGCAGCAATGATTACTCCTTGGAGTACCAATGCTACTGAAATTACTCAGAATATGGGTATTGAAGGCATTTTAAGAATTGAAGAATTTTTTGCTTCTACTGCAGATGTAAAAGATTTTGACCCTATGATATCTCAAAAATATACTGCTTTAACTCAAGATATTTTTACAATAGCTATTACTCCAGAAGAAGTTTTACCTATTGAAGATATTGCTGCTTATAACCAACAGGAAGGTTTAGCTTTAAGTGATGAGGAAGTTGAGTATTTAGAAAGTGTAGCTACAAAAATTGGCAGAAAACTAACAGATTCTGAAGTTTTTGGTTTTAGCCAAGTAAACTCAGAACACTGTAGACACAAAATATTTAATGGTACGTTTGTAATAGATGGACAAGAAAAACCATCTTCTTTATTTAAATTGATAAAGAAAACATCTAAAGAAAATCCAGGTACCATTGTATCTGCTTATAAAGACAATGTTGCTTTTATAAAAGGCCCAACTGTAACTCAGTTTGCACCAAAGACAGCAGATAAGCCAGATTTTTATACAGAAGAAGAATTTAACTCTGTTATATCATTAAAAGCAGAAACACATAATTTCCCTACAACTGTAGAGCCTTTTAATGGTGCTGCAACTGGTTCTGGAGGAGAAATTAGAGACAGGTTAGCTGGTGGTAAAGGTTCTTTACCTTTAGCAGGTACTGCGGTTTATATGACATCTTACTCTAGGTTAGAAGAAAACAGACCTTGGGAAAAAGCAATGGAAGAACGTCCTTGGTTATACCAAACACCAATGGATATTTTAATAAAAGCATCTAACGGGGCGTCTGACTTTGGAAACAAATTTGGGCAACCTTTAATTACTGGTTCTGTTTTAACTTTTGAGCATCAAGAAGATGCTCGTAAACTTGGGTTTGATAAAGTTATTATGCAAGCTGGTGGTATTGGTTACGGTAAAGATAACCAAGCTTTAAAAGACGAACCTAAAGAAGGCAATAAAATTGTTATTCTTGGTGGAGACAACTACCGTATAGGTATGGGTGGTGCAGCTGTTTCTAGTGCAGATACGGGTGAGTTTGCTTCTGGTATTGAATTAAATGCCGTGCAACGTTCTAACCCAGAAATGCAAAAAAGAGCAGCAAATGCTATTCGTGGTTTAGTAGAAAGCAATGAAAACCCAATTGTTTCTATTCATGATCATGGTGCAGGCGGACACTTAAACTGCTTGTCTGAACTTGTTGAAGATACAGGCGGACATATAGATTTAGACAAATTACCAGTTGGTGACCCAACACTTTCTGCTAAAGAAATTATTGGTAATGAGTCTCAAGAACGTATGGGACTTGTTATAGGTAAAGATGATATGGGCTTGCTAGAGCGTATTGCAGAGCGTGAGCGTTCTCCAATGTACGAAGTTGGTGAGGTTACAAACAACCATAGATTTACATTTGAGTCTAAAACTACAGGGGAAAAACCTATGGATTTAGCTTTAGAAGATATGTTTGGGAGTTCTCCTAAAACAATAATGACAGATAAAACCGTTACTCGTAATTACCAAGATGCTAGTTATTCATTAGAGTTTTTTCACGATTATTTAGAGCAAGTTTTACAATTAGAAGCCGTTGGCTCTAAAGACTGGTTAACTAACAAAGTAGACCGTTGTGTTGGTGGCCGTGTTGCCAAACAACAATGCGCAGGCCCATTGCAATTACCACTTAACAATTGTGGTGTTATGGCGCTAGATTTTAAAGGTAAAGAAGGTATTGCAACTTCTATTGGGCACTCACCTATTTCAGGATTAATAGACCCAGCTGCAGGTAGTAAAAATAGTATTACAGAAGCTTTAACTAATATTGTTTGGGCTCCTTTAAAAGATGGTTTACAATCTGTTTCTTTATCTGCTAACTGGATGTGGCCTTGTAAAAACGAAGGTGAAGATGCGCGTTTATACGAAGCTGTAGAAGCGGTATCTGCGTTTAGTATTGCTTTAGGCGTTAACGTACCAACTGGTAAAGATTCGCTTTCTATGAAGCAGAAATACAAAAATGAAGAAGTTATAGCTCCTGGAACCGTAATTATTTCTGCTGCTGCAAACTGCAACAATATTAACCAAGTAGTAGAGCCTGTTTTACAAAAAAACAACAATGCTATCTACTACATAAACCTATCTAAAGACAACTTTAAATTAGGTGGTTCTTCTTTTGCACAAACTCAAAACAAAATAGGAAACAATGCACCAAATGTTACAGATGCTGCTTATGTAAAAACAGTGTTTAACACATTACAAGACGCAATAAAAGCTGATAAAATTAACGCCGGACACGATGTTGCCTCTGGTGGTTTAATTACAACTTTACTAGAAATGTGTTTTGCTGATGTTAATTTGGGTGCCAACTTAGACTTATCTGCGTTAGGAGAAGAAGATACCATTAAATTATTATTTGCTGAAAATGCTGGTGTTGTTTTTCAGGCAGATGAAAGTGTAGAAACTTTATTTGCTAACGCTGGTGTAACTGCTACTAAAATTGGTTCTGTGGTTGAAGAAGCTACATTAACAATAAAAAATAACGGTATGGAAATGGGACTAAACGTAACTTCATTAAGAGATACGTGGTCTAAAACATCATACTTATTAGACAACAAACAAACAGCAAATAATTTAGCTAAAGACAGGTTTGACAATTATAAAAATCAGCCTTTACAATACACTTTCCCTGCTAACTTTACTGGTAAGTTACCAACAGTAAACGGAGAAAGACCAAAAGCTGCAATTTTACGTGAAAAAGGAAGTAACTCTGAACGTGAAATGGCAAATGCAATGTATTTAGCTGGTTTTGATGTAAAAGATGTGCATATGACCGATTTAATATCGGGACGTGAAAACCTAGAAGACATTCAGTTTTTAGGAGCCGTTGGTGGTTTCTCTAACTCAGATGTACTAGGCAGTGCAAAAGGTTGGGCTGGTGCCATTAAATACAACGAAAAAGCCAACAAAGTAATAAACAACTTCTTTAAAAGAGAAGATACATTGTCTATTGGTATTTGTAACGGTTGCCAGTTATTTATGGAGTTAGAGCTTATTAACCCTGAGCATGAGCAACACGGAAAAATGACATATAACGATTCTCATAAACACGAGAGCAACTTTACATCTGTTAAAATTGAAGAAAACAACTCTGTAATGCTATCTACTTTAGCGGGCACTACACTAGGAGTTTGGATTAGTCACGGTGAAGGTAAATTTAGCTTACCACAAAACAAAGAGGACTACAATATTGTTTCTACTTATGGTTATGAAGGTTATCCTGCAAATCCAAACGGTAGTGATTTTAATACTGCTATGTTGTGCGATAAAACAGGAAGACACTTGGTTACAATGCCACACATAGAGCGTTCTACATTCCAATGGAACTGGGCAAATTACCCAACAGACCGTATGGATGAAGTTACACCTTGGCTAGAAGCATTTACAAATGCTAGGGAGTGGATTTTAAAACAAAAAGGATAATATTTCTTTTTAAATTATAAAGTGTAATCCCGTTTCTTAGTTGAAACGGGATTTTTTACATCCAATAAAAACAGACTATCTTCACGCAATAAAACTCTTTAAATCATATGAAAACTATTATCGATTTTACTTCCTTAACAGACTCTAAAGAATGGCATACGATTACAGATGTTGTTATGGGTGGTGTATCTAAAAGTAATTTTGAAGTTTTAACTGATCATATTGGTGTTTTTAGTGGTCACGTATCGCTAGATAATAATGGTGGCTTTGCTATGGTTAAACATAAAACAACGTTACACTGTAAAAATTACACCACTATTTGTATTACATTAAAAGGTGACGGCAAGGCATATCAATTTAGAATAAAAGAAAACACAGAAACTAAACATTGGTTTATTGCTCCTTTTACTACTAATGGAGAATGGCAGACTATAGATATTAAATTAAATAGTATGTATGCAATGTATAGAGGAAATGAGGTTAACATTCCTAACTTTAATGGTGATAGTATACATGAGATTGCCTTTTTAATAGGTAATAAAAAAGCAGAGGATTTTAAATTAGAACTTAAAAATATTACGCTAAAATAAGAGCCTACTTCTTAAAATTTTGCTTACTTATAAGTCTTTTTAACTGTAAAAAGCCATTGGTTATATTTCCTTTATTTACAACAATAGGTATCGCTAAAGTTACCAAAAGAGCAATACACGCTGCAGAACCTAATCCGCCTCCAAAACCTGTAAAGTAAGTACTTGTATTTAAATAAAGCACCGTAAAAATTACTCCAGAAATACTTATTACCCAATAACTCTTTGTAACACTAGAAGACACCATACCTATAAACGATGCTCCAAAACAAACTAAAGGCAAATGATGAGAAAAATAACTTGGCAACAAATTAGGAAATAGAAATACAAATCCGCCAGACAAAACTCCCACTAATGCAGATGCCCTAACAGCGCTTTGCTTATACTTAAACTGCAATAAAAAAGTTACAATAGCAGATAAACTTCCAATAAGTAGCAATACAAAGTGTTCTGTTCTCATTATGATAGTAAAAAGGTTATAAAAAAGGCCAATACTACACCTCCAAAAGCTAGCGTACCAAGCTTGCCTCCCACTCCATTAAAACTGCCTTTAGACCCCACCAATAATACTCCTGTAAACAAACTAGCCAAGGAGATAAACACATAATCTGGTGCTATGCTAGCATTTGTCATACCCACAAAAGCACCGCAATACACAGCGGTAGGTATTGTATTAACAAGCGTATTATTTTTAATTAAATTAGGCAAAAAACTAATAACTAAACCCACAACAGATGCTGCCAAAACTGCTGTAAAACCAAAAGAAGTATGTAATAAGTATGTGATTATTGCCCCAAAAAATACAAATGAAATAGTTAAAATATGCTCCAACGTGTGATTTTTAGCACTTAGAGGTGTTTTTTTATAGGTAACAAATAATAAAATTAAAGCTATAATTAAAAAGCCCGTAATTAAATAATTGTTCTGTTTTTCAAACAAAATAGCTGTCAAAAAACCTAGATAACATAGAATTATAAGAATAAAAGTAAGCTGTTTTGCACGCTTCTTAATCATACTAACAAATTTACAAGTTGCAAAAATAAGGAATATAACAACTTTAAAATCAATTAAACCGTAAGAAATAAGAGCAAAAAAAAGATGTATTTCTGTTAAGGTGATTTTTGTAACTTACCTCATAAATCATCAATCTAAAAAAAAATGGAAAAAAAAGAACAAAACAGCAGTAGAAGATCTTTTATTAAAAATGCATCTTTGCTTACAATGGGAACAAGTAGTTTATTAGCTTTTCCGCTAGGCAAACCTACAACTACTATTTACACACAAGATACAGATATAAATATTATTGGTCCTAAAGAAGGTTACAGTTCGCAAATAGGAACCTTGGTTTCGATGATGACATGGATGCGAATGGTTATACTTGCTCCAGTGCGTAATATGAGTATTTCTGATTTAGATTATTTAGTAGATGACAATGCTAACTCTATTGGAGCAATGCTCATGCATTTAGCTGCAACAGAACGCTTTTACCAAATACATACTTTTAATGACAAAGCTTGGGGAGATTGGCCTAAAGAGGATACTAAAAGATGGAGTATTGCTTCTGGATTGGGAGATAAAGCTCGTAAAAAAATAAAAGGTAATGAATTAAGTTATTATTTAGATGCTTTAGACGAAGTAAGACAAAATACACTAAAAGAATTTGCTAATAGAGATGACAAATGGTTATTAAAAGTTGACGAAAAATTTCCTTGGGCTCCAACAAATAACTACTGTAAATGGTTTCACGTATGTGAGCACGAGTCTAACCACAATGGGCAATTTAAATTTATAAAAAGTAGAATACTAGCATAGAAAAACAAAAAAGGCAGGATTATAAAAATCCTGCTCTTTTTTTTGAATGGTTGTGTTTATGTAATGGTTAGTGTTTACATTAATGGTTGTATTTATTTTTTTATCATTTTACCACTCCAAATAGCATTGTTAGAGCTAATTAACTTGTAAAGGTAAATTCCTGTTGCCAAACTAGACACGTTAACATCTATGCTATTTTGTCCTTGTTTTGCACTCCCAACTATAGTGTACGCAGGCATTAATGTTCCTGATACAGTATAAATTTCTAGTGTGTAAGTACTTGGTAACTCTTCAAAAAAGTATAGTGTTGTATTATTCTGTACAGGATTAGGTAATAATACAGATTTAGTCCTATTTTTTTCTAAATAAGCATTACGCTCTTCTGTGTTATTAAAATCAATATCAGACAATTGCAATTCTTTTTCCTGTAAAGAGCCATCACCAGACTTTAAGTTAAATAACAATACTTTTAATGAATTAAAATCTGTATCGCCACCAAATTCATTTTTAAAGTCATTGTCTTCTAGTACAAAACGTTGTTCCTCATTAGTTAATTCCACTGTTGTTACATACGGTTCTCCTGATGCTTTTAATAGTTTTACTTCTAATGTACCAGTGCCAGAAGCTGTAAAAGACAACTGCTTATATTCTGATAAATCTACTGCTAAAAACCTTGGATTAAACGCTCTGTAAGTACCAATATATTCTTGTGTTGTTCCTTTTAAATGTACATTACGCTCTATTCTATACCCATCTCCTAAATAAGGCGAACTGTTTTGTTCCACTTCATACATTGTTACATCTGTAGTAGCTGTAGAACTATCTACTCCCCAAGGTGCATCTGCAACAAATAAATCATCCGGAGTATCTCCTTTTTCATTTTTAAGCCTAAAACCTAAATCAAACAAAGCACCAGTTTCTACAACTACTGTGTCTATATACCTATCTAAAGAAGCCTGTAATGTAACCATATCAGTTTCACTAGTTTCTGTTCTTTTTAAACCACCCTCCAAAGTCATTTTTTTAGATACGTTTGTGTTTACAACTGTCATTTCTACAGTACCGTTTGTATATTTTGCAGATCTTACAAATACAGGTGGTGGTGTAGAACCCTTATAACCTTCTATTGCAGCATTGGCTTCAAGCAGAGATAAAATTTCTTCTGCCATAACAACCAAATCATCTACAGAATTAGACCATATTTGAAAATTGTAAAACATATTATCTTTTTCATATGCATCAATATTCCAGTGAGACTCTACTGTAAAACTATTATTTGGATTAACTCTTGCAGAAAAAGACAAAGCAAACTCCTTGCTACCATCTGCTTGTTTAATTATAGATTTTATAAAATTATTATCTCTTATATTTAAATTAGATACAGAAAGTAATTCTGCTCCTAAAAAACGATCGCATATAAATTTACTGTGTTCATAAACAGTATTATCTGTTTTTATAACCATTAGAGCACCAATGGTTTGCTCTCCTTTTAAATAATCTACAGAAAAAATATCACTTGCATTAGTTAATGCTAACAAATCTGCAGGAGAAGATTCTATTGTACTAGTTTCTCCTAAAACATTTAATGGTACAAGAGCAGATAACGGTATATTATCACTAGAATATTTTCCGCTTAATTTGTATCCTTTATCTTTTATAACCTGCTTGGCTGTAGTTTTATCAAAAATATAATTGTTTTTTACTCTATTGTAATTTCTGTTTGTAATAAGGTTTGCAAGTCTATCATTACTCTCTAAACCTCCATCATTACCTCCAGATGTTGTTGTAATTGCAGGACATAAACTAATTCCTGAACAAGAAGGATCATCACAATCTACAAGTCCGTCTCCGTCATCATCTATACCATTAATACAATCTTCTTGTGGTACTGGAGCTGTAGGACAACGTGCTCCGTCATTAGAAGAACTTGCTGGTCCAAAGGCAAAAATATTAGATATCATAAGGTTAGAACTTATGTTTTGCACCTCATTAATTTTGTAAACAGATCCTGTTTGGTTTGCAGATATATAAAGATTACCATCTACATCAAAATAAACAGCTCCATAGGTGTAATTAAAACCCGATAAGATTGGTACTTCACCCAAATCTTCTACGGCACCTGTTTCTGCTGTAATTCTATATAACCTATTTGTACCTTTACTAACCGCATATAATTTACCGTCTACAGAATTAAAAGCCCAATCATGAATACTAATACTAGTATCCAAAGTATAAGATCCAATGTACCCTAAGTAATTATTAGATTCAGGATTTAAATCTATTGCGTAATATGTAGAACCTCCTGCCCTTAAATAATAAATTCCATCTAAGTTAATGTCTCCAACATACTTATTTCCATTATTTGGTAATTCAGGAATAGTGTGCACTGTAGGCGTAAAGTCTTTACCTATTTGCACAATAGAAATTTGCGGAGAAGACAAATACCCCCAAATGTAACCATCTGCAGAGTTGTATGCTGCAGCATTAATGTTTCCTGGTACAACATCGGCTGCTACTAGGTATGAACTTCCAGATGCTAAATCTAGAGCATAAATATCATTTGTTTGAAAGAGGTACGCATTATAATCGCACTCAAAAGGCTCTGACTGTGCAGTTGTACTTAAAGCACAGAATACCACACTAAGTAGCAGCAAGTAGGTTTTTAAAGGTAAAATTTTAGTCATAATTAATGATTTGGGGCGTTAATTAATTACAGCAAAAATGCCTCTTTACTTCTTATTTTAGTAGTAGCACAAGATTAAAGGCTTATTTAGTGCGATAAAATGCTGTTTAGTGTAGACAAACGGTTAATTCGCAATAAAAGAGGCAAATAGACTCTTTTGTAAATAAAAATATAACAATTTATTATACTTCCAATACGAGTAAATAGTTTAATTTAGGGTATAGATTATTAAAATATTAAACCGTTTAACTGCTCTACAAGTATAAAAACAAAACAAATGTTCATATTTTTTTAAATTTTAACAAAAACTTAACTTGTTATATTATAGCTGATTAATAATACTAACTAAGAAAATAATAGAAATTATGCTATTTTTTTACGAATCTAATTTTAAAATAAGCATTCCTTTTCTTAATTTGCAACACTGATACAATCAATTCTTATGCAAGAAGTAACTAGATTATTTGACTTTCCTTATTATCAATTAAAAGAGTACAACCTACAAAAGTCATTAGCAACTAAGCACAATGACAAGTGGGAATATATGTCTACCCAAGAGTACTTAGACAAAGCAAATACAATGAGTAGAGCCCTATTAAGATTAGGTGTTTCTAAAAACGATAAAATTGCCGTGATATCTTCTACCAATAGAATGGAGTGGAATATTATGGATATTGGTATTCTTCAATTGGGTGCGCAAAATGTACCTGTATACCCTACTATTTCAGAAGAAGATTATGCATATGTATTAAATCATTCTGAAGCAAAATATTGCTTTATTTCTTGTAAAGATGTTTTTGACAAAGTAAATCAAATAAAAGACCAAGTACCGTCTTTAATAGAAGTTTACTCTTTTGATGAATTAGATAATTGTAAAAACTGGTCTGAAATTTTAGATCTTGGTAAAGACAAATCTAACCAAGATGAAGTAGAAAAATTAAAAGACTCTGTTAAGCCAACAGATTTGGCAACACTTATATACACTTCTGGTACAACCGGAAGACCTAAAGGTGTTATGTTATCACACGATAACCTAGTAAGCAACGCGTTAGAAAGTTTTAAAAGAATACCAATAGCATTAGGAACATCAAAAGCCTTAAGCTTTTTACCATTGTGCCACGTATATGAGCGCATGCTTATTTACTTATATCAGTACTGTGGTGCAGCTATACACTATGCTCCCATAGACCAAATTAGTGAATATGCACAAGAAGTGCACCCACAAGTAATGACGGCTGTACCAAGATTATTAGAAAAAGTATACGATAAAATTATTGCCAAAGGAACTGCTTTAACTGGTTTTCAAAAAAAAGCATTCTTTTGGGCTGTAGAAGTAGGTTTACAATATGAACCATACCAACAAAATGGCTGGTGGTACGAGAAAAAATTAGGCTTGGCTAGGAAATTAGTTTTTAGCAAGTGGAAAGCTGCCCTTGGTGGCGAAGTTGGCGTTATGGCTTCTGGTAGTGCTGCCTTACAACCAAGACTTGCACGTGTATTTAACGCTGCTGGATTTGGTGTTATGGAAGGATACGGACTAACTGAAACATCGCCAGTAATATCTGTAAACGATATGCGTAATGGCGGATTTAGAATTGGTACCGTGGGTAAACCATTAGACCGCACAGAAGTTAAAATAGCTGAAGACGGAGAAATATGCATTAAAGGTCCACAAGTAATGATGGGCTATTACAAGGATGATGCTAAAACTGCAGAAGTAATTATAGACGGTTATTTTCATACAGGAGACATAGGAGAAATAGATTCAGATGGTTTCTTAAAAATTACAGACCGTAAAAAAGAAATGTTTAAAACATCTGGTGGTAAATATGTAGCTCCACAGTTATTAGAAAACAGATGTAAACAATCTAGGTTTATAGATCAAGTAATGGTAATTGGTGAAGGCGAAAAAATGCCTGCAGCTTTTATTCAGCCAGATTTTGATTTTGTTAAAGAATGGGCTAAACGTTACAATATTACCATTACAAGTAATGAGGACTTGGTTACTAATGAAAAGGTAATAGCTCGTTTTCAGGAAGAGGTAGACGCTGCCAATGAAAACTTTGCTAAATGGGAAAAAATTAAACAATTTAGACTTACTCCAGATGTTTGGAGTATAGAAGGCGGACAAGTTACTCCTACTTTAAAATTACGTAGAAAAATAATAAAAGAGAAATACAAGGCTCTTTACAATGATATTTACGGATATTAATTTTTTTTAGCTGCTAAGACTCTAAAACCTTAGCAGCTAATTAACTACACTTCTACCCACTTTACTTAATTTTAATGTTAAGTATATATTAAGGACACATTTTTTCTTGAATTTATTATGCATGCATAATAAATTTTCACTATATTTGGTAACCTATTCAAATTACAAATGAAAGAGATTACCATAGATTATGCTTTACGAGAAACTTGGCTAGCGGTAGCTAAGATGTATAATGAAGAAGCAAAAAACCATAATAATACAATGGCAATGGCTTTTACTTTATTAAGCATAGACCCAAAAACAGGTACTGCATCTACTGCATTAGGACCAAAAATGGGGATGGAAGCCACCAGCTTATCTAGAATACTTAAAAGTTTAGAAGCAAAAGAGTTTATAGTTCGTAAACCCAACCCTAATGATGGCAGAGGTGTAATTATTCACTTAACAGATATTGGATTACAAAAAAGAACGTTATCTAAAGACACTGTCTTTCAGTTTAACAGTACTGTTAAAGCTAATATATCAGAAGAAAAGCTAAACAATTTTTTTGAGGTTACAGAAACAATCAACTCGCTTATAGCTAAAAAAGAGATTTTTAAATAATATAACTAATAAATAGGTCTAAATAGAAATGAACAAACACATTAAAAAAATAGCCATAATTGGCTCTGGTATTATGGGTAGTGGCATTGCCTGTCACTTTGCAAATATTGGTGTAGAAGTGCTATTGTTAGACATTGTTCCTAGAGAACTAAACGACAAAGAAAAAGCAAAAGGCTTAACACTAGAAGATAAGGTAGTTAGGAATAGATTGGTAAACGATGCTCTAAAAGCTTCTTTAAAATCTAAACCCTCTCCTATTTACAGTCAAAAATTTGCAAACAGAATTACAACAGGTAACTTAGAAGATGATATTTCTAAAGTTGCAGATGTAGACTGGATTATGGAAGTTGTTGTTGAAAGGTTAGATATTAAACAACAAGTTTTTGAAAAATTAGAAAAATACAGAACTCCAGGTACGTTAATTACTTCTAACACTTCTGGTATTCCTATACACTTTATGAGTGAAGGTCGTTCTGAAGATTTTCAGAAAAACTTCTGCGGAACTCACTTTTTTAATCCTGCACGTTACTTAAACTTATTTGAAATTATTCCGGGACCAAAAACTGATGCTGCGGTATTAGAATTTTTAAACGGTTACGGAGAGAAATTTTTAGGTAAAACATCTGTAGTAGTTAAAGATACACCTGCTTTTATAGGTAACCGTATTGGTATTTTTAGTATTCAAAGTTTATTTCACGCAGTTAAAGATTTAGACTTAACTATAGAAGAGGTAGATAAATTATCCGGACCAGTAATTGGTCGTCCTAAGTCTGCAACTTTCCGTACAGTAGATGTTGTTGGTTTAGATACTTTAGTACACGTAGCAAACGGTATTAGAGAAAACTGTCCTAAAGACGAACGTTTAGAGCTTTTTAAACTACCAGACTTCATTAATACAATGATGGAGAACAAATGGTTAGGAAGTAAAACGGGACAAGGTTTTTATAAAAAAACAGTTTCAGCAGAAGGTAAAAAAGAAATTTTATCTCTTGACTTAAACACATTAGAATACAGATCTGCTAAAAAAGCAAAATTTGCAACTTTAGAACTTACCAAAACAGTAGATAAAGTAGTAGACAGATTTAAAATATTAGTAAAAGGAAAAGATAAAGCGGGTGAGTTTTACAGAAAAAGCTTTACTGCCTTATTTGCTTACGTATCTAATCGTATTCCAGAAATCACAGATGAGCTATATAAGATTGATGATGCAATGAAAGCTGGTTTTGGATGGGAACACGGTCCTTTTCAGATTTGGGATGCAATTGGAGTAGAAAAAGGTATTGAATTAATGAAAGCCGAAGGTTTAGAGCCTGCTGCTTGGGTAAATGAAATGGTTGCTTCTGGCAATACATCTTTTTACACAGTTAAAGATGGTGCTTCATTCTTTTATGACATTCCTTCTAAACAACAAGCAAAAATTCCAGGTCAGGATTCATTTATCATTCTAGACAATATTAGAAAAACATCAGAAGTATTTAAAAATTCTGGCGTTGTTGTTGAAGATTTAGGTGATGGTATACTTAATGTTGAGTTCCAATCTAAAATGAACACTATTGGTGGTGATGTTTTAGCAGGATTAAACAAAGCTATTGACCTTGCTGAAAAAGACTTTGCTGGATTAGTAGTAGGTAACCAAGCAGCAAACTTTTCTGTAGGTGCTAACATAGGTATGATATTTATGATGGCTGCTGAACAAGAGTATGATGAGCTAAATATGGCTATTAAATACTTCCAAGATACAATGATGCGTATGCGTTACTCATCTATACCAACTATCTCTGCTCCTCACGGTATGGCATTAGGTGGTGGTTGTGAACTATCATTACACGCAGATAAAGTAGTTGCAGCTGCAGAAACTTATATGGGATTAGTAGAGTTTGGTGTAGGTGTTATACCAGGTGGTGGTGGTTCTAAAGAAATGGCTTTAAGAGCATCTGATCTTTTTAGCAAAGGAGATGTACAGTTAAATGTACTACAAGAGCATTTCTTAACTATTGGTATGGCAAAAGTATCTACTTCTGCTTATGAAGCCTTTGACTCTAACCTTTTACAAAAAGGAAAAGATATAGTTGTTGTTAACAAAGCACGCCAAATAGCAGTTGCAAAGCAGCACGCTAAACTAATGGCAGATATGGGCTATACACAACCAGTACGCAGAACAGATGTAAAAGTACTAGGTAAACAAGCTTTAGGTATGTTCCTAGTAGGTACAGATTCTATGGAAGATAGTAACTACATTAGTGAGCACGATCATAAAATTGCAAATAAATTAGCTTATGTAATGGCTGGTGGAGATTTATCTGAACCAACATTGGTAAGTGAGCAATATTTATTGGATTTAGAGCGAGAAGCTTTCCTAAGTTTATGTACAGAACGTAAAACTCTAGAAAGAATTCAGCATATGTTAACTAAAGGGAAACCTCTTAGAAACTAGAAACAAGAAGTAAGACTTGGAGATTCAAGAAAATTTGTCTTGACTCTTGATTCTATTAATCTTAAAGAAAAAAAATGAAAACAGCATATATAGTAAAAGCATACAGAACCGCAGTTGGTAAAGCACCAAAAGGCGTGTTCCGTTTTAAAAGAACAGATGAATTAGCTGCAGAAACCATTAAACATATGATGACTGAGCTACCTAGTTTAGATCCAAAGCGCATTGATGATGTTATTGTGGGTAACGCAATGCCAGAAGGTGCACAAGGTTTAAATATGGCACGTTTAATCTCTTTAATGGGATTAGATATTGTAGATGTTCCTGGGGTAACTGTAAACCGTTTTTGTTCTTCCGGAATAGAAACAATTGGTATGGCTACTGCAAAAATACAAGCCGGTATGGCAGATTGTATTATTGCTGGTGGTGCAGAAAGTATGAGTAGTGTACCAATGACAGGTTTTAAACCAGAATTAAATTATGACATAGTTAAAGCTGGTCATGAAGATTATTATTGGGGAATGGGTAACACTGCAGAAGCGGTTGCAAAGCAGTTTAAAGTTTCTCGTGAAGACCAAGATGAATTTGCATTTAACTCTCATATGAAGGCGTTAAAAGCACAAGCAGAAGATCGTTTTCAGGATCAAATAGTACCAATAGATGTAGAACAAACTTATGTTGATGCTAATGGTAAAAAAGCGACAAAGAAATATACCGTAACTAAAGATGAAGGTCCACGTAAAGGAACAAGTAAAGAAGCTTTAGCTAAATTACGTGCTGTATTTGCTGCTGGTGGTAGTGTTACTGCAGGTAACTCGTCTCAAATGAGTGATGGTGCTGCTTTTGTAATGGTAATGAGCGAGGATATGGTTAAAGAGTTAAACTTAGAGCCAATTGCACGTTTAGTTAATTATGCAGCTGCAGGTGTAGAGCCTCGTATTATGGGTATTGGCCCAGTTAAAGCCATTCCAAAAGCATTAAAGCAAGCAGGTTTAAAACAAGAAGATTTAGGTTTAATTGAGTTAAACGAGGCATTTGCTTCTCAATCTTTAGCTGTAATTAGAGAATTAGATCTTAATCCAGATATTATAAACGTAAACGGTGGTGCAATTGCATTGGGTCACCCATTAGGTTGTACAGGAGCAAAACTTTCTGTTCAACTTTTTGATGAAATGCGTAAGCGTGATATGAAAGGTAAATATGGAGCCGTTACAATGTGCGTAGGTACAGGACAAGGGGCTTGCGGTATATTTGAGTTTCTTAATTAAGAAATTCAAATAAATTAAATTTCAGAGGAAAATAAACAAATACAAAAATGATTTCAAGTTTCAAATCCAGACTTAAGCTGTCTTGATTCTTGGTTCTAGAAATCTTAAAATCTAATAAAAAAACAAATGGCAGATACAGAAAAAGATATCCTACGCGGAGGTCAATTCTTAGTAAAAGAAACAAATTGCGAAGACGTTTTTACTCCTGAAGATTTTTCAGAAGAACAAACAATGATGAAAGAAGCGGTAGCTGAATTCAACGAACGTGAAATTATAGCGCACAAAGCAAGGTTTGAAGCTAAAGATTATGCATTAACGGAAGAAGTTATGCGTAAAGCTGGAGAATTAGGCTTTTTAGGTGTTGCCGTACCAGAAGCGTACAATGGTTTAGGAATGGGCTTTGTATCTACAGTATTAACGTGTGATTATATCTCTAGTGGTACAGGTTCTTTTAGTACTGCTTTTGGTGCACATACAGGTATAGGTACTATGCCAATTACTCTTTATGGTACAGAGGAACAAAAACAAAAATACGTTCCTAAATTAGCTACTGGCGAGTGGTTTGGCGCTTACTGTTTAACAGAGCCAGGTGCAGGGTCTGATGCTAACTCAGGCAAAACTACTGCTGCACTTTCTGAGGATGGAAAATCGTACAAAATTAACGGACAAAAAATGTGGATATCAAATGCAGGTTTCTGTAGCTTGATGATTGTTTTTGCTCGTATTGAAGATGATAAAAACATTACAGGTTTTATTGTTGAGTATGATCCAGAAAATGCAAACGGAATTACATTAGGTGAAGAAGAGCATAAATTAGGTATTAGAGCTTCATCTACAAGACAAGTTTTCTTTAACGATACTGTTGTTCCTGCAGAAAATATGCTTGCCGGTCGTGGAGAAGGATTTAAAATTGCAATGAACGCATTAAACGTTGGTCGTATTAAATTAGCTGCTGCTTGTTTAGATTCTCAACGTAGAATTGTAACAACAGGTGTACAATATGCTAACGAGCGTAAGCAATTTAAAACTCCTATTTCAGACTTTGGAGCTATTAAAATAAAATTAGCAGAAATGGCAACTAACGCTTACGTTGGTGAGTCTGCAACATACAGAGCTTCTAAAAATATAGAAGACCGTATTGCTATGCGTGAAGCTGCTGGTAACACACACCAAGAGGCAGAACTTAAAGGTGTAGAAGAATATGCTATTGAGTGTTCTATATTAAAAGTTGCAGTATCAGAAGATGTACAGAGTTGTGCAGATGAAGGTATTCAAATTTTTGGAGGTATGGGCTTTTCTGAAGAGACACCTATGGAAGCTGCTTGGAGAGATGCTCGTATTGCTCGTATATACGAAGGTACAAACGAAATTAACCGTATGCTTTCTGTAGGTATGTTGGTTAAAAAAGCAATGAAAGGTCACGTAGATTTATTAGGCCCTGCTAGTGAAGTACAAAGTGAACTAATGGGTATACCATCTTTTGAAACTCCAGATTTTTCTGAGTTGTTTTCAGAAGAAAAAGTAATGATTAAAAAGTTAAAGAAAACTTTTTTAATGGTTGCTGGTGGTGCTGTTCAAAAATTTGGACCGCAATTAGAAGAACACCAACAGTTATTAATTGCTGCTGCTGACATTTTAATTGAAATTTATATGGCAGAATCTGCTATTCTTAGAACTGAGAAAAATGCCAAACGTTTTGGTGAAGATTCTCAGAAAACACAAATAGCAATGTCTAAATTATATTTATACAACGCTGTAGATATTATTGAGAAAAAAGGTAAAGAAAGTATTATTTCTTTTGCTGAAGGTGATGAGCAACGTATGATGTTAATGGGACTTAAACGTTTTACTAAGTACCAAAACTACCCAGACATTGTAGACTTACGTAATGAAATTGCTGAAAAAGTAAAAGCTGAAAACAAATATTGTTTTTAACAGATAAAACCGTACATTTACAAAGATACAACCTACATAGATTTAGCTTGTATACAATGATTGACTAATTCAAATTGAAGCTTATAAAGCAGAGATTTAACAAAACCATCAGTTTTACTGATGGTTTTTTGTTTTTAAAAGGCCTAATTTTACAACTAGTATTTTAAATGCATAAGATTGAAAAAATTAGTTGAAGCATACAGTCCAGAAAACTTTAGAAAAAGGGGGCACGAGTTAATAAATGAACTAGCAGACCATTTTGAAAACACTTTAGAAAATAAGAACAACAAAACCATACATTGGAATCAGCCAAAGGATGAACATCTTTTCTGGAAAGATTATTTAAAAAATAGTGATGAAAAAAACTTATTTGGCACAATAATTAGTCACTCTATACACGTACATAATCCAAAATACATTGGTCACCAAGTAACCCCTACCCTACCAATAACAGCATTAAGCGCACTTGTAAGCGCTTCTTTAAACAATGGTATGGCTGTTTATGAAATGGGAGTTGCTGCCTCTGCTATAGAACGTATAGTTACAGATTATCTATGTAAAAAAGCAGGTTATACACAAGCCGCAAATGGCATATTAACATCTGGTGGTACGCTGGCTAATTTAACCGCATTACTTACAGCACGCAAATCAAAAGCATCTACAAATGTATGGGCACAAGGTAGCACCAACTCATTAGGAATTATGGTTAGTGAAGAAGCGCATTATTGTGTAGACAGAGCAGCTAGAATTATGGGTTTAGGCGATGCTGGAATTATAAAAATACCTTCTACCGAAAATTTTAATATGAATCTGAATTTGCTTGAGCAATATTATCAAAAAGCAAAAGAGAATGATATAGAAGTATTTGCTATTGTAGGTAGTGCACCCTCTACATCTACTGGTATTTATGATAATTTAGATGCCATTGCAAACTTTAGCCAAGAAAAAAACATATGGTTTCATGTTGATGGTGCTCACGGTGGTGCAGCTATATTTTCTAAAACCTACAAACACACTGTAAGGGGTATAGAAAAAGCTGATTCTATTGTTATTGATGGTCATAAAATGATGATGATGCCAGCACTAACCACTGCCCTACTATTTAAGGATGGCAATACATCACACGCTACTTTTAGTCAAAAAGCAGATTATTTATTAGAAGAATCTAAAGAGGAAGACTGGTATAATATTGCAAAACGCACGTTTGAGTGCACTAAAACAATGGCAAGCATACATTGGTATACAATTTTAAAAACTTATGGAGATGAGATTTTTGATGAATATGTTACCACGCTTTATGACTTAGGTCATCAGTTTGCAGAAATGGTTGTTGCAGATCCAAATTTTGAAATTGCAGTACAACCTGCATCAAACATTGTATGCTTTAGATATGTTAACCAAAACTTATCAGAAAAAGAAACAAATACTTTAAATGAAAAAATTCGTCAATCTATATTAGAAAAAGGAGAATTTTACATTGTACAAACAAAACTAAGAGGTATACATTATTTACGTGTTACTATTATGAATCCTTTTACAACCAAGGTACATTTAAAGCAATTACTAGAATGTGTTTTAGAAGAAATTAACTAAAACAAAACCCTTATCTTTTATATAGATAAGGGTTTTGCTTTTATTCAAAAAAACTACAAAATTATTCTCTCATAGATTCTAGTACTTTTTCATCATTCTCCTTAGCAGAAAAATTAAGTGCACATTCTATTAATGCTAAATGAGAGTATGCCTGCGGAAAGTTACCTAAGAGTCTTTTTGTTTTAAAATCTACATCTTCACTAAACAATCCTAAATGGTTGCTATAGCCTAGTAACCTATCAAAATACATACGTGCTTTTTCTTCTTCTCCTATTTTAAATAAGCTATTTATAAACCAAAAAGTACAAATTGTAAACGATGACGATGGCAACCCAAAATCATCTTCATTTTTATATCTATACAACAAACCATCGTTGCATAAGTTGTTCTCTATAGCTTTTACCGTTGCTACAAATTTAGGATGTTTTGCGTGTATAAAACCGTAAGATTCCATTAACAAAACAGATGCGTCTAAATAAGTAGAACCGTAAGACTGGGTAAACGCATTGACTTCATCATTCCAAGCATTATCTAGAATGTCTTTTTTAATTGCCTGCTCTAACCTAGTCCATTTTTCAATTTTGTGCGACTTATTAAAAATTCTAGCAACTTTAATAGCTCTATCTATTGCAACCCAACATAAAACTTTAGAAAAGGTAAAGTGACGATCTTCTGCTCTAAATTCCCAAATTCCCTTGTCTGCCTCTTTCCAGTGTTTATCTACTATCCAAACAATACCTTTTGTTATTCCCCAGAGATCTTCTCCATTTTCTAAGTCTGTAGAAAACTTTACTAGTTGCTCATAAATAACATCCATAAGAATGCCATAAATATCGTTCTGCTTTTGCTTGTATGCAGCATTACCAACGCGTACAGGTTTAGAGCCTTTGTAACCGTCTAAATGCTCTAGTGTCTCTTCTGTAAGTTCTTTTTCGCCATTAATACCGTACATAATTTGCAATTTTTCATCCTTATCTGGTATAAGATTTATTATAAATTGCAAGTATCTTTTGGCTACGTTTTTGTGTCCAAGCTCAGACATTACTTTTATAACCATAGAAGCATCTCTAATCCAACAAAAACGATAATCCCAGTTTCTTACTTCTCCAATAGTTTCTGGTAAAGATGTGGTTGCAGCGGCCAAAACAGCTCCAGTTTTATCGTAAGTTAATAGCTTTAAGGTTATGGAACTCCTGTTTATTTCTTTATTGTATAAATGATACTTAGGAATTTTTCCACTCCAGTTTAACCAATAAACTTTGGTGCGTTGTTGTTCTAAATAAACTTTTTTTACTGATGGCGAAAAAATCTTTTCATTGTACCCAAATAAAAAATAACCATCTTGGGTAAGCTCTATTTCATTACCACTAACTACACGTTCTTTATTAAAAGAAGTGTATAAAAAAACGGTATCAAACTTTTCTCCGTGTGTTAAACTAGTAATAAATTCTTTTTTTATATAAGTTTTTGTTTCGCCAGCTGCATATTCTAACTTAGGATTGTACAATACTTTAAAAGTAGGTTTACCAGACACATACCTTATATAGCGTATAATTTCTGGTGGTGAGTAATACGAACCGTCTTCAGTCTTATATCTTGGCATAAAATCACGTACTTCAAAAATATGATTACCATTAGTATATGTAGTAACTAATATTGCAGTTTGTGTTATATAATTCTGAGTAATTTTATAATCGCTACTTGTTAGGATTTCAAAACTACCACCTTTATTTTCATCTAAAATTTTAGCAAAAACTGAGGAAGAATCAAATGCAGGCAAACAGCTCCATTCAATTGCACCATTCTTAGAGATAAGGGCTGCGCTTCTACAATTTCCTATAATTCCATAGTCTAAATTATCCATATAATAAATTAGGGTTAAACATTTCTAATTAGTAGGTTTTATTACCAATTTTATCGAAATTTATACAAAAATCAATTAAATTCTAGCAAAAAATACCGATTTATGAGTAAAACTATCATTATCTCAAATAGACTACCAGTACAATTAGAAATTCATAATAATGAAATAAAAACAACACCTAGTGTTGGCGGATTGGCAACTGGTATGAAATCTGTACACTCTGGAAGTAATGATTTATGGATAGGATGGAGTGGTTTAACAGATGAAAATATACCAGAAGGTTTAGAAAGTAATATTGATGCTACCTTAAAAGATCACGGTTGTGCTAAAGTTAAATTAAATGCAGAAGAGGTAGATGGATTTTATTTTGGATTTAGTAATAGAACTATTTGGCCTTTATTTCATTATTTTTTAGAGTATTCTGAATTTGAACTTGATAATTGGGAAATATACAAAGCCGTAAATCAAAAATTTGCAGATGAAATTATAGCCAAAGCAGATGATGATGATATTATTTGGGTACACGACTACCAATTAATGCTAGTACCACAAATGGTTAAAGAAAAAAAACCAGATATTTCCATTGGTTTCTTTTTACATATTCCTTTTCCGTCTTACGAAATTTTTAGAACGCTACCTTGGCGTGAAGAAATTTTACGAGGCTTAATGGGGTCAGACCTTATTGGTTTTCATACCTATGATTACGAAAGACATTTTTTAAGTTCTGTTAGACGTTTACTTGGTTTAGACGTTAGCTTTAATGAAGTACATATAGAAAACAGAATTGTAAAAGTAGATTCTTTTCCTATGGGAATAGATTATAAAAAATTTAGTGAAGCTGGTAAAGCAAACTCATTAAACGCTACAGAAAACCAGTCAGATTTTCAACAACGATTAAACGCTCACAAAGCATCTACTAAAGACGCTAAACTAATTTTATCTATAGATAGGTTAGATTACACTAAAGGAATTGCAAAAAGATTAAACGCTTTTGAGTATTTTTTAAACAAGCATCCAGAGTATAAAGAAAAAGTTAGACTAATAATCTTAGCCGTACCATCTAGATCTAACGTGCCACAATACCAACTACTGAAAAAAGAAGTTGATGAATTGGTTGGTAGAATTAACGGAGAATTTTCTACAGTGAACTGGACACCAATATGGTATTTCTACAGGTCTATGCCTTTTGAAAACTTAATAGATTTATATACCTCTTGTGATATTGCTTGGCTTACTCCTATTCGTGATGGTATGAACCTTGTTGCTAAAGAATATATTGCTACTAGAACAGACAAAACAGGGGTTTTAATTTTAAGTGAAATGGCTGGCTCTGCTAATGAAATGAACGAGTCTTTACTAATTAACCCTAATAACTTTGAGCAAACTGTAGAAGCGCTGCAGCAAGCAATTAATATGCCTGTAGAAGAGCAACAAGAACGTAATGATATTTTGCAAAAAAGACTAGAGCGTTATAATGTAGAAAAATGGGCTAACGACTTTGTAAATTCTTTAAAAGAACAAAAAGAAAATAGCATTTCTTATGTATCTAAAAAATTAGGAAAAGAGCTTTTAAATACTGTAGAAAAAAACTACAAACTAGCTAAAAAGAAGTTATTATTTATAGATTATGATGGTACTTTAGCTGCCTTTAAAAACGATCCTCAAAAGGCTAGCCCAGACGAAGAGCTTTACACTTTATTAGATAATATTGCTGCACAACCAAATACAGATATGTACTTAATTAGCGGTAGAGATAAAGAAACTTTTACCAAGTGGTTTTTACATAAAAAATATAATATGATTGTAGAACACGGTGTTTGGATTTCTCAAAACGGAGAAGAATTTAGAATGCTAGAAAATGTAAAGAAAGAATGGATGCAAAAAATTCATCCTGTTTTAGAATCATTTGTAGACCGTACACCTGGTAGTTTTATCGAAGAAAAAAATTATTCTTTAGCTTGGCATTATAGAAAAACAGATCCAGATTTTGGAAACAAAAGAGCAACAGAATTAAACACAGTACTTACCAGTTTAATTGCTAATGATGATTTAAGCGTACTAAATGGTAATAAAGTAATGGAAATTAAAAGTAGTAACGTAAACAAAGGTCGTGCTGCTATGCGTGTTTATAATGATGATACGTATGATTTTGTTTTTGCTATTGGTGATGACTGGACAGATGAATTTATGTTTCAAGAATTACCAGAAAGTGCTATTACCGTAAAAGTAGGTCACCAAAAAACACAAGCAAAATATTATGTAGATGGTACTACAGATGTGCGCAAACTATTAAAACGTTTTATAGATTAATATTTTAGGATTTAGGTTTAGTACTTTTGTACGACCAACCAAAAACCTATATGAATAGCTTAACAAGGAAATCCTATATTTTACCATTATTAATAGTATCGCAATTTGCGTGTACATCTTTATGGTTTGCTGGTAATGCTATTGTAGACGATTTAGCTTTAAAAACCGGACTAGGAAACAGTATAATTGGTTATGTTTTATCCTCTGTACAATTAGGTTTTATATTAGGTACTTTGGTGTTTGCCTTATTAATGATTGCAGACCGGTTTTCACCATCTAAGGTTTTTGCAATTTGTGCTTTGTTTGCGGCATTATGCAATTTTAGTTTACTTGCAGATACTATTACCAAATGGCACATTTTAGGTGCTAGATTCGGAACCGGTTTTTTTTTAGCCGGAATATATCCTGTAGGTATGAAAATTGCCTCTGATTATTACAAAAACGGACTTGGTAAAGCGTTAGGCTATTTAGTTGGTGCTTTAGTTCTAGGAACAGCTTTTCCTTTTTTAATTAGTGGCTTAAATTGGGGCAGTAATTACCAAACAATATTACAAGCAACATCAATTTTAGCTTTACTAGGAGGCTTAGTAGTTGTTATTTTTGTTCCTAACGGACCTTACAGAAAACAAAGTTCTAAACTTAAACTAAAAGCAGGCGTACAATTGTTTAAAAATCCCATTTTTACAAAAGCTGCAATAGGTTACTTTGGTCATATGTGGGAACTCTATGCATTTTGGGCATTTACACCATTAGCTATAAAAACAATAAACAACATACAAAACACCAACTATTCTGTTCCTATTTTCACCTTTATGGTTATTGCTTTAGGTGCAGTATCCTGTGCTGTTGGCGGCTCTTTTTCTAAAAAGCACGGTAGCTATAAAGTAGCTGTAATTGCTTTATTTATTTCTGGACTCTGCTGCTTTTTATCTCCTTTATTTTTTAAACTACCTGCGCTATTTTTTATTATTAGTTGGTGTATTTGGGGAATGGCAGTAACAGCAGATTCTCCACAATTCTCTAGTCTAGTTGCACAAGCCGCACCAACAGAATTAAAAGGAACTGGACTTACACTTGTAAACTCTATAGGGTTTGCTATTAGCATTTTAAGTATTCAGCTTTTAGCAGCTTTAGCAACAAGCATTAATGCTTCTTTTATTTTCTTATTTTTAGGCATTGGACCACTTATTGGTTTATTTGCTTTACTTAAAAAGAAATACAACTAACTCACATAAAAACTAAAAAATGACTCTCAAAAAATTATTCTTACTATTATTTATTCTTGGTATAACGTTTACAAATGCACAAACAAACTCTAAAATTTACGATATTATTAATGCGGTTTCAGAAGAGCGCATTAAAAATGATATTACTACACTAGCTAACTTTGGCACACGTAACACCTTTAGTGACACTGTATCTAATACAAGAGGAATTGGAGCTGCAAGAAGATGGATAAAATCTGAATTTGACAAAATGTCTACCGAATGTAACAACTGCTTAAATGTATTTTATCAGAAAGATTTTGTTACAAAAAAAGGAAACGGTAGAGTACCACATGATGCGTGGGTTGTAAATGTTGTTGCTATACAAAAAGGCACAAAGTATCCTAACAGATATATAATTATGAGTGGCGATATAGACTCTAGAGCTAGTGACACTATGGATTTTACTACAGATGCTCCCGGCGCAAATGATAATGCTAGCGGTATGGCTGGCACAATGGAAGCTGCACGTGTCTTATCAAAATATAAATTTGAAAATAGTATAATTTATGTAGGTCTTTCTGGTGAAGAACAAGGCTTATTTGGTGGTGCTGGTTTAGCTAAATATGCCAAAGAAAAAGAATGGGATATTATTGGTATTCTAAATAATGATATGATTGGAAATATTAAAGGTGTTGATGGCGTAATAAGTAATAGGGATTTTAGAATTTTTTCTGAACCTGTACCTGCAAACGAAACAGAAAGGCAACGTAAAGCAAGACGTTTTTATGGTGGTGAGGTAGACGGTATATCTCGCCAATTAGCACGCTACATTCACAAAAATGTAAAAACATATATGCCAGAAATGAATCCGATGATGATTTATAGGTTAGATAGATTTGGTAGAGGTGGGCATCACAGACCTTTTAACGATCTTGGTTTTCCTGGCATAAGAATAATGGAAGCGCATGAAAACTACACTCAACAACACCAAGATATTAGAACGGAAAATGGCATTGCTTATGGCGATGTTGTAGAACACGTTAATTTTGCATATGCTAAAAAACTAACTGCTGTAAATGCTATAACAATGGCTAATTTAGCTTGGGCCCCTCCTTCTCCTACAACAGTTAAAATTGGAGGTATTGTAGAGGCTTCTGCCAAACTTGAGTGGTCGCCGGTAGAAGGTGCTTTAGGTTATAAAATATATTGGAGAGATACTACTTCGCCTACTTGGGACAACAGTAAATATGTAGGTAATGTTACAGAGCAAACTTTAAACGGTATTGTAATTGATAATTCATTTTTTGGTGTTGCAGCCGTTGGAAAAGATGGTTTTGAGAGTGTTGTAGTTTTTCCTAATAAAATTATGAGGTAGTTAACATTAACTTATTTTTAAAATTAAAGCTAAAGCTAAACACTTATATTTGCTAAGCTTAAAAAAAACTATAAATGAAATACGGAATACTGATACTTGTTTTTACACTATTTATATCTTGTAAAAATGACGATGTTACAATTAAAGAACCTGTAGATTACACTGCACAAAACGAAGCAGAAATTAAAACTTACATAGAAAAAAACAACCTTACTGCTCTAAAAAGTGATAGCGGTTTATATTATGTTATTAATGATGAGGGTAACGGAATAAGACCAACAGCAAGCTCTGATGTTACTGTAGCTTATAAAGGATATTTTACAGACGGCAACACTTTTGATGAAAGTGATGCTAACGGAATTTCTTTTAATCTACAACAAGTAATTGCTGGCTGGACAGAAGGTATTACCTACTTTAAAGAAGGTGGTAATGGTGTGTTACTAATACCATCTAGATTAGGGTATGGCAGTAATGATGTAAGCCGCATACCAGGAGGATCTGTTTTAATTTTTGATATTAATCTACTAAGTGTAAATCAAAATTAAACCTTAAAAATACAAGTTAAACAAGCCATTAATTAGGAAACTCTTTAATGGCTTTTTCTTTTTATTACATTTACAGATAAATATATTTGTACTACTAACAAACTACTCATATGAAAAAAGCTTTATTAATTTGTGCTACCCTACTCCTATCTTTTGGTGTATATGCACAAAAAACATTTACAAAAACAGATACTTTACGTGGCACAATTACTCCAGAACGCGCTTGGTGGGATTTAAATTACTACCATTTAGACGTAACAGTAGACCCTGCTACAAAGTATATTTCTGGTAAAAACACCATTATGTATACTGTTTTAGATGAAAATCAAGTGCTTCAGGTAGATCTACAACCACCTTTAAAAATTACCAAAGTAACACAAAAAGGGAAAAAGCTAAAATTCACCTCAGCAACAAATGCGCATTTTATAAAACTAAAGCAAAAACAACAAATTGGTGCCGTTAACCAAATTGTGGTGTATTATGAGGGTAACCCTAAAGAAGCTGTAAATGCACCTTGGGATGGTGGTTTTTCTTGGTCTAAAGATGAAAACGGAAAACCATTTGTAGCTACATCTTGCCAAGGTTTAGGTGCCAGTGTTTGGTGGCCAAATAAAGACCATATGTATGACGAGGTAGACAGCATGCGTATTAGTGTTACCAACCCAAAGGGTTTGTCTAATATCTCTAACGGAAGACTAGAAAAAATTGAAGAACACGCTAATACTGTAACATCTCATTGGGTAGTTAAAAACCCAATTAATAACTATGGTGTTAATGTTAATATTGGTGACTATGTACAATTTTCTGAAGTTTATAAAGGTGAAAAAGGTCCTTTAGACATGAATTATTATGTGCTACGCGATAACTTAGAAAAAGCAAAAGTACATTTTAAAGATGCTCCTAAAATGATGAAGGCTTTTGAGCATTGGTTTGGACCTTATCCTTTTTATGAAGATGGTTACAAACTGGTTGAAGCTCCTTATTTAGGTATGGAACACCAAAGTTCAGTTACGTATGGTAACAAATATATGCAAGGTTATTTGGGTAGAGATTTGTCTGGTTCTGGCTGGGGTTTAAAGTTTGACTTTTTAATTATTCACGAATCTGGTCACGAGTGGTTTGCAAATAACATTACCAACAAAGACATTGCAGATATGTGGATACATGAGAGTTTTACGGCTTATTCTGAAAGTCTATTTTTAGATTACTATTACGGAACCCAAGCTGCTAACGAGTACGTTATTGGTACTCGTAGAAGCATTGCAAACGACATTCCTATTATTGGTAATTACAATGTAAATGATGAAGGCTCTGGAGATATGTATTACAAGGGTGCTAATATGATACATAGTATTAGGCAGTTGGTTGATAATGATGAAAAATGGAGACGTATTTTAAGAGGGTTAAATAAAGACTTTTACCATTCTGTTGTAACCACAGATGAAATTGAAGATTACTTAAGTCATCAATCTGGAATAGATTTAACAACTATATTTAATCAGTATTTAAGAGACGTACGTATTCCTAACTTAGAATATAAAATTGAAGACAATAAACTAAAGTACAGATATACAAATATTGTAAGTGGTTTTGATATGCCTATAAAAGTAAAAATTAACGATAAAGAACAATGGGTTTTTCCTTCTGCTGATTGGAAAACAACTAAAGTATCTTCTGAAAACGCTACTGTAGTTTTTGATCCTAATTTTTACATCAATCTTAAAAAAATATAAATATATAGCACTTATAAAATGAGTATAAAAAAATCCGCTTTACAATGTGTAAAGCGGATTTTTTATGATTAAAAACTAGTGTTTAGTCTTTTAATATCACATCAGGATTTAATAATTCTGGCTCACCGTACCCTAACTTATTAAGTTTATTAAGCTGCGTTTTAGCATCACCCACAATTAAGTAAATCATTTTATCTGGATTAACATATTCATCTGCTAATGCTTTAACATCTTCTACAGACATATTTTTTACTCCTTGCTCTCTTTGCTTAGCATAATCTACAGGATAATTATACATACTAATATTCTCTAGCATATTTAATTTAGACCCCATAGTTTCAAAAGCTCTTGCATTACTTTTTACCATATAGCCTTTAGATACCTCCAAATCGTTTTGGTTATAGCCTTTACTATAATTTTTCATAATATCTTTAACCAACTGAGAAGCCTCATAAGTTACATTGGTACGTACACCACTAGATACTGTAAATAAACCAGATGTTTTACCACCACTAAAGCTAGAGCCTACCCCATAAGTATATCCTTTACCTTCTCTAAGTTCTTGTGTTAATTGCGATGCAAAACTGCCCCCACCTAGTCTATAGTTCATTACCTGCGCAGGATAAAAATCTTTATCTGTGGCAGCAATTGCTGGTGTCCCAAATAACAATATAGATTGTTTAGCATCTGGTACATTATAAAAATACACTTTAGATTTTTCTGGAGTTTTAGCTGCAATTACTGTTGGTACAGTTACATTTTTTTGTTCCCATTTACTATTTAAAGTCTCTAAAGATGCTGTAGCGTTTGCTGCAGTAATATCTCCTACTATATGAAAATTAGCAACAGTTGGCGATACATTAGCATTGTAGTATTCTTTTAAATCATCTAAAGTTATTGTCTTTACAGATGTTGTTGTACCTGCATTATTATTTGCTAAAATATTGTCTGCACCATAAAGTACTTTATAAAATTCGTTTCTAGCAATACTATTAGGGTTAGCTTGCGCTCTTTGCAATTGACTAATAGTACTTTGTTTAAGCAAATTAAACTCTTTAGGATCCCAACGTGGTTCCAAAATAATTTCATTAACCAAATCCATTACTTTTGTATAGTTTTTAGCTAAACAATTGCCAGAAATTATAATATACTGGTTGCTTGCAGATGCAACAATTGTTGCTCCTAAAGTTTCTATAGCATTCTCTAATTCTTCTGGCGTTTTATTTTTTGTCCCTTTGGTTAACATAGATGCTAGCAAATTAGAAACACCTATTTTATTTTTATCTTCTAGTAACATACCACCATTAATTATAAAATTAAATTCTACTAGTGGCACTTCATTATTCTCTATACCAAATACCTTAATTCCAGATGAAAGCTCCTCTTTATAAACGTCTGGTACTTTTACATCTGGGCTATCTCCGTAAGGAGGCTCTATACTACGGTCAAAACTAGAAGGTGTTTTTTGGTAAGTAGCAGCAATACTAGGATCAAAAGTACTTTCTTTACCTTCAACAATTTTCTCTTCTACAACCTCAGCTTTTATAGATCCTTCTAAAACCAAAGAAGATTGACCTTTTGGCACAGCACTTACCGCAACAAAATTCTTTCCTTTTACATACGTGTTGTACACACGCATAACATCTTCTTTAGTTACTGCTAATATATTTTTTACATCTTCACTAACATAACCAGGATCACCAGCAAAAATCTCATATTGTGCCAACTGAAATCCTTTACCCAATACACTAGAAAGTGAATTGTAAAAATCTGTTTCTTGACCTGCTTTTATTCTGTTAATATCTGCATCAGAAATACCATCTTTTTCAAACTTAGTAAAAGCTTCTTGTACAGCATTATTTACACTTGTAAGCTCTGTAGTATCAAAAGCAGTAACAGATAATGTTAATTCACCTGCAAGCTCTGATGAGTAATTATACATACGCACACGATCTGTTAGCTTTTTATCTTCTACCAAAACCTTATATAAAGGTGCTTTTTTACCATATGCTAGGTATGATGATAATACATCTAATGCATACGCATCTTTATGAAACTCTGGTACAGATGGCCACGTTATAGATAGTTGTGGTAAACGTGCAAAGTTATCTTCATAGTATAACTTTTTAGTTTCTGGTAAAGCAACAGGCTGCTTCTCTAAAGCTGGTATATCATCACCTTTTTTAATTTCATCAAAATACTTTTTAACCCATTCTTTTGCTTGGTTTTTATCAAAATCACCAGCAATTGTTAATGTAACATTATTAGGAACATACCACTTATTGTAAAAATCTTTTACATCTTGTAAAGTTGCATTTTGCAAATCTTCTAAAGACCCAATAACTGTCCAGCTATATGGGTGACCTTCTGGATATAATGCTTTTGTTTGCACATAGTTTACGTGTCCGTAAGGATTGTTATCTACTCGTTGTCTTTTCTCATTTTTTACAACCTCTTTTTCTTTGGCTAAAACAGGTTCTGTAACTGTATTTATAAAATACCCAAGCTTGTCTGCCTCTGCCCAAATCATTTTTTCTAAGGCATCTTTAGGCACTGTCTGAAAATAATTGGTACGGTCTCTACTTGTAGATCCGTTTGCACCAGAACCGCCAATACGCGCACTCATTTTGTCTAAACCACCTTTACCCAGATTTTCAGATTCTAAAAACAATAAGTGCTCAAATAAATGAGCAAAACCTGTTCTGCCTACTTTTTCACGAGCAGAACCAACGTGACTAGTTAATGCTACTGCCACAACAGGATCTGACCTATCTATATGAAAAATAACTTGCAAGCCATTATCCAATGTAAATTTATCATAATCTACTTTAAATTCTGTTTTTGCTATTTCTTCTGATGTTTTTTCTGTTTTCTCCTTACAAGAGATTACAAGCAACACAGTTACTGCTGCCAAAAAAGATTGTAATTTTCTCATTTTTTTATTGATGAATTAGTTTTAAGTTAAGTATAATTATTTTTTAGTTCCCATTAATACATTTACCCCTTTAGGCATTGGGTTTCCAGAAGATCTGCGCATAACTACTATTTGTCCGCTGTGCCATATTGCATCTGCAATAGGTCCGTTTATAGCATTCCAAAACGGAAGCTTAAATTCTTCATTAAAAACCAACTCGTGTTCTTTTAAGTCAGTCGCATTTTTTAAAATATCACTAGCTTTTTTAAAGTTCTCTAATGTTTTTTTTCTTTTTTCCTTAAAGGTTAGTTTTTGGTTTTTATCTTCATCAATCTTTAAACTGGTTGTTTTTAAAATCATTTTAGATAAACCATAAATATGATCTACGGTTTCACCAGTGCTCCTACCCTCTTTGTTTGGTTTATATTCTAAATCTTTTGGCTGTAACCCTTCTGTTGCCCAATAATATCTAAAACCCAAGGCGTCTATAGTTCTGGCAGCTACTGTGCCAGCTGTAAAACTGTTTGGTGCCTCTGGTATTTGATAATATGGTAGATCTTGTTTAGACAGTTCTTGCGCATTTAAAGACATCATAATTATAAAGGTTAAAACAATAAAGGTATAAGTACGTTGCATCTTTTTAGTTATTTTTGGATATAAATATACATTAAAGTTTATACTAAAATATCACCAAGCCAAAATGGAAACAAAACCAGAACTCTATTTTAAAAACACTACCGAATGGCGAGAGTGGTTGCATAACAACCACAAAACTAGTTCTGGAATTTATATAATACTATACAAAGTAAGTCACGCTAAAGAAAGTATGCTTTGGGAAGATGCGGTTAAGGTTGCACTTTGTTTTGGTTGGATAGATAGTACCGTTAAAAATTTAGGTGACGGAAAAAGAAGGCAATATTTTTGCAAACGAAAAGCAAAAAGCGTTTGGAGTAAATTAAATAAAACACATATAAAAAATCTAATTGCTGCTGATTTAATGCACCAAAGTGGATTAGATAGTATTAAAATTGGTAAGCAAAATGGTTCTTGGACAGCTTTAGATGATGTAGAAAACGGAGTTATACCTAAAAACTTACAAGAAGCTTTTAATGAAAACCCCAATGCTTTTAGAAACTACAATAGTTTTGCTCCATCCTATAAAAAACATTATCTATACTGGTTAAACCAAGCCAAAAGAGAGGAAACAAAGCAAAAAAGAATCGCAGAGATTATAAAACTCTGCGATGCCAATATAAAATCTAGGAATACGTGGTAGTTTACAATCCGCTTATATAATTACTATACGGATCTTTAAACTGTATACCTTCTGTAAATCTGTATTTACTTAATTGCTTAAACTGTACTAAGCCCCAAAGTATAAACTCTTTTACAAAATAGCTTTCTTCTTTTTTTAATTTTGGTTGATGTGCTCCTAACAAATCATCTAAAGGAGAAACAGCATCTAACATATTCTTGTATTGTTTATCACTTAAATCATCAAGAAGTTCAAATCCGGCTTCATTATTAAAAAACCAAGAAACTACATCGTCATAAGGACTATCGTCTTCTTGTTTTTTAAGTTTTTCAATTTTAGGAAAATAATCTACAAACAACGTTTGTACCGCATCACCAATTAGATTATAAGCTACGCTTGCTGCACCTTCCTGTTCTCCTTCATAAACTAACTCTACTTTACCCGTAATTGCAGGTATAATACCTATAAAATCACTAAGTCTAACCGTAGTTTTAGTGTCTCCGTTTTTTAATGCTCTAAGTTCTGCTGTACTTAATAAGTTTTCAAAAGCAGTAATACTTAGTCTAGCACTTACACCACTTTTAGCATCTATATATTCGCTTTTACGTGCTTCAAAAACAATTTGTTCTAATAGGTCTTTTGCTAGCTCTGGAACCATTACAGCATTAGACTGCCTTTCGTCTAACTTAGCCTCTTGCGCTGTTATTACTTTAGCAGTTTCTATATCTTCTGGGTAATGAGTTAAAATCTGTGACCCTATTCTATCTTTTAAAGGCGTAACAATACTACCACGGTTGGTATAATCTTCTGGATTTGCTGTAAAAACAAATTGCATATCTAAAGGCAAACGTAATTTAAATCCTCTAATTTGTATATCGCCTTCTTGCAATATATTAAACAATGCAACCTGAATTCTTGCTTGTAAATCTGGCAGCTCATTAATAACAAAAATACAACGGTTAGCACGTGGTATCATTCCGTAATGTATTACTCTATCATCTGCATAACTCAACTTTAAGTTTGCTGCTTTTATAGGATCTACATCTCCAATAATATCTGCTACAGTAACATCTGGTGTAGCCAACTTTTCTGCAAAACGCTCGCTTCTGTGCAGCCAAGTAATAGGTGTACTATCTCCTTCTTCTTTAATAAGTTCTACAGCGTATCTAGAAATTGGCTGTAAAGGATCATCATTAATTTCAGATCCTTTTACCACTGGTATATATTCATCTAATAAATTAAGCATTAGTCTAGCCAAACGTGTTTTTGCTTGTCCGCGTAAACCTAATAAGTTTATGTTGTGTCTAGATAGTATAGCACGCTCTAATTCTGGTATTACAGTATTTTGATACCCGTGAACACCTGTAAATGTGGTTTCTTTATTTTTAATTTTTTCTATTAAATTATCTCTTAGCTCATCCTTTATAGACTTACTTTGGTAACCAGCTTTTTTTAAATCGCCTAGTGTTTTTATTGTATCTATTTTCATATTTTCTTTTTAGAAAAGAGGTTTATAAATTTAAGAAAACTGACTTTATTGTCTTATCTTATTTCTATTCTCTAAATTCTTTTATCCTTTAATTCGTTTTTTTCTATTGGTTTCGTAATCTTCAAAAATCATTTCTCCAAGTCCTTTTAAACCTGTATAAAATGCTTTTCCTTGGTTTGCGTGTGTGAACTCCCTTACAAATTGCATTAAATATGGGTCTTGCGCAATCATAAATGTAGTTATAGGTATGTGTAGCTTTCTTGCTTGTTGTGCCATACCGTAGCATTTATTTATAATGTTCTCGTCTAAACCAACACTATTTTTATAATACGTACCATCTGGCATTTGTAAACAACTTGGTTTACCATCTGTAATCATAAAAATTTGCTTGTTGGTATTACGCTTTCTACGGAGTAAATCCATTGCCAATTGCAAACCAGCAACAGTATTAGTATGGTAAGGACCAACTTGTAAATACGGTAAGTCTGCAATTTTAATAGGCCAAGCATCATTACCAAAAACAAGAATATCTAACGTATCTTTCGGGTAACGTGTGGTGATTAATTCTGCCAAGGCCATTGCAACTTTTTTAGCAGGAGTAATACGGTCTTCTCCATAAAGAATCATACTATGGCTAATATCTATCATAAGTACAGTACTCATCTGCGACTTATGCATAGTTTCTTCAACCACCAAATCATCTTCCGTTAACCTAAAATCACCAATACCGTTATTTACTTGTGCATTACGGAGACTTTCTGTCATAGACACTTTATCTAAAGCATCTCCAAATTGGTAATTTCTAAAATCGCCAGTATGCTCATCACCTGCTCCAACACCTTTGCTTTTATGGTTACCAGAACCGTTACGTTTTATTTTACCAAAAATTTGGTCTAATGCGGCTTGTCTAATAGCTCTTTCTGTTTTAGCCGTAATAGCAGTACCATTGCTACCATCTGGTTTTATTTCTTCTCTAATATAGCCTTTAGCCTTTAGGTCTTCTATAAAATCATCAATAGTATAGTCTTCTGTAGTAAGTTTATATTCTTTATCCAACTCCCGCAACCAATCTATAGCTTCATCAAAATCTCCAGATGTATGTGTAATTAACTCTTTAAAAATCTCAAAAAGCTTTTCAAACGGAGTTTGTGAAGGGGCTTTGTATTGCTTAAACACAAAACCTTTTCTGTTTATTTTATCATTCTTCATACAAGTATAAAAATACGGCTTTTTCAATAAACCTTCTATTTTCAAAAACGTATTTGTATTAAATGTTTGCTAAATGTAAGCTTGCTTTGTTAACATATTATTATGAAATTTTGGTGCAGTTTTCGTTATTTTCGGAAACTTTAAATAAGTTCCTATTGAAAATTAAGATTAACAAACTCGCAAAAAGCACTCGTTTATACAGAAATCTACATAAAACAGTAGCAATAATTTTGGTTGCTTTTATATTAATTATAAGCGTTACAGGAGCTTTGCTTGCCTGGAAAAGCGAACTTTACTTAAAACCTTCTACCTACAAAATAACTGCAAAAAACAATACTCTTGTTCCTTTAAAAACTATAGAAGAAAATGCCATAGCGTATATAGATTCTTTACAATTATCTACAATAATAGACCGTATAGATTACAGACCTAAAAAAGGTATAGCTAAAGTTAGGTTTGATGAGCATTTTACAGAGTTACAAATTAACTGCTACACTGGCAAAGTTGTATCTGTAAAACAACGTACAGATACTATTATTGAAAAAATACATGATGGATCTATTATAGATTATTTTATAAAAAATGATGCTTCAATATTTAAACTTTTATATTCTACTATACTTGCTTTAGGACTCATATTTATTAGTGTAAGTGGTATTATACTATGGATAAACCCTAAGAAGATAAAAAAAATAAAGACCACTAATAATCAATAACTTAACTCAATATTACTTATTTTTAAAAATCAACTAACAACTCTAAAAAATGAAAAAACTACACTCACTTTTATTCTTTTTTACTGTTTTGTGCTTGTCTGCGCAAGACTTTAAAATGGATTATGTACAAGACTTAAAGCCCAGAAACATTGGCCCCGGAGGTATGAGCGGCCGTGTAACTGCTATAGATGCTGTACATAGTAATCCTGATGTTATTTATGCAGGTACAGCCTCTGGTGGATTATGGAAATCTACCTCTGGAGGTATAAAATGGGACCCTATTTTTGATAAAGAAGTTACAGCTTCTGTTGGTGCTGTTGCCATACAACAAAGCAACCCCTCTGTAATTTGGGTAGGTACAGGAGAAGGTAACCCTAGAAATAGTTTAAATGGTGGTTATGGCATTTACAAGTCTTTAGATGGCGGTAAAAACTGGTTACCAATGGGCTTAGAAAAAACCAGACATATACACAGAATTGTAATAGACCCAACAAACCCAAACATTGTTTATGCTGGTGCAATTGGTTCTCCTTGGGGAGAGCACCCAGAACGTGGTGTTTTTAAAACAACAGATGGTGGTGTTACCTGGAAAAAAATACTCTTTACCAATAACAAATCTGGTGTTGCAGATTTGGTAATGGACCCTACAAACCCAAACAAGCTAATTGCTGCAATGTGGGAGCACAAAAGAGACCCTTGGTTTTTTAAATCTGGTGGTGTTGGTAGTGGCTTATATATGACGCACGATGGTGGAGAAAACTGGAAAAAAATTACTGAAGAAGATGGTTTACCTAAAGGAAATTTAGGCCGTATTGGTGTTGCAATTGCGCGCAACAAAACTAATGTTGTTTATGCTTTAGTTGAAGCTAAAAAAAATGCATTATACAAATCTACCGACGGTGGCTTTAAATGGAAAAAAATTAATGATAAATCTGATATAGGAAATAGACCTTTTTATTACTCAGAAATTTATGTAGATCCACAAAACGAAAATAGAATTTATTCTGTTTTTACTTATATAAATGTATCTGAAGATGGTGGTAAAAACTTTAGCCAATTAATGCCTGCTTATGGTGCAGATAATGGCGTACACCCAGATCATCACGCCTGGTGGATACACCCAGAAAACGGACAGTTTATGATGGACGGTAATGATGGTGGACTAAATATTACCAAAGACGGTGGTAAATCTTGGCGTTTTATTGGTAACCTACCTGTAGCGCAGTTTTACCATATTAATGTAGATAACGAGTTCCCATACAACGTTTATGGAGGTATGCAAGATAATGGCTCTTGGCGTGGACCTGCTTTTGTTTGGAAAGCACAAGGTATACGTAACAGCTACTGGCAAGAAATTTCTTTTGGTGATGGTTTTGATGTTGTACCAGATTTAGATGATTCGCAATTTGGTTATACAATGAGTCAGCAAGGAAATGTATCCAGATATGATTGGAAAACAGGGAACAATTACTCTGTAAGACCAACACCACCAGACGCAGAAACAAAATTGCGTTTTAATTGGAACTCTGCTATTGGTCAAGATCCTTTTAACAATGCTACAGCATATTTTGGTAGTCAGTTTGTACACAAAACAACAGACAAGGGGTTAACGTGGACAATTATTTCTCCGGATTTAACCACTAATGATCCAGAAAAACAAAAACAAAGCGAAAGTGGCGGATTAACTATGGATGCTACCGGAGCAGAAAACCACTGTACTATTTTAGTAATAGAACCTTCTCCTGTAGAAAAAGATATGTTGTGGGTTGGTACAGATGATGGCCGTGTACACGTAACACAGAATGGCGGTACCAACTGGACAGATGTGACCAAAAATATAAAAGGTCTACCAAAAGGTAGCTGGATACCACAAATTAAAGCATCTAACAAAAATAAAGGAGAAGCTTTATTAGTTGCTAACGATTATCGTAGGTTTAACTACGCACCTTACGTTTACAAAACTGTTAATTATGGTAAAACGTGGACTAGAATTGTAGATGAGGGCGATGTTAAAAGTTATGCTTTATCTATTGTAGAAGATCCAGAAACACCAAACTTATTATTTTTAGGTACAGATGATGGTTTGTATATATCTTTTGATGCTGGTAGTAAATGGCAAAAATGGACAGAAGGTTTCCCTACTGTATCTACAAAAGATTTAATAATACACCCTAGAGAAAACGACCTTGTAATTGGTACTTTTGGTAGAGCTGCTTGGGTTTTAGATGATATTAGACCACTACGTGCTATAGCAAAAGACAAAACTGTACTAACTAAAGATGTTGCTTTATTTACACCTCCTGTTGCCTACCAAGCAGCTTACCAACAACCTACAGGTAGTAGATTTGGTGCAGATGCATTATTTAATGGTGAAAACAAAAAAGGTGGTGCTATGCTAACGTACTTCTATAAAAAGAAAGAAAAAGTAGAAAAGCCTAAAGATGAAAACAAAAAGGAAGAAAAAGAAAATACTCCTACAAAAAAAGATGGTGTAGCTTCTAAAGATTCTTTACAATTTCAGTTTTTTAATGGTGAAGAATTAATACGTACTATTAAAATTAAAGCTCCTAAAAAAACAGGATTACACCGTTACTACTGGAATATGTCTGAAAAAGGTTCAGAAAGACCATCACGTAGCATACGTAAATCTAAAAGAGAACCAAGCGGACAAAGAGTTAAACCTGGTACTTATAAAGTACAGTTAACCTACGGCTCAACCACAGATGAAACAATGCTAACTGTAAAGTCAGACCCAAGGTTAAATGTATCTAAAGCTAATATTGATGAAATATACAATGCTAGCAAAACATTAGCAAGTTATACCCAAACTGCTGCAGACGCTGTTAAACAACTTGTAGAAAGTAAAAATACTGCCACAAAGTACAAGTCAGATTTATCAAAACTAGACAAAGAAAAATACAAAGAAGAAATTAAAGCTTCTGCAACTATTATAAAAGATATAGATGCCGTTATTGCTCTTTATATAGGTAAAGTAGATAAAAGACAAGGAATTACAAGAAACCCAGAAATTACAGTTATGCAAAGAATTGGGGCTGCAAACGGTTATGTACGTAGCAGAAAAACAGGTTTAACTAGCACAGAAAACAACCTAATACAATTTGCTAAAAAAGAGTTAGAAACGGCTTTAGAAAAAACAAATACCTTTTTCTCAGAAAAATGGAATCCGTACAAAACAAAAATTAGCAGTTTAGAAACCAATTCTTTTAAAGAAATAAAAACCTTTACAATTAATTAAAAGGATAAGAGTAATAGATTTTTTACCTTTATACTTTAAAATTTATAGTATTATGAAAAAGATAAAATTAGTATGTGTAAGCTTATTAGCTGTAGCAGCTTTTAGTTGTAAAAATGCAAACAAAGAAAACTCTCATAACTCTGAAGATCATAAAAACGCAGATCATAGTCACACAGAGGCAGAGGCTCAATATACTTTAGTTGCAGACTCTACAAAAGCTAGTTTTACAGCATATAAAACTACAGATAAAATTGGTGTTGGCGGTACATTTAAAACGGTTAACATTAAAAAATCTAACACAGGATCTACTCCTTTAGAAGCTTTAAACGGTACAGAGTTTAGCATTCCTGTAAGTAGTTTATTTACAAATGATGGCACTGGAACAAGAGACCCAAAAATTATAGAATTCTTTTTTGGAGTGATGAAAAACACAGAATTAATTTCTGGAGTTTTAAAAGTTGAAGATGATAAAGCTTCATTAGATGTTACTTTAAACGGAGAAACAGCAAACATTCCATTAGAGACTGAAAAATTATCTGATAATAAATTTACATTTACAGGTGTAATGAATTTAGAAAACTGGAATGCTTTAGACGCAGTTGCATCTATAAACAAAGCTTGTGAGGCTTTACATACTGGTGCAGATGGTGTTAGTAAAACTTGGAGCGATGTACAGATAAAAGGCGAAGTACTTTTAGCTAAGAAGTAATTTTTTAATTGATAGCGTTACTATTTACTTTTTATGGGTTAAAGATATAAGAGCATTACTCTTAGTTTAGTGCAATAATTTTGTACTAATAGAAAACCATAATAAGATGAAAAAAATAATAGTAACGCTATCAATTCTTTTTATAAGTTTTACATACAGCTGTAAAAATCAAAATAAAAAAGCGGAGGAAACAACTACTACAAATGCCACCGTAATTCCTGATAATAAGGAATCAAAATCATTAACAATTACATTAGAGCCTAAAAGCAACAGTAATGTTACTGGTAAAATTACCTTTACCCAAAGCAAAAATAAAGTGGCAATGGTTGCCAACCTTACTGGTTTAAAACAAGGTGAATATGCCATACATATTCACGAAAAAGCAGATTGCTCTTCTGAAGATGGTAAATCGGCAGGCGGACACTGGAATCCTACTTTTGAAAAACACGGAAAATGGGGTGATAAAGAAGGATACCATAAAGGAGATATAGGTAATTTTATTACAGATAAAAACGGTAATTCTGAAATTAAATTTAGCACCAATGAATGGTGTCTAGATTGTGAAGATCCCAAAAAAAATATTTTAGGAAAAGGAATAATAGTTCATGAAGGTGTAGACGATTTTACATCTCAGCCAAGTGGAGATGCTGGTACAAGAGTAAGTTGTGCCGGAATCATAGAATAAATTAAACAAACTTATACATTATAAAAAAGCTACACTTATGTAGCTTTTTTATATTATCTTACAACAGTAAATACAATATATGCAATTAGAAACCCTAGTAATACAATTTCAAAAGAAAGACCCCAAAGCTTTTGAAAAGCTATATAATATGTATGCTGAAAATATCTGTGGCGTTATAAATACAATTGTAAAAAACACAGACATCTCGCAAGAAATTTGTCAAGACGTGTTTGTTAAAATTTGGAATAACTCAGACAAATACAACTCTTCTAAAGGCAGGTTTTTTACTTGGATTTTAAATATAGCTCGTAATGCTGCAATAGACGAAGTGCGTTCTAAATCCCACAAAAACAGTAAACAAAACCTATCTGCAGATTACTTCGTAAGTATACTTGAGGATGGTAATAATCTTGATAGTCAAATGGATGCTATTGGAATTAAAAAGTTTTTAGTAAATCTAAAAGACAAGTGCGTACAAATTATAGAAATGCTATACTTTAAAGGCTACACTCAAAAAGAAGCTTCAGAAGAATTAGATATTCCTTTGGGAACAATTAAGACAAGAAATAGAAGTTGCATATCGCAACTAAGAAAAAATGTATTAGACTAGGTATATGAATATTGAAGAATACATAGCGTCGGGAAAATTAGAACTTTATGTTGCTGGGTTACTCTCTGAGGAGGAAAACCTGCAAATACATAAAGACGCAGAACAGTACCCGGAAATTAAAAAAGAAATAGAGGCCATAGAAGCGTCTATACTAGCACTTAGTAAATCTGCTTCGCCTAAAATAAATAGTGGTATGTTTACCTCTATTAAGCGTAAACTTAATTTTACAGAAGAGACTAAAGTTGTACAATTACCTAAACAAAAAACCAGCTGGGCAACTTATACTGGTTGGGCTGCTGCTGTGGTTTTATCTGCAGGTATGTTGTGGATGTACAACCAGAATAAAGATTTAGAGTCTAAGATCGAAATAGTTTCAAAAGAGAAAGTAGACTTAGAATCTAAAATTGACAATGCAAATAATTCTTTAACTGAAACACAAGATTTATTAAATACAATTAGAGATAAAGATATAGATGTTGTTGCTTTAGGAGGACAAACAATTTCTCCAGAGTCATTTGCAAAAGCATATTGGAACAAAAAGGAACAAAAAGTATTTATAGATGCTAAAGGATTACCAGAGCCACCAGATGGTTTTGTTTACCAAGTGTGGTCTTTAAAACTTAATCCTTTAACACCAACTAGCTTAGGATTACTTGAAGACTTTAAGGGAGATGAAAATAAAATATTTGCTTTAGCAAATGCCAACAATTCAGAAGCCTTTGGTATTACCTTAGAACCTGCAGGTGGTAGCGAGTCTCCTACACTGGAGCAATTATACACTTTAGGTGTAGCCGCTAGTTCTTAAAAAAATCACATATTAGATAAAAAAATCCTCTAGAAATAGAGGATTTTTTTATGCGTAAAACTTATAACAATAAAAAAAGCCCTGCGAACACAGGACTTTATATTTAACAAAACCAATAAATGTTAAACAAACATATTTTAATTCAGAATTTAAAAAACACTACTTGTGTATTTTAATCTGTTTTTCTTTTAATTTATGAGCGTTATTATACTCTACTTTTTTCAAAGACTTATGAGCCGAAAACAACTTGTAACAATAAAATGCCATTACGGCTATCCAAATAATAAAAAAATAATATTCCATAACAAATATGTTTTAATAGCAATAGTTCTTAAATAGTACTACTCCTATTTCTACTACATACGGAGTTTTAGGTTAAGTGGTTTTATTAAAACTGCATTTTTATTGTTTTAGTATATTAACATAAAAAAATCTTAAAATTACACTTCACTAAAAAGCACCGAAACCCAACCGTTTCAGTGCTTTAAGCAACAACCTACAACTAAACTCTACAAAAGTTGTACTTGTAAATATTTTATTACCTACCTATAAACTTGTTATTTTCTTCTCCATATTTGGCCCTAATTCATAAATGGCACCTGTTAATTCTGTCTTTAACTCTTTTACCTTTTCTGTATCACCTGCTGCTTTGTATATTTCTGCTACATTGTATAAAATATGCGGTTCAAACGTTTTACCTTCTATGTGCTCTTTAATAATGTTTACGGCATTAGATACATCTCCTTTTTTGTAAAAACTATGTGCCAGTAACATATAGGATTCTGGTGTTTTTCTGTTACTAATCTCTTCTTTTGCAATTTCTAAAGCTTTGCCATACAAATCTGTATAGTCTAAGTAAAAGTTAACATTATAAGCATTATACATAGCTCCGTAAGCAGGGTTTTTGACTGCTTTTATGTATCTATCCATATTTTTAAGCTTCTCTGTTTTGTTTTCTTGATATTCTGCTATTTCAGCTTTTAACAAGTAATAATCTGGAGTGCTATAATTTTTAGTAATTGCATTTAAAATACGTAATGCCTCTGTTGGGTTACGTTCGTAAGAAAAAGCAATCCAAGCAATTCCTTTTTTAGCATATGCATTGTGAGGTTCTAATTCTAAAGATTTTAAATAATACTTGTAAGAGTCTTTAATTCTTCCGGCGTGCCCGTAATAGTCTGCTATATTTGTATAAGACCATACTTTTAAATTAGTATTGTTAGACATTTCTGCCAACTGTTTAGCTTTTTCCATATAAACTATAGTAGCATCTAAATCTCCTTTATAGTCTTTCCATTTTGCTATTCTAATTAAATAACCAAAGCTGTTTTTATCTTTTAATGATAATAAATTTTCTTCTGCCTTTTTATATTCACCTAGTTCCATATATACATCAAACAAAAGGCTATGTGTTTGCGCTACTCCACTTCCCATTTTTTGGGCTGCTAGTGCCATTTCTAAAGCTTCTTTAAACCTATGCTGAGAAATATAATTACGACCCAACGATCTGTAAAAATCTGCTTTATTAACTGCTGCAACATCTACGGCTCTTGCTAAACATTGTTCTGCCTTTTTAAGATATTCTATTTTACCCGTGTTTTTAAAGTACCTGTTGTACTCTTGTGCAACCATACCAAAACTGACAATTTGCATACTGTCTGGCTTTATTTTTGAGTTCCATAACTCATATTTTCTTGAAGTTGTTTTTTTTGCATCAACCTTTAAAAAAGCGTTATAATCTTTGGCATTTGTAATTACTGTATTACCTTCTAAATTACAAGAAGCAAGCGTAATTAAAAGGGAAAATAAGGCTATATTTTTCATTTTATTAAAATTTGTAGAGTTATAAAAAGTAGTAATAAAAGGAGGCTACACACCTCCTTTTATGGTTATTGTATTTTAGTTTTCTGGAGTTCCTAAAAAAGGAAAATCTGTAGATACTGTAGCTGTTAAGCCAACACCGTCTGATGTTAAACGAGGTAAATCTGCTGTACCATCACCATCTGTATCTTGACCACTAAAACGGTCTCCTTCTGCTCCTCCAAAAAGCAATATTAAAGACACATCAATAACATCATCTGTTATTAGTCTTCCAGTTAAAGCAACTTCATCGCCATCTGGAACAAGAATTCTTCCATCACCATCATTATCTGTACCTGGATTAAAATATGTAGTTGGTAAGTTTGGAGCAACTTCTAATACATCTGCTGCTAAATAGCTAGTTAATGTTACTGCATCTAGACCTAAAATATTGTTCTCGTAGTTTACATCTGCAGGATCTGCTCCTAATAAATTAGCATAAACATCATGGTACTGCTCTAATCTAGCCTCAAAACCAGCCTGAAACATTGCACCCATTTCTGAAGGCACTGTAACATTTTGGGCATCTTTTACACTTGGTTGCCCATCTATATCATAAGACAAAACAGTGTTAATACCTGGTCTACCCATATGGTCTACCTGTGTATATGTACCAGAAAAATCTGTTGCCTCTGGCTCCATATTCATATCTCCGTTATCATCATCAGAACAAGACGCTATAGTTAATGCCGCCCCAAAAACTAAGGCAAGGTGTTTTATATTATATAATTTCATAATTGTAAGTTTTTAGTTTTATTATTTTTTATTTGTAGTTACCCAAGTTTTATACACTTCTAAACCTAAAGCATTAGTAGCTGTAGCAGTACCCAGCATAGCATTAGGAATTTCAATAGCAATAGACATAGTATTGGCACCATTAAAAGTATCTGTAGCTTCATCTGAAGCCTTAAAACCTTCTGGAGCCATACCACCTATTACAGCATTAAACTGTGTAAAGTCAAAAAAGAAAGCATCTTGTCTAGGACCAGCAAATAACTTAACACCATTAGATAGTTCCTCTATAGTAGCTGTAGCACCAGATATAGCAACAGACCCTAAAGGAGCATTTACCATAACTTCTCCATTTAAACCAGTAGAAGAAGGCTCTACAGGACCAAAAAAGTACATTTTACCATCTCTAGGTATTGCTTGTATTACCAAATCCTCTACCAAATCACCATCTCTATCAATATTTATTTCAGTTAATACACCTTCATCAAAAGAACCATAAGCTAAATCTGGTAAAACGTTAGTTTGTAGATCAACAACAAATACTGTATTGTCTGAACCAGTTGTTGGTTCAAAAGCATAAAAATCTGCAATATCTGCAGTTTGTCCTGTAGTAGAAGGCGCATCAATATGATCTGCCGCTACTAAAACTACACCCACTATTGCTAGTAAGCATACAACTAATAAATTTCTGTTTTTTCTCATTGTAGTATGTTTTAATTATAAATTCACCCCTACTTACGGAGCTTTAAAAAGTAGGGTTTGGTTTTTAATTGTTAAAATTTTGTTAAACAGAAATAAAGCATATATTACATCTATACAATATATAGTTTAGCAAAAAATTAAGTTATGAACCCGTCTGCTTCTGGTTGGATAGATAAGTTTGGACAAGTAGTTACTAATAGTAATGTTGTCTACACTAATTTTAATGACTTATACCGTAGTCTTTGTACTACAGGTTTCATATATGGAATTCACGTAAAATGGCTACAATTCATTCCAATTACACACACACCTACAGAAGATGAAAATGCAAAAGCTAATCTAATTTCTGCCCTATATTTTACATATATATTAGAATATAAAGATTATAATTACGCTAATTTCATAAAAAAAACAACTCATTTTTATGAAGCTTTAGATGTAAACTCTAGCTTTTTTGATACGATTTTTACAGGATCTAAAGCAAGTAATAAATTAGAAGCTATTTTAAAATCTAGAGTATTTTTAGAGGAAAATTTAATTAATAAAACATTTGGAAGCTCTGTTACCAACACCTTACTTTTTGTTGATGTTTTACTTTTTAAGCGTTTTTTAACTGATGAAAAAGGCATAAAAAAATATGCAGAAGAGATAGAATATATCTTAATAAATCTTGTACACCACACCTTAAATTCTAAACAACAGCAAAAATATGATGAGCGTTTAAGTTATTTATTTATTGCTTCATTATCATTTTTACCAGACGATTATCATCATTTTGATGCACATTACAGAGCGCGTTTAATTGATAAATTTACACCAGAAGTATATCAATATTTAATGGATATTGTATGCGTTACAGCATGGGAAGATTTAACTTTAGACTACCAAGAATCTGAGTTTGTTTTTAGCATTGCAAACGACCTAAATTTAAAACGAAAAAAGGTTAAAAAATCTATTAAAAAAGTAGCTGTTTTTTTTAAAGAAAACGCAAAGGAAATTCCGTATTTAAAGGATCATAATTTAGCAGAAAAATTTTATAATAATACCTCTAAATTTGCTAACAAATTAATACTAAGAAATAGCAAAAGGTTACAAAAAGAATTGGCAGAAAGTAAAGAATTGGTTGCGTTAATATCTAAATCTACCATTACAAATTTAAGTGTGGAAGAGAAGAGAAAAGTACAAAACCAACTGCTAGATATTTTTAAGAGTATACCTTCTTTAGCTATTTTTATGTTACCAGGAGGAGCTATATTGCTTCCTATTTTTATAAAATTAATTCCTAAATTACTACCATCTTCTTTTGATGAAAACAGGATTGAAGAATAAGCCTAAATTGCATAAAAAAACCTAGTATAGATAAATCTTATACTAGGTTTTTTATTGTACTAATAAATTTAATACCAATATTTTAAAAAGGTTTACTCTAACCACAACTTAAAGTCTTTTACTTTTTCTCTACTTACTATAATTTCAGAATCATTATACTTATTTAATACCAGTTGAAGTCTAGAATTTGTGTAAGATACAATATCTTTTATATAGTTTACATTTACATAGAACTTACGACTAACCCTAAAAAAGTTTTTAGGTTCTAACTCAGATTCTAAATTTTCTAAAGTAATGTCTAGCAAATAATTTCTACCATCTGCAGTTGCTGCGTATGTACCTTTGTTCTCACTAAAAAAACATTCAATATCATCTGCGTTTATAATTTTTATATGCTGCCCTACTTTAACAGTAAATCGTTTTTTATACTCGCGTTCTATTGGGTTTACTAGTAGCTTTTTTATGTCTTCAAAATCTACCGATATTTTTGCGTTAGAAGCGGTCATATTTTTATACTTATTTACAGCAACTTCTAGCTCTTCATCATCTATTGGTTTAAGTAAATAATCTATGCTATTTAATTTAAAAGCTTGCAGTGCATATTCGTCATAAGCAGTGGTAAAAATAATAGCACTTTTTACATCTACCTGTTCAAAAATTTCAAAAGATAAACCGTCTGATAATTGTATGTCTAAAAAAATTAAATCTGGGTGCTTATTCTCATTAAACCAAATTATAGATTCTTCAACCGAGTGCAACATTGTAGAAACTGTTACATCTAATTCTGCAAGTAATCTACTTAGTCTTCTTGCTGCTGGTTTTTCATCTTCAATAATAATTACATTCATTAGTTTGGTTATTTATTTGTTGTTGGCAAAATAGAAAAAATCAATTTAATACTCCTATGCTATTTTATAAATTAAGGTTCTGTAATTTAAAACTACATGTATTTTACATCGTCATCCTGTTCCATATATTTTTCAATTTGTCTTTGTTCCCAATTTTTAAAAAACTGAAACTTATCTTTAAAAACATATAGTCCGTGGCAGGTTAACCCAAACAGCCAAAGTAATGGCATTACTGTCATATTAACATCTATCCAAACGGTTATGTTTTTTCCTACAGAAACAGAATCAAAAGAGAAGATATCAAACAGCTTAAATCTAATAATTAATACCACAATATTTACCACTAAAAACCAACCTAAATGATTGTAAAAATCTTTAATTTCTTTTACTTTTTTCTCTGCTCTTTCTAACTTACTTAATGGTGCTTTTTTCATCTTATTTCTTTTTTAAAAAGTCATCTGACTCCCTTTTTTCTTTTTCCATATACTTTTCAATCTGACGTTTTTCCCAATCTTTACTAAAAAATGGTAATGAGCCGTGAACTTTAGAGTAATGTGCTACTAAACCTATTCCCCAAAAAAATGGTGTAAAATATGTACCTATATTTAAAAATCCGTTCCAACCAGAACTAAAAATAACACTACCTACAATAAACAGGTTTACTAAAATAAACACCGTTAAATGAATGTAAAACCCTTTTAGTTCCTTTATTTTTTCTTTAGCTCTTTCTAGCTTTTCGTTTCTATATTGTTGATTATAATCTTCCATTACCTCCATTTTTTGTTGGTTTCTTCTTCCTCTTTCATTAATTGGTTAATTTTCTTTTGTTCCCAATCTTTACCCATAAAAGGGAAAATATTAAAAGCTTTAACCGCCTTAAATACAAGGCTAATACTTAAACCTAATACAACCCACAAAAACCAAGGATTACTAAATTCGTTAACGTAATAGTTAATTGCAGCTACTACAGCTACAGTAAAAGCAGATGATATTACTTTGTTGTAAAACTCTTTTTCTTTCTTTACACGCTCTTTGGCTCTTGTGTATTTATCTTCGTTAGTATTAATCTCCATAGTTGTATTTTTAGTTGGTTAGTTATTTCTCTTAAAATTTATCGTCTTCCATATACTCTTTAATCTTGCGGTTTTCCCAGTTTCTACCAAATAAAGGGTTATAACCAAAGGCTTCCATACCGTGAGCTGCTAAACCTAACCCCCAACCAAAGGCAGGGAATACCGACCAAGGAAAATCTGTTGTTTGGTAGTTTAACCATATTAAAAACGGAATTACAAAACAGTATGATACTAAGTTGTATGTAAATCCTTTTATTTTTTCTACTCTCTCTTTTGCTCTTTGATAGCGTTTTTCGTCTAAATGTACTTTTTGTGTTTCCATAGTTGATACTTGTTTGGTTAAGATTGGCAAGTGCACACTAAATTCTGTTGCGTCTTTGTTGATGATTACTGTTCTGTCTGTTAACATTTGGTAGCGTTGGTGTATATTTTTAAGTCCTACTCCACTACTCTTTTTAACTACTTTTTTCTCTTGTAAATTATTACTCACAATTAGCATACTATCTACTTCTTCAACCTTTAGGTGCAAAGGCTTGTTAGACGATACTATGTTGTGCTTTACCGCATTCTCTAACAATAATTGTAGCGATAATGGTATTATTTTGGCATCTGGATTACTACTTTTTTCTGGTACATCAAAAACAATACTATCCTCAAACCTCATTTTTAGTAAGCGTATGTATGTTTTTGCAAATTTTAACTCCTCGTCTACTGTAACCAAATCTTTATTCTTCTGTTCTAAAACATACCTATATACTTTAGATAATGATGTGGTAAACTTTTGTGCCTGGAACGGGTCTTCTTCTATTAAACTAGTTAACACATTTAAGCTATTGAATAAAAAATGTGGATCTAACTGATTTTTTAAAGCATCAAACTTTGCAGATGCTGTACCTGCTATAATTTTTTGCTCTTTTATTTTAGAGTCTTGTATATACTTATAAAAATAATAAGCATGTAGTGCTAAAGAAACCACTATAGATATTAGTATAGCAATCATATACGGAGATAACGTTTGGCTGTTTACATACTGCTCTACACTATTACCAAAAAGTACAATAGCTATTATAAACTTTACAATTGCAAAGGCAATAAGTGTTAGTACTACAGACCCCAATGCACCAAGCCATAGTCTTTTTTTAGGTTGCTCTTCCCAGCTATAAATACTAGATATATACTGAAAATAATAAGAGTTTACACAACTTAAAACAAATGAATACAAAAAACCAATGGCCACACTACGTAATGTATTGGTTAAAGAAAAGCCGTTACTAATAGTACCCAACACATTTATAATTGTTAGTACAATTGTAATGTAAATACTTATTTTTAATATTTTTTTAATATTGAACATTTTAAAATCTGATTTGGCTCTAATTTACTAAATAATTACTGTTCTTATCTGTTACAAAGTTGAGGCATTAGTTACTTTACTCAAATAATTTAGAACCCAATTGTAAATATTTACAGATGAGTTGTAAAAAATTAATGCAATCCTGTAGTTTAAGGTGTAAAACCAATAGTTTTTAAGAGCATAAAGCAAAACAATCTACTATCTTTGCTACCAGAGAAGCAATTATAATGAAAGAAGTACAGGCTACCAGAATTAACAAATACCTAAGTGAAGTTGGTTATTGTTCTCGCCGAGCGGCAGACAAACTTATAGACCAAGGACGTGTAACCATTAATGGAAAAATACCAGAAATGGGCACCAAAATAGTTCCTACAGATGAAGTACGCGTAGATGGCGAATTAATATCTGAGTCTAAAGAAGATTTTGTATACCTAGCATTTAACAAACCCGTTGGCATTGTATGTACTACAGATACACGTGTAGAAAAAGACAATATTATAGACTACATAAATTACCCTAAACGTATTTTCCCTATTGGTAGATTAGATAAACCTAGTGAAGGTTTAATTTTTTTAACTAATGATGGTGATATAGTAAACAAAATTCTGCGTGCTAGAAATCATCACGAAAAAGAATACATTGTTAAAGTAGACAACATTATTACAGATGATTTTATACACCAAATGAGTAATGGTATCCCTATTTTAGATACCATTACCAGAAAATGTAAAGTAGAAAAATTAAGTAAATACGAGTTTAAAATTATACTTACACAAGGTTTAAACAGACAAATTAGAAGAATGACGGAGTATTTAGGATACAACGTTGTAAAACTAAAACGTGTACGTATTATGAACATTTCTTTAAATATGCCAGTTGGTACATACCGAGAGTTTACAAAAGAAGAGCTCAAAGAAATAAACAAGTTAGTATCTACCTCTACAAAAACCTATAGAAATGAGTAAAAAATTTATAGTAGCGCTAGTTTTTGCATTTGCAACAAATACAGTTATTAGTCAGGCAATAAAAGCAATGACTTACAATATAAAGTATGATAATACTAGAGACACTATAAATAATTGGAACTACCGAAAAGATAAAATGGTAGAGTTAATACAACATTACAATCCTTCTTTTTTAGGTATTCAAGAGGGTTTACACAACCAAGTTAACCACCTAAACATTAATTTACCTAACTATAATTACATAGGTGTTGGCAGAGATGATGGCAAAGAAAAAGGAGAATACAGCGCTATTTATTATAATAATGACTTTAAGCTTATAACTTCAAATACATTTTGGCTATCTACAACACCTAATAAAATATCTGTTGGTTGGGATGCCGCAATGGAACGTATTTGTACGTACGGTTTATTTCAACATAAAAAAACAAAACAGTATTACTGGGTTTTTAATGCACATTTTGACCATATTGGTGTAGAAGCCCGTAAAAATTCTGCTAAGTTAATTGTAGAAAAAATTAAGACCCTAAACACAAAAAACTACCCAGTTATTTTAATGGGAGATTTTAATGTAACTCCTACAACAGAAGCCATTACTACAATTACAAACTACATACCAGATAGTTACAGCGTAAGTAAAACAGCTCCATACGGTCCTAAAGGAACTTTTAATGGATTTACAGATCGTATCTTAACAAAGAGAATAGATTATATTTTTGCAAAACACTTAAATGTATTGTCTGTAACAATTATAGATGATAGGTTAGATAATAACAAACATATATCAGACCATTTACCCGTATTAGCAACAGTAATAAAAGAATAAAAATGTATATACCGCCAAGCTACCAAAACAATAACACAGAAGAAGTTAAAACCTTTATTAAAAACAATAGTTTTGGCATACTAGTTAACCAAACTAACGGTAAACCTTGGGCTACACACATACCGTTAGAGTTGCAAACAAAAAACGGAAAAGATATACTTGTAGGTCATATTGCAAAAGCCAATCCGCAATGGCATAATTTTAAACAAACACCAGAAGTACTTTGTATTTTTAATGGCCCACACAGTTATGTATCATCATCATGGTATAAAGACGAGGAAGTACCTACCTGGAACTATATTGCTGTACACGTTTATGGCAAAATTACCATTGTAGACCAAGACTCCGCTATGGAAGGATTACATAATTTGGTTGATAAGTATGAACAAGCATCAGAATGTCCGTTACATTTAGACAACCTATCTAAAGGCACATTAGCACAAGTAAAAGGTATTGTTGCTTTTGAGATTGAAATTACAGACATACAAGCTACCTACAAACTCTCGCAAACACGAGAAGAAGACAAACCAAAAATAATTGAAGAGTTAGAAAAAAGAGATCCAAGTGCCAAAGAAATTGCCAAACATATGAAAAAATAACACAGTTATTTACTGTTAATCAAGTAAGTACTGCTTTATTTTGTATTTTTAAGTATGATAATCATTATCCGCCAACCTTTATTATTTAAATTAATAGTACTTGTATTTTTAGCAACACAAACTATGTCTTGCTCTACTGATTCTAACAATGACAGTAGCAAACCAAATGAAGACCCAAAAGCTATAGAACCAGTTGTTTTTACAGCAATTGGCGATGTTCCTTATAATGACTTTCAAAGAGATTCTATACCCAAAGTAATTGCGGCACACAATGCAAAGGCTAAATCTAGTTTTGTAATTCACGTTGGAGATATAAAACCAGGAGCAGATGCTTGCACAGAAGATGTGTATGTAGACGTAAGCAATCTTTTAAAGCAATTTACAGTCCCTACTTTTATTGTTTTGGGTGATAATGAATATAATGACTGTACAAACCCAGAAGAAGGGTTAGCGTTTTGGAACAAGCACTTTTTAAAATTGAATACAAATTGGACCTTTAGCCCTAAAATTAGTTACCAAACAGAACGTCCAGAAAACTTTAGTTGGATACAAAATAAAGTATTATTCCTAGGTATTAATATTGTAGGCAGTAGCGTACATAATATCACCGAATGGGAAACTAGATTAACAGATAATGCCAATTGGGTACAACAACACCTGCAAGCAGAAAAAGACAATGTAAACGCCGTAGTTGTATTTGGACACGCAAATATTACAGAAGGTGATGCTACCAAGTTTAACACATTTACCAATGCTTTTAGAAGCAGTGCTGCTACTTTTAATAAACCTGTACTTTATTTACAAGGAGACGGACACGTTTGGTTTACAAACAAACCTTGGCCAGAAAAAAACATTACACGTGTACAAATAGATGGCGGACACAGAGCTGTAGAAGTAACCGTAGATCCAAACAAAAGTAATCCGTTTAGCTACAACCGCACTTTTTTAGACTAATTAATAGGTTTCGTTTTCCTGTCCACAACACCTGTTTTTTATTTTATAGCATTACGCAACACTTTTAAAACTTTCTACTTTAAAGTTTATTCTCTCTATTCTCTACATTCTATTATTCATATTTCATCAATTAAAGCAATCTACAACTCAGCTTAAAAAAACTACAGTTGGGTTTATTGTATTTTAAAAAATTAAACTAGTACAGCATCTTTGTATCATAATCAACTTAAAAACAAAATATTATGAAAACTATAGCTTTATTATTCGGATTATTTTTAATGACAATTACTTCAAATGCTCAGGCAGAAACAGAAGCAAAAACATTTACAATTACTATTACCATAGATAATGTTTTAAATGATGACGGAACAGTTATGGCTGGCTTGCACACATCAGAGACTTTTATGAGAGGTATGGGTTTACAAAACAAAATTACAACTATAGAAGATGGTAAAGTAACCATTGTTTTTAAAGATATTGTAGCAGGAGAATATGCTATTTTAGCAATGCACGATGAAAATAACAACAAACAAATGGACAGAGAAGCTAATGGTATGCCTAAAGAAAGTTACTGTATTTCTGGATCATCAACACCTTATGGTCCACCAAGCTTTTCAGAAGCTAAATTTATGGTAGAAGACAAAGATTTAAAATTTGCACTAAGATTTTAATAACAGTAAATAAAAGTAAAAAAAAAGGAGATAAAGCTATGCTTTATCTCCTTTTTAAATAGAACAATTTGGTTACAATCATCTATTCTTCTAACCAAGCATTCATCATCCAAATTGTTTTTTCCTGTTCAGCAATAAAATCGCTCATTAAAGAGTTTGTTCCTTCATCATTAGCATCATCAGAAAGGTCTAATAAATCGCGCTCTATAACTAGTAATTCTTTTAAAGAATTTACAATTAATTTTATAGCTTCTACATCTATAGATATGTTTTTACCTACTGGCAATTTAGATACAGCCATATAATCTTCAAAAGTGTGCAAAGGCTTACCTCCTAAGGTTAAAATACGCTCTGCAATCATATCTACTTTTTCATTTGCGTCTGTATACAACTCTTCAAACTTAATATGTAAATCAAAAAAACGTCTACCTCTAATATTCCAATGAACACCTCTTAAATTTTGGTAATAAACCTGGAAACTAGATAATAAAACATTTAATTTACTGTTTAGCTCTTTAGCTTTTTCTACTTCTAATCCTATACTGTTTAATTCCATAACATTTATCTTTTTTGTGATACAACAAAGTTAGTTAGTATTTACTATTTTTGGGGATGATTAAAATCATTTGTTTTTATAATTTTATAGTTTATACCTATTAAGAATGACCATAACTCAATTACAATATGTTTTGGCAGTTGCCAAATACCAAAACTTTACATTAGCAGCAGAAAAAAGCTTTGTTACACAGCCAACTTTAAGTATGCAAGTACAAAAGTTAGAAGACGAGTTAGATGTTCAGATTTTTGATAGGAGTAAAAAACCAATTTCTATTACAGAAGTAGGCGAAAAAATTGTTGCGCAAGCTAAAAACATTGTAAACGAGGCAGACCGTATTAAAGATATAGTAGATCAAGAAAAAGGGTTTATTGGTGGCGAATATGTTTTAGGTATTATACCTACTATTATGCCTACTCTTTTACCTATGTTTTTAAAAGCATTTATATCTAAGTTTCCAAAAGTAAACTTAGTTATTAAAGAACAAAGCACAGATACGCTAATTAGAAATTTACAAGACGGACAAATAGATGCTGCAATTGCTGCAACTCCTTTAGAAATTGAATTTATAAAAGAGAGACCTTTATATTACGAACCATTTGTGGGGTATATTCCTAAACAACATAGGCTAGCTAACACAGAAAAATTAACTCCCGAAGATTTAGACATAGATGATGTGCTTTTATTACAAGATGGACATTGCTTTAGAGATGGCGTTATAAACCTTTGTAAATCTCCAAAAAACAACACTGTTGACCATTTTAGATTGCAAAGTGGTAGTTTTGAAACACTAATAAACTTATCTAATGAAGGTTTAGGAATGACGTTACTACCCTATTTAAACACACTTGAGTTAGATGACAAAAAGAAAGAAAATTTAAAGCATTTTGAAGCTCCTTCTCCTGCTAGAGAAGTGAGTTTAATATATCATAAAAAAGAACTTAAAGTACAAATTACTGATGCTTTACACGATGTTATTACAAGTGTTGTACGTGGAGCAATTGCTTTTCAGGATGTAAAAATTATTAGTCCTATTAACAATAAAATTAAAGCATAAAAAAAAGCCACCGTTATGGTGGCTTTTTAGCATTTCCTATTTTTTGATGTAAATCATACACTGCCTCAATTCTGGCTTATCTGTAGTAAAAGAGTTTAACCAGAGTTTAAGCTCGTCTACCTCATAAGGTAATAATCTTGAAATTGCTTTTTCTAGCTCTTTGCAAAACAACTTAGAATCAAAACTTACTTTTTGCAAAACAGTTTTAGTGTAATCAAACATTGCTCTTGCCATATTTATAATTATTAAATTATTATTCCATAAATTTAACGATAAAAGAGCTAATTATTGTCTATATAAAATGTTAAATATTTAAATTATTCAATTAAAACATACGTAATGTCCTACAATATCAGATTTTACAATAACTACAGAACTTTTATATATTTTACAATTTTAGTACTCTTAAGTAGTTGTGCTTCTACAAAACAAAAAATTACCAAAAAAACCAATAGTAAATTAGATACTTCGCTTTTTAAAAATCACTTTGTAGGTATTAAAGTTTATGATCCAGAAAGTAAAAAAACTATTTTTGAGAAAAACAGCACCAAATATTTTACACCTGCCAGTAATACAAAAATATTTACGCTTTACACTGCTTTAAAACTATTACCAGAGTATAGCCCTTTATTAAAATATGGTGTAAAAGATAATATTACTTACATACAAGGAACAGGAAACCCAACAACATTACACCCCTATTTTAAAGATAGTACAGCTATCACATTTTTTAAACAACAACAAAATATAGCTTTATACTTGGCTAATTTTACATCAGATAAGTTTGGTGGCGGTTGGGCTTGGGAAGATTTTGATACTTATTTTTCACCAGAACGTAGTGGTTTTCCTCTTTATGGTAACGTAGTAACTGCTTATAAAAAAGGAGAAATTAAAACCTACCCTAATTATTTTAAAGATAGTGTTTCTAGAAAACCACACAGCTTTAAAAGAGAAATGGTTAAAAACATTTTTTATATAAGTCCTAACTTAAAAGATACTATAGAAGTTCCTTTTAAAACAAGTAATAAACTAACAAAAACACTAATAGAAAAAGAAATAAATAAAAAAATTAAAAACACCAATACATTACCAAATACAAAAAAAACAACACTTTACGGTATTGCTACAGATAGTATTGCACGCCGTATGATGCTTGTAAGTGATAATTTTTTAGCAGAACAGTTACTGGTTATGGCCTCTAGCACTTTGTCTGATACCCTAAATGTGAATAAAGCAATAAAACATATTTTAAAAACTGACTTAGCAGATCTAGAACAACAACCACGCTGGGTAGATGGCTCTGGACTCTCTAGATACAACTTATTTACACCAGCATCTTATGTGCAAGTATTAGATAAAATGTATCGTCAAATTTCCAAAAACAGGTTATTTTCTTTATTTCCTGTTGGTGGCGAATCTGGAACCTTAAAAAACTGGTATAAAGGCACTCCTAAACCATACATTTACGCAAAATCTGGTAGTTTGGGTAACAATTATAGTTTAAGCGGATACTTAATTACCAAATCTGGAAAAACGTTAATTTTTAGTTTTATGAATAATCATTTTAAAACAAAAACTTCTGATGTAAAAAAAGAAATACAGACTGTTTTAGAAATGATAAGAGATAATTATTAATCCTATTTTACAAAACTAAAGACATAACTATAATTATGACAGTAGTAATAATCGGTATTTTATACGCATTAACAGTGCTATACTTGATAAAAAACAACAACATAAATAAGTTAGAAGCAAACAATAGTAAGTTGTTATTTATATGCAAATCAACACTTAAAGGGTTTATTCTTTACACCATTACAGGTTGCTTATTGGCTTCTGTAATACTATTCTTTTTAATTTACAAAAACGGAGAGCCTCACTCTCACAGTATGCCCGAGTTATTGTACATATGGTTAGGAGCAGCAGGGGCTATTACAGGTTGCATTCTAGGTATCTTTTTATCTGTACTAAACACCTCTAGTATAAATAAAAAACTAATAGTTGGTTCTTTACTTTTTGTAATAGGATCTTTTATCTGGTTAGAACTTTTATAATTCTAATACCAATTATTTGTTTTCAATTTTAAACTAACAAATAGTTAAAAAACTTTTTTACAAACTAAGTTTTATACCTCTATAAGTTAATTTGTGCACAAAAATTAAAACGTAAGTAAACACTTTTAACTTATTACCTTTACTTTCTTAAACGTATTGTCCAGTCAAAATTAAAGGTAGACACCACTACTCCGTCTTTATTAACACCAACAGATTTCATTGTAAAAATTTGTCCTTCTCCAGTTGCAACGGTTTTAGCAATAGCATCTTCAATTAAGTGTCCGTCTTCACAAGTAAACGTAATTCTTCCTGTAGCCTTTTTAGTAAATGTTGCATTGTTACTCGCAACTAACATAGATATTTTTTTACCACTTTTCTCAATTTGGTCAATAACCATAATACCTGTTGCATATTCTGCAGCCATACCTTGCACAGCCCAAAACATAGAGTTAAAAGGGTTTTGGTTAAACCATCTGTGCTTTACAGTTACTACCGCTTTTTTTTCATCTATATGCTGTAAACGTACGCCACACCACCAAGCAGACGGTAGTTTAAAAAAATTAAATACGTTGTATTTTAATGTGCTCTTTGCCATTCTATCATTTATAATTTCTATAAAAGTATTGAAAATAGTTGAATTTATAAATGTTAAATTAAAGTTAATTTTCAGTACTATGTTTTGCATAATACCTTTTTAAAGATATATATTTGCATAAGAAACTAACAAGTTAGAGTTATAGAACTTAATCAATTCTGTAAAAAAATAATTCAGCGGAGTTTGTTCATCAAATCAATTAACCCCTTTTGGTGGGTTATTAAAAGAATATCTAAACTATGAAGATAGAAAACACAAAGGCACAAATGCGCAAAGGTGTTTTAGAGTATTGCATCCTCTCTATACTTAAAGGAGAAGATAAATATACTTCTGAAATTCTTGCAACATTAAAAGATGCCAAAATGCTAGTTGTAGAAGGCACTATTTACCCTTTATTAACAAGATTAAAAAATGCAGGACTACTAACTTACCGTTGGGAAGAGTCTACATCCGGCCCACCAAGAAAATACTACGCGCTTACAAAAACAGGAGAAGAATTTTTAACCGAATTAAATGCTACCTGGGACGAACTAAGAAATGCCGTAAACCTAGTTACCAACTCAAAAAAAACGAACAATGAATAAGACGATAAACATAAACCTTGCTAACTTATTCTTTCATATAGACGAAGATGCATACCGCAAACTAGACAATTATTTAAAAGCAATAAAGCAATCATTAAACAACGGTGCGGGTAGCGATGAAATTATTTCTGATATTGAAGCCAGAATTGCAGAGCTTTTTCAGGAAAAAGTTAAAAACGACCAACAAGTAATTACTAAAACAGATGTAGAAGATGTTATTGGTGTTATGGGGCAACCTGAAGATTACCGTGTAGACGAAGAGATTTTTGAGGACGAAGAGCAACCTACATCAAAATCTAAAGCAAAAAAACTATACAGAGATACAGACAATAAATACATAGGAGGTATATCTGCTGGGATGGCACACTATTTAGGTATTAACCCTTGGTGGGTTCGTTTATTATGGGTTGTACTTACACTGGCTACTTTTAGCGGATTTATAGTAATTTATATTCTATTATTATTTTTAATTCCAGAAGCTAAAACAACCTCGCAAAAACTAGATATGCGTGGTGAGTCTATAAACATTAGCAACATAGAACGTACTGTAAAAGAAAGTTTTAACACTGTTACAGATAAAGTTAAAAATGCAGATTACAATAAAGCCAGCGGAAAGCTAAAAACTGGTATTCAAACTTTTTTTGATGCTGTAGGCACCTTTTTTAGCTTTATATTTAAAAGTATTGGTAAAATTATAGGTGTATTCTTTATTTTAATTGGTGGTGCTGTGGTAATAGGCACCTTTATAGGCTTATTTACTGCGGGTTTTACAGATGCGTTTGTTATTAACAACACACCTCTTTATAGTATAGTTAATAGTACAAGCGCACCAATTTGGCTTATATCATTACTAACATTTTTTGCCGTAGCAATACCATTTTTCTTTCTACTTTATTTAGGATTAAAAATTGTTGTATCTAACTTAAAATCTATTGGTACAATTGCAAAAATAACATTGTTTGGTGTTTGGTTAGCTGCTATTATAGGTTTAACAATTGTTGGTATTAAAGAAGCTACAGCTAATATGTACAAGGGTAGTGTTAATAAAACAGAGGAGTTAAAATTTACACAGCCTTTAGACACTTTATATATTTCTACTAGAACTAGTAAAAACTATGACAGACCAGAAAATTTTAGAATTAATGGAATGACATTTACTATAGATGAAAACGGTAAAAAACTGTTACTAGACAACGATTTTATATTTGATATTGTTAGGTCTAATGATGACGTAGCTAGAATTAAAATACAGAAAGTATCTCAAGGTGGTTCTTTTGATGAAGCCAGACAAAGAGCTAAAACCATAGACTATAATTACCAAGTGCTAGATAATAAAATAATATTAGACAATTTTTTATTGCTAGACAGCAAAGGTAAAATTAGAGATCAAGAAGTAAACGTTACTCTTTATATTCCTAAAAATGTAATTATTAAGTTTGATTTTGATGCTGACACACACAATATTGGTTGGCATACATCATACAAAGAAGAAATTTACAGGTCTGAAGTTAAAGACTACACTTGGGTTATGAGTAAACAAGGTGTTCTAGAGTGTTTAGATTGTATTGATGAGGAACTTATAGAAGGTGAAGAAAAACAAGTTAATGAAGAGTCCAACTTATCTGTAGATGATGATGGTGTAAACATTAATATAAATGGAAATGAAAGTTCTTTAAATATTAAAATAGATGAAAACGGAGCACGTATCAAAGCTTCAAAAAATTAAAACATACAATTCAGAACTAAAAAACAACAATTCAGTCTATCTTTTTATAAATAACACTAACATTTATAGACTTTTACATCATCAATCAAAAACAACAATTATGACAACACTATCTAAAATCACAATCGCATTAATACTAAGTTTACTATTAACTTCTTGCTCTGTAAACTTTGGAAATGGTAAAAAAGGAAACGGAGTACTAACAGAACAAAGCAGAGATATTGCAGCTAGTTTTGACCGTGTTTCGGCATCAGAAGGCATTAATGTTTATGTAACGCAAGCAAAAGAATTTAGCATACGAGTAGAAGCAGACGAAAATGTTATAGACCTAATTGGTACAGACGTTAAAGATGGCAAACTTAAAATACACGCTATTGAAAACATTGGTAGAGCTACTAAAAACGTACACGTTACACTACCTGTTATTACTGCTTTATATAGTTCTAGCGGAGCAGACTTAAATTCAGAATCTCAAATAGAAGCTGACGAAATTGATTTAAAAGCTAGTAGCGGAGCTGATATACAAATTGCTTTAGTAGCAAACTCTGTAAACGCAGATTGTAGTAGTGGAGCAGATATTAAGTTAAGTGGTAAAACAAATAACTTAACTGTAAATGCTAGTAGCGGTTCTGATATTGATGCTCGTGAGTTAAAAACAAAAAACTGTGATGCAGATGCTAGTAGCGGAGCAGATATTAGCCTAGATGTATCAGATTCTTTAATTGCAGATGCAAGTAGTGGAGCAGATATATTGTATACGGGTAATGCTACTGTTAAAAAAAATAAATCTTCTTCTGGTAGCGTAAAAAAGAGATAAATACTAAATGTTAAAAGCGTTTTATTAAGGTCAATCTTGTTTTGTTTACAAGGTTGACCTTATTATATTAGTATAAATTTAAATACTGATATGAATTTAACCTTAACAAAGTATATTCTTCCCCTAAAACATACATTTAGTATTTCTAGAGAGTCTCATAATTTTCAAGACAGTATGGTAGTAAGTCTTGGTTTAGAAGGTAAAGTTGGTTATGGTGAAGCTACAGCAAACCCTTACTACAAAATTACTTTTGAGAGTATGCAACAAGAAATTGAAAACATACGAACAGAAATAGAACATTATAATTTTACTACACCTGAAGATTTTAATCAATTTTTAAACAAAAAACAATTAAGCAACTTTGCTATTTGCGCTTTAGATTTAGCTGCACACGACTTGTATGGTAAAATTTTAAACAAACCATTGTATAAAATATGGAATACAGATAATAGCACCTACCCTATCACCAACTTTACCATTGGTATAGATTCTATAGATAATATGGTTGCTAAAATGAAAGAACAACCTTGGCCTATTTACAAGATTAAATTAGGTACAGACCAAGATGTTGCTATAGTTAAAGAACTTAGAAAACATTCTGACGCTATTTTTAGGATTGATGCCAATTGCGCCTGGACAGCAGAAGAAACTATTAATAATGCTCCTGAACTTAAAAAGTTAGGTGTAGAGTTTTTAGAGCAACCACTAAAAGCAGATGATTGGACAGGAATGGAGCAAGTAATGCATGCTAGTGTTTTGCCTGTTATTGCAGATGAAAGTTGCATAGTAGAATCTGACGTAGAAAAATGTGGCTATCATTTTAATGGTATCAATATAAAACTTACCAAGTGCGGTGGCTTAACTCCTGCTCTTAGAATGATAAAAAAAGGTAAAGAACTTGGACTAAAAGTTATGGTTGGTTGTATGACAGAGTCTTCTGTAGGAATTTCTGCAATAGCGCAATTAACGCCACAATTAGATTATGTAGATATGGATGGCGCAATGCTACTTAGCAAAGACATTGCAAAAGGAGTGGAAATAGAGCCAAACGGAAATTTAATTTTTCCAAATAGTGGTGGTTCTGGTATTACACTTTTATAATGACCTACGTTTCTTCTTTTCCTGCTAGAAAAATTAAGGTTAATGGTGTTAAAAAATTATATTTTGGAGGTACCGCATACCTAGGACTTCAAAAGCACAAGAAGTTTTTAAAAATTTACTTTAAAAATATTAAAAAGTATGGTACCAATTATGGTGCTTCCAGAAAGTCAAATATTAAAATTGATGTGTATGATGAAGCAGAAAAACACCTTGCAAAGCTTGTAGGCAGTAAAGCGTGTGTAACCTTATCCTCGGGCTATTTAGCAGGACAATTAGCTTGTAATTACTTTAAAGCACAAGGGCATAGTTTATTTTATGCTCCAAACTCACACACTGCTCTACATCAAAACAACTCTAGCAATTACGCAAGTTATAGTGACTTGGCTGTTGCAGTAGAAAATCATATTAAAAAATCTAATGTTACTCCTGTAGTTTTTTTAGATAGCTTAGATTTTTATGGCCTAAATTATCCCAATTTTAAAGGGTTACAACAATTACCATTAGATAAAATAATAGTAGTTGCAGACGACTCACACACTATAGGTTTACCCTTAAATAATGGTACTGGCTGTTATGCTCAATTACATAAATTAAATCCAAAAGAACTTATAGTATGTAGTTCACTTGGCAAAGGTTTTGCTGTGCAAGCAGGAGCTATTTTTGGCACAACTAAAAGAATAGAAGAATTAAAAAATACAGCATTTTTTGGAGGCGCTAGTCCGGCTACACCTGCAAACATAGCTACAATACTAACTGCAGAAAGTATCTATAAAAAAAGACAACAAAAGTTAAAACAACACATTCAACTTTTTTTAAAGGGCTTAAATAATAAAGAGCTGTTTACGTTTATGCCAAACCACTCAGCTTTTACATACAGTGATCAAAAAATAACTACTTATTTAAAAGAGCACAATATTATAGTTACTAGTTTTAATTATCCAGACAAAGATTCACCTACTATGAGCCGTATTGTGCTAAGTGCACACCATAAAAAAAAGGATATTAATAAAGTTGTTAGCCTTATTAATACCCTTTATGATTAAGTTTTACTTACTAGTTATCCCACCAAACTGGAGTAACAGGTGTTTGTTGGTTTGCTAGTACATTTTCTTCATTTCTATTAACTTCAGAAGATGGGTACTCTGCTCTTCTAAACCACTGACCAAAATATTCATTATCATCACTAGCCTCTTCCTCTCTAATAGTTAAACCTTTAAAAACCTCATCAGAAAAATTATAACGTCTAAAATCTACAAAAGTTTCTGGGTTTAAAAAGTTATGTATATATTTCTCTTTCATTATGTGCTGCAACATTAAATTGCCTTCGCCAACATTTATAGCTGTATCCGCTAAGTAATCTGTACCATCTACATCATACATTTCCATACTTGCAGCAATACCATCTAAGTATGCTGTGTAAGCATCTGCATTAGAACCTACACTAGTTGTATTTCCTCCGTTTGCTAAAAAAGCAGCTTCTGCTTTTATAAACATAGCCTCTGCATAACTTATTAACATTAAAGGAGCATCTATTCTTGTATAATATCCATCTACAGCAAAACCTGCATTAGCATCTGTACCATCTGGAGCTAAACCAACACTACCACTAACATAACCTTTCCATTCTGCTTCTCCTCCGTTATCCGCAAAAATTGGCAATCTTGGATCAATACTAACATCACCACCTTCAAAAGGAAAGTAATCTCCATTCATAGAGCTAACCAATTGACTAGCAATATCATTATGAGCGTTTCCTGTATTTTTAGCTAAAACCTCTGCAGAATACCAAGGGTTTATATTTTTATCATCGTAATACATTAGAAAATCATCATCTGTAGAAGTAAAGCCATTAGCGATAGTACTTAATACATCAGCTGCTGTAATTTCTCCTTTTTGTACTAAGTGTAATTGATATCTAGCCTTAATGGTATATGCCGCTCTTAACCACTTATCTGTATCTCCGCCATATATTAGATCTTCACTACCTAATGTAAAACCAGAATAATCTGGACCTTCTAATGCACTAATAGCTCCATTTAAAAGTGAAAATATACTTGTATAAATTTGCTCTTGTGTATCAAAAGCAGGAAAATTATTATCTGGACCATCTGTAGCATCAGAATACGGAATATTATCCCAAGTATCTGTAGCAATACCTAAATTTACGGCAGTTAATATATCTGCAACTGCTTTATAATGTACTGCTCCGTTTGCTGTAGCTTTTTCGTTAATAGCATCTATATTAGGTAAAATGTACAAATACACCTGTGTCCATAATCCGCTTGCTGTTGTTTGTCCAGCTGCACCTCCACCTTGAATAACAAAGTTTTGCACATAATTTCCAAAAGATAATTCGGCAGAACGTTGCCCTTCCATTGTACTATGTATAACTGGTGCTAACAAATCTTGCATACGCAACTGATCTAATTTTGCTGTATTAGATGGCGTATTCACATCAAAATAATCATCACTACAAGCTGTAAATACAGTTATAAATAATGATAATACTATTATTTTATATATACTTTTTCTCATCATATCTATTTTTTTAAAATCCTATATTAATACCAAAATTATAACTTTGAGATAAAGGAATATTTAAACCAGTAAACCCATAAACATTACTACCCGCGCTATATTGGTTCCCTTCTGGGTCATACCCATCATATGGTGTCCAAACCAAAATATTTTGAGCACTAGCAGATATTGAAAATCTATCTAAGTTTATTTTTTCAACAAATTTAGAAGGTAAATCATATGTTACACCAATGTTTCTAAGTTTTACCCAAGATGCATCTTGAACTAAAATTTCTGAAGCTCTATTGTAATCAGTAGAGCTACGATAGTAGTTTTGATCTATTAAAACCTCTGTTGTGTTTGGTATGTAACCACCATTACCATCATCCATAACTCCACTTAAAATTGTAGTTTCGTCTCTAAATTCGGTAACTTCTAAGATTCCATTTCTTATAGAGTTTCTTCTGCCAGCATCATAAATATCTCCTCCTTTTTTATATTCCAATAAAAAGTTAAACCCTAGATTTTTCCATTTAAAATTATTAGCTAAAGAAGTAATATAATCAGGAAAAGCATTACCTACTTTTTGACGCTCTGTAAAGTCTATTTCTGGCTTACCATTTGCATCTATATAACGTTCACCGTTTTCATAACGCCATTTCCAACCGTACAAAGACCCCATTTTATCACCTTCTCTAATTTCTGATGTTACACCTGCAAAACCAGAATCTGCAAAAATAATACTCTCTATATCATCTGGAATATCTAGTACTTTACCCTCACTAGTAGACCAGTTTAAGACTACCTCCCATTTAAAATCTTGAGATTTAATAATATCTGCACTCAATAGAAATTCGTGTCCAAATACTTCAAAATCTCCTGCGTTCCTAACAATTCTTGATATACCAGAAGAGTATGCCGTACCAACACCAAAAATTTGATCTTTTACCCGTGTTTTATAATATGCATAGTCCAAACGGATACGATTTTTAAAAAATCTCAAATCGGCTCCAATTTCTGTAGATTGGTTTCTTTCTGGTACAATGTCTAAATCTCCTAAAGCTGTACTAGACCTGTAACCACCTGCTCCTCCAAAAGGAAAGTCTCCATCTACAACAAAATAATGACCTACTTGCCCAAATAATGGCCCTTTACCTACCTCTGCCCAGGATGCTCTAAGCTTACCAAATGTAAACACATCATTATCTCCAAAAACGCCCGAAACATCATAAGCTAAACTTACAGACGGATAAAAGAATGACCTATTGTCTTTTGGTAAAGTAGAAACCCAGTCATTACGACCTGTTACTGTTAAAAATAACTTATCTAAATAACTTAGTTTAAGTTCTCCAAATACACCAACATTACGCAACTGAGTAACACTCTCATTAGCAAAAGTATTTATAGTATTACCTAGCTCATTAATACCTGGCACATTTAGCGTTTCTCCTCTTACATCTGCATAATTTCTTTTTGTGTCTGATACTTGATGACCTAAAGTAAGATCTGTTCTAAAATCATCAGACCAATCTTTGCTCATAGCAACTAAAAAGTTAGATTCTAAAGCTGTAAAGTTTATATTTTGATTTACAATAAAGCCTCCAACTTGTGTCCCTACATCTAAATCTGCTGGCACAAAACGGTTTCTTTGGTCTGAGTAATTATCTACCTGAGCAGAATACGTAATATTTAGCCAATCTTTAGGTGAGTATTTAAGTATTGCGTTACCTACCCAGCGATTAACATCATCAAATAAACTACTTTTTTCTATAAAATATCTTGGATTATCTATAACACCAAATGTATAATTACGTTGTGTACCATCTGGATTTTGGTAATCGTTAATAGGAAATGTACCAGAGTAGTATGACAAAGAACTCATAACTGACTTATCTCCAGAATTACCTCTGTTACCTCCAGATTTTGAGTAAGAGATAGATGTGTTGATGCTAAAGTTATCTGTTACTTGATACCCACTTTTTAATCTAAAGTTAGTTTTATCATAATAAGTTCCTGGTAAAATACCTTCTTCATTATTATTTCCTACAGAAAAGAAATAATCCATTTTTTCTGTAGCTCCGCTTATGTTTAAATTAACCTGAGTGTTTACTCCTGTTTTAAACAGATCATACGGACTATAAAACTGATCATTAGTTAAATCTACTACATCACCAGATTCAAGAGTATATGAGTCATCTGTGTATTTAGGTCCCCAAGAATAAAATGAAGTACCATTTTGAACCCTGTTAAACCCCGTATCTGAGTCTGGGTCATATAACGTTCTAGGTGCTCCGCTAAAACCCTCTCTATAGGTTTCTTGTAAATTAGGTGTTTTTTCTAAATTTCTAAAAGTTGTTGAAGCAGTAAAATTAACCTTAGCCTTGCCTTTTTTTCCTTTTTTAGTAGTAATTACAATTGCTCCGTTTGCTGCTCTTACACCGTATAATGCGGTTGCAGCAGCTCCTTTTAAAACATTATAACTTTCTATATCTTCTGGGTTAATATCACCAGCTCTATTAGAAAAGCTAAATTGCTCTGAACTGCTAGGCGAATTAGATCCTGCACTAGGAGAAACGTTTCCTGAAAAAGTATCGTTATTTAACGCTATACCATCTACAATAATTAGTGGTTGATTACTACGATCTGGATTTACAGAGGTTACACCTCTAATTAGAATGTCTACACCGCCACCAGATGATCCGGATGTTCTATTAATTTGTACACCAGCAACTCTACCTTGTAAAGCTTCTAATGCATTTGCTTGACCAGTTAAATTAAGGTCTTCAGATTTTACTTGTGTTACAGAATACCCTAAAGATTTCTCTTTCTTTTCTACTCCAAAAGCTGTAACAACAACCTCATCTAACTGACTAGCATCTTCTTCTAAAGTTACATTAACTACCGTAGTTGTACCTACTGTGACTTCTTTAGGAAGCATTCCGATATAAGAAAACTTTAAAACATCTGCTTGTTTGGCATTGATAATGTACTTGCCATCAAAATCTGTTGTAGTTCCGTTTTGTGTACCCTTTACTACTATTGTAACGCCTAATAACGGAATTCCCTCACTGTCGGTTACAGTACCAGAAATTTGTTGCGAATAAGCAATGGTTGTAAAAAGCACACTAAAGAGTAATACTAATGTGTTCTTCATAAAAATTGAGTTTTTGATTAATAAATTAGTTAAGTGAAACTAAAGTCAATAAAAAAATCAATAAATCAAATTAAAGAAGAAATAAATATTAAATTATTCTTAATTAAACAGGTAATTTCTCACAAATACATTAATAAAAGACAAATTTAAGTTAATTATAATCACTAAAAGTCTTAAAAAACTAAGTTTGTAATAAATATAACAATTGTTAATTCTTCAATGAACATAAGTAATTTAAAACAAAAAAAAGACTGCATTACTGCAGTCTTTTAAATCAATCATATATATATTTTAAGCTATTTCTTCTATAGCTGCTAAATAACGTTCTGCATCTAAAGCTGCCATACAACCTGTACCTGCAGCAGTAACTGCTTGTCTATATTCTTTATCTTGTACATCTCCACTGGCAAATACACCTGGTAAATTTGTTTTAGTAGACTTACCCTCTGTAATTAAGTAACCTGTTTCATCCATATCTAATTGTCCTTTAAATATGTCTGTATTAGGTTTATGTCCAATAGCAATAAAAAGTCCTGTAATTGCTATTTCTTCTTTTTCTTTAGTTTGATTATTTACCATACGTAAACCTTCTACAACCTGCTCTCCTAATACTTCATCTACCTCGGTATTATATTTTACAGTGATATTAGAAATACTATTTACTCTATGCTGCATTGCTTTAGATGCTCTCATTTCATCTCTACGCACAAGCATAGTAACGTTGTTACAAATATTTGCTAAGTATGATGCCTCTTCTGCAGCAGTATCTCCTGCCCCAACAATAGCAACATCTTGTCCTTTATAAAAGAAACCGTCACAAACAGCACATGCAGATACTCCGCCTCCACGTAAACGTTGTTCGCTTTCTAATCCTAAATATTTTGCAGTTGCTCCTGTAGAAATAATAACTGTTTCTGCTTCAATAGTTTTAGAGTTATCTACAGTTACTTTGTGTATACCACCCACAGTTTCGTTAAACTCTACTGCTGTAACCATACCTATTCTTACTTCTGTACCAAAACGTTCTGCTTGAGCTTGCAATTGCGTCATCATTGTTGGTCCGTCTATACCTTCTGGATACCCTGGAAAATTATCTACCTCTGTAGTAGTTGTTAATTGTCCGCCTGGCTCCATACCGGTATACATTACAGGTTTCAAATCTGCTCTAGAAGCATAAATTGCAGCAGTATATCCTGCTGGTCCAGAGCCTATAATAAGACATTTAATTCTCTCTATTGTATCTGACATAATATTAGTTCAAAGTTTAGTTTAGAACACAAATGTAATTTTTTTATGCAAACTGAAAAGCTTATTGCCATAAATTGTTACAATAGAGTCATAGTCATATATAATTTGACTTTATTTTAACATTTTTACCGTAGCAACTGTTCTAAAACCTGTGTGTTCTGCAGAAGAGTCTACACTAGATCCCATACGAGCAGATATTCTATAACTAGCACAGTAACTGTCACTACATAAGAAAGATCCTCCTTTTATAACTTTTTCTTTTATATAAAGGTTTTGAGGGTTGTATGCATCTGTTGCTCCAAGCGGATTTTTTTTAGTTGTAACAGCTGCCAATTCTTTATAATAATTAACATTGTACCAATCTGTTGTCCACTCCCAAACATTACCTGCCATATCATACAATCCATAACCATTAGGCTGGTAACTTTTTACAGGTGCACGATTCTCATATCCATCTTTTTTACTGTTTTCTACAGGAAATTCTCCTTCCCAACTATTGGCGTTTTTAGATAACACAGATTTATCATCTCCCCAAAAAAATATGGTTCCTGTTTTCCCTCCATTTGCAGCATACTCCCACTCTGCTTCTGTTGGCAACCTTCTTCCTGCCCAATTGCAATAAGCCATTGCATCTTCATAACAAATTTGCACTACCGGATAATTATCTAGTCCTTTTATAGAGCTTTTTGGTCCGTTTGGATGTTTCCAATTAGCACCAATTGTCCAGTCCCACCACTGAGAAAAATCGAATAAATTAGGGACCGATTTTTTACTTTTTTTAAACGTTAATGAGCCTGGCTGTAGTATAGAGTCGTGTGGTTTTGGTGTTCCTTCTGGAACTTGTTTTTTCATTTCTTCCCAATCTATTGCTCTTTCTGCAACAGTAATGTAACCTGTTTCCTTAACAAACTTAGCAAACTGCGCATTGGTCACTTCTGTAATATCCATAAAAAAACCATCTACAGCTACTTTGTGTGCAGGTTTCTCATGCTGCATTGCCATTTTATCTTGTGGCACTGCTCCTTGTACAAACATACCTCCAGGTATCCAAACCATACCTTCAGGCACTTTTACATCTTCAGGTTTTTCTATTATTAAGGTATAAGTAGTATCCTTTTTTACATTATCCTTTTTTGGAGTAACAGTTTTCTTTGGTTCTTGCTGTTCTTTTTTAGGTACATCTTTACATTGTGTACAAACAATTGCTACAAAAGATAAAAGTAAAATATAATGTAGGCTACGCATTTTAAGTTTCATAATTTAATTTGATAAAAAATAAGTAGTAACAAATATATAGATCTAAAAAAAGTTTAATGTATTTCTCAGTAATAAATACGTGCTTATTTGTATAACAAATGGTATTTATTGACTATTTACAGTAGTTACAAATGATTAAAAATTATCAAATTGATAAAAAACACCCCTATAAAAAATATATAATAAAATTATATCCTAGTCATTACTATTAAATTTGTATTTAGAAGTAAAACTTTATTACTTTTAAAAATTAACAACTGAATTACTATATAAAGTCTATTTTAGATTTTTTTTAAAACTTAACTAAAACTCAATTTTACCAAACAAAACTAACTTATGGAAAATACAATTACGGGAACAGGAACAAATGCCAAACGGTTATTTTATGGCAGTTGCTTTGCTTTAATCTCTACTGCTTTATCTTTTAGTATTAGAGCCGGAATTTTAAAACAATTAGGAGAAGAGCTTAGCTTTAATGCCGAGCAATTAGGTTTTATAAATTCTATGTGGTTTTTAGGTTTTCCTATTTCAATGGTTATTGGTGGTTTAATTTATCACAAAGTTGGCGGTAAGGTTATTATGCAATTTGCATTTTTTGCACATGCAATTGGTATTGTTATGACTATTTATGCTAACAGTTATGTTGGCTTACTTATATCTACTTTATTAATTGGCTTAGGTAATGGCTGTACAGAAGCTGCTTGTAACCCAATGATTGCAGATGCTTTTAAAGGAAGCAAAATGAGTACAATGCTAAACCGTTTTCATATGTGGTTTCCTGGTGGTATTGTAATAGGTAGTTTACTATCTAAATTTATGACAGACGCAGAAATGAGTTGGCAATCGCAAATCTGGATGATTATGATTCCTACTATAATTTATGCTGTTTTCTTCTGGGGACAAAGTTGGCCTAAAGCTAAAATTAAAGAGGCAGCCACTATTGGTAGTAACCTAAAAGCAATGCTTTCTCCGTTATTTATTTTTATGATTATTTGTATGGCATTAACTGCTATATCTGAATTTGGACCACAACAATGGTCTGGATTAATATTAGAAAAAAGTGGTGCTAACCCTATGCTTATTTTAGCGCTAGTTACAGGTTTAATGGCTGTAGCCCGTTTTTTTGGAGGATCAGTAGTAAAACAATTTGACCAAACAGGTGTGCTACTTGGTTCTGCTGTTTTAGCAACTATTGGTATATACTTGTTTAGTACACAAACGGGAGAAATGGCTTATGTAGCAGCAATTTTCTTTGCTCTAGGTGTTGCCTATTTTTGGCCAAATATGATTGGTTTTGTTGCTGACAAAATACCTAAAAGTGGTGCTCTAGGTATGTCTATTATTGGAGCTGTAGGAATGTTTGCTAACTCTATTTTTTCTCCAATTATTGGTGGTTGGATTGATTCTGATGTTGATAAAATAGCCAATTCTTCACTTAATGTTTCTGGAAAAATATTTAATGAGGCTAAAAATATTTTTGAAAGTAAAGAAAATCTAAATGAAGCTGCTTCATTAATTAATGTTAGCAAGAGTAATTTAGAGTCTTCAATAAATAACGTAATTTTAGAGTCAGGCCAAGAAACTTTAGGTACTATGGTACTTTTTCCGGCAATATTAATTGTATTATTTACCATATTATATTTTTGGATGAAAAGCACAAAAGAATCAAGCAAAGAAACCGCTAGTGCATAATGTTGTTTTAGCTTAAAATATTAAAAAAGCTTCTCTATTACAGAGAAGCTTTTTTAATTATAGACTTTACATAGTAATTTAAACACTTTTAAAATTAGATAAGTTTGCATCAGTTTCAAGAAGCTTTTTTGTTGCAGAATAACCAAGTTCAAATATAGTATCAATACTTCCCATATCAAACGTACCAAAATCAGATAATCCTTCAGGTAAAACTATCATATCACATAAATTAAATTTAAGCATAGATTCTGATGCAGACTTTAATTTGTAAGCACGTTCTACAACTGTATAAGAATGTTTTAAGTCTTCTATTTTTATTTTCTTTAATGGATTTACATATACTCCTATAATTTTATCACAGTCCTTTTGTAGTGGTTCTATAGGAAAATTGTTTAAAACACCACCATCTACATAATAAGAACCATCTATTTTTATAGGGGTAAACATACCCGGAAAAGAAGCCGAAGCAAGTACAGGTCTAATAACAGGCCCTTTATCAAAAACCTTTAATGTACCCTCTATTATATTGGTACCTGTAACATACAACGGTTTTTTTAACGCACTAAAATCATCTTCAGGAAAAAAGCCTTTAAAATTTTCATAATATTTTTCAGTGTCTAAAAAACCAGGCTTACTACGGGCGTAATTATGTCTATTAAATAAAGGTATTGTTTTAAAAAAGTGTAAAATATGCTCCCAACTAGCTCCACTAGCATATAAAGAACCTACAATTGCACCTGCACTTGTACCTGAAATATGAGTCGGAAAAATATTGTTTTCCTCTAAGGCTTTAATTGCTCCAATGTGAGCTACACCTCTAATTCCTCCTCCAGAAAGCACAAGACCTATATTCATTATAAACTATTTTATTTTTTTAATTGAATTACAAAGTTAATTAAACCACCATCTATAGTTGCTTCATATAAAACTCCATTTTTATATACATACACATTTTCATTTCCTTTACTATTAATTTTCTTGTATTTATGATTTCCTAAAGAAACTAGTGTATTAAAAGACCCGTCTTGCTCAGAGTAACACTCTTTAACATTTATGGGCTCTTTAAAATACAGCAATACAGTGCTATAGACAATTGAATCTTGTAATTTAAGTACCTTTTTATTTTTATTTACTAAATATTCTCCATTCCTAAACAATGTACTTGTTTCTGCTAAAGACTTACCATTAAGTAAAATACTAACGTTAGACTTAAAAAGTTTATCACTATTAAAAGTTACATTATAATCGTATTTTAAATCTACAGTTGTTATAATTTTAGTTTGTATTTGTGTAAAACTATGGTAACTAATTATATCCCCATTAATAACTTTGGTTGCTACTAAACTACCAACAACTTTATTTTTGTGAAGAATATTAAAATTTAAAACAGTTGTGTCTGCTTTAGTATTACTTAATAAACCACAAAAAAATAATAAAAGCGCTATGTTTTTTATCATATAATTTAAAATAGTATTTATTTAGTTTAGCATCATTTAATACCAAGCTATTTAATTTTAATTAATTTAAAAATGATATAAATCAGTATAAATTTTAACTACACATTACTTAAAATTTAGTAAATATATTAACACTCTTCTTCTTTATATTACCACATTTTAATTCTAAAAAGTCAATTTTTAGAATATTTACACCAAAATAAGTCATTTTAAACTAGACTAAAACTAGACAAATGCGCATTGTAAGTAAAATACGACTAGACCTAGTTGTATTTTTAACTACTTTTATTTTTTGTAATTTTTACAATAACCAGACCAACACAATTAAATTATTAACAAACTAAAAACTATAAACAACAAGCTATAAAATTTTCAACTACACATTATTAAGTACTTATAAGTAATAAACCATTAAAAATAGTTGCAAAAAATAGCAAATTCATATTTTATGATATCCTCCATACTTAAATTAAAGCTTAACTTAAGACTTACAATTTTAATATTAGTTGTCTTAAACACAACAAACATTTACTGCCAAGACAATAGACAAACAGAAAATTATTTAAATTTGGCACGTGAGTGGGCTCACAAAAATCCTGACAGTTCTGCTTATTATTTTAAACAAAAAATAGACTTAGATCTTGAGAAAAAAGACACCATTTCTGCAATAAAGGCATTAAAAGAAATATCTATTTTATATTCTCATAATTTAAATTACAGCAAGTCTTATGATGGATACTGGAAAGCACTCTTACTTGCAGACAAAATAAAAGACCCTAAGTTAACAGCAGATGTTTACCAAGAAATTGGGTGGCTTTATAGTTTTTATAAGCGTGATGAAAAAGCTCTAGAATACTTTAATAAAAGTATTAAACTTAGAAAGATAAAATTTAAAAAAAATGAATCTAACGCCCATTTTATTGCGAGTGATTATTTTTCTATAGTTAATTTATACAGAGGTAATAAAAATTACAAAAAAGCAGCACAATACCTAGATTCTTGTATTTACTACCAAGCTAAATTAGAACCAAAATTAACTAGTTATTATATTAAAGCGGAAAAAGGATATTTAGAAGCTGTTAAAGGCAACTATAATACTGCAATAGAAAAACTAGACAGCTGTAAAAACCACTTCACCTACAAAGACAAAACATACCTGGCAGTTATATACGCACTAAATGCAGATGTATATAGAATGATGCATAAGTATGACGAAAGTATTTTAGAGTATAAAAAATCTATAAGCTTATCTGAAAATAATAAAAGTCATTTAAATTATAAGCTAAAAGCATATGAAGGGTTAAAAGAAATTTACCTTGACTTAAAAAATTACAAAGAAGCTTACTACTATTTAAATAAGGAAAAAGTTCTAAATAATAAAATATTCGGAATTACTAGTGAAAACAGTAAACATCTACTAGAGATTAAAGATAATTATAGATTAGAAAAAGAAAAACAAGAAGACGCTTTACAAGAACAACTAATAGCTAATTATGAACAGGAGGACAAAATTTGGCTTTTAAAGTCAATAATTCTCATCATTCTTATTATATCCCTTCTTTTTTACGGTATTGTTTTAATAAAACAAATAAAAAACAAGCACAGAACTGAAAAGCAAATAATTACCGAGAAGCAAAAATTAAAAACTCAGAAAACAAATGAGGTTTTAGAATTAAAAAACAAAGAGCTTACCCAGGCAGCATTAAGATTAATAGAGAAAGATGAATTTATTGCTGGCTTACAAAAGAAGATAGAAGTAGCAGGAGAAACTGTAAATAAAAAAGTTATTTTAAGAGCCCTAAAAACTTTTCAAGGGACTCCTAGTAAAAATTGGTCTGAGTTTGAAGCTCGTTTTACTACAATAAACCAAAGCTTTTACGAAAATCTTAGAGTAAAATTCCCACAGTTAAGCCAGACAGATCAAAAAATATGCGCTTTAGTCCGCTTAAATTTCCCTAGTAAGGATATGTCTAAATTACTGGGTATTTCTGTAGAAAGCGTACACACATCTAGATATAGGCTTAGAAAAAAACTTGGTTTAAAAAGAGAAGATAACCTAGAAGATTTTATCAGTAGATTTTAAAACTACGTCGTTATACATTAACACCATTGGTTCAGAAAAAAAAGGATTAGCATTTAAATCACAGAAATGTAAACCACTGATAACAAGTAGCTAATAAAAATAAACAAATGCAAATTGTTCATTACAAGTCTAGTTAAAATTGCATTTTGTAGTGTTTTGTTTAGTTCTAGTCTAGTTAAAATAACACATACATGGGTTAATATAAACAACATTTGTAGCTAATTAACTTAAACAAACTTTTTATGAAAATTAAACTTAATTTAACAAGAAGGTTAAAGCCCAAATTACTCGTTTGGGTGCTATTCTTCAGTTTTACCTTTGGGTATGCACAAACTAGTGAGGTAAAAGGTACCGTTATTGCTGAAGGCTTTCCTATTGGAGGCGTAAATGTAATAATTAAAGGTACAATTAATGGTACTTATACAGATTTTGATGGTAACTATACAATTAAAGCCGAAAAAGGTAACACTCTTGTTTACAGCTATGTTGGTTACAAGTCTAAAGAAATTTTATTAACCGGCCAGGAAAATATTAATGTAACTTTAGAGCCAGATGCTGCTGCTTTACAAGAAGTTATAGTTATTGGTTACGGTACTCAAAAGAAAAAAGAAGTTACTGGTGCTGTAGTAAATATTAGTAATGATGTAATAGACAAAACAGCTACATCAGATCTTGGTACAGCTCTACAAGGCCAGGTTGCTGGTGTAAATATACAAGCTAGTAGTGGTAGACCTGGAGAAGCTGCAAATGTACAAATTAGAGGGCTAGGCTCTGTTAGTCCAAATGCTCTAGGCCCATTATACGTTGTAGATGGTATTCCTTACGAAGATAATCCAAACATATCTCCAGAACTTATATCTTCTGTAGATATTTTAAAAGATGGTGCAGCAGCATCAATATATGGTACAAGAGCATCTAACGGTGTTATACTTATAACTACAAAAAAAGGAAAGTCTGGTAGTATAAAAGTAGACTTTAACACTTATACAAGCATACAAGATATTACATCTGGTACAGCTTTAATGAATACACAACAGCAGATATATGCAGAAGATGTAATGCTTAAAGCACTAGGGAGAGATCCTTTAATTTTCTTTTTTAATCCAGATGCATTAGATTATGACTCAGATTTTGTGGGTGATGTTCAAAATGATGGCGCTATAATAAGAAACTACAGTTTAGGTGTTTCTGGTGGTAGTGAAAACTTAACACTAAGCTTCAATACAAATTACTTTAACCAAGATGGTATTTTAGTTAATTCTGGTTTTGACAGGCTAGCAACTCGTTTTACAGGTGAGTTTAGAAAAAATAAATTTAAAGCATTTGCTACAATTGGCTATACAAATGAAAATAGAGAGCAAGAGCCTTGGGGTTTGTATGAGTATTCTATAGCTCAAAAACCTTGGCAACCACCTTTAACTGGTTTAAACAGCGTTGGTGGTAACGGCGTAGAAATTCCGGTACGTAATGCTATATTATACAGTTACCTTTCTCAGCAACTAAATAATGAAGACGACCGTAAAACAACAAGCGTAAATATTGCTGCTAATTTACAATATGAGTTCTTTGATGGTTTTACGTATAAAGTAAACCTGGGTAGAAATACATATGACTATAGTCGTTCTTTCTTTCAACCACAATATTTAGTATATGACAAAGATGGTTTAAACCCTACTGCATCTAGAGAAAATGCAAAATTAGAAGAGAACTTTGTTTCTACAGAAAGAAACGTTATTGAAAATATGTTTACCTATAAAAAATCTTTAGGGAAACATAATTTAAACTTTTTAGCTGTTTTATCTTATGAAGAGTTTAATTCTAAATCACTAGGTTTAGGGGTTAACTTTAGTGAGGAGTCTGGTAACAGTTCAAAAACACTAGGTTCTGGTAGTGACCCTATTGCTCCTACTTCTTTTATTGATGAAAGAAAGCTAGCTGGTAAACTTGGGAGAATACAATATAATTTTGATGAGAAATACTTATTTTCTGCTAGTTACAGAAGAGATGGTTCTTCTCGCTTCTCAGAAAAAAATAGATATGGTGACTTTTATGGATTTTCTGCCGGTTGGAATATTCATGAAGAAAACTTTTTTAAAAATATATCTTTTGTAAACCAGTTTAAACTTAGAGTTAGTTATGCAGAGTTAGGAAATCAAAACATACCTTCATACTCATACATACCATCTATAGAAAGTGGTGTTAATTATCCTTTTGGTGGTAATGAAACATTAAGCTTTGGATTAACACAAAGAAGATTTGTGGATCCAAATATTAAATGGGAAACTACAATATCTAAAAACATTGGTATAGATCTTACTTTATTAGAAAACAAACTAAACATTACAGCAGATGTTTACCAAAACGATAAAAAAGATATGCTACTAGAGGAGCGTTTACCTTCCTCTGCAGGTACTTATCACCCTAACACTAATGTTTATGACACTAAAGTTATTAACGCTGGTAATATGGTTAATAAGGGTATAGAGTTGGCCGCAAGCTTTAAAAACAGGTCTAAAAAAGGAGATTTTGGTTATACAATTAGTGCAACTTTTACTAAGAATGATAATGAGGTTACTAACCTTAATGGCACAACAAGAGGTTATGGTAACGGAAGACCTTCTACAGTTTTAGGTGGTAATATAGATTTTACTACTTTTTTAGCAGAAGGTTATGAGGCTGGCGCCTTTTTCTTAGTACAGCATGATGGTGTTATTAAAACACAAGAACAGTTAGATGCTTACAAAGTAATTAATAAAAGTGCACAGTTAGGAGATATGATGTACAAGGATATAGATGGCAATAATGTTATTAATGACAATGACCGTGTGTACTCTGGATCTGGACAAGCAGATTTTGAAGCTGGCTTAAGCTTAAATTTAGATTATAAAAACTTTGACTTCTACATTCAATCTTATTTCTCTAAAGGAGCAGAAATTTATAACGGAGCTAAATACTATGCTTACACTCAGGGTAGGCACTTAGAGCAATTTTATATGTGGAGCCCACAAAATCCTAATTCTGATGTTCCTACAAATAGGCAAAACTCTATTCATAATAATGTAAGGTCTAGATCTGATTATTTTTTAGAAGATGGTACTTACTTTAGAATTAGAAACATTAGCCTTGGTTATACACTTAAAGACATACCAGAACTAGGACTAAATTCTGCAAGAATATACCTTTCTGCAACTAACCCATTTACGTTTACAGAATACACAGGTTATGATCCTGAGGTTGGTGGTGATGGTATATTTACTAGAGGAATTGATAAAGGTAACTACCCAGTTGCAAGACAATTTTTACTTGGAGTGCAATTGCACTTTTAATAACTGATTAATTTACAATTATGAAAATATCAAAAATACATTTAACTATAGCAACACTTGTTACTATACTTATACTCACAAGCTGTAATGAAGACAGGTTTTTTGACCAAGAAAATCCTAACTCTATTACATCTGAAACTTTTTGGAAAACAGAACAACAATTTAATAGTGGACTAACAACTGTATACGGTGCTCTACAGTTTCAAAGTATTAGTGGCGGAGAATTACAATTTGAAATGGCTCTAGGAGACATTGCAGGATCTGAATCTTGGTACAGGCCAACTGCCTTTAGAAACTTAACATATACAGATGCTACGTACTACGTTACCGATAAATGGAACGAACTATACATTGGTATATTTAGAGCAAACCAAATTATAGAGTTTATTGAAAAAGCAGACGAATCTAACTTTACTGGAGATAGTAAAGCACAGATTGAAGCACAGGCAAAATTTTTAAGAGCTTTCTTTTATTTTCAAGTAGCTAACACTTACGGTGGTGCTATAATACACACGGGGATACCTAAAACAGAAGAAGAATTAAACAAACCTATGTCTACCATTGCCGATGTAAATTCATCTATAATTATTCCAGACTTATTGTTTGCTCAAAATAATTTACCAAGAACTTGGGGTGCAGATGATACTGGTAGAGTTACTTGGGGAGCTGCAACATCTTTATTAGGTAAAGTATACTTATATGCTAAAGATTGGCCAAATGCAGTTACACAATTTAAAAATGTAGTAGAGTCTGATTTGTACCAACTAACACCTAATGTTATGGACAACTATACAGATGAGAATGAATTTAATAGCGAGTCTATTTTTGAAGTTGCTTACTCTGCAGAACTAAGCCCTGGAGTACCTGGTGGTAATGTAGACGATACACCTAGCAACTCGGGCGCAGAGGCCTCTACTATGGCAACTGCTTTAGGGCAATTAAGCTTTGGCGCATACAACACTCTATTACCAACATATTATTTACACGAGCTTTTTACAAATGATGAAGTAGACCTTACAAACCCTATTAACGATGGCAATACTTGGTCTAAAAGAATGAATTCTAGTATTGTACCAATTAATGGTGAAGGCTTGTATTATGGCTTAGAGATTGGTGAAAAAGGAGGCTGGGCATTTGGACAAAGTGCTTATATTAAAAAATTTACAAATTGGTATAGCTTAAAAGCAGAGGATAGTAGAAATAGATCTGGTATTAACTTTAGACACATTAGACTTGCAGATGTATACTTAATGTATGCAGAAGCAGTAATTAATAATAGTAGCGATTTTGCAACGGCTATTACATATATAGATCTTGTAAGAAGCAGAGCTGGTGTAAAAACACTACAACAATATATGGATGAAAACGGAGGTATGTTTCCGCAATTACACATAAGCAAGCAAGTACATGGCACACAGCCATTAGTTACTGCTTCTCCTAGCAGTGTAATGACTCATATACAAAGAGTAGAGAGACCATTAGAGCTATGTTATGAAGGTCACCGTTGGAAAGATTTAGTAAGGTGGGGTATTGTTAAAGACGTATTTACAGAGCTAAGAGCAGACGAGGTTTGGAGAACAGAAAACAAAACAGCATTAGCTATAGATGATAACGGTATTGCTCCTTTATTTATTAAAGAACGTATAAGACCAGATTTCTTTTTGGCTGTAGATAATTATGATTCTACTACCCATGACTACTTTCCTGTACCTGCGCAAGAATTACAAACAAATGATAATTTTAACAACTAAAAAACACAATATGAAACATATATTAAGACCAAAATTATTGTGGTTGGCTTTTATGTCTTTTATCTTTATTGCTTCTTGTAATGAGGATGATACTGAAGGGTTAACAGAACCTAGTCACAGGGTTATATTTACCTCTGAGATGGATTTTGAAAATAAAGTAGAAATTAATGGTAGTATTACTTTTGGTGATGCTTCTCCTGGTGTAGTATCTAGAGAATGGAATTTTCCAGAAGGTACAGCAAACGTAAGTAATTCTGCAGAACAAAACGTAAAAGCTACATTTAAAAAAGCGGGTGTACATAATGTTACTTTAAATCAAGTTTTTAAGAATGATGCTTATGTTGGTACGCAGCTTAAAGGAAAAGAATTAGACACAACAATAGTTGTTACTGTTTTAAATCCTGTAAAAACAGAAATTAAAGCTAATTACATAAATCCAGACGGTACTTTAGGTGCTGCGTTAGATATTAGTGATAATGCAGAAAATGAAGTTGTTGCCAGTAGATCTGTACAATTTTCATATGTTGTAGATGGTGAACCTGAAGTTTTTAAATGGAACATAGACGGTGGTGACCCTGCAACTTTTGATGGTACTGACACAGAAGTTAATGTAAAATACAAAAGACAAGGCACATACAATTTAAGCTTTGCTGCTACAAGACAAAGACCTTTTGGTGGCGATACAATTTCTTTTAAAAATTTAATAAAAGTAATACCTTCTACAGACCCTGTAGACTTAGAAAAGGTTGTTGATAAAAACGGAGCTATTGCACTTGTTTTTAGTAGAGAAATGGATGAAACATCTTTAAATGCTGCTGACTTTAATGTTACAATAACAAATAATGAAACCAATATACCTGCAACTGTTGGTACAGTAAATATAGACAGTGATGAGGGTAACATTGTATTAATTAATTTAGATGGTACTACTATTTATAATAATGATATTATAAACGTAAGTTATACCAAAGGAGCATTAAAAACTTTAGATGGTGTAGAGTCTGAAAGCTTTGTAGATAGTCAGCTTATTTTTAATAAAGTAAATATTTTGAAAGAATCATCAGACTATGATTATAGTTTTGAAAACTCTACCGCTGCTAATTGGCCATATACAAATTGGGGAGCTCCATGGGATGCATATAGCTTAGAAATTTCTACTGACCAAGCACAAGATGGTACTAAGAGTGCTTATATAGAAATGGATGCCAATGGAGGTATGATAATTGGACACAAAACAACATCTGGAGACAATATAACTTTTTCTGTAGAAGCTGGTAAAACTTATGAAATTGGTGTTTGGGTGTACGTAACTAGTTTAGGTAATAATAATGCCGCTGGTTTTGATCCAGATCTACGTTTCTTTTGGTTCCCAGACACAGATTGGGCCGTAAGTGGAAATCCAAATTTTGGTAGTGACTTTACTGTAGGTGAATGGGTATACAGTTCTACTTTTGTAGAATTTAGCACCACTGGTGATAAATCATTTCAAATAAGAGGTTATAACCAAGATAATCCTGAAATAATAAGTTTTTATATGGATAATTTAAGCGTTTCTGAGGCTTCACTTAGACCATAATATTTAACTGTTAATATTTTAAAACTTGCTCTTGTTTATTACCGTAAACAGGAGCAAGTTTTGTATTTTTATTGCTCATACTTTTTATAAAATGAAACTAAAATATGTATGCCCTTTTTGGGGTCAAGACGGCAAAAGTGCTAACGTTTTTATAGATAATGTTATTAATGCTGGTTACAACGCTGTAGAAGTAAATATACCTGCTAATATTAATTTTGAGACACAATTAAAGTCTATTTTAAGCTCTACAGATTTAGATCTTATTGGCCAGCAATGGTTACAACCTTTAAATGAGTCTGTAACTGAATATAGTAAACGTTTAGAAGAGCGTTTATATAAGTTAGCAGAGTTTAACCCAATTTTTATTAACTCGCATACAGGTAGAGATTTTTTTACTTTTGATGAAAACTGTGCTATTTTAGAAACTGTTTTTAAATTTGAAAAAGAAACTGGTATAAACGTATACCATGAAACACATAGAGGTAGGTTTAATTATAGTGCAAAAACTACAGAGAACTTTATTAATAAGTTTCCTAATTTAAAACTTACCGCAGACTTTTCACATTGGACTGTAGTATCAGAAAGTTTATTAGAAGACCAAAAAACAGCTGTAGATAAAGCTATAAATAACTCGAGGTATTTACACGCTAGAATAGCAGATACACAAAAGTCACAAGTAAATTACCCTTTTACAGATGAAAATAAAATATACTTAGATACATTTACCAATTGGTGGAAACAAATTATTAGCAATGCTCAAAAGACCAAAAAGGACACATTTTATATTTGTCCAGAATTTGGTCCTTATCCCTATATGCCTTATCAACCTAATACAACAAAACACCTGGTAGACCAATGGGATTTAAATGTAAAAATGATGCAGTATTTAAAGCAACAAAAATTTTAGATAAATAACATATTACTTTGTGCTTTTAAAAAGCCAAAGCAAGGTCTTTAGATAAAGGAATACTAGCTTTTGCTAATTTTTCTTTATCTATTTTTTTACCCTCTTTAATAAATTTTGTTCCTAAAACATATGCCTTTGTATTGTTTATGGCATTTACAGCTAGTAGTTCATCGTTTCTAAAGTACCATACAGAAATTACATTTTCTTTATTTTGTTCTTCTCTAACAATACTATCTGTGTAGTTATTTGCTAAACCAACAATTTGGAGCTTTATATTATATTGATCTGACCAAAACCAAGGAATTGTATCATAAACGTATTCTTTACCTGCAATAGATGCTGCAACAACTTTTGACTGGTCTACTGCATTTTGTACAGACTCTAACCTTATATAAGTTTTATAATGTGGATTATAATGATAACTGCAATCACCTACTGCATAAATAGACGTATTACTTGTAACACCTGTATTAGAAACACAAATTCCGTTTTTTAAATCTAAGTTTGCCATTTTAGCCAAATCTGTATTGGGAACTACACCTACACCTAAAATAAGAATATCTGCCTTGTAACAAGACCCATCTGTAGAATAAACTTTAGTTACATCTGCTTCATTTTCAATTTTATTTACTTCTTTATTTTCAAAAATTTGCACTCCGTTGTGGGTATGTAAATCTCTAAAAAAATTAGAAATAACACTAGTAGCTACTCTTTTTAAAATTCTAGATTCGCGCTCTAAAACAACTACCTCTGCTCCTATTTTTTGCAATGATGCAGCAGTTTCTAATCCAATATATCCGCCACCAATAATAACCACTCTTTTATTTTTACTGGCATTATAAGCTTTTTTAATATTGGTAACATCTTCTGCTGTACGTAAACAGAAATAAGCTTTACAATTTTGCAAACCTGTAATTGACGGTACAATAGGTTTTGCTCCGGTGGCTAAAACTAACTTTGTGTAATTAATTTTAGTAGCATCATCTAATACCAACTGTTTGGTAGACTCATTTAAGTGAGTTACTTTTTTTCCTAAAAGTAACTCTATGTTTTCCTTTTTATAACTCTCTACTGGTTTTAAAAGGTTTTTAACAGATGCATTATCTGTTAAATAAGTTTTAGATAAAGGTGGTCTGTGGTATGGTAATTCTGGATCTACGTCTATTAAAATAATCCTACCCTGCCACTTTTCTTTACGTAAATTAAATGCTGTATTTACACCTGCGTGGCTAGCTCCTATAATTACACAAATATCTTTAGAAGTATACATCCTATTTATTTAGCTACAGTAAAAACAACATTATCTAGTGCATCTGTTACAGGAATTTGACAACAAAGTCTACTGTATTCATTTGCATCATCTGCCAGCTCTAACATATCTGTTTCAATTTCACTTGCTGTACCTACTTTGTCTAGATCTTCTGGAACAACAAATATATGACAAGTAGCACAAGAGCATACGCCACCGCAATCGCCATCTATACCAGCTACATTATTATTTACTGCTAACTCCATAACAGAGCCCTCTGTACCATCTACAGTTATTTTTTCATCACTACTTGTTATAAATGTAATTTTTGCCATTTTATTTTTTCTTAAATGTTGCTTTTAAAAAGTTGTACCCTACTTTTCTATTAAAATCTCCTAAATTCTCTATATTTTCTTCTGCTTCTAAAACAGTAATATCACTTACTTTTTCTGCTAATAGTTTTACTGTAATTCTCATAATTTGTCTTGCGTGTGTTGCTCCTAAACAATTATGGTGACTAAAACCAAAACCTACGTGCGGATTAATTTTTCTGTCTAAAACTACCTCATCAGCATTCTCAAAAACTTTTTCATCTCTATTAGCAGATGCCCAACATAGAGATATTCTACTATCTGCTTTTACAGCGTGTTGGCAAACTGTAGTATCTTCTGTAACAACACGTCCCATATGGGTTAAAGGAGAAAAATATCTTATAAATTCTTCAACAGCATTGTTAATTATATTAGGGTTAGAATTTATGTATTGCAATGCTTTTTTATTTGCAGAAAAGTAGCTAATCATATTAGTTAAAGCATTAATAACGGTATCTCTACCACCTGCAAAAGTTAATATTAATACACCTTTTACTTCCTCTTTTGTTAGCTTTTTACCATTTACCTCTGCAGCTAATAATATACTATACAAATCATCAGATGGGTTTTGTATTGCTTTGTCTATTTCTTCATCAATATAATTGTAAAGAATAGCTGCTTTATCACCGTCTAAAGCTTCTCCTTCACTTCTAAATACGTGAGTTCCCCAAGATATCCACTTTACAGACTTATCAAACGGAACATTTAATAAAAGAGTTAAAGCTCTAGATTGTATAACTAATGCCAAATCTGATACCACATCTACTTTATCCTTAGATAAAACATCATCTAAAACAGTACTAATTATAGTAGTTAATTTGTCTTTATAAACATCTTGCAAAGGTCTTTTAAACCAAGCCTCAAGTATAGACCTATATTCTTTATGCATTGGTGGGTCTACCTCAAAAGGTATTTGGCGGGTGGTACGTATATTTACCTCAGAGGGTACTACTATACGACCTGGAACAGCTTCTGATGAAAATGCCTTATAATTATGGGCTGCCTTACGTACATCTTTATGGTTTAGCAACATAATTACAGGGTCTCCCTGATCATCCATTTTACCTATTCCAGAAGTTTTCCTCTCTGCTTTAAAAGCATCTGCAAATTCACACTTTCCCATAAGTATAGTTTAATAGTTTAGATTAAAACAAATATCTATGTTTAAGCAGTAGTATTAATTCTCTATTTCATCAAAAAAATAAACTATTTAATCACTTTAAAATTTAAATTAGACACTAATTAATAAAATAAACTATATTTAATTAAAATTGATGATATGTATATCATCTATATTTACTTAAAATGAAACCAATATTAGAAACTATTCCTTTAGGTGTTGAAAAAAGTATTGTAGCTTTTAATTATATAAATGATAATTTTGAAACACCGTGGCATTTTCACCCACAACTAGAGCTTACTTATATTGAAGAGAGTTACGGCACAAAGTTTATTGGTGATTATGTTGGTGCTTATGAACCAGAAGAATTAGTTTTAATACAATCTAATGTGCCACATTGTTGGACAAATTATAAAAGTAGTGCTATAAAATCTAACTCTTTTGTTATACAATGGAACAAAGATATTTACGCTAACATACCAGAGTTAAAAGAGCTAAATATATTATTTAACACAGCTTCTAAAGGAGTTATTTTTAATAAAAAAGAAAGTAAAAAAGTTATTTCATTATTAAAAGAAACTATAAACCAAGATGGCAGCAATTTGTATGTTTCTCTTTTAAAATTATTATTAAAATTAACCCATATTCCCTACAAAACATTATCTAACAGTAGTTTTACAAAAAACATATCTAACGAGTATACTAGTAAAATTTCTAAGGTTCATTCATTTATAGCAGAAAACTATACCCGTAAAATTTACTTAAAAGAAGTAAGTAAAGAGGTAAATATGTCAGAACAATCTTTCTCTAGATTCTTTTTAAAAATTATGGGTCGTACATTTTTTATATTTTTAAATGAGTATCGTATAAATATTGCTACAAGAATGTTACTACACACAAATAAATCTGTCTCCGAAATTGGATACGCTTGTGGTTATGAATCTCTTCCCTTCTTCTTTAAAAAATTTAAAGAACTACACCACTCCTCTCCTGCTCAATACAGAAAAAATTATAGTAAATAATCCTATCAAAAACTTTAGAACGGAATTGCATTAACAATAAATTCATTTGGATTAATGCCTTTTAATAAAAACAAGCAACTTTGGTTTACTAATGTAGTTTGTAACCAGCACCTAACTTTATTAGATGTGCTTTATTAAAAGACAACACAAATGATACAAGAAAAAAAATCTTCTAATTTTAAGCTTAAAGAGTTGCCATCTCTATTAAAAGAAACATATACTTCTTGGATGGCAGATGACCCTTTTAGGCTTAGTGCAATTGTTGCCTATTATACGGTTTTAGCTTTACCTGCATTACTAGTTATTATTATAAATGTTGTTGGTTCTATATGGGGAATAGATATTGTACAAGGAAATTTAACAGAAGAGTTTTCCTCTGCTTTAGGTAGTGATGCTGCTAAAGCTATAGAAAACATTATTGGGGAAACTCAAGGCTCTGATAAAAACCTTATTTCTACTATTATTGGTATAGGAACCTTACTTTTTGGTGCTACAGGTGTGTTTTATCAATTAAAAATATCTTTAAATGAAATATGGAAAATTAAAACAAACCCTAATGCTAAAATCTGGAAAATAATTACAGACCGCGCCCTTAGCTTTGCTTTTATACTAGTTATTGGTTTTTTATTACTTGTTAGTTTTATTGTTACCACTGCAATTAGTGCCTTAAATAATTACATACGCGAAGTTTTACCAGATGTTTTATTATACCTAGCTTACATTTTAGATTTTACACTGTCTATTGGTATAATATCTATACTATTTGCTTTAATGTTTAAATACTTACCAGATGCAAAAATTAAATGGAAAACAGTATGGATTGGCGCTATTTTAACAGCTGTACTTTTTGTTGTTGGTAAGCTTTTATTAGGTATTTATTTTGGTCAGGCAGATCCTGGATCTACATATGGTGCAGCCGGAAGCATTATTCTTATACTTTTATGGGTTTCATACTCTTCGCTAATTTTATTTTTTGGAGCAGAGTTTACTTATGTTTTTGCCAAACGATACGGAGATGGTATAGAGCCAAAATCTATTAGTATAAAAAAAGAATAACTGCTTTATAAGAGTTAACCTTTTATCTGATACAATTAAGAGATCTCCGGGTATTTTCTAAAATTTGATGTACACAATAATCACCTAACTAAATACATTAAAATATGAAATACATTAGCCCACACATTATAAGACAAATATTTGTTTTAATGCTTATAGTACTTATGGGCGGACTCATATTTAAAGAGATTCTACCCTATTTAAGTGGTGTTTTAGGTGCTATTACCATTTACGTTATTCTAAAAAAGCCAATGCAAAAATTGGTAAACAAAGGCTGGCTCCCTAACATTGCTGCTATTTTTTTAATGATACTTTCCTTTTTATGTATAATGATTCCTATTGCCGGCTTAGGTCTAATGATGGGAACTAAAATAAAATACGCCGTAGATAACTCACAAAAAGTTATAGATGCTAGTAAAGAGCAATTACAAAAAGTAGAGTCTTTTTTTAATATAGATATGGGTACAGATATAGATACCAGTTCTATCACCTCTTGGTTATCAGAAAATCTTCAAAATTTTGCTGGTGGCACATTTAATATGGTTATCTCTATAACTATAATGTACTTTATTCTATTTTTTATGCTAACCAACAGAAAAAAGCTAAAAGAATCTCTGTTTGAGTATATACCAATTAAAGATAAAAATTTAAAAACAATAGGTAAGGAAACAAGTGCAAATGTAAAAGCTAACGCATTAGGTATTCCTTTAGTAGCTATAGGTCAAGGTGTGGTTGGCCTTATTGGTTTCTTAATTTTTGGTATAGAAGATCCTTTCTTTTGGGCAGCAATAGTAACCGTTGGCTCTATGATACCCTTTGTAGGTAGTGCCTTAGGAACTATACCCGTATTTATATTAGCACTTTCTAATGGTGATACTTTCCAAGCCTGGGGAATTTTAATTTATGGCTTAGTAGCCATTGGAGCAACAGATAACGTTTTTAGATTATTTATTTTAAAAAGGTTAGATGATGTACACCCTTTAATTACGCTTGTTGGTGTACTAGTGGGTGTTCCTTTGTTTGGTTTTATAGGATTAATTTTTGGTCCTTTATTGGTTAGTCTTTTTTTAATATTAGTACGCATTTACAAAAACCAGTACGGCGAATCTCAGGAAAGTCTTTAAACCAAAAAATCCTCAAAAACATTAAAAAACGTTCAAAAACTCGCAAAAAACATCTATTTCTTTCAAAAAAAACCATAAATGCTTCATTTTACGGATAGCATTAAAAAAGAACCTTTTTCAGTTAATCCAAACTTTTAATCTGTTGTAATATTGATGTAACAAGAAAAGTATAACATTCTGTTACATCAGAATATAAAACAATATAATATGAAAATAGGAATTATAGGAAGCGGAAATATTGGAGGTAATTTAGGTAAACATTGGGCAAAAGCAGGACATAATGTTATGTTTAGTTCTAGACACCCAGAAGAATTAGGTAGCTTAGTTAAAGAAGCTGGTCCTAATGCAAAAGCAATGAGTGTTACAGATACTTTTGAAGCTAAGGCAGATGTTTATGTATTAGCAATGCCATACAAAGCTATAGACCAAATATCTGAGCTTTATGCTGGCGAATACGCAAATAGCGTAATACTAGATGCTACAAACCCATATCCAGAAAGAGACGGAGAAATGGCACAAGACGTTAGAGATGCAAACTACAACGCGTCTGAGTATACTGCTATGAAGTTTAGTTCTGCCAAAACAGCAAAAGCTTTTAACACCATTAAAGCTTCAGATTTAAAGAACCGTGCTTTTGAAGACACAGATAAATTATCTGTACCATTTGCAGCACAAGATCAAGAAAGTAAATCTGTAGTAAAAGAATTAATAGAAGATATTGGTTTTGATGCAGTGTATGTTGGTAATTTAAGTGATACCAAAATTATGGATCCAGACCAAGAAATATATGGTTTAAGCACATCTAAATCTAATTTATTAGAAACCATAAACTCTCAAAGATCATTTTAAATAGTAATTACTGCCATTTAAAATAAAATACAAACTTAAAAGAAAAATATGCAAATTATATACGAATACCACGATGTTACAGCAAGCAGTAGATTAGAAGCTATAGCTAAAGAAAAACTAGATAATTTACACAAGAAATTCAATTTTGTACACCGTGCAGATGTATTTTTTAAAGTACAAAACAGGTCTGATGATCAAGAGCAAATTTGCGATATACGTTTAAGTATGCCAGGCCCTAGAATTTTTGCATCTACTAATGCAGATAATTTTGAAGCTGCAATAGCAGAGACTATTCGTGATTTAGAACACCAGCTTAATAAAACAAAAGATAAAATGGGTGTTAGGTAGTATAAATTTAGAATAGCAATTGCTTTTTTAAGCAAGAATGAAGAAAGAAACATCACATTAAAAAAAAATATAATGAACACAGATAAAAAAAATAAAGTTAATACAGATACAGAAACTTATAATTCTAACATTACTGAAGAGGACTTACAAGCCATTGGCAAAAAAGGTTTAAGAGTAGATACAGGTGACGATGAGTTATTATTAAATAGAAAAGAACCGATAGATTTTCAAGGAAAAGATTTGGATATACCTGGTAGAAATGAAAGTAAAATTTACACTAAGAACAATTTAATTGATGAGGAAAACAGTTTGTTTGGTCAAGGTGGTGAATTAAAAGAAAATTTGGAAGAGCCAGAAAGGGCCAACACAAATAAAGATAATTTATAGTAGTAAGACGGAGAAGAGGAATAAATTAAAAGAACACACAATGAGCACAGACAAAAATAAATTTAAAACAATAAATCCTGCTACTGAAGAAGTCATAGCAGAGTATACATATTTAAATGGTGATGAAGCTGCCAAAAAGGTAAAAGATTGCCACAATGCTTTTTTAGATTGGAAATTAAAATCTTTAGAAGAACGAGCAGAAGTATTAAAATCTATTGGTAAAGCTTTAGAAAAACATAAAGATGATTATGCTGCGCTAATGACCCAAGAAATGGGTAAACTACTTAGCCAAAGCTATCAAGAAATAGATTTGTGTATTGCAATTTGCAATTACACTGCTACAGAAGGAATAAAACAATTACAAGGTGAAGAAAGACCACTTTATGATGGTGGTAAAGGTACCATACACTACTCGCCAATTGGTGTAGTTTATGGTATACAACCTTGGAATTTTCCTTTGTACCAACCTATACGTTACTCTATTGCTAGCTTAATGGCTGGTAATGGTGTTTTACTAAAACACGCTAAAAATGTAACTGGTTGTGCTTTAAAGTTAAAAGAAATATATGAAGAGGCTGGCTTACCAAAAAATCTGTTTCAAGTACTTGTTATAGACCACGATGTGTCTGATGAAATAATTGCTAACAATTATGTTAAAGGTGTTACTTTAACTGGTAGTTCTGCTGCTGGTAAACACGTTGCTGTAAAATCTGCAGAGGCAATTAAAAAAACAGTTTTAGAACTGGGTAGTAATGATGCATACATTGTTTTAGATGATGCAGACGTTAACAAAGCGGCAAAAATCTGTGCAGAAGCTAGACTATATAATAACGGAGAAACGTGTATTGCTGCAAAAAGATTTATAGTAGCAGATAAAGTTTATGATGCATTTAAAACTGAATTTGTTAGCATTATGAAAAGTATGACATATGGTGACCCTACCAAAAATGAATTTGATTTAGGACCTATTGCACGTAAAGATTTAAGAGAGCAACTGCATGATAAAGTAGAAAAAAGTGTAGAAAAGGGTGCAGAGATTTTGTGCGGCGGAAAAATACCTGATACAAAAGGGTACTACTACCCTTCTACCGTAATTGCAAACATTACTCCAGACCAACCCGCGTATAGCGAAGAACTTTTTGGTCCGGTTGCATCTTTAATAAAAGCTAAAGATAATGATGACGCTATGCGTATTGCAAATGATAGCAAATTTGGCTTAGGTGGTGGTATTTTTAGTGAAGATATTGATAAAGCCATGGACCTAGCTAAAAATTATTTTGACACAGGTATGATACATATAAACTCTTACGGTTTAGCATACCCAAATATGCCTTTTGGTGGAGTTAAAAACTCTGGTTACGGAAGAGAACACGGAGGTTTTGGTGTACGCGAATTTATTAATGCAAAAGCCATTACACAAGGCAGCTAAAACATAAGAAATAATACTCTTTACTAACGCTAAATCTTAAGACTAAGATTTAGCGTTTTTTTGTAAAAAAACAGTAATTGTACTCTTAAATCATATGAGCAAAAAAGTAAACTATTTGCGTTAATCTACCCCTTACATTACTCGTAAATTTGAGTATGATATTAAACGGACTATATCACTAAAAATAAGTTCGGTAATTTAATCTTTATATAAAAATGACAACATACACTGAACAAGTAGGAACAAAATTAAACAACTTATTAGAAAAAACATACGATGCTGAAAAAGGGTATAAAAAAGCAGCAGAAAACACAGACCACAACGCTCTTAAAACATACTTTAATAAAAGAAGTCAAGAGCGTTATGATTTTGGACATCAGTTAAAATCTGAAATTGCTAGGTTTGGAGAAAAACCAGAAAAAGGTGGTAGTATTACTGGTACTATGCACAGAGCTTGGATGGATACCAAAGCATTTTTTGCAGACCAAGAAGCAGAAGCAATGTTAGAAGAGTCTATTAGAGGAGAAAAAGCAGCTGTAGAAGAGTATGAAAGTGTTTTAAATGATACCACTTTACCGTCTAGTACTGCTAGCGTGTTATTAACACAAATGAATACCATAAAATCTGAACTAAACACTATCAAATTTTTAGAAGATATTAGCTAGTACAGTTAAAAAAATATAGAATAAAAAAGAGATGCATATTGCATCTCTTTTTTTATACTTAAATTCTACAAATAAGTAAAAACTAAACACACATAACTACCTAAAAATTAACAAACTAAAAAATAAACTGGTTTTTTTGTCGCGTATAGACTATAAAACATATGTATATTGATAAAAAGCCTATATTTAGCAAAATAATTTTGACAGTATATAACGCATATTTTTAAAAATAATATAGCTTTAAATTAGCATCAGTTTTTATGAAAATGAATATCAAATTTGATTATAACTTTATCTGTAAAGCCGTTTTACAGGAGCAGTTACACGCATTAAATTTGGAATACAAATTACACAGTTTAAGTGAGGTTGAGTTTAAGAAAAAACCAACAGATGCAGAGTTAAAGAAAATAACAGAAGTATTAAATAAATACGGTATAGAGGTTATTGCTAACCCACAAGACGCACTAGTACAACGCATTAAAGAACTTATTACTACGCTAATAAATGATCCGGAAAAATCTAATAAGTACAATGTATCAGACTATTTAGCAGAAGAGTTAAACTATTCATATGCGCATTTGTCTTCTGTTTTTTCAGAAACAACATACTCATCTATAGAAAATTTTATAATTCTAAAAAAGATAGATTTAGCTAAAGAGTTAATTATACATAGAGATTATACTTTAACAGAAATTGCGCATCAATTAAATTATAGTAGTGTAGCACATTTATCTTCCCAGTTTAAAAAAACAACTGGTTTAACACCTTCTGCTTTTCAGCGGATAATTAAGAAACGAAAAAAAAATGAATCATAAAACCTTAAACATATGGCTATAGATATTATGAATATAGTTTTAGCCGACGATGACTCTGACGATCGATTATTGTTTGAGGAAGCTATTACGGAGATTGATGTAAAAACAAAATTATCGTTATTTAATGATGGTAAAGAACTTATGGACTACATAACTTTACCTGACGTTGTTTTACCAGAAATTGTATTTTTAGATTTAAATATGCCTATAAAAAACGGCATGCAATGTTTAAAAGAAATACGAGACAATGCTACGCTTAAAGATTTATGTGTTGCAATTTACTCTACATCTTCATCTGAGCAAGATATAGAGGAAACGTTTGTTAACGGAGCCAACATATATATTAATAAGCCAAATAGTTTTTCTGCGTTAAAAAAAATTATAGAAAAAATAGTGAAAATTAATTGGCAATACCATACCTCTGCTTTAAACAGAGATAACTTTTTACTTCGTTTATAACTACAATAAAATAGAGCATAAAAAAATTTATTCCTTTTTGTGCTCTATCCATTTTATTTTTACCTCAATCCATTACATCACACCAAAAGAACTTTTTATAAAAAATTGTTTTGGTACATTAGCGAGTCTGTTATTTTAATTAAAACATAGAACGTGGTTAAGTCTTACAAAATATTTATAATTCTACTAATTATTGCTATTGCCTTACTTGCTTTTTTGGGCAGTAATAGTTACAAACAAATAAGAGAACAAGAGAAAACAGCAGAATTAGTTGTATATACTTTACGTGTAGAGAGTGAAATTAACACCTTGTTTTCTGAGTATGCTTTAATGCAATCTCAAGTACTTAAAAACAAGCTTTTTAATAAAGTAAACCATACTATTTTATTAAAAAAGTACAAAGACAGTGCCAGAGAAACCTTTAGTAAACTTAGTTTTTTAATTAAAGATAAACCAGAACAGCAAAAAAGATTAAATGAACTTGCTACCATACAATTTAAGTTTTATGAAGCTATAGACGAGTTTAATGCTTACAAAACAGATACAAAAAAAGAAAAAGTAAACGATAGTGCTTTGTTACAAAATGTATCTGTGCTTATGGCTAAAATTGAAGGTATAAAAAAAAATATGCTTAGTCATGAAGAACTGTATTTGCAAGAACAACGAGACCAACTAACAACCTCCAGACGTTTAAATCCTATTACTACTCTTTTTTTAGGAATGTCTGCTATACTTATTTTTATAATATCTTTTTGGCAAATAAATAAGCAGCGCAAAAAAAATGATACAACAACTGCTTTTTTAAAAAGTGTTTTAAAAAACACAGAAAACATAGTTAGTTATTACACTCCTGTAAAAAACTCATCAGAAAAGATAATAGATTTTAAAATTGTTTACATTAATCATAACATAGAAAATATATTAGGTACTAAGGTAAAGGAAATGAAAGGCAAATTACTGTCTAACATATTACCTATGCAATTTAAAAATGGCGTTTTTGAACATTTGGTTACATGTTACGAAACCGGGAAAATGCAAAAATTTAAAAGAAACTATGAGTTTAATAAAACTGACTACAGGTTTAAAAGTAGTGTTGTAAAATTAAATGATGGTGTTTTAGTTACTGCTGCTGATATTACAGATGAACATATTATAAAGAAAAACTTAACTGCTGCAAAAGATAAACTAGAATCTCAGAATTTATTATTACTAGATAATCGTGCATTTTTAAGTAATGTTTTTAAAAGTACGTCTAATATTGTAACCCACTTTAAATCTATCAGAGATGCTTCAAACAAAATAATAGATTTTGAAATTTTGTTTATTAATGACTCTCAAAACGAGAGTATTAAAAATAATATTCCTTCAGAATTAAAATATAAGAAAGCTTCTGAAATTTATCCAGATATTTTTAAAAATGGTGTTTTTGAAAAAATGGTTAATTGCATAGAAAAAGAACAGCAAATAGAGTATGAAACTCATATAGAAAAAAATGGTAAAACTATTTGGTTAAATGCAACAGCCATTAAACTTAATGACGGTGTTACTGTTACGTCTAGAGATATTACGTTAGAAAAAATTAGGGCAGAAAAACTAAATATACTTAATGCCGAGTTAGAAATACAAAATTCTATTTTTAAAGATGCAGAAGAGGTTGCAGATATTGGCAGTTACGTTTGGTATTTAGACTCTGGTACTGCTGTAATATCAGACAATTTTTATCGTATTTTAGGATATGAGCCTAAAGAATTTGAAGTTACTTTTGATAGTTACCGTAGTTTTATACACCCAGATGACTTAAAACTATACGACCAATTAGGCAAAGAAACAGTAGAAAATGGTACATCTACCATACATACTTACCGTGTTATAACAAAATCTGGTGCTTTTAAGCATATTTACATCAACGGGCAAAAAGTTGTTAAAGATGGTAGAGATGCATCTGTTGGTGTGGTACAAGATATTACAGATAGTGTTAAAACTGAAGAAAAATTAAAAGCAAAAAATGAAGAACTAAAACGTTCTAACGCAGAATTAGAATCTTTTAACCGCGTGGCTAGTCATGACTTACAAGAGCCTATGCGCAAAATACAAATGTTTATCTCTAGACTCTCTGAAGGTGAAATAGAAAAACTATCAGACAGGGGAAAAATGTATTTTAATAAGATTGATAGCTCTGCTAACAGAATGCAAACTTTAATTAAATACCTACTTGCCTACTCTAGAATAAACAGAACAAAAAAAGATTTTGTGAAAATTTCTTTAAATGATACTATTGAAAAAGTTTTAGGTGATTTAGAAGAGTTAATTGAAGAATCTGGTGTAAATATTACAATTGATAATTTACCTACCATAAAGGCCATACCTTTTCAAATGGAGCAACTATTTAATAATTTGGTTAATAATGCCATTAAATATAGATCTACAACAGAAACTCCTAAAATTACTATTGAATGCAAAAAACTTACACGAACAGAAATTACCGATACCTTTAATAAAAGAAGAAAAAACTACTACCGCTTAACTATAAAAGATAACGGTATTGGTTTTGACCAAGAAAACGCAAAAAAAATATTTGGTCTTTTTGAGCGCTTACACCAAAAAGAACAATACTCTGGTACTGGTATAGGGTTGGCTATTTGTAAAAAAATAATAGTAAACCACAGAGGACATATTATTGCTAAAAGTAAACCTGGTGAGGGCTCTACATTTAGCGTGTACTTACCAGCTTAATTTATTTTTTTGATGATTTTTTCTTGAGTTTCATATTTAAAAATTCTACTAATAAAGAAAATGCTATAGCAAAATACAGATAGCCTTTTGGTATAGCGCCAATAGTTTGTCCAAAAAATACTGTGCCAGATAAGTGAGCTGCCTCTGTTATAAGCATAAACCCAATTAATATTAAAAATGATAAAGCAAGTAACTGCATAGATGGGTGCTTACTTATAAATTCTCTTATTGTATTAGCAAAAGCCATCATTATAGTTATAGATATTACAACGGCTATAATCATTAGTATTAATGAGTGGTTTGCATGTGTACCAATACCATTTGTCATTCCTACAGCTGTTAATATAGAGTCTATAGAAAAAATAAAATCTATAATTACAATTTGTACAATTGCTTTGGGCAATGTGGTTATTTTTTTTGCTTTTAATTCTTCTTCCTCTTCTCCTGGTTCATCTAGTTTTTCATGAATTTCTGATGTACTTTTATATAGAAGAAAAAGTCCGCCAAAAAATAAAATAAGTGCCTGCCAACTTATGCCTACTTCTAACCAAGAAGTTGTAATAGTATAAAACGGCTTTTTTAATCCTACTAAAAAAGATACTCCTAATAATAAAAGGATACGTTGTACCATAGCCAGTAACAAACCTAAGTTAGTTGCTTTTTTTTGCTGCTCTTTTGGCAACTTACCGGCAGCTATAGAAATAAACACAATATTATCTATACCTAATATTATTTCTAAAAAGGTTAGGGTTATTAATGCTATCCAAGCATCTGCACTAGAAAAAATCTCTAACATAGTTAATGGCTTTTATGTAAATAAGTTGTTTTAGGAATGTTTTATAAAATTAAAAAAAATACCAACAAAACATTTAAAACAGCTTAAAAGGATTAAAATTTAATGCCATAAGGGCCAAAAACAGGGCTTTTCTAATAATTATATAACATAAAGCTAAAATTGTATAACAAAAAAAGACGGTCTCTTCACCAACTTTGCACCAAACAAAACAACAACGCTATGATACATATAAAACAAGCATGCATTACAAATTCTAGAGTTGGACGTAGCTGGGTTAAAGAATCTCTACGAACTAATAAAGAAAAGCAAATATCTAATGATACAGATACAACTACAGATGGTCTAGAAAGCTTAAATAAAGAATAAGGAATTTCCTTATTAGTATTTAATAAAACAATGATCAAAAAAAATAATATGAAAAAGCTATTAATACCGTTGGCAGTAATTTTAATAATAATTTGGGCTTTAGCCTTTTTTATCTACGCGTTAGGTTACATAGCACATATATTTTTAGTAGTAGCAACTATCCTTTTTATTATAAAGGTTTTGCAAGAAAAATAATTAAGAATCCCTAAACAAGAAGCATTATGAAAGTTATAAATCTTAGAACAAACAATATAGAACAAGACTTTAATCAATTTAAAGAAGATCTAGGCGGCCGTTTAGAGTATACTCACAAAGAGTATTCTTTAGAATTAGATAATGATTTTGGGAAGGGAGAAATTAAAGGAGTATCTGTAAATAAAAATATATCTTTTATAGAGTATAATTTAATATTTGCACAAGACACTGTTATTATTAGAAACACTCCTATTACTAACCCTATTTACTTTTTATACTGTGCAGAGGGGCAAATGAGTCACAGTTTTGGACAAGACGGTAAGCAAAGGTCATTAAACCAATTTCAAACAGGAATTTTTGCAAGTGACCCTAGTAAAGACGCTTGTTTTTTCTTTAGAAAAGGACAATCTGTAACATTTTCTAATATTAGTATTAATACATACTCAGAAAATAAAGATGATGAGGCAGATGACTTATTACAAACTCAACTTTTAAAAACATTTATGCCATCTAAGGAAAAAGAGATTTTTGCTTATGTTGGATCTTACAACCTAAAAATTGCTGAAAAAATGCAGCAATTAGAAGCTATAAAACAAAAAGGAATTGTTAGACAATTACTTATCAAGGGTATTGTACACACCGTTTTAGCTTTAGAAATAGAACAACACAACCAAGATAAAAAGAATGGTGCTACAAACTTTGGTTCTTTAACTAGAAGTGAAATGGATACCGTTAACGAATTATCTAGCTTTATAAAAAATTACCCAGAAATTAAGTATACACTAGTTTATTTAAGTAACAAGGCTGGTATGTCTCCTGCTAAACTACAAGAAGGTTTTAAACTGTTACACAACCGTACAGTATCTGACTTTATTAGAAATACACGTGTAGAAAAGGCAGAAAACTTACTAAAAACTACAGATCTTAATATTTCTGAAATTGTATATACAGTAGGATTAACTAGTAGAAGTTATTTTTCTAAGATATTTAAAGAAAAATACAACTGTAGTCCTAAATACTACCAAGAAAATCAATATTCTGCAGCACTTACTGCATAAATATTAAATATAAATACAATATTAAAAATCCGCTTATTAAGCGGATTTTTTTACGTTTAAAACGTAATCAATATCTAAAAATAACTTGTAAAGAGTTTTAGGTGATTATTGCTTAACGTATACACAAACAACAACTAACTACACACGCTATTTTAAAGCAACATACACTATTAAAAGCATTGTTTTTTACAACTATAATTTTAAATAGTAACATAAAAATAGTGCATAAAAAAAGGCGGTAAGATTAAAACCTTACCGCCTTTTTATTTAAATAGTTATTCTATTTAAAACTTTTTAAAGATGAACGTAACATCCAAGCCATTTGCTCATGCATTTGCATTATTGCCGTAATAAAATCTGCTGTACCTTCATCATTATGTGCTTCTGCATTTTCGCCTATGCTCTCTCTAATAAATTTAATTATTGTTTGGTGATCGTCTAAAAGAACTTTCATAAAGCTAGCACTATCATTTTGGTCTGGTCCGTTTTCTTTTAACTCAGACAACTCTATAAATTGTTGCATACTACCAGGAGAATAAAACCCTAACATACGTATACGTTCTGCTACTTCATCAATAGTATTTTCTAATTTACCATATTCCTCTTCAAAAAATACGTGCTTGCTATGAAAATCTATCCCTTCTACATTCCAGTGTGCATTTCTGTATTTTGTATACATTACATACTCATCTGCAAGTAACTGCTTTAGCATATTTACTACCGCTTTTCTATTGTCTTTTTTAATTCCTATAGCTGTTTCTACTGTTTCCATTTTATATTTTTTTATGATTATAGTATAAAGGTAAGGCTAAGTACAAGCCTAGATTATCTCTATTAATTTAGAAATTAGCTCTAAAAAAAGTAACAAATCTATCTACATAGCAAAACAACAAAATAAACATAACTAACTAATAATGAGTAAATATCACTAAAACTCATAAAATAATTAACCTAATCAAACCAATTTTTAGCTCTAAACAAAGGTCTTAACAATTAAAAAAAAGATGTTACCTATATTGTATACTACAAACACAAAACAACTATGAATACTTTTTTATGGATATTATATGCAGTGGTAACACTAAGGAGTATAAGTAGTATTATATTTCATGGCAACAGACCAACAAAATCTTTAAGCTGGTTTTTAGCAGTGCTACTATTACCATTTGCTGGTCCGTTACTATATTATATGTTTGGTGTAAACCGAAGAAAATTTAAATTCTTTAGAAAGAAACAAGAAGATAAAAAAAAGCATTTTGAGAAAAAATACAGAGAAATTCATAAGTTAGATAACACTGTAGATTTTAACTCGCCAAAGAAAAAGAAACTATCTAAACTTATTGAAACTAGTACTCTTTTAAAAGCATACAGTAACAACAACATTACAGTACTTAACAATGGCAAAGAAACTTTTGATAGTATTTTTGATGCATTAAAAAAGGCTGAAAAATATATTCATTTACAATATTATATTTTTTCTAAAGGTGAATTAACAGAGCAATTTTATTCAATTTTAAAAGAGAAAGTTAACGCTGGCGTAGAAGTTCGCCTAATTTACGATGCATTTGGAAGCTACTCCTATAGAAATAAAACAATAAAAAGGTTTAAAGATATAGGTGTAAAAGCCTACCCAATGATGCCTATAGAATTTGGCAGCTTATTATTTAGCTTAAATTATAGAAACCACAGAAAAATAATTATAATAGATGGTAATGTGGGCTTTACAGGTGGTGTAAATGTAACAGACAAGTATATAAAACCAATTTCTAATGTTGGCATTTGGAAAGATATACACATAAAACTAGAAGGCCCAGTAGTAAACAGTTTACACAGGGTATTTATAAAAGATTTTTATTTTGCTAGTAATGATGAAGTTCTATTACATAAAAAATATATTTCTAAAAATGAGGTTAAAGGGCAACATACTGCTCAAATAGTAGCAGCTGGTCCAGACTCTAAGCAACCTGCCATTATGCAGCAATATATAGAGATGATAAATATTGCCGAAAAATGTATTTGCATTGCTAACCCATACTTTATACCAAGCACATCTGTACTACAAGCTTTAAAAATTGCGGCTTTAAGTGGTGTAACTATAAATATTTTAATCCCAAAAGTGTCAGACTCACTGGTAGCAAAATACAGTATGTTCTCTAGGTTAGAAGAACTTTTAGAAGTTGGTGTAAATGTTTTTTTAAGACCAGATTTTTCTCATAGTAAAATGATATTAATAGATGGAGAAATAACATCTATAGGCTCTGGTAATTTTGATTACCGAAGCTTTGAGCACAATTTTGAAACCAACGCCATTATATATGATAGCGCAATAACCAAAAAAATACAAGCAGATTTTAATACAATTTGTAAACAAGACACTAAACTTAAGTACAACAAATTTAAAAACAGACCGCTATGGCACAAACTTTTTGAAGGTGTAGCCAAGTTTTTTAGTCCATTATTATAAAAATTAGATACAGTAACAAACAATGAAATTTATAATTTATATAGCATTATTTATGAGTGTACAATACATAAACGCACAACATATTACTCCGCAAATTATTAAAAAAGAAGCCTTAATTGCTTTATCCTATTACCCACAATTAAAAAATACAGAAATAGAATTTAGATTTAAAAACAACATTAAAAAATCTACAATGCAGGCACAACCTGTATTTGGTAGTCTTTTACGATCTAAAAAAAAGAGAAAGTATTTAGTTTTAATAAGTGAAAAATTTAAAATATCTGGTAAAGAATTTAAAACTACAGATGTAGACAGCGACATATTAATTGGCTGGTTAGGTCATGAACTTGGTCATATTTTAGATTACCAAAACCGTAGTAGTTTAAATTTAATGTGGTTTGGTATAAAATACTCTTTGTCTGACAATTATATAAAAGAAGCTGAGCGCGCAGCAGATTCTTATGCAGTAAACTCTGGTATGGCTAACTATATTTTAAAAACCAAAAAGTTTATTTTAAACAACGCAGAGATTGATGAAGACTATAAAGCACGAATTAAAAAGTACTATTTATCTCCTGAAGAAATAATGGTATTAGTAAATGAATTAGAAAAAAAGAAGCAATAATTAATTGCTTCTTTTTTTCTAATTCATTTAAGAGTTATTTATCACAAAGTCTTCCCACTCTGCAAAACGCTCTTGCCCCATTACCCTTTCCATTTTTACTTGTCCGCCTTTCTTTTTATTACTTCCACTCCACTCATGAAAAACAGAAGGCATAACCGTAGTTACTTTAACACCCTCTAGAGCTTTAGACCTAGCAACCTTATAATTTTTATTTGCTTCTGTTAAAAAACGATCTAATTCTTGTGCTAACTCTGTGTTATTAATATTAGATTCTGTGCCTAAATACCAACAATGGTAAAAATCATCGTTAATACGGTTGGCACATAATGTATATTCTTGTATTTCTATATTAAATTGTTTTTCTAAATGTTGCACAGCATCATTTAACTTATTTACAGATAATTGCGAACCTACAGTGTTTAAAAAAAACTTTGTTCTACCTGTAATTTTAATTTCTGCACGTTCTATATCTGTAAACTCTATAGTGTCTCCTATAAGGTAACGCCAAGCACCAGCAACACTACTTAATATTAAAACATAATCTTGATTTAGCTTTACCTCTGCTATTGTAAGTGAAGGAGCATTTTGCACTAAAGAACCATCTGGCTTAATATAATCTGGATTAAAAGGAACAAACTCAAAATAAATTCCGTTATCTGTAACCAATTTCATGGCATCGGTTTCTGGTCTTTGCTGAAAAGCAATAAAACCTTCAGATGCCAAATAAGTATCTATAACTGTTATTGGCTTTCCTAATAGCGCATTAAAGCTTTTTTCATACGGTCCAAAAGCTACACCACCAGAGGTGTACACTTGTAGGTTAGGCCATATTTCATGTATGTTTTTTAGTCCGTTGTAGTCTATTACTTTTTTTAACATAAGCTCCATCCAAGACGGTATACCACTTAAGGCTCCTATATCCCAGTCTGATGCTTTCTCTGCTATACGTTGTACACGTGTATCCCAATCTGCAATTTGAGCAATCTCTTTTCCTGGCTTGTAATAGTTTTGAAACCAAAACGGAATATTACTAGCGCTTATTCCACTAATTTCACCTTCTAATGCGTTGTTATATTCTTCTAAATCTGTAGAACTACCCAGCATCATAATTTCTTTTTCAAAAAAATCTGCAGGTAAATCAAAGTTTTTAAGTGCCAAAACTTGTTGTATACCAGCATTACGTATGGCTTTAACCATATCATCTGTAACAGGTATACGCTTGCTAGTTTTTCCTGTTGTACCAGAACTTAAAGCAAAATAATCTGGACTATTAGGCCAAGTAATATTTTCTTCTCCTTTTTGTACATTTTGCCACCAATTAGTAGTTATTTGGTCATAGTCTGAGAAGGGTACTATATTTTTAAACTCTTTCTCTATATTACCTGAGTTTAATATATGACCAAACTTATAATGCTTTCCAAATTTTGTATTTTCTGCTGTACTTAATAAACTTTTAAGTACTGCTTTTTGTTCTTCTACTACATTATTACTTGTAGAGATAATATCTGAAGCATGGATAATTCCTTTAATTATGTTTCCTATTATAGCCATTTGTTAGTGTTTAAGGTGATTTAATATGCAACTAGGCCTATTGAAAAAAGTATCTAGGTCATAGAGCAACAAAAGTCTTATAATTTTAAACAGGAGTTTAACTCATTTAAAACTATTATTAACACTAAGAAAATAAAAAGATGGTTAAAATTTAAGCATAAAAAAACCAGTAAATAAATTTACTGGTTTTGTTTTTTAGCTTATTGCCAAACAGTTATACTAATTAAGTAATACAAAGTTATGATGTTTAATGACTATTCCCCAAATAGTATTAATACTAACTCCAACGTTTTAACTTAAACACATATTACCTGGCATTGTTGCAATCTTAACATATTTAACACTCAAAAAAACTAATATTTCTGAAGGCAATAAGACTAAAATTTAGTACGAATTAACAAAGTCTATTACTTGGCCATCTAATAACCTTGGACAATAGATTTCTAGCTCTTCATCACCGTCATGATCAATAGTAAATACACTTTCTTCTCCTGGCATTAATGATTTAAGTGATTCGTTAGAATCATGACCTGCTATAGATAAGTAAGCATCATAATAAATTGGAGCTATACCATTATTTTTTACTGTTAAAATTGATTTACCGTCTACTTTAACAAATTTTGTTACCTCAAACTTATAACCAGTAGCTAAACTTGCTTCTTTAATTCTGTTTTTGCTTTGATATTGAAACTGGTCATTACCTATCATATATGTAATATGAAAACGCGCTGCAAAAGACTCAAAAGACTCTTCGTGTGGGCCATTAGGCGAAAGCACGTTTCTTTGTTCATAATCAGTATAATAACTAAACTCTCCTCCTATAGGTGAATTTTCAAATCTATCTCTTCCAAAAAAGTTATGCATATCTGTATTATAGTCACCGTGCTTCTTGTGCATAAAAGAATCATCAAAAACACCAAAAGGTAAATTTAATAAAGATGTATTTTCACTAAACGGACTGTATTCAGAGTCTCCTGCATCAATAGAAAGTGACCAATGTAGGTTGTAAAACTCATCATTTAACTTATTTAAAAATGTTGTTTGAAATGATTTACTAGGAAAAGTTCTTCCCAAATCAATAAGACCGTCATAATTATGATATTCTGCATAATGCCCAAAACCTACTTGTATAAATGCCAATCTGTTATCTTCATCATACTTCTCAGCAAATTTTTCATAAAATTCTAAAATAAAGTCTTTTAACTCTTGGCTTCTCCAATCTGGGTACCAAGTATCCTTTTTTTCTGCTTTAGCCTCTATTTCTTCATATCCATTACTATTTTTAATATACTGTGGTACAGTTGTCTCAAAACCTGGATATGAAATTCTAAATCTTAAAATTGCTTGATGATTTCTAGATGCTATATCATTTAATTTATTTTCAACAGCTGTCCAATCATAAACTCCTTTTTGAGATACAATATCATCATAATTCATATATGAATATTCTAAGCTATTTACCCCTTTGTTATTATTATTATTATCATCCCAAAGTACTATTCCTGTCATTGGTTGCACTTTAGTAATTTCATCTACACCACCTAAATTATCTACGGTGACATCAATTACTTCTTCGTCTACGTTTTCTTCAATATCATCAAAAAATTCGTCATACTTACCATCACAACTAACGGCAAAAGCACTAGCAATTAACACTACAAATAATAATTTTTTCATAATTTTTATTTTCAATTTAAAGTTAAAAAGAGCTCTTTTATGTTTTTTTATAAGCTCCATTATTTTTTTGGTTACTCTATATGGTTATTTGGCTTAGTTAACTTTAAGAAAAATACTTACGTGTAATTTCCTTTTACTAGATCTTTAATAAGAAATACTCTACAAACAACTAATTATTGTAATTAGCCTTTTATTGTTAGACTATGGTAGCAACAATAGTCTTATTAAACAAACAATATTAAATAGCGCAGCAATTAATCCTACAAGCAATATTTTCTTCATAATTTTTAAATTTTAATTAGAAAAGAGCTTGCATTATTTTTGCAATACAAGCCCGTGTATTAATTTATTTTAGAATAATTTTTTTTGTGGTTGTATTGTGTGGTGTTTTAACTTTTAGTATTACCATACCTCTTAATAAACTTTCTACAGGAACAACCTCTGTATGGTTACCAGTTTTTACATATGTATTTTTTGAAAAATATACAGCTCCATCCATACCTACTAGTTGTACAGATACTTCTCCTGCAATTTCTACTGAGTAATTAATAGAAATTTCATTTATTGCAGGGTTGGGATAAACTATTAAGTCTAAGTTAGTAACATCTACTTCTTCTTTTACTTTGCTTACTGCAATAACTTTACTAGCCGTAGTAGCTTTGTTAGCTGTAGAAGTACCTAATGATAAGTAAACCATACTATTACCATTTGCAGGTACAGCACCTAAACTATTACCCCAATTTTTAGTATGCCCTTCTAAACCTATACCTATAGTACCAGAGTTTCCTAAACCTAACTGAGACTTAAGTATTTTACCTTCTATACTTGTTGGGGTCATTACAAACTCTATACCCTCTGAGTTAATTACATTGCTAAAAGGCCACCCTGTACTTGCACCATTGTATTGGTGCAATACATTGTAATTTGCATCTATAAAATAATCGGTTTTATCTGTCCACATATAAGGGTGACCAGTTGCTCCGTTAGTATTTATAAAAACGTTGTACTCATCTAGCTCTTGTGCATCAATATCTGCGTATAAATAAATATAATTATCATCTGCATAACCGTAAATACTACTAAAAGAACTGCCAGTAACACCTGTAATTAATGGTTGATAATCCTCTACTGGGCTTTTATAACCATCTACAGCTAAAGTTCCTGCACCAGATCCTCCGTTTAAAGTTAAATACACCATTCCGTTATTTTGTAAAGGAATAGACCCTACAGATGTTGGCCAATTATCAGTATAACCTATAATACCTAAACCTATGGTACCGGTATTACCAATGCCTAATGCATATTTAGGTATACGCCCTTCTATAGTTGTTGCTGTTTTAACACATCTAACATTCATAACACTATTATCTGCTGCAAAAGGCCAAGCTGCGTTACCGTTTTCATTGTAAGTGTTTAAAAGGTTTAAGCTTCCGTCTACATAGTAATTTGTTTTTTCTACCCAAGTTTCTTTAAAACCAGTACTAGAATTTGTATTTACAAAAATTGAATATTCTGGTAAACTACCTGAGTACTCTGCATATACGTACACAAAGTTTTCATCATCATAAGCATATATACTAGACCATACTCCTTGGTTTACGCCAGTTTGTAATGCTATGTAGTTTTCACTAGCACTATTTACACCATCTATCGCTGCAGATTGGTCTCCAATACTAGCTCCGTATTCTATAGCGCCGGCATCTACTATATCATTAAATATTCTTTCATTACCCAAATAGTCTACTTCATCTTCAGCTACTGTATATAAAGGGTCTCCAGCATCTATAGCTCCAGATGTAGGTAACAAGTTAAAGTCTACATTTGGACTTGAAGTATTCACAAATTTAGGATCTACAAACTGTGAGTTTTGGTCTAAATTTGGTTTTTGTTGTTGGTAATAAGCAAAATTTCCATATCCATCACCACCAGCATTAGACCAGTCAAAGTAACCATTATGAGTACCTTCTGTATCTGTGTAATAAATATTATAGTCAAAATCTATAGTACTTAAATAGGGTACATTAGCATCTGAAGGTTTTGCTACTACTACTAAACTTTTATGATCAACAGCATAAAAAATGTTATTTTTAACAGTTAAGTTTCTTACATTTCTAGCTATAATTAATTCAGCTCCTGTTAATACATCAAGGTATGTATCATTAGTACTACCATTTCTATAAGAAGTATTTCCTATTACTTTTATACTGTCTACATAAGCTTCTTCCTTACCTTCTGGCACTCCCAATATAAAACCTACGTAAGAGTTATCATAAGCAATATTATTTTTAAGCGTATGGCCACCAGAGTTGGTATTTTTAGTCTCATTCCCAATAGAAAAACCAACTTGCCCATCTGAAACTATATTATTTTCTATTGTAACGTATTTAGAACCATCACAATAAATACCAGCAGCAGTGGCAATAGGAGACCTACAGCTAGTTACTTTGTTATTTTTTATAAGACCATTACGTGCATAATTGTACTTTTCTAGTAAAGTAGCCCCAGTAATATCCATAACCCATTCGTACCTACCAGCCGCAACAATTCCTATATTTTGTACTTCTGTAATTGTATTGTTTATTATTTTAAACCCATCAACATTACCATTAACCTGTATACCCTCTGTCCAACCTGGTATAACATGGTGTATATAATTATTTTTTATAACCACACCCTTAATAGCAGTAGTACTTGTACCGGTTACATTAATTGGCCCACAATTATCACTTCCAGTTGCAGATTTTAATATTGCTTTTTCTGATTCATTAAAATTTACTCTATTAATTAAAGGATCTACATTTGGAGTCCATGAAAAATCATAAATTTCATTACCTACTATTTCTATTTTTTCAGATGTATTTGCCAACTGTATACCAAACTTAGAATCCTTTATAATTGTATCATTTTTTATAGTTTTTAAACTCTCATTACAGCGCATATTTTCTAGTTTAAACCCCTGTACTCTTACACTTTTAGCTCCAGATGTTACTGCTATTAATGAAGCAAACTTAACACTGTAAAGGTCTCTACCATTTATAATTACCTCTCCTTGGGCTTGTAATGTAAACCAATTACTACCTTTACCACCATTGGCAGATGTTATAAATATTCTTGTAGCTTCTGTTGGGTAATACGTACCAGGCTTAACTATAATTTGCTCATCAGAAACCATATTAGCAATACCTAACACATTACCTCTGTAGTCTAACGCAGCTCTTATTGTTTTAAATGGATACGTTTCAGAACCATTTGATGCAGTGGTTCCTGTATAACTTGCATCTACATACAAGGTTGTTGGTCTTGTTTGCGCTACACTTGTTTCTATTTGTGTAATACATAAAAGAAATGTAAACAAAATTAAGCTTCTAAGTCTATAATTTAGACTGGGCTCTTTTTTGGTTAAAACTGTTTTTAAGTAGTTCAAAATTGTTTTCATAGTAGTAATAGTAGTTTTTAGTTATTTTTTATAATTGTGGTTATCTATTTTTAAGTGCATTCTATTTGTTAAAAATCTAATTATCAGTTTTAATTTAAAAATGTGTTCGAGCACATTTTAAAGCAAATATATAAAAATATTTAGTGTTCTCGATAACATTTTTTAAAAAAATATTAATATTATTATAAATTTTGATTAAAAAAAACAATATTAACAGACTAAAAATCTTACAAGACTAGGTTCTTAAGTACTAAAAACATTAGGAAAAATAGAATTATATGTTTGGATAGTAAATAAAAAATATGATTAAAATAAAATTAATAGTTAAACCTAGTCTGGCAAATTATAATACATAACGAGCTACAATTTGTTAAAAATTATATTTTTATATAAGTTTTATTTTTATACATATACCATAATAAAAGATACATAATACAAAACCCTCCAAATGATGTTAATGCATTGTAATATGCTCCAAAAAACTGTTCTAGACCAAATAAAATATCTTCTGAAATTTTTGGAAAATTTAATACGTGAGACAGAACATAAGCTGTAATTGCATTAACTCCTATAATTTTTAAAGGAAGACTCCATTTTACAATACCTTTTACATCTATAACTAAATAAAATATATTGTACAAAAGCATACATAACCCTGATGATAATAAAACAAATGTACTGTTCCACAACTTTTTAACACTAGGATGAAATATATTTAAAAACAAACCTATTGTAATAAATGCTAACCCTAATAAAAAAATATGTAATGCTGTTTTTTTGGGAGATAAGTTTGATTTTAGTATTTCTCCTATAAATAAACCCGAAAGTGTAGTTGCTGTAAACCCTAAACTACTTAACAGCCAAGTGTACTGGTAACCATCATCAAACCTACCAAAAACTATATTGTCTACATAAATAGCAATATTTTTATCTGGTAATAACTCACTAATCCCTATACCTGGTACAGGTGCAAGCTCTAGCAACAATATATATATAATGAGAAACGTTGCAAAAGCTATATATCTATTTATTTTACTTAAATGAATATAAAATATACAAGCAAATAAATAGCCAACTGCAATGGCTTGTAATGTATTACTAAAAATTTTAAACTCATTAATACTAAAGTGTAGTAAATTTCCCTGTACAACCCAGCCTAGTATAAATAAAATAAAAAAGCGTTTAATTATGTGCGGGTAAAGCTTTAATTTATTATCAATTTCTTTTTTTCGTTTTTCTAAAGAAAAAGGAATTACCACTCCTACTAAAAATAGGAATAAAGGCATAATAATGTCATAAAAATGAAAACCAAACCATTTTGGATGCTTAAATTGAGTAGCTAAAAAACCAGAAAAATTAGTTTGCGAAGCGTTATGTAAGTTTTCAAAAAAGTGATCTGCAAAAATAATCATAAGCATATCAAAACCTCTTAACGCATCTATTGATAATAACCTCTTATTTTGTTTATTTAAATTATCCACCTAAAAAATTATTAAACTTATGTGTAATAAAGCTGTCTAAATATTTTAAAAATTGATAAATTTTAGACTAGCCTTTTATTTTTTATGGGGAAAATATTAGTTTGTATTATTTTTACTCACAAAGTCCTGTAGACTCAATAGGAACCTCATAACTAACAAATTTACTAGTGCCTGTTACGTTAGGAAAAGTACCAACGGCAGCCCAACCAATAGTTAACTCTGTAAAAGCAAAGCTTATGGTACTACCTATAGAGCCAAACTGAGTTTTTGGAATACTAAATTCTATAGCGTTTGTATCATTATCTACACTAATAACACCAGATGAAGTAAGGTTTTCTCCAGAACCAGCTAAAGCAGACCAACCCCAACCTCCATTAGGATCTGTATGTTGAAAAAAAGACCCCCAAGAATTACTAAGCAAAGGACCTTCAAACAATAGTTCTGCTCCAGAGCCCTCTGGCCACTGCCAGCTTAAAAAACCGCTAGATGCGTCTCCGTCTGTACTTATAAATATATTAACTAGCTCCATTTGCATAGTAGAATTGCCTTCTAAGTAAACATTTACGTTATCTCCTTTTCCCCATACTTTTATTTTTTGCATGGATGCTGCTGTTGGTTCTTGATATAAATATTCTATAGATTCCCAATCTGTAAAATCACCATCAATTGCTATATCTACATCAAGAACTTCTGGAGCTGTAATTATTTTTGTTACAGCAGCCTCTTGTCCTAAATCATTAATTGCGGTTAATGTTACCTTTATCTCCCCTCCTATATTAACATACCTATAAGTAGGGTTCTCCTTGTCACAGTAAAAACTTAAATCTCCAAAATCCCATCTATAGGTAGTTGCACCTTCAGAAAGGTTTGTAAATGAAAATAAATTATCGTCATTAGAAAATGAAAAATCTGCAACAACATTACCATTATCAGAATTAGTGTCAGTGTCATCTGATCCGCAGCTCAAAATGAGAAAAACAGAAAAGGTGCTTAGTAAGAAAATTATTTTTTTCATAATCATTATAGTTAAAGATTAAATTTTGATTTTAGTTAATGGTTAGTGTGTGAGAAAGCTTATTTAAACCTTCTAATGCGTTCCAAGTATCAATATTTGCTAGTTGTATTGCGTATTCTGGCCTGTCTGCCAATTTACTGCTTTGGTCTTCAATTTTTAAAAACAAGTCATATTTTCCTGCTGGAATTCCTGTTAATGCAACAGACTCATTTAATTGTAAATCTACATTAGGTAACACCTTTCTAACATCAAAATTTAATGCCTTTTTATACAAGGTTCCATCTGTAGCTTTAAGTACTAAAAAAGTATTTTTCTGATTATAAACTGGAGCATACCCAACATTACTTATCACTGCATTTAAATTAAAATTACTGCTAGCAGTTACTTTTTTTTGTAATTCTGCAGATTTTAAAACAAGTCTGTATCCTAACTTTTTTTGAAAATCTACAAAGCAGCTATTATTTCTCCAGACATTAAGCACTGGGCCATACCAATCTAAGTTTAAATATGTCCATTTTAACAAAGTCATTTCCTCCTCTGCTGTAGCACAACTAGCTGTTGGTATTCCGCTAGGCGGACAAGTTTCTCCGCCAGTAGGCACAAAACTTGCTTCATCACTAATATAACTTTTTTCAATAGTTACATTCTGATAAGTACCGTAATCATCTACACTAGCTAAAAAACAATCGTTATGAAAACCCACACGGGCTATGTCTGTTGTACCGTACCCAACGGTTTCATCTATAGCATTGGTATAATCAAAAACTTCTTGCTTATATTTTGGTGTTCTTAATTGTATTTTTACTTCTTTAGGAAATACATCTAACAGCTTGTTTACAACAGCTTTTCTACTTTCTGTTGTTGTTAAGTTATTTGTTGAAAAAGCCCATTCTCCCCATGAGCCAATAAAACCAGCTTGTACAAAAGCTATTACATCTGCATTATCTGACACTATTGGTTTAAGCTGATCTAAGTGGTTTTCTATTATATTTAATGGAGCATCAGTTTCATCAGAATTACTATTATATGCAAAACGTAAAACACATTTAATTCCTGCTTCCCTTAACCTTTCAAAATCTGTTTTAATCAGGTTTAACTGAACTTCACTTAAATCTGAATTTTTAAAAGCATCTAAATAGTATAGTCGTAAAATAATAGTAACATTTTCATTTTTTAAACTGTTTAATGTCACTAAACTTAACGGATCTCCTTCAGAGAGAACACTCCAGCTATGCATAAATCCACGTTCTGGATTAGAAATTACTTCTAAAGATTCTGTATATTTTATTTCACTTAACGTGTCATCTGCAATTACCTCATCATCACCAGAAGAACTACTACTACAGCTAATAACCATAATTAATAGTGTTAACGCTAAAATTCTATTTTTCATCATTTTATTTTTTATAATAGTTAAAAGGGTATTAGTACGTATTTTTTATCCAGTTATATGGTTTTCTTTTAACCCAATTACCTCTTGTAAAGTCAGGGAAATCTTGAGGTTCACCATTGTTTTCTATAGATGCTTCTGACAAAGGTGTTATGGCGCTCCAGGCAGCTGCATCATAAGCATCCATTGGTGGTGCTATATTTTTTTTAGCAGCTTCTACAAAAGCATGAATTACAAAAAAGTCCATACCTCCATGTCCAGATCCATTAGCTAAATCGCCAAATTTTTTCCATAATGGGTGGTCATATTTTTTTAACCACTCATCTGCTTTATCCCATTTATGAGGCTCTGTTATTTTATCTATATGAATTCTATTACCATCTACTTCCCATAAACCATTTGCACCCTGAACTCTAAAACCTAAGGAATAAGGTCTTGGTGAATTGGTATCATGAGTAACAATTATGCTTTCTCCATTAGATGTTTCTATGGTAGATGTTATTACGTCTCCCAGTTTAAAATTTAATTTTGCATTTGGATGATGTTTTCCTCCGTTCTCTACTATGTAATTATGAAGCCCTACTGCTTTAGTAGCTGTAGATGTTAGTGTCATAAACCTGTTACCTCTATTAATATCACACATTGCAGCCACAGGTCCAATACCATGAGTAGGGTAAATATCTGCATTTCTTAATAAGGAGTGTTGTGTTCTCCATGCAGATTCTGATATTCCTTTTTCTCCAAACTCTACACCTTTACCGTAGGGTGTTTTACCATCATTAAATTTTACATGTCTTAAGTCATGCTGATAACCACATCTAAAATGTAATAGTTCTCCAAAAACGTTTTGCTTTACCATATTAAGTACAGCCATAACGTCTCTTCTGTAATTAACATTTTCTAAAATCATTAAATGTGTTCCGGTTTCTTCATGTGTATTAACAAGATCCCAACATTCTTCCATTGTGTTGGCTGCAGACACCTCTAAACCGGTATATTTACCAGCTCTCATTGTATCTTTTGCCATAAGCGTATGCCACAACCACGGAGTAGAAATAATTACAGCATCTACATTGTTTAAATCTAAAAGGTTTCTGTAATCATAATCATCTTTACCAAACGTTAAGGGCTTTTTTTGCCCTTTACTTGTAATTTTATTTACTGCAATATCAATTCTTTTAGGGTCAATATCACATATTGCAGTTATTGTAATATCGTCCCTTAACAAAAGGTTATCTAAATGGTTAGTGCCGCGTAAGCCTACGCCTATCATACCTATTTTAAGGTTATGATGTTTATTATTATTATTAATTCCAAAAGTCAATCCTGGTAAAAGAGATATTCCTGTTCCTAGAATTGTACTTTTTTTTATAAAATTTCGTCTAGAGTCCATTATATTTTCTTAATTATTCTGTGTAATTAGTTGTTGTATTAAAGTGTAATTAATTTAGATATAAGGATTGCCTATTTATCTACAAAATAAACAACCCTCACCTACTAAACTAACTGAACTAATTGTAACCTGGGTTTTGTAAAAAAGCACCTTTACCCTCACTTACCTTATCTAGAGAAAAAGGAAAGAGAGCTTTATGTGGAGCTGTTTGACTAGAAACACCATTTAAATCTATATTATAATCACTGTATTTACCGTGTCTAATTAAATCTGCTCTGTATTGGCCATTTTCACACCAATATTCATGAGACCTTTCTAATAGAATCATTTTATTAAATGTATCTATGTCTGCATAATCTGCTAATAAAATTGCATCTAAACCTGCTCTATTTCTAACCATATTAACTAAATCTATAGCCTGTTGGCTAGGAGTGTTATTTTTATTAGCCAAAGCTTCTGCCTTAGACAATAAAACATCTGCATACCTATACATTACAATATCTACCGTTGTTATTGCTGTACTTCTGGCTGCATCTTCTGAAATTTTTAATGGTATAGGTCCGTATTGCATAATAGTACCAGGGTTACTTCTATTATAGGTAACACCATCTGTACCCACATACTCTGCTATAAGATTTGTTTTTCTTATATCTTGCTCTTCAAAAGAATCATAAAATTTCCAAGAGCTTTGTATTGTTCCCCAACCTGCTCTTCCTGGATAGTTTGATGGTAACACCATTAACTGCCATTGATTTTCGCTGGTACCAGCATAATCTGCAGGTATAGCCCAAATAATTTCATTACTATCTACAGGTGCTTGCACATCAAACATGCTCAAATAATCATCCTCTAACTCATAATGGTTCATAGCCATTATTAAATTAGCCTGTTTTTCTACGTCTGCCCATCTTTTTTCATGCAAATACAGCCTAATTAATAACATACGAGCCATACCCTGACTAAATCTCCCGTATTTAGCTTCTGATGGAGGTAACAAGTCTGAAGCTGCATCTAATAAATCTTTTTCAATAAAACGCACCATTTCATCATTACTTAACCTAGCTAAAGGTTCTTCACTTAAAGGATTTTTTAATACCTCTAATGGTGCTACTACTATTGGTCCATACATGTCAAAAAGTTCATAACACAACAGTGCTCTTGCACATTTTATCTCTGCTATTCCAGATATTTTTAAATTTTCATTAACAGAAGAGTTTTGAATTCTATCAATACTCAATGTCATGCTACTTATTTTATTATAAAAATCATCATAAAAACGGGTTATGCCTCCACTATTTTGCGCAGTATAACTATGTAATGTAGCTAGTTGTTGAACTCCAAAATCACCTTGAAGAATTTCAGTAGTTGCATCTAAAACAAACATAGTACCTTTTTCAGATGTGGAATGGATACCATCAGAATAAGCTCCTCTTAAAGGGTAATAAGCTGCATAAACCAATGATTGGATATCAGCCTCTGAGGTAGGAAAAATATCAGGATTAATTTCATCATAATTTACTGACTCTAATTCTGGATTACATGCAAATGATAAAGTTAAACAAGTGCCTAATAATATTAGTTTAATTTTTTTCATAATCATTTTTTTAAAATTTTAAGTCTAGACCAACAGTAAAAGTTCTAACATTAGGGTAAGATGCTACTAAATTTGATGTATCTCCACTAACATCAGGATCATAACCATTTGTTTCTGGATCTACTCCCTTATAAGGTGTAATAACAAAAATATTTTGTCCGCCTACACGTAATGCTGCACTAGACAAATGTTTACCAAAACAATTTTTAGGAAATTGATATGATAATGAAATATTACTTAAACGTATAAACCAGGCATCTTGTAAAAAGAAATCACCAGAGTCATATAATGAATAACCAAAATTAGATCCTGGCCTTGTTGTAGATGGGTTTTCTGGTGTCCATCTATTCAATATATTTCTTAATGCATTTGCACCATTTTTTGCTACACCGTCTGTAGATACCCCGTAAGTAAAATCTGTTGCATCTATAATTTCTCTACCAAACATTGCATTAAAATGAAAGTTTAATTGAAAGTTTTTGTAAGTAATCATATTACTAAAACCTGCAATAAAATCTGGGTCTGAAGAACCAAGTAATACAATATCTGCTTCATCAATTTTTCCGTCTGCTTCTCCTGTTCTTTGAAAAATACCATTTTCATCAACAATAGGGTTTCCAGATCCGTCTCTTAAATAACCGTTTACATCTTTTAATTTTATTTGACCAGGAAATAAATCTGGTTGTGCAGTTACTACTTCACCTGCTTGCATTATTCCATCAGATAAATAACTAAACTGCGCACGTATAGGATCATCTACATTTTCATAAACTGCTGGTTTCCAATCCGGAGCCCTTTCTAGCCACCTATCATCAAAGGTTGAATAAGTGAATGTACTTTTCCAAGTAAAATTTTTAGTTTGAATATTTACTGTATTTAAAGTAAACTCTATACCTCTACTTTGGGTTTTTCCAATATTTGCCCAAACTTGATTTATCTCGTTATATGAGTTAATTGGGTTTAAACTTAAAAGGTCTGAAATTTCTTTATCAAAAAGCTCTACAGATCCAGAAACTCTATTTTTAAAGAAACCAAAGTCTAATCCTAAGTTTTTTTCTGTTGTTGTTTCCCATTTTAAGCTTGGATTTGCTAACCTTGATGCAAAAACACCAACTAGTACAGATTCATCAGGATTTAAATAAGCTGGTTTTGCAAAATATGAAGCAAATGCATTACCGCCTATATCTGCATTACCTGTTTGCCCATAACCATACCTTAATTTAAGCTGTGATACTTTACCCTTTAAACTTTTCATAAATGGTTCTTCTGCTATATTCCACCCTATTGCCATAGAAGGAAAGATTGCAAATTTGTTATTTTCTGAAAAATTACTGGAACCATCTCTACGTATTGTAGATGTTAAAATATAACGATCTTTATATATGTAATTTAACCTACCAAAATAAGATACTATTTTACTAGTAGATTTAGAGGAGCTTACATCTGGCACTCCTGCTCCTGCATTCATATTATTCCATAAAAAAGCATCTGTAATAAAATCATTATTAGCTAACGAATTTCCACTAGACTCAAAATTTTGATGAGAGTAACCAGCCAACAAGTTTAAACTATGATCTTCTAAAATATTAGCTTTATAATTTAAGGTAATGTCTAAAAGTTTATCATTTTTTTGTTCACTAGCTATAGAAGCTCTTCCGTTTTCATTTTCTCCCCATAACGTAGTTCTTGGCAAATAAGTGTTTCTTACACTTAAGCCCTGGTCTATACCTGCTTGGGTTCTTAAAGTTAAACCCTTTAATGGTTTTACTTCTAAATACACATTTGCTAATGTCCTATCTGTTCTTGCCTCATCAGATATAGTAAGTAGAGATGCTGGGTTAGGAATTATAGCATAATCTGGATTAGTTGGATAATTACCAAAACTATCTACCTCGTCTATTAACGGACTATATTGTAATGCAGACCTTATTATTCCTGAGTTTTCAAAAGCTTGCCCACCTAATTGTGTATTTTGATTATTTATTGTACTCTTTGTAAAGCTTAGACCAATACTAATTTTATCATTAAATTTTTGATTTAAATTAAAACGTAAAGAAGCTCTTTCAAACTCAGAACTTTTTAAAACTCCTTTATGCTCAAATAAATTACCAGACAAATAATATTTAGTAGACTCTGTACCTCCTTTTAATGAAATATTATGTTGTTGTATGCCGCCATCTCTAGTAACTATATCAAACCAATCTGTTCCTTTACTTGCATTATTTATTTGATCGTCTGAATAAACCCTTGTAAACGGAATACCATTTACAGGATTTGCAATAGCATCCTGTAATGTTCTGTTGCTATATGGAGCTACTCTATTTAAAAAAGCCCAATTTTCATAAACAGCTTCATTTCTTAACTGCATATACTCAGGCGCATTTAAAACATCATAATTATTTTCATAAGCTTGGTAAGAGTATGATGTGGAATAATCTACTTGCACTTTACCGGCTTTTCCTTTTTTAGTGGTAATAATCACAACTCCGTTTGCTGCCCTGGCTCCGTATATAGCTGTTGAACTTGCATCTTTTAAAACCTCTATAGACTCTATATCATTAGGATTAAATGAATTTAAAATACCTTGTGTACCACCACTATACCTGTTACCATCTCCTGGCTCTGTTAATTGAGATATTGGAAAACCATCTACAACAATTAAAGGTTCATTACTAGCATTTATTGATGCTGCCCCACGAATTCTAATATCTAAACCACCACCTGGTTGTGCACTATTTTGAATAATTTGTAACCCGGCTGCTTTTCCCTGTAGCGCATGTGCTATTGAAGGTGTAGAAGACAAGACTAAATCATCTCCTTTTACCTGAGATATAGCACCTACCAAGTCTTTTTTTCTTTGGCTACCATAACCAACAACTATTACTTCCTCTAAGCTTGTATTATTTTGTGCTAATTTTACATTAATTACAGTTTGATCTGCCACTAACACCTCTTTACTTACATATCCTAAATAGGTGAAAATTAATGTTGCTGTACCGTTCTCTGGAATATTTATTGCATAAATACCATCAAAATCTGTTTCTACCCCAATAGAAGTACCTTTAACCTGAATAGATGCACCGGGTAAAATTTCACCAGCTTCATTAGTAACTTTACCTGTTACAATGCTCTGCTGCATATGATTTTTTTCTGTCTTTAGAGCAACAGAAATTTTATTATCAAATGACTTTGCACTAATCTCTAAAATTGAGAATATTACTAATAATAGAGCCAGATTAAACTTTAAATCATAACTCTTTATGCTTGGCAGCATTTTAAGTTTTTTCATATCGAGTGGTTTTGTTATTTAGTAAATTAATGTAATTACTCTATTTCTTATCTTATTAAAACTACACTTACTATAAGATGTAATATTTTATATTTCATTAATTTATGTAGCTAATATATGTCAATTAATTTGAAAAACAAGGCAAAAACACAAAAAATGTGTTCGAACACATAAAAACTTAAAACTATAAGCAATGTAATAAAAAAATGCACATGTGTTAATATAAAAACATACAGTATAAACTTATTTTAAACTAGTATTAAACACTAAAAAAAATAATAAAAACCTTGTTAAAAATTATAGTGCATATATACAAAACAGAAAGAACAGGCTATTATATTAGAATCTTAATTATATTGACTAATAATATAAATGGTTAAAGCTAAAATTCCCATTTTACAAATGCTTCCATTGCTGCATAATAAGATAATCCCAACTGATCATAAATAGATGCAGTTTCTTTATTTCGATCTTCTGCTCGTTGCCAAAACTCTCTACTATCTGCGCCCTGAAAAACTACACCATCTTTTTGAGACTGATGTTTAAAAATACCGCGTCTTTTTTCTAATACCTGGTCTGGTCCCATTGGCACAGCCATTTCTATTTCATCTATTCCCCACTCTTGCCAAGCTCCCCTGTACAACCAAACCCAACAATTGTTCATATATGGTTCTGACTTTAATCTTTTTACTGCTTCAAAAATAGCATCTAAACATACTTTGTGTGTGCCGTGTGGATCTGCTAAATCTCCTGCTGCATAAATTTGATGTGGTTTTATTTGATCTATAAGGTCTATAGTAAACTTAATATCTACTTCTCCTAAAGGATTCTTTTCTATTGTACCTGTTTCATAAAAAGGAAGGTTCATAAAATGAATTTGGTCATCATTTAAACCTACAAAATAGCTTGTAGCTCTTGCCTCTCCTTTTCTTATTAAGCCTTTTATATAACGTACCTCTTCTATATCTACTTCACTAGCTTTTTTATTGGCTAAAAATTTAGCCGCTTTAGCAAAAATCTCTTCTGCCTTTTTGTCTTCAACAGAAAATTTCTCGTTATAATCGCACACAAAACTAGCAAAACGCAAAGCCTCATCATCTGCTACTGCTATATTACCAGAGGTTTGATATGCTACGTGTACTTCATGACCTTGTTCTACCAATCGTTTAAAAGTACCACCCATACTAATAATATCATCATCTGGGTGTGGACTAAAAATTAGTACTCGTTTTTTTTCTGGTGTGGCACGTTCTGGCCTATTACTATCATCTGCGTTAGGTTTACCACCTGGCCAACCCGTAATTGTATTCTGCAGCTTATTAAATATTTTTATATTGATGTCGTAAGCCGGACCAGAATCTGCCAACAAATCGCTCATACCATTTTCTATATAATCCGCATCTGTAAGCATTAAAATTGGCTTATTTAAATGAAGAGCCAAGCTTAATACCGATTTTTTAATCAACTTATCTGTCCACTCTACTTTTTCTACCAACCAAGGAGTATCTACTCTTGTTAGTTTAGAAGCCGCTTCTTTATCTAAAACAAATACAGCATTGTTATGTTCTTGCAAAAAAGACGCTGGTACTTTATTTGTTACTTCTCCTTCTACTGATTGGGCTATAATATTAGACTTACCCTCTCCCCAAGCCATTAGAATTACTCTTTTGGCTTCCATTATTTTTTTTACTCCTAATGTTATTGCTGTTCTTGGTGTATTACTTAAACCTCCAAAATCTTTACTTGCTGCAACTCTAGTAATATGGTCTAATGCTACTAATCTTGTTTTAGAGTTTTGCAAAGATCCAGACTCATTAAAACCTATATGACCATTACCTCCTATACCCAAAATTTGTAGATCTAAACCACCAGCTGCTTCAATTTTAGATTCATAATCACTACAGTATTTAGAGATGTTTGTTTTGGTTAAAGTACCATCAGGAATATTATAATTTTCTGGTAAAATATCTACTTGGTCTAAAAGTAGTTCTTTCATAAACCTAACGTAGCTGTGTATAGAGTCTGGCTCCATAGGGTAATACTCATCTAAATTAAATGTAACTACGTTGTTAAAACTTAGCCCCTCTTCTTTATGTAGCCTCACTAATTCTGCATATAAACCTTTGGGCGTAGAGCCTGTAGCTAAACCTAATACGCACCTTTTATTCTCTTTTTGTTTTTCTCTAATTAAATTTGCAATTTCATTTGCTACGGATTTTGATGCGTTTGTAGAGTTTTTAAAAACAACCGTATTTATATTTTCAAATCTTTTTTCAAAACCTGTAGCCTTATCAATATTACTTTTTAACATCTTCTAATTTTTTATGTTTGTTTTTATAACAATATAATTGCTGACTAATACGTAGAATTATAACCGTATTAATTTGATACTCTACATTAGTAAACACTGTATAAATAGGTAATTGGTTAAATATTTATCACTATTTACCTTTTCTCCAACTCTTAATTTTATGTCCCCAAATAGCAAAAAAGAGAATTAAAATATAGCATGGGATCAAAATCCAGTAACTACTTGTAGCTGCTATGGTAGTAGCTTCAGCTTCCTGCATTCCGGCGGTAATTAATTTGTATTTATCTGCATCTACAATTTTACCATACAACGGAGGTATTATTGCCCCTCCTGATATTGCCATAATTAACATTGCAGAACCTTTATTTGTGAATTTTCCTAAACCATTAAGTGTTAAGGGCCAAATAGCTGGCCAAACTAAGGCATTTGCAATACCTAAGGCAGCTACAAATAGTACAGACGTAAACCCAGTAGTATTTAAAATAGCTATGCTAAAAATAAGTCCTAAAAAAGCACTGATAATTAAAGCTGTTCTTTGTTTAATATATTTTGGAATTAAAAATATACCTAAAGTATAAGTAGCCACCATTGCTAGTAATGTATAGGTTGTAAAAAATTTAGCCTCTTCTCCTGTAAAACCTAAAGAAATTCCGTAAGCTATAATAGTATCTCCTGCTATAACTTCTGCGCCTACATATGCAAACAAGGCTAATACACCTAGCCACAAATGAGGAAATTGAAATATGCTAGTTTTTTCTTTCTCTCCTTGGCTAGATACTTCTGGTTTACTTACCTCTACATTGGGTAATTGCGCTTCCTTAATTAAAACTCCCAAAAAAGCTAACACTGTTGCCATTATAAGATATGGAGCAAATACACTATCTGCCATCATATCTAATGTTCGTTCTTTTTCTTCTAAAGAAACAGATTCTAGCTTTTCTTTAACTCCGTCTATACCAGATAGTAAAATAGCTCCAAAAATTAAAGAACCTAAAGCTCCTGCCACTTTATTTGCAATTCCCATAATAGCTATACGCTTTGCACCGCTTTCAATAGGACCTAGAATGGTTATATAAGGGTTTGCAGCTGTTTGCAATAATGTCATTCCCATACCCTGTATAAATATGCCTAATAAAAAAAACCAATAAGTTCTGGCTTCTGCAGCAGGTATAAATATTAAAGCTCCTACTGCCATAATAAACAAACCTAAAGACATCCCTTTTTTATATCCTATTTTTCCTAAAATATAAGAAGAAGGTAGTGCCATTATAACAAATGAAATATAGGACGCTGTAGCCACCAAATAGGATTGTGCATCTGTAAGTTCATTTATAGTTTTCATAAATGGTATTAACGCACCATTTATCCAGGTCACAAAACCAAAAATAAAAAATAACCCTGCAATTATTGCTACAGGCATTATTGTACTATGTTTCTTTTTTACCGTCATTACTTTTAGTCTTTATATTAATTTTTACTTCATTACTAAAATTATCTTTGGTTACTTGCAGATGCTATAAACATCATTTTGGGTTAGGATAGGTTAGGTCTGTTTTTGTTAACTTTAGTGTTTATAATTAGTATTCTTAGATTTAAATATTTTATATTTTCATTTTATTAAATTGCTCTGTTAAACTTTCTATTAATTTAAACTGGTTTTTACAACGATCTAAATTATGTTCTAAATAAGATGTTTTATAGTAGGTATCGTTATTTAAGTAGTCTGTTAAAAAACGAAGCCCCATTATAAAAATCATTGTTTTAGCTCCTAATGGCAGGTATTCTATTTCTAATGCAGTAAGGTCTGGTTTCATTTCTTTTAAAAAACCCTGTACGTAAGCGTCATAATAACCAATATTAAACTTTACTTTACTTAGATCTTTCTCGTCTTCTGCAGCAGTATTACAAATGGTTCTTATTGCATCACCAAAATCATAATGCACAATACCTGGCATTACAGTATCTGTATCTATTACACAAAGTCCTTTTTTATCTAAATCAAACAGTATGTTAGAAATTTTGGTATCGTTATGAGTTACTCTTAATTTTATGTCTCCAGACGCTTTTAAATTCTCAATAATATGCATCTCTTCTTTTAAATCAGAAACCAACTTTATATATTTATTTGCTTTAGACAACCTATCTTCAGATGCTTTACTTAACGCTTCATTAAACTGATTAAACCTAAAAGACATATCATGAAAATTAGGAATAACATCTATTAAATTACTAGGATTAAAATCACTAGTTAGGTTTAAAAAATCTCCCATTAATTTACCTCCTTCATAGGCAACCGTTTCACAACTCACTGTTTCATATGTAATACTGCCTTTTATATAAATCATCAAATTCCAGTAATTACCATCGTTATCTTTATGGTAATTAGCACCATTTAGTGTTTTTACAAAAGACAGTACTCTACGCTTTAATTCAATTGGAGATAAATGCTTTTTTTTATCTTTTAAATGATTACTAATTAACACTTTGTTATTTATTAAACCTGGCACATCTTTAAACACCCCACTATTAATCTGTTGTAATATGAAAAAGGAATTTTGTTTGGTTTTTATAAAGTATGTATCATTAATATGACCAGAAGCTAATTGATCAAATGAAATGATTTCATCATTATTATTAAAGTATGCATAAATAGAATTTAATTTATTCAATATCATATTACCAAAGTTTAGAAGGATAAATATTAGCGTTTATTAATTTTTGAATTTCTTGCTGAACTATTTTTTTATCTTCCTTATAAGTAACTCCAAACCATTTTGAATTTGACTTTAAAACTTTGACAGTTGTTTTTTCAGAATTTAAAATATTGTTTACAACTGTTGGTATATAAAATTCTGCCTTTAAATTATTTTTATTTTCTTCTAAAAATTTAATAAAGAGATCACTTCCAAACTCAAAACATTTTGGAGTAAAACCCCAAAAGTTCATAGAAACAATTGTTTTTCCACTTATACTAACCATATGCTCATCATCACTCTTATAAAAAATTTCATTGTCAATTTTCTCTATATGAGTTCTTTCTGTTACACTAGTTAGGCAACCGTTTTCACTTATTTTACACTCTCCTCTAGAAACATAACCGTAGTCTGACACTGTATTTTCTAAATAATACGCCATTGTATTAAAGTTATAAGACTCGCTATCTGTATTAATTAAACAATCAGCCATTTTCTCAAATGCTTTTTTACCATAAAAATCATCTGCATTTATTATTGCAAAATTTTCTTTAACAATATTTTTAAGCATCAAAAAAGCATGGCCAGTTCCCCAAGGCTTTTTACGTTCAGGGTTTATATACTTCTCAGGAACACTATCTATTTCTTGAAAAACATAAACCAACTCTACTTTATCTCTAAGCTTATTTTCTATTAGCTTTTTAAACTCATCCTCAAAGCTTTTTCTAATAATAAATACAAACTTTCCAAACCCTGCTTCTATAGCATCATAAATTGAAAAATCCATTATAGTTGCCCCATCTTGGGTAAACTTATCTAACTGTTTTAACCCTCCATAACGGCTTCCCATTCCTGCTGCTAAAATGACTAAAGTTGGCTTGGTGTTACACATATTTAATTCTTAAAATTATTATTCTAAATACTCATTCCCCTGCTAATGTATAAATGAATTTTGATAAAAAAAAGAAAAACAGGTAAAAATGTGCTCGAGCACACCAAATAAATGTTTTCGAGCACATTTTTAGATATTAGTTAAAAAGTTTTTTATCTTTGTTTTATGAGAAAACACACTATTAAAGACATTGCTAAACTTGCCGGTGTATCTAAAGGAACCGTAGATAGAGTATTACATAACCGTGGAAAAGTTTCCCAAAAAGCATTGGAAAGTGTTAACAAAGTTCTTAGTGAAATTGATTACAAGCCCAATATTATTGCTAGGAGCCTAAAAAACAATAAAATACATAAAATTTGTATTTTACTACCAGATCCAAATTTAGACTCATATTGGTTACCGTGTGTAGAAGGTATTAATGAAGCAATAACAGAGTTTAGCTCTTTTAATGTTGATATAGAAATTTTTTACTTTAACCCTACCAGCATTACTTCGTTTATAAAAACTAACGATATTTTATTAGAGACATCTCCTGATGCAGTTTTACTAGTTCCTCTTTTCTATAAAGAATCTCTTGATATTATTGACAATTATAATTCTTTAGGTATACTATCTGGTACATTTAACAATCAAATAAAATCTAGAATAATAAATAGTTTTGTTGGACAAGATCTATTTCAAAGCGGAAGAGTTGCTGCCAGCCTTATAGACTTATTTTTAAATGAAGGTTTAATTGCTATTGTACATATTGATGAAGAGTATGAAAACGCTCTACATATGCAAGAGAAAGAAAAAGGTTTTAGAAATTATTTTTCAGAATCTAAAAATCAAAACTTTGATATAAAAACATTAAAGTTAAAGTCTGACAATGTAGATGAGAGTTTTAGTGATTTTTTAAAAAACAGTCCTGATTTAAAAGGAGTTTTTGTTACTACCTCTAAATCCTATCAAATTGCCGAAATAATATCAAAAAATAAAAATACAGATGTTGCTTTTGTAGGCTATGATTTACTGGAACAAAACATTAGCTATTTACAAGATAAAACAATAAAGTTTTTAATACATCAAAATCCAAAAAAACAAGCTAACATTGGGGTTACACTGTTAGTAGAGCATTTAATTTTTGATAAAAAAATTACTGAAGAAGTTTTATTGCCTTTATATATTATTAATGGTGAAAATGTAAAAGATTACCTTAACTAAACACATTATTTGTCTAGTAAATTTAGTACACCAAAAGATGATGATGTATGAAAATTTGGATATTGGGTATTAGGATTTACCCAAGAAATCCAAGTTGACTCATAATTACAATTTTCTGTTTTACTATATTTTGCTCTAAAAATTCCAGTTTCAATTTTATAATTTTTAATTAAACCCAACTCTTCTAAAGAATTTATAGTAATAGAACCTTCTACCGTAAAATAATTGCATTTAATGTTAGACTTTACAACCAATTCATTCTTAGGCCAATTCCAATCAAATTCAAACTTCCTTTTTGCATTAGCTCTAAAGTCTAAAATTCTTGACGTAGGATCAATCTCTATACAGTAATACGGATTAAGAGAATCGTTCATTTTAAAAAACAGCTCTACCCTATCAGAATTACCTATACTTTGCACACTATCATCTTCTTTATTTATTAAAACTTGAGAATCATAAACTTTAAAGTAGAAGAATAACTTTTTTGAATCCCAAAGAGACCTAAATTCTATTCTAGAATTTGGCCTTCTGTCCCAAGCAGAAACAAAATCTGAAAGAACCTCTGCTTTACCCCATAACATATGGTCTCCCTTACCATTAATAACCAGGCTATCTTCTTTAATAAACTTAACATTATAACTCTTCATACAGTATGGTTTATTGTCACTATTTTATACTAAAAACGCAACATTATTGCTAATCTATTTAAATTTTAAAAGAAAGAAAAAGAAAAAGGATTAATTTTGTGTTCGAGCACATTTTTTTAAGTAATAATTACTAATAAGTGGATAAAAATGTATTATCAATAATATAAAAGGTATTTTTTATTTTTAAAATAATAATTGTTGCTTCAATTATTAAAAATTTAATTACACAACATACAAATACACCTAAACATTAAGTTAAATAGTAGAAAAATACTAAATAGGTAAAAATTAGGCATAAAAAAAGCCAGTAAAAAATTACTGGCTTAATTATTTTGAGTCTTTCTACTCAATTGTCGGGGTGGCAGGATTCGAACCTGCGACCTCCGCGTCCCAAACGCGGCGCGATAACCGGGCTACGCTACACCCCGATAGGTTATCAATAATTTCAATTTAGAGAAATTTTCTGTCCTCGCAATTTGCTTTGACAGCTATTGCGGAGAGACAGGGATTCGAACCCTGGGTAAGTGTTTCCACCTACGACGATTTAGCAAACCGTTCCTTTCGGCCACTCAGGCACCTCTCCAATACTCTTTAATGAACTTGCGCAGTTTTCAATTGCGAGTGCAAATATATAACGATTAAGGGTAGCTACCAAGCTATTTTAAACTTTTTTTGACTTTTTTTTAATTCTTTTTTCTAACCGCTTCATTATAAGAACATTTGTAGTAAAACTTTTTTTCACTTTATTTTAAATTTGATGCTATTACTTAAAAATGTCTCTTATTTGAGCATCTTATATATATAACTATAGTATCTATATATTAATTTTTATTCTTTAAAAAAGTTCAAGATTTGCTTCAAAATAATAAAAATAAAAAAAGTGAAAATAAATATAAATTTTACTTGCATATTAAACATAGGTTATTGTATATTTGCACCCCGAATAACAAACCATTTGTTATTTAAATGGTCGCGTAGCTCAGCTGGATAGAGCATCTGCCTTCTAAGCAGACGGTCAAAGGTTCGAATCCTTTCGCGATCACAAAAAGCCTTCAGTTTTACTGAAGGCTTTTTTGTTTTATATTAAAAAATTCTTCTATACATTTTAAGGTTACATCGCACTGTTTTTTCAAAAGAAAAAGACATAAATAGTTAATAATCATTTTTTTAGTAAAAATTATTAATATTTGTTTAAATTTAAAACATAAAAGTACTTAGTTAGTCATTTAAAATACTTTCTTTTAGCTTTTTATTTTCTTACTTTAATTATGTTTTATTAGGCTTGATTAACTAAAGAAAATATATATCTATTAGTTAATTATAAAACACATAAAATGCTACGTTTTAATTTTAGTAAGCTTGCTGTTATTTTTGCTTTAATAATATGCTACGGATGTAATAACAGCAAAGAGGATGCTAAAAAATTAACTATTGGATTTTCACAAACTGGAGTAAATGATCAGTGGAGAAAATCTATGAATGAATCTATGCAAATACAGAGTGATTTTAATTCTGATATAGATTTAAAAATACTTGACGGAAAAGATAATGTAGAAAAACAGATTGAAGATATTAAGCAGTTTATTAAAGAAAAAGTAGACGTTTTAATTATATCTCCTATAAAATCTAAACCAATTACACCATTTGTTAATAAAGCAATAGAACAAGGCATACCTGTATTAATTGTAGATAGAAAAATTGATGGTCAAAATTACACCTCATATATTGGTGGAGATAACATACAAATTGGTAAAAACGCAGCTAACTACATAGCATCTTTAAATAAGAATGATGATAAAAAAATATTAGAAATAACAGGACTAAAAGGATCTTCACCTGCTAAAGAACGTCATTTAGGTTTTAAATATGTTATAAGTGCAATAACCAATTTAAGTATTACACATACTATAGAAGGTAACTGGGAGGCCAACTCTATAAAAGAACCATTAAATACTTATTTAGATAAGAACAAAGACATTGATTATATTTTTTGTCACAACGACCGTATGGCTCTAGGTGCTTGGGAAATACTGGTTGATAAAAAACTAGATAAAAAAATAGATGTAATAGGTGTTGATGGATTAACTGGTGCAAACGGAGGTATACAGCTTGTAAAAGATAAAATATTAAAGGCTACTATATATTATCCTACTGGTGGTGATGAAGCTATAAAAACTGCAATTAAAATTATTAACGGAGAAAAAGTAGCTAAAAAAAACATATTAGAAACTATCGTTATAGATAGTAGAAATGCTGATATTATGAGTAATCAGTTTGATAAAATCATTCAGCATCAAAAAGACATTTTAAAACAACAAGAAAAAATTAAATTACAAGAAGAAACCTATACAAACCAAAGTAACGTTTTAAAAATAGTATTTGGCTTGTTTATTTTAAGCATTGTTCTTGGTATATTTAGTATCTATAGTGGTTATAATATTAAAAAGAAAAAGCAAGAGTTAGAAGCAAGTAATATTGAAATAAAAAAACAACGAAATAAAATTAAAAAAATAGCAACAGAAGCTGAGTTAAGTAATGAGGCTAAAGTTAACTTTTTTACAGGCTTATCTCATGAATTTAAAACCCCTATTACACTTATACTTTCTTCTATAGAATCTTTATCGGACAATAAAACCATACGAGATAATAATTTAACAAAAGATATAAGGTTAATTTTTAACAACTCTAAACGTTTGTTACGATTAATTAACCAACTATTAGATTTTAGAAAAGCAGAAGAACATCAGTTTAAATTAAAAGCTTCTAAAGTTAATTTATTAGAGTTTTCTGAAACAATTTATGAGGACTTTAAATATGAAGCTCAAAAAAAAGATATCAAGTTTACACTAGAAACAAACAATAAAGATTTAGAAATTTATATTGACAAAAATTTAATAGATAAGGTTTACTTTAACTTGCTCTCTAACGCTTTTAAATTTACACCAGAAAATGGAGAAATTACTATAAAAATTGAAGATCATAAGAATAAAGATTTTATAAACATATACTTTAAAGATACAGGTATAGGAATACCACGTGATGATTTAGATAAAGTATTTAAAGCTTTTTTTAGAGGTACAAACAACAACAAATCTAGTTCTGGAATTGGCTTACTACTATCTAAAGAATTTATAGAACTACATAAAGGCTCCATAGCTGTTAGCAGTAAACTAGGAACAGAATTTACTATAAAATTACACAAAGGTAGCAGCCACCTAAGCGAAGATGAAATAATTTGTGAAACTGATGTTTTAGAAACTTCTGTTATCAACTTTTTTAATGAAGATGAAGACAATGTTTTTAATGAATCTTCAATAGCAGATAGCCAAGATAATTACGTTATTTTAATTATTGAAGATAATCTAGATTTAATAAAATTTTTAAAAAGTAAATTATCTCTAAACTATGAAGTTCATTTATCTAACGGAATAGATGCAATTGAAAAAGCATTAGATATTATACCAGATATAATTATTTGTGATGTTAATTTGCCAGATAAAGATGGGTTTACTATTTGTGAAGTTTTAAAAAATGATTTACGTACCTCTCACATACCTACAATAATACTAACCGCATTAGAATCTAAAGATTCTTATATAAAAGGACTAGAATCTGGTGCAGATTTGTACCTTACTAAACCATTTAGTTTCTCTGTTTTATCTCAATCTATAAAGACAACAATATATAATAGAGAAAAATTAAGATATTACTTTATTAATAATATTCATAAAATTAACTCTCAAGAAAACTTTGGCTCTACAGAACAAGATTTTATAATACAAATTAATAATTTAATAGAGGATAATATAGACAACTCTAATTTTTCTGTAGAGACAATGGCAGAAAATTTAAACATATCAAGGGTTCAGCTTTACAGAAAACTAAAGGCTATATTAGGTGTAAATGTTAGTGACTATATTTTAAATACAAGACTAGACAAAGCAAAAAAACTACTTAAAGAGTCTTCTTTATCTATTTCGGAAATTGCCTATGCAACTGGCTTCTCTTCTCCTAATTACTTTTCTACAAGCTTTAAAAGTAAATTTGATACATCTCCAAAACAATACAGAGACACTTAATTATTTAAAAATTTAGGTTTAACAGGACTTGGACTTTAATTAATTAATAATTGAAACGATAAATGTATGTATCAATTTTATACAAAAGCTGTATCAATTTTAAACACTCATCTACACAAACCACAAAACAAACACTTAAACAACTAATTTTAAATTAGTTAGACACTCATTACATTATCAAACTTAATTGATTCAAATAAGAAAGTGTTTCTTAAAATTGAAGCGTAACTTGCACTTCACTTTAAAAACTAATAATAAAGATAAATACGCTTAAATAGTGTAGGCTGGCATAAATATTGATTTCTTTTTAAAGAAAATAAATTAAGTCATAATATCTTTTTAACGATATAAAAATAAACTACTGTTCCCCAAACAGGAAGCCTTACTAATATATATTAGCAAGGCTTTTTAGGTTAAAATTATTTTTTTAGATATTCTCTTAATTTTATAAAAGGTGCTGTTTTACGGTTTTTAAAAGCGTGTATAAAACTACTTATTATTAAAATACCTGCAGCAGCATAGGCAATATAAACTAACTGCTCCTCTACTCCTTTATTAGCAATTGCAATTGCAATTAAAGCCCAAGCGCCAACAAGGGCAAACTCTCGCATATTACGTGTCCATGTTACAATTAAGTTAATTATCACTGCTATTACAATCATTATAATAGTCCATACAAAAGGTGCTATACCAAAACCACCCCAATTAGTTTTTACTAAGTATGCAGATACATTTGCAATACTAGCAACAGTTACCCAGCCAGCATACAATACAAAAGGCCACCATAAAAATGCAATTACAGTAATTGGCGCATCCCACAACTCCATTTTATTATTTAATATGATTTTTAAAATTGAAAAAAGTAATATAAAAATAAATACACAAGACAATGCCGTGTAACCATATATCCAACTAACAATCCAAAAACAATTGGCTAAACAAGAAATTACAAACCACCATCCTATTTTTAATACAAAGTCATTATCTCTAACCCTTACAACTAGGCTCCTGCCTTGATATAGTATAAAAACAAACAACAAAAGATAAATAACCCCCCATATAGAAAAAGCATAACCAGCAGGTGTAAATAAGGTTTTTAAACCTCCAGACACCTCTCCTATAGTTGTACCATTCATTTTACCTGTATTAGACAAGTAATTTACTATTAACGTAGAAATAAATGCAATACCGTTAGCTATTTGTAAACTTTTCTTCATCTTTTTTCTTTTTCTATAAGTTACAAAAGTAATACTGCAAAACCAATTCTGTTTTGCTAGTTTTGTAAGTATGTAAAGTAACTATAAAATACAAATGAGCAAGAAAAAACCAATTTCAAAAATAATATATGTCTTTGCTGCGCTACTTTCAATTTGGGCAACAATTCTTATTTTTCAAAGATTATTTTTAAATGATATGGATTATTACAACCCATATAACAACGAGCTTGTTTTTCCTCTTTTTATATGTCTATTTTACATTAGCTTATGTATGTGGCTTATTCCTAAAATGAAAAATAAAATTTTTAGAAATTTCATTTTTATAATTAGTCCACTATTATTAATATCATATGCGTTTTTTGACATTGCAGATAGCAATAAAATAGAATTTGGCACTACTTGGACAGCATCAGAAGTTTTTATAGAGTTAGTATATAGTAAAACCTATTTTATACCTTTATTATTAATTGGTATGTCTTTAAACTTTATAGTAAATCTATGGTATTACAATAGTAAAGCTAAATAAATTAACTGTAGAGAGTATAAGTGTTTTTTAGTAACAGGCTTTGTATTTTACAAAATATTGCTTGAGTAGATAAAATATTTGGTGATAATATTAGACGTAAAGATGGAAATTCTGACCTTATAATCAAGCCCCAAGCGTCAAAAAATGACTGGTTTGGTGCTAAAAAAATTGAAGCTAAGCTTTACTTACAAAACATAAAGTTCTAATAAAATAAAATTTTATAATAAAAAAAAGCCACCGTAATGGTGGCTTTCATATTTTAGATAATTATAAACTTATAACCATCTCCTTCAGAGAAGTAAAGATTTTTATGGTTCTTCTTAAACCAATTTCCCCATTCCTTATCTGTTTTAAAGGTTTGCTTAGTATATCTTAATAACAAGCGGTACGCCATTTCTTTATCTCTTCCAATTTTTAACATAGATACAGCCTTCTCTAACAATTTAATATCATTATTTGCTATACCAAGAGACTTAGCATCTTCGTCTAAAATCATTTTATACCAACCATACTTTTCAGGATAAAAATAGTCTAAGTTTTCTTTATAATAGTTTTCATTAACTCTTTTAATTTATTGTCTAACTCTTCCTTAGTTGGGTTTCTTAAAATAATTTTTCTGTTGCTATCTATTAATAAGGTGGTTGGCAAATGTGGTACCCCATAAGATTTTGCTACAGCTCCGTACGCATGATTTTCACTAGGGTCATAAACGTGACTCCAAGGTGTTTGATCTTCTATTATTGCTTTCTCCCATTTTTCTTTTTCATCTGCTGTACCAACACCAACAATTGTAAAGCCTTTTTCTTTATATTGTTTTCTTAGTTCTTTTAAATGAGGAAAAGATGCTCTGCATGGCACGCACCAACTAGCCCAAAAATCTACTAAAATATATTTGCCCTCTACCTTAGACAGGGTTAACTCTTCTCCTTTATTGGTATTTAAAGTAAAGTCTGGAGCTGTATTACCTACACCAATATTTTCAAAATTATCTTTATATATTTTTGTAATAAAACCTTTAAAAAAAGCCGTTTTACGAGCGTCACCTTTAAAAATGTTGTAAAATTCTTTTAACTCGTCTCTCGTCATTCTACCTTCTGTATACTGTACTCCCAAAACATATGGAGCCAAAGTAGAGCTAGGGTTTTCTCTAACGTAATTGTATTTTAAAGCAACACGTTCATCATTTCTTTGTAACATTAAAGGTCTAAGTTCTTCCTGTAATACCATTGCTTTATTAAGATCTTCTTTACTTTTAGTTTCTTTGGCTTTTGCGTATAATTCTCTAATTTTTTCTAATGGCTTATATTTTTCGTTATTAAATAAACTTTCTTGTAATTTCTTTATTTTCTCATACTCATCATTAGACTTAGAACCTTTAACATCTAATGTAAATCTAATATCTCTCCCTGTTATATTAGATACGTCTCCACTTACAGTTATATCACTGTTTTCTATGAAAAAAGAACTAACATATTTATCTACCATAAGGGTGACTTGATCCGGAAACTCTACTTTACCAGAAAACTGAAACTTACCATCTTTAATTATTGTACTATCTAAAACTACAGCTTCATTAAAGTTTAAAGAGCTACTACTTAATAGCTTTGCATAAGTATTATTTGCTCCCTTTATTATTCCGTTTATAGTGTAACCTTCAAATTTTGGTTGTTCTTTTTGCTTTTCTTTACAAGAATAAAAAGCGGTAGTTACACTTATAAATACTACTAATACTTTTAATATTGATCTCATATTATCATATTTTATTTTAATAACTCTTCTAACATTTCAAATGCTTCTTCTCCACCGCCAACAAAGCGTTTAACAATGTTACCTCGTCTGTCTATAATAAACTTTGTTGGAAAACCTTGTACATTAAACCTATTTACAAAATTGTCTGTTGTGTTAGCTTTATCACTTAATAACTGCTGCCAACCATACCCATTCTTGGTTACAAAAGCCGCAATTTTTTCTTTTGTATCACCAGAGTTAATTCCTAATACAACTAAATTATCTTTATGTTTTTCCTGAAACTCTTTTACCTGAGGCATTTCTGCTACACAAGGTCCACACCATAACCCCCAAAAATCTATTAATATATACTTCCCTTTTAATGAGTTAATATTAAACTCTTTACCCTCTAGGGTTGCTGTTGTTTTTATAGATGGTACTGGTGAGCCATCTGCAGTAGCTTTTATTCCGTTTATACGTAATTCTACGGCTTTATAATCTGGATACTCAGCCAAGTCTCTAGATAAAGAAGCAAATAACTCCTCTGCCTCTTCATTAGTAACTTGTGTACGCAGAATTAAATCATTTAAATACCAAGCTGAGGCTACAGAATTTGGATTACTTTTAATATGATTTGTTAAAGCTTTAATAGATTTGGCATAAATTGCTTCTGCTTGTTTATTGTTTGCTTTTATTTGCACAGAATCTGTCTCATAAGTATTTTTTACCGCTAAGTTTCCCATTTGGTTATACATTGGGTACATTAACTTATTTGCTTTAGCTAAACTGTTGTTAAATTTATCGCCGCTTGGGTAAGCATTCATAAAATCTGTTGCCTCTCCTTTTACTGTAACATTTGCTCCAGGAAAAGCGTAAAAATTTAGATAAGCGCTTTTTACAGGAAACATTCCCTTACCTCCTTTTGGTTTTTTAAAAAGTTCTCCATCAGGACCATTAAAACCAGGGTATACCCGTATCTGAGACATATTTGAAATAGTACTAGAAAAACTAAATTTTCCGTCTGTTACAATTATAGAGTCTGGTAAAGTTTCTCTTGTATACTTTTTATCTGGATGTCTAAAATACAAGTTACCTTTTAACCCTTTTATTTCTCCTTTAAGTGTAAAAGTATCTTTTGTATCTTGGGCATTAACACTACCTAATAAAGCTAAACTAGCTGTAAAGGATAAAACAATGTTCTTTATCAATTTCATATTATAATTATTTTATTACTTAAAAAGCTCTTTTAGTTTAGCATCTAACTCTTCTTTAGATGGGTTTCTTAATACAATTGTTCTATCACGATCTATTAATAGTGTTGTAGGTAAATGAGGAACACCATAAGATTGCGCTACTGGACCGTAAGCATGGTTTTCACTTACATCATAAACATGATTCCAAGGCGTTTTATCTTCTTCAATTGCTTTCTTCCATTTTTCTTTTTCATCTGCTGTACCTACACCAACAATTGTAAATCCTTTTTCTTTATACTGTTTTCTTAGTTCTTTTAAATGAGGAAAAGATGCTCTACATGGCACGCACCAACTAGCCCAAAAATCTACTAAAATGTACTTACCTTTTACGTTTGATAAAGTTAATTCTTCACCCTGCACTGTTTGCAAAGTAAAATCTGGCGCAGTATTACCTATTCCTAGATTCTCAAAATTATCTTTATATATTTTTGTTATAAATGTTTTAAAAAAGGTTGCTTCACGTGCATCTCCGGTAAAAATTTCATAATATTCTTTTAATTCTTTTCTAGACATTCTGCCCTCTGTATACTGCACTCCAAGAACATAAGGTGCAATTGCTGAACTTGGATTTGCTTTTACAAAATCATATTTAATATTCTTATATCTTGCTCTTCTTTCTTCTGCTAAGCTTTGTAAACTCTCCTGTTTTTTTACAGCTTCATTTAATAATTCTTCATTACCCTCTTTTTTAGCTTTTGCATACATTTGCCTAACCTCTGTAAAAACATCATATTTTGGATCTTTAAAAATTGCTGATGCTTTTTCTTCAATTTCTTTATACTTATCTTGTCCCTTAGATCCTTTTACGTCCAAGGCAAACATATTCTCCCTGTCTTTTAAAGTCTCTACATCTGTTGCAATTTCTATAACACTATTCTCTAAATAAAAATTTGACTTATACTCTCCTAATACTAATGTAACCATATCAGGATTAGCTATCTTACCTTCAAATTTAAATTTACCGTCTACAACAGCTACACTGTCTATGACATTGATTTTATTTTGATTAAAAATTTGGTAATCTGTAATTTTAGCATAAGAATTATCTAACCCATTTACCGTTCCTGTAATAACATAACCATCTTCTTTTAGTTGATTCTTTTCTTTGTTTTTACAAGAGGTAAAAGCAAGAGCTACAATAGCAATTGTTATATATATTGTTTTTATGATTTTCATTTTTTTGATCATTTAATTTTTATACGATAATGATTTTATCTATTATCTATTTTTTTGACTGAAACAGAAGGTTTGTTTTACAAGAACTCCCTTAAAACAGATGCCAACTTTAATAATAAATTATTTTAATACAGAAGAGAAAGCAACAATGTGCCTATTAAAAGAATTACTAAGAATTATATAACTCTTAGTAATTCTAATTTTATAATTTATTAATATTCATTTTGTTTAATAACACCTCCTGAAGTAATAATTTCTTGATTTGGTATTGGGTGTGCATATCTTCTTGACCCTTTAGGTAAAGTATAAGTTTGTAAGGATGAATTATGATCTATAGTTACTTGGGAATAAGGATAAAAATTTCTAGTAATATTATCTACATCATCAGATGGGTCTTCATTAGAATTATAACGTTTTAAATCGTACCATCTTAAAACAAAAGGTAGTTCTCTTCTACGTTCTTCCAATACTTTAACTAATGCATCTGACTGTGATGTAGCTGACAAGTTAATAACATCTGCTGGTGCGTTTACATCTATTCTGTTAGCACGTAAAACGTTTGCTGTTTGCAACCCATCTGCCCAAGAGCCTTGTCTTATTTGGCATTCTGCTTTAATTAAAAGCATCTCTGCCGCTGTAGGCCCTGATATTAAATGACTAAAAACTGTTTGATAACCAGACTGGCTATACAATGGTAAACCTATACCATCACTCCCTCTCAAATAAGATAAATTTTCAACAACAAAATGTTTGTACCTTAAATCATAACTAGCATTGTACGTACTTAACAAATCTTCTGAAGGCCAAAGTTGACCAATAGGGCTAGACATTTCTCTATTATAATACGCTTCAGTCCAATAAAAGATATCATTAATTACTGATGTATTAACAATATAATCTCCATTGTAAATTTCGGCTGTTTCAGATGTACTAGGATCTCCGTCACTCTCAATATTTACTATAATCGAAGTCTCTACAATATCTGTATTAAAATTAATTAATGTACTTTTTTCACTAAGAGCATCCTGTGCATATTTTTGAGCTTTCTCGTAATCATGCAATGCTAAATAATACCTAGCTGCAAAACCATTAACAGCCACTGTACTTGCTCTCCAGATACGATCTAAACCATTAAATTTTTCTAACTGACGATTAATTTTAAGAGCCTCTTCTAAATCCTCTGTTATAAAATCATAAGTATCTTGTAAACTAGCTCTTTCTAAAGTCTCTTCATAACTAGTGCTTCTCTTAATTGGCAAGCCCATTTCTTGCTCATTCCCCTTTAGAGACAAACAATAAGTATTTGCTAATAAAAAATAGCTATATGCTCTTATAAAGTGAGCTTCTGCTTTTAAATTAGCTTTTTCTTGAACAGTACCTTCTACATCATTTAATGCTAACAAAACTAAATTAGCATTAAATATTTTTTTCCATTCACCATTCCATACACGAGTACCTCTTGCGTCTAATGCTGGAAACTCTGTATTCCAAGTATACTCATGTGCTACCGGTGCCGTAAACTCATTAACATCTGCATTAAAATAATCTATATTAATACCAAAGTCATCTGTAGAATAAATTAACTCAGAAGAATTTTCTTGACTAAACACTCTAAGGTCATTTAATAAGCCTGCAATATCCTCTATTGTAGTAGGTACTACTCCCTGAGATTTTGAGGGAGCCTCGTCTAAATAATCATCACTGCACCCTACATATAGAGTACTTACAAACATTAGTAAGGTTAATAATTTATATGTTTTCATCTTAAGTTAGTTTTAAAAAGTTAAGTTAATACCAAATGTATAGCTAGGTTGTAGCTGTATACTACCTCTTGGATATTCTGGATCTTCACCAAAATCATTAAATAAAATTGTACCCAAGTTATTTCCTTGCAAGTAAAACTGTAAGGAATTAACACCTAGTTTATCAACTACAGTTGAAGGCAGGCTGTAAGTAACATTAACTTCTTGCAATCTAATATGTGAAGCATCCTCAATGTAACTATCTATATACGGTGCATAAGTCCCATACCTAAAATAAAGAAAATTATCTGTTATAATTGGAGGAGTAGCTGAGTTATCCCCTGCATTTAAAGCCTCAGAAACATAACTGTTTATTGGCCTATTGGTTTGTGACTGGTAATCAAATGACGGGCGTCTAAATTTATGTCCAAATTTACCTTGAAGGATAAAAGATAAATTAAAGTCATAAACTTTAAAAGAATGACTAGTACCAACAAATGTAGGACTAACACTAGTACCAGATGGCAACAAAAAGTCTACACCATTTCCTGTAGCACTACCTAAAAAAGAAACTAACTCTCCATTTAGACCATAAAATGATGGTGCGTCAACTCCTGAAACATTATTTACTCCTGCATATTGATAAGACCATAACGTATTAGCATTATAACCCTCCGTGTAAGCAAATGAAGGAGAATTAACAGCAACAGAAGTTAATTCTCTAGAATCATAATTTGTCTTAAAAAAACTCTTTATCTTATTATCGTTATGAGAATAATTAACAGAACCATTCCATACAATATCGTTTCCTTTTATTTTTACAGAAGTTCCTAAATCTATCTCGAACCCTTTATTTTCCATAGCACCATTATTAATCTGTGCTGTGGTATTACCATTAACATTTGGTATAGATTGTAAAACAATTAAATCACTACTCTGTTTATTATAGTAATTAACAGAACCGTTTAATTTATTATTAAAAATAGCAAAATCTACACCTACATTTAATGATTTAGTTTTCTCCCACCTTAATAAAGGGTTACCAACATTAGAAACCGAAGATAAAGCTTCACCTGTTACAGCATCTGGTACTGGGTTAAGACTTAATAAAGGAATAGCAGATGTACTGCTATCTACATTACCACCTACACCATAAGTAGACCTTAAACTTAAACTATTTAACCAATCTACGTTGTTTAAAAAAGATTCATTATGCATATTCCATGATAAACCAACAGACCAAAAAGGATTTGACCTTATAGATGTGTCATCTGCAATTAAGTTTGACGAATCTGTTCTATAACTACCTGTTACTGTATATTTATTATCATAAGTATACCCAATGTTTGAATATACACCAACAAACCTATCTATATTCTCTGTTAAAACAGTTTGATTGGTATAGGAAAACGGAATAAAAGGAGAATTTATTAAATAATTTAAAACCGGTCTACCAAAAGCATAGCCCGCATAACTTTGTCCAAAAGTTATATTATCTGGTACCCCACCTATTGTTTGTAATGTTTTTTCATTAAATCCAAATTTTGTTGGGTCTACAGTAGATTTAGCTACTCTTTCTTCTGCTTGAAAACCCGCTAAAAAAGTGACTGCATGCTTGTCTGCAAATGTGCGATTAAAGTTTAACTGATTTCTAAAAGTATAAGCATTAACCCTCTGATTATTTGTTTGTAATATACTTCCAGATGGTATCACCTGGTTTGGAACTCCAAAACCAGAAGCGTTAGGGATTGAGCTTAAAATTATAGCTTCTCTTACCCTGTAATTGTTTTCGTTATAGAAATTTCTTCCTTTAGTATCAAAAATTTCATATTGTATACTAGATGTTACATTTAAGTTTTTTGTAATATCATATCTTAATGCTGCTTGAACACGCGTATTTAATCTTTTTGTTGTTAAATCTCTATTATTAGCATCTGTAATTGGATTATAAGACAAATCTCCTCCGTAAGGAAATAAGTTTAAATCTGGACGAAACATATTTTGAGCAAAAATATTATTGTACAAATAAGACATATCTACCAAACTACCGTCTTCATTCTTTAACATATCTGATCTAGATAACGCGCTCAACTCAGTTAGACTAGCTCCGTTATTTTTTTCCTCGTTGTATTGTAGCATTGCAGAAAAATCTAACTGAAGCTTATTGGTAAGTTTTGTTGTATTACGAAAATTAATCAAATACTTGTTTACGTTATTACCTTGAAAAAAATCTCTGCTATCTTCATACAATAAAGATAAATTATTACTCATTTTAGAGTTTCCGCCAGATATATTAATATTATGCTGCTGAATCATAGGATTTTGCAACAAATTATCTTCTATTTGCTTTGTATTATCTAAGTTAGCATACTTAGACAGTAAAGCATCCCTTTGATCATTTGTAATACCTCCGTATTGAGCATCATAAAAAGCAGTATACACTGCTGATCTTGATGCACCATATGCAAGTAAACTATTAGGCGTAATTGGATTAAAGCCCCTACCAAAATTACTACCGTCAAAAGCTAATTTTAAATATGCTATTTGATCTTTACTAGTAGCTCTGTTTAAAGAGTAATTAACATCTAACTTTGGTGAAATTCTAACAAACGACGACGCAGACACTTTAAGTTCTGTAGATGTATTATTTTTTGTTGTAATAACAATAACCCCGTTAGATGCTTTTGCTCCCCAAATAGAAGATGCAGCTGCATCTTTTAAAACAGTAACACTTTCTACATCATTTGGGTTAATACTACTAAAACCACCTTCTACAGGAAAACCATTTAACACTATTAAAGGTTCTTTATCTGCACCTAATGTTGTAAGACCTCTAATTTGAATACTAGAATTACCATCTGCATCTACAACTGATTGAACACCTGATAGCACTCCGTTTAGCCTTTCTGATATGTTAGAGGCTGGTTTTTCTAACTGGCTCTTTTTTACAGATGCATAAGCTCCTGTAGACCTCTCTTTTGTTATTTTTTGATACCCTGTAGAAACAAGAACAACTTCTTCTAACTCACTTATTCTTTCTTTTAAAGTGACTTTGTAACTTGTTTTATTCTTAACTATTTGAGAAACAAACCTTTCGTAACCAATTCCGGTAATAGCAAGGTAATTGCCTACATCTCCCATAATTTTAAAATTACCATCAAAATCTGTAGTAGTACCTCTAGTTAAAAAATCTTTATTTTTTTCTGAACCATCCCACTTACGGGTTGTAACAAAAACGTTCATACCTAATAAAGGGTTCCCAAACTCATCTACAACTTTACCTGTTATTTGAGTTTGGTAAAAAACCTTTTTATTAGTTTTTTTTACAATTGCAATTGTTTTGTTTTGCAAAAACTCATAAGATACATCACTACCTTTTAAAGTTTTATCTAACAGATCATTTGCTTTTATAATCCCTTTATGTAATGCTATTTTAGGGTACGCATCAAAAAAACCTTCACTATAAATAAATTTATAGTCGGTTTGTTCCATAATAATATCAAAAACCATATCTACGCTTACAATAGCATCTGCTTTGATACTAATTTTAGCATTTTGTGAAAACGAATTTGTAGTGGTAAAACTAAAAATTGCGGTACACCATAAAAAGATAAAAGCTTTCATAATCGTCATCATTAGTTTTCTTCTATAGCAGAAGAGAACATTCATTAATTTAATTTTCATAAATTTGAGTGTTTTTTTGGTTAGTTACTTAATTAATCGAGATTCAAATAAAAATGGGGGATAAAGTGTTATTCTTTGGACGGCATAAACTTTGTTCCCTTTATTTTATATAAACTATTCTATTTTCTATTTCATAGGCATTTATATTACTTGTGTTTTTAATTATTTGTAAAATTGTTTCTATATCTTGATTTTTACCTAGTACTCCTTTAAAATTGATATTCTCTAATTCTTTATTTTCAATAACAAAATCTACATCATACCATCTAGATAGTACTTTCATTATTTCTTTTAAAGACTTGTTCTTAAAATTAAAATTACCTTTTCGCCAAGCAATTTCGTTTTCTACATTTACATTGTATACCTCAACTTTTTTAGAAATGCCATTTGCTATTACGGCTTGTTGTCCTGGCAACATATCTGCTTTAAAAGATTTATTTTCTAATACAATATGCCCTTCTACCAGAGTAGAATAGATAAAGTTTTCATCCTTATAAGCTTTAATATTAAACTCGGTTCCTAAAACAGCAATATTTTGTTGGTTCGTTATTACATTAAAACCATCTCCGTTATTATCTTCACTAGAGGTAACATCAAAATAAGCTTCTCCGTATACTAATTCTACAGATCTAGTTCTTCCCTTTTTAAAATGAACAGGATATTTTAACTTAGACTCAGAATTTAACCAAACCTTTGTACCATCTGCTAGTTCTAAAGCAAATTCTCCTCCTCTTGGTACAGTTAAAGAATTATAAATAACTTCCTTATTTTGCTCATTACTTGGTAAATAGGTTAACTCTTTACCATTAGTTGTAGCATTACCAACATTAACTTGTTTACCGTTTTCTAAAATAACAACAGAACCGTCTTCTAAAGAAAGTGTTGGTTTACTTAAACCTCCTTTTATTTCTGTTTTTACAACTTGTGTATTATTAGTGATAGTATTAAAAAGTGATGCTTTAAAAAACACCCCTGTAATTAAGGTTCCTGCAAATACAGCAGCGGCAGCATACTTTACAAGTTTTATTACCTTAGCATTTGTTGCTTTCCTTTTATCTTCTGCTATTGTATGTAAAAGAGCTGTTCTAGTTTTTTCAATATCAAATTTTTGAAGCACAAAATCTGAAACTACATTTATTTTAATGTAATCTTCCAGAGATTCTTTGCTTTTTACCTCTTCGTTAAGTTCTTTTTCTAGTTTATCTAACTCTTTTTTGGAAGACTCTCTAGTAAGGTACTTAACTATTAGTTTATCTAACTTTGAAACTTTTTTCTTCATTATATTTTAAACATATATACATTAATACGTATGCATTTTACATAACCCTAACATTTTATTAAACTTTTTTATATATTGGCAACATATTTAACCAATGTTTGTCATTTTATATGAACCCCCAACTAAATAACAACATTAAATTTATTAACGCACTAAAGTCTGGTGATGAGTCTGCATATAATAAATTGGTTACAGATTACCACCAAAAGCTTTGTGTATATGCACATAATTTAACTCATGACCGTGACGAGGCAGAAGATATTGTACAAAATGTTTTTATGAGGATTTGGCGTAAAAGAGATAAATTAAAAGCCGATTTTTCTTTACAGAGTTTTTTATACAAATCTGTTTATAATGAATTTATAGATCATTATAGAAAGCAAAAAAATGTATTCCCGTTAGAAAAAAAATATTTAGATGCGCTACACAATTTAGTAGAAGAGACAGATGTAATATCTTTTGATAACCTGATAAAGAAGGTTAAAACAGAAATACAAAATTTACCTCCAAAATGTAAAAACGTATTTCTTTTAAGTAAACAAGAAGGCTTAACTAATATAGAAATAGCAGAATATTTAAATATCTCAATAAAAACAGTTGAAGCACAAATAACAAAAGCATTTTTTATTTTACGCACTAAGATTAATAAAAAAACAGATAGTAATCTATTTTTATATTTTTCTGTTTTAAAACTCAAAAGAGTATTACTTTTTAAAAACTAAAAAGACGCAACAAAAAACTGCTACGCCTAATTAACTAAAAAACGAATTATTAAAAAACTATTTTTCTATATCTAAGATTTTTAAAATTTTAGAAAAAACTTCTGTATTTTCATAAACCCCAGAAAAATTATAAGATTGTGGGCCATATGCAAATATTGGCACCATAACACCTGTATGATCATGAGTTACAAAACCGCCTTCTATTTCATGTTCTGCTACACTACCGTTAGATACACTTAATCCTCCTGTTTCATGATCTGCTGTTATAATTACTAATGTTTCTCCATTTTTATCAGCAAACTTAATTGCCTCAGTAATAGCTCTGTCAAAATCTATAGTTTCTGCAACAACACCCTCTGTATCATTGTAATGCCCAAAAGAATCTATTTGTGCAGCCTCTACCATTAAAAAAAAAGGTTTATCTTTTTTATGTAAAAAACTTATAGCTTCTTTAGTTGTTGCTGCTAGTAAATTACCTCTATCTGTTTTTATAGACGGCACACCACCATCTGCTAAAAAAACACCTAACTTATCTGCTGTACTTTTATTTATTTCAGAAGTTTCATCTACCATTATGTACTTACTTTTCAATGGTATTTTTTTGTACAAATTTGCTCCACCTGCGGCAAAAAAATGTAGCTCAGTTTTAAGTAAATCTTCTGCTATTTTTTGTGTTTCTCCCCTATCTTTTTGTTTTGCATAAAAAGAGGACGGAGTAGCACCTGTTATTTGATCTGTAGTTATAATTCCTGTAGAAAAGTTAGACTTAGCTAGTATGTCTACTAAGGTTGGTAATGGCTTGCCATTTATGTCTGTACCTATAGCCCTATTATTTGTTTTTTGTCCTGTTGCTAATGCTGTACCAGCAGCAGCAGAATCTGTTATTAAATCGTCTGCAGATTGTGTTTTAATTAATCCTATAGATTTAAGCTGTGTAAGGGTTAAGCTGCCGTTATTAGCTAAAACGGCAGCCGTAATTTGAGATAACCCCATACCGTCTCCAATCATTAAAATTACATTTTTAATTGGCTTTTTACTACCATCTAAAGCATAAGTAGGTTTGTAAACATTAGATGTAATTAAAGCTGTTGTAGTACGGTTTTTTAAAGTTTTTACATAGGTTACACATTTGTTAGGCATATCTGTATTAACAACGTCTACCCCCATTTCTACAAATGCTCTCCAAGCTGTTTTAGAATCTGGAGTTGCCCAAAAACGAAATGGTTTATTTAATTTTTTAGCAGCCACTATTGCTGCATTTACTTTAGCAAAATCATTGTGTGTTAACCTGCCTTTACCATTCCACTCAGTATATTTTTTAAAACTAGTACTAACCATTGCTACTTTTTCCCAGTCTTTATTATCTAGTGTATTACTAAGTTCTTGATGGTCAAAAGAAATATACTCAGGGTATGTGTGATATGTATTAGCTTTTGGTCTATTACCAGATATTAAAAACTCTACATTATTGTGAGCTATAACTTCTGGATATTTTTTTAGTACAGAGATTACTTTTTTTAAAGTCTTCTCTGCATGAGACTTAACATCTACCATTACTATTAGTCTAGATGTACTAAGTTGTTTGTTTTGTACCGCTTGTTGTAAAGGATTTAAATATAAACTTTGTAGTGTATTATTTTCTAAAATTTCATTTTCAGTATGTGCTATGTATAATTCATTGTTTTTTAGCCAAACATCTGCTTCTACAATATTGGCTCCGCTAGAAAAAGCATTCCAAAAAGATACATTTTGTAGATAATCATTATGAGAATGAATAAGAACTTGATTTTCTTTTTGAGCAAAAGAAATCATTGAAAAAAAACTTACGGCAAGTATGATACATTTTTTCTTAAATGTTAACATATAAGTATATTATAAAAAGGTGCTGCGCAATTACAGCACCCTTTCTTGTTAAAAAAAACTAATTGAAACTTTATTATTTTACCATCCTTTGTTTTGTGGTATTCCTGAAGATTCTATAACAGTATTTGGAATTGGCCATACATTCATAAAAGAAGCATCAAAATTTCTGGCAGGCCATACTATTTCTGATGTGTAAGGAGAATCAGGATTAGCTCTGTCTGCATAAATTCTACCATAAATTGGCTCTCCGTAAGTAGCTGCTGCATCTCCCCAACGAACCAAATCAAAATGTCTGTTAGCAAATTCACCTGCTAATTCTACTCTACGCTCGTGCTTAAGATCTTCCATAGTTGCGTTAGTTACTGGTGCTAAACCAGCTCTATCTCTAACCATATTTAAAGGAACATCTCCATTTTTACCGTCTGCAATTAACGCCTCTGCTTTCATTAACAACACCTCAGCGTAACGCATTAATGGTACATTGTAAATTGTAGTTGGGTTATCTCCATTCGTATTTACATACTCTCCTATTGGATCTTTAAATTGGAACTCATACATATACTTATTAAACTGAAATCCAGAGATTGAATTTTCAGACTGATACCTTCTATCTTCTCCAAAATATTTAAAGTCGTCTCCAAAATTTAAGATAGTAACACCTCTACGTACGTCTCCTGCTTCATACTCATTATACAACCCTTCTGACGGAGTGTAGTATCCCCAGCCGTTATATTTACCCCAACCTTTGTTTTCTAACATAACACCAGATAAAATACTACCACGATCTAAACCAGAATTAACAGACCAAATGTACTCGCTTGTCCAGTTGTTTATATGACTATGTAACTCTCTATAGTCTACTTCTGGATTATCTGTATCTATTAAAGCTCTACCAGAACCAGATGTTGCAATTGCATCTGCATACTTTACAACCTCTGCGTATCTAGAGGCATCATACGCTGCCCAATACAAATTAGTTTTTGCTAAATATCCTAAAGCGGCATCTTTGTGAGGACGACCGTAATCTTCTGCTCCGTACTCTGTAAACAATGGTAATAAATCCATCGCTTTTTTAAGATCTTCTTCAATTTGCTTGTAGTTTTCTACAACAGAAGCTGGTCTAGCGTAGCTACCACCGTCATCAAACATATTATCTACGGTAATAATTGGCACACCTCCGTTTACATCATCACCATAAGTATGAGCCACCCAAAAGTAACTAAAGGCACGCATAAAATAAGCTTCACCCAACACACGATTTTTTGTGCTTTCAGATATTTCCATTTCTGGTACGTTTAATAAAATATCATTAGCACGTCTAATTACCTTATAAGATTTAGAATAACAAGTAGACGTGTAACTACCCTCACTACCATCTATATTAAAATCTTTAATAACATCTGCTGTAGCTTTAATACGACCCGTAATCATATCATCTGATGCATTAATGTACCAGAAAAAACCTCTACCAAACATTTCTTGGTCAGACATTAATAAATACAAACCATTTGCTGCCTGTATAGCGTCAGAATCTGTTTTCCAAAAATTCTCGTTAGATACTTTTCCTATTGGCTCTAAATTTGTAAAATCTTCTGAGCAAGATGTTAAGCTTACCCCTAAAATAGCTATAGCTATTAATCCTATTTTTTTATATGTATTTTTCATTGTATTCTTTTTTTTAGCGTGATTATAATGACAGTAATAATCCTAATGTGAATGTTTTAGCTACAGGATATTTAGCTATATCTAGCCCCTTACCACCTACTTCTGGATCTAGACCAGAGTAGTTAGTAAATGTTACTAAGTTTTCTCCTGATATGTACATTCTTAATGATGATCCTTTAGATAAATTATCCATTACTTTTGAGCTAAAAGTGTACCCAAATGTTACGTTTTTAATACGTAAATATGATGCGTCTTCTAAATACCAGCTAGATGCTGTACCAAAGTTTTTATTATCATCTTTTGTAGAAATAATAGGAATATCTGAATCTGTATTTGTTGGTGACCAAGCATCTAAAACTCTATTGTCTAAGTTATAACCAGATAATGCAGCATTATAGGTTGTAAATTTATAGCCATTAAAAGCTTTTACTCCTGCTACACCTTGTAATATCACATTAAAATCGAACCCTTTATAGTCTAAATTAGCACCTAAATTATAAGTTACTTTAGGTTGGTAAGCATCATAATACTTACGATCCTCAGACCCTATTTTACCATCGTTATTGGTATCTTGAAACTTAAAATCTCCAGGTCTTGCATTAGGTTGTATTAAGTTACCATCTTTAGTATATGCATCTATTTCTGCTTGTGTATTAAATATACCCAATTGTGGTATTAAATATGGTGTATATAAAGCACCTCCAAACCTTGTTTGATAAGGTTTTAAAACACCTCTTACATTATCTCCATGGTAAAAAACTGTTTGCCCTACAGAACCATATCCATTTAAATTCTCTAACTTATTTTTAATAGAAGTTGCATTGGCATTAATACTATAGTTTAAGGCTCCATTTGTGTTTGTGTAAGTAGCAGAAACCTCTAAACCTGTATTTTTAATTTGCCCTCCATTTGTATTAGAAGGATCTATACCTTTGTTTGCATCTGTAAACCCAAGAATAATCATTCCTTTGGTAGATTTTTCGAAATAATCTACAGTTAAATTTAAACTATTGTTAAATAGTGATGCATCTAAACCAAAATCTAAAGACTCTGCTGTTTCCCATCTTAAATCTCTATTTGCTTCTCTTTTTACATAACTACCAACTGTATTAAAGTAATTTCCGTTTTCTCCCATTACTACATTACTACTAGCTATTGGAACATCAAAAGGATAATACCCATCTACAGATTTTATGTTTCCTATTTCTCCCCAAGATGCTCTAAATTTTAAATCGTTTATTGCATCTACATTAAAGAAAGACTCGTTAGATATTCTCCAACCTGCAGAAACAGAAGTAAAAGTATCTGACTGATTTTCTAATGCTAACCTAGAAGATTTATCTGTACGTAAACTACCAGAGATATAGTATTTATTATCATAATTATACATTAACCTACCTATTGCAGAAGTTAATGCTTCTTCATATGGATTATTACTTGGTTTATTTAGTAACTCTGCATTTTGTATGTATTGGTTAAATGGTTCTTCTGATGAAAAACCTGTACCACGCAAAGAAATATAGTCACCTTTTGTATTTTGTGCCGAATAAATTGCTGTTGCATTTAAGTTATGCTTACCAAAAGATTTGTTATAAGACAATTGATTGTCCCATATCCATTTATTAACAGTGCTATTACTTTGTGTTAATGAATTTTGGTTGTTACTACGTCCTAATTCTGGTACACGAGGGTAAAACTCTTTTGTTTTATTATCTCTATAAGAATAAGAGTAATTAGACTTAAATGATAAACCGTCTAACAAATCATACTTAAAATATACGTTTGCATTTATAAATGTACTTGGAGACTCCTTTGTTGGTCTTAACAATAAAGATAAAGGATTGTAAACATCTCCGTAAGCACCTGCAAACTGAGATAAACTTTCTGGTACAACACCAGCAAAACTACCATCCTCATAACGCGTTGGTGATGCTGAAGGCATATAAATTGCATTTATAATTGTACCAGAGTAAGGATTATCTGTGTTTGTACCATAAGCCTCATCTCTAGAGAAATAAATATTTTCTCCTACTGTAATTTTATCTGTAATATTATAGTCAGACTTTAATCTTAAACTATAGTTTTGAGAACTAGTACCTTCTAAAACACCTTCTCTATCTCTAAAAGCAAAAGAAGTATAATAATTAAATTTTTCACCTGCACCACTTAAATCAATATTTAAATTATTTACAGTGGCATCTCTAAAAATAGCATCAATCCAATTTGTACGGTTTACTTGTCCGTAAGGGTTTTGGGCTGCATCATGAGCAGACTGTCTTGGTGTACCTGCATTATCTGCTGCCAAGTTATATACCTCAGATTGTTGTTTTGCCGTTAAAGGTGTTGGTAAATTAGACGCTGTTTTAATACCTGTATAGTAGTTAATATTTAACCTTGGCTTACCTGTTTTTCCTTTTTTAGTTTCTATTACAATTACACCAGATGCAGCTTGTGCACCATAAATTGCAGCAGAAGCCGCATCTTTTAATACAGATATAGAAGCTATATCATTAGGGTTTATTTCTGGTCCGTTATACGGCATACCATCTACAACAACTAATGGAGATTCTGAGTTAAAGCTACCAATACCTCTAATTTTTATACTAGCAGTACTTGTTGGGTCACCACCAGAACTTAATACGGTAACACCTGCTATGTTACCTTGTAAAAACTCTTTATAATTACCAACTGGCCTACTTGTAATTGTACCAACATTTGCCGCTGTACCAATTGCCGAGGTTAAATCTCCTTTTTTAGTAGAGCCATAACCTATAAGTACAACCTCTTCTAAAGAATTTGTAGCTTCATCTAAACCAACAGATACTGTTTGGTTTCCACTATAAGCAATTTCTTTAGATGCAAAACCTAATGAAGATATTACAAGTACTCCATTTTCTTCTTTTAACTCTAAAGTAAAGTTACCATCAAAATCGGTTGCCGTTCCTGTTGTAGTTTTACCTTTAATAGTTACTGCGGCACCAGAAATTGGTAACCCATCATTGTTAGACACTACTGTGCCCTTTACTGTTACCTGCGCTAACATGGTAGATAAACACCCTAAACTGAGTGTTAGAAAAAAGTATATTTTTTTCATTTTAATTTATAGTTTTTGTTTTTTTTCAAATGTATTGTGTGGTTGTTTTTAGTGGGGGTAAAATTGTTTCAGTAAAGAGGATTATTAGTGCAAAAAAACCTTAGTGAGCATCAAAAAATAGGACTTTTGTTACAGTAACATTAACCTAACATACAGCTAATCCTAAGCATACAATGCACGCTATACTTTTTGCTCCTTGTATACCTTGGGGCTTACCCCAAAATGTTTTTTAAATGTGCGTCCAAAGTATTTGCTATCACTATACCCACACTCAAAACCAATTTCTGAGATGTTAAATTTTTTGTTTTTTAGTAAATATTCGGCTTTTTGTAAACGAAGAGATGTTATAACATCTGATGGAGACTGCCCTAAATGCTCCTTGAATAATCTATAACATTTAATTCTAGATATTTCTAAAATAGAAATAAGTTTTTCTACATTAAAAGATGGGTTAGATAGTTCTTCTTTTATAACTTCTAAACTACGTTTTAACAGCTTTTCATTACCAGATTGCATATCATTTTCTTCAGTAAGAATTTTAAAAATCTCTTGCTGAAACTTGTTATGTCCCCGACCTAAACTTCTATTAACTAAAGATGTTATTTTATTACTGATAAAAGTTTTACTTGCTGGCAATTGTATTACCGCATCTATACCAAACTCTAAAGAAGTCTCTTGTAAAGCATAATTAATTTCTTCTGATATGTACACCAAAGGAACTCTGTCTTTCTTTGGTATTTCTTTATATTTTTGTAAAAAATAGGCTATTTCTTTAGTAAAACCTACTTGGTAAAAGACCAAAACATCTAAACGTAATTGTTTTAATGCCGATGATAAATTGGTTACTACATTTTCAAACAGTAAATAATTACTTGTGTTTTTTAATAACTGATTGGTTATATCAAAATTAGATGCATCTGTATAAACAAGAATATTATTTTTATTAGCCGGAAGATTTTCTTTTAAGTCTAGATGCTTCCAAGAAATAGTTTCTACTGCCTTAACGTTGTTTTGAAGAACAGCAACTGGCAAACAAAATTGAAAATTAAACCTATCTGCTTCTAATATATTGCAAGTACCATTTAAATCTTTTATTAAAACCAAAAATGCTTTGTAATAAGGACTATAATTTAAAATATTTTTTACATTACTTTGCAATAAGGTACTAGTAGATGTTACTTTAAATTGCAGCTGATTACCATTTATAAGAACGGAAACATCTAATGTACTTTTGGTTTCTGAGTATTTTATAATATCATTAAAAATATACTTTAGTAAAAGTTTAAGCCGCAATAAATCTACCTCTACCCAGGCAATATTTTTATCTAACTGGGCATTAAAATTAGCGTTATTTTCTTTTAGTTTTTCTTTTACATTAGTTACTATGCTTTTTAAAATTGGCAGCAAATTAACCGACGTTAATTTTACTTCTCCCAAGTCTTTAATATGGTCTAAATAGTTCCATTCTGATACTAGATCTATTATTTTTCCTGATTGTTGTAACAGCTCCTTTTTTACATTCTCATTATTTTTTATATCATGAGATGCCTTTAAGATAATAGATAATGGTTGCTGAAATTGAGATAATACAAAGGTTTTAAACTTATCTACCTCAAAATCCTGATTTTTTAAATTATTATGTAAGTCTAGTAGCTTTTCTTTTTGAAGTAATATTTCCTGGTTTTTCTCATCTAACTGACCATTTATTTTTAAGAGATCTTGTTTCTGCTTTTCTATTAATTGTGTACGGTTAGCTATTTGCTCCTCTAGCTTTTTATGTTGTGCTTTAGATGCCTTACTTTTTAAGTGAAAAAATGCAAAAGCCGCACTTATGAATACAAATAAAACTAATGTAAAAAAGGTTATGGTTTGATAAAATGCTTTTTCAATATGTAGTGTAAACACCTCTTTACCAGCTTCATTTTTATCATTCTTAACCATAAAAGAATATGTACCAGAAGCTAAATTTTTAAATTGAAGACGTTGTTTACCCTTTGCTAAAATCCAATCTTCATTTTTACCGTGTAGCTTGTAATAGTAGCTAGTATTTTTATCAACCGGAAAAACTACAGGGGTAATAGTTACTACAACATCATTTTTACTATGCGCTCTTGTCAGCTTTTTTTCTGTTATTTTTTGCTGATTAAACTCTACCTTAAGTTTTGGTTTATTGGGATTAAAACTCATAGCATTAGGATTAAAGTAATTTAACCCATTAACGCCACCAAAGAACAATAACCCCTTATTGTCTTTATAATATGCTCCTTCAGAAAATTCTGATGCTTGCCAACCTTCTTTAGGATTAAAAGCAGTAATAGTGTAGGTTTGCTTGTCTATTACAGCAATACCTTTTGTGGTACTAATCCATACTTTATCTTCATTATCTAACAAACCATATACCATATGGCTAGGTAAACCTTCATTGTCTGTACTGTTATTTATTATTCCTTTTTGCTTGTTATAAATACTTATACCTCCCAAAGAACCAATCCAGTAATTATCTGTTTTAGGGTCTATGTATAGAGAATAAATACTGTTTCCTAAAATTCCGTTTTCTTTTTTAAGGTGTGTTAATTCTTCTGTTTGTAAATTAAAAAACAAAACACCGTCATCTTCTGTAGCAAGAACAAGCTCATTTTTATATTTTTTTATATTTCTAATGTGGTAACTATTAAGTAATTCTTGTCCTTTAAAAGACTCAAACTTATTAGTGTTTAGGTTAAATTTTGCTACTCCTCCCCAACAAGCAATCCATAGTATTTTATTTTTGTCTTCATAAAAAGAGTAGCTTCTATTGCTGGGCAATTCTGGTATATTTAATGCATTAAAAGCCTTGTATGAATTATTTTTTACCCGAAGTAAACCTGCATAAGTACCAGCCCAAATACTACCATCACTTGCTGTATAAAGACTTCTAACACGCTCCCACTCGTAATTATTTTTTGACTCTTTTACTTTAAACTTTAAATAACACTTAGTTTCTTCACTGTAATGGTATAAACCACCGTTGTAATAGCCTATCCAAATGTTACCATTATTATCTTTTGTAATTGCCCTTGTAGTTTCTACTGGTAAATGAGGAAACTTAATAGGGTGCGGTGTTACAGACGAAATTTCTTCAGACCCGGTATAAGCCATACTTATACCTCCATCTTTTTGCCCCAGCCATACGTTACCAAACACATCTTGACTAAGTGCTGTTACCTCATTACTATAAAAGCTATACGGTGTATACAAATCATAAGTATAATGATGAACCACATTTGTATTTAAATTTGTAGTGTGGTTTGGTATTATATAAATTCCGTTTTTAAAAGTAGCAAACCATAAATTGCCTTGTTTATCTTTTAAAACATCATTTATAATTAAATCTGGGTATTTATCTAGAATAAGTTTTTTGTAGGCTTTATTTGGGCTTGTATAATCTATATTCTCTTCTGTTTTTACAAAACCATTGTTGGTATATGTATACGTAAAACCTCCTGCTTTTACATTAAGGTCTCCGTTAGTTGCTAAGAATAACCTATCTGCTTTGGCTTTAAAACTAAAATGTTTAAATTTATTATTACCCAGGTACTTACTTATATGCCCTTCTTTAGTATAAATCCAAATATTATCTTCTGCATCTTTTTCTATATTAGTTAAATAATTATTTGGCAGAGATTCTGGGTCATTTGCGTTATGCTTAAAGGTTTTAAATGTATACCCATCAAAATAATTTAAGCCATCTAAAGTAGCAATCCATAAACCGCCATCATTATCATTCTCTATGTCTAAAATAGAATTGTTAGATAATCCCTGATCTGTAGTATAACTTATAAATTTTAATTGTTGTGCGCTGCCAAAGAAACAAGGTAATAAGGCTAATAGTATATATATTTTAGTTTTCATCGCTATTTTTACAAATAGCTAAAATACCTTGTCAAAGTCAAGTTAATATTAGGTTTAGATTAACAAAACCTTTATTTAATATTAGCATATGATGTTACAAAACAACGTTTCTAGTAAATTAAAATAGCGTAAAATTTTAATTATAAAAACGAAAACGCTGATAACAAATTGCTACCAACGTTTTCCAGAAATAAAAACTAAATTAAACTCTTGCTAAAGATTACAAACTAAACCATTTGCAAACTTCTTGTTTTATAACTTGATCTCCTCTTTGCAAACAATCCCATTCATTTGTTGCTTGGTTGTACCTGTAATCGCCTTTCCAAAGAGAAATCTTTTTTTGTATTTCTTTAATAGCATCACAAATAAATAATAACTCTTTGTTAGTCATTAGTGGATGTAAAGATAAACGTACCCAACCAGGCTTAATAGTTAGATCTTTATTTATAATGTTACGCGTAATTTTTTTAGATGTTCTTTTATCTATATCAAGCAGATAATGACCGTAAGTACTTGCGCAAGACCAACCTCCCCTAACTTGTATACCAAACCTATCGTTTAATAAACGTACCATAAGGTTGTAGTGAATATTTTCTACTGTAAAAGAAATACAACCAATTCTAGGAGCATCTAAATCTCCTAAAATATGTAAACCATTAACCTCTAAAAGCTTTTCGTAACTTAACTTAATAAGTTCATCTTCTCTTCTATGCATTTTAGAAACATCCATTTTGTCTTTTAATCTAATAGCCAAAGCAGCTCGCATAGTTTGTAAAAAGCCTGGTGTACCACCGTCTTCTTTAACCTCTATATCATCAAAATAACTATAACTTCCCCAAGGATTTGTCCATTTTACATTACCTCCTCCTGGAGTATCTGGACATTTAGCATTGTACATTTTTTTATTAAAAACTAGAACTCCACAGCTACCTGGTCCTCCTAAAAATTTATGTGGAGAAAAAGCAATAGCATCTAAATAAGCTTCAGGGTCTGCAGGATGCATATCCATTTTTACATAGGGTGCAGATGCTGCAAAATCTACCACGCAATACCCATTATGTTTGTGCATAATTTTAGCTAACTCATGGTAAGGAGTAATAATGCCTGTTACATTAGAACAAGCTGTAAATGCACCTATTTTTGTAGGTCTATCTGCATATTCTATCAGCTTTTCCTCTAAAATATTTACATCTACAAGTTTATTTTCATCACACTCTAAAATCACAACATCTGCCAAGGTTTCCATCCAAGAAACATGATTAGAGTGGTGCTCCATATGTGTTATAAAAACAACTGGCCTGTCTACTCTATTTGGTTTGTGTTTAAAGCTTTTACGTAACCCTATTAAACGTTGAAGCTTAACAATTGCCCCAGTCATACCAGTACCAGTTGTTACTAAAATATCTTCTTCATTTGCATTAACGTGCTCTTTAATTACTTTACGAGCTAATTTATATGCGTACGTAGATGCTTTACCTGTTTCACTAGAAAAAGAATGCGTATTAGCAACCATTGGTCCTATTTTATACTGCATTTTTTCTTCAATAGGCGCATATAACCTTCCACTTGCTATCCAATCTGCATACACCAATTTTTGTTCCCCATAAAGGGTTTTAAAATAATGGTTACTTCCAATGACTCCCTTAGAAAATTGCTGAAAGTAATTTTCTAAATTTTCTTTCACTAAGACTTCTTCTTTAACACTCACAACTTTTAATTTAATTCGGTTTTTTTGGTCGATTTTTAATGTAATATTTAAAAAGGGCTACCCACTAAAAAATAGCCCTTTAAACAACATTCTTTCATTTTTTATTGATTGACTAATTCAAAAATTTATACTAAAAAACAAAGCATAAAGAAAGGTGCTGTTATAGATATACTTTACTACAAAATAATAAAGCTTTATTTTTTTATTATTGATATTGTACTATATATTATTAAGACGATTAATTTTTAATTAACCCTTACTTATGTAATGTTAATTTTATTTTTATGTTATTTTTTTAATCAAAATCAGAAAAATTAAAGTTCTTTATTTTTTAAAAAAAGTAGTGTAATTACTTTACTAAAACAGAGAAAACAAGCCTTAACAGAGAAGCACTTTACAGTCGTAATATGTTAACTAAGTAAAAACAAATGTTCATTTTAATTTCTTCAACTACATCTATTCAATTAAAAAAAAGTATCATAAATAAGCTTACGCATACAAAAGCCTAGTATTCACAACATTAATACACTGTTCGGTATTTTTCAATATAAATTAGCTATTTAAATTGAATAACTTTTTTAACCAAACCATTAGTTTATTCATAAGAAACTTTTTTATGATAAAATTGAATCTAATATTATCTCTCACAAACAGAATAAAATTTGCCAAACTATTCACGCTTTTTATTTTCTTATTTGTGTCTCAATTATTTTTTGCGCAAACCTCTGGCGTATGGTCAGATGCTGGTGGGGGAAAATGGACATCTATAAGCTCAGATGGTTTAGTTAGAATTGAGGTAACCGTTACTGGCTACGTAGATATTCTTGGCGGTGATACTATGCTTTGTTCTCCTGATGCTTTTAGTGACCCAACTATTACGGGAACTCCTTCTCTTGCATTAGACATTGATGGCAGTAATGGTACTATCTCATTTGAGTTTTATGACACCAGAACAAATGCATTAGCAGATATACAAAACCCTATTTTACACGTTGATAAAGTTGGAGCAACTGGTGGAATATTTACTAATACTACAGGTGTTTTCTATTTACAAGACGGATACACTTGGAATGAACTAAGCGCTACTGATAGATTAGAAACTGACTCTGTTTTTTTTAGAGGAGAAAATTTATTTGAAATATTAGGAGGAACTGGTGAATGCGCTAATACCGCTGGAGGTAGTTTACAAATAACAGATTTATTAAACACAATAAATATTAATACAAGTTTAGAAAAAAACCCTACTCTAGTAATACCCGCACCTGACAGAGACGAAGTAGAATTTGCTTTTTCTAACCTGGTAATAAACCCTTGTACTTCTGGAGCTATAATTGGTACACCTACAGAGAACGACACAGATGGTGATGGTATAAATAATAGTTGCGATTTAGATGATGATAACGATGGTATTTTAGACACAGAAGAAGGTATTTGTACTCCTGTACAGTCTGGTTCTTGGACAATTGCTGGCACTACTGCTTCTTTTGACTATGGTAACGGAGTTATTGCTAATGTTACTACTACAAACTCTACCAACTTTGTAAGCGGTAATTTTACTAGTCCAGCTCCAAATTTCTGGACAGAAGATTTACAAGGAGATACTTCTCTTGCTGCAACCTATGATAACGGAGTAACAGTTACAGTTGAATTTGTAGATGCTGCCAACAATCCTGTTTTTGTAGATAAACCTACGCTCCATTTAGACCGTATTGGTGGTGACGATGGCACCGATCAGACCTCAGCAGAGATAAGCCTTTTAAACGGTTTAACGTGGTCAGAACTTGCTGGTACATTCGATTTTGTTTCTACTGCAACCACAGTAAAAGATGGCGGTACTGGTTTACCATCAGACGGATATAGTCCAGAAAGTTCTTTAAAAGATAGTGATGGTTCTGCTGCTGGTACGTTACAAATTAATCAAAGGGTATCTACTTTTACATTGCAATTGGCACAGACATCTTCTACAGGAGCTGAGGATGAAATAGAACTTATACTTTTTGCTTGTAAAGACAGAGATTCTGATAACGACGGAATTCCAGATTTATTGGATTTAGATTCTGATAACGATGGTATTTTTGATGTTATTGAAGCCGGACATAAACAACCGCATACAAACGGAATTCTAGGAACAACAGTTAGTGATGATGGTATTTTTGATGCCTTGCAAACTAGTAGTGGTGTTAATAGCGGTAGTGTAGATTATACAATTACCGACTCAGAAGCTACACCAAATGGCACTCCAGATTATTTAGAGCTAGATGCTGATGGTGATGGTTGTAATGACGTTTTAGAAGCAGGATTTACAGATCAAAATAACGACGGAATACTTGGTAATTTACCAACAGTTACTGCAGCTAATGGTACTGTTATTAGTGGTATGGTTGTAGACGGTTATACCACGCCTACCAATACAGATAGTGGTTCTGGAAATACTGACTTTGATTTTCAACAGGTAGGACAAGCGCCAACTATAATTAATACAGCAAACCAACCACAAGATATTTTAACCAATGGCACTAACCCAGAAAATTTTGTAGTTACTGCAACTGGCGAAGCTTTAGCTTATAAATGGCAAGTAGACCGTTTAGATGGTAATGGTTTTGTAGATATAAATGATGCCAACACTGTAGATATTTATACAGGAAGCACAACTAGCACTCTTACATTAACAGGAATAACAGCTAGTTATGATGGTTTTTTATATCAGGTTATTATTAATGATGAAACTTTTTCTTGTGCCACTCTTACTTCTAATAGTGCCACAATTATTTTTGATGATACACCACCAGATGCCCCTATAGTTGTAATTACTGAAGACGTAAATAATGATGGTTTTTTAAATACAAGCGAATCTGTTGGAGATGTTGATGTTACTATTACATTACCTGCAAATGCCGCTGAGAATGATATTTTAACTGTAAACGGTACAAATCAAACATTAACTGCTACAGATATTACAAACGGAGAAATACTTGTAACCTTTACTCCTCCTGCAGAAGATGGCTCTTTAACTGTGACTGCTACTATTACAGATCCTGTAGGTAATACAAGTAATCCTGGGGTAGATACTATCACTGTAAATACTGCTCCAACTTCTGCTCCTACAGTTGTAATTACTGAAGATATTAACGATGATACTATTATAAACAGTACGGAATTGGTGGGAGATATTGATGTTACAATCACTTTACCTGCCGAAGCTGTAGAGAACGATATTTTAACCATAAATGGGACTAATCAGACTTTAACAGCGGCCAACATTACAGCTGGTGTTGTAACTACAAGTTTTGTTAGTCCGGGTGAAGGTAATACAATTACTGTAACTGCATCAATAACTGATACTGCAGGAAATACAAGTACAAACGGAAGCGATTCTGCTACAATAGAAACTGTTGCTACATCTGCCCCTATAGTTGTTATTACTGAAGATGCCAATAATGATGCTATTATAAACAGCACAGAATTGGTGGGTGATATTGATGTTACCATTACGTTACCTGCTGAAGCTGTAGAGAACGACATTTTAACCATAAATGGTACTAACCAAACTTTAACTGCTACAGATATTAGTACTGGTACTGTAACTACTAACTTTGTTAGTCCGGGTGAAGATAACACCATTACTGTTACAGCATCAATTACAGATGTCTCAGGAAATACGAGTCCAGAAGCTAGTGATTCTGCTAAAGTAAATACTACCTCAACTTCTGCTCCTACAGTTGTAATTACTGAAGATATTAATGACGATGCTATTATAAACAGTACAGAATTAGTGGGTGATATTGATATTACTATTACATTACCTGCCGAAGCTGTTGCTGGAGATATTTTAACTATAAACGGTACTAACCAAACTTTAACAGCTACAGATATTACTGCTGGTACTATAACGACTAGTTTTGTTAGTCCGGGTGAAGGTAACACCATTACTGTGACTGCATCAATTACTGATGCTGCAGGAAACACTAGTACAAACGGAAGCGATTCTGCTACAGTGGAAACTGTTGCTACATCGGCTCCTACAGTTGTAATTACTGAAGATGCTAATAATGATGGAATTATAGGTAATTCTGAGCTTTCTGGCAATATTGATGTTACCATTACTTTACCTGCTGAAGCTGTAGAGAACAATATTTTAACCATAAATGGTACCAATCAAACTTTAACTGCCACAGATATTACTGCTGGTACTGTAACTACTAGCTTTGTTAGTCCGGGTGAAGGCAATACTATTACTGTGACTGCATCAATCATTGATACTGCAGGAAATAGAAGTCCAGAGGCTAGTGACTCTGCTATAATTGACACTACAGCAACTTCTGCTCCTTCAGTTGTAATTACTGAAGATATTAATAATGATGCTATTATAAACAGCACGGAATTAGTTGGTGATATTGATGTCATTATTACGTTACCTGCCGAAGCTGTAGAAAACGATATTTTAACCATAAACGGTACTAATCAGACTTTAACTGCTACAGATATTACTGCTGGTACTGTAACTACAAGTTTTGTTAGTCCGGGTGAAGGCAATACAATTACTGTTACTGCATCAATTACTGATGCTGCAGGAAACACTAGTACAAACGGAAGCGATTCTGCTACAATAGAAACTATTGCTACATCGGCTCCTACAGTTGTAATTACTGAAGATGCTAATAATGATGGAATTATAGGTAATTCTGAGCTTTCTGGCAATATTGATGTAACCATTACTTTGCCTGCTGAAGCTGTAGAGAACAATATTTTAACCATAAATGGTACAAACCAAACTTTAACTGCTACAGATATTACTGCTGGTACTGTAACTACTAGCTTTGTTAGTCCGGGTGAAGGCAATACTATTACTGTGACTGCAACTGTTACAGATACCTCAGGAAATATAAGTCCAGAGGGTAGTGATTCTGCTGTAATTGACACTACAGCAACCGCTGCTCCTACAGTTGTAATTACTGAAGATATTAATGATGATGCTATTATAAACAGCACGGAATTAGTTGGTGATATTGATGTCACAATTACATTACCTGCCGAAGCTGTTGCTGGAGATATTTTAACCATAAACGGTACTAATCAGACTTTAACTGCATCAGATATTACTGCTGGTACTGTAACTACAAGTTTTACTAGTCCGGGTGAAGGCAATACAATTACTGTTACTGCATCAATTACTGATGCTGCAGGAAACACTAGTACAAACGGAAGCGATTCTGCTACAATAGATACCACTGCTCCTGTTCCTACTTTAACTATTGATAACGTTACTGCAGACAATGTAGTAAATGCTAGTGAGGCAACATCAACCATAACTATCACGGGTACTGTTGGTGGCGATTTTAATACTGGAGATCTTGTGACTCTTACGATAAATGGAAATTCGTATTTTAATGGTGTAGATGCATCTGGTAATTTTAGCATTCCAGTTAATGGTAGTGATCTTGCCGCAGATGCAGATTTCGTTATAAATGGCGAGGTAAATACCTTAGATTTGGCTGGTAATGTTGGTACTGCTACTAACAATAAACTTTATGATGTAGATACTACTTTGCCTATACCCATTATTACAATAAATAATATTACGGCAGACAATACTATTAACACTACTGAAGCTACAACCACAATAACAGTAATTGGTAATGTTAGTGGAGACTTTTTAACCGGTGATGTGGTTACTTTAGTAGTAAACACTATATCATACACTAATACAGTAGATGCCTTAGGTAATTTTAGTATACCTATTACGGGTTCTGAACTTACTGCAGATGCAGATTTAACCATAAATGGTAGTGTTAACACAACAAGCACAGCAGGAAATACAGGTACAGGAACAACAAACAAAACATACAATGTAGATGTTACTGCTCCTACACCTACCCTAACAATAAATGATGTTACTACAGATAACATTATAAATGCCACAGAATCAACATCAAACATAACTATTACAGGTAGTATTACAGGAGAATTTAATAACGGAGATACAGTTACGCTATTAATAAACGGTGTTTCTACTACAGGTACTGTTAATGCTTCCGGTATTTTTAGCATTACTGTTAATGGTGGAGACCTCCTTGCAGATGCAGATGTAACTATAAATGCTAGCTTGGCTACCACAGATACTGTTGGTAATAGCAATACAATTAATGCAACAAAAATATATGCTTTAGATATTACTGCTCCTACACCAACAATTATTATTGATAATGTAACCGCTGACAATACCATTAATGCTATTGAAGCTTCTGGTAATATAACTGTAACTGGTACTGTTACCGGAGAATTTAACACTGGAGATACGGTTACACTTTTAATAAACGGTATATCTATTACTGGTACTGTTAGCAATACCGGAACGTTCAGTATAATAGTGTCTGGAAATAATTTAGCTTTAGATGCAGATACTACTATAAATGCTAGTTTAACTACTACAGACTCTGCAGGCAATAACAATACAGTTGCTGCTACTAAACTATACAATGTACAAACTGCAACTATTGCTACACCAGTTATTAGTAGCATTAGTATTGATACAAATATTCCTGATGATGCAATTACATCTGACAATACTCTGTCTATTTTTGGAACATCTGAACCAAACAGAATTATAGATATTTATATTGATGGTGTTATAATAGGTACTGCAACTGCTAATGCTACAGGTAATTGGACTTTAGACCACACTGCAACTGTTTTACCAGATGGAAACTATGATATTACTGCAGTAGCAAGCGATACTTTTGGCAACATTAGTTTTTCTTCTACAGTATATCCTATTGTTATAGATACCGTAACTCCTATTGTAAACGATGAAATAACAGATAACCTTACTCCTGTTATTACTGGTACTGGCAGTATAAATGAAACCTTGCTTATTAGTATAGATATTGATGCTGATGGTACACCTGAAGTTACTTATACAGTTATAACAGATGCTGCAGGTAACTTTAGTTTAGATACAAACATGGTTAGTCCAAATAGTGGTGTTTTACCTAATTTAAGTTTCCCTAATACATTAGATATTACGGTTTCTGATACAGCAGGTAATACTAATACAGCTGTTATTTTTATTACAGATGATTTTGATAATGATGGCTTAACAAATGATGATGAAGTTGCACTTGGTACAGACCCTAATGACGCAGATACAGATGATGATGGCGTTACAGACGGACAAGAAGTTACTGATAATACAAATCCTTTGGACGATTGTGATTCTCTTAACGGCACTCCTTTAAACACGTCTGATTGTGATGCAGACGGCTTAACTAATGAAGAAGAAAATACAATAGGAACAGATCCTAACGATGCTGATACAGATAAAGATGGCATTTTGGATGGGCAAGAAGTTGTAGATAATACAGATCCTCTAGATGCTTGTGACTCTATTGGCGGTACACCTCCTTTAGGAGTTGCTTGTGATATAGAAATACAAAATGAAAACATTACGCCTGGTACTGCAGATGGCACATTTGTAATAGTAAACATAGAAGCTTTTCCTGATAATACTGTAGAAATATTTAACAGATGGGGTGTAAAAGTATACAGCACAAAATCTTATGATAACGCATCAAGAGCATTTACAGGTATTTCTAATGGTAGAGCCGTAGTTAAATCTAGTAGTACGTTACCTGCTGGTGTGTATTATTACATAATTAACTATTTAAAAGATGGAGAAGCTAAAACTAAAAATGGCTATTTGTACCTAAATTAATTATAAAAAATGATATCAATATATAAACATAAAAAACACGTATTTAGCCTTATTGGTGTACTGTTATTTGCTTTTGGAGTTAACGCTCAACAAGATGCGCAGTATACACAATATATGTACAATACAATTTCTATAAATCCGGCTTATGCTGGCTCTAGAGGTGCGTTAAGTATAGCCGCATTACACCGCTCACAATGGGTTGGTTTAGATGGTGCGCCTGTTACACAAACTTTTAATATTCACGCTCCAGTTTCTGCAAAATCTGGCTTAGGATTATCTGTTGTTAATGATGAAATTGGTAACGGTACAAACCAAGACACTTACATAGATGCTTTGTATTCTTATACCATTAAAGCATCAGAAAAAGGAAAAATTTCCTTTGGATTAAAAGCTGGTGGTCATTTTTTAAATATAGATCACAACAAACTAAGAGCCAACAACCCTACAGTTGCTGTACCAGACAATGGTGTAGATAAGCAATTTTCTCCAAATTTTGGTGCGGGTATTTATTATCACGAAGATCGGTTTTATGCAGGTTTATCTGTTCCTAATTTTTTAAAGACCAAACATTTTGATGAATCTTCAACAAGCACATCATACATTGCAGAAGAGCAAGTAAACTGGTATTTAATTACAGGTTATGTTTTTAATTTAAATTCTGATTTAAAAATGAAACCAGCCACATTACTTAAAACAACTTCTGGTGCACCGTTACAAGTAGATGTATCTACTACGTTTTTGTACAAAGACAAATTTTCTATGGGTGTTGCTTACAGGTGGGATGCTGCCTTAAGTGCACTTATTGGCATACAAGCAACCCAACGCTTAATGCTTGGTTTGGCTTATGATAAGGAAACTACAGCTTTAGGAGGAACCAATTTTAATGATGGTTCTTTTGAGGTTTTCCTTAGATATGATTTTAAATCTAAGATTAGAAATGCACTAACACCAAGATTCTTTTAATATGAAGATAGATAAAACTATAATTGGTTTGTTTTTGCTTGTAATTGCACAGTTCTCTGCTGTTGCACAGACAAAACAGTTAGCAGAAGCAGACAGACTTTTTAATACTAAAGCCTATGCACTTGCAATAGATGCTTATACTAAAGCAATAGAAAAAGGAGAAACCTCTATAGATATTTATAAAAAATTAGGTGATGCTTATTACCTAAATGCTAACTATAAAGAAGCTGCTAATTGCTATTCAAAATTAATAATGCCAGATCTGAAAAATTCTGATTCTGAATACTTATTTAAATACGCTCAAACGCTAAGGTCTAACGGTAATTATGACCAAGCAGATAAAATAATGCTTCAGTTTAATAAAATTAAACAGCAAGACTTAAGAGCTTCTAAATTTATTGAAAAACTAGATTATTTAGAGAATCTAAAAAACATCAAACAAAAATATACTTTAACTAATTTAGAATCTAACTCTGTAGAGTCTGACTTTGCCCCGTCGTTTTACAAAGACTCATTAGTTTTTTCTAGCGCAAGAGATACCGGTTTTTTAGTAAATAACTTACACGAGTGGAACAATAGGCCTTTTTTAAATTTACATACCGCAAAAAAAGACAGTTTAAATTATGTATACCTTGGCAATTTTGCAAAAGAATTAAACACAAAAACACACGAGTCTTCTTCTACATTTACAAAAGATGGTAAAACAGTATATTTTACAAGAAATAACTCTGAAAACGGTAAGTTTTCTCCAGATAAAAACGGGCTAAGCAGACTTAAAATTTACAAGGCTACATTAGAAAATGGAAAGTGGACAAATGTAACCGAGTTACCTTTTAATAATGATGAGTATTCTGTTGCTAACCCAACCTTAAATTACACAGAAGATAAGCTTTATTTTGCTTCAGATATGCCTGGTACACTTGGTGCTTCAGATATTTTTGTTGTAGCTATTAATAGTGATGGTAGCTTTGGTGAACCACAAAATTTAGGAGCTACAATTAATACCGAAGGCAGAGAAACATTTCCTTTTATTTCTGAATCTGAAACCTTGTATTTTGCTTCAGACGGACATCCTGGTTTAGGTGGTTTAGATATTTTTTACATCAACCTACAACAAGAAAATGCTGAGGTTCGTAATATGGGAAAAGGAGTTAATAGTAGGCAAGATGATTTTTCTTTAATTATAAACGAATCTAAAAATGAAGGTTTTTTAGCATCAAACAGACCAAAAGGTAAAGGAAGTGATGATATTTATAGGTTTATTAGAGAATCTGTAACCAAAGTAATAAAGGGTAAAGTTATAGACAAAGAGACCAATACAATTGTAGCTAATGCTATGGTAACCATTTATGATTATGAGAATAATAATTTAGTAGAAACTGTTAGTGATGAAAATGGTTTTTTTACAACAGAAGTAAATTTACCTGAGAAAAAATATCGTTTTACAGCTAAGAGTGATGGTTATGCAAATGCTGTAAAATATATCTACTCACCTAAAAACAATACTAAAATTGAAGAAGTAGTTTTAGAGTTAGAAAACTCTAAAGAAGCAACTGCTGTAGGTTCTGACTTATCAAATTACTTAAAACTAAAATCTATTTATTTTGATACAAATAGTTCTTATTTACGAGTAGAATCTTATCCAGATTTAGACAAAGTTGCAAACTATATGCTAGAGAACCCTACGGTTGTAATAGAAGTTGGCTCGCATACAGATAGCACAGAGAGTGATACCTACAACCTGTGGTTATCTAAAAGAAGAGCAAAATCTACTGTAAAATATCTTGTATCTAAAGGTGTAGACCAAAGTAGAATTACGGGTATTGGTTTTGGAGAATCTCAACTACTTAATAAGTGTAAAAACGGTGTAAAATGTTCTAATGAAGAACACGCTGTAAACAGAAGGTCTGAGTTTATTATTATTACCAAATAAACAAAAAAAGCCAGAAATACTTCTATTTCTGGCCAAACAAAAAAACTTACTAACATCTGGTTTAATTAACTTTAAACTCAAATATTTGTGAATTAGAACTGTTATTCTCTTGGTCTGTTGTAACAACTTGCCAATAATACACAGTTCCAGAACTTACAGAACTCTCTAAAAAAGCATCTGTAGTTGTACCTATACTTGTTGCTGGCGGTGATGTTGTAGCTAAAAACACTTCATAATCTTTAATGTCATTATCTACATCTGCTCCGTGCCAATGCAATGTAATTTTGTTGTTAGATGCAGATACCGTTTCTCCTATCTCTGGAGATATTGCTTCTGCCATAAAAGGTGCATAATTTACAATTCCGTCTCCTGCTAAATAAAATTTCCAAACATCACTCTCTGCAGTTTCTGTAGTTGTGTTAGATGTAGAAACTACGTACCAAGAATACGGTTCCCCTTTTGTTAAGGTAATTGTTGTTGTTTCTGCTGTTGCCGTAAATGTATTAATTTGCTCTGTAGTCAAATTTTTAACAACAACATTGTAACCATTTGCATTAGTTGCTCCTTGCCACGTAAATGCTACCGAAGCCTGGGTGTTATTTATAGTTGTACCTGTTAAGCAAACCTCGTCATTAGCTGGCAAACTTAATGTAGATGCTGTTGGAGCAAAAACTTCTGGTTCTGCCGGACTATCATCACCTCCGCCACCGCAACTAGATAAAATTACTGCAGCTATAAATCCGTATATTTTTAAATACTTTGTATGCATTACTTAATAATTTTAAATGTTTTGTTTATTGTTTTTCCTTTTACCACAACAACATACTTACCTGTTTTTAAGCTCGTAGTTTGTATCGCTATTTCTCTATTAGCATCAATACTTTTAGTATCCGTTAGTAATTGTCTTCCTGTAAAATCAAACAAAGAAACAGTTACACTGGTATCCTTACCTGCACAGTAAACCGTTAAATTTGTTACAACAGGATTAGGAAAAAAGCGTACTTCCTCAGATACAAAAACTTCTTCGGTAAACTTACCTTGACAATCTATACCCGTTTGGGCAGATATCCTGTTCATTCCTGGTTGCAACTGTAAATCAATATGTTTATCACTAGTTTCATACGTAATTCCATTTAAGGTTACAAAGTAGACCTCAGCCCCCTTTAAGGATAAACTCACGCTTTTTGAAGATCTATCTATTTTAGAAGAAACCGATAAATCTTCAGGCTCAGTAATAACCAGTGTAAAACATTGCTCGTAATCTGTTTCACCCTCAATAGTAAAACAAACTGTATATGTACCGGCACTTAAATCTTCTAAAACTAGCTCTGCTGTAAAGTTTTCCTGTACAGAAAAACTATTAGGTCCAGATACTGTTGCCGTGTAATTTAAATTTTCTGCCGTAGTAATATTAATTTTGCCGTTGTTAGCATCTTTACAAGTTTCGCTAACAGTAGCAATTTGGTAATTTGTAGCGGGTAATGTAAACAGACTACAACCGGTAACAGTTACAGTAGTGCCAACAGGAGTGTTAGGACATGCGTCATTAGCATTTACAACACCATCACTATCCAAATCATTAGGATCTACAAAAGGTTTATCTGCATAAATTATGAACTCACCTGCTTCTAAATTTATGCCTGTAGTGGTTGCAGTTACTTCTAGCGGTGTGTTTTTACTTAAAAGATTATACCAAGTACCAGTTTCCTGAAAATCTGCAATTATACTTTGCGCAGACATTCCAAAATTACCTAAAACAACTATATGCTTTATTTGGTCTACTGTTGCACTCTCTAGCGTTAAATGTATTTTCTTTAAACCGTTTGTGTTAGATGCATCAATAGTAAAATTAGAGGTGCTAAATACTTCTGCATTTTTCTTTAAATTGATAATCTTGCTCCAACTATTGTAAACTGCTTTTCTATTAGGATTATCTGCATACTCCCACAGTATTGGCTTATTCCCTACTCGGCCATTTTCATCAATAGAAATATCATACCCTAATTCTCCAAACTGCCATATCATTTTAGGTCCAGGAACTGTAAAGAAAAAAGCTCCTGCTGTTTGCAAACGCTCTAAAGATGTATTTAAGTTTTTAGTAGAGTAATTACCTTCTTCGTTACCAAAATTTAAACTCTTATAAAGCAATCGTTCCTCATCGTGACTCTCCATAAAAGATACTGCAGAAGCTTGCTTAAATCCTTTTTGAGCATAAGAAACTTCAGAAAAATTAGATTTCCCAGCTGTATTGTAGCCCATTAAAGCCTCGTTGTAAGCCTCCGTTTGTTTGTTCCAAAGTAAAATACCTTTGCCTTCTGCTACTCTATAATCTGCCCATTGCTCTTCTTCTGTTATACCACCTAGATGCTCAAAAATGATATAAAAATCATCATTTACAGCCCATTGGTCATCTGCATATTGTTTTAAAACATCTACTCTGTCTTGCTGGTATGCGTTGGTACAAGCATCATCGCTTTCTGCACAATTTTGAGTAAACCCTTTTGTTAAATCCCACCTAAATCCGTCTAAATTATATTCATTAATCCAATATTGAGCAGTACGTTTAACGTAGTCTTGTGTTGCCGTAGATTGATGATTATAATCGTTAAAAACGCTATAAGAGTGCTTTGCTTCCTGGTTAAAAAATGGATTATCTGCAGTAGCTTTTCCTCCTAAGCCACCATTACTATCATTCCAAAGCCTAAAATATGGGTTTTGACCACTAGCGTGATTGTAAACTACATCCAAAATTACAGCTATACCTCTGCTATGGCATTCATCAATTAAACTTTTAAAAGCATCTTTTGTACCGTAATATTTGTCTAATGCCATATGAAAAGATGGATTATATCCCCAGCTTTCATTACCATCAAACTCACTCACAGGCATAAGTTCTATAGCATTTACTCCTAACTTTTGTATATAGTCTAACCTGTTTTCTAAAGCTTCAAAAGAATGCAAAGCATCAAAATCTCTAAGCAATACCTCATAAACTACTAGGTCTGTTTTGTCTGGTGCAACAAAATTTGTTGTTTCCCAGTTATAATCTGTATCACCAGTACGCAAAACAGTTACAGCCTCAGTTGTCAAATTTGTTGGGTAAGCAGGTAAATTAGGATAAGTAACCTCATCTATAAATTGATCTGAATATGGGTCTAAAACTAAAGTAGAATAAGGATCTGCCACATTAATTTCAAAATTCACCAAATACTGATACATATGGTTGGTTTGCGGTGTTAAACCTGTTAACTCTACCCAAAACCTATCTGATGCACTATCTTTTTTCATAAGATAGTTATTGTCTATTTGCCAGTTATTAAAATCGCCAATAACGTGCACAAAATCTTTTAAAGGAGCATATAAAACCAGTGTTGCTTTTGTAGCGTCTACTGGGTCTAAATTAATACCGTCTAACATACCAGCAGGTACTGGAGCTTCTTCTACCGTTGGTGAAACTACAGCATTAAATAGTGCCGACTTAGTTTCAGTATCTTTTGTAACTTCTAAACTAAAGTTACTATTTTCTGTTACAGCATAGCTATAACTATAGTCTGTAATTGCTGTTTGCGTGTCTACTATTATATTGTTTGCCTTTAAAACAAACGTTGCACTTATTGAAGAAGTAGCAACAACGGATATACTCTCGCCAGAATTTAAAACAGTTGTAGTTTTTGCTGGTGAATTAAGGTTAAATTGAAATGTGCCAACATTAAAAATATAGTCTTGCGCTTTTTTATCACCATCCCCATTTTTTGCTTTAATAAGTATTCCTATTTGTCCAATATTAGTTCTATTAAAAAAACTAGAGGGAGTTAAGGTAAAGCTATAAGTACCATCACCATTGGCTGTAAGTTTTTGGTTTTCATTAGAGTTTGTCCAGCTACCATTAGTAGGAGAATCTTGAGAGTTTTCACCGTCTGCATCTAAGGACCAAGCCCAAAGATATGCATCAGAAACACCCCAAGCAGATACATCTAAATTAGATACTGTAATGGTAATTTCATCGTTCTCACCAAAAGCTTCTGGAGAAACTGAATAGGTTATGTTTTGCTGTTGTGCAAAACAATAACCACTTATTAAAATAATAAATATTAAACACTTTTTCATAAGGTTCAAATTATGTGGTTGATTATTAAATATTAATTATAAAAAATAAGGCTGATTACAAATTATAATCAGCCTTAAAAACTAAAACTTAACTACTTACTCAGCAACTCTATTTTATGCTATATTCTAAAGTTACTGGGTTAAAAGTTATACTATAATCTCCTGCAGATACTGCAATGTTGTTTTCAGATTCCGTATCTAAAATTCCGTCTAACTCTAGATCTCCAAAGTTTACTTTCCAATCATTATTTTTCCTTATTTTTATTTCACCATCAACTAAGGTAACCTCAGCTACCCAGTTGTCAAACAAAGGATTGTAAGTAAAAGGCATATCTGGACCATCCCATCCATTTGTTGTTGCACTACCTACAACTCCCCATGAATACAACTCTATAGAGTAGGTTAAATCATTCTCGTTAAAAACGATTTTATATGTACCAGCTGTAACGACTATATTTGATCCATCTGCCTCTAAAACACCATCAGATCCACCATAATTTGTATCCCAAGCATTGTCTGCTCTAATCTTTATTTCACCATCTGTTAATGTTACATAAGCAACAAAAGTACCTGCGTCCAAAGATTTATCTGTAGTCTGATAAAATGGCATATCTGGACCATTCCAACCATTTATTGTAGCATCACCCACTAATCCCCATTTAGAGCTTAAATCTAACTCTGCAGCGTACGGTGTTATGCTTAACGTACTAACGTCAGAGAACATACTGGTATCAGAAGATAAAATAGTTTCTATTTTTACTTGAATTTCTGTAGCTACACCCGGCTCAGCTCCCAAGTTTATTAAAATCTGATTTACTTCTTCTGTCTTAAAAGTAAAAGTTGTATTTTCTTCAATACTTTTAACCTCTGCACCACTAAAATCACCTCCTACTAAATCAAATAAAAGTTGGTAACTTTTTCCTGAGGCAACTCCTAATTCTGGTTCATTAAAATTAATAGTTAAAGCATCTGCCTCTTTATCGTCTTTATCTAACACTAATGTAGTAGTAGAAAAATTTGCAACTCCTGTAGATGCTGTTGATGATATTTGTGCCAAGTCTGAGTCATCATCACAAGATGTAAACAGTGCAAGACTCAAACAAAGAATCCATATATTTTTTAATATTATTTTCATCATTTTAAGTTTTTAGGTTAGTATCCAGGTGTTGGTACAAGGTTTGGATTTGCATTTAACTCTGCACTTGGCATTGGATACAAATCTCTAAAACTTTCTGAGGTTCTACCTGCCGGAATTCCTCCTTTAAACGGCCAAACACCTACATCTGAAAATTGTCCAAAACGAATTAAATCTGTTCTTCTATGGTTTTCCCAATATAACTCTCTTGATCTTTCATTTAGAATAAAATCTAAGGTTAAATCGCTTGCTGTAATGTTACCACTAGTATCACCATAAGCTCTTTCTCTTAACAAGTTTACATAGTTAACAGCATTTGTAACATCACCACCTGCACCTCTAACATAAAGCTCTGCATACATTAAGTAAGCATCTGCTAAGCGAAAAACAGGAAAATTAACATCTACATTATTACCAGAAGCATCTGACCCTTGTACACCATTAATATCTACATTACGATATTTAGTTACAGCATATCCTTCTGTAAAATCAAACGGGTTAGTAATTTCTAAAGACTGACCATCTGTATAAAACATTGCTCTAGAATCTGTATCGCCAGAAATATCATCAAACTTTTCTACAAGACCTTTAGTACTTCTAAGACCTCCCCAGCCACCATTGACTCCAAATTCTGCAGGATCCATTGTGCCGCCAATTGCCGCATGAACTAGATAAGTTGTACCTCCAAATGCTGCATTTGTAATACCATCAAATAAGAATGGATAAATAATTTCATTCTCGGCTCCGTTTCTGTCATTGTCGGCTAAAAACAAATAGTTATAATTTGGAACTAAAGAATAAGCGTTGCTGTTAATAATTTTACTAGTAAAATCTAAAGCTTCTACATTCATTGCAGTACCCGTATACACTTCTGCATTTTGGTATAATTTAGCTAGTAACATCCAAGCAAAAGCTTTATCTGCTCTACCATATTCATTTTGGCGAGGTTCTGGCAATCTTGTTTCTATGTCTAACAACTCAGCTTCTACAAATTCAAACACCTCTTTACGTGTAGCTTGTGTAGGTAAAAAAGCTCCAACAGGATCGTTTTCATCTACTAATGGGATATTACCATACATATCTATACCGTGCCAATAACTAAAAGCTCTTAAAAAACGAACTTCATCTCTATATCCGCTTATTTCACTTTTTAAAGAAGCATCAACATTACCACGACCATCTAATACACTTTCTTCTGTTTCTCTTAAAAACTGATTAGCCAATCCTATTTGAAAATAAATTCTTGCATACATTGCTGTTACAAAAATATCTGAAGAAGTCCATACGTGGTTATTAATATTATGTATGGTCTGATCATTCCATGCAATAATTGCTTCTTCTGTAGACAATTCCTGAATAGTAAATAACATTCTTAAATAGTTAGAAAAGTTACCGTCTATACCAGAAATATCATCAAAATTACCACTAGTGTCTTGTCCTCTTAAAGAAAAACCTCCATATATTTTAGCCATAAACTGTTTATATGCAGCAGTATCACTAAATGTATTACTAGATGTTTGCGATGTAAGAGGCTCTAAATCTAATTCGCTTTCACACGAAGAAAAAATAAAAGCAAAAACAATGGCAAACGCTCCTAATTTTAATTTTATATTTTTCATACTGTTATCTTTAAAATTTTAAGTTTAATCCTAACAAGAAAGTTCTTGGTCTAGGGTAAAAATTATTATCTATACCACCACTAATCTCTGGATCTATACCATCATAATTAGTAATTGTAAACACATTTTGTACAGTAGTTTGTAATCTTAAACTAACTTTATCATCTTTAAATGCATTCTTAAAATTGTAACCAAGCGTTACGTTGTCCATTTTTAAGAAAGAAGCATCTTGAATATAGTAATCTGACAATAATTGGTTGTTTTTAAAACCTGTATCTAAAATAGAAGTACTTACGTTTCTGTTAGAGCTTAATGAATTTAAACCAAACTCGTTACCCGTAGAAGAAGCAACGTTGTTATAGGCGTAATTACCTATACTAGCTCTCATTGTAAAGTTTAAATCCCAATTTTTATAATTTGTATAAGAAGAAAAGCCTAGTAAATAATCTGCAGAAGGGTTTTCTTTAACATATAAATCTCCTGTATCTGATGAACCACCAGAAACACCATCACCATCCCTATCTACATATACACCTTCTAATGGTTTACCATCTGCATCATAAACTTGTTGGTATACAAGAAAAGAACTTTGTGCAGAACCTACTTGGTGTATTTGCACAGTGTTACCTACTCCTCCAGATATACCTCCTGTAGCTACGCCTATAAAACTAGGATCATCAACAGTGTTTAATTTTGTTATTTTATTAGTTAAATAAGATAAATTAAAACCAAGGTTCCAATTAAAATCTTCTCTGTGAAAAATATCAGAGTTTATAGAAAATTCAAAACCACTATTCTCTAAATCTCCAATATTTGTAATTAATTGGTTTGTAAGATTAGATCCAGAAGGTATAGGTATTTGGTTTAAAATATCATTACTTTCTCTTGTATAATACTCTATACTACCATTAATTCTATTATTAAAAAAACCATAGTCTAAACCAATATTGTATGTTTTAGATTCTTCCCACTTTATATTAGCATCATAACCTGCTGGTCTTATAGTATTGTAAAAAGTATCTCCTAATTGATATTGCTGATTATCTGTACTAACTTGGTAAACTGGAAGGTATCCAAAATCCTGATTAATTTCTTGTTGTCCTGTTTCTCCGTAACCAATACGTAATTTTAAATTAGATACAGTTTCAGAATCTTTTAAAAAGTTTTCTTCAGATATGTTCCAAGCAAAAGCTGCTGCAGAGAAATTACCCCATCTGTTATCTCCACTAAATCTAGAAGAACCGTCTGTTCTATAACTTAGCGTTAATAAATATTTACTATCATATGAATATCGTAATCGAGATACATAAGACTCAATTGCATTGTGCGTAGCAAAAAAAGTAGAATTTTCTGTACCTGATATCAAAGGATTGTTTGCATAGTTTTCTCTATAAAATTTTTGAAAAGTATGACCTACTGTTAATTCAAAAGTACTTTTAATACTTTCTACCTCTTTCTTATAATTAACAAAAAAGTCTGCTAAAGTACTTCTACGCAAGCTACCGTAGCTACCAGTAATACTTTGTGCATTTTGTGCTGAAGCTGAGTTAGGGTCTGTACTTGTTTTACCATATCTCTCGTTATAATCAAAACCAAGAGTAACATTAAAGTTAAGTCCGTCTAAAAAAGGAGCATAATAATCTAATTTAATATTACCTATTGCTCTTTTTGTTTCCGCTTCATTTGATGACTGATTAATTAACCCTAGTGGGTTTCTAGGAGCTAAGTTATTTATACTTCCATCATTATTTAACCACTCATAATAACCTCCATAATTGTTATTACCACTATATATTGGTTGTGTAGGATCAAACTGTAAAGCTGCCCCTATTACACCTCCGTTAACAAAATCATCATTGGTTATAGATCCATTTAGGTTTACGTTAATTTTTAAGTCATTATCAAATAAGTTCTGACGAAAATTTAAAGAACCAGAAGTACGCTCAAACTTAGAAGTTTTTACAAGTCCTTCTTGAGTTGTGTATCCAATAGACCCTCTGATCGCAGAACTTTCAAAACCTTTTGAAATTGTTAAGTTAGCATCTGTACCATAAGCTTCTTGAAAAATTTGATCTTGCCAATCTGTATCTGCATTTCCTAATAAAGGAACAGCTAAAGCTTCGTTTTGACTACCAATTAGCACATTTCTGTACTGACTAGCGTTAAGTACATCTAATTTTTTTTGAACTGTACCAACAGAACCATTTGTATTTACCTCTACTTTTAAAGGAGCATTTAATTTACCACTTTTAGTAGTTATTAAAATTACCCCTGCAGAAGCTCTAGAACCATATATTGCTGTAGAAGACGCATCTTTTAAAACAACAAAACTTTCTATATCATTTGGGTTAATTGAGTTTAAAGCAGAAACAGAACTTCCGCCTGTTGTACCTTGATCTACAGGAACACCATCTATAACAACAAGTGGACTATTATTAGCTGATAATGAAGAATTACCTCTAATAGTTATAGTTGCTCCTTGTCCTGGCTGGCCTCCTGGTGCAACTACGCTAACACCTGCAGTCTTACCTGTAATTAATTGCTCTGGTGAAGTAATTGCTCCAGAGTTAAATTCATCTGTACTCACTTTTTCAATAGATCCAGTAGCATCTTTTACGGTTGTAGTACCGTAACCTATAACTACTACTTCGTCTAAAGCTTCTGTAGATTCTGTCATTTCTACATTTAAAGTACTAGAAGTAACTTTCACTTCTTTAGGATTATAACCAATAGAAGTAAATAAAAGTACATCACCCATATTTACATTCTTAATTTCGTACAATCCATCAAAATCTGAAATAGATCCATTAGTTGTTCCTTTTACAACAACATTTACTCCTAATAATGGAGACTTTGTAACGTTGTCTGTAATTTTTCCTGATACTGTTTGTTGTGCAAAAAACAGTAAGGGAAAAAGAAGAAACACTCCTAAAAAGATATTCTTTAGTTTATTCATAAAGTTAGTTTGAGTTAATAATTTGATTAAAACTTAACACATTTTTATATTTCGCTTTGTGAAAGTATATGCTTAACTTTAATTTAACAAATCTGAAGAGTTACGCAACGGGTTGCATGTTAACAACTTTATCAAAAAGTGTGTTTTTATGGTGAAAAATTAGTCCAATTTTAATAGATTGTTATTTATTTGCTATAAAAAATTAAGTATTATCAATTTAGAGTTAATACTTAGTTGATGTTCACAAACGTTGTATCTTTATACTATGAAAGCCAAAATTACCATAAAAGACATTGCAAAAGAACTTGGTGTGTCTTCTTCTACTGTCTCTAGAGCCTTAAAAAACAGTCCAGAAATTAGCGAAGAAACTCGTAAAAAGGTAAAAGCTTTTGCAGACCTATACCATTACAAACCAAATATGCTAGCGCAAAAACTACGCAATAATAAAACAATGGTTATAGGTGTAATTATTCCTGAAATTGTACATCACTTTTTTTCTAGAGTTATTAGCGGAATTGAAAAAATAGCTAACGGTAGAGATTACAATGTTATGATATGTTTATCTAACGAGTCTTACGAAAAAGAAAAGTTAAACATACAAATGATGGCTAACGGAAGTGTAGATGGTTTACTTGTTTCTATAGCCAAGGAAACCCTAGAAAAGGGAGACTTTGAACACTTTAATGAGTTAAAAGATTATAATATTCCTTTGGTTTTATTTGACAGAATATCTGATGATATTACTTGTGATAAAGTTATTGTAGATGATATTGGTGGTGGTTACAAAGCAACAAAACACTTACTAAATGTAGGATGTAAAAATATTGCTATTTTGTCTACACCAGACCACGTAAATGTTGGAGCATTACGCACAATTGGTTACAAGAGAGCCTTAGAAGAAAAAGGAATTACCATTAATGAAGATCTTATTTTTAAAGTTAATGATAACTCTAGTATTACAGAGCAAATAAGTGCATTTATGCATAATTCTACTTTAAATTATGATGGTGTTGTTGCTGTAAATGAAATATATGCTGCCAACGTTATTAAAATTGCCAAAGAAAAAGATTTACAAATACCTAATGAGCTTTGTGTTGTTGGCTTTACAGATGGATTAATATCCTCTTTTTCAACACCTTCTCTATCTACAATAGACCAGCATGGTATAACCATTGGTGAACATGCGGCTGAGTTATTATTGGATCGTATTCAAAATAAAGACATAAATAAAGAATACCAACGAAAGGTTATTTCTACAGATTTAATCATTAGAAAATCATCAGAAAAAAATACAGTTTTGTAATCTGTATCAAAAATTTTATATCTTTACCGCATCAAAATATTAAACTTAACACTTAATATTTTTATACTTCGCACCGTATACACGCCATACAGACACTAATCTTGGCGCTGTATTTTTATATTTAATATTTACATTATGGAAAAACAGAAACTTGGTTTCTGGCAGATCTGGAACATGAGTTTCGGGTTTCTGGGAATTCAATTTGGATTTGCCTTACAAGGAGGTTTTATGTCCAGAATTTTTCAGACGCTAGGTGCAGAAAAAGATGATATACCTCTTTTATGGATTGCTGCTCCCTTAACGGGACTGGTTGTACAACCAATTATTGGTTATTTAAGCGATAGGACTTGGAGTGCTCGTTGGGGAAGAAGAAAACCTTACTTTTTAATTGGTGCTATACTTAGTTCCCTTGCTTTATTTTTAGTACCACACTCACCTGTTCTATGGGTTGCTGCTGGTTTTTTATGGATTTTAGATGCATCTATAAATGTATCTATGGAGCCATTTAGAGCTTTGGTAGCAGATAAATTACCAGATTCACAACGTTCTTATGGGTTTGTTATACAAACTTTAATTATTGGTATTGGCACCTGGGTAGCTAGTAACCTACCTTGGATGGTTTCTAAACTTGGTGTTAGTGATGCTGCTCCGTCTGGAGTTGTCCCTATGTCTGTTAAAGTAGCTTTTGCTATTGGCGCTGTAGTGTTTTTAATAAGCATACTGTATACCATTTTTACAACCTCTGAGTATCCACCAGAGGATATGGAAGAGTTTAAAAAAGAGAAAGCTAAAAAAAATCAGTTTATTCCAGATATCCTAAACAATATCGGAAATATGCCTTCTACTATGAAAAAATTAGGAGTTATTCAGTTTTTTAGCTGGTTTGCCTTTTTTACAATGTGGAGTATGGCCAATCCTGCCTTAACAGAGCACGTATTTAATTCTCCTGCTCCTATAGAGGCTAATTATAATATGGAAATAGCTTCTGATGTAGAAGCTTTTAATATAACAAACGAAGCGTTTCAGAAATCATCAAACTTAGTAGGTTCTTACATGGGAACTTACGGTTTATCATCTATGGCATTTGCTTTAATTCTAGTCTTATACACTTCAAGAAAAAGAATTAACAGAAAAATGGTACATATGTTTTCTTTAATTATTGGAGGTGCAGGTTTTATACTAATGTATTTTATTCCGTCTCCAGAGTACTTAACAGTTTGCTTTGTACTTATTGGTTTTGCTTGGGGTAGTATTTTATCTATGCCATATGCAATGCTTTCTAGTGCTGTAGATCCAAAAAGAATGGGAGTTTTTATGGGCATTTTTAATATGTTCATTGTAATACCACAAATTATTGCGGCTATTGGCGGCATAAATATTATATCAAACTTATTAGGAGAAGAAGCTATAAATGCAATGATTGTTGCTGGTATCAGCTTGATTATTGCAGGATTATGCAACTTCTTAATTACCGAAAAAAGTGCAATTTCTTATCAAACAATAGAAGAATAAAATGAAAAGAAAAGGATTCATATTTGACCTAGATGGCGTTATTGTAGATACTGCCAAATACCATTTTTTAGCTTGGCAAAAACTAGCTAATTCTATTGGTGTTGAATTTACTCATGAACAAAATGAGCAATTAAAAGGTGTTAGTAGAGTAAAATCTTTAGAAAAAATACTTAACTGGGGTAATATTACTCTAGAAAACGAAGAGTTTATTGGCTTAATGGCTAAAAAAAATGAAGATTATTTACAACATATAGAAAAAATGGATGCTTCTGAAATTTTACCAGATGTACCAAGAATTCTAGAGTTATTAGAAACACAAAACCAAGGCATTGCTTTAGGTTCTGCAAGTAAAAATGCAGAAGTAATACTACAAAAAGTAAGCTTAATACAAAAATTTAGTGCCATTATAGATGGTAATGGTGTTACTAAAGGCAAACCAGATCCTGAGGTATTTTTAAAAGCTGCAAATGCACTATCTATTGCCCCTGAAGATTGTATTGTTTTTGAAGATGCAACAGCTGGTATAGATGCTGCTAATGCCGCAAATATGATTAGTATTGGTATTGGAGATGCATCAATATTAAGCAAGGCTGACTATGTTTTTAAAGATTTTACAGAAATCTCATCAGACTTTATACAAGAATTAATAAAAAAATAAATGTAGATAATAGCTTACTCAAAAAGTAACATCTGCAAGAATCAATAGCATAAGAAATTATGAATCAAGATTATATTATACCAAACAACTGGTCTATCATAGAAGAAGGTTTTAACACAGACAGAGTTAAATCTTCAGAAAGCTTGTTTAGCATTGGAAACGGTGCAATGGGACAAAGAGCTAATTTTGAAGAACACTACTCTGGACCTACTTTTCAAGGTAGTTACATAGCTGGTGTTTATTACCCAGATAAAACTAAAGTTGGTTGGTGGAAAAAAGGATACCCTGAGTATTTTGCTAAAGTATTAAATGCTCCTAATTGGATTGGTATTAACGTGCAAGTTAATGGCGAAAACCTGGATTTATTTACGTGTAAAGTAGATAATTTTAAAAGAGAATTAAATATGCAAGAAGGTTGGCTGTCTAGAACTTTTACAGCTACTCTAAAAAATAACGTAATTGTTTCTGTAAAAACAAAACGTTTTTTAAGCTTAACATTAGATGAAGTTGGTGCTATTGACTATACCATTACTCCTATAAACGTAGATGCTACAATAACATTTAGTCCTTATTTAGATGCAGGTATTACCAATGAAGACACTAACTGGGATGATAAGTTTTGGGAAATAACAAACATAAATTCTATAGACAACAAAGCATTTATAGAGGCACATACTTTAAAAACAGAGTTTAACACCTGTACTTTTATGGAGTCCGAATGTTTTTTGAATGATAAAAAAGCAGGTATTGTTCCTATAGTTGAAAAAATAAAAAACAAAATAACATATAGCTACACTGCAGATGTAGATGCAAACTCTACTTTTTCTATACATAAATTTGCAGGGTATACAGTAGATAGGAATCACGCTAAAGAAAACTTAATTTCTGCAGCTACAGAAGCATTAAACAAAGCTACTAAAACAGGTTTTACTGCATTATTGCAATCACAAAAAGATGCTTGGGCTACTATTTGGGAAACATCAGACATAACAATAGATGGCGATGTAAAAGCGCAACAAGGTATTCGTTTTAATATTTTTCAGTTAAACCAAACATACTTAGGTACAGATGCACAACTAAATATTGGACCTAAAGGTTTTACCGGCGAAAAATATGGTGGTAGTACGTACTGGGATACAGAAGCTTATTGTTTGCCATTTTATATGGCTACTAAAGACCAAAATGTTGGTCGCAATTTATTAGCATACAGGTACAATCACTTAGAAAAAGCTATTGAAAATGCAGAAAAATTAGATTTTTCTAACGGAGCTGCCTTGTACCCAATGGTAACTATGAATGGCGAAGAGTGCCATAATGAATGGGAAATTACCTTTGAGGAAATACACAGAAACGGAGCCATTGCTTTTGCTATTTATAATTATTATAGGTATACAGGAGACTACAGCTATATTCCAGAGAAAGGATTAGAGGTGCTTATTGGTATTGCTCGTTTTTGGCACCAAAGAGCTACTTTTTCTACCAAGCAAAATAAATATGTTATTCTTGGTGTTACTGGTCCTAATGAGTACGAAAATAACATAAACAATAACTGGTATACCAACTATATGGCACAATGGTGTATTAATTACACCGCAGAAACTATAGCTACTGTTAAAGAGAAATACACTACAGATTATGAACGTGTTATGTCTAAAGTTAATTTAACTTCTGATGAAATTAAAAAGTGGAAAGACGTAGCAGATAATATGTATTTCCCTTTTTCTGAAGAGCATAATGTATTTTTACAACAAGACGGATTTTTAGATAAAGAATTAACTCCTGTTTCTGATTTGGATACTGCTTTTAGACCTATAAATCAGAAATGGTCTTGGGACAGAATTTTACGCTCGCCATACATTAAACAAGCAGATACTCTACAAGGTTTTTACTTATTTGAAGACAACTTTACAAATGAAGAAATAGAGCGTCATTTTGATTTTTATGAGCCTTTTACAGTGCACGAAAGTTCACTCTCTCCTTGTGTACATAGTATTTTAGCTGCAAAGTTAAACCGTATGGACCAAGCATATAGCTTTTATTTAAGAACATCAAGATTAGATTTAGATGATTATAATAAAGAGGTAGAAGAAGGCTTACATATTACATCTATGGCTGGTACTTGGATGAGTATTATTGAAGGCTTTGGTGGTATGCGCGTACGTAACCACAAACTATCTTTTAGCCCTAAAATACCTAAAGAATGGGAAGGCTATTCTTTTAAAGTTAATTTTAGAAACCATACAATTAAAGTAAGTGTAACTCAGTCTAAAAATATTTTTGAGCTATTAAAAGGAGAAGAGCTTACGATACTTGTAAATGGCAACTCTATTACTATTAAACAGAATAATTTAATTACTGCTTAAATATTATTTTAGCTATGAAAAAAGGATTTTTAAGTGTTTTTGTATTAGTTTTTGCTCTTTTTGTTTCTTGTTCTCCTAAAAAAGAACAGAAACAAGAAGTAGCGCCTATTACAATTTCTAATGATATAGAGCGCATAGAACCACCAAATTGGTGGGTAGGTTTTAAAAACAATAATTTACAATTGCTTGTTAAAGATCCAAATATTACAGAAGCTACTGCTACTATTTCTAAAACAGGTATTTCTATAAAAAAAGTAACTAAAGGTGATAGTCCTAACTATTTGTTTGTTGATTTAGAAATTGATGAATCAGTAACCGCAGGCAAATTCAACATTACTTTTACTACTAAAGATGGTGCTAAAAAAGTTGAGACATATGAACTTAAAGAACGAAATAAAAAAGCTGATGATTACTTAGGTTTTTCTAGCGCTGATGCTGTTTACTTAATTACCCCAGACCGTTTTGCAAATGCTGATACTAGTAATGATATAGACAGCACCTTAAATGAAAAAGCAATAGACCGTACTAACGATTATGCCAGACACGGAGGAGATATTAAAGGCATTACAAATAATTTAGATTATATAGATAAATTAGGTTTTACCGCTATATGGCCAAGTCCGCTTTTAACAAATAATATGTATAATGCATCTTACCATGGCTATGCTATTACAGATTTTTATGGTGTAGATCCTAGATTTGGTACTCTGGAAGAGTATAAAGAGCTTGCTGTAAAAGCAAATAAAAAAGGTATTAAAATTATTATGGACCAAGTGGCTAATCATTGCGGATTAGAACATTGGTGGATGAAAGATTTACCTTTTAAGGATTGGGTTAACTACCAGGATGAGTTTACAAACAACAAACCTGTAGAAATATCTAACCATAAAAGAACCAGTAACCAAGATATTTATGCATCTAAAACAGATAATAAAATAATGACTCACGGTTGGTTTGGTAACCATATGCCCGATTTAAATCAGCGTAATCCTTTTTTAGCAACATATATAATTCAAAATAGTATCTGGTGGATAGAGACTTTAGAATTAGGAGGTATACGCCAAGATACATACCCTTATCCAGATAAATATTTTATGGCAAATTGGGCCGGCTCTATTATGGCAGAATATCCTAACTTTTCTATTGTTGGTGAAGAGTGGAGTTACAATCCTTTACTAATTGCTTATTGGCAAAAAGATAATAAAAATAAAGATGAATACCAGTCTAACCTTACCTCTACTATGGATTTTGCCATGCAACAAAACATTGTAGATGCCTTAAACCAAGATGAAACTTGGGGTACAGGACTAGTAAAAGCATATGAAGGGTTAGCTAATGATTTTGCGTACCAATCTCCTAAAGATATTATGGTGTTTTTAGACAATCATGATATGGACAGAGTGTTTACTCAACTTAATGAAAATGTAGAAAATACAAAAATGGCAATAGCCTACACAGCTTTGTTACCACGTATTCCTCAGTTTTATTACGGTACAGAAATTTTAATGCAAAACACGGCTAAACCAGGAGATCACGGTTTAATACGTACAGATTTCCCAGGAGGATGGAACACTGACACTACAAATGCATTTACAGGAGAAGGCTTAACTACCAATCAAAAAGAAATGCAAAACTATATGAGTACACTATTAAATTTCAGAAAAAATAGTGAGACTATTCATAATGGCAAAACTATACATTTTGCTCCTGAAAATGGCGTTTATGTATTATTTAGAATTTTAAATGATGACGTAGTTACCATCATCCTAAATAAAAATGAAGATCCACACCAACTAGATCTTTCTAGGTTTAAAGAGGTTGGTTTAGAGGGTAAAAAAGTAACTAATATTATAACAAACAAATCTTTTAATTGGAAAGAAAATTTACTATTACCAACCAAAGGAGCTACAATACTAACAACAAAAATTAATAAATAAAATGAAAAAAGTAATTGCAATTTTATCCTTATTTACAGTAGTATTATCCTGTAAAGAAGAAGTAAAAAAAGAAGAAAAAGTAGTTGCAGAAAAAGAACCAATTGCCGTAACACAAGTTATGGAAGATGGAGTTATTTATGAAGCAAACATTCGTCAATACTCACCAGAAGGAACTTTTAATGCTTTTTCTAAGGATATTCCTGTACTAAAAAAATTAGGCGTTAAAGTTATTTGGGTAATGCCAATTAATCCTATTTCTAAAATAAAGCGTAAAGCTACTGGAGAAAAATTTACAAGTGAAATTGAAAATGAAGAAGAACGTAAAAAATACTTGGGAAGCTACTACTCTGTATCAGACTATAAAGCAATAAATCCAGAATTTGGTACGTTTGATGACTTTAAAAATATGGTAACTACTGCACACGATAATGGTATTTTAGTTATTGTAGATTGGGTACCAAACCATACAGGTTGGGATCATCCTTGGATTAAAGATCATCCAGAATATTATACTCAAAACGAGCAAGGAGAAATTATAGATCCTATAAACCCAGAAACAGGAGAATCTTGGGGATGGACAGATGTTGCTGATTTAAATTACGATAATAAAGATATGCGTAAGGAAATGATTAGTGATATGAAATTTTGGGTAGAAAAAGCAGATATCGATGGTTACCGAATGGATGTTGCACACAAAGTCCCTGTTGATTTTTTTAATACTGCTATAAAAGAAATGAAAACTGTAAAACCTGTTTTTATGCTGGCGGAAGCAGAACAACCAGATTTGCTACAAAATGGTTTTGATATGCAATATGGTTGGGAAGTTCACCATATTTTTAATGAAATAGCTAAAGGAGAAGCTTCTGTTTCTGAGTTTGATACTTATATGGTTAAACTAGATACTATTTTAGAAGCAGATGATATTAATATGAACTTTGTTACCAACCACGATGAAAACTCTTGGAACGGTACTTTATTAGAAAGAATGCCTAATAACAAAGAAGTATTTACAGCATTAACTTATGTTATGCCTGGTATGCCATTAATTTATTCTGGTCAAGAGTATGATATGGAACATAGATTACGCTTTTTTGAAAAAGATACAATTCCTAAAACTAAAGGAAAGTACTTTACTTTATTAGAAAAACTAGGAGCTCTAAAAAATACAAATGCGGCTTTAAATGGTGGTAAAAAAGCGGCTAATTATACCAGAGTAAATACATCTAATAACGAGGCTATTTTAGCTTTTAAAAGAGAAAAAGATGAAGAAACTGTTTATTTTATTGCTAACTTAAGTGATAATGAAGAGAAAGTAACAATAGCTTTAAACGGCGATTTTACCGACTACATCTCTAACAACACTTTTGCCATTGAAGAAAACACAGATTTAAAATTAGCTCCTTGGGAGTATCATATTTTAATTGCTAAAAAATAGAAAACACACTTATAAAAAAAGCGCCAATTTTAATTTAAAATTGGCGCTTTTACTTTTTAAAATATAATCTACAACGGAATATTACCGTGTTTACGCTTAGGCACATTTACAACTTTATCCTCTAACATTGCCATAGCTTTTATAAGTTTTTTACGGGTATCTTTTGGCAAAATAACCTCATCTATAAAACCTCTTTGAGCAGCACTGTAGGGATTAGCAAATGCATCTGCATACTCTTGTTCTTTTTCTGCTAATTTGGCTGCAGAATCTTCTGCCGCTTGTATTTCTTTTCTAAAAATAATTTCACTAGCTCCCTTAGCTCCCATTACTGCTATTTCTGCTCCAGGCCAAGCATAGTTCATATCTGCACCAATGTGTTTAGAATTCATAACATCATAAGCTCCACCATAAGCTTTACGTGTAATTACGGTTACTTTTGGCACTGTAGCTTCACTTAAAGCATATAACAATTTGGCTCCGTTTGTAATAATACCATTCCATTCTTGATCTGTTCCTGGTAAAAAACCTGGTACATCTACCAATACAAGTAGAGGAATATTAAAACAGTCACAAAAACGTGTAAAACGAGCTCCTTTCTTAGAACTTTCTACATCTAAAACTCCTGCTAAACTCATTGGTTGGTTGGCAACAATACCAATACTCCTACCCGCTAAACGAGCAAAACCAACAACTAAATTATCTGCGTAATCTTTATGTATTTCAAAAAACGAATCTTCATCAATAATTCCGTTTATAACAGTACGCATATCATAAGGCTGATTTGCGTTTTCAGGAACCATAGTTTCTAATTCCTCTCTAATTTCATCACCCAAAGTATAAGGTAATTTAGCTGGTTTATCCTCACAATTTTGAGGCATATAGCTAATCATTTCTTTAATTTGGTTAATACATTCTATGTCATTGGCTGCAGTAACGTGTGTTACTCCAGATTTAGTAGCGTGTGTTTTTGCACCTCCTAATTCCTCTGAGGTTACCTCCTCATTTGTTACTGTTTTTACAACATTAGGACCAGTTACAAACATATAGCTAGAGTTTTCTACCATTAAAGTAAAATCTGTCATAGCTGGCGAGTAAACAGCACCACCTGCACAAGGTCCCATAATTGCAGAAATCTGAGGTATAACACCAGAAGACATCACGTTTTTATGAAAAATATCTGCATAACCACCTAAAGAACGTACACCTTCTTGTATTCTTGCTCCTCCACTATCATTTAATCCAATTACAGGTACGCCAATTTTCATAGCCATATCCATAATTTTACATATTTTTTCTGCGTGGGTTTCAGATAATGCACCTCCAAAAACAGTAAAATCTTGTGCAAAAACACAAACTTGTCTTCCGTTTATTGTTCCGTAACCAGTTACAACACCATCACCATAAAACTGTTGTTTATCCATTCCAAAGTCAGACGTTCTATGGGTTACTAAAATTCCCATTTCTTCAAAAGAACCTTCATCTAACAAAAAATGAATACGCTCACGAGCAGTTAATTTACCTTTAGCGTGCTGTTTTTCTATACGTGCTTTACCACCGCCTAATTTAGCTAAATCTATTTTAGACTGTAATATATTTTCTTTGCTTTGCTCTCCCATTTTACTTTGTATTTCTGTTAGTTCTCCAATTGGAAGTTTCTTGTTCTGGTGTTTTTACTATTTTAGTATACTCGTTAAATAAGTGTACGCCAAATAAGGCTGCCACTTTATGTTCTGGTAAACGAGCTGCTATTAACTTATCTGCAGAATAGTATTTTTTAACAAAATGTGTATCAAAATCTCCAGATAAAAATGCAGGATGCTCACAAACAAACTTTCCAAAAGACAGTGTTGTAGATGCTCCTTCAATTTTATAATCTTCAATAGCAGTAAGCATTAATTGTATTGCTTCTTCTCTGGTATCTCCGTAGGTTATTAATTTAGACAACATAGGATCATAATAAATAGGTATTTCCATACCTTCTTCAAAACCATCATCTAAACGTATGCCTTTACCTTTTGGTCTTTTGTAGGTTGATAACGTACCAATACTAGGCATAAAGTTATCCAAGGGATCTTCTGCATAAACCCTAACTTCTACAGCATGACCTTTTATTTTTAAATTGTTTTGTGTGATTTGCAATGTCTCATTTCTTGCAACTTTAATTTGTTGCTCTACCAAGTCTACACCTGTAATTAATTCTGTAACAGGATGCTCTACTTGTAAACGTGTATTCATTTCTAAAAAATAGAAATTTTTATCAGCATCTAATAAAAATTCAACTGTACCCACACCAACATAGTCACAGGCTTTTGCCACTTTTATAGCAGCATCTCCCATAGCTTCTCTAATTTCTGGAGTTAGTACAACAGAAGGCGCTTCTTCTACCACTTTTTGATGTCTACGTTGTATGCTACATTCGCGCTCATATAAATGAACCACATTACCGTGATTATCTGCTAAAACCTGAATTTCTATATGTCGTGGAGAAGCCACATATTTTTCAATAAAAACAGATCCGTCTCCAAAGGCAGCAACAGCTTCACTAATGGCACGTTTCATTTGCTCTGGCAACTCTTCAATATTTTCTACAACTCGCATACCTTTACCACCCCCACCAGCAGCAGCTTTAATAAGTATAGGAAAGCCTATTTCTTTTGCTATTTTGGTTGCCAAAGCTACATCTGTAATAGCTTCTTCAATACCAGGAACCATAGGAATATTATAATCTTTAACCGCTTCTTTTGCAGCTAACTTATTTCCCATAACTTCTATAGCGTGTGGCCTTGGACCAATAAATGTGATACCTGCTTTTTCTACTTTTTTAGCAAATTCAGCATTTTCACTTAAAAAACCATATCCTGGATGTATACCATCTGCCCCAGTATCCTGTGCAGCTTTTAAGACTTTTTCCATAACCAAGTAAGACTCAGAAGATGGTGCTGCTCCCAAGCATACCGCTTCATCTGCAAACTTTACGTGTGGTGCCTCCCTATCTACATCAGAAAAGACAGCAACAGTTTTTATTCCCATTTTTTTAGCAGAGCGCATTACTCGTAATGCAATTTCTCCTCTATTTGCAACTAGAATTTTTTTCATTTTTATGCGATCTCTATTAATAATTGTCCTTTTTCTACCGCATCATCCTTAGCAACATTTATTAACTTTACTACGCCATCACTAGGTGCCGTAATAATGTTTTCCATTTTCATTGCAGATAATACCAATACTTGCTCTCCTTCATTTATCTCTTGACCTTCAGCAACCAAAATATCTAAAATAAGCCCTGGCATAGGAGCATTAATATTCTTTTCTTTTTTAGTGTTAGATGTTAGTAACCCCATTTGTTTAACCATTTGGTCGTACTCATCTGCAATAGCAATAGTATATGTATTTCCGTTTACCTCTACGGTAAGCTCTTTTGCTAAATAATTTGCGTGCAATAATTTAGCACTATACTTTTTATTATCTTCTAAAATATGGAATTCCGATTCTGATTTTTTAACAATATCTAACTCAGAAATATCCTTACTATCTAAAGCTATTTCTTCATTATTTACTGAAACAACGTATGTTTTCATAATATAATAGTTTATAAAATTTAATGGTTAGTTAGAGTAACTTTTAATTACTCTGGATATTCTATTCTAAGGTGATAAATATTGGTAAGCTTTAACTTTAAGACCTTTTTAATTTCTACAATTTCTTTAAAGGTAATGTTTGCATTAGAGTATTGGTTGGCTCTCATTTGTCCGTCTATAATCTTATCTACAAACTCATCTATCATTAAAAAAGTAGGATTTTTTAAACTTTTAGATGCAGCTTCTACAGCATCTGCCATCATTAAAATTGCTGTTTCTTTAGAAAAAGGTAATGGACCAGGATATTTAAAATCGTCCTCATTTACATTTTCATCTATCTCAGATTGCTTTTTGTAAAAATAATACACTTTAGATGTTCCGTGGTGTACTCTAATAAAATCTATAACACGGTCTGGCAAATTATTTTTACGTGCTATTTCTATTCCGTCTAAAACGTGATTAATTATAATTTTTGCACTTTCTATTGGTGTGTGCTCGTTATGCGGATTTACATTAGTTACCTGATTCTCTGTAAAATAGGTAGGATTTTTCATTTTACCAATGTCGTGGTATAAAGCACCTACCCTAACCAACATTGCATTTGCTCCAATTTCTTGTGCTGCAGCCTCAGCTAAATTTGCTACTTGTAAAGAATGATGAAATGTACCTGGTGCTTTGTTAGACAGTTCTTTAAGCAACTTAGAGTTGGTATCTGATAGTTCTAGTAGAGACACATCAGAAACCAAACCAAATATTTTTTCATAAATGTAAATAAGCGGTTGCACAAAAAGTGTAATCATTCCGTTTAATAAAAATACTCCAAAAGTAATAGCGTACATATTATTTAAATTACCCTCGTGTATAATATGAAAAGCAAAATAACCTATAATATATATTAACGTAATTTGACCAACAGAAATAAATAAATTGGCTCTTTTATATAGTTGAGAAACTGTTAAAATGGTTACAATACCTGCCATTATCTGAAGAAAAATATACTCAAAACTATTAGGCACTACAAAGCCTAAAATAAGCAATGTAAGTACGTGTACAAAAAGTCCCAAACGGGCATCAAAAAAAGTTTTTAATATTAACGGTAAAATACAAAGTGGTACTACGTAAACATAGGCTTCATTATACTTTATAACCATAGTAGTTATAAAAACCATTAATAAAATATTGAAAAAGATAAAGGTTACCTTGGTGTTATTTTTAAATACAGATGTTCTATATTTTTTTAAAAAAAGTAATAACATAAGTAATACTAATGCTACCAAAATAGTGTAACCAGATACTATTACGTAATAATTATTTTCAGTCCAAAGCTCAGACTCAAACTCCTGTTTTAAAGAGTTTAATATTTTATAGTTTTCTGCCTCTACAACTTCTCCTTTTACAATAATTAGCTTACCCTCGTCTACGGTTCCTCTTGTTACAGAAATTTTAGCTAATTCTTCATTTAAAGATTTTTTAGAGATATTATCATTGTAAAACACATTAGGTTTAACAATATCAAAAAACAATTGTTTAAACTTTGTATTATACCCTGTTAACTGTTTTTCACGTAATACAGAAGTTATAATTTTATCTATATTTTGTATGCTTGTAATATCTTTAAAGCTTAATTCTTTAGCTTCATTATTACGTAGTAAAAAAAGCTTTTGGGCTTTAGACGTAACTTTATTCTTTTTTAAAATTCCGTTAGCATAAAGTGTACCTAATATTTCTTTACCAACAGTTTTTAAGTATCTTTTTTCTTCGGAATTAAAATCAGAATTTTTAAAAACCTTATCAAAATTAGTCGTGTAGTTTTTATAAACAGATGAAACTATGTCTTGATTGTAGCTGTAATAGTCTAGATGATTATTTGTAACCGTTTGCTTTTCCTTATCAATCTCAGATACATCTTTCTTTATTGAAAAATCAAACGGTGCGTATAAATTCTCGTACTGCCAAGGTTTTCCTTTTTGAAACTCATACTTAAACTTACCTCCTTTTGGAAAGAAAAATACAATTAAAAAGATAGTGCCAACATAAAGAAAGCACTTGTAAAGTAACGATTGATTTTTATATATTTTCTCCAAGATATTTTTTGTAGTTAAAGTAACTTTTTCCAAAAATAGAAAATTATGCGCTTAAAAAATGGTTTTGACAAAAGAACCCTGTTCTATGTGCATTAATTTATTAATTTTGCAACACCAAAAAATTTAGAATTTATGAAAGATGTTGTTATAGTTTCTATGGCAAGAACTCCAATTGGGAGTTTTTTAGGATCATTATCTAGTGTTGCTGCACCAAAATTAGGTGCAATTGCTATAAAAGGCGCTTTAGATAAAATAAAACTAGAGCCATCTCAGGTTCAAGAAGTTTTAATGGGTAATGTAGTACAAGCTGGTGTAGGGCAAGCTCCTGCAAGGCAAGCGGCTATTTATGCTGGTATACCTAACACAGTTCCTTGCACAACAATAAATAAAGTTTGTGCTTCTGGTATGAAAACTATAATGCAAGCTGCACAATCTATTGCTTTAGGTGATAATGATATTGTTGTTGCTGGTGGTATGGAAAATATGAGTATGGTACCACACTATGTACATTTAAGAAACGGACAAAAATTTGGACCAACATCATTAGTAGATGGTTTACAAAAAGATGGTTTAGTAGATGCGTATGACCAAAACGCTATGGGCGTTTGTGCAGATGCATGTGCTACAGAATATGAGTTTAGTAGAGAAGATCAAGATAATTTTGCAATACAGTCTTATAAGAGATCTGCAGCTGCATGGGAACAAGGTAAGTTTGCTAATGAAGTAGTACCTGTAGAAGTACCACAAAGAAGAGGCGAGCCTGTTATTGTTTCTGAAGACGAAGAATTTAAAAACGTTAAACTAGAAAAAATACCAGCATTAAGACCTGCTTTTACAAAAGAAGGTACTGTAACTGCTGCTAACGCATCTACTATTAATGACGGTGCTGCTGCTCTTGTACTTATGAGTGCAGATAAAGCAAAAGAATTAAACCTAACACCATTAGCTAAAATAAAAAGTTATGCAGATGCTGCACACGAACCAGAATGGTTTACAACAGCACCATCTAAAGCATTACCAAAAGCTTTAGGAAAAGCAGGTATAGAAATAGGAGACGTAGATTATTTTGAGTTTAACGAGGCTTTTTCTGTTGTTGGTTTAGCAAATATGAAAATATTAGGTTTAACAGATACTAATGTAAATGTAAATGGAGGCGCAGTATCTTTAGGACACCCACTTGGTTGCTCTGGAGCCAGAATTGTAATTACTTTACTAAGTGTATTAGAACAAAATAACGGAAAAATTGGAGCTGCTGCTATTTGTAATGGCGGTGGTGGTGCATCTGCAATTGTTTTAGAAAAAGCGTAATATAGCGGAATAGAACAATTTTTATGCAATACGGTATTTGTAATCTTAGTATAGTTCCAGTAAGGTTAACCCCAGAAGAAAATTCAGAAATGGTCGCACAGCTTTTATATGGCGACCATTTTAAGGTTTTGGAACACCGTAAATTTTGGAGTAGAATAAGAATTGCTTTTGATGGTATTGAAGCTTGGGTTAGCAATAACCAATACGTACTTATAGAGGAAGATGAATATACAGCTTTAGAAGCCACTACAGATGTTGCTTTAAGCTCTGACTTAATAGCTTTTATATCTGCAGGTAGTAATGACTTAATGCCAATTTTAGTAGGTTCTGTTTTAAACGGAATTCCAATATTAGACCACTCTTATGATGGTAACTATATACAGGGTGTACAAGCTAAAGCAAAACTTATAGATGCTGCATTAATGTACTTAAACAGTCCGTATTTGTCTGGCGGAAAAACTCCGTTTGGTACAGATAGTGCTGGTTTAACACAAATGGTTTATAAAATAAGTGGGTACAAATTATTACGTACAGCACAAGAACAGTCTACACAAGGAGAACCTTTAAGTTTTATTGAAGAAAGTGAACCTGGAGACTTGGCATTTTTTGATAATAAGGAAGGTATTATAGATCACGTGGGTATTATTATGCAAGACAATTATATTATTCATTGTCACGGAAAAGTACGTATAGACCGTATAGACCATACTGGAATTTTTAATGCTGAATTGAAAAAATACACTCACCAGTTACGAGTTATAAAAAAGATTATTTAATAACAATTTAACTTGTTTTACACGCATAAAAAAAGCCTTCATTTCTGAAGGCTTTTTTAGTTATTATATATTAAAAGATTACTCTCCTAACAACTTCTTTAAACGCATAAAGTTTTCTGTATCACCTAATGCACCATAAATATTCTTTAACTGTGATAACAATGCTTGGTTACCTGGAGTTTGTTTTAAAGCATCTTCTAAAATTTGAGCTCCTTCTTTAAACAACCCGTCTTTTTGTGCTTTTAACTCATCATACTTAGCAATATCTGCTCTAGAACTTCCTAGTGCATTCATCGCATCAATTAATCCGTTACCTTCGTTTACATACGTAGTAGATAAGTTTAATTGCGCGTTAACATAAGCTGGATTAAGTTCAATTGCTTTTTCATAAGCAGATCTTGCTTCTGCAATATTATCTTGCTCCATATTAATAACACCAATATTGTAAAACAAATCTGGATTGTTAGGGTCTACTCTAGTAGCTTCTGCCATTAATACTTTAAACTGATCTTTATGACCCAATTTATACTGTAAGTTAGCCTCGTTTAAAATTAAATTTACATCACCAGGATTATTGGCTCTTGCTTCTTTGTAAGCTTCTAATGCTTTTTCATCTTCTCCTAATTGAGTATAAATAAGTGCTATGTTTTTAACAATTTCTGCTTTTCTAGATGGAGACTTCTCCTCTTTTGGCTCTTTGTATTGTTTAGACTTCACCATCAAATCTCTTTGTGCTTTAGCCATTTCTTCTCTTTCTCCTGTTGCAATGTTTACAGCAGAGTATTTTACTTCGCTACCATCATAGTTTAAGTCTTTAAGTTCATTATAGTACTTAAGTGCTTTTTCCATATTTTGTGCATTAACAGCACTGTTAGCAGCATAAAATAAATAAACTGTATCTTTTTTACTTAAATTATATGCTAAGTAAAGTTTATCTGCACCAGCATCAAACTTTTTCTCGTTATTATCTTTAATTGCAGCATTAACAATATCACCAGTCATACCAGTCATAGCCTGTTTAGCTTCTACTGTGTATTTCTTTTTACCTACTTCTTCTTCGTAAGCAATTAAATCATTAAAAGCAGCAATAGACTCTTTAAAAGCACCTTGCTCACCAGCCTTAGCTAGTTTAGAATATGTTTTTCCTTTTACTAAGTAGTATAACGCTTTTGTTTTTGCATCTGCAGATCCTAATAATGGTTCTGCTTTTGCTAGAGCAGCTTTAGCTTCTGCTGCATTATCAGATTTTAATGCTTTATCAGCAGCCTTAACTTCATTCTTTTGTGCAAAAGTCATTGCAGAAAAAGACATTGCTGCCGTTAATATTAAAAATTTAGTTTTCATTTCAATTTCTATTAAATAATTAGTGTAAAAAATTTATTCTTCAGTTGATTCCGTTGTATCATTATCAAGAGCCGTGCCATCTTCTGTAGAAGCATCACCTTCTATAGCGTCAGGAGTTTCTCCTTCTAAACCTTCTTCGTCTACAGCGTCTTCGTCTTTCATAACTTTTGCAACTGCTGCAATAGAATCTTTTCCTTTTATATTTATTAATCTAACACCTTGTGTTGCTCTACCCATTACACGTAAATCTTCTACGCCCATACGTATTGCAATACCAGACTTATTAATAATCATTAAATCATCAGAATCGGTAACATTTTTAATAGCTACAAGTCCTCCTGTTTTATCAGTAACACTAATAGTTTTAACACCTTTACCTCCTCTGTTTGTAATTCTGTAATCTTCTAAGCTAGAACGTTTTCCGTAACCTTTTTCAGAAACTACTAAAATATTATCATCAAAGTTGTGTACAGATATCATACCTACAACTTCATCATTATCGTCTGCAAGTGTAATACCTCTAACACCAGAAGCATTTCTACCCATTGGTCTAGTCTTGCTCTCCTCAAACCTAATTGCTTTACCAGATTTTAATCCTAAGAATATTTGACTAGTACCTGTTGTTAATTTAGCTTCTAATAACTCATCACCGTCTTTAATACCTATAGCATTAATACCGTTTAAACGAGGTCTAGAATACTGTTCTAAAGATGTCTTTTTAACAGTACCTTTTTTAGTTGCCATAATAACGTAGTGACTATTTACGTACTCTTCATCTTTAAGATCTTGTGTACATATAAAGGCCATTACCTTATCATCTTGCTCTATATTAATTAGGTTTTGTATTGCTCTACCTTTAGATGTTTTACTACCTTCTGGTATTTCGTAAACACGCATCCAGAAACATTTTCCTTTTTGTGTAAAGAACAACATATATTGGTGATTTGTACCAACAAATAAATGCTCTAAAAAGTCTTCGTTTCTTGTAGATGATGCTTTTTGTCCTACACCACCTCTATTTTGTGTTTTGTACTCTGTTAATGGTGTACGTTTAATATAACCTGCATGAGAAATGGTAATTACCACTTGCTCATCTGGTATCATATCTTCAATACTTAAATCGCCACCTGCAAAATTAATTTCAGATCTTCTTTCGTCTCCGTATTTCTCTTTAACTTCAGTAAGCTCATCCTTAATAATTTGCATTCTACGCTCTTCATTAGCAAGAATATCTTTTAAGTCTGCTATAGTTTTTACTATTTCGTCATACTCTGCTCTTAACTTGTCTTGTTCCAGACCTGTTAATTGACGCAAACGCATTTCTACAATTGCTTTAGCTTGTATTTCTGAAAGTTTAAACCTCTCTATTAAGTTTTCTCTAGCTTCATCAGCATTAGAAGAGCCTCTAATTATAGCAATTACTTCATCTATATTATCAGATGCAATAATTAAACCTTCTAAGATATGAGCTCTGTCTTCTGCTTTTTTAAGCTCGTACTGCGTTCTACGTACAACAACCTCATGCCTATGTTCCACAAAATAGTGAATCATTTCTTTAACATTAAGTAACTGTGGTCTACCTTTTACAAGTGCAATATTGTTTACACTAAAAGATGTTTGTAACGCTGTATATTTAAATAAGGTATTAAGTACAATATTAGGTATAGCATCTCTTTTTAAAATGTATACAATACGCATACCGTTTCTATCAGATTCATCTCTAATAGTAGAAATACCTTCTATTTTTTTATCGTTAACAAGATCGGCTGTTTTCTTAATCATATCAGCCTTATTCACCTGGTATGGTATCTCTGTAACTACAATACACTCTCTACCTTGAACTTCTTCAAAAGTAGCTTTTGCACGCATCATTACACGACCACGACCTGTTTTAAAAGCCTCCCTAACACCGTCATAACCATAAATAATACCACCCGTTGGAAAATCTGGTGCCTTAATATGTGTTATTAACTCATCAATCTCTATATCATTGTTATCTATATATGCTATTGTACCATCTACAACTTCAGACAAGTTATGTGGTGGCATATTTGTAGCCATACCTACTGCAATACCAGAAGCTCCATTAACTAATAAGTTAGGAATTCTTGCAGGTAAAACTGTCGGTTCTTTTAAAGAATCGTCAAAGTTTAACTGGTGATCTACTGTATCCTTATCTATATCTGCCAACATGTCATCGGCAATTTTACGCATACGTGCTTCTGTATAACGCATTGCTGCAGGGCTATCACCATCTATAGAACCAAAGTTACCTTGACCATCTACAAGCATATAACGTAAACTCCACTCTTGAGCCATACGTACCATAGAATCATAAACAGAAGTATCTCCGTGTGGGTGATACTTACCTAAAACCTCACCCACAATACGGGCAGATTTCTTATGTGCGCTATTGGAACGAACACCCAATTCATGCATACCATATAAAACCCTCCTATGTACTGGCTTTAAACCATCTCTTACATCTGGCAAGGCACGTGATACTATAACCGACATTGAATAATCAATGTAGGCAGATTTCATTTCGTCTTCTATGTTTATTGGAATAATTTTTTCCCCTTCTGCCATATTAAAATCTTAAATACTAATTTGATTAAAAATTCATGCCAATATACATAAAAACATCACGAGAAAAGTAATATTTACTCACTTTAATACATTATTTATTAACACTTTTTAATATGCAAATAGTTAATAATTATTTAAAATATGATAGTCCAAGCCGCTTTTTTCGACAAATAATCAAACTTTAACGAATATAGGAACAGTATTTGCCTTATATAAAAATAGATTTATTACTTTTATAATTGATTAAGGATTAATTTATGGATGACAATTTTTCACCTAGAGTAAAGGATGTAATTGCGTATAGCAAGGAAGAGGCGTTAAGACTTGGACACGATTTTATTGGTACCGAGCACTTAATGCTTGGGTTACTAAGAGACGGAAACGGAAAAGCAATTAACATATTAGATGCATTAGAGGTAGATTTAGATCATTTGCGACGCAAGGTGGAAATACTAAGCCCAGCAAACCCTAGTTCTGACAATTTGCAAAAAGATAAAAAAAACTTGCACTTAACAAGGCAAGCAGAACGCGCGTTAAAAACAACATTTTTAGAAGCTAAACTTTTTCAGAGTTCTTCTATTAATACTGCGCACTTATTATTATGTATTTTGAGAAACGAAAACGACCCTACAACAAAACTTTTACACAAGCTAAAAGTAGATTATGATAATGTTAAAAGCGAATTTAAAACTATCATCACTAAAGATGAAGACTATATAGATACACCAAGAGCAGAATCTTTTCCTGGTGACTCTGATAGTGACAATGATGAAAAGGAAAGCTTTGGAGGCTCTACCGCTGGCCCAAAATCTAACAAAAAATCTAAAACTCCTGTTCTAGATAATTTTGGTAGAGATTTAACCAAAATGGCAGAAGAAAACAAGTTAGACCCTGTTGTTGGTAGAGAAAAAGAGATAGAGCGTGTATCGCAAATTTTATCTCGTCGTAAAAAGAACAATCCGCTTTTAATTGGTGAACCTGGCGTTGGTAAAAGTGCCATAGCAGAGGGCTTAGCTTTACGTATTATAAATAAAAAAGTATCTAGAATTTTATACAACAAGCGTGTTGTAACACTAGACTTAGCTTCTTTAGTTGCTGGCACAAAATACCGTGGACAGTTTGAGGAGCGTATGAAAGCTGTTATGAATGAGCTAGAAAAGAATGATGATATTATTCTTTTTATTGATGAAATACACACTATTGTTGGTGCTGGTGGTGCTACCGGAAGCTTAGATGCATCCAATATGTTTAAACCTGCATTAGCTCGTGGAGAAATTCAATGTATTGGTGCTACAACTTTAGATGAGTATAGACAGTATATAGAAAAAGATGGTGCCTTAGAACGTCGTTTTCAAAAAGTAATTGTAGAGCCTACTTCTGTAGATGAAACAATAGAAATTTTGCAAAATATTAAAGGTAAGTATGAGGAACACCACAATGTAAATTATACAGATGAAGCTTTAGTAGCCTGCGTAAAATTAACGAACCGTTATATGACAGATCGTTTTTTACCAGACAAAGCTATTGACGCTTTAGACGAAGCAGGATCTAGAGTACACATTGTAAATATGGATGTACCTAAACAAATTCTTGAGTTAGAAAAACAATTAGAAGATGTTAGGGAACTTAAAAATACTGTTGTTAAAAAACAACGTTATGAAGAGGCTGCTAAGTTAAGAGATGATGAAAAAAGAATTGAAAAAGATTTAGCACTTGCTCAAGAAAAATGGGAAGAAGAAAGTAAATTACATAGAGAAACTGTAACAGAAGAAAATGTTGCAGATGTTGTATCTATGATGAGTGGTATCCCTGTAAACAGAATTGCACAAACCGAAATTAATAAGTTAGCTGAATTACCTAACCTTATTAAAAGTAATGTTATTGGCCAAGATGATGCAGTTGCAAAAGTATCTAAAGCAATACAACGTAACAGAGCCGGACTTAAAGATCCTAACAAGCCAATTGGTTCGTTTATATTTCTAGGTCAAACTGGTGTTGGTAAAACACAATTAGCAAAAGTACTTGCTAAAGAGTTGTTTGATTCTGAAGATGCACTTATACGTATTGATATGAGTGAGTATATGGAGAAATTTGCAATCTCTAGATTAGTAGGTGCACCTCCAGGATACGTTGGCTATGAAGAAGGAGGACAATTAACTGAAAAAGTACGTAGAAAACCTTACTCGGTTGTATTATTAGACGAAGTAGAAAAAGCGCATCCAGATGTGTTTAACATGATGCTACAAGTATTAGATGATGGTTTTTTAACTGATAGCTTAGGTCGTAAAATTGATTTTAGAAACACTATCATTATTATGACATCTAATATTGGTGCACGTCAATTAAAAGACTTTGGACAAGGTGTTGGTTTTGGTACGTCTGCTAAAAAAGCACAAGCAGATGAACACCAAAAAAGTGTTATAGAAAACGCTCTTAAAAAAGCGTTTGCTCCAGAATTTTTAAATAGAATTGATGACGTTATCGTCTTTAATCCTTTAGAAAGAGCAGATATTCACAAAATTATTGACATAGAATTAAGTAAACTATACACTAGAATTAAAGATATAGGATACATTTTAACATTATCTGAAAAAGCTAAAGACTACATTGCAGATAAAGGATTTGACAAACAATATGGCGCAAGACCTTTAAAAAGAGCTATTCAAAAGTACATTGAAGATGCTTTAGCTGAAGAAATAGTAAATTCTAAACTAGAAGAAGGTGATAGTATTTTTATGGATTTAGATGATGACAAAAATGAACTTACAATTAAAATTGAAAAAGAGGGTAAAGCTTCTGAAGCATAAACAATTATAAGTAACTTATTAAAAAAGGGATCAATACATATTGATCCCTTTTTTTTATACCTAAAAACTTTTAACTTAAAGATTTTGCCATTCATTATTCATATTAGCAACTGTTAAAGGATATATTAACCTTTTATCTAGTTTTTTTCTAATTATCTTAACATAAAATTATTTTAGCGCCCGAACACTATTTTATTACATACATATATGAAGATGGGGCAAACCAGAAAGGCTGTAATTGTTAAAGAATATCAATTAGAGTCTGGAAAAATATACATCTATGATAATTATATGGTAGCTTCTTTTGATGAAGGCACTACTATTACATTAGAAAAAGTTTTTCAAATTATAGGCATTTCAGAAATACATTTTAGAGACAGAGATTTTGGATACATTAGTTTACGCAAAAACTCTTACGCAATAGACCCTACAGTTTATAACTTTGTTAGAGGATTAGAAAATTTAAAAGCATTAGCAATTGTTTCTGTAAAAGAAATAGATATGCATAATTTTAAAATTGAAAAAATGTTCTACAAAAAACCAATGAAGTTTTTTATAGAATACTCTAACGCATTAACTTGGGTAAAAAGAAGATTAGGTTCTGCAGCGACAGCAAAAGCTAAAGAATAACTTTTAGTGCCGCTACTCTAACCTATATTTAAGCTTTTTGCTGTTCCTGTTGTTGTGGAGCCTCTGGCCTTTTAAATAATTCTATAAACGCCCCTCCTATAGAATTTGCAATATTAGAAGCTGTTAGAGATTGATATCCCAAACTCTCTACAGCCAAGTCCCCTGCACTACCGTGTAAATAAACACCAAAAATTGCAGCAACTACTTGCGGATATCCTTGTGCAATTAACCCAGTTATTACTCCTGTTAACACATCACCACTACCAGCAGTTGCCATCCCTGGATTACCTGATGTATTTATAAATCCTTTGCCTTTATATAATACTATAGTATGGGCTCCTTTTATAACAAGCACACATTTGTGTTCTACAGAAAACAACTTAGCTTTTTCTAATTTATCAAAATCATTATCCCACTTACCAACCAAACGCTCTAACTCTTTAGGATGCGGTGTTAACACACTATCTTCTGGTAATAAACTAAATAATTCTTTATTTTCTGATAAGATATTTAGAGCATCAGCATCTATAACTAAAGGTGATTTATTTTGCTTTAAAAAGCTTACAAAAGCAGTCACAGTTTCCTTTTCTTTTCCTAAACCAGGACCAACACCTATTACTGTTGGCTCTAAATCAAAATTAAAATCAGAAACAATAGTGTCATTGTCTGCTGTCTGCACCATAATTTCTGGCATAGAACTCTGCATAGGCACATAACCACACTTAGGTAAAAAGGCAGATACCAATCCGCTACCAGCATTTAAAGCTCCTTTAGCTGCTAGTATTGTAGCTCCAATTTTACCATAACTACCACCAATTATTAAAGAATGACCATAAGTTCCTTTATGACCAAATTTTTCTCTGGGAATATAACTTTGTAAAACTTCATTTTTACTAATTAATGTGTACTCCGTTTCTGTAACGGTTAAATATTCTACATCAACACCTATATCTATTATTTCCCACTGATTGCAATAAATACCCGTTTGCGGTAAAAAGAAAGCTAATTTAGGTGACTGAAAAGTAAGTATATGATTTGCCTGTATTATAGCATTAGGATCCTCTACAACTTTATTTAAAAATAAGCCCGATGGAACATCTACCGCTAAAATAAAAGCTTCTGTTTTGTTTATATGAGTCATCAACTTAGCTACCCAAGTCACAGGTGTTCTATTTAAACCAATACCAAAAATAGCATCTACAACAATATCTTCTCTACCTATTTGTGGTAATTCCGTCTCCTCAGACAAAAAGTTAGGCCAAACATTTCTATCCTTTAAACGTTTTAAGTTTGTTAAAAACTCATCTGTTCTTTTTTCATTATAATTTACAATGTACACTTCTATATTATAACCGTGCTCTTGTAAATGTCTTGCAACAGCTAAACCATCTCCTCCATTATTACCTATACCACAAAACAAATGTATTTTAGGTTGTGCTCCTTGCAAACGCAAGTGCAACCAGTTAAATATTTGTACTGCAACACGCTCCATTAGCTCATCACTAGTAATTTGCTGTTTTTTAATTGTAAATTTATCAGCTTGGTATATCTGTTCTCCTGTAAAAATCTTCATTCAATAAAAATATTAGGCTTTTACTATTAAAATGGTAAAAGTTTTAGAAATCATTTGTTTAAAAAGACAAAAGTACTACATTTGATTTGTTAATAAGCAAAGCTTAAACAAACATTTTGGACAACGTAACTACATTTTCTACTACAATTTTTACTTGTGTTATTACTAACACAACAATTACCCCATTGGGGTAATTTGCTATATAATACACGTCCGTTATACGTATTGTTTTATCAATACAACTTACAAAAATCTATAATTATTTTACAATGAAAGTATTAAAGTTCGGCGGAACTTCGGTTGCCAATGCCAATAACATAGGGTTAGTTAAAAATATAGTTAAAAATTCTACTGAAAAGACAGCTGTAGTTGTTTCTGCTTTTGGAGGCGTAACAGATCTATTATTAAAAGCTGCAGAATTAGCTTCAATACACCAAGAAGACTACAAAAAAGTATTTTTAGAGATTGAAGATAGACACCTTTCTACCATAAAAGAACTAGTGCCTGTTACTAACCAAAGTAGAGTTTTAAGTAAAGTAAAAAACGAGCTAAACATTTTAGAAACCTTATTAGAAGGTGCATTTTTTATTGGAGAAATAACACCAAAACTATCTGATAAAATTGTTAGCTATGGCGAGTTACTATCTTCTTATATAATTAGTGAATATTTTATTTCTCAAGACTTAGATGCTGTATATAAAGATAGTAGAGAGCTTTTAAAAACAAATTCAAATTACGGAAAAGCAGCTATTTATAATTTTGATGACACAAATAATTCAATTGAAGATTTTTTTAATAATAATTCTGCTAAAATTACGGTATTGGGTGGTTTTATAGCTTCTTCAGTAAAAGGAGACTCTACTACTTTAGGTCGTGGTGGATCAGATTATACAGCTGCAATTATTGCAGCTGCTGTTAACGCAAATGATTTAGAGATTTGGACAGACGTTAGCGGTATGTATACTGCCAATCCAAAACTTGTAAAACAAGCTAAAGCTATAGTTAATATATCATATAAAGAAGCAATGGAGCTTTCTCACTTTGGTGCCAAAGTACTGTATCCTCCTACAATACAACCTGTACTCACAAAAGGAATTCCTATTACAATTAAAAACACATTTAATCCTGAATCTCAGGGTACTACTATTACAAAAAATCTGGAACAAAATGGTAAAACAGTTCGCGGTATTAGTCATATAGAAAATATAAGCCTTATTTCTTTAGAAGGTCCAGGTATGGTAGGAATTCCAGGAATATCTAAGCGCTTTTTTGAAGTTTTATCTATAGCACAAATAAGCATTATACTTATTACTCAAGCATCATCAGAACACTCTATTTGTGTTGCAATTGATGCCAATGACGTTAATTTAGCAGAAGAAGCTATTAATAATGAATTTGAATATGAAATCTCATTAAAAAAAATAAAACCAGTATTAGTAGAAAATGATCTTGCTATTATAGCTTTAGTTGGTGATCATATGAAGAATCACCAAGGGTTAAGCGGTAAAATGTTTAGCACGCTAGGAAAAAATAATGTAAACATTAGAGTTATAGCTCAGGGATCATCAGAACGTAATATTTCTGCTGTTATAGATAAAAATGACGTTAAAAAAGCCCTAAACTCTCTTCACGAAAAGTTTTTTGAAGAAAACACAAAACAATTAAATTTGTTTATTATGGGAGTAGGCAATGTAGGTTCTAAACTATTGCATCAAGTTAAACAACAAAAAAAATATCTAAAGGAAAATTTAAAACTAAATATAAGAGTTATTGGTATTTCCAATTCAAGAACTATGTTTTTTGACGAAGAAGGTATCTCTCTAAAAAATTGGGAAACATTGCTTACTAGTGGAGAAAAAGCAAATAAAGAAGCCTTTTTTGATAAAGTAAATAAACTAAATTACAGAAACAGCATATTTGTAGATAATACAGCTAGCGCAACAGTATCTAATACTTATGCAGACTATTTAAGCAATAGTATTTCTGTGGTTACATGTAATAAAATTGCCTGTTCATCTGAATATACTAATTATAGTAAATTAAAGTATTTAGCGCAAAAATACAATGCTCCGTTTTTATTTGAAACTAATGTTGGTGCTGGCTTACCAATTATAGATACTCTAAAACATTTAATTGCTTCAGGAGATAAAATTTTAAAAATACAAGCTGTTTTATCTGGTAGTTTAAATTTTGTATTCAATAATTTTAATGATAAAACTACATTTCATGATGTTGTAAAACAAGCACAAGAAGAAGGCTACACAGAACCCGACCCTAAAATTGATTTAAGTGGGATTGATGTTGCTCGTAAAATTTTAATTCTAGCAAGAGAAAGTGGTTATAAATTAGATATTGAAGAAATTAAAAATGCACCGTTTTTACCTGAAGAAAGTTTAAAAACAACTAATAATGATGACTTTTTTGCTTCATTGATTAAACATGAAGCATCTTTTCAAGACATGTATAAAGCAGCGGCAGAAAAACACTCAAAATTAAAGTATGTAGCTCAATTTGAAGACGGTAAAGCTAGTGTTGGACTACAACATATTCCTAAAGGACACGATTTTTATAATTTAGAAGGAAGTGACAATATTGTTTTATTTTTTACTGAAAGATACCCTAACCAACCTATGATTATTAAAGGTGCTGGTGCAGGTGCAGATGTTACGGCTTCTGGAATTTTTGCTGATATAATAAGAATAGGAAACTTTTAATTATGAAAAACGAAATCAGAGTATTCTGTCCTGCAACTATTGCTAATATTTCTTGTGGTTTTGACGTTCTAGGAGTTGCACTAGACAATGTTGGCGATGAAATGGTTGTAAAAAAAACAACTAAAAAAGGCATTACAATAACCAAAATAGAAGGTCAAGATTTACCTTTAGAAACACATAAAAATGTAGCTGGCGTAGCTGGCTTAGCGTTATTATCTGCTACTAATTACAGTGGTGGTTTTGAAATAGAAATTTATAAAAAAATCAAAGCTGGCAGCGGTATTGGAAGTAGTGCAGCCAGCTCTACTGGTGCCGTTTGGGCTATGAACAAGTTATTAGGAGAACCTTTTTCTAATTTAGAATTAGTGCAATTTGCTATGAAAGGTGAAGAATTAGCCAGTGGAGTACAACATGCAGATAATGTTGCTCCTGCTATATATGGCGGTTTTACTTTAGTCCGAAGCTATAATCCTTTAGATATTATAAAAATAAATACACCTAGAGAATTATACGCTACTGTAATTCACCCGCAAATAGAAATTAAAACATCAGACTCAAGAAAAATACTAAAAACAACTATTTATTTAGCAGACGGTATAAAACAATGGGGAAATGTTGGCGGATTAATAGCTGGTCTTTACACAGAAGATTATGAGCTAATAGGAAGATCTCTAGAAGACCACATAGTAGAACCTATAAGATCTATTCTTATACCTGCTTTTGACAATGTTAAATCTGCATCGTTAAATGCTGGTGCGTTGGGTTGTGGTATTTCTGGTTCCGGACCTTCAATCTTTGCTTTAAGCCAAGGAAAAGAAATTGCAGAAAAAGTAGCAAAAGAAATGCAAAATGTATATAATAAAGTAGGTATAGACTATGATATTCACGTTTCTAACATTAATACCATTGGAGTAAAAAAAATAGCATAGCATTTAAATTTTTACAACAACACATTAATTATAATAACAACAACATTCAAGACCTGTTTTATATTGATTTTTAGACATCTAAAAAAACATATTAAGTTTTGTGGTTTGTTTGGTTGTTAGTATATTACCAGTATAAAGAAATCCAAATACAAACATTATGTTGGAAGACAGCAAAGAAGAACTACAAAACAATGTAGGGGGTGAAGAAAATTCAGAAACTACTGATGCTAATACTGTTTCAGAGAAAACTACTGAAATAACAAGCGAAGGTGCAGCTAAAAAAGAAACATCTGAGGAAATAAACAAAGATGAAAAAGAAATTTTAGATGAGATTGAAGAAACCAATGCAGAAGATGCAGAGGATAATGACAATCAACAAAGACACGAAATTCCCCTATTAGATTACCATGCTATGAGTATGGAAAACCTAGTTGGAGAACTACAGCGCTTAGTAAAGAATGAAAAAGTACAAGCCATTAAGAAACATATTGATGGTATCAAATATGAATTTGATTTAAAATTTCAAGAATTTCTTGAGCACAAGAAAGAAGAATTTATAGCTAATGGTGGTAATGAAATTGACTTTAGATACAACTCCGTAACTAAAAGACAGTTTAATGAAGTGTATTCGGATTATAGAGAAAAAAAAGATGCTTATTACAAAAACTTAGAAAGCAACTTAAAAACTAATCTAGAAAAGCGTCTTCAAATAATTGAAGACCTAAAAGGGTTAGTAAATGTTGAAGAGGATATAAACACTACCTACAAAAACTTTAAAGACCTACAGGAAAATTGGCGTAACGCAGGTCCTATTCCTAGGACCGACTATAACAATGTATGGCGTACTTACCACCACCACATTGAAATATTCTACGACTTTTTACACTTAAACAGAGAGTTAAGAGATTTAGATTTTAAGCACAATTTAGAAGAAAAACTTAAACTTATTGTTCGTGCTAATGCATTAGCCAATGAACCAGACTTAAACAAAGCTTTTAGAGAGCTACAAACATTACATAAAATCTGGAAAGAAGATATTGGTCCTGTTGGTAAAGATCATAGAGAACAAATTTGGGAAGAATTTAGTAACGCTACTAAAGTTTTACATCAAAGAAGACAAGATTACTATAAAGATCTAGACAAAGTTTACGAGGTTAACTTAGAGAAAAAGAATGATATAATTTCTAAGATCAAAGACATTGCAGAAAACACTTCTAGCAATCACAAAGAACTTCAAAAACAAATTAAAGAAATTGAAGCTCTAAGAGAAGAATTTTTTAAAGCAGGTAAAGTACCTCAGAAATTTAATGAGGAAACTTGGGCAACATTTAAGGAAGCCGTTAAAACATTTAATAAATCTAAAAATGCTTTCTACAAAAATTTAAAGAAAGAACAACAAGACAATTTAGATAAAAAAAGAGCATTATTAGAAATTGCTCTTGCCACCAAAGATAGTGAAGATTGGGATGTTGCTACTAAAGAAATGAAACGTATACAAGGCGAATGGAAAACTATTGGCCATGTCCCTAGAAAGTATTCAGATAAAATATGGAACGAGTTTAAAGGAGCTTGTAATCATTATTTTGATAGATTACACGCTTTAAAAAATCAATCTAGCAAAGAAGAACTTGTAAACCTTGAACACAAAACAGCGTGTTTAAACAAACTTAAAGAATTTCAATTATCTGGAGACAGATCTAAAGACGTTGCTGATATAAAAGAATTTATTAATGAATGGAAAAAGTATGGTCACGTACCTTTCAAAAAGAAAAACATTAATAACAAGTTTAATACCATTTTAGATGCTATTTTCAGAAAGCTAGATATTAGTAAACAAGAATCTGAATTACTTAAGTACGGTGATAAAATTCAAAAATTATCTGCAAGCGATAATGAAAACGCTATCTACAAAGAAAGATTATTTATTAAAAGGAAAATTGATGAAAGTAAAAATGAAATACGTCAATTAGAAAATAATTTACAATTCTTTTCTAACGCTTCAGAAGAAAATCCTTTAGTAAAAAATGTTCTTAAAAATATAAATAGTCAAAAAGATTCTTTAAATACCTGGAAAGCAAAGCTGAAGAAGTTAAACATACTAGAAAACAGTATTAACAAAGAAGAGGAAGATACTTCAGGAGAAGAAGAATAAATAACATAAATACAATTTTACAGAAGAGAGTAACATAATGTTGCTCTCTTTTTTTGTTTACACGCATAAATATAAACAACAAAAGTCCTAGAAGTTAGCTTCTAGGACTTTTGTTTTGTTTGGTATA